>NZ_WKYV01000009.1 GCF_009677585.1 Lactonifactor sp. BIOML-A5 | reverse complement strand
TCAAAATGGACGATTAAAAGTTTAATAGGGATAGTATGCGCTTTTTTGGCTATCCGATGGTTTTTGTTTCATAGTAAAGTATGATATTTTCGAAGATATTTGCTTTGAACACTATTTTGATAAAGCGTTTGATTTGTGTAAAGGAAAGTATAAGAATTTTTACGATGAAATAGAAAATCTCGGGCGTTGTGTGTATAGACGATATCAGATTTGGATTTCGAATAAAATGTTTATACAAGTAAATAGAGATAAATTTTTATATAGTCTTACCTTCTCCGATGAAATTCCTCAAAGTTGGAAAAGGCAAACAGAAATTGGAATTGTTAAATCAAGGTTTTGCGATAATTATTTTGAAGAGCAAGGGCTTGAAATTTTAGAACAAGGTATACTACAGGAATTTGTGAATAGTATTAATTTATTTGCATTTGAAGGCAAGTTAATACATATTGGGCAAGGGTTGCCACAAATCACATTAACTCCTATTGGTAATGGAAGGCCATGCATTATTCGACTTTTGAAAAATGAAGAAATTTACAAACGGGATATCATCGGGAGAGATGATATTATTAAGCTGTGTTTAGATTATGCGAAGCAAGAGAATAGAGTATCTATAGTTGCTTCTGATGCGTGTACTATGATGGAATATTATGTGGAATATTCAATGCAGGAATCTGGAAAAGAAAGCTATTATAAAATCATAGATGAAATATCATCTTGTTTGGAAGCGCTTTATCGAATGGCAGATAATTCAGAAGATTGGTTAAAAAGTTTTTTTGATTTATTAATTTGTAATTATACAAATGGAGACACAAAAAACAGGCGAAAATCAGAAGATATTATGGAATGGACATTGAAGAATGCTTATCCTGCCTTGGTAATCAGATTGGCAAGTGAATTGTGTTCGATAGCTGACACATTATGGTTATGTGTAAGTGTGGATACTGAGGAATTGAATTTTTATAATATTGGTAGATTGTCTAAGGGGCCTGAATATGGATTAGGTAAAGAGGCTGAACATTATGATTTTTCATATAGAACAGTGTACGATAATGTGTTTTTGTGGAATTTGTTTCGATTGAATTTTGAAGTGGGATTTCATTGGACAATTGGATTTATAAATAAAGTAATATCTAAATATGCAGCCAATGCTCCTGAAAATGTAATACAAATCAAAGTAAGAATTAATGAGAGTAATACGCTAAAGGAATACTGGGGAAATGGAAATATGTGGCTTGCAGGGATTAGAGACCACAATGTCCCTACGATAATAGGAGATGTTATTTTTTGTCTTAAAGAAGCTATAATAAATAGTTTGGAGACTTGGAAAAAGGAGCAGGAATTCTTGATTGGGTTTTCGAATTATGTAAAAGAAACTATCTATGCAAAATCAAATAATATAGCATTGCTTACAATTATTGAGAGTATAGGAATCCATTTTGAAAAAGAATTACCAGGCTATGCTTTGGACTTAGCGACAAGTATAGAACTTGTTCATTGGGATATATCAAGATATGCGTTGTTCCATAAAAATCCGACAGAAGAATTGCTTGAAAGGCAAATTTTTAAGACCATGGGAATACCTGAACTTAAAGATAGATATGAATTGGATAAAAAATGTAATTTAAGTATACAAGAATATGTATCTCATGCACAAATATTTTTTGATTCGATTATACAGGATAAGAGCTATGGGATTTTAGACTATTTATATTCGATCATAAAAAATGATGAAGAGAATGCACGGGATTATTTACAGATTCAGAAAATGGATATGCGTGGTGCAAAAGCAACTAAGATAGCCGAAAACGTAATTATGTTAGAACCCAAAGTATCTGGGGAAGCGGAAAAAATTGTTTTAAAACAAGAAAAAATCAATGAACCTGAGCAGAAATTAAATGTAGCGATTAAAAAGTGCAATGATAATATGGTATCTGGACAGATTGATTTGCTATCAATTCTTGATGCAATTTACGTTGTTTTAGAGTTGATGAAAAATACAGATGTGGCATTCCAATATGAAAATCTTTTGATACTTCTTATTGCTGGTGCAATCAATCATCCAGAGTTGGAGAAAGAAAAAAGGGAGAAATTTTGCACAATATGGATTGACGGAATAGAGAAGTTGTTTTCTAATGGAAGCTTTTTAGGGGATACTGCACTTGTGCCGGTTTTATTGAATCAATTGGAAAATGACATTGCTATCGAGATAAAAAATAAGATAAAGAAAATAATGTTGGACTGTGTGATGCATAGGAAGCACCATGGAGTTATTGCTGAAATAACTAAATATATGAAGAAATATTTGGCTAATCATGATATTTTGGCGCAAGCGGTATTTAATACAATTATTAAGTTAGCTGAAGATCAGATGGAGCATCAAAAATACAATGCTAATTATATGATAGCGAGCAAGAAAAAAACTGACTTTATATTTAGCCCTAATATGCAACCGAAATTGTCAGTTGTAGACTGTTATATCAAAGATGATGATGGAAACACTTATGTTGGTCACGAGGATGAGATAATTATTAAGTATCTGTTTCAGGAAGAATCTTTTAAGGTAAACACTTTTGATATGAGTAAATATGATATATCAACGTTATGCTATGTTGCAAATTGCGGCCTAAATTTTATTAACGAATCTTTTAGAATGGTTATTCATAATATCTTATTATGTGTGATTGATATTTGGAAATATAGTGAAAAAAATCACAATACTCATGTTATTTTTGATGCTTACCAAGAATATGAAATTGTTGAACTGTTTCAGAGAGAAATGGTACAAGCTCAAAGTGACGCAAAAATGGCAATAGATATACTATTTGAAGGAATCGATTTTTCGAAATTTACATCAGATACTATTGAGTTCTATCAAGATATTTTTGGGAATTTCTTGTGTGAATTTTTTGATTCATATGTTGACTTGAAAAGAAGAAATTTGTGTAAAAAGAAAATATCATATATTGAGAATAAAGTAAATGCTATTGATGAAGAATATGTACGAATACAGTTATACAAATCTCTTATGTTTTCTGTAACTAGATATTGCGTGGGAGACTGGAGCAAAATTAAAACAAATTATTCGTATGCGGATAAGCAATTTTTGAATAAGCAATTTACAAAGTATGGAAAATATCATATCAAAGAACTGTTGAGAACGACTTATCAAATGCATATAGATGAATTATTGCCGGAAATATTAATTTCAATTAAAAATAGTTTTCAAAATGCGAAAGCTGAGAGAAATAAATTTAAAAAGTCAGTGAAAGAACAAGAAGTTGTAATACAATTGATTATTCTTAAGTCCTTTATTACACATAGTGATAAAATTAAACAGGATCAAGAACTTATTGAAGCATATGAAGATATACTCGAAATATTGATTGATTTAAATTATGAGTATGCAGCAGTTATTTTGGATGAGTTTAGGATTCATTAATGTGTAGAGAATACTATTCATTTAAATTAAAAGATGTATGTCCGCTAAATAATATTTAAGGATGGTAGAGTCAAGGTTTGATTTTGTGGGAATCTGGTAATACCGTGGAAAGCATTGTCCTGTTGCAAAAGAGTGTTAAATGATGACTAGGTGAGATCGGATAGTTGTCGTGTGGTGAGGCGTGAAGGCTTTTAGCTTTTGCGCCTTTTCCTTATGGATGAGATGGGGTTGGGTATTTTCAGGGGTGTTCTGGGATTGTGGAAGAAATGGGTTAAGGAAGTAGAAGCGGCGATAACCTTATCAGGAGCAATGGGGCAAGAAGAAAGCAGAAACTTGAGTGAGAATATACAGTGGTGCATTAAAAGAATATTTGAGGAAGGTTATTAAATCAGCACAGTAGTGGAACTAGATAGCAAAAGTTTTATCAAGGTAACTGTACGGTTGCTTTTTACCTATTGAATAGATTGAGAGCGATATCTCCAGAAGTATTAGCAAAATTTCGAGAACTCAGTGATAAACTAATTGAATGGAAGAATTTGCTTAACAAGATGCCGGAGCCTCTAAAGCTGGGATTAACTGAAACTGAATTTGAGGAAAAATATACATCTAAGATTGAATGAAGCAAAAAATTCGGCAAAAACGGTTGGGTTATTTCTGAACATTAAAACCTGCAGATATTAAGAATTCGAAAGAGTTATTTTATGAAGGGTAAGCAAAAATAGCGGATTTTATGTTTGGAGAAAAGTGATAAAGATACGAATACCAGAAGATTGTTTGAGGATGAGACACTTATTCTGAGATTGTAAATTGTCATAACTGGATGAAAATACGGATTAACTTTGAGGTGGATGTCAGGAGGATCCTATTGCTATGTTTGAGTTTATGAAAATATTAACGTTACATGTGAGTTATGAATGTTTAAGAGGAGGGATACTTCCAGCCTACTTGGGCTCAACGATACGTGGGATCATAGGGAATTGCATTCATGAATTCTATTGTCATCACAGAAATGTAAAGTGCTTTTTGTGTGATGAATACCATACCCCAAAGGCTACTCCTATTATGGACGGTTCACGTAAATGTAGTAAACTGCTCATAGAAAAAATGGGAAGTTACGGAAATGACCACAGTGGAAATTCGATATCTTACACCTAACGATGACAGAATGGCAACAGAAGCACTAGAAATTTATAAGGCATAAGGTGGATTATTATTGTGAGGATTACAGATTTATTAAATGTAAAAGTAAAACATAAGGTTTATGGTATAGGTATAATAACTGAGGCTTCAGACAACCATCTGACAATCAAATTTGTAGCTAAGGAATCAAAGTTTATATACCCAGATGCCTTTGAACAGTTTATAGAGGCCGAAGATGCATCGGTGCAAGCTGAAATTATGGAAGAAGTCAATAACAAAAAACTGGCTACAAAAGTGCAGCAACAAGCAACAGAGGAAGCACGTAAGACGGAAGAAGAACGCCGCATAACTGATGTTCCTGTGAAAAGAAATAGAAAAAGAATTGAGGATGGATTTGGCCCTGATTATAATGTAAGGCATTTAGCAAGACAGCCTATTCTCACCTATCAACAAGTAGAAGAACAATTTGGAATTAAGATTGCTGGCTTTGGTCGGGGAATTAATAGAACATCGTCGACTGTAGTTCTTATTTCCTCGGTAGATAGAAAGAAGGCTGGTTTTGTATATCATGACCATTGGACTTCTGATGGGGATTATATGTATTCTGGCGAAGGAAAAACTGGCGACCAGAAGATGACTATTGGTAACAGAGCAATTGTAGATGCAGAGCGTGACGGAAAAATAATACATTTGTTTGTTAAGTTCTCACCACAGGAATATTATTATCAAGGCGTATTTTCTTTGGTGAATTATACATACGAAGATGACAAAGATGAATCCGGAAATGTTCGCAAAGAGTATAAGTTCAGATTAAGAAAACAGCATTTAGAGGAATAATGTGGTGAAAACAACAAAAGTAGTAGCGGCAGTTATTTGTGATTCTTTCGAAAGTACAACTAAGATTTTTGCCACTGCCAGAGGATATGGTGAATTCAAGGGACAATGGGTATTTCCCGGAGGAAAAATTGAAGACGGTGAAACACCACAGCAGGCTCTGATAAGAGAAATGCAAGAGGAACTTGATGTAAAAGTCGAAGTCGGTGCATTGATTGATACGGTTGAGTACGATTATCCTACTTTCCATTTAAGAATGGATTGCTTCTGGTGTGTTGTGGTAGATGGAAAAATTATTCTCAAAGAAGCGGAAGAAGGAAGATGGCTTAACAAAGATGAATTATATAGTGTAGATTGGCTGCCGGCTGATATAGCGTTGATTAAAAAAATGCAGAATAGCCTATTTAGATGAGACAGTAGATTTGTCCCCATGAAAGCCCTTTTCCAGCGACTCTCCTTTTCTATCTTCCCGCTTCAGCAGCCCTGTTATGGATAGAGTAGAACCAAATGTTTGCAGTTACAGAAATATACTATTTTTACCTCCAGCATAAACTTATAGTATAATATTGTTATACATTTGCTAGTCGTTATCGGTTTAAATGGAATCCGGCACCTCCACAGCCGGCTTCCCATAGGAGATCGCAGAAGAGAGATACCGCGTCTCATCAACAGTTTACAAATAAAAAAGAGAATGATACTATTTTGATAGTACTTCAAATGCAGATGAGGATGCCAGGAAAGATCAGGAGAAAAGGATAAAGGAAGTATATGAAAATCAAACAGGGAATTTCCAATTATGAAAAAATGAAAAACAATATGGCAGATGTATTCCTGCAATACGATCAGGAAGAGATGATCCGGAAGTTTGGACTGGTGCAGGACAAAAACTATCTGTATATTTGTTGTCTGAACCGGCAATATCGTATCAGCCGTCGGAACGGGCAGGTAAGCTGGTCGGAGGATGCTTTTCAAACGGAAGGAGAGGCTGACTACAACGAAGCCATGACCTTATATGATGTGCTCTGCTGCTCCAAAGAGAACTGCCATCTCGCCTGTGAGTGGGTGAATGTGGGAAGTCTTTCTGCAGTACAGGGCGGCACATTGGCAAAAGGAAGCGATTTTTTTCAGGAGGCCGGGAAGTATTTCGACGGGAAAAAGGATGCCTTGGCCCGTGCATGTGAAAGGCTTAAGGGAAGAAAGGTGGAAAAGGGGGATGTTGCCTATGAGCTCGATTTGTTTCCTTTTCTTCCGGTAGTTTTAAGGTTTTGGGAATCCGATGAAGAATTTCCCGCAAGTCTGCAAATCCTTGTGGATAGAAATATTCTTGATTATATGCATTATGAGACCCTTATGTTTGCCATTTCACATATGTTGAACCGATTAAGAGATGGGGTAAATAAGGTTTCGCCCTAAGGGATACAGAGATAACACCGAATAGTTTAAAAAGAGGGATTTGCCGGACAAAAAATACCATCCGGCAAATCCCTTTATTTTGTTTGGCAAAACAAGTGCCAGACATTTTTTTCATACCCGGACAACTGCTTTTATGGACGCTTCATCTCAAATGTAGTAAACTGAATTCAGCAGGAAATAGAATTTTGGAGGAATCGATTTGGGAAAAAAGACGGAACAGTCTCAAAAAGTATACAATGCCATGGCGTGGGAATATGACTCTGCGCCAGAGGGCAGTTACACAAGACCCCACAAAGAAGAGATAATTAAAAACGCTGTGCTCAGGGAAGGCGACACTGTTCTGGACGTTGCCTGCGGCAATGGGCATTTGCTTGGGGAACTCTCAAAAAAGGAGAGGATACACGCTTTTGGGGTGGATATTTCTGAAAATATGATAGCTGCTGCCAGGGCAAAATACCCGGGCTGCACATTTGCAGTGGGGCCTTGTGCTCCTCTCAGTTATGAAAATGAGAGCGTGGACGTCATTACAGTGTCCTGCGCATTTCATCATTTTGAGACTCCCCAGGCTTTTGCCAGGGAATGTATGCGGGTATTGAAGAAAAACGGGAGAGTCTTTATTGCCGAGCCATTTTTCCTTCCGGCAGTAAGGTGGATTGCCAATGTGGTGGTATTTCCATTTTCCAAAACCGGTGACGTAAAGGTGTATAGCCAAAAAGAACTGCATCTGTTTTTTGAGCAGGCTGGTTTTTCTGACATTGAAACCTACATAACAGGTACGGTATTATTTTTTTCCGCAAGAAAATAAATCTGTAGTGGTAAAAGCTAAAATGTTCGCTGCTATGCCAGTGTGCAGAAAGCCTGCCGGTTAATAAGGACACAGGCAGGCGGCATTGCGTGTCAGCATAATATATGATAGGGAGAAAGTGTATATGGAAAAAAAGATGAGCTGCTGCGGTACCATATGTTCCGATTGTGAGTATTACCCAACGGAGTGCCGGGGATGCCGGGAGATCAAGGGCAAGGTATTCTGGCTGGAATATACAGGGGAAAACTGCTGTGATATTTATGAGTGCTGTATCAATCAAAAGAAATACGAGCATTGCGGGAAATGTGAGGAATTGCCGTGCCAACGCTATGAACGTGATGACCCAACAAAAACGAAGGAAGAGAATGAAGCCGATCACATTATGCAGATAGAGAATTTTAAAAAATACAAGGAAGAATAGAGGAAAGATGGAGGCTGTTAAAGGGGCAGGTGACGCCTCTGTTTACCGATTATAAAAAATTATCGAAGGTATAGAGAACGTTATATGGAGAGAAGGAGCAAAATTGATAAGATATGTAACCAAGAGTGATGAAAGACAAATAGTGTCCATGATGGAACTGGTAAAAGATGATTTTGCCGGTTATAAAGAAAAAGAATTTTTACAGGCAGTACACAATGCTGTCAGGAAAGAGGAAGCTATTATGGAAGAGGAAGACGGGAGAATAGCAGGGCTGCTTATGTGCTCAAAAGAAACAAAAGAACTGTCCTTCCTTGCTGTGCATCCAGAGTATCGTAAAAAGGGTGTGGCTAAAAGATTGATTGTGAAAATGGTTGAATGGTTTACTTCCGGAGATATCATTTCTGTAGTTACCTTCCGGGAGGGGGACCCGAAAGGAATATCTGCCAGAGCATGTTATCATGCCTGCGGATTTGTGGATGATGAAAACTTGATAGTATTTGATTATCCCTGTCAGAGACTAGTCCTGCGGTTATAAAAGGAAAAAGAAAGATATGAGATGGAACTATAAACATACACAAGAGTACTTAGATATTTTTTAGACTGTACCATAGATGCGGGGGGATAGTATGTCAAAGGGACTTTTAGACGTATTGTTAGACAGTATATTTGATGCAAACTGGGTGGGACGGCGTGGAGAGAAATTGACAGAGAGGGAGCTTAACTTAGTGAAACTGCTTGGCCGAAAGGGTCAGGTACTTCGCAACATTTATGTGCCGAAGGATAATGGCGAGACATCGGAGATCGATGTAGTCTTTATTACCCAAAAGGGAATCTTCGTCATAGAGAGTAAAAATTATTCAGGCTGGATTTTTGGGGATGAGAAAGATACTTATTGGACAGCCATGCTGCCGAATCGGGAAAAAAACCGATTTTATAATCCTATTAAGCAGAATCGAACGCATATCAAGTGGCTTGGACAATACCTTGGGGAGGATATTCCACTATTTTCAATAGTTGTATTTTCAGAACGGTGCGAACTGAAAAAGGTAACGGTAGAGAGTTCTGATATCCGTGTTATCAAAAGGGATCGGCTATACGCAGCGGTGAGAGATATTTGGGATCATGCAAATGACGCAGCAGACGAGACTAAGGTGAAAGCTTTGTATGATATGCTGGAAGTATTGACCCATGCGGATCAGGCGGTTAAGGCGGCTCATATAGAGCGCATTCACAAAAAGTATAACAAGACAGAGCAGCAGGACACTTCTCTCATCTGCCCCCGCTGCGGAAGTGCCCTTGCATTTCGCCAGGCAAAAAAGGGCGCGAATGCCGGTCGTGGATTCTATGGCTGCTCCAAGTATCCGAAATGCAGGTACATACGGAACATCGAAGAGACATAAGGACGTGGTATCACGAAAACAAAGGATAAAGAGGAGAAATTATGTTTAACAAAATTCTGTTGAAAAAGGCGCTTGCCGGGTACAAAAAGGATTTTGTGCAGAAGCAGTGGCCGGAGGAAAAATATAAATGGGAAGCGGTTAAGTGCTTTCAGATGAATTGGGATGTCAACGCGGATGATTTTGCACAGATGATCAGGAAGGCTCTGTCGCAAACAGGAAATCTTCTTGCCTCTGCGAATAACTTCCCGGCTCGGATGATTACGAAGTTTGCTGAACTCGCTCCTGAAGAAGTTCGCTCCATGTTTATTGAGCTCTTTGACGAGAGCAGGGATACATACGAGCGTGTTGCGAACTTTAAGCAGAAGTCTGGTTTTCTGTTAGAGAGATACGGGAATGGTGCAGCACAGCACTATCAGCATGAGAACGCGATCTGCACCTACATGTGGCTGCGATATCCCGATAAGTACTACATTTATAAGCTGGGTGAGATTAGAGTAATAGCAGATGAACTGGAAAGTGATTATCATTTTAAAAGGGGAGCGTTTGCTGAAAATATCCGTAATTTCATTGCTTTCTATGATGAAATCTGTAAGGAATTGAAGCAGGACAATGAGCTAAAGGATCTCCTCAATTCCCAATTGAGCGGGACCTGTTATTCGGACCCGGAGCTTCACACTCTTACCATCGATGTTGGGTTTTACATCAGCAGATATGTTGGAAAACAGGATTCTCAGCCGGATGCCGATGAATGGTGGCCGCTGGATTATACACCGGCGCTTTCTGCTGATGAATGGGAAGCACTTCTTGAAGATGACGAGGTTTTTACATCCAGCAGTCTGGAGATAATGAAGAGAATGCTTGCCTATGGCGGAAAGGCCACGTGTACGCAGTTATCCATCAAATATGGAGAGAGCAGGAACTTTTACAATGCAGGCTCATCTGCGTTGGCTAAGCGGGTAGTGCAAAAAACAGGATGCCCGGTTATGCAGAGGGAGGATGAAAGTTCACGCTGGTGGCCGGTGCTTTATGTTGGCAAAAATGCCAAAAAGGACGAGGATGGTTCTTATGTGTGGAGGCTTCGTGAAGAATTGGCAGAGGCATTAAAAAGAATTGATTTATCCCAGGTGGATTTGTATGCGAACCTTTCACCTGCAATCTGGAAAATCAGTCATGGCATGGATTGCATTACCGATGACGAAGCAGCAGCTTTTCTAAAAAAACACGTGGTTGTGGTACATAAGGACACAGCGGCTAAGGCGAGGTGCAAAACTGCCCAGGGGGAAAGCTTTATGGCCAACATGAAAAAGGGTGACTATTTTTACCTATGCCGTGGGAACAGCATCCGCCTGCTGGGAAGAATTGATTCTGATGAAGCAGAGCTGAACCAGGAGAAACAGAATGGATGGTATCAGCGCTCTTATACGGCTATCGCGGAATCTTGTGACACCAAACCTTATACGGGAAAGCAAAAATGGTGGACACCTAATGATAACTCCACCTGTATAGAGGTGGGGGATGCAGATAAGCAGTTGTTTGAAGCAGTGATTTTGAAGCCGTATTTCGATATAACAGTGGGCCAGCTGCTTAAGAATGATACTTCAGGCAGGCATTACTGGTTTTTAAATGCCAATCCCAAAATCTGGAGTATCTCAGGCATGCCTGTCGGCGGGATACAGGATTATACGCTCTACAATGATAACGGGAATAAGCGCAGGATCTTTCAGAACTTTTTGGATGCAAAGGCCGGTGATATGGTGATTGGGTATGAGTCTACGCCGGTGAAGCAGATTGTAGCAATTGCCAGAGTTACTGCAGAGCAGGATGGAGAGAAGATATACTTCGAAAAAATAGAAGGCTTATCATCACCGATTGATTACGCAGCCCTTAAAGCCTGCCAGGAGCTGGAACGTATGGAGTATTTTTCTATGCAGCAGGGCAGCCTGTTTAAGCTGACAAAGGGCGAATATGAATTTATCCTGGATTTGATCCGTGAGGAGAATCCGGCGCCGGTTCCGGCAGATACCTTACCTAAATATTCCAGGGAAGAATTTCTTGATCAAGTATATATGACAGGGGATAAGTACGAGCGTTTGGCTTCTGTCCTTCGAAGGAAAAAGGATATTATTCTGCAGGGGGCTCCGGGTGTGGGCAAGACATATGCAGCGAAGCGCCTGGCTTATGCAATGATGGGTGAGAAGGACGATGACCGCATTGCATTCGTGCAGTTCCATCAGAATTACTCATACGAAGATTTTATGATGGGGTACAAACCTGTTGACGATGGCTTCGAATTGAAATATGGAGTTTTTTATGGCTTCTGTAAAAAAGCTGCAAATCATCCGGATAAAGATTATTACTTTATAATAGATGAGATCAATCGCGGCAATATGAGTAAGATATTCGGTGAACTGCTTATGCTGATTGAGTGCGGTTATCGTGGAACAAGCGCCACTTTAGCTTATAACGGACTGAGTTTTTCAGTGCCCAAACGTCTCCATATCATTGGCTTGATGAATACGGCGGATAGAAGCCTGGCAATGATCGATTACGCGCTGCGCCGCCGGTTTAGCTTTTTCGATATGGAGCCGGGATTCACGTCTGAGGGTTTCATTAAGTATCAGAAAAGCCTTGCCAACGATACTTTTGACGCACTCATCGAAAAAATCAAACAGCTAAATGAGGAAATTAGTGCAGATACCTCACTGGGGAAAGGATTCTGCATAGGGCACAGCTATTTCTGCAATATTTCGGAATGTACGGATGAATGGCTGAAGGACATTGTTGATTTTGATATTCTGCCAATGCTGAGCGAATATTGGTTTGACGATAAGCCCACATATCAGCGCTGGGAAAATATTCTGCAGGGAGTATTTCAATGAAGAAGGATAAGGGCATAGTAATAAAAAATATATACTATATGCTGTCCTATGCATTTAAAATACTGAACCAGTCCGTTTATGAAGAGGTGGCGGCGGAGGAGTTTGATGACATGTATAATCTCTTTTCGGCAATATTGTCAAAGGGGATTGGACTGCAGCTTAAGCAGGGACTGTATCGGGAATATAGGAACTGCCAGGCTGAACTGCCTGCCATGCGCGGAAAAATTAATATGCCGGGCACGATCCGAAACAGGCTGGGGCATGAAAGGGTGCTGACCTGTGATTTTGATGAGCTGTCAGAGAACAATACACTCAACCAGATTATAAAAACAACGGTAATGCTTTTACTTCGAAACTGCAAGGTGAAGTCAAATTACAAAGATGACCTGAAGAAAAAAATGCTGTTCTTTTCCGGAGTGGATATCCTTGAGCCGTCAGCCATACAGTGGACATCAATACGATTTCAGAGAAATAATCAGACATACAGAGTGCTGATAGGTATCTGCCAGATGATCCTGGAAGGAATGCTAATCAGCACCGAGAAGGGTAAGTATAAACTTGCGTCTTTTATAGACGAACAGAGAATGTGCCGCTTGTATGAAAAATTTATATTAGCGTATTATTCTCAGCATTTTCCGTCATTATCAGCAGACGCGTCTCAAATTTCGTGGGCACTGGACGATGATATCAGGACGATGCTGCCCAAAATGAGGACTGATATACATCTTCAAAAGGGCAATACCGTGCTCATCATCGATGCAAAGTACTATGCCCGTACTACGCAGGAACAGTATGACAAGCATACGTTGCATTCAAACAACCTGTATCAGATTTTTACCTATGTAAAAAACCGGCATTATGCATTTGGGGATGAGCCCAATGAGGTATCAGGTATGCTGCTGTATGCAAAAACAGAGGAAGAGATTCAGCCAAATAATGTCTATCGGATGCATGGAAATAAGGTCAGTGTAAAAACGCTGGATTTGAACTTGCCGTTTACAGATATTACAGCGCAGTTGGATGCAATCGTCAGGGAACATTTTGGTGATACACTGATTCGCAGATAGAAGGATGTACTTCCATTATGTAAATATGAAGGCAGGGGTTTTGCCGGGGGAAACTAAGCCGAAGGACAAAACCCCAAACAGTTAACAAAAGGTATGCGCTAAAGCAAAAGGATCACATAAGGGATACTATGGCTTTAAAATTACTTTAATACAGCCATCCTCTTTTTTATCAAAAATACTATACGCGTGGCTTCCTTCTTCTAAGGAAAGCTTATGGGTGATGATATCTGTGGCATCAAATTCACCTTTTTGAATCTTCTGCAGTATCAAATCCACATATCTGGTGGCAGGGCACTGTCCCATTTTTAAGGAAATATTCTTGGAGAAAAAGTTTCCAAGAGGGAAATTATTATATTTATTGCCATAGACGCCTACCAGGGCTACGGTTCCCGTTTTTCTGATACATTGGGAAGCTGTTTCTATGGCTGACTTTGATCCGCCCTGCAGCTTAAGCGCCGTTTCGATTTTTTCCACAACAGAGGTTTTGCCATCCAGACCAACACAGTCAATAACAGAGTGAGCACCTCCGTGAGTGATTTCTTTTATATACTCGCCTACTTGTTCATACTCTTCAAAATTTATTGCTTCCACACCATAGCTTCTTGCATGGTTCAGGCGATATCCCACACGATCCACTGCAATAATCCTGCCGGCTCCTTTTTGAATACACCATTTGATCGTCATCAGTCCTATGGGGCCGCAGCCTAATACAACTACGGTATCTCCGGCTTTTACATTTGCTATTTCAGTCCCCCAATAAGAAGTGGGCAGGACGTCTGTTACAAATAAAACCTGCTCATCTGTCAATTCCTCCGGAACTTTTTTTGGCCCTACATTGGCATAAGGTACTCTGATATATTCTGCTTGACCACCGGCGTAATTTCCATGATATTTACTATAACCAAATAATCCCCCCGATTCAGCGTAATCGTTTGAATTATCGCACTGACTGTACTCTCCTTTATTACAGAATTCACAATGTCCGCATGCCACCGGAAAGGGGATTACCACCCGGTCGCGGTTTTTCAGATGTTTCACTTCCTTCCCGGCTTCTTCAACAATACCCATAGTCTCATGACCCAGCACATACCCGTCATACATTCCTTTTACTAAGCCGTGCACTAAATGTAAATCCGATCCGCAGATTGCTGTAGAAGTAACTTTTACGATGACATCATCCTCTTTTTCTATTTTGGGATCTTCTACGGATCTGCATTCCACTTTCTGCAGCCCATCATATACGATAGCTTTCATTGCAATACCTCCTGTTTTGATTTAAAAATATTATTTGTAGATGAAGCAAATCTATACCGGGCGATTTATATATAGGAATCTTTTTTTATATGCTACCTCAAAAGGCCAGGTATACATAAAAACAGACGGCGGCAAGCGGAAGCTTGATTCTGCTAGACGGTTTCAGAGCACCGAGTACATATGAAACTATAGAACTTTCAGGGGAGATACTGCATTTATAATTAGGCGGTATCTCCCCTTATTCCATTTTAAAATGCTGTTATCTTTTTATCATAATAGTTCTTCAAAGGCGACATAGTGACTGGAGTGCAGATTATCTCCAAACTCCGGAAAACCACATAATAGTTTCTTTCAATTGTTTTGCAAGTTCTTCATCAGCTTTATGAAATTCAGGAATTTGAATATTTTGTATATCATATCGTTGATTTAATAGTAATCCTTCTAACATATTGGGAAATTGTACTTCCAGAGTATCAGAATATACTTTGCACTCACTAATAATAAGATTATGGAGTTTCAGATTAACTTCTACTTCGCCCCATGTAAATCTATGGGAATAAACAGTCTCGCATTCTGGTGATCTACCATATCTCCAGTCCCAGGAAGAGTACATCTTATAATATTCTTGTATCTTATCATTATTTAACATATCCAAAGATAATTCTGTACATCTGCCATATTGTTCTTCAAATGCAGCTCTAAGTGCAGCGCGCATTCCATCTACAGTTAAGCCGGTATTCAATTCCTGCAGATTGCATACTCGGGAACTTACAGAGGCAATTCCTTTGGCCTTTAATTTTTCCTGAGTAGGAGTCAGATAACGCTGCAGCTTGTTTACATCTACATTTATCATAAGTGTGCCGTGTTGGACCTTTCCCCTTGAAGTCATTGAGAAGGCGCTGCCGGAGAATTTTCTGTTGTCATCTGTAAGCAAATCATTTCTTCCGGAAAAATGGGAGCAGATACCATATTTTTGGCATGCTTTCATTACTATTTTTAATTGCTCTTCGACGTCGTATCTTTCTTCTGAAGCCACAAATGTAAAACAAAGGTTTCCTAAATCCTGATATACAGCACCTCCCCCTGTAGATCTGCGTGCCAGGTAACCACCTTCTGCTTCCAGAAGCTGTACACGGCATTCCCGTAGCGCATTCTGGTTTTGTCCAATAACAACGGTATTTTGGTTTTGCCATAAATAAAGAATAACTTCTTCTTTCTGTACATAATCTGCCAAATATTTTTCTACTGCAAGATTATACCAAGGGTTGTACGCATTAGATTCAATAAAATAATTTTCCATAATATTTAGTCACCTTTCTTTTAATATTGTATGTACATAGTGCATTGGTTTCATGCAAAATGTGTATTTTCCACCCCAGAAATGTAGGCCGGAGTTGACCGTGTCATAAATCGTTATGTTCATTCAATTTAATCCTTTCTTAAGCTTTAATTTCCCGGTGTTTTTTAGTTCATATTTTTAAGGATTTCAGACCTTTTAAGTATAACACTTATTTTTTGAAATCAATCTTATGCATTTTATACAAGAATACCACTATATAAAGTGCAAAGTGATGAAACGATAATTTTAATTATAATAAGTATTGCAATAATAGATAATATAATATATAATGCAATTATAATTATAACACGTGCAGTAATTATTGCAATATGAATTCATAACACCATTTGGAGTTAATGAATGTTTCTTAAGCTATATAGCTTAAAAAATATTTTAAAAGGAGGAAAAAAATGAACTTATCAAACAAAAAACTTCTGGAAATGTATGAAACCATGCAGAAGATCCGCCAGTTTGAATTTCAGACTGCGAAGAGCTTTGCCGAAGGGGACGTACTTGGTTTTGTGCATCTGTACATCGGTGAGGAGGCAATTGCAACCGGTACATGTGCAAACCTTGTAGACGGCGATTATATTACCAGTACGCACAGAGGGCATGGACATATCATTGCTAAAGGCGCAGATATGAAAAAGATGATGGCTGAACTGTGGGGGAAAGAGACAGGCTATTGCAAAGGCAAAGGGGGCTCGATGCATATTGCGGATACAGAGCTCGGAATCCTTGGAGCAAATGGCATTGTAGGAGGAGGTTTTACATTGGCAGCAGGTGCCGCATTTTCCTCCATGATGCTTAAAAACAACAAAGTATGTATTTGCTTCCACGGAGATGGCTCAACAGCAGAGGGTTCCTACCATGAGGCAATGAATATTGCAAGTCTTTGGAATCTGCCAATTGTATTTGTAAATGAGAACAACTTATATGCAATTTCTTGTCGTATTACAAATGGAATGAAGACAGAAAATACTGCAGACCGTGCTGCAGCGTATTCCATGCCAAGTGAAATTGTAGACGGAAATGATATCCTTGCAGTTCACCAGGCAATGAAAAATGCAATTGACCGCGCAAGAAATGGCTATGGACCAAGTTATGTTGAGTGTAAGACATACCGTTGGAGAGGTCATTTTGAAGGAGAACCGGAAAATTATCGTAACCCGGAAGAAATCAAACTCTGGAAACAGCCGGATCATGATCCGATCCCCAGATTCGAAGAATACTTAAAAGAAAACCGCGTTGCAAGTCAGGAAGAACTTACTGCTATTCAGGAAAAAGTAAGAGGGATGATAAAGGAAGCTGTGAAGTTTGCGGCAGAAAGTCCATTCCCGACTAAAGAAAAGGCTCTTACAGATGTATATACAGATATTGTAGAGGAGGCGAGATAATGAGAAATATATATTTTTCAGAAGCGATATCTGATGCGATTCGTTTTGAGATGGAGAAGGATCCTACCGTTTTCTGCATTGGCGAAGATGTTGGGCTGGTAGACGGATCTATGGGAGCTACAAGGGGGCTGTATAGACAGTTTGGTAAGGAGCGGGTTCGTGATACACCGGTAGCAGAACAGATGATAGTAGGACTTTCAGCTGGCGCAGCCCTTACCGGAATGCGTCCGGTGGCAGAACTTATGTACAATGATTTTATGGGCTGCTGTATGGATCAGATTATGAATCAGACGGCGAAATTCCGTTATATGTATGGGGGAAGTATGAATGTTCCCATGACATTAAGACTTACCAGCGGCGGAGGAATGCAGAGCGCAGCGCAGCATTCACAGTCGCTAGAGGCAATGCTGGTGCATCTTCCTGGTCTGAAGGTGGTATATCCATCCACACCTCAGGATGCATACGGTCTGCTTTTGACGTCAATAGAAGATGATAATCCCGTTATGTTTTTTGAGCATCAGATGCTTTATCAGACAAAGGGAGAAGTGGTAGATAAAGATGAATATGCTCCGATTCCCCTGGGAAGCGCAGATATAAAGCGGGCAGGAAGCGATGTAACCGTAGTTGCCACTGGTTTGTGTGTGTTGAAAGCTCTGGAAGCGGCAAAAGAATTGGAAAAAGACAATATCAGTATTGAGGTGATTGATCCAAGGACTTTATATCCCTTCGATAAAGAATTGGTTTATAAATCTATCTCTAAGACCAGAAAACTTGTAGTCGTTACAGAAGAAGTCAAACGGGGAGCATGGTCTGGGGAACTGGCAGCGAATGTTGCAGAGGACATGTTTGAAACATTGGATAAAGGAATTATCCGTGTCGGCGCACTGAATACACCGGTTCCATTTACGGTGACACTTGAGGAGTATTACTTCCCACAGAAGAATGACATAATAGATGCAGTAAAGAAAATAATGGGGTAAATTGGGCTTCGTGTACAGTTGCAGCAGCAGGGGCTGCTGTATAAGGAATTGTGATCAGCTGCCCCTGTACGAAACAGAATAAATTATATTACTGGAGGTAATGAAATGGTTAAGATTTTTAAACTGCCCAAAATGGGTTCTACAATGAAGGAAGGAACGGTAGGAAAATATTTGGTTGCAGTAGGCGATAAAGTATCTGAAGGAGATTTCTTATATGAAGTAGAGACAGATAAGATTACCAATCAGGTCGAATCTGACATGAAGGGCTACGTTAGAAAACTTCTGGTAGAAGAGGGAACTCTTGTTGCGTGTCAGACACCGGTCCTAATTTTATCAGAGGATGAAAATGAGGATATTGCTACATATTTATAAATAAAATGGCCGGTGAAGGACGGATGCGCTTAGGCCATATCCGCCGGTTCGCAGGTTATGATGAACTGTAATTCAGAGGGGAGAAATGACAAACATGAAGTTATTGATTGGTCTGGATTTAGGAACAACTGCTCTTAAGGTTGCGCTGTTCGACAGCGGGGGAACGCTGTTGGCTGTATCTGCCAAGGAGTATAGTTTGATGACTCCAAAAGTGAATTTTGTGGAAGGGGATCCTGAAATCTATTGGAATGCTTTCAAAGACGGCCTTGCTGACTTGAAAGCCCAGTATCCAATCCAGGAGCAGGATAGTCTGGCACTAGCAATTTCAGCTCAGGGTGAGACATTGCTTTGTATTGACAAAGAGGGGAAAAGCTTAAGAAATGCGATTGTCTGGATGGATAACCGTGCAGTAAAAGAGGCAAGGGAAATGGAGGCTCAATTCGGAAATGAAACGTGCTATCAGGTGACTGGTCAAGTGAGCTTCGAACCTTGCTGGCCGGCGGCAAAAATCCTTTGGCTTAGAAGGAGTGAACCTGAGGTATTTGCAAAGACATATAAGTTTTTGCTGATAGAGGATTATTTCATTTATAGAATAACAGGCCTGTTTGCAACAGAGGGGTCTTTAGTTTGTTCGTCTGCATACTGGAATATTACCACGAAAAAGTACTGGCCGGAGATGTTGAAGTTTGTGGGAATTGAGGAAGAACAGCTTGCACCTGTGTATGAATCCGGTGAGGTAGTAGGAAAGGTACGTCCTGAAATCAGTAAAGAACTGGGGCTTGGGACTGATATCACCGTTTGTACAGGCGCCTTGGATCAGGCGGCAGGGGCAATTGGAGTCGGAAATGTCCATGCAGGGATGTTTTCAGAAAATATTGGTTCTGCCTTAGCTATTTGCGTTCCGGTTGCAGGTCCTATTTTTGATCCAAACGGTAAGATGCCGCTGCACTATTTTGCAATTCCTGATATGTACATGCTGCATACGTTTACTACAGGGGGGATGGCTCTTCGCTGGTTCAGAGATAAGTTCTGCAAAGAAGAGATGGCAATAGAATCAATTTCAGATGTAAGTGCTTATGATTTGATGGGGAAAGAGGCGGCCAGTGTCCCTGCAGGAGCAGAAGGGCTTTTAATGCTCCCTCATCTGTCTGGTTCTCTTGCTCCTGACGTGAATGCCAAAGCTAAGGGCGTATGGTTTGGATTCACTATGAGGCATACGAAGGCACATTTTGTAAGAGCAATTTTTGAGTCGGTGGGATATACTCTTCAACGCAATATCGATACATTGGAAGCGATGGGAATTGAAGTAAATGAGGTACGCTCTCTTGGGGGAGGCTCTAAGAGTGAAGTGTGGAGTCAGATTAAATCAGATATTACAGGGAAGAGACTGCTCACAACAAAATCAAAAGAAGCTGCATGTCTGGGAGCGGCTATTCTGGCAGGCAAGGCAGTTGGGATTTTTGACAGTATAGATGGGGCTGTAGATAGAATGATTGGAATAAAAGCAGAGTTCGAGCCTGTTCCAGGAAACAGAGAAGTGTACGAAAATGGATATAAGACGTATTGTAAGCTGTTTAAAGATCTGACAGGCTGTTTTGAACAAACAATATGATAAATTAGGAGAAGAAAATGAAAGAAAAATTAATTGTTATGCTGACACATCACGATGTAACAGTAAAGAATGCGAAGGAGACATTTGAGGCGTGCAAAGACCTTCCTGTACAAAACTGGGGATTTAAGGACGTGGGATTAGAACCAGAGGATATGAAGGAATTATGTCAGCTGATGAAGTTTTCCGGCAAAACTACATTTCTTGAAGTGGTTACATACTCTGAACTTGAATGTATGCGTGGTGCTCAGCTTGCCGTAGAGTGCGGATTTGACTATCTTGCAGGAACCATTTTTTATGACAGCGTTTTGGATTATATCAAGCAGCATGATGTAAAGTATTGTCCATTTGTCGGGCGGGTATCCGGAAGCCCCAGTGTATTAAAAGGTACAGTTGAGTTTTGTGTGAATCAGGCAGAGGTATACGCAAAGAAAGGTGTATATGGCATTGATCTTCTGGGATATCGTTATGCGGAGGGCGATCCGGAAGTGTTCTCCCAGGAAATTGCCGTCAGGTGCCAGCTGCCGGTTATTATGGCGGGGAGCATTGATTCTCAGGAGAGAATTGAAGTGGTTCGTAAGATGAATCCCTGGACTTTCACAATGGGAAGTGCACTGTTTGATAAGAAGTTTGTGAAAGATGGCACATTTCGTGAAAATCTGGAAAAGGTTGTATCACTACTGTAGGCAGATGTATATTTTTGCAGAGTAAAACAAAAAAGTGTTGTTGACAAATGGAGGTTTATTATGAAAATTGTTAAAAAAGCTGATGCCAAGGTCAGTCTGGACGGTCCGGAAGTTGTAAGGGATTATTGTAGGACGGACAAAATCTGGTTTGGCACTTCAGAACTTCTTCCGGGACAGACGGGAGGGGTTGATCCGGGACATCCAATTTCTCATGAAACCTTTTTCGCCTGCAGAGGACATGTGGTTGTTCGTAATGGCCAGTCCGGAAAGTGTTATGAACTTCAAGAGGGCGATTTACTTCTTATTGAAGAGGGAGAGCCCCATGAAATCACTAACATCGGTTCAGAACCGGCACTGATTTCTTGGTGCGGCGGTCCGGTTGACTAGAAAGCGTAGAGGCGCCTGTAAGAGAAGGAATAGGGACCAGGCGTAATGAGGAGGTAAAGATTGAAAATGAATGAACAATTAAGAATGGGTCTTGTAGGTTTGTGCAGTCCGATTGAAAGCGGCGGGCAGAGATACAAGGAGTTATTGGAAAGTGCATCTGCTGCAATGAGAGATGCCGGTATAGATGTGGTTGTGGCAGAACGATGTGTTTGGGGACCGGCAGATGCTTTAAAGGTATGCTGTCAATTCAAAGAGGCGGGGATTAAGTCGGTAGCCATTATGGATATTACCTGGGTAATGGACTCTCTAAAATACATTTTTATCCAGGAGTTAAAGCTTCCGTCGGTATTTTGGGCGGTACCTTATCCGGAAACTTTTTCCATAGGCTGTGTTCAGAATTTTGGTTCCGTATTAAAGAATTTTGGTGTCCATTTCGAGTATGTATACGGTCTTGCGCATGATAAAGAGCTTATCAATAAGGTAAAAAATGTTGCCCGTGCCGGTGAAATTATTGAAAAAGTTAGATCAATGCGTCTGGCACTGGTTGGATCACGTCAGACCTGGAGAGTTGCAGGCCCCCAGGATATGAGCATCGAAGAATGGGAGTTTTCAAAAACGGTGGGACCGACCATTCTCCATTTTGAAATGGAGGAAATCATTGATGCAGCGCAGGAAATCTGTGATGAAGAGGCAAAAATGACACTGGAAAAGCTGAGTGATCGTACTGGTGTTGTAAAATGCAGTGAAGATAACATGGTCTGGATGGCAAAGATGTATATGGCAACAAAGGCTATGATTCAAAATGCAGGACTGGCGGCTATAGCGGCAGAGTGTTATCCGAATTATGGCGGGATGATGAACCAGGCAGCATCGTGGCTTGCAGATGAGGGCATTATTGTTGACACGGAGGGTGATATTGCACATGCTGTAGTACAGTATATTTTAAATCTTGCATCAGAAGGCGGTGCGTGTGCCCTGGGCGAGATTGGTGCCTTTAATGATACAGAGGATTATTTGACTGTCTGCCATGAAGGCAGTTCTGCCGCTTCGCTGGCTGACAGCATGGATAAAGTAGTGTCTAACCCGGCAGGGAACAAGGCGTCCTTCATCGGCTTCCCGTTAAAGGCTATGAATAAAGTTACCTTCTGTGATATGCAGGGAAGCGCGGGAAGCTATCAGATGATGATCGCTACTGGTTCTACACTTCCGGTAAGCTGTCAGGAATGGGTTGAAGCGGGGGAAAAACTAGTTGTAAAACTGAGAACTGACGGTGTGAAGGCAAGTCAGGTAGTGGATCAGATGATTGAGAATGGTCTGCATCATCATGTAATTATCAAAGAAGGTGATTATACAGAACTTTTGAAGATGGTATGTGGCTATATGGGGATACAGAAAGTTATTCTTAAATAATAAATGGAGAACGGCATGATAAAAACAGATGTAATAGTATTAGGGGGCGGCCCGGGCGGCTACCTGGCGGCAGAACGTGCAGCTCATGGCGGAAAAGAAGTTGTTCTGATTGAGAAGAGAGCACTTGGAGGGACCTGTCTGAACGAGGGATGTATCCCGTCAAAAGCATTATTGAATTCAGCAAAGCTTTATGAACATGCAAAGGATAGTGCAAACTTCGGTGTGACTGCGGAGAATGTGAGGATTGCCCATAAGCAGGTGATTCAGCACAAGGATCGAGTAGTACATATGCTAGTTGCCGGCGTAGGCGCGAAGATGAAGGCCAATGGTGTAAACGTAGTAACGGGCAGTGGATATGTAGAGGGTAAGACAGAAGAAGGCTTCGTTGTACAGGTTGAGGATGAGACATATTTAGGAGAGAAGCTTATTTTTGCATGCGGCTCTGTCCCTGCGATTCCAGGAATTCCGGGATTAAAAGAAGGAATCGAAAACGGATTTGTTATGACTAGCAAAGAAGCACTCAGCAGAACAAATCTTCCCGAAAAACTCATAGTGATAGGCGGCGGGGTAATTGGGCTTGAAATGGCGTCCTATTTTGCCATGACGGGCGTAAATGTAACTATTATCGAAATGTTGGACAAGATTGCAGGACCGGCGGAAAGAGAAATTGCCTCAATTCTTTTGAGAAATTACAAGCGCAGAGGTGTGAAATTCAGACTTGGCTGCAAAGTGACTGAGGTTACGGAACAGGGTGTGCGGTATGAGGATAAAGGGGGAGAACGTCTGGAACAGGCTGACGCAGTTCTTTGTGCCATTGGACGAAGGGCCTGTACAGAGAATATAGGGCTGGAGAATTTGGGGATTTCTGTTAATCGCGGTGCGATTGAGACAGATGAACATATGCAGACCAATATACCTGGCGTTTATGCAGTGGGGGACATCAATGGGAAAGTTATGTTAGCACATACCGCATACAGAGAAGCTGAAGTCGCCGTAAATGATATTTTGGGCATTGAAGATTCCATGGAATATGAGCAGATTCCGTACGTTATTTATACTAATCCGGAAGTCGCGGGTGTGGGAGAGACCGAAGAAAGTGCAGCTGCGAAAGGCATGAATGTAAGAGTTGCAAATGTTTCCATGAACTACTCAGGAAGATATCTGGCTGAGGTGGAGAGAGGAGACGGCACCTGCAAGCTGATAATAAATACGGATGATAACACGATTGTCGGCGTCCATATGATTGGAAGCTATACATCGGAGATCATTTATGGTGCAGAGATGATGATTGGTTCTAAAAGAACAATTACGGATCTGCAGAAGCTTATATTTCCGCATCCGACTGTGTGCGAGGTGGTCAGAGAGGCATTGTTTATGTAGTGTAAAATTTATATTTTCAGAGGAGGAGGAAGGTAATGAAAAAAATAACAGTTGTCGGCTGTGGAACCATGGGAAGTTCATTGATTCATGCGCTGATGAACGGTGGGATTGAGGTAACGATTGTTGATATTAATAAAAATGCAGCAGACAAATTTATTAAACGTGGAGCGAGATATTATGCAAGTCTGGACGAGGCGGGTGATACGGAATGCATACTGATTAATTTACCAAATCATAAAATTGCATCTGCCGTTATGAATAGCGCTGATAAAGAACGGCTTAGAGGAAAGATGTTAATCAATACAACCACCTCCAGTCCTGATGAAGTTAAGGATATGGATCGTATTGCAAAAGAAAAGGGCATGCTGCATTTGGATGCTAAAATAGAGAACTATCCTGGGGATATCGGTACTGAAAAAGCCTATCTTCTTTATTCGGGAAGCAAAGAAGTATTCGACAGCGCCAAGAATGCACTGGATGCAATCGGAACCGCAGTATATCTTGGAGAAGATGTAATTGGCGCAAGTGTGATTGACATTGCAGTTCTCGAAGTACATTTTGGAGCAATTGCAGCTCTTGCGGAAGCAGTTGCATATTGTATTAAGAACAATTATCCGGTTGCATCCTTTATTGAGCAGGCAGAGCACATTCTTCCAATTATGCTGGCTGGAAATTATCGTTCCTTTGCAGATGAATGCAGCAATTATACGGGCAAGTTTGAAGATGCTTCTGAATGTACCTTACGAATAGAAGTTTCTTCGATGAAAACGATTCTGAACTCTATGCATTCTGTTGGTGTAAAAACACCCTGCGGAGATGCAATTTTGAAGCTGTTTGAGAAAGGCGCCGAGCACGGTAACAGCGCCAAAAATGTTGTAGCGGTTGTAAATGAACTGATTTAGACAGAAGAGGCAGAGGTTATGGCATACGTAATTGGTATTGATACAGGTGGAACCTATACAGACGCAGTACTGTTAAAAACAGACGGGGACTGCGGCCGCGGAGTCGTGCGTAAGGCTAAAGCTCTTACTACGCATGAAAAGCTGGAAAATGGAATCAGTGAAAGCATTTATAAATTGAGGCTGACAGCTCAGGAAACATCGGAAGTTGAAAGGGTAGTGCTATCAACGACGCTGGCTACAAATGCAATCGTGGAAAGCAAGACTGGAAAGGTTGGCGTTATAATTATAGGGGAACGCCCCTGGGGCGTATTGGCATCAGAGAAAATGATGCATGTGGATGGTGAGGTGAACATTAAAGGGCGTGTGTTATCAAATGTGCGCTCAGAACAGGTACGAAGCCTGCTGGATGATTTCCTTCCAGGGCTGGATGCAGTGGCTATTTCAGGTGCATCCAGTATCCGAAATCCGGAGCAGGAGCTGCAGGTAAAGAGCCTTGTGCAGGAAAAAACAGATATTCCGGTAATGTGTGGACATGAAATTGCGAATGTTCTGGGATATTTGGAACGCACAAATACTGTTATTTTAAATGCAGGTTTACTGCCCATTATTCATGGATTTATTAAAGCAATGGAAACATCGCTGAAAAAATATCACATATCGGCGCCGGTTTTTGTAATGAAAGGGGACGGAAGCATTGCAAGTCTTGCGTTTATCAAAGAAAAACCAATCGAAACCGTTCTTTCAGGACCCGCTGCAAGTATGACAGGCGCTGTTAATCTGGCACAGATAGAGACCGCAATTGTATCTGATATGGGAGGAACTACTACGGATGTGGGAGTTATTCGCAATAAACGTGTGGAACTGTCGCATGGAGGGGCACTAGTAGGACCGTGGAAAATCCAAATTCGCTCTGCAAAACTTCATACCTTTGGACTTGGTGGGGACAGTAATATTGCATATGAAGATGGGAAAATAATCATCGGACCGGAAAGGGTTCTGCCGGCTTGCAGAGGTGGTATCGATACAATTACGCCTACTGATATTCTCCATTATACAGAAGAATATGTATTGTGGGATCGGGACAAATCAATAAAATCCATTGCAGGGCTTGCAGATAGGATTGGAATTCCGAAGGATGAGCTTGTTAAAAAGCTAGAGGAGGCAGTTGTTCGGAAGGTCCTGGATGTATTGGGGGCCCACGAGAGTCTGCCCGTATGTGCGGTCGGAGCTCCGGCACGAACCTGGTATGAAAAAGCAAGGGAAGAAAGTGGATTGGATGCAGTAATCCCTGAGCATCATGAGGTAGCGAATGCAGTAGGAGCAGCTACAGCAGGAATTCGGGAGACGGTGGAGGCAACGGTTCGCCCAGGGGAAGAGGGGCGGGGGTATCTCGCCCATACAAAAACTGGACGTTATTTTTCCAGTTTTCGTAAAGACGCATTACAAAGAGCAGTGGATATATCCTGCAGCTATGCGAAGGAAGTGATTTACAGGCAGAATTTGGAACTGGCGGAACTATCGGTTATCTGTGAAGATGTCTTTGAACATAATGGAAAACTGATATATGAATTCTTAAATGTTTCTGAGAAAGGTGTTTTGCTCAGCGAATGCAAAGATGGAGAGCGTCATTTTATAGAAACGGTGGTTCGGGTGACTGCACAGGGTAAAATCTTCGAGGATTGATTTCACGGGAATACTCTATCAATGAGCTGGCATAAAAAATTTAGAAGTGAGGTATATAGATGAGTGTATTAAACAAAACAGGAAAAGAATATTTAAACAGTCTGATTCCGGAAAATGTTCCGGATTGGAAGAAATCATGGCAGGAAGGTTACGAGATTGGAAAGACAATTACAATAGCAGAGACTCCATTTAAGAAAAAATATGGAATGAGCGATGTGGACTATCGTCTCCAGAGGGCAAAAGAAGGAAAGATTAGCTGGAAGATGAATATGGGATTTGCTTCCGTTGACGATGAAGTGGCAGCAATGAAAGCAGTCCAAAAATTCAATGATGAAACTGGTCTTCGGGTCAGTTTTGTACACCAACTTCCCCAAAACCTAGTGGGAACCCCAAAAGAAAAACGCGGAAATCTGCCAAAAGCGCTTGGCTTTGACTTAGATAAGCTGGAGGATTGGGAAAGAATTATGCAGGCTGCTGAAGTACAGCCAGTCTTCGGTGATAATCATCTTGGTTTTCCCAATGCTGTATATATGACAATTAATTGTATGAAAGCCGGCTGCTCTTACCAGGGGCTGTTTGGAACCTTCCAGCAGGTAGCACAGGGCTGTCCTGACGAAGTCTGGAACATGAATGAGAATATTAAGGCTCTTGGAATTGTAGCTGCAAAATACGATGAAAAAATCATTGTAAATTCTAATGCTGACGACAGTATGCCGGCATATTTCTCCGACCTTGTTTCTTACCTTGCATGGGCAAAGTGGGAGCGTTACGTAGTATCCGATCTGTGCAAGGCAAGATATTCGTTTAGCTTTGGCAATCTTACCACTAACCTTATTGACAAAGCAGCCGTGTGGCTGGCTGCCAGCGATACTTTCAGGAAGGATGATCAGCCGGGCATTGAGTTCCTGCATGCAAATACAGTAGATCATTGGGATCATCACCTGCATTCGAATTACGGTTTCCAGATTCCGGAAGCATTAATGATGATTCTTGTAGAAAGAAAATACAAAACAGGTGCAGCATATACTTCTGTGCCTATTACAGAAAAGGTAACCATTCCCACACTTCAGGAACTGCTGGATATGAC
This sequence comes from Lactonifactor sp. BIOML-A5, assembly GCF_009677585.1. GTDB lineage: Bacteria > Bacillota > Clostridia > Lachnospirales > Lachnospiraceae > Lactonifactor. Next base: position 104,522 of record NZ_WKYV01000009.1, on the reverse strand, counting down.
TGGCGCATGCCAGAGAGCAGAACTCCGTGCAGATGATTATATGCGTCTGATTGACTGGACGACGATTGAAAAGCTTCGGGACGAAGTAAAGGCGCATTCGGACATTATGTTTGATAATATCATGAATGGGATGAAAGAGGCTGGAATTGATATCACAAATCCTATTGAGATGATGGTAGTTTTCAAGAAGATGGATCCCACAAAATTTGAGCAGTTCTTCCACCCTTCAATTGTAAATGATGGAAAAGCCTATGTGGAACCGTATCTTCCTGCCGCCCTTTGGAGCGTTGCAGACGATATGGGCAAGGTGGTTGCTGAGCGTTTGAGAAAACAGGGCTATGCAGAGAAACTAAAAGGCAAACGTATTTGTGTTGTATCAGGAGATCTGCATTTCTATGGTTCTTTTGTAGTGGCTAATGTGTTGGAGGCGTTAGGCGCAGATGTAATAAATGGCGGAAACTCAATGGATGCCATTGATGTCCTGGATATCGCAGATGAACATGGGGTTACTGATATCTGTATCAGTCTGCATAATGGACAGGCTCTGCCATATTCGAAGCTTTTGTTAAGTCTGGCGGAAAAGAGGAATGCGAAGTACCGTTTCTTCATGGGAGGAGTTCTGACAAGTTTTGTAAACGATAACGACGCCGAGCCTTCAGATGTTAGCCCAATACTTCAGGAAATGGGATTATATACAACTGGACCAGTGGAAGAGCTTGTGGCAAAACTGGCGGAATAAAGCAGGGAGGACTGCACAATGGAAATTAAAGTAAAAGGCATGAGAAAAATCATTTCCCAGAGAATGAGTGAGAGCTGGCATACATCTCCCCGCGTTGTGTTTACATTAAGTGTAGATATGACAAAAGTACAGGCATATCTGGAAAGAGTGAATGAAGGTGTAAATGACAAATTGCAGAAGGTTACGCTGAACCATGTTCTGATGAAGGTCTGTGCTGAAGCTATGAAGGAATATGAGTATGTGAACGGCAGCATAGACGATGAAAACATTATACTTCATGAGACAATTAATATCGGCCTTGCTGTGGCAGTAGAGAATGGTTTGATAGTACCGAATGTAAAGGATATCGGAAGCAAGGATATAAAAACAATTGCGGCCGAATGCAATAATGTGGTAGCCCGTGCAAGGGAAAATAAAATTACAATGGATGATATTACCGGCGGCACTTTTACAATTTCAAATCTAGGAATGATGGGTATTGAAAGCTTTTCGCCAATCATTAATCAGCCGGAGGCTGCGATTCTTGGAGTGAATAAGATCACGCCTACTCCGGTAGTCATTGGCGGAGAAATTGCGGTTCGCCCAATGATGAATTTAAATCTGGTGGCAGATCACCGGATTATGGATGGCGCTTATGCGGCGGGTTATCTTAGAAGGGTGAAAGACTTATTAGAAACCACAGAATAGACTATACGATAGATGATAGGAGTATACTATGAATATTAGTAAAGTTATTATTTTTATATTGGTTTTCTTTATGCTGCTTGGTGTGGCGGACCTTTTGTTTTTCAAGAAACGTCTGGGGTACGCTGACGAGTTCGAAAAAGGTATTAATACGACGGGTCCGTTGATTTTCAGCCTTTTGGGATTGGTTTGTATGGCACCGTTAATGGGTCAGGTGTTGGAACCTGTGCTTGCGCCGGTGTATCAATTTTTTGGCGGCGATCCTGCCATGGTTGCAGGTACTTTGCTTTCCTGTGACGGGGGTGGCTATCCGCTGGCAAAAAATATGACGAGTGATCCACAGGTTATTCGTTTATCCGGTGTGTATTTAGGCTCAATGCTCGGCTGTACAATTATCTGCTCTATTCCAGTTTCTCTTGGAGTAGTGAAAGACAAGGATAAAGCTGTATTTTCTGAGGGTATTCTTGCTGGTGTTATTGCAATACCATTTGCTGTATTGCTTTGCAGTGTGCTTGACGGAATGCCAATTAAATTTACTTTCATCAATTTAATCCCTTCGTTGATTCTTGCTGTGATATTAGTGATTGGATTAGTTTTTTTCACGAAGGTAACGATTAAGATATTTGCATTGTTTGCAAAGTTGATTCAGGTAGTTAATATCATTGGAGCTGCAATTGCGATTGGACAGTCGCTTACAGGTATTACTATTATTCAGGGAATGGCATCTACTTCTGAGCAGCTGGGAATCTTAGGAATGATTGGTGTGACTTTGGCGGGGGCATATCCGATGGTTCACTTTGTGACAAAAACGTTTGCAAAGCCTATGAAATCCTTGGGAAAATTCTTGGGTATTAATGATGTGTCAGTTGCCGGAATGATAACGACTTTGGCAAGTTCTTTCCCAGTATATGATATGGTACAAGATATGGATGTAAAAGGAAAGAAAATTGTTTCTGCATTTGCTATCTGTGCTTGCTTTGCTCTCGGAGATCATCTTGGATATGTCGCAGCTAATGACTCAGAAGCTGTTTTCCCTATGGTGGCAGGTAAAATCGTCGGCGGTATACTAGGCATTATCATAGTTCTCGTTATTGATAAAGTGAAAAGACCAGAAAAGGTGAAAAGCTTAGAGGCGTAGAAATAATATGGGAAAGAAAAACAGTTATTCTTATTTTGTAAACAAGGAATGTCAATATTTTCCTTGTCACAAAACTACTGCAGGCAAAGGAGAATTTAATTGTCTATTCTGTTACTGCCCTTTGTATGCTCTTGGTGAAGGATGCGGTGGAAACTTTACATATACAGAGGCGGGGATAAAAGATTGCAGCAATTGTCTTTTGCCGCATACGGACGGTGGATATGATCATATTACCCATAATTTCAAAAAAATAGTTAATATGATAAAAAAATCGGAAAAGGCAGAAGTACATAGCCGCTGAAAGATATCATATATGTAGATGCAGGAAGGAGTGTTATGAAGTATAAAACTTTATACGTTTCAGATTTGGATGGAACTTTATTTAACAGTAAGAAATGTGTATCTGAATATACCATTCAAACTTTGAACCAGTGTATTGCAAAGGGAATGAGATTTACAGTGGCTACAGCACGTATGGCATACGGCTGTGATTACCGTCTTTCAGAAATCCGTTTGAATACACCTGGGATTCTTACAAACGGCGTATTTCTGTATGACTTCTCTAAAAAGGAGATTGTTTCCACTGAGTGTATTAGGAGGGATAGTGCAAAAAAAGCAGTAGACGCCTTTGGAAAGAATGGGTTATCCTGTTTTATATATGTATATGAGGGCAGTCAGATATCTATCTTTTATAATGATAAGAAGATGGAGGAACAAACCCAGTATTATAGTGACCGGGCTATAGAAAGCTGTAAAAATGTGTGTTTGACAGAAGACTTGGACGTAGCATTTAACAGTGGTGAAGTCGTATATCTGACGTATACGGGAGAAAGGGAGATGCTGGAGAAGGTATGTAAGGAGTTGGATCAGATTGAACATTTGAATTATTCCTTTTATCTGAACATATACAGCGGTTTATACTGCCTGGAGGTATTCAGTAATACTGCAAATAAGAAGAATGCCCTGCTTAAACTGAAAAAAATGATGGAATGCGATCAATTAGTTGTATTTGGTGATAATCTGAATGATCTTCCTATGATTGAGATTGCGGATTACAGCCTTGCTCCCGCAAACGCACTAGATGCAGTAAAGGAAAAAGTAAATTATGTGTTGGATGACTGTGACCATGATGGAGTGGCTAAGTATCTGGCTAAAGTTTGGTTAATATAGTAAGAATTAAAAAGGGGCTGTGAAAAAACAGTCCCAATAAAAAAGAGGATTTTCAATACACATTAGTGGTTGAAAATCCTTTTTTTGCGGTAAAATTTATCTGCTATGAAAAACAAAACTACCACTTATTTTATAAATATCATAATAAGAGGATGAGACTACAGAAAGCAGCCTAAAATGAAAAAGCAGAAATCTGTGGGGAGGGAGATTTTATGCCCTTTTATGATTAGAAAAAATATTCCTCATCCATGGATAACTTAATATCCAGAGCTTTTTGGTGCATTCCTACCATCATGTACTTATATAAATCATCTGCGTAATGTAATTCAGGAAGATATCTTTCTGGGATTGTTTTCATACAATCAGAACGAATAACTGCCAAATCTGATGCCTCAACAAGCTGACCGGTTAAAACGATACTGGACGGATCAATCATAGAAATAATGGCAATAATAACCCGTGAAATGATTGGCCGAGCCGTTTTTTTATCACCTAAAAGCAAAAGAAGTTCTCTTGGAGACAGCTCAAAGGGGAGATAACCTATATTGCCGGCAAACAGGTGAGATCCCCGGATTAGCGTGCCATTATATATAGTTGATATCCCAGGAAGGGCTTTGGATGGAAAGTTAGCCAAAGTTAATATTTTTTTAGAGTCTTTACTCTTAATATAGTAACCATAACTTTTTAAGTGCATATCGTTTTCCAGGTGAACCGGACACGAAAACGCAGTGCTGAGTTTGTTAACAATTGCTACATTTTCCAGTTCCTCAATATCACAGATACGAATAATTCCATGATCTGGTACACAGCAGCCAGAAATTATTACCTGAGAAATATTTGGCCATTGGGCTAAAATTGTCATAGATTCTTTTTTTATTAAGTCATAATCCAGATAATCATAAGTTTGGATATGTTCTTCCAGTATATTGCCGGCAAAAGAGAGAACATTTAAAATAAGTGTTTTTAAGCCTTTTGTTATTTCAAAGGAAATACAAAGAAGCTGTTCGTTCTGTGTATTTACATGATATACCATAGTACGCGGACCGATATTTTGCAGCTGCTTTTTTTCTCCGATTATTTCATTATTAGCGGCAAGTTCATTTAACAGAGTATTGCAGGTAGAGAGACTCAGGCCTGTTTTTAATGAGATATCTTGTTTGCTGTATTCTTTGTTACTGTATAACAAACGACGAATAAGATTTATATTTAATTTACGAATATCAGAAGAATCTTTCATAATTATATTCCTTTAGATATATTTTGAAGTTATGCAAAAGCTACATATACTCTTATAATACACAATTACTGAGAAAAAAGCAAATTTTATTTATAGAGGAATAAGTTAAGTTTACATCAGTAAAATATTCTTTTGTATGCCTTTTTCTGTTATGATAAGAAAACAGCAAGTTCTTTATATTTATAAGAAGCAGCTAGATTCCATAAAGTGATTCTTAAGGATATATGTCAATGAAATCAAAAGTAAAACCAGGAATCAATGATCTGCAGACGATGCACCCTCATACAGCGGCTCAATGGCACACATATAAAAACGGCAGACTTACCCCGAAAGAAGTCTTCGCCTACAGTGGCAAAAAGGTCTGGTGGCAGACAGCAGCTCTGTGGCATAAAGGCAGAAACGGTGATACAGAGACATTAGACGGTATGGAACTGGACCTTTATCTGCCGGAGGAGAACATTGCCTTTGAGTATAATGGCCTTTGGGCTCACAGTTTCAGGGAGAGAAAGTTATGTGATGCGAGAAAGCTCAGCCTTTGCAGGGAGAAAAATATTCTGCTTATCCGCATATGTGAAACCAGGACGGTAAACCGTCACGTGCAGGGAGAGCACCTGATCGAGTGCGTGGCAGATGGTACCTGCGAATATCTTACGGCCGGCAGTTCCCAAAGGGTTCACTGGAAACATACTGCAGTTTTTCAGGGCAGAGAGTTTCTGCATGCCTGGAAGGCAACGGTAAAGTCCAGGATGCAGGGCAACGGCTGTCCTTACTGTGGGAATAAAAAGGTACTGAAAGGGTATAATGACCTGGAATCCTGTTATCCCGAGATTGCTGAAAAATGGGACAGAATAAGGAATGCGCCGGCCCTGCCGGATGGCTTTACATCTGCATCAGCCAGGAGGGTCTACTGGACCGACAGAGTTAAGCCTGTGAAAATCAGCGATCGTACCAAGTAGATAAGGATACAGGATAAGAAGTAAAAGGAGGTGCCACCCATAACCACATACAAAACCAATGACATTGCCCGTATTATAGGCATCCATGTGAACACCGTCCGCCTGTACGAAGCCTGTGGACTGATCCCGAGGCCTGAACTCCGGTCCAACGGCTACCGCGTATTCACAGACCTTCACGTAGAGCAATTCAAGCTGGCCCGTGCCGCCCTGAAAGTAGAGGTTCTTCAAAACGGCCTCCGCAAAAAGGCAGTGGATATCATAAAAACCTCTGCTGCGGGCGAGTACGAAGCTGCCGCAGAAAAGACAGCACAGTATATCGGACAAGTGGGCAGAGAAATAAAAAATGCGGAAGAAGCTATAAGGATAACACAGCACATTCTCTCGGGGAACAGCGAATGTTCTCCCAATTCCTCCCTTTCCTTTACAAGAAAGGAGGCGGCGGAGTATCTTCAGGTAACCATAGATACGCTCCGTAACTGGGAGCTGAATGGATTGTTTACTGCGAAACGCAGGAAAAACGGCTACCGGATTTATACGGGCCAGGATATGGAGCGCCTGAAAATCATCCGTTCCCTTCGATGCGCAAACTATTCTCTTTCCTCCATTTTAAGAATGCTTCATGTACTTTCCGCGGATCCTGCGGCCGATATCAGAGAGGCTATTGATACGCCGGGAACAGATGACGACATTATCACTGCCTGTGATAAACTTCTCACTTCCCTGCATGAGGCAAAGGAAAATGCATATTTTGTGGCCGGACAGATTGAAAAGATGAAAAATATGACCACCGAAACCCTACAGTAAAACACCATACTTACGGAAGATGATACTCTTGATACACTTCAAAATAAAGGAGGTAAAAAGAGATGGATGAAACAATCTGGATTTCCGGTCTAAGCAAATCTTATGCCGGAAATAAAGTACTTACAGACATCAGTTTATCCGTAGCGGCAGGGGAGGTATACGGTCTGCTGGGGGCAAACGGAGCGGGCAAGAGCACTATGATTGAGTGCATTTTGGGTACCCGCAGGGCGGATTCCGGGGCAGTCCGCATTCTGGGATTAGACCCGTGGAAAAACAGAAAGCAGCTGTTTGAAGAGGTAGGAGTACAGTTCCAGGAGGCACATTACCCGGAAAAGATGAAAGTGAGGGAGCTGTGCGAAGAAACCGCCTGTCTCTATGAGAAGGCGGCAGACTGGGAAATGCTGCTGGAGCAGTTTGCCCTTGGAGATAAGAAGCATGCGTTTATACAGGAATTGTCCGGCGGGCAGAAACAACGGCTTTTTATTATCCTGGCTCTGATTCCGGAGCCTAAGGTGGTGTTTCTGGACGAACTTACCACTGGTCTGGACACGAAGGCCCGGCGCAGCGTATGGAAAAGTCTGCTGAGGCTGAAGGAGGAGGGGCTGACAATTTTTCTCTCCTCTCATTTTATGGACGAGGTGGAGGTACTCTGTGACAGAATCGGCATTCTCAGAGACGGAGGATTTATATTTACCGGTACGGCGGAGGAGGCCATGGCCCAGAGCTGCTGCTGCAGGTTAGAGGATGCCTATCTTTGGTTTACCGGGGAGGAGGAGACAGAGGATGCATAAGTTTATTACCATGCTGAAAACGGAACTTAAACTATCTATCCGGGGAATGGATATGGTTATCTTCGCTCTCTGTATGCCGGTGGCGGTGACCCTAATTTTGGGATGCATGTATGGGAGTAAGCCAGCTTTCGAAGGGGCGGAATATACCTTTTTGGAACAGTCCTTTGGGGCAATGTCCACCATTGCGGTCTGCGCAGGTGGTGTGATGGGGCTGCCGCTGGTCATCTCAGATTACCGCCAGAAGAAGATCCTGAAGCGGTATCAGGTAACCCCTACAAGCCCCGTGCTTCTTCTGGCAGTGCAGGTGGCCGTCTATGGGGTATACTCTCTGCTGTCTCTAGTTTTGGTTTTTCTTGTCTCAGCTTTATTTTTCAGTATGCGTTTGCCGGGATCCTGGGGAATGTTTCTGGCGGCCTATCTTTTGGTGATGCTGTCTATGTTCAGCATCGGTGTGATGGTGGGCGGGGTTTCCCGGGATATGAAAACTGCCAGTATTGCGGCCAGCATTCTTTATTTCCCAATGCTGATTTTTTCAGGGGCAACCCTTCCCTACGAAGTAATGCCTGAGGCACTCCAGAGGGCTGTGAATCTTATGCCATTAACCCAGGGAATCAAGCTGCTGAAGGCGGCATCTCTTGGTCTCCCTATAGAATCTGTGGGAATTTCGGTAATTATTATGATCGCGTGCGCAGTGATCTGCGGAGGAATTGCTGTCCGATTCTTTCGCTGGGAGTAGGAACAGCGAACAGATAATGTGCAGTTCCGGCTGTTGTTTTTTTATTGCTTTTTCCGGTGTATACTAGATGAGAGGTGATGGAATCATGGGGTACAGAATTTTAATGGTAGATGACGATAAAGAATTGCTCAAAATGCTGAGGGACTATTTTGAAATAAAAGGCTATTCCGTTATTACCGCCGAGAACGGCTGGGAGGCACTGGAGAGAATCAGGATGCAGCCTGATATTCTGCTGCTGGATGTAAACATGCCCAAGATGGACGGACTTGAAGTGTGCCGGCAGATACGGGATAAAATCTCCTGTCCAATCATTTTTCTGACAGCCAAAGCAGAAGAGCAGGATCGGGTAAATGGACTTATGTCCGGGGGCGACGACTATATCCTGAAGCCCTTCAGCTTAAGAGAGTTAGAAGCCAGAATTACAGCTCATCTTAAACGCGAGGAACGGCATAAGGCAAAACCAGATTACAGGTTCAGAGACGGCCTGTTGATTGACTACACGGCCAAGAGGGTGCAGATAGGGGAAAGGTATCTGGAACTTACAAAGCTGGAGTACGATATTATGGAGTTTCTTTCTATGAATCCGGGACAGGTATTCAGCAAGGAACGGATCTACGAAAAGGTCTGCGGATATAACGGCGAGGGGGACAGCCGGGTGATTACTGAGCTGGTTCGGCGTATCCGGAATAAGACCGGTCAGTTTACAGAGACAGAATATATAGAAACAGTCTGGGGGATGGGCTACCGATGGAAACGATAAGGAATTTATCAATAAGGAAAACAATTGTACTGTACCTGACGGTAAGCTTAATCCTGGGATTTCTTACCGGGGCAGCTGTCATGGGGATTGCTGAACAAGCCCAGCGGCAGATATGGATAAAGTATATTGATGAAGATGCATATGTGAAGGCAATGCAGAAAGAAGGGAAGAATTTTACTGTCGATGTGGCCAGAGTCAGTGGTGACAGAATGACAAAAATAGATGGGATCTACTCTGAGCTGTGTGATTTTCTGGAAACCTATAGTATCCTGGTAGCTTGTTTTTTTAGTATGATTGTAGCTGTTATACTGTTTTACAGGGATAAGATAAAGGTACCCTTGGGAGAACTGACAGACGCATCGGAGTTAATCGGAAAGAACGAGCTGGATTTTCAGATTACCTATGACAGCAGGGATGAACTGGGGCGGCTGTGCAGGGAATTTGAAAGAATGCGTGCGTCCCTGGCGGCAAACAACCGGAATATGTGGAAGATGGTGGAGGAGGAGAAGGCGCTCCGGTCTGCCATTGCGCATGATATCCGCTCTCCCCTTGCCGTCCTCAGGGGATATCAGGAAATGCTGCTGGAGTTCATACCCGAGGGCATTCTCGAACAGAAGAAAATCCTGGAGATGCTGCAGGGGGGAATGGAACAGATAGAACGCATGGATAAGTTTATCGGCACCATGCAGAAGCTGTCCAGACTTGAGGCCCGCAGGATAGAATGCACGGAGTTTACGCTCTCCTCCCTTACGGAGGAAGTACGCAGAATTGCACAGATTCTTCAAAAGGAGGCAGGCAGGGAGAGCTTTGTCATACAAACATCACCAGACAAAAAGATTGCGGCAGATCGGGAAGTGATACTGGAGGTGACAGACAATCTTTTATCGAATGCTTTTCGATATGCCAAGAGATTGGTTCAAGTGGAAATCCGGGCAGAAGGGAGAGAATTGAAAATCTCTGTATCGGATGATGGAAGAGGATTTACAGAAAGTCAGGATCAGGTCACAAAGGCATATTATCACTCTAACCCGCAGGATGATCTTCAGCACTTCGGCATGGGAATGTATATCAGTCGTGTGTACTGCGAAAAGCATGGGGGAAGACTTTTAGCATCAAATAATAGGGACGGCGGTGCAGTGGTAAAAGCTGTTTTCAAAACAGGGGAATAGAGTAATGCTGTGTGCAGGAGAATCAGAAGAGATTTTCCTGCATTGTTTTTTTGTTGAGAATTTCCCGTTATTCTAGTAGTAACAAAAAGGAAAGGCGGGGAAAAATGAAAGCAATAATCAAACGGGAACTGAAAAATTACTTAAAAAATCCTGTTTTATGGGTTGGCCTGGTATTTATTATCTTTCAACTGTATCAGACGCTGAATCCGTACCTGGAAATTCGTTATTACCAATCGGAAAAAGATATTGAGGCACTGGAACCGGAGAACATTGCGGATGCTGATATCACAGAGGGCTATGTGCTCTCGTCCAAAGAAGAACAGATGGCACTGGCCTGCGAAAAGATAAAAAAGGATTTAGCAGAGGCAGAAGGCATTACGGAACAGGAGGCGGACCAGATCCTGGAGGATATGAGACACAGGGGATTGTCCATAGATGAGATGGAGGTCGAACTGGCAGAAAAGTATGAATTTTATGGAAAATACGGGGTGAAATATTATTACGATATCTCAGAATACCACAAAGCCGGATATGAGGAGGCCAATGCATATATAGCCTCCAATCTGGAGGAACATTCCTTTTCCTACTATTTCTCACGAAAGTTTGCAGACTTCTGCGGGCTGTTTATGGGATTTTTTTCCTCCGTGCTTTTGGCGTTCTTATTTATCCGTGATTCAAAAAAGGATACCTATGAACTGCTCCACACAAAGCCAATTAGCTCTGGGGCCTATGTGTGCGGGAAAATAGGAGGTGGATTCTTTGCTATGCTTGGTGTATGGGGAATTCTTACAATTATTTTTGGAGGACTCTGTGAATTCTGCGGGCGAAGAGCCGGCTTCCCGGTGAGCATGGCAGATTTTATAATAACAGCGTCTGTTTACATTCTGCCCAATATGCTGATGATCGCCAGCATTTACGGGGCAGCTGCCCTGATCTTTAAAAACCCTCTTCCGGCAGTCCCGCTTTTGTTTCTATATTTGATTTACTCCAATATGGGCAGCATAGGACCGGACGGAGAATATGGGTATTTTGGAAGACCTCTGGCCATTATGGTACGCTTTCCCGGAAAGTTCTTTGAGACAGCGCCGCCGCCTCTGGCACTTTTGAATCAGACATTTTTATCTGCTGCCGCTGTACTCCTTATAGTACTCGGGGCAGAGATATGGAAAAGGAGGCGATTCTATTGAAGCAGGAGATCAAAATATGCCTGCCTCCCTATAAGATGGTGTATTCGGTTATGTTTTTTGTGATTTTAAGCCTAATCCGGGGAATCACCCTCACAGGCGAAATCGGCGGGGCCCTGGATGCCAATGCAGCGCTTTTGGCAGTTGTATTCTGTGCTGAGACTTATGTCATGGAGCGCAGCTCCGGGCGATGGGAGATATTTGTCCTGTATCCCGAGAGAAACAGAGCAAAGGCAGTCATGAGAAGACTGCTGATACAGAACGTATACCTCTGTGTGCTCTCCTATATTGGTTTTTTCTTTTTTTTCTGGCAGAAGCCTGTGCTTTTGTCCGATAACTCTCTGCTCTTCCAGTATGGGATGTATATGCTTGCTGTAACTGGGACAATTCTGTTCTGGAGCACCCTGTCCGTGACAATATCCAACCTTATTGGCAGCCAGTGGGGAGGAATCGGCATCTGCCTTGCGGTTTGGATGATGATAAACTCCACATTTGGAGATAAAACGCTGGGGATATTCAATATTTTTGCCTACAGCTTCCGGGGAACAGAGGAGCCCCTGGACCTGAGCTGGTTATGGGGGAAGGCACTGGGGATCCTGCTGGCAGCAGTAATGGTTGGAATGACACCCTATATCTTAAAGAAAAGAGGCTGAGTAAATGAGTATAAAAATAAAAGATGTAACAGTAACATTCAAAAACGGAGTCACGGCAGTAAACCATGCAAGTCTGGAAATTCCCAGGGGGATCTACGGACTACTGGGTGAAAACGGCGCCGGAAAAACCACCTTAATGCGTATTCTTGTCACGGTCTTGAAGCCCTCTGAGGGTAGTATAACTATGAACGGGATCCTGTATGGTGAACGGAATTACAGAAAAATACAGGAGAAAATCGGTTATCTTCCCCAGGAACTGAATCTGTATCCCAACCTGACGGTGAGGGAATGCCTGGAGTATATGGGGGAATTATCCGGAATTGACAAGACAGAATGCAGGAAGCGGATAGACTACTATCTGGAAAAAACAAGTTTGGCGGAGCACCAGAAAAAGAAAAACCGCCAGCTGTCCGGGGGAATGAAACGCCGTGTAGGGCTTATTCAGGCCTTATTAAATGAACCAGAGTTTTTAATCGTAGATGAACCCACCACCGGACTGGACCCGGAAGAACGGATCCGCATCCGCAATCTTCTTGTGGATTTCTCCAGAAACAGGACCGTCTTGTTTTCCACCCATGTAGTGGAGGATCTGGCCGCAACCTGCAGTGAGCTGGCAGTAATGAAGAAAGGGACTTTTCTTTACAGCGGGACGGTGCAGGAACTGGTGAACAGTGCCAGAGGGCATGTTTGGAACTGCCGGGCAAAAGATATAGAACAGGCAGCGGAAATAGAGAAAAAGTATCATGTTTCTGCAAAACAGTATGTGAATGACGGACTGCAGATGAAGATACTTGCAAAAGAGAAACCGGAGACAGAGTGTACGCCGGCGGAGACAACACTGGAGGATGCTTACCTCTATATGGGTATTTCCAGGAAGGATTGAATTCCAAAGGGATATAATATCATGGGGCTGCTGCAAAATAGAAACGTCTATTTTGCGGCAGCCCCAGTGTGAGTTTTTACTGGTCTAGACTGCTAAGCTTTATTTTGAATGGCAGTGACAGCAGTTTTGTTCGTCTTTTGCTCCAGTTGAGGACTAGCAGTAAAAGTTTATTTATATTATAATGATAATTATATAGTTTAATAACATGCCCTTTGATTTCCTTCAGAATCGAAGGGGAGTTCCTGGAGGAAGGTGTGATACCTGTGAAAGCTCTCAAGAGAATAATTTGTTTTTGTCTTACTGCATTTGCCGCCCTGTTAATAATGCCGATTTCTGTGGAAGCTAAAGAAAAATTGAAGATCGGTTATTATGAAGACGGAGACTATATGAGCCGTGATAAGGACGGCAGTTATGTTGGCTTTAATTTTGAATATCTGCAGAAGATTACACAATATGCGGGATGGGAATATGAGGTTATAGACGGAGGAAGCTGGGATCATACATTTAAGATGCTGGAAACAGGGGAAATCGATATTTTACCTTCTGTTTATTATACAGAAGATCGGGAAGAACAATATCTTTTTTCAAAGCTGCCCATGTGTAATATATACTCCACGCTGAATGTGCGTGTAGACGACAACCGCTATGATTATGAAGACTATGAGTCCTTTAATGGTATGACAGTGGGAGTGATCGAAAACAGCGTGGACGCTGCCTGCTTTGTTGAGTACTGCCGGGATAATAACGTCTCTGTAACTGTCATCCCCTATCAGGAGACACAGGAGCTCCTGGATGCTCTGGATGACGGTACACTCGACGGGGTGGCTATTACATATCTGGGGAAAAACAGTATCTTTCGGTGTGTAGCCCAGTTTTCTCCTCAGCCCCTTTATTTCGCTGTAACAAAGAGCCGGCCGGATCTGGCCCAGGAACTGGATGCTGCTATGAGTACGATTAAGCTGCGGGATCCTTATTATGAATCCCGACTCTATCAAAAATATTTTTCCATTAATTCACTACAGGACCCTGTATTCACCAGGGAGGAAGAGGAGTACATAGAACAGGTGGGAGCAATACGGGCCGTATATGTGGATTCGGATGCACCCCTGGAATATACCGATAAGAGGAGCGGCCAGTTTTCCGGGGTAGAGGCAGACCTGTTTCGCATAATCAGCCAGAAGTCAGGGCTGAAGTTTGAATTTCTGTCTGTAGAGAACTGTGGGGAATCCTATCAAATGCTGAGTGAAGGAGAGGCAGATTTACTGTGCAGTGCAGACAATGACTATCTTTGGTCAGAAAAGAATCATATTGATACCACAACCTATTATCTGAAAGCTCCTTTGGTGGCGGTCAGCACAGGTAATAAAACTAAGGGCAAACGGATTGCTCTGACAGAAGGCCGTTATATAGCTGAGAGGATAGCAAAGGACAACCCGGAAGCAGAAATACTCTATTACCCGTCTAATCAGGACTGTTTTAATGCTGTGAAACAAGGAGAAGCAGATGTTACGTATACCAATACGTATATTGCCAGCTATCTGATGTCCGATCCAACATATTCAAGTTTTAACACAGTCACTCTAATAAATTATTCGGAGGATCTGGGTATAGGCATCTCTGAAGAGGCAGATCCCAGATTGTTTTCCATCCTTGACAAGTGCATCCAGTATATTCCCAGTGAGCAGATGGATACCTGGCTAATGAATAATTCTGCTGCCGCCAAATCAATTACTTTTAAGCGTATCATACAAGAATATCCGGCAGAGAGTGTGGGGATTACTGCCCTGATTTTTTTAATCCTTACAGGGATAATGGCCTATATAGCCATTATAAAATCAAGGAATAATAAACGCTTTCAGGTGCTGCTGTACCAGGATAGAGTGACGGGAATCTGGAATATCAATAAGTTCCGTGAAGAGGCGGAACGGATACTTAATGAGGACAAAGAACATTCTTATGCGGTACTGTATATGGACGTTAATCAGTTTAAGACAATTAACGACAGTTTCGGATTTAAAGAAGGAGATGAGCTTCTCCGGCTTTTAGCTGGTATTCTCAGCCGGAGCATTGCGCCTGGGGAATGCTGTGCAAGAATGTCAGCAGACCATTTTGTGATGCTTCTGCAATATGAGAGCTGGGAAAAACTGACATGCCGTACCTCCCGGATTGCCCAGGATATGAATAATGCTATAAAGGCAAAGCAAAAATCCTATTCAATTCACCTTATTTTTGGGGTATATATTGTAGAAACAACGGACAAACAGGATATCTCCCTGTTTTTGGATTTCGCTAATTACGCTAGGAGGAGCGGGAAAAATTTCAGGGGAAGCATTACCCTAAGATATGATGAAGCTATGCGCCAGGAAGAACTTTGGCGCAGGAGACTATCCGACATTATGGAGCCTGCTCTGCAGAACGGGGAATTTGTCCCCTATTTCCAGCCCAAAGTCAACATCTTTTCCGGGGATATTGTAGGGGCGGAGGCTTTGGTCCGCTGGCTGCGACCTGGAGAAAGTATGCTCTCTCCCGGGTCCTTTATCCCATTTTTTGAGAGTAATGGATTCATTATAGAGATGGACTTATATATCTATGAGCAGGTATGCAGAAGTATTCGGAAATGGATGGATGAGGACAAACCGGTGCACCCTGTTTCCTCAAATTTTTCCAGGCTGCACTTTAAAAATAAACATTTCCCGGATACGCTCTCTCATATTGCGGATGCGTATGGAGTTCCTCATAAATACCTGGAGGTGGAGATCACAGAGAATATCCTGATGGATCAGATTGAGGAGGTACAGAATCACCTGTACCGGCTGAAAGAACTGGGCTTTCTAATTTCTATTGATGATTTTGGCTCGGGCTATTCATCTCTGGGGATCCTGCAGCAGCTGTCGGTGGATACTATTAAACTGGATGGCAGCCTTATCGGCCAGAGCCTTCAGGAAAAGCGAAGACAGATCATTGTAGAGGGAATTATAACGCTTGCAAAGGGATTGGGTATTCAGGTAATCTGTGAAGGGGTAGAGACAGAAGAACAGACTGAGACGTTAAAGGTACTTGGATGTACTACTGCGCAGGGATTTTATTATGCCAGACCCTTACCCTTGGAAGAATTTGAAAAGATGCTGTAATTGTCCCTGGGATCCTTCTGCGGAATAAAAGACGCTTTTTTGTGGCCCCTGCAGCTGGGAATGCACTCCACAGGAGTACATTTCCAGCCCCAGAATTTTGGGCGCATTGCTGCATTATGCGATACAAAATCTCTTTTTATTATACTTTTCAATCTCTTCACAGACTGCTTCGTAGACTCCCGGGTAAGAACAGTCGGGTCCTCCCATGCTGGTACACGGCAGGAAGTACTTAGGAGGGATTTCATCGCAGATCTTTTTGACCTGAGCCGCGATACTTTCGTGGGTCCAGTCTTCCCTGTCAACGATACTGTTATCGATACCGCCCATGAAGGAAATCTGTCCTCCGTAGGTTTTAACCAATTCTGGAAGGTTATTGGTATGGATGGTTCCCTGGTGGATGTCGATACCCATTTCTATCATAGAAGGAATCAGATTTGCCACATAACTGTCTGAATGATGTACAATGAGACATCCCTGTTCTTTAAAGTAGCCATAAACTTTTTTATAGACCGGAACGAAAAATTCCTGGAACATCTGAGGGGAGAAGAATGAGGAGTACTGTGTTCCAAAGTCATCATGGTGGAAGACAAGGTCCGGTTTTATATATTTCATCAATTCTTTGGCATATGCCAGTTCCCAATCAGCCATAAAATCAAATAATTCATGCATAGCCTCCGGCTCTTCATAAAAAGCGACCATTGCCGGTTCCATTCCCATTAAATAATTTATTTTTTCAAAAACTCCGGGAGCCATAAAGGCGGCGACGAACTGTTCCCTGCGGTCAACTGCGTCTGCCTGTGCCTTGGCTGTTTCCCATACTTCGGGGGGATAGACAACCCTGGGAGCCCTCACAGTTTCTTTCCACTTGGTAATATCCTTTAGCGCTGCAAGACCATTGCTGTGGATGGGGAGCGGGCCGGCACATCCCTTTGGAAAGGTTACGGTTACGCCCCACTGGTTCATAACGGTTTCCCCTGGCTTCATGGTATAGGCAAAGCCGCCTATGTGTGTAAGGATGGGGTCAATAATAAACGCAAAGGCTTCGTGGCAGTTTACATAGCGGTCGGGATGCCCGCCCTGAATGGTTTCCAGCAGATTTTGTCGTTTTGTAAGCATAAGCAAATCCTCCTTTAATATGATTCGTACATTTTCTATCTGGTCCCATTATAAGGGGAAGGGGGAAGATAAGTAAATTCTACAAAGAAATTGACTTTGCTGTAAAAAGTTCCTATACTTTATACAGAACATATATTCGCTGGGAGGTGGGTCAATGAGGATAAGTATGGAAATCATATATGAGAATCTGGCAGAGTTCAGGCCGTCCGGAAGAAAAAGGAGGGGATGGAATGAAATGAGATATCTGGGGTTCACGCCAATGGGAAAAAAGATGAGGGACCTGGCTGAGGAATTTGTAATTCTGGGGCGGGCAGAGGAGCTGGAGGCGGCTGAGCTTCCTGAAAAAAGCGGTATTATATGCCTGGGCACCCCCCGGGGAACTTTGGATAAAGCGCAAAGGTGGATCCTTCTTCCGGAAACTGCCCGGTGGGAGGAAGTATGCTGTGCCCTTTTAATAACCTTCCGGAAGTATCAGCTGTGGGAAGAAGCGCTGATGGAAGCGTTGCGGAGGAATGAAAGGATTGAGAGCTACTGTCAGGCCAGTGTGGATATTTTTGAGAACCCGATTTTTGTGCATGACGGGGATTTTGAGATTATAGCCAGTGTAAATGAGATGCCGGAGCAGGTGAAGTGGAATTATGAATCTCAGACAGGGAAGAAAACTGTTCAGATGGAAACCATGAACGAGTTTAAGGTCTCCAGAGAGTATCAGGACAGCCTGAAAACCCGGGGAGCTCAGATTTTTCCAAGACAGCAGTTTGGATACAGGGGGCTGTATGTGAATTTTTGGATGGAGGAAACCTTTCTGGGAAGGATATGTGTAAATGAACTGGGAAGAGAATTCAGAGAGAGTGATTATCCCCTGCTGGAATATCTGGCAGGGCATGTGCAGACAGCCCTGGAGAGAGGCTGCCTTCTGCAGTCAGACGATCCCAGGGACCTGGAACAATCTTTTTATGAACTGCTCCAGCATGGACACACCGAGGAGACTGTCTTGAAAAAGCGCCTGGAATATCAGAAGTGGAAGCCTGGTGACCGTTTCCTGTGTATCCGCCTGCTGGTAAGCAGCAGGGACTTTTCCACTCATGCGGTTTATTTTACCTGCCGGAGGTTGGAAAATATGTTTGCCGGTATCTACGCATTTCACTATCATGAGGGCATTGTTATTGTCTTAAATATGGAAAAGATAAATAGTGATATAAGTGAATTCTTCCAGAGGTTTGCAGTATTTATGAGGGAAGGCCTTTTTAAGGCAGGAATCAGCTGTCAGGGGAATGACTTTATGGAACTGAAGTTTTATTATCAGCAATGTCTGGCGGCATTGGAGATGGGAGAAAAGGAAAATCCTATGTTTTGGATGTACAAGTTTGAAGACTATGTACTTTCCTACTTGTTCTATCAGGGCAGCAGGAAACTGCTTCCCCAGATGTACTGTGAGCCCGGACTGCTGAAACTGAAATCATATGATGAGGAGCACAGTACAGAGTTCTTTAAAACCCTTTATATTTACCTTGTTAATGACAGGAATATCGCTCATACTTCCGGCAGACTGTATATTCACAGAAGTACGTTATTGTACCGCCTGGAAAAGATTAAGAAGATATTGGAGCTTAACTTGGATGAGTACAAAGTCCGTTTCCGTCTTCTTCTTTCCTACGAAATATTAGAATGGACTCAGAATGAATAAGATCCGCCGGTTTACTTGAGTTTTTTCCTATAATAACGTATTATTAGTATAATAGGCAAAGAGCGGGAAGGCGGATTTTAAATGGATTACGTAGAGGAGTGCTGCCTGGCATTTACAGCAAACAACATTAATTTTCTTATCCCGGTCTCCAGGGTAAAGCGGGTATGTGACGCAATACGGGGGACAGCGGAAGGAAAAGATATGCCGGTTCTGAACTTTCCTGTGATAGCAGGCAGAAAGGAAGAGAGGCAGTGGGATTATATACTGATCATTGAGATAGGGCAGACAGCGTTCGGACTTTTGGCAGAAGAGATCCTGGGGGTCCGTGTACTGGAAGAGAAGGAACTGCTCCCTTTACATCCCCCGGTTCTGAATGAAAGGAACCAATATCTGCAGGCCGTGGCAAAGCTGAACGGGGATGATGGAAAAGCTGAACTGGGGTATCTGCTGAATCCAGAACAGCTGTATCAAAGGATCATAAATGACAGCGGCAGTCCGCCGGGCAGCTCGTAGAAAAGGACGGGATATGGAATATATAACGGTAAACACAGGTACAAAGATTGTTTATATTGAAAAGAAAATGACAGAAGCAATTGTCAGAGCTCCTGAGATCCTTACAGTTCCGGAAGGAGATGATAATCTTCTGGGGCTTTCAATATATCAGGGCCGCCTGGTAATCTACTATCAGATGGGAGACAAAAAGTCTTACTCTTGCGGAATTATTATAAAGGCAGGGGGAGAAGCGATGGGGGGAATACCAGCGGTTACAGTTGGCGAGGAAGAGGCAGATCCCTCTTCTTTAACTATGCTGATGCAGGGAGTATGGGGAAAGAAAAGTGATTAGGCTAAATGAAAAAGAATTTGCAGAGATTGTTGCATATATGCGGGAGTACTATGGAATTAACCTGGATAAAAAAAAGACTTTAATTGAGTGCCGTCTGACAAAAGAACTGCAGAGATGGGGACTTTCTTCCTTCAGGGAATATCTGGAACTGCTGAAAAGGGACAGAACAGGAAAGATGGCTGAGGGCATAGTGAATCAGCTGACTACAAACTATACTTATTTTATGAGGGAGCCAGTGCATTTTTCTGTGTTAAAAGAGAAGATATTTCCGGAACTTTTCGCGCAGATTCAGCACGGAATCTGCAATATATGGTGTGCAGGCTGTTCCACAGGGGAAGAATGCTATACCCTGGCAATGGTTCTTCAGGATTATAAGGAAGAGGTCCGGCAGATTCCAAGTGTAAGGATACAGGCAACAGATATATCAAGAGAAGTACTGGAAAAGGCACAGAAGGGGGTGTATCCCTTAAGAGAGCTGGAGCGTCTTCCGGCTGTTTGGAAGAAAAAGTACTGCTGTATTGTAGATAAGAAAGTATTCCAGGTGAAAGAAGCGCTAAAATATAACATTACGTTCCGGTATCAGAATCTGATGCAGACGTTTCCGGCATCAGAAAAATACCATGTAATACTTTGCAGAAATGTTATGATTTATTTTGATAAGGATGCCAGAAAAGCACTCATTGAGAAGCTGGAAAACAGCCTTCATCCAGGTGGATACCTGTTGATCGGACATGCAGAGCTATTAAGCAGGGATGAGACAAGGCTGGAGCAGACGGCTCCTGCGGTTTACCGAAAGAAAAGGAAGTAAAAGAAGCAAAGGAGAGGCAATGGGCAAAAAAATATTAATTGTTGATGACGCGATGTTTATGAGAAAAGTCATCCGGCGATATCTGGAACATGAAGGATATACGGATATTCTGGAGGCAGAGGATGGAGAGCAGGGATATAAGCTTTATGTGAACCATAAGCCGGATTTGGTGCTTCTGGATATTACGATGCCAGGCAAATCGGGAATTGAAGTGCTTGAGGATATTTTAAAAGAAGATCCACAGGGAAAGATTATTATGTGCTCTGCGGTGGGGCAGGACATGATGATTCAGAAAGCACTGATAAACGGGGCGGCTGATTTTATCGTAAAGCCGTTTAAAGAGGAAGAGTTTATCAGAGTAGTCAACGCAAGTCTGCAGAATTAAAAAACGGCGAAGAGGAAGAGACCATGAAGGAAAAATTCAGAAATCTTAAAATAGGAAAGAAACTGCTTCTGGCTTTTGGGACAATCATTATTATGTATGTTTTGACGGTATCCATAGCTCTGTTTAACATCAGGACTCTGGCAGATCGGATGGACCAGCTTTACAATGAGCCCTTTGCCAACGTGCAGTCATCCCAGATGGCTATGGCTAATCTGCAGAAGGTATCCAAAAATCTGGCCATGCTGGCAGGTACAGAGAATCTGGTGGATGAGCCGGTATATCTCCAGGAAACCAAAGAAACAGTGACAGAGGTGGAAGCAGGTATGGAGGCACTGGCCACCGGGTATGTAAGCGGTCCAGAAAAGGTAGAGGAACTAAAGAGCCTGTTTTCACAGCTGAAATTCCCCAGGGACGCAATACTCACAGCAATTGAAGAGGACAGGGATGAGGATGCCCTGAACATATATACCAATGAATATGCGCCTCAGGTCACAAAGGTTATGACTTGTCTGGGAGAGGTTGTGGAGCTTTCGTCAGAGGACGCACACAACAGTCTTTTAGAGGCAAAGAGGATAAGCAGACAGATCTGGACGCTCCTGATCCTTCTGGCCGCTGTTATTTTACTTATTACAGGTTTTCTCTGGATTACAATTACAAAAAGTATCCAGAAACCGGTTAATGAGATTAAAAAGGCTGCGAATACCATTGCAAACGGGCAGCTGAAGACTGAGCTGACATATCGGTCTGAGGATGAACTGGGCCAGCTGGCAGATGACATCAGAGCTACGGCTTCAGCTTTGAACTTATATGTATCGGAGATAAAAAAGGGCTTAGGAGAACTGGGCAGCGGACGTCTGAATTACCGCTCGCCCATCAGCTTTAAGGGGGATTTTATAGCCTTAAGCGAGGGGATGAATGAGATCGGAGAACTGCTGCGGGAGTCTATCGTACAGATTGGAAATAGTGCAGAGCAGGTATTTGGAGGCGCGGAACAGATCTCCAACGGGGCGCAGGTGCTGGCGCAGGGAGCTTCAGAGCAGGCCAGCTCCATTGAAGAGCTGGCTGTCAGCATCAATGATATCGCAGACGGCGTAAGAGACAATGCAGACGGGGCTGTCAAATCCAGCGAACTGGCTGCTTCGGTGGGGAATTACCTCATGGAGAGCAATAATCAGATGATGAACCTGATGGAGTATAACCGGCAGATTAAAAAGAATTCCGTAGAGATTACGGGAATTGTAAAGGAAATTGAGGATATTGCATTCCAGACGAATATATTGGCGCTCAACGCTGCAGTGGAGGCGGCAAGGGCAGGAGAGGCAGGCAAGGGATTTTCTGTGGTGGCAGGAGAAGTGAGAAGGCTGGCGTCAAAGACATCAAGCGCTTCCAGACTAACCTCTGATCTGAGCGAGAAGAATAAAGAGGCAGTGGAAGCAGGTATGGAGGCAGCGAATGACACAGCCAAAACCCTGAAAAAGTCTGTGGACGGAGCACAGGAAGTGAACAAGATGGTAAGTAAGATTTCCCAGGCTTCCGTGCAGCAGGCAGAGGCAATTTCCCAGATTCGAAAAACAGTGGAACTTATTTCGGATATTGTGCAGGGCAACTCGGCTACCTCCGAAGAGAGTGCGGCAGCAAGCGAGGAGCTCTCAGCACAGGCTCAGATCTTAAAAGAACTGGTGGAAAGGTTTGAGGTGTAGGATATGAGGAACTATAGATGAAAAATTACATGGATCTGGATGAACAAGACGCGGACATTTTAAAAGAACTGGGAAATATAGGGACTGGTAATGCGGTTACCTCCCTGTCCCAGATGATGAATCACTCTCTGGAGATTGATACTCCGAGTCTTAAGATTATAAAGTATCAGGAGATAGCCGGAATTCTTCAGAGAGAAGAGGAGATACAGACCGGGATCATGGTAGAAATACATGGAGAACTTCAGGGCATCTTTTTATTCCTTCTGGATGAGGCCTTTACCTTTTCAGTTTTAAACACTATTCTGGGGGAGAAGGAGAGGCAATTGATGTATCTTGAAGATATAGAGAAATCTCTTATCTGTGAATTGGGGAATATTATGTGCGGTTCCTACATAAGAGCACTGTCACAGCTTCTGAATCTGGAGATAGATGTAGATGTGCCCAATCTGTGCATTGATATGGGCGGGGCAATTCTGAATATTCCCCTGTCACATTTTCTTGTCTACAGCGACGAGCTTCTGCTGATCCAAAATGTATTCCATATGGGCAGCTGTTCGTTTATGGGACATATCGTATTTCTTCCGGAAATGAAATCTCTAAGGGCAATCATCGGAACGCTCAGGGAGTAAAGCTATGAATAAAATCATCGTAGGAATTGGTGAGGGAAAGCTTGCAGAAGGGGAACAGATCCTTGTGTCCTATGCACTGGGATCCTGTGTGGGAATTTGCCTGTACGACAGGGCAAAGCGCCTTGCCGGTATGGCACATATTGTTCTTCCCTGCAAAGCAGACTCACTGAATCAGGAAAATGCGTATAAATTTGCGGATGAAGGGGTCAGAGAGCTGATTCACCTCATGACTTCACATGGGGCAGACAAGAGGAGACTTACGGCAAAGCTTGCCGGTGGTGCCAAAATGTTTGAAACAAATAACAGCAAGTGGGAGATCGGCAGCCGGAATACAGAAACGGTAAAGCGGGTTCTCAAAGAAGAAGGGGTCAGAGTAGCCGGGGAGGATACCGGTAAAAATTATGGGAGAACGATTACATTTTATGCAGAAAATGGACAGATGAGGGTGAGTACGGCACGCCATATAGAGATTTTACTGTAGATAACAATGGAGGTTTTAAAATGGAGAAAGAAAGCAGACAGATAGTGCTGGTTGTGGATGATAGCCTGCTAATCTGCAAACAGATTGAAATAGCACTAAAAGAGGAGCCTGTTTTCCTCTGTGAGGCTCACAGCGGACAGGAGGCGCTGGAAATGGCAGTGCAGTATCAGCCGGATCTGATTCTTCTGGATGTGGTGCTTCCGGATACAGATGGTTATGAATTATTTGAGCAGTTAAAGGATACCGATAATAATGATGCGTCTATTATATTTCTGACGTCTAAGGATAAGGATGAGGACGTGGTAAAAGGCTTTGCTATGGGAGCCTGCGATTATATTAAAAAACCTTTTGTCCAGGGAGAGCTTTTGTCCAGAGTGCGTGCACATCTGCAGTTAAAGCGGCAGAAGGATGAGCTCAACAGACAGAATATGGAACTGCGCTCAAGTATGGAAAAGCTGAATTATATGGCGTTTAGAGACGGACTTACCGGCTTATATAACCGAAGGTATGTAGTAGGGGATCTCATGGAAGATATGAGGTGCTGCCAGATGGGAGAGCGCCATAATGTGATGATATTGGCAGATATTGACGACTTTAAGGTGATCAACGATACCTATGGACATGACGCAGGGGACATGGCTTTGGTGTGCATTGCAAATATCCTGGAGGGAATCTGCGGCCGGCACAGGGTGGTGCGCTGGGGAGGCGAAGAATTCTTGGTCGTTTTATTTGAAGTGACAGAAGAGGAGGCATATGAGATCAGCGAGCAGATCCGCACTGAGGTTGAAAAGTTTAAGATTTATCATGAAGAGGGGGAATTTTCCTGTACCCTGACCCTGGGACTTCATGCGTATCATGAGAACGAAGGAATTGAAGAAAGTATCAACTGTGCGGACAGGGCGCTCTATGAAGGCAAAAGAAGCGGGAAAAACTGCAGCATCTGGTATGAGAGAAAAGAGTAAGTGAGGAATATATGGGATATTTCGATGATGACGCCAAAGAAATGCTTGAGGTATACCTGACAGAGGCCGGTCAGCTGGTTGAGCAGCTGGGCGGAATTCTGCTTTCCTCGGAGGATAGAAATGAGTTTACAGGGGAGGACATCCATGCGCTGTTCCGTATCATGCATACCATTAAAGGCTCCTCCGCGATGATGGGACTGAACAGTTTATCATCATTGGCTCATACTCTGGAAGACCTTTTTGGATATTACAGAGAGACGTTTGGGAAGATAGAAGAGGCAGAGCCGGAACTATTTGATTTACTGTTTGCGGCTTCTGATTACATAGAAGAAGAGCTTTCCAGGATGCCTGGGGAAGATTATGTACCCGGGAACACCGAGGAAATACAAAATTGGGCAGAGACATATCTTAGAAGAATATCCTCCGGGGAGGACACGGCCCCAAAGATGGCATCTGAAAGCAGCAGTGAGGTGTCTGTTCCGGGAGAATTGAAGCAAAAGGCAGGAACGGTAGTCCGAATCCTGTTCGAGTCCGGATGCAGAATGGAAAATGTCCGGGCTTTTATGCTGGTGAGGCAGATAAAGGGGCTATGTTCTGAGCTTGAGACGTATCCTGCAGACTTAGAGACATCAAAAGACAGTGCGGGGTACATCGGGGATAACGGAGTATTTATCCGTTTCCAAAGTGAAAAAAAGGATGAAGTGATTCAGCTTCTCAGCAAAGGACTGTTTGTTGCTGAATGCCGGGTGATGTGGGAATGTTCCCAGGAGGGTTCGGCTAAGGGGACGGCAGAAACTTCCGGGAAAAATGAAGGGGATACAAAGGAGTCAGAGTTTCTTAACGTTAAAACAGACCGTTTAGACAAACTCCAGAATTTATCCGGAGAATTATTGATCCAGATGCAGGCCCTTGACAGCTATCTGGGGGAAAGAGGGCTGTCAGATCTGAGAGAGGGAACGGCCCACCAGATCAGCCAGCTGATCAGCGAGGTAGAGCATACGGTAATGCAGATGAGGATGGTGCCTGTGGCCAGAATTGTGCCCACAATAAGGCGTATTCTGCGGGACATATGCAGGGATACTCAAAAAGAGGCAGAGCTTATCATTAACTGCGGGGATATAGAGGCTGATAAAAGTGTGGTGGATTATACTGCCGAGGCACTGCTGCATCTTATCCGCAATGCCGTTGATCATGGGATCGAATCACCGGAGGAGCGGATAGAAGCCGGAAAAAGCAGAAAAGGGAAAATTACCTTTACGGTGGGAAGTACGGTAGGGGAACTTCGCATTTCTGTCAGTGATGACGGCAGAGGGCTGGATGAGGAAAAAATCAGGGCAAGAGCTAAGGAGAGGGGACTCTTTTGGAAGCCGGATGAGGAATACTCGGCACAGGAAATCCAGAGTTTTATTCTCCACCCCGGATTTACCACAAATGCTCAGGTCACAGAATATTCGGGCAGAGGGGTAGGCCTGGATGTGGTAAAAAAAATTATGGAGGATGCGGGAGGACATCTGTATATAAAGAGTGAAGCAGGGAAAGGAAGTACCTTTACAATCACGGTGCCCCTGACACTTGCAACTATGGAGTGCACAAGATTCCGGGTGGGTGATTACCGGTTTTCTCTGCCGTCCCGGCATGTATTCCACTTTATGGATTATAAGGACAGCAAAAAGAACATCCAAAGGGCAAATGGACTGGATTATATCTTATTTCAGGACAGAATGCTTCCTTTTCTGGATCTGCACAAGTTTTACGGTATCGGGGGTGAAACTCCTGACACAGGGATTATTATTTATGTGAGAGGAACGGAAAGAGAAGGATGCATACTTGTAGATGCCATGTATGAGCAGAAGCGTATTGTGATAAAACAGCTTCCCCAGCTGTTCGGGAGCGGGTTCCGCCAGCATACGGGAATCAACGGATGCAGTATTATGGGAAATGGAAGAATCTGTACAGCCCTTGATACCGAGATCCTGATCGGCAGCTATATCCATGCGGGAACCGTGAAAACTGACGAAAAGAAGACGTATTAATAAAAATAGGAAGGAGACAGTGTATGGAGTCCGGACACAGCGATGAGATACTTTGTATTCCGGGAGACAAGAGGAATTATGGGATAGAGCTTTTCCAGGTAGTAGAGATATGCTCTTCTCTGCAGATTTCAAAGGTTCCATGTTTGCCTGATTATTATGCAGGAGTGTGCAATTATAAGGGGACGATTACTCCGGTGGTCAGGCTTTGGGAAGAGGACGAGGCCGATTCCGGGGATAGAGATATGATGGTAATTGTAAGAGAACAAAACTTTCAGATGGGAATCCCAATA
This sequence comes from Lactonifactor sp. BIOML-A5, assembly GCF_009677585.1. GTDB lineage: Bacteria > Bacillota > Clostridia > Lachnospirales > Lachnospiraceae > Lactonifactor. Next base: position 77,552 of record NZ_WKYV01000009.1, on the reverse strand, counting down.
GGGAGGCCTCCCTTTATAATAAAGACAGCTCAGTCCGAGCGGATAGAGAATGTCCAGACATTTTTAGAGTCAGAGGTATGGGCAGTGAAAGATATCTACAAAAAAGACGGAGAACTTTATCTGACAATTGATATGGAGCAGACCATGGAAAATCTGATTATTTATCCCGTATAATCCAGAGGGAATGTGAGGGCAGAAGATTGAATCAACAAAATTTAAAGAAACAGATTGTGATTCCCGGTATTCTGGTTGCCTTGATAAGCGTGATATTGATTGGTATCAGTATTTTTATTTATTCCAGTATTCAGGAGACCCAAAAGCAGGAAATAAAGCAGAACCTGAAGGAAATTGTCTCTCAGTACAGTAATATTATAACCACTAAAATAGACGGCGACTTCCAGACCCTGGAGGCAGTATCTATATTTGTAGGGGAAACAGATATCTCAGATTTGGATCAGGTTATGAAATATCTGGAAGCCGAAAGCAGGAGGAATAGTTTCCTGAGGATGGGATACGTAACTCCTGACGGAATCGGTTATTTTGTAGATACAGATGGAACGAAGCATTATAACCAATATGTAGGAGATGAAGAATTTGTCCGGGAGGCATTTACAGGCAGACAAGCAGTTTCGGATACTATGAAGGACAGATTTTCAGAAAATACTATTAACTGCTATGGAGTTCCTGTCTATCACGAGGGGGAGCTAACCGGCGTCCTGACAGCTACGAGCCTCTCCTCAAAATTTTCGGAGATAATAGAGCAGAAGATATTTGAGGGAATCGCGTACGTGCATGTCATTGATGAAGATGGGAATTTTATTGTTCGCTCTCATCATGTAGTAATCCAGGAGGAGCTGTCTAACATTTTTGACAAAGGGGAATTCCCGGGAAATACCAAAGAGGAGATATTATCCGATATGCGTGCGGGGAAAGAGGCTTTTGCAAATATTGGGTATGAGGGAACGGAATACTGGATGGCAGTAGTCCCTGTCGGAATTAAGGACTGGCATATCTACTGCGTGGTACCACAAAAATTCTTAAACAGCAATTTTAACACCCTGCTTTGGGTATTCCTCAGCGTCATGCTCTGCATGGTTCTGCTGTTTGCCGTATTGTTTTTCTATATTTACCGTTTGATTCGAAGAAGCAGGGAAACGATGGAACAGCTGGCTTATACAGATACTCTGACCGGTGCGGATAATCGGAACCGGTTTACCGCCGATCTGCCTGGCCTGCTGAGGGGAACAGCGGACAATGCGCTGGTTCTGTTTAATATCAGCGGATTCAAATTCATCAATGAATTTTTTGGCTACGAGACAGGAAACAGGCTGCTTAAGCATATTGCCGCTGTCTTGAAATCCAGCATGGAGGAGGGAGAGCGATATTACAGAGACAGTGCGGACCGTTTTGGAATCTTTATGGACTATAAAGGCAGAGAGGAAGCTGTAAACCGTCTGGAACAGATTCAGAAGCAGATCAGTGATTTCAGCCTGAGCCAGAACCAGAGCTATCACATTATCTGCAACTTTGGAGTGAAGGTTATTGAGGAAAAGGACTGTGGACGAAACGCAGATATAGATACTATTATGAACCGTGCCATGCTGGCACTTAACAGTGTTAAGGGAAATGACTATAACGCTATCGCTTTTTATGATGAGGTGCTTCACCAGAAGGCAAGAAAGAAAAGTGAAGTTGAGAATAAAATGTATGCGGCCCTGGAAAACAGAGAATTCTGTATGGTGCTGCAGCCTAAATATGCACTGGACACCGGGGAGGTACACAGCGCAGAAGCTCTGGTGCGGTGGTATACCAAGGACGGAACTGTGTATTATCCGGATGAATTTATACCTATATTTGAAGAGAATGGTTTTATTACAAAGCTGGATATGTATATGCTGGAGGAAGCATGCAGGTATCTCAGCCGTTGGCTTGAAAAGGGTTATCCTGCGGTGCCGGTATCCGTAAACCAGTCCAGGCTGTCTTTCTATGACTCTGAATATATGGATAAATTCCATGAGATTGTAGATAAATATCATCTGGACCCTTCCCTGATTATTCTTGAGGTAACGGAAAGTGTTACCATGAATCATCTGGATCAAATTAAAGAAGCGATGGAAAGGCTTCATGCCATGGGATTTCGTGTATCTATGGATGATTTCGGCAGCGGGTATTCATCCCTGAATATTCTAAATGAGCTGTATATTGACGAGCTCAAGCTGGACAAGGAATTTCTGTCGAATCAGGAGGACAGCTGCCGGGGAGAAGTAATTATGAGGAATATTATTAATCTGGCCCGGGATCTGTCTATCACTACAGTGGTAGAGGGAGTAGAGACCGAACAACAGGTAGAATTCCTGAAATCTATATCCTGTGATATTGTTCAGGGGTATTATTTTGCCAAACCCATGTCGGCGGAGGAGTTTGAGGAACAGTATCTGAAAAGCGGCGGCTCTCAAAACTGAACAGAAAAAGAGAGGACGCGTAATTTATAAATCTGTATACTAACGGTAAGGAGTTGAGCTTATGGAATGGATTGAGAGATGGAATGAGGCAATGCAATATATAGAAGAACATCTGACGGGAGAGATTGATTATGAAGAAGCTGCGAAGACAGCCTGCTGTTCTGTCTATCATTTTCAGAGGATGTTTGGATATATGGCAGACGTATCCCTTGGTGAATACATCCGGCGCAGACGCATGTCCCTGGCGGCAGTGGACTTAAGGAGCAGTGAGGAGAAGATTATAGACGTGGCTCTTAAGTACGGCTATAGTTCGCCTACAGCCTTCAACCGGGCGTTTCAGACTATACACGGGATACCACCTTCTATGGCAAAAGAAAACGGTGTCGCCTTAAAATCCTATCCTCCGGTCAGCTTCAAAATCACAGTAAAAGGAGCAGATGAGATGAATTACAGAATTGAACAGAAAGAGGCTTTCCGAGTAGTGGGAGTATCCCAGCCCATGTACAAAGAGATTGAGAAGAACTTTGAGTTTATTCCCGGGATGTGGAATCAGGCTGCTGGAGACGGTACCATTCCCAGACTGGTGGGACTGATGAACACTTCTCTGAAAGGCGTGCTGGGGATCAGTGCCTGCTGCACAGACGATAACTGGAGATACTATATCGGGGTGCCAAGCACCGCACCGGTTCCCGAAGGCATGGAAGAGTATACGGTAGAGGCCTTTACCTGGGCTGTATTCCCCGGGACAGGCGATATGCCCCAGTCTATCCAGAGACTGGAGCAGAGGATTGCCACAGAATGGCTTCCCACTTCCGGGTATGAGTACGCCAACGGGCCTGATATCGAGTTTTATATCAGCCCGGATCCACAGAATGCCAGCTATGAAGTATGGGTACCAGTGGTGAAAAAACAGTAATATGAGAAAAGAGGATGTGCCTTGACTGCGGCGCATCCTCTTTTTTTCAGGTGTTTTTTAAACTTATAAAGTGATAGCTTTCTAAAATTTGAAAATATTTGGCCAGCCGCTCATAGAGAGGGGCAGCTTCCTGTCCGAATTCCCCATCTACCATCTCTCCCAATCTTATAATATCAGTTTCACCGTCAATAAGGGGCCATACAAAGCTCCCCAGCTTATCCAGGTGAATCTTCGTTACCTTTGGCTTGGCCAGGAGTTTTTGGGCGGCACGGTTAAAAAAACCAGTGTTTTCTACCAATAAGGTAATCGTGCCTTTGGAATCCTCTTCCCATCGGATAGAGTTATTTTTTACAGGAATATATTCCAGATAATTCTGGTTTATCACTTTTTCTTTCTTTTTCATAATTTATTTTCTCTCTTTACGTTTTCTCCACAGGGAAAACTTCAGCACACTTAAAATGACCAGCGCAAATACAAGCAGGCTTCCGATATTGGCAGCAGCAGGGGGCAGGCCAAGTTTACCGGACAGATCGATGACAGCGTCCAGATTGAAGACTGCCAGTATCGCGAGAATGATGCCTACCAATCCTTCCCCGGCAATCATGCCGGAGCAGTACAGAATACCGTCGCTGATAATCGAAGATTTCTTTTTCTCATCCTGCTCTTTCTTTCTATCCAGACCCAGACGGATTAATCCGCCCGCCATAATACATGCATTTAACTGCACTGGCAGGTAGACTCCAATGGCAAAGGGAAGTACGGGAATCCCCAGTATCTCCACGGCTACAGCCAGGAACACCCCGATAAATACCAGGGTCCATGGGAGGTTATTCTCCATAACACCTTCCACAATCATTTTCATTAACATAGCCTGGGGAGCACCCAGCTGGTCAGAGCCAAAGCCCCACGCGGCGTTGAGAAGATACAGAACTCCGCCGATGGCAAGGGCGGCTGCGATCACCCCGATCAACTCACCAATCTGCTGCTTTTTCGGAGTAGCTCCAAGCAGATAACCTGTCTTCAGGTCCTGAGAGGTATCCCCTGCTATTGCGGCTACGATACAGATAATGGAGCCGATGGCAATTGCCCCCTGCATCCCGTGAATGCCGCCGTCCCCGGTAAACTTCAGAATAATGGTAGCGATAAGAAGTGTAGCAATCGCCATACCGGATACCGGGTTATTGCTGCTTCCCACCAGACCTACCATACGGGAAGACACAGTGGCAAAAAAGAAGCCAAATACTACTACAATAACAGCGCCCAGAAGGCTGACTGGAATAGGCGGTGCAAGCCAAATGGCCAGGGTAATCAGCGCTACGCCGCCCAGGATAATTCCAAAATTCAGATCCCTTCCTGTGCGGGTGGTATCCAAGTTCTGGCTTCCTTTCATCCCTTTGATGGCATCACGGAAGGTCCTTATAATCAGAGGAAGTGATTTGGCAAGGCTTATGATACCTCCTGCAGCCAAGGCACCTGCGCCGATGTAACGGATATAACTTCCCCAGATACCGCTGGCCCCCTTGGCAGCAAAGATTTCTCCGATAGGTTCCGTTCCCGGGTATAAGGTAAGGTCAGCCCCGAAGAGTACAATAGCGGGTATCAGCACCAGCCAGCTCACCAGACCACCGGCAAACATGTAAGAAGAAATTCTGGGACCGCAGATATAGCCTACACTCATTACGGCAGGATAAATCTGAGTTCCGATTTCCCCGGCGAAGCCCTTGACTCTTAAAGAAACCTCACTTGGGACAATTTTAAGGCCGTCAATAATAAACTTGAAAGCCGCTGCAATCCCCATACCGGCAAATACGGTAGAGGCGTTAGCTCCGCCTTCTTCCCCTGCCAGGAGTACTTCTGCACATGCTGTTCCTTCCGGATAGGGTAAGATGCCGTGTTCCCTGACGATCAGCGCATTGCGCAGAGGTACCATAAACAGAACCCCCAGAAGTCCCCCTAAGAGAGCAATCAGAGTGATTTCTATAATACTGGGAGTCTCCATCTTACCTTCCGCAGCCCAGAGAAACAGAGCCGGCAGCGTAAAGATCGCTCCGGCGGCCAGAGACTCTCCCGCAGAGCCGATGGTCTGCACAATGTTGCTCTCTAAAATAGAATTCTTGCGCATAATTACGCGGATAACACCCATGGCCAGAACAGCGGCCGGAATGGACGCGGAGACAGTCATACCCACCCGCAGTCCAAGATATGCGTTGGCTGCGCCGAAGACAACAGCCAGTATCACCCCCATAATAATCGAGGTGACAGTGAACTCCGGCGTGATGCGATCAGCCGGAATGTAAGGTTTAAAGTCTTTTTGTTTATTCATATCATTCTCTCCCTTTTTAGTCATACTGGACTATTATAGCGAAAGGTGTAGAAAACTGCAAGGAGAAATAGAAGAAATAGGCTATTGACAATTACTGGATATCGCAATATTATAAAAAGAGAACACATGTTCGATAAAAGAGCAATAAGGGGGATGAAAGCATGGAGGAAGAAAAAACGATCAGTGATAAGAAGAAAATGTACCTAAATTCTTATAAACAGGCGGTGATAGCAGCAAAATTAATTGAGGAAGAGATAGAGGAGATACAGATTCATAAATTGAATCCAAGTTATACCATAGAGGGGATGCCCCATGGGAATCTAAAAAAGGACTTATCGGATTATGTTGTTTTGATTGAGTGTAAAACGAAAGAACTGATACAGGCCAGATACCGCAGAATCAAGTTGTATTCAGATATCATTGACAAGATAGAACATATGGAAGATGAGACGGAACGGAACCTTCTGAGATTAAAGTATGTGCATAATAAGACATGGGAAGAGGTTGGGGAAGCGTTAGGTTACTCTTACCGACAGGTACATAATATTCATAACCGGGCATTGCAGGATTTTAAAATGTAAACAGTGCATAGAATTGCACATAATATCTGTGGTAGTATTAGGATGTAGAAATTTGAGAGATAAGTATTTCAGATTTCTGCTGTTTTTATCAATAAGACGCCCTGGCCTGCGTCTTATTTTTGTGCACAAAGGTTGATAGAGACGGAAGTTTAGTCTGTTAAGAAAGTATGGCAGATCTACTAGTATTCCCTTCTACATTTATGCTAGAATAAATACATAAAGGGGGAAATATTGTGAAAAAGGAAATAAGAGCCAACAGTCTGGATCTGACTCAGGGCAGTATTATACGAGGCATTCTTCTGTTTTCGGGTCCTTTGATTGTAGGCAATATCTTTCAGCAGCTCTATAATACAGTAGATTCTGTCATAGCAGGCAATTATATCGGCAAACCTGCGCTGGCAGCCATAGGTTCCAGCAATTCACTGATTAATCTTATCATAGGGCTTTTTATGGGGATTGCTACAGGGGCCGGTGTGGTCATAGCCCAGTATTATGGGGCAAAGAATGAAGAAAAGATGCAGTGGGCCGTACATACCTCCATTGTACTCAGTCTCATAGGGGGAATTATACTCACTGTGGTAGGAGTTACCTTGACCCCACAAATACTCCGCTGGATGGGGACACCTGACAGCGTTATGAAAGAGGCTGTCGTATATCTTAGGATTTTTTTCCTGGGCTCTGTGTTTAATATTACTTATAATATGGGGGCAGGTATCCTCCGGGGGGTAGGGGATTCCAGAAGACCCCTTTACTATCTGTGTGCTACGTCAGTTGCAAATATTATTCTGGACCTTATCTTTGTCATCTGTTTTCAGATGGGGGTAGCAGGAGCAGCGATAGCCACGATTATATCCCAGGGGATATCATCTGTTTTGGTAATTGTGACTTTAATGAAAGACAGGGATATCTATACACTTCGTATTCACAAACTAAGGTTAGACAAAAGGATGACCAGGCGTATCCTTGTTATGGGAGTTCCTACAGGGATTCAGTCCGCGGTAATCTCCCTTTCAAATGTAATTGTGCAGGCTTATATTAACAGCTTTGGACAGGATGCTATTGCCGGTTCCAGTTCATACATGAAGATCGACGGATTTATAGTACTTCCGATTATGAGCTTTGGTATGGCAGCCATGACCTTTACAGGCCAGAATATAGGAGCAGGGAAATTGGACAGAGTAAAACAGGGGGCGGTAAAAACGCTGCTGATAGGCTGCGGGTACTGTGTAATAATGTCAGCGGTACTTCTGATTTTCGGCAGGGATGCGCTGAGCATCTTCTCACGGGATACGGCAGTCATAGAGTATGGATATCTCATGTGCAAGATACTGGCCCCATTCTATGTTGGCATCACGATAGCACAGGTAATGGGAGGCGTATTCCGGGGAGCTGGTAAATCGATGTCTACTATGTTAATTATGATAGGAAGTATGGTGGGGGTTCGGATTCTGTGGATTCAGATTATGACGAAAGTATATTTTACTTTGGATACCGTACTTTGGGGATACCCTGTTTCCTGGTTCTTTGCAACCATGGGAATGGCCATTTATGCCTGGAAAGGGAAATGGCTGGTGAAGCAGGACCGATAGTAACCATTTAGAAAAAGGAGGGGTGGATACCCTGAGAGCAGACAGTATAAAATTGTCTGCTCTCAGGGTTTTTTTATGCCCATTAATAGAATTGGAGGAAGAAAAATGTTAAATAGAATTATAAAAAATATAGGATTACTTATGTGCTGCAGTGTAATGCTTATTACACCTGCAGTTACTGCAAATGCAGCTGTAGAGGAGAAGACTGCCAGCGGAACGCCATCAGTTAAGGTTCATTTTTTGACATTGCGCGGAGCTGATACAGATGCGATCGTACTGGAAGCCACCGACGCAGATGGAACCAAACACTTCGGTATGGTAGATGCTGCAGATGATACGAATGTTCCTCCCGGGGGAGCGTCGACTCCGGGATATGAAGACGAGGTAAATGAGTATTTGACTAAATTAAACGTCAATCACGATAACTTTGAATTCTTCATTGGGACACATGCACACAGTGACCATATAGGGGGGGCTGATGAGGTCATAAGAGCTTTTCATCCCCAAAAAGTGTATATCAAACCCTATTCAGATGATAATGTACTATCAGCTAATAGGAAATGGGATAATGCATATGTATATGCAGATACAATAAAAGCAGCGCAGGATACAAATGCCAAGCTTATTACCAAATTGACACCTGTAGATAATGGTGAGTTTAAGTTGGGGGAGAGTGCTGACATAGAATTGTTTAATTTTGAGTATGACCCGAATGAGAAGTTTTACGATATCAATAGTGCATCTATTATCACCAAAATGTCTGTGTTTGGACGCAAGGTTTTATTGACAGGCGACATGAATACCTATACGACATCTAACGTAGAGGATGATGTATACGGACTGGAGAGTGCTTTGATCAGAATGAATCTGGTAAAAGACATTGATATCTATAAATTGGCACACCATGGGATTGCGGGTTCTAATTCAAAAGCAATGTTAGATGAAGCCAATCCTAAATATATTGTACAGACTGGGTATCTGGGCAATATACCAAATGCTACTATGGCGCAAATTAACCAAAAAGTGGGCTCGAAGTTCTATTCTACCAGTTCCTATTATAATTTACTTTCTGCTATTGTATTTACTATAAATACGGATGGGAGTATTGAAACGAATATACCCAAATTCACACCCGGTTTTGTCACAACACCGAGAGGAACACAGTATGCGGATAGCAACGGAGCATTAATTTATAACCAGTGGATTCTCACTGGGAATAAATGGTACTATTTTGGGGCCAATGGTCTGATGCAGCGTGGATGGGTATATTTTGAAAACAGGTGGTATTATCTGAACGCTGATGGCACAATGAAAACAGGATGGTTATTAGACAGCGGCAGATGGTATTACCTGTATGAAGACGGGAATACAGATCGCGCTCCAGTAGGCTCTATGAAAACAGGATGGTTATTGAACGGAAACCGATGGTATTATCTGAATGAAGAGGGCAACACTGACGGTGCGCCTGTGGGATCTATGAAAACAAGCTGGCTGCTGTGGAAAGGCAAATGGTACTACCTGAATCCTGAGGGGAATGCGGACGGGGCCCCTGTGGGTTCCATGAAAACGGGGTGGCTGTCTTACTATGGGAATTGGTACTATTTATTGTCAAATGGTGAAATGGTAACTGGAACCGTTACCATTGATGGAAAGCGGTACACTTTTAATTCAGATGGAAAATTAATTTCTTAAAGCAGAGCAATACGAGTAAAAGATTGGGCTGATATGGTTAAAAACTATATCAGCCCGATTTTTGCGTTTATTTCCCAAAAGAGTATTTGCCAAACGCTGTACCAGATATCCCGATAGAGTTGATATTGTTCCGATAATTAGGTATACTCGGTGGTAAAGCGAAGTGCAGATTTTAACCTTATTCACATTCAGGCAGAGTCTGAAACAGTAAATGGTTTAGAATATTATGATAATGGAGGAACAAGTATGGCGGTTACAAGAGATACAATTGTTAAAATACAATTATCAGAATCAGATATGCATATTTGTACAGAGAATGCACAAATTCTTTGTGAGACTATGATAGACCGCAGGGATTTACATGCAAGGGGATATATGGAGAGATTTATAGATATCCTGATGGGAGAAGCAGCGGAAGCGGCTGTTATTAATTGGCTGCTGCAGAATGGGAAATATGCGGTCTCAGCGGTAAATAAAAGATCCGGAAATCCTGATTTGGGACATGACATTATCTTAAAAGATATACGAGGAACCGAAATAAAATGTTCGGTAAAATCTTCCTTGTCGGTGTATAAAAGCACAATTGATGATATATTAGATACTTTTACGGTGGCAACCAAGGCGAGCGAACTGCGGAAGGTAAATATTCAGGTATATTATTGGCTGAAGCTGAAAGGAGAACCTAGAATTACTGTACCGACAGAAAGGAATATGGCAATAATAGGCTGGATTGGGGAGAATGATGTGAAGGAATTTGGTACATACAGCACAGAGAATTGCCAGGCACCAAAGATAAAACTAAGGGATACACGGCCAATGCATAGTCTGCTGGAGTACCTGGTTTAGCGCTGTGAGAGAAGGAGCAGAGATTGAAGATGAAAACAAAACAAGTTGACAGAAATATGAATCATTTTCAGAATGATAACCTAAATAAATTGGCGCAAATCTTTCCTTCCGCTGTCAAAGATGGTGAAGTAGACTTTCATGCATTAAAAGAAGAGCTGGGTTTTTTTACGGAGGTTAAAGAAGAAAAGTACGAATTTACTTGGGCGGGTAAGCAGAACGCTAAAAAAGCGGCACAAGAGGATGTTTTTGGAAAGACATTAAAACTGGTTTTGCCTGAAAGCAAAGAGGCGGATAAAACCGAGAATATTTATATTGAAGGCGATAATTTGGAAGCTTTAAAGCTGTTACGCCAGAACTATTACAATGCAGTAAAGATGATTTATATTGATCCCCCTTATAATACGGGAAATGACTTTATTTATAATGATAATTATAAGATGTCGGAAGCAGACAGCCTGAAAGCAGAAGGCGATATGAGTGAACTGGGTGAGAGATATACAGTAAATAAGAAATCTAATAACAGGTATCATGCAAATTGGCTGAACATGATGTATCCGCGGCTGCTGGTGGCAAAAGATTTATTGACAGATGACGGAGCCATTTTTATCAGCATAGATGATAATGAGCTGGAAAACGTAAAAAATCTCTGCAATATGGTTTTTGGTGAGAATAATTATGTTGCAATATTTCCATGGAGAAAGAGAACCGCTAAATCAGACGTGCCATTTGGAATATCTCAGGATTATGAGTGGATTGTATGCTATGCAAAGTCATCATTGTTCAAAGGTAGCATAGCAGGAAAAGAAAGAAAATATTATGTGAGCGATGATTATCCAGATCGGCCATGGAGAATACACGATTTGACAAAGCAGACAACCGCAAGTGAGAGACCGAACAGCTACTTCACAATGATCAATCCTAAGACAGGTGTGGAATACCCTGCCAATCCCAACAGAACATGGGCAATTACTCAGGATACCTTTAAAAAATATTATGAGGAGGGCAGAATTGTCTTCCCTGGGGATTATTCTTTTTTAAATATTAGCAAGCCGGCGCTTAGATATTGGAAAGAAGATGATATGGAGAAGGCCGGGGAGGACTTTGGACGGATTGCAGTGAGTACAAAACTCGGAGATGATATCGGAATGTCCCAGGATGGAACAAAAGAAATAACGAACCTGTTTGGAAGCAAAATTTTTCCATTTCCCAAGCCCTCATCTTTAATTTGCTTTTTGTGTAAAATACACACCAGTGAACATGATATCATACTTGACTTTTTTTCGGGCTCGGCTACAACAGCACATGCGGTCATGAAGCTGAACAGCGAAGACAAGGGCAAAAGAAGGTTTATCATGGTACAGATTCCTGAGACACTAGAGGCGTCAAGTGAGGCAAATAAGGCAGGATTTACTTCTATATGTGAAATTGGCAAGGAGCGTATCCGGCGTGCTGGCGAGAGCATTGTGAGAGAGAATCCGGACTGTGAAGTGGATACGGGATTTAAGGTATTCCGTATCGCGCCCACCAATATAAAATGGAACTCACTTATGGATGCAGGGCAGCTTGATTTTTCGCAGATCGAAAGTGCTCCGGATCTTGCGGACTTTATGCCCGGAGCGAATGACGCAGATATTGTGTACGAATTAATGCTCAGACAGCGCAATGTAGTTTTATCCGAGTCTCTGGAACAGCTGTCTGACATTGGAAGACGCACATATCTCTATGGGGGCAGCTATCTGGTATGTCTGGAAACAGAGATAACCGTAGAATTGATAAATAAACTGGCAGAGCTTGTACCGCTGCCGATCAAGTTTATTTTCAGGGATTCTGCGTTCAGAGACGATATTGCATTAAAAGATGAGACATTTCGAAGATTGAAGGCACTTATCTCGAAGAATGCCGGAACAGATAAACCTGTATATACTGTAGAATTTATTTAAGGGGAAATGAATCATGGCAGGACGAATAACATTCCAGTTCGACGATAACCTTGATTATCAGCTGCAGGCGGTGAACTCTGCCGTAAGGCTTTTTCAAGGATTACCCAGACGAGTGGATAGCATCTATGGATCAGACCGTATTCGTAAGATTGGTGAAGGAGATCCCATAAAAAATCACGACATTGTAGCGGGTTCCAGACTATTGGAGAATTTAAGAAGTGTACAGCTGCAGAATAATCTGTTTGCAGATTCTGCCTTGGCAGCGGGAAACAACTTTACAATAGAAATGGAGACGGGCACAGGCAAAACCTATGTGTATCTTCGTACTATACTGGAGTTATATAGGGAATATGGTTTTAAAAAGTTTATGGTAGTAGTACCCTCCATTGCAATCCGTAAAGGAGTTGAAAAGTCAATGGAACAGCTGCGGGACCATTTTAAAAGGCTATATAATGTGGATATATTAAGGCACAGCTTTGTCTATGACAGCAGCAATCCAAGGCAGGTCAGCGCAAAGCTGGTGGAGAGCAGTGATTTAAGCATTTGTGTGTTGAACATTCAGGCATTTAATAAGGATACCAACAAGATTAGAACGGAAGATGAGTATGGGCAGATTCTATGGGAAGATATCAAATATATTAAGCCGATTATTATTATCGACGAGCCACAGAAACTGGAGGGTACAAAGAGGAATAAATCCAAGTCTCTGAAAGCTATAGAGGAACTGCAGCCATTATTTACTTTAAGATATTCTGCAACACACAAACAGCTGTATAACCAAATCTACAAGCTGGACTCCTATGCCGCATATCAGAAGGAGCTGGTAAAGAAAATCGCAGTAAAAACTGTACATGGGGTGATTCCTAAAGATTATCCTTACATCCGATATGTATCCTTTACCTCTGATTTGAAGGCAAGAATAGAGATATTCTCACAGGAGCAGGGCGGCACAATCAGATTTAGGAGCTGTAATGCCCGGGGAGGTACTTCTATTGAAGAATTGTCAGGCGGTCTTTTGCAGTACAAAGACATGCGTGTTGCCGGGGAACCCCACAAACTTAAGCCCCTGGTAATAGCAACGAAAGAGAAAACGATTGTATTGGAACAGGGACACAGTACCTATGAAACTGAAAAAAATGAAGCTGTGCGTATTCAGATAAGGCTTGCGATTCAGAACCATTTTGAAAAGCAGATAACAATTTTAAATACCGGAAGAAAAATTAAGGCACTGACGCTGTTCTTTATTGATTCTGTCCATAAAGTCAGGGACAGTGCAGCGCCCGACGGCAGGGGCGAGTACTTAAGGATTTTTGACGAAGAGTACAAGCGGTATGTCTCTAAGAATAGAGCTGTGATTGAAAAGTATCAAGAATTTTTCCCGGGTTATACGAATGTACAGTCGGTCAGAGAAGGCTACTTTGCTCTGGACGCCAAAAAAAATGCGGTCGAAATAGAGGGATGGGATTCCGCGGCTGACGAGGATACTATGAATATCAGGGCAAAGTCCCGGGAAGATATCGATCGCGGCATCAGTCTGATTCTGGAGAAAAAGGATGAGTTAATATCCTTTGAGGAGCCTCTTGCATTCATTTTCTCTCATTCGGCTCTTCGTGAGGGCTGGGACAATCCGAATGTATTTACCTTGTGTACATTAAAGTCCGGGAGTTCTGAGATAGCGAAAAAGCAGGAAATTGGCAGAGGCTTAAGGCTGCCTGTAGATATCACCGGCAACCGCTGCCTGGATGGCAGAATCAATGAGCTTACAGTTATAGCAAACGACTACTATGATCACTTTGCCGCAGCATTACAAAAAGATTTCAATGATACTATGAATTATAATAAGAATGAAGTTACCGCCGAGATTTTGATTTCTGCATTGAAAACCGCCGGGGTACCACAGGGGAAAATCACTCCGGAATTGGCAGACACATTGAGACAGGAACTTATTTCTGCCGGTGTGATGAATCGGGATAACATGTTACAGGGCACAACAGATCAAGTTACGAAACTAATTGATACGATGACCTTTGCAGAGGACACTCTCTGTGAGCACATGGAGAAGATTAAGAAGCAGTTTAAGGAACTGATGGTGCAGAGAGGCACAAAAAAGATTGAGATCCGCAACGGAGATAATGAGCCTTGGGAAAATAAGGTAAGATCCTTTGTCACACAGGGTGTGTTTAAAAAGATTTACTTTGCCCTCAGGGAAAATCTCATGAAGCGGACGATATACAAATTCAGGATTGATAAAGATAAATTTATTAAAGATTGTGCATCTGAGATTAATCATTACCTCAGGTTAATGAAAGCAAAGAATGTGTTTAAAATAGAGGCTGGTATGGCAGCATTTAATGAATCTGCAAGGTTTGTTATGGAAGAGGTGTCCTGTGGGGAGAAGGAACTGGAAAGGGAAGCTGCTTTCGGGACAAAGAGTGACTTTGAGATTGTTACATACATCATGTATCATACGATGCTTCCAAGACTTGCCATATTCAAAATTATTCAGGCTGTTGAGAAAAGAGACCTATTGAACAATCAGGATATCCTGGACACAATTACGCAGTTGATACTAAAACGGCTGAACCATACGAAAGCGGCGAACCTTACTTCCTATGAAGTGATAAAGGGGTATGAATTGGATAGTAAGAATATCTTTGAACTTGATACCATCAGCGAAGAGGATTTTCAGGAGGAATGGAGTGTTTTTCAGGCAAATGCCACTCATAGTGCGGCAATGAACGAGTATTACAAAATGGACAGCAAAGGAGAGAAGGAGTTTGCGGAAAAGCTGGAAAATAATCAGAATGTATTGCTGTTTACAAAGCTGAAAAAGGGAGGCTTTGTCATTGATACTCCTTATGGCAATTATACCCCAGACTGGGCTATTGTGTGCAAGAAAAACAGTCTGTATGATCCGGATTTGGGGATTTACTTCATCGTTGAAACCAAGGCAGGCAAGCAGGATATCAATTTACAGGAGGTGGAGCGAGAGAAGATTCAGTGCGGCAAACTGCATTTTCAGGCAGTAAGTGATCAGATACGATTTGACTGGGTGAACAGTTATGAGGACTTCAGAGATAAATTTGGGGTTGCAGAGAGTGAATAATCAGAAATTACCGCGTATCGCAATGGGAGCATGGCTTAAATCTTTGGGATACCGCCGTTGTTTATGTAATGAGCGCTTCGGAGGAAATACTTGGATTGTACCAGGATTCACAGTGCCATTGTTTGAGGGGCATAGCGACATGGGGGTAACGCTGAATACCTATACTTATCTTGGACATGGGAATGTACAGAATGAACTGGTGAGGGTGGAGAAATCGGAGAATGCCAGAAAAGAACTGGAGAAGACCAAAGGGGGAAAACCTGTTTCCCAGAAAATGTTCCGGTCAATATGATAGGAAAGAACAGAAAGGCGCTTTGCTTCGGCAGGGCATTTTCTGCATTCCCTACTCCACATATCCTGCGAGATAAGGTAAAAGAAGCGATGAAGGCAGGATATCCGCCGATTGATATTAAATTTACAGATAGGATTGCGTAATAGAACTTCGTCAGCTAACTAATTATAGAAAAATAATGGTGTGAATATATGAAAAAATCCGATCATGCAGGAGAATTGTGCTCCAACATGATCGGGTTTTTAATTTTGCTTTATTTGATATGCTCCTTAATCTCTTATATCCGATTCATCAAGAATGATTTTCTGCTTTTCGTCAATTTCAAAGGCAAGTGTGCAGTCGAGGAAAGTGGATATTTTTATTAAATCTTCTGCTGAAAAACTGCTGCGGCTAAATTTATTGCTTAGAGATTGTTTGCCCATGCCAAGATATTCTGCCAACTCATTCATTTTCTTACCTTTGATTTTTAACAGTGCTTTTATTTTATCTGATATGCCCATGTATAACCCCACCTTTCTATGAATAACATACAGTAAATAAGTTAGAAAGTCAATCAAAAAGAAATATTACTTAATCAAAAACATGTATTATGGCATTGACAAAATAATCACAAAACGACAACTACACTGAATCTTGCGTACTGTTTGCAGATGATGGGGAAAAAGGTTCTGACTGTGGATTTTGACAGTCAGGCAAACCTGACTACCTGTTTTGGGGTTGAGGATACAGGGGAGTTGGAGACTACCATTGGGCATCTGATGATGGCGGAGATGGAGGATGCAAAGCGTCCTGCCGTGAAGCGATACATAAAGACAAAGGATGGGATGGATTTTATCCCGTCTTCCATTTACCTGTCGGTGGTAGATGCGAAACTGAGGCTGGAAATGGGAACAGAGAAGATATTGTCTGGGATTTTGGAGCCGTTACGTGAGAAGTATGACTACATTTTGATTGATACCTGTCCGTCCCTGGGGACACTGACCATCAATGCACTGGCGGCGGCTGACGAAGTAATCATCACAGTGAACCCGCAGCTTTTGGCAATGATGGGGATGCAGGACTTTCTCCGGACCGTGGGTAAAATCCGGAAAAGTATCAACCCTAAACTGGGGATTGCGGGCATCCTGCTGACCATGTGCGAGACAAGGACGAAGCTGTGCAGGGTGTTGACAGAGGAAGTGGAGGAGAACTTTAAGGAGCAGATACGGGTGTTTGAAACGAAAAACCCCAATACGGTGAAAGTTGGTGAGAGCATTTACTATAACCTTCCGGTGGTGCAGTACAGTCCGAAGGCAAGCGCAGGGGTGGCTTACCGGAGATTTGCAAAGGAGTTGATTTCGTATGAAGGCTAACGGGGCAAAGCGGAAGATTTTTAATGATGCGGTGGATTTGCTGAATGGGGCAGGGGATATGCCTGCCCCGGAGGGTGGGATACAGATGCTGTCGGGGAAGAGTGTGGGATGACCGGGAGGAATATTGCAAGGTATATCCATGACCCGGAGATTTCCGGGAAAGATGCCTGTGTTATTTTCCATAAGCACAGGGCATCTCATCCGTACCATCAGCATGGGAAAGCAAGGAATCTACGTCAGGCGCTAAAGAAGATTAAAGGACATGACGAGTTTCAGATGAACGGGAGAAAATAGTGTTTCCATGATTGGGCATGTGGAGTCAATGGCAGAACTGGAGTGGAGATATCAATTTTATGTACGTTTGGGAAACCGGACATTATAAATGATTTGTTAACATCTATATAATCTTTCTAACCGTTTCAACAAATTTCAGTACATCTTTTGGCGCATCCAGGCTGTACAGCAGGCCATAGGGGATGCTGTAATCCCAATCCACGGGAATTGACACCAGACTGGGATGGACCTCCTGCCAGCATTCCAGGGTGAGGAGGACATTTCCGGTCTCGGCACAGCGGTTGAAAACCGATAAGTCATAAAACAGCGGTGTATCCTCTATATGAATTTGGGGATGGTGCTTTTCCAGGTCATTGCGAAGGAAATCATTGACGCCGGAATCTCCCTGTCGTACCATCATTAGCGTTTCCCCATATAAATCTTCAACCACAATAGATTTTTTCCCAGAAAGGCGGTGTTCCCTGGACACTGCAATCATTTTCTTATATCTGCCAAGGGAAAGGAAATTGCAGCGGCGGAGCCATTCTCTGGAATCGCATACTCCAATCAGAAAATCAAATTTCTTTCCCAACTGTTCAATCTCTGCCAGGATCCCCTCATGGTTATCCTCAAAGGGTACAAGGTGCAGTTTATATTCGGAAAAATCCTGGTTCACACGGTACCATAAGTCCATGAAAGGCTTCGCGGGATTCAGCAGTGAGGTGCCGATGCAGAAGGTTGTGTCATTCAGGTGCATGGCAGCCCTGGCGCCTGCAATGGATTTGCCGGAATAATCGATGATAAATTTGGCGTCCTGATAGATGAGGATACCGGCCGCTGTCAGGCGGACACCAGAGGTAGTGCGCTTGATCAGTTTCAAATCCAGATGGCTTTCTAACGCATTCATCTGTTTCATGACAGCCGTGGGGGAAATGTACAGGCGTTCAGAAGCCTTCGTAAAGCTGCCGCAGTCGGCAACGGCGATAAATGTGTTCAGCATATGATTGTACATGCAGCACCTCCGATATAAACTAAAAGTTAATACTATGATAACATTTTGGAGATTCCGGTTCAAGGAGAATTTGGGTAGACTGTAAGAAAAAAGGAAGAGGTGTTTGAGATGGCAGAGTTAATCGCATTTTTTTCACGCAGGGATGAGAATTATGTGAACGGAATGCTGAAAAAGCTGGATATTGGAAATACGGAAGCAGCTGCCCGTATCATTCAGGAGTTGACAGGAGGGGAGCTGTTCCAAATTGAGCAGATGCAGGCGTATTCCAAAGATTATAACGAGTGTATCGCCCAGGCACGGGCAGACCAGAAACGGGACGCCCGCCCGGAGCTGAAAACCTGGCCGGTAAGTTTAGGGCCTTATGACGTGGTGTACCTTGGGTATCCCAATTACTGGGGAACCATGCCCATGGCAGTCTTTACTTTCCTGGAGCACTTTGATTTCAGCGGAAAAACCATCCGGCCCTTCTGCACCCATGAGGGGAGTGGAATGGGGGGAAGCATAAGTGATATCAGAAAACTGTGCCCCGGCGCAAGGGTGGAGACGGGGCTTTCTATCCGGGGAGGAAGTGCCGGCAGGTCGAAGAAGGATATTGAGAAATGGATAGGGAAGGAAAGGTGAAAATATGAAGGCAGATAGAATGAGTGTATTCCAGGCGGGAAAACCTAATGAGGCTTTTAAAGAGTATTTTGTGGGACAGAGTTACCTGAACATGCTCTCCACTGAGCAGGTAGTGATTGGAAATGTGACCTTTGAACCGGGATGCCGCAATAATTGGCATATACACCATGCTACGTCCGGCGGCGGACAGCTTCTGCTGGTGACTGCCGGGCGGGGATATTACCAGGAATGGGGGAACGAAGCCCGAGAACTGCACCCCCAGGATGTGGTACACATTCCGGCGGGGGTAAAGCACTGGCACGGAGCGGCCCCGGACTCCTGGTTCCAGCATCTGGCTGTAGAGGTTCCTGGGGATAATTGCAGGAATGAGTGGTGTGAGGCTGTTTCTGACGAGGCATATAGAAAATTGAAATAGAGTAAATGGTTTTGAGGAAAGAATGGAAGGGATAGATATCGTGGAGAAAGTAACAGCAGGGAAAGAACAATTGGGAGCCTTTGCCCCTAAGTTTGCAGAATTAAATGATGAGGTACTGTTTGGGCAGGTGTGGTCGAGAGAAGAACAATTGTCAGCGAGGGACCGCTGTATCGTCACGGTTACTGCACTGATGGCCAGCGGGATTTTGGACAGTTCCTTAAAGTTTCATCTGGCCAATGCGAAGAAGAATGGCGTTACAAAGGAAGAAATCGCAGAGATTCTTACCCATGCCGCTTTTTATGCGGGCTGGCCGAAAGCATGGGCGGCATTTCATATGGCAAAGGAAGTATGGGAATAAATGCAGATGATAAGCGATAGTTTTAGGAAGAAAGGATGAAAAAATGGAATATACAAAATTAGGAAATTCTGATATTCAGGTATCCCGCCTGTGCGTTGGCTGTATGAGCTTTGGCGATCCTGCCAGTAAGATGCACGCATGGACGCTGGATCCGCAGGAGAGCGGGGAAATCGTCAAACATGCGCTGGGGCTGGGGATTAATTTTTTCGATACTGCCAATACCTATTCGGCAGGAACCAGTGAGAAATACCTTGGCAGGGCGATTAAGGATAATATAGGGAGAGACAGGGTGGTCCTTGCAACAAAGGTTTATTTTAATGAGGGTAAACTTTCTAAGGAAGCCATTCCGCGGGAGGTGGAAGGTTCTCTCAGGCGTCTCGGCACGGATTATATTGACCTGCTGATCATCCACCGCTTCGATTATGATACACCGGTTGAAGAGACATTGGAGGCGCTGCATGAGGTCGTACAGTCAGGGAAAGTCCGCGCCATCGGCGCTTCTGCCATGTATGGATACCAGTTTATGAAAATGCAGTATGCAGCGGAAAAGAATGGATGGACGAAATTTGTTTCCATGCAGAACCATTATAATCTGCTTTACAGGGAGGACGAGCGGGAACTGATCCCCATCTGCAATGAGCTGAACGTGGCAAGGACGCCGTACAGCCCATTGGCTGCGGGAAGGCTGTCCCGGCCCGGCTGGTCTGCAGATACTTTGAGAAGCAGGACGGATGTGGTTGCCATGGGAAAATATGATAAAACACAGAAAAGTGATATGGAGATTGTAAGACGGGTAGCAGAGCTTGCCGGGAAAAAGGGCGCTACGATGACACAGATTGCCCTGGCCTGGCAGTTTGCCAAAGGCGTTGCAGCGCCGATTGTGGGCGCCACAAAGGCAAAGTACCTTGATGATGCGGCCGGCAGTTTTGATGTCACATTGACACAGGCGGAAATCGAATATCTGGAAGAGGAATATGTGCCCCACAATATCGTGGGTGCATTATAGGAATGGAGGCTGTCAGAATGAAACATATATTGATAATCTCGGCAAGCCCGAGAAAAAACGGCAACTCGGAGATACTCTGTGACCGCTTTGCCAATGGAGCTTTAGAGAGTGGATGCAAGGTGGAAAAGGTATTCCTTGCCTCGAAAAATATCGGGTACTGCCGTGGCTGCGGTGTCTGTAATTCGACACGTCAATGTGTGCAGCGGGATGATATGGAAGAAATACTTGCTAAAATGGTAAGCGCGGATGTGATCGTCCTGGCAACGCCTGTCTATTTTTATTCTATGGACGGGCAGATGAAAACTTTCATAGACAGGACTGTGCCCAGGTATACAGAAATAAGGAATAAAGATTTTTATTTTATTATGACGGCGGCAGACACGGAGAAAGAAAACCTTGAACGCACAATGGAAGCGTTCCGGGGCTTTACCGAAGACTGTCTTGACGGAGCCAGGGAGGCGGGCATCATCTATGGAACCAGGGCATGGCAGGCCGGTGAGATAAGAGCCACGGACGCTTATGATGAGGCATATGAAATGGGAAAAAGTGTAGGATTATTGAACTGCTAATGTGCAATCAGCTATCGATATAGGAGGGTTTAATAGCATGGAAAAGAAAAACGTAATGCTTCTGGCAGGTGCTGGACAGATTGGCATGGCGATTGCCAGGCGCATGGGATATGGGATGAAAATTATTGTCGGAGATATTCAGCTTAAAAATGCGCAGGAAACAGCCCGGATTATGAATAATGCAGGCTATGATGTGGTTCCGGTGGAAATGGATTTGTCCTCACGGGAGTCAATCCTTTCCATGATATCCGAAGGGCAGAAATACGGAGATATTAAAATGCTGGTTAATGCTGCGGGAGTATCGCCAAGCCAGGCGCCGGTTGAAACCATTTTAAAGGTGGACTTATATGGCACGGCTGTATTGCTTGAGGAGGTTGGGAAAGTGATCAGTGAAGGAGGAGCTGGCGTGACGATTTCCAGCCAGTCTGGTTTTCGTATGCCCGCATTAACTGCAAAGGAAGATGAGCTTCTTGCCTGTACCCCCACGGAAGGGCTTCTGGAACTTTCCTTATTACAGCCGGATAACATCAGGGATACACTCCACGCCTATCAGCTGGCAAAGCGCTGTAATGAAAAAAGGGTGATGGCGCAGTCCGTGGTGTGGGGAAAACGGGGTGCAAGGCTGAATGCGATTGCCCCGGGCATTATTGTGACTCCTCTGGCAGTGGATGAGTTCCATGGGCCAAGAGGAGATTTTTATAAAAATATGTTTGCACAATGTGCTGCCGGCCGTCCAGGCACTGCGGATGAGGTTGCCGGTGTGGCGGAACTTCTTATGGACGGCAGGGGTGCCTTTATTTCAGGTGCTACGTTTTTGATTGATGGCGGCGCCACTGCATCTTACTACTATGGGGAAAAGTAAATCATTTTTTAACATGGATGAGGTTACTGATATATGGACGTTTGCCGGATAGTACATCGTCATAAAAAGACTGCTTCCAGTCAATAAAGGAAATGCATTCATTCAGCTCTGTGATAGAAGCCAGGAGAGCTTCCCGTTTGCGGAAAAGAATCTCCTGCCTTGCAGGAATTGTGGATTCTCCCTGAAGGCATAAATCCAGATAGATTTTCATCTCCTGGATGCTCATGCCGCATTTTTTCAAGCAGGTAAGGTCCTTGATCCACTTTATATCCCGCTCATCAAATATGCGGCGGTTATTTTTATCACGCTTTACATTGGGGACAAGCCCTTCATTGCAGTAGTATTTGAGTGTCTGGTACGTCATACTTGTTTCCTGGCAGACCTGCATCATAGTATACATATGGAGTTCCTCCTGATAAAAATGTGAAAGTTTTGTGAATCGCTTGACCGGTAGTAACAATCGGTTGTTACAATTTTATTGTAAGCCAGGTTATTAGAAAAATCAATAAGGAGTGAGTGCAAATGAAAGTATTAATGATTAACGGAAGTCCTCAAAGTAGCGGGAACACTGCGATTGCGTTAAGAGAGATGGAGAAAATTTTTACAGAAGAGGGTATCCGGACAGAGACAATCCATGTTGGAAATAAGGATATCAGAGGCTGTATTGCCTGCCGTTCCTGCTTGGAGAAAGGCAAATGCGACTTTGGTTGCTTTTCTGACAAGGCTGTTTTACAGTACAAATTTTGACAAAACCATGAAAGTAGGAGCTGCCTTAGCAGTGGCTAGGCGGGGAGGATGTTCCGCAACATTTGATGAACTGAATAAATTTTTCACAATAGCGGGTATGCCGGTGGCTTCCAGCCAATATTGGAACAGCATTCATGGAAGAGAGCCTGGGGAGGCAGCGCAGGATGGGGAAGGACTGCAGATTATGAGGACTCTGGCAAGAAATATGACATTTTTGATGAAGAGCATCGCCCTGGGGAAAGAAGCATACGGTCTTCCAAAGATAGAAGCATTTAGTCCGACAAATTTCATCCGGTAGGGAAGGCGGCGTCGGAACATGCAGGAATGGCAGCGGACAGAAGGGGAGCTGTCAAAAAAACTGTAAACTAAGAAGGGAGCATTTAGAATGAAAGCAAAAAAAATAGGAGCGATCCTGTTAACAGCAGTAACTGCGGTGAGCCTGCTTGCCGGGTGTGGTGCGGCTGCAGAGGATAATCAGACGGAAACGGCAGAGCAGACAACACAGGTTGAAGCAAGAGAGCCGGAAGATACGCCGGACGATTCTGAAACGGAAAATTCCGGCAGTGCGGAAGAAATTGCCAGAACAGAAACAGCAGGAACGGGCGGCAATACACTGGTCGTATATTTTTCCGCAACAGGAAATACAGAAGCTGTTGCGGATGTGATTGCCGGAGCAGTAGGCGGGGACTCTTTTGAACTGAAACCGGTGCAGCCTTACAGTGACGATGACCTGGATTGGACAGACGATAACAGCCGTGTAACCAGAGAGCATGAAAATGAGAATGAAAGAAATGTGGAACTTACGGCAGAGACGGTAGATAACTGGGATTCTTACGGCAC
Organism: Lactonifactor sp. BIOML-A5; assembly: GCF_009677585.1. Taxonomy (GTDB): domain Bacteria; phylum Bacillota; class Clostridia; order Lachnospirales; family Lachnospiraceae; genus Lactonifactor. The sequence goes on along the minus strand of NZ_WKYV01000009.1, from coordinate 53,750 downwards.
CGTATTTATCGGGTATCCCATCTGGTGGGGCATTGCGGCATGGCCGGTGGTTGGATTTGTAGAAGCAAATGATTTTACAGGAAAGACCGTGATTCCGTTTGCCACTTCCTCCTCGTCCGGTATGGGAGAAAGCGGGGAACTGTTAGCAGAGCTGGCAGGCACGGGAGAATGGCAGGAAGGCCAGCGGTTCCGCTCCGGAGTGTCAGAAGAGGATGTGCAGACGTGGGTGGAAGAATTAGGGCTTTCCCAGTAGTAGATTTTCGTATCCTATTATGTTTAGCAGTTTCTGAAATATCATCAATATGGGTAAATGTGAAACTTGGAATATAGGTCCGCAGCAGATATTTTGAGACAGGAGAAACTGCACAGGAAAATTACGATGAAGCTAAGTAGCAGGCTATGAAATGGCTGGAGGAACAGGAGGAAACTATGATGGAATATGTAACATTAAGTAATGGCGTTCAGATGCCAATTTTAGGTTATGGCGTTTACCAGGTGACGAAGGATGAGTGCCAACGGTGTGTACTTGACGCATTAAAGGCAGGATACCGTTCCCTTGATACGGCGCAATCTTATTATAATGAAGAAGAGGTTGGCTCTGCAGTCAGGAAATCCGGTATATCGAGAAAGGAGATTTTTCTGACTTCAAAGGTATGGATTGAGCATTATGGCTATGAAGAATGCAGAAAGTCTGTGGAAGAGTCCATGGAAAAACTACAGACGGATTATATTGACCTGATGTTGCTGCACCAGCCGTTTTCTGATTATTATGGTGCATGGAGGGCTTTGGAGGAACTATATGAGGCGGGGAAGCTGCGTGCAATCGGAATTTCTAATTTTTATCCGGACAGATTGATAGACCTTGCATCTTTTGCCCGTATCCGCCCAATGGTGAACCAGGTGGAAACGCATCCTTATAACCAACAGGTTCTTGCAAAGGAGTATATGGATAAATATGGTGTACAGATAGAAGCATGGGCGCCTTTTGGAGAGGGGAGAGGCGGTTTATTTGAAGATCCCACTCTTCTGGAAATTGGTGCGAAATACCAAAAGACTGCGGCGCAGGTAATGCTTCGGTGGCATATTGAACGTGGGGTGGCCGTTATCCCCAAGTCTACGCATTATGAGCGTATGGTGGAAAATCTCAATGTGTTTGATTTTACGTTAAGTGCGGAAGATATGGAGAAAATGGCGGGCCTTGATAAAAAAGAAAGTTCATTTTTCTCCCATTATGACCCGGCGATGGTCGAGTGGTTCGTTCAGATTGTAGAAGAACGTAAAACGAATCATGACAGCAGGAAAGAGCATAAAAATTGGTAAATGTAATAAATTTGACCAGAGAAAAGTATGGATGAAAGCTTCGTGAACGAAAAAAGGAACAGTTAGATATGGATGTCTGATTGTTTCTTTTTTTGTACAAATATTTAGGAATATTTTATGAAAATTATAGATACCGTTATTCCGGAGGGAATCCTGGAGAAAGCCAATGTCTCCTATGGCGGGACCGGATTTTTCTACGATAAAGCACCGAAGCTGCCGGAGGAAGTGGAGCATCATATGCCGGATTACCATCTTTATGACGAATGGGTGGAGGATATCTTCGGGCTTCTGGAACGGATTGAGATCCTGATGAAGTACAAGTGCCTTCCCCATGTGATGCGGTTTGAAAGATATAAGGAAAGCCTCTTCCGTGGTATGTACATCTCCATTGCGAGATGGGCAAACCAGCCCCGTTAAGAACCAGCTTCAGTTAATGGAGACTTCGATTTTGCCGCCGTTCTCTCTGAAATGGACGAAGCAGGGTATGACGTGCGCTGGCAGGTGCTCAACTCCAAAGATTTTGGAGTCCCCCAGAACCGGGAGAGGATATTCCTTATCGCAGTTCTTAGAAGCAGAGGCAGATGGGAAATATTACCTGTCACCGGAGAAGACGGAGGAACTCTTAAAGAGGTTATAGGAGGGATGCAGGGCTACCGGGTGTATAACCCGTCCGGCATTTCTGCCAGTATTAGTGCGAATGGAGGCGGCATAGGGGCAAAGACCGGGCTTTACTGTATGGGGAATGTGAACCCCAGCCGCAAAGGGATGAATGGAAATGTGTATGATGACAGAGGGATTGCCCCAGCTGTCACGACAAACAAAGGGCAGGGGAATAAGGTGTTTGTGGAGCAGATACTGAACCACCCGCAGATTACGGAGACTACCAGATGCCTTGTAGTAAGTTACAGCGGTGGATTTATCAGCCAGAGGGCAAGCAATTCCGGCGTGCTTGAGGCACAGGCAGTGCTGACACCGGAATGGATAGAGAAGCGGCAGAACGGCAGGCGTGGCATATGCGGTGGCAATGTCCCTGCCGGAGAGCCGGGAGGATGAAACAGATGGATCGGGGAAATAGAAAGACAGGAAAGAGCTGACTGACAGCCGAAAAGAAATTTGATTTTTAACAGGAAGTATAGGTTCTGCAGGGAGGAGGTGAAGGCGGTGGCACAGTGAGGGAGGAAACCGAAGCCCACGGCAGTGAAGGTGCTGGAGGGGAATCCGGGGAAAAGATGTCTGAGTGGCAGTGAACCGAAGCCGCAGAAGAAAGCGCCGCGCTGCCCTTCCTGTCTGGAGGATGAGGCGAAGAAGGAATGGAAGCGGATAGTGTTTGACGAGGCAAAGGCGCAGCGAACAGTAGATTTCATCAGCTGCTTAAAGCATACCAAAGGGCGGTGGAGAGGGCAGAATTTTGAACTGCTCCCCTGGCAGGACAGCATTATCCGGGATGTGTTCGGCACTGTGAAGGAGAACGGGCACCGGCAGTATAATACGTCTTATGTAGAGATCCCAAAGAAGAGTGGGAAGTCCGAGCTGGCGGCAGGAGTGGCTCTTAATATGACCTGTGGGGACGGGGAATGGGGAGCGGAGGTTTACGGCTGTGCTTCCGACCGGCATTCGGTGTGCTTTGAGCAGTACCAGAAAGCGGAGGATATCATCCTTGGGAGGAAGATTGACCACACTTTCTATCCGGTGATTTATGGAGCTTCTGATGATGCGGACTGATCCGGCGGGGAATATCAAGCCGGATAAGGAGAAATCTACAGAGAAGATTGACGGGGCGGTGGCTGCGGTGATGGCGCTTGACCGGGCAATTCGGAATGAAGGGAATCATGGCGGCAGTGTATATGATGAGAGAGGGATTTTGGTGTTTTAAGATGAAGGAATTCATGCTATACTGGGAGCAGAAAATTAGAGGTTATGGAGGTAAATGATATGAGCTTGAGGAATCAATATCCCATATGTGAATTTGATACCAGTAAAAATCCAATCATTCATCCAGCGAATTTTTTGACGAAAAGTCTTCCAGAAAAATGTGTGATTACCTATTTGAGGAAGGAATTGGAGCGATTTGTAGAAGAACACAAGCTTCCGATCATTGGTTACCTTAACTCCGAGGTGTTTGATATACCGATTTATGAATATGTAGATGGTGCAGACAGACTTTGTATTACAATGGCATTTTGCGGTGGGCCTGGTGCAGCAGTGGCGCTTGAAGAATTACATGCCATGGGGTGTGAAACGTTCATCGTTTGCGGTGGAGCAGGGGCGTTAATCAATGACAGCAAGGTGGGTGAGATCGTTGTCCCGGTCTCTGCGGTTCGGGATGAGGGAACCTCTTATCATTACTTAGAACCCTCCCGTGAAATTGAATGTCATAAAGAGACCGTTGAGAAGGTTGTTTCATGCTTAAAAGAAATAGGAATTCCATTTAAAACCGGAAAGACATGGACAAGCGATGCCATATACCGTGAAACTCCGGATATGATTGAACGCAGACGAAACGAAGGGTGTATCACGGTGGAAATGGAAGCAGCGGCTTTTTTTTTGCGGTGTCTCGCTATTATAATATTCCACTTGCGCAGTTATTGTATGCAGGTGATGATGTAAGTGGTGAGGAGTGGGATTCCCGAAACTGGAATACCCAAAAGAATATACGATATGAATTGCTTCGTACCGCGATTGAAATTGTAAAAAAATTGTGATGGAGCATTTGCTTATTGGTGAAAGACCGGGATTATATATTCCCTTTTAAGGCTGTTAGCATTGAAACATTATTGTAAAATACATAAATCTGAATTTTAGAATTACGGAGGATAAAGGAAAATGGGAAAATCAATGTATATGATGATGATTGAGAAGAGCAAGACCTATAATAAAATCACCAAAAAAGTGGTTGAAGAACATGTTGCGAACATAAGAAAATTAGATGATGAGGGTAAGCTGGAAATCTGTGGTGTGTTTAAGGGATATCCAGGAATAGCCGGCATGTATATCTTGAAGGTGGAAAGCCGGGAGGAAGCAAAAGAACTTTGTGATAGTGAACCATTGGTTGCTGGTGGGTATGCAACATACAAACTGATTGACTTTCTTATTGCAAATCGTGAAAACAACTATTTGCTTCAATAGAATTTCACATGATTATTGTGGTTCAGGTATGAGAAAAATCATTTATAATAATTTTGCATTCGTGGAGGTGGAAATGGAATTTTCAAAAGACGAGTTAGTGGAAGCACAAAGACAGATTGATTCAACGCTGCACAAATTAAGGGAAACGATAAAGACTTTTGAGTCAAAAGAAAATGTGGAGCGGTATAAATCACAGATTACCCTGGCCAAGAGACGGGTAAAGGCTTTTGAAATTGCAGATTATTTCATAAGCAATGAGATTGAGAGAAACAACTAATTCTCAGTTGATCAGGAAGTGAAATTTATAAAGTTATTTTATAAAGGCATCTCTTCTGAGGTGACCCCTTAAAGTTAGACTTTATTAGCGAAACAGTTTCGGCTGTCTCGCTAATAAAGTCTAACTTTTGGGGGTCAGTTCAGATTCGCAATTTATAGAATACCTGTATAATAGAGCCTATTTATTACTCTATTTGCCGCGTTTTGCTTATTCTGTGATTGTTTTAACAATCTCAGTGGCAATTACATACCCGGCAAATCGCGGCAAAACAGGGCAAACTAACGCAAATCAGGAGGACTTTAAAATATGATACGAGTGCTTTTCGTGTGCCACGGCAACATCTGCCGTTCCCCCATGGCCGAATTTATCTTAAAAGATATGGTTAAGAAAGGAGGTATCAGCGGCGATTTCATCATTGCTTCCTGTGCCACCAGCCGGGAAGAAATAGGCAATGCGGTGCATCACGGGGCCAGAAAGAAGCTGAAGGAACATGGCATATTTGTTGATGGAAAACGGGCAGTTCAGCTTACAAAAGAAGATTATAACAAGTATGATTATCTGTTAGCCATGGACAGCAGGAACATATCGAATATGATGCGGATACTGGGCAAAGATTCCGGGAAGAAGATATACCGCCTTCTGGACTTTACAGCACGTCCGGGAGATATTGCAGATCCCTGGTACACCGGGAATTTTGATGAAACCTACAGGGATATCCGTGAAGGCTGCGAAGGATTTCTAAAACAGGTACTCTCTATACACGGCAACATGCCTGGGAGTGCGAATAAAATGCAGTAAGCTGCGTACCTATGATTTGCAATAGCCAGATAATAGTGGTAAAATATGGGTAATCAAATTAGGAAAGAAGGGTGTTAATTATGGGCAGAGAGGCAGTAGATTACGTAGTTGAGAAAACACGTGAATTAATGAATGCAGCCACATGCAGCAGCGAGGCAAAGGAAGCAGCACAGGCCTGGCTGGATGCTGTTGGAACTGACAGGGAAGCCGCTGAGACAAAGAAATACATAGAAGAGCTGGAAGCGGATATTATGCCGATTGACAATTTAATCGGCTTTGCGGAATCTGAGGCTGGAGCTCAGGTTTTTGGGGCTGATACAGCAAAAAATGTTGCTGCGCATGCTAAGGAGATTAAGGCTGCGGGAGCAAAATACTGTGACTGTCCCGCCTGCGCCGCAGTAGAAGCGATTCTGGAAAAGAAGGACAGTCTTTTGAAGCAGTAAAAGAAGCTGCCCCTTGAGATACGGGGCTGGGCATCAGTCAGAAATGATTGGTGCCCTTTCTTTTACTCCTGTTTTCTCGGTTCCGGAATCCCCATTTCCGTATATTTTGCAGATGACAGATGCCATGGATTCTGCAGTATCCTCTGTACTTCTAAGGATCCAGGCAATGTAAAGGTTAAACAGAGAGCCGGCAAAGGCATGAAGAGTATAATAGAAGGCCGTATCTTCTCTGTCTTCCCAATAAGTCCCCAGCACATAGTCAGTTAAAGCCTGCAGAAGGAGATTTCCCATGCCGCTTTTTAACAGGCACTTGATAAAGTCTTTGTGTTTATAAAAGTATTGGAAGCAGTGGAGCATATTATTATAGCTGTTATAATTTCCTTTGTCTTCCCAGGAAGCCACATCCTTTCGGTAGGAGTCTATAATATCATCCAGATAGGTAATAAAAATCTCATCTTTTGAGCGGTAGTTTCTGTAATATGTCATCCGGGAGACTCCCGCTTTTTTGGCGAGTTCTGTGACCGATACAGACGATAATGGTTTTTCTTCTAAAAGCAGCATGAGAGCAGATACCATGCATTCCCTGGCAAAGAGATTAGATGCATTCTTTTCTCCGTTTTTCATAAACAAAACCCTCCTTTTTGTAACAGTTAATCCGCCATATCTTGCCTGCGGTCCAAAGGTAATGTTACAATATGTAACACATAAATAGTATAACAGAGAAATGGGAGATTGCAAGATGAACAGGTTGGCAAAAGCAATAAGATGCGTTACTCTGGCGCCAGTGATGGCCGGGATTATGCTGACGCTTGTATATGTTAGACAGCCTCAGGTTATGGGAAGGGCGGGCAGCTTCTGGTGGGGACTCTTTTTTCTGACGGTACTTCCTATCCTGGCATATCCTCTGCAGCCGTACATCCCCGGCTATAGAAAAAAAGGGAGAGAAGGGCAGAGAAGCCTGGCTATGGTATTTGCAGTAGCAGGCTATCTTATGGGCGGGATTGCAAATTTCGTTCTGAAGGCGCCCAGAGGAATGTGGATGATTTATCTGGAGTACCTTCTGTCCGGCCTTTTAATTTTATTTTTCAACAAATGTCTGGGGCTGCGGGCCAGCGGCCATGCCTGCGGAGTTGCAGGACCCGCAGCACTGCTGGTATATTTTAGAATTCCTGCGTTTATTTCCGGTATGATAATTCTCGCGCTTACCTGGTGGGCCAGCCTGAGAATGAAGAGACATACAGCCGGCCAGCTGCTGGGGGGAACGGTAATCCCGGTAGCTGTCATCCTGGTGTTAACTTTTCTGGAGAAAATAACTCTGTAATACAGGGTTCCTTTATGATAGAATAAGGGTATCCAAAGTACAGGAGGTTAGTTTAATGAGATATAGAATCGTAGGAAGCATCATGCCGGCGGTGGAGATGCAGCTGCAGGCCGGAGAATCTATCTATACCCAAACCGGGGGAATGTCCTGGATGAGCGACGGGATCCTTATGAATACCAATGCCAGAGGGGGATTTATGAAAGGTCTGGGACGGATGTTTACCGGTGAATCCTTTTTTATGACAACGTATACTTCTCAGAGAGAGAATGCTGAGATCGCATTTTCTTCTACGGTGCCCGGGGAGATTCTCCCTTTAGATCTGCGGAAGTATGGAAGTATGATATGTCAGAAGGGGGCATTCCTTTGTGCCCAGGAGCAGGTGACTGCAGATGCAGTATTTACAAAAAAGTTGTCTTCCGGACTTTTCGGAGGAGAGGGCTTTATACTTCAGGAGCTGAGGGGAAATGGTATGGCATTTCTGGAAATCGACGGGAATAAGGTAGAAAAGGATCTGGATCCCGGAGAGGTGATTAAAGTAGACACGGGAAATGTAGTAGCCTTTGAAACCAGTGTGAGTTATGATATAGAGATGGTTAAGGGAGGTATGAACATGTTTCTGGGAGGTGAAGGCCTGTTTATGACAAAACTGACAGGTCCGGGACATGTCATTCTGCAGACGCAGAATTTTTCAGAGTTTGTGGGGAGAATCAAGCAGTACATACCTACAAGAAATGATTAGATAACAGAGAGTATCGGTACTCTGACATACAGATTTTCCGTATATCCTTGCGGAGCCATAAAAATGCACGGAGTTTCATCTCCGTGCATTTTTGTGGGAACAGTATGAAAAATATACTAAAAATCCAGTCCCTCCAATCCCTCTTCTTTTATAATATTCTTATAATAGTGAAGTTCATCTCCGATAATCTCGTCAATCACCCGCATGCCTAAGACTTCCACAGGAGCCTTATCATCCGTAAGAATCAAAGAACCCTGGCGGACGGGTTGTAGGGATTCTTCTACCTTCTCCATCATTTGCCTCAGAGCGGGCGTCCCAATGGCAGAAAGCTCCTCAGAAAATACAGTCAGCATGTCCCCGTTTTCAGATGCAAACAGCTCCATATTTGTGCCGGACCCTACCTTGGCAGTATAGGCATAGGGAAATACTGAGGCAATGGTATCACAGAGATAATCATTGATGGATCCCTCTTTACTGGAATGCATATTCATATTTACGACCATTACTCCGTCTTCCTTCAAATGCTCCTTTACCATAGTAAAAAACTCAACTGTAGACATCTGAAAGGGAATGGTGATGTCCTGATAGGCATCTACCATAATGACATCGTATTTATCAGAGTTTGAGAGAAAGATTCGCCCGTCTTCCACATGCACATTTACAGACTTCGGAAGGTCAAAGTACTGACTGGACAGACGGGCTATTTTTTCGTCTATTTCTACCCCGTCTATGTTTGGGGAGTCCAGATAAGAAGCGCACATTGAGGCAAATGTGCCTGTACCCAGACCAAGAATAAGAATATCGCTGTCGGCCTGCTGTCCGGCGCCGGCCATATAAGGTGCCGCCAGGGCATAGTCATAATACATGCCCGTAAATTCTTTGTGCTTCATTTTAATGGACTGTACCCCTGCCAGTACATTAGTGGAAAGGATTACGCTCTCATCGTTTTCTTTTACCTGCAGATAGTTGTAAATGGATTCTCCCTCATATACAAGATCGTTTTCCCAGAAAGCAAAGCTGTACTTTACAGAGGATATGCTGAAGAGACCAATCAGCAGAAAGGAAACGGCACAGGCGGCCGCCTTTTTCCGGACAGATATAAAATACAGAAGGCTCAGCAGTGCCAGCAGGACAGAGAAAATGATAAATGTTGCCGCAGTCCCCACCGTTGGAATGGTTACAAAGGTGGGCAGGAAAGTACCAAGGATGCTTCCGATGGTATTCAGTGCGCCAAGTCTGCCCACGATTTCTCCGTTGTTGTCTAAGTCCTCCACGGTATATTTAACAAGGGAAGGGGTCACCGTTCCCAGGAGCATCAGCGGAAAGACGAAGATAATCAGACAGCTGAGAAAGGAGGCGATTACCAAAAAGTTTTTTTCCGTAAGCAAAGCTACTCCCAGGGAAATTGCTGCAATCAGGTATTTGCCTAAAAAAGGAATGGCGGCAATCCATACGGCGGCAAGAAGCAGGCGTTTGTACAGGCGTGCAGGGTCCGGGTTCTTGTCAGCAACCCTTCCTCCCCAGATATTTCCCAGAGCCATAGCAATCATGATTGTGCCTATGATAATCGTCCAGATTACCTGAGAAGAACTGAAATAAGGGGCAAGAAGGCGGCTTGCCCCCAATTCTACAGCCATTACCGACATACCGGAGAAGAATTCGGTGGCATAGAGAAAGTACTTATTCTTTAATAGATTAATAGGTGTCATATTCTTCCTTTCTTTCAGCAAACAGCTGATGTAGTATTTAATGGTATTATACAGGAGCGCGAAATATGGCGCAAGGAGGGATGAAGTTTTGAGGACATGTTTTTTAGAATACAACTTGTCAACACATCCATACAAGTTATATAATATGTCTTGTAAGAAATGCCATTTGAATAACAATACCTTTACAAGTGAGCTTGTAGAAGTTGCACATTTAACATTGAGATGATTTTACCATCTGCCTGGATAAAATCAGCACATTCTACCACCATTGTAACGATACGTTTCGATTCACTTACTACAAGCTTACTTGCAAGGATATTGGCCATAGGGGTAATGGAGGGTTTGATATGGCAGGAGAAAGCGGTAAAACAAAGTATTATTTGTTAATGGAACAGCTGAAGGATGACATTTTGTCCGGCAGAGTAAAGCCCGGAGAAAAGCTGCCTTCTGAGAATGAATTGTCGTCCACATACCAGATCAGCAGGCATACAGTGCGGAAAGCCCTGGCGATTCTGGAGAATGAGGGATTTGTGGTTGCAGAGCATGGGCGGGGTACCTTTTGCTCTGAGAGGATGCGCCACAGAAAGAATTCCAGAAACATTGCAGTAATTACGACGTACATATCGGACTATATCTTTCCCCGTCTGATTCAGGGGATTGATCGGGTGCTTACCTCCAACGGGTACAGCATTATTCTGAAAAATACAGGCAACAGCAGAACGAATGAGGCCAGGGCGCTGGAGGATATTCTGACCAAGGACATCGACGGACTGATCATAGAGCCCAGTAAGAGTCAAATTCTGTGCAATAATATGAACTTGTATGCAATGCTGGATGAATATGAGATTCCTTATATTTTCATCCAGGGAACTTATGCCCAGATGAAGCATAAGCCTCATATTCTTATGGATGACAGTCAGGGGGGCTATCTTCTCACAAAGCATCTTCTGGATACCGGGCGGGAAAAAATTGCCGGAGTATTCAAGGCAGATGACAGCCAGGGCAGAGAACGCCACAAGGGGTATGTAAGAGCTCTCCAGGAGGCTGGAAAGTTGTATGATCCGGATATGGTTGTATGGTTCCATACGGAGGACCGGAAGAAAAAACCGGCGCTTGCCATTCGTCAGATGATGGAATACGGCATGGATATGGATTCTGTTGTATGCTACAACGATCAGATTGCCCTAGAGGTGATGAAAACCCTGCAGAAATGCGGCAGAAGAATACCGGAAGATATCGCAGTGGCCGGGTATGACAATTCCCTGATTGCTGAAAATGGGATTGTACCGCTAACCACCATCGCCCACCCGCAGGAAAAGCTGGGAGAGATGGCGGCGGAGCTGCTGCTGGAGCAGATCCAGAAGATACCCGAGGAAAAAAGCAAGGTGGAACGGCTGATTCAGCCGGAATTAATAGTCAGGGAATCAACGAAACCCCAAATATAAAAGTATATAAATTTATTTTAAGGAGGATTTTTCAATGAAAGCAGCAAAGAGGTATCAGTTTTGGTTCGCAACAGGTTCACAGGATTTATACGGAGACGAATGTCTGGCAAAAGTGGCGGAGCATTCTAAAATTATCGTAGAGTCTTTAAATAAGTCAGGCATGCTTCCCTATGAGGTAGTGTGGAAGCCAACTTTAATTACAAATGAATTGATCCGCAAGACCTTTAATGAGGCCAACGCTGACGAGAACTGTGCCGGCGTGATAACCTGGATGCACACATTTTCACCGGCTAAATCATGGATCTTAGGGCTTCAGGAATACAGAAAACCATTGATGCATTTACATACACAGTTTAACCAGGAGATTCCTTACGATAGCATTGACATGGATTTCATGAATGAAAATCAGTCTGCGCACGGTGACAGAGAGTACGGCCATATTGTATCCCGCATGGGCGTCGAGAGAAAGGTAATCGTTGGATTCTGGGATGATAAAGAAGTACAGAAGAGAATTGCCCAGTGGATGCGCACCGCTGTGGGAATCATGGAAAGCAGCCATATCCGTGTGTGCCGTGTGGCTGACAATATGAGAAATGTTGCAGTGACAGAGGGAGATAAAGTAGAAGCACAGATTAAATTTGGCTGGGAAATTGACGCATATCCGGTAAATGAGATTGCTGAGTATGTGGAGCAGGTATCTCAGGGTGATATTGATACACTGGTAGAAGAATACTATGACAAATATGAAATCTTACTGGAGGGCAGAGACCCGGAAGAATTCAGAAGACATGTGGCAGTACAGGCCGGAATCGAAATAGGATTTGAAAAATTCCTGGAGGAAAAAGAGTATCAGGCAATCGTAACCCATTTCGGAGATCTGGGCTCCTTAAAACAGCTTCCGGGTCTGGCAATCCAGAGATTAATGGAAAAGGGCTATGGATTCGGCGGAGAAGGTGACTGGAAGACAGCGGCTATGGTACGTCTGATGAAGATAATGACGCAGGGGATTGAAAACGCTAAAGGAACTTCTTTTATGGAAGATTATACCTATAACCTTGTGCCTGGAAAAGAGGGGATCCTGCAGGCTCATATGCTGGAAGTCTGCCCAACCATCTGTGACGGCCCCATCAGCATTAAAGTGAACCCATTGTCCATGGGTGACAGAGAAGATCCCGCCCGCCTTGTATTTACAGCAAAGGAAGGCCACGGTATCGCAACATCCTTAATCGACCTGGGCAACCGCTTCCGGTTGATTATCAATGATGTAGACTGCAAAAAGACAGAAAAGGCAATGCCGAAGCTTCCCGTAGCAACTGCATTCTGGACACCGGAGCCGAATCTGGCAACCGGAGCTGAAGCATGGATTTATGCTGGCGGAGCACATCATACGGCATTCTCTTATGACCTCACCACAGAGCAGATGTGTGACTGGGCTGCAGCTATGGGAATCGAGAGCGTTGTGATTGACAAGGATACCAAGATCCGCAGTTTCAGAAATGAGTTAATGTGGAATTCTGTCCTTTATAAATAAAATATGGTATAATCAGGCAAAATACGCGGGAGGTTTTTAGCATGGATGTGAATAATATTAAAAATGCTGTAGAGAGCGGAAAAACAGCACTTGGTATCGAGTTTGGTTCTACCAGAATCAAAGCAGTTCTGGTGGGAGAGGATAATGCCCCCATTGCTTCTGGAAGTTATGAGTGGGAAAACAGCTACTTAGACGGTATCTGGACGTATTCCCTTGAGGATATCTGGAAAGGCCTTCAGGCAAGTTATACCCAGATGGCTGCGGACGTGAAAAAAACATACGGTACAGTTCTCACAAAGATCGGGGCAATTGGCTTCAGCGGTATGATGCACGGCTATATGACTTTTGACAAAGAAGATAAACTTTTGGTTCCGTTCCGTACCTGGAGAAATAATATTACCGGAGAGGCTTCAGAGAAACTGACAGAGCTGTTTCATTATCATATTCCCCAGAGATGGAGCATCGCTCACCTGTATCAGGCAATTCTCAATGGAGAAGAGCATGTCTCACAGATCAGCTTTCTCACAACCCTTGCAGGGTATGTGCACTGGAAACTGACCGGCCGGAAAGTTCTCGGGGTAGGAGAAGCTTCCGGTGCCTTCCCCATTGATGTGGAGAAAAAGGACTTTCATGCAGATATGATGCGGCAGTTTAATGAGCTGGTTGCAGATAAGAATTATGGCTGGAAACTGGAGGAAATCCTTCCGAAGGTATTAGTCGCCGGCGAAAAAGCCGGTGAACTGACAGAAGAAGGAGCAAAGCTTTTGGATGTATCCGGAAACCTGCAGCCTGGAATCCCTTTCTGTCCTCCGGAAGGAGATGCGGGAACTGGTATGGCCGCTACAAACAGCGTGGCAAAGAGAACTGGAAATGTATCTGCCGGGACTTCGGTGTTTGCTATGATTGTGCTGGAAAAGGAACTCTCGAAAGCATATCCGGAGATCGATCTGGTAACTACACCCACAGGTAATCTGGTGGCTATGGTTCACTCCAATAACTGTACCTCGGATCTGAATGCATGGGTAGGAATCTTTAGAGAATTTGCAGAATCCTTTGGGATGAAGGTAGATATGAATCAGCTGTTTGGCACTTTATATCATAAAGCGCTGGAGGGCGACGCAGACTGCGGGGGATTGTTATCCTACTGCTACTTCTCAGGAGAACATATTACAAACTTTGAAGAGGGACGCCCATTGTTTGTCCGCACACCGGAGAGCCAGTTTAACCTGGCAAACTTTATGAGAACACATCTGTATACCGCACTGGGGGCCCTGAAGGTAGGACTTGACATTCTGTTAAAAGAAGAAGACGTACAGATTGACAAGATTCTGGGACACGGAGGACTCTTCAAGACAAAAGGTGTGGGACAGAAAGTAATGGCAGCTGCCATGAACTCTCCGGTATCCGTAATGGAGACCGCAGGAGAGGGCGGCGCATGGGGAATTGCGCTTCTGGCCTCCTATATGATAAATAAAGAAGCAGGGGAAAGTCTTGACGAATACTTGGCTCAGAAAGTATTTGCAGGTGACGAAGGAGAGCGGATGGATCCGGACCCCGCAGATGTAGATGGATTTGAAGTATTTATTGAAAGGTATAAAAAAGGACTGCCTATCGAACGGGCGGCTGTGGATAACTTGAAGTGATAAAGAAAAGGGGACGTGTTCCTTCGCAGAAGAACACGTCCCAAAATGAGTTTGCCCTGTCCCAAAATGGGTATGGGGTGTCCCTTTTTACAGTATGGAGGTTGTTATGTTAGAAGAACTGAAAAAAGAAATATATGAGGCCAATATGCTGCTTCCCAAGTATGGACTGGTTACTTTTACATGGGGAAATGTAAGCGGCATTGACAGGGAAAAAGGGTTGTTTGTCATAAAACCCAGCGGTGTGGACTATGATAAGCTTACGCCAGATGACATGGTGGTCATGGATCTTGACGGGAACCGTGTGGAGGGGGAATATAATCCTTCTTCTGATACGCCTACTCATCTGGAGCTGTACAAGGCATTTCCCAAGATTGGGGGGATTGTCCATACCCATTCTGCATGGGCGACCAGCTGGGCACAGGCAGGCAGGGGCATTCCCTGCTATGGGACCACACATGCGGATTATATGTATGGGGAGATTCCTTGTGCCCGCTGTCTGAATGCAGAGGAGATTAACGGAGCTTATGAAAAAAATACAGGGCTTTTGATTGCTGAACTGTTTAAAGACAGGGATTACGAAGCGGTTCCTGCTGTTTTGTGTAAGAACCACGGCCCATTTACCTGGGGGAAAGATGGCCATGAGGCTGTGCACAATGCTGTAGTTCTGGAGGAAGTGGCCAAGATGGCTGCCCGCTGTGAGATGCTGAATCCACAGGTGGAACCGGCGCCCCAGTCGCTTCAGGATAAGCATTATTACAGAAAACACGGCGCAAACGCGTATTACGGACAAAGTAAATAATTTTTGATGATAACAGCGGTTATTTCCTGGAAGAGGAAGTAAACCGCTGTTTTTGGTTGGATTTCTTTTGGTTGTGTGTAAATCATTCAACATGTCTGTAAAAAAACAAACATGTTTCAAATAAAAACGTACCAAATAATTTTCCATGTAAAATATTCCACTTTTTCCAAATGGTTGTTCGTAGAGGAAAACCTGTACAGATGCTATGATTTTGGCAGTGAATTTGTCGAGTATGACCGCAGAAGGTCTATACAAGCAAACATTAATAATGAATGGAGGAGAATTCATGAAAGAAAGAATGAGAAGACTGGCTGTGCTTTTCCTTACGGGAACAGTGGTGATTACATCCACTCCTACGTCGGCAATGGCTTCCGCTCTGCAGAATGACAGTGCAGCAGAACTAAGCACAGAGGATCAGCAGCAGGATGAGGACACAGACGAGCCAGCCGTGGAAAACGGGGAGACGCAGGAAGAAAGTGAGACGGAAGAGAACGACCTGAGTGCTGCTCCCGCTGCAGTAAGTCTGGAAGACGAAGCGCAGCCTGCTGCTGCGGCAGAGGAGGAACAGGAGATTGTACATTACAGCATGGAGGTTCAGGACGGCCTGCTGAAGAACAATGCCCAGGAAGGCATGGACGGAACTCTTGAAAATCTTTCTGAAAAGAATGTAAATACATATAATGGAGTAAGCACGCTAAAACTGGACGGCAACGGATATGTAAAGCTTCCGGCAGGCATACTCACAGACAATACTATGACGGTGTCGGTAACAGTTGCGAATACCAGAGCAGCCGATCAGATGCTGTGGGCCTTGGGAAAAGACAGCTGGAATTATACTTTCTTTACTCCGGCAAACGGCAGTAAAAAGATGAAGCTGTCTGTTGCACAGCAGGAACCGTATAACTCTACAGGTGCCTGGGCAAAAGAAAATAATATTATTCCTGACACAGGGGCTTTCCTTGACGGAAGTTATCAGACGTATACGATTGTCTACGATGGAGAGACAACAGCTATGTATTTGAACGGAGAAAAAGTAGGAACCGGCAACAATCCTTTTGACCTCTCTACCTTTGTGGACGCAGACGGCTCCAGCGGTTATATTGGAAAATCCGTATACAGCGCGGACGGTTTGTTCCAGGGACAGATCGCCGATTTTGCTATTGCTAATTATGCTATGTCAGAAGAAGAGGTAAAGGCAAATGCTGTCACAGACTTTAGTGATTACATAAAAGCGGATATACACAGTGCTATGCTGAATGGGAATGCGGGCGCAGATGCTATTTCTACCAAGCTGGCATTTCCCGCTAAAGTAGACGGAGTGGAATTGTCATGGGGCACTCCGTCCAACACCGATGTAATTGCAGCTGACGGTACTGTAAAACCTCCCACAGATGAAGACGCTGTGGTAGAGATTCCGGTATCCTTTGTAACGAATGGCGAGACTGTGAATGAAACCTTTCAGGTGACTGTGACTGCGGTAAATCCTTCCGAGAGACTGCAGGAAGCAGCTGATGCCCTGGAGCTTCCCTATGAGGAAGTGTACGGCAACATAACACTGCCTACCGCTTCTACCTACGATACAACAGTAACATGGGAAACTGACCATGAAGAAATTGTTGATGTAAAGGAACATAAAAATGAGGGCTATGACCCCACGCCTGCAGGTCAGGTAACACGTCCTGCAGAGGATACAGAAGTAACTATGACAGCTATTGTCAGTGACGGTACACTGAGTGTAGAGAAAGACTTTACGTTTACGGTAAAGGCTGCACCGGAAGAAATTAAAGAGTCAGATTATACAGACTATTTCTTTACTTACTTTGCCGGTGAAAAATATTCTAATGGTGAGCAGGTGTATTTTGCTGCCAGTCAGGATGGATTAAACTGGACTGACTTGAATAACAATGATCCTGTACTCACATCAAAGTTAGGGGAACAGGGCGTAAGAGATCCTTATATCCTCCGCTCTCCGGAAGGCGATAAGTTCTATATGATCGCCACAGATTTAAAAATTTATGGCAATAACGACTGGAATCGTGCGCAGAGGGCAGGAAGCAAATCCTTAATGGTTTGGGAATCCACGGACCTGGTAAATTGGTCTGAGCAGCGTATGGTAGAGGTGGCAAGAGATGACGCCGGCTGTACCTGGGCCCCGGAGGCGACCTACGATGAGAAGACAGGCGAATACATTGTATACTGGGCATCCAGAGTTGCTGAGGATGGCTATGGCAAGCAGAGAGTATATTATGCAAAAACAAGAGATTTCTATACTTTTACAGAGCCGGAAGTAATGATTGAGAAGAGCAATGATGTCATTGACACCACGATTCTCAAGGAAAACGGCAGCTATTACAGATACTCCAAAGATGAATCCAAGAAATGCATCAAAGCGGATAAAGTAGATACACTGCTCCATGCAAACCCGGTTGATCTGAACACCCCGGTGCTGAACAATCAGGGCGGTGTGGAAGGCCCGACCATCTTTAAATTAAATGAGGATGACAACAGTGAATGGAAATACTGTCTGTTAGTGGATAATTACGGGGGAATAGGTTACTATCCGCTGGTATCTAATGATTTGGACGGCGACTTCACGAAATTAACCGAAGGCTTCCGCATGCCTTCTAGAGCAAGACACGGGACACCTATGAGAATCACTGCCGAGGAATACAAGAATGTAGTGGAGGCTTACGGCGTACCGGCAAAAGAAGAGGAAGAATCGAAGGAACCTGTGCTGGAATACAACTTTGAATCTGATGCAGGAAACAGCATTGCGGATACAGGCAAAGGGGACAATAGCGCAGATGACGGTACCGCATACGGCAATGCGAAATTTGCAGTGGACGAGGAAACCGGAAGCCGGGTTCTGCAGCTGGACGGAAGCAGCAATACCTATGCAGCTTTTCCACAGGGCTTTATGGACGGAAGAAATGTAATGACAATTTCCATGGATGTAAAATCTCAGATGAGCAGCGGAAACTTCTTTACATTCACATACGGATTAAACAGCAACAAATATAACTTCTTGAAGGTCAGCGGGAAAAATGTCCGCTATGCGATTACTCAGGACAGTTACTCAAAAGAAAATGAAGTAAAGACTGCAGATGGGGCAGCAGCCGGCAAGTGGCAGAACGTAACTCTTGTTGTAGACGGAACAAAGCTGGATATGTATCTGGACGGGGTATTAGTTGACTCAAACCCAAATGCAAAGGTTCTTACTTCAGACCTTGGGAAAAATCTGAGCGCCTATCTGGGCAAATCCTTCTACAGCGGGGACGGCTATTTTAAAGGAAGCTTTGACAATGTGAAAGTATATAACAGGGCGCTGACCGCTGATGAGATTCATGATGAAATATCTGAGGCAGCTATTGTAAAAGTAGCGGCAGAGGGATATACCATCAGCAATCAGTCCATTGATAAAAATACAAAGAAGATTCATCTGGATATCAGCAGGAATAACAGCGAAAAGGCTGATCTTGCAAAAGTTCCCCTGGACATTACCGTATCTAAGAATGCGGTTTTGGAACAGGAAAATAAGAAGGAATTAAATCTGACAAAACCTGCAGAGATTAAGGTTACAGTGAACGGCCGGGAAGAAGTATGGACCGTGGAAGCAGCTTGGGCTAATAATACAGTACTTCCAGGGGAATATGCGGATCCTGATATTGATGTATTAGACGGAAAGTTTTATATCTATCCTACAACGGACGGCTTCAGCGGATGGTCAGGAACGCAGTTCCATGCATTTTCTTCTGAGGATATGATTAACTGGGTAGATGAGGGTGTTATCGTAGACGTGGCAAGCAATGACACGGTAGCCGGAACCAACGAAAACGGCGTGGATATTGCAGGAGTACCCTGGGCAGTGGGCAGTGCATGGGCACCTACCATTGAAGAGAAAAATGGAAGCTATTACTTCTATTTCTGCGCAAAAGAGAGCAACGGGAAATCAGCAATCGGTGTGGCAGTATCCGACAGCCCTAACGGTCCTTTCGTAGCAGAGGAAACTCCGCTGGTAACGATGGAGCTCTGCAGCCAGAATGGCGTGAGCATGGGTCAGACCATTGATCCTTCCATTTTTACAGATCCGGATACTGGAAAATCCTATATGCTGTTTGGAAACGGCAGCGCGGCAATCGTAGAGCTGGGTGAAGATATGATAAGTCTGGTGCCGGATACGATGCAGAATCTGGAGGGTGCGAAAGACTTCAGAGAAGCGATTACAGTGACTAAGAGGGACGGAGTATACCACTTTACCTGGTCCTGCGACGATACAGGAAGTGCAAATTACCATGTAAATTACGGTACCTCTGATTCCCTGTACGGACCGATAACATTCCAGAAAACTATTCTATCCAAAGATGCATCGGAAAGTATTCTGGGAACCGGACATCACTCAATCCTTCAGATTCCCGGCAAAGATGAATACTACATCGCATACCACAGGTTCGCAACACCTCTGGGACAGTATGATTCCGGATTGGGGTATCACAGAGAAACCTGTATTGACAAACTGGAATTTGACCCTGAAACAGGTCTGATGAAAGAAGTAACACCTACACAGGCAGGTATTACAGAACCAGTTTCACTGATTGTAGAAGGCTGGGAGCCGGACGGCGACAGATGGAGCTATGTAAATCCTGACGGATCCTATGTGGTAAATGACTGGAAACTGATTGACGGCAAGTGGTATCATTTTGATAAGAGCGGGTATATGCAGACTGGCTGGCTGCAGTTAGGAAAGACCTGGTATTATCTGAAGGCTGACGGGGCAATGGCGACCGGGTGGCTGCAGTTAGGAAGCACCTGGTATTACCTGAAGTCCAGCGGAGCAATGGCGACTGGCTGGCTGCAGTTAGGAAGCACCTGGTATTACCTGAAGTCCAGCGGAGCAATGGCGACCGGCTGGGTGTTAGACGGAAAGACCTGGTATTATCTGAAATCCAGCGGAGCAATGGCAACCGGCTGGTTATTAGACGGAAAGACCTGGTATTATCTGAAATCCAATGGAGCAATGGTAACCGGCTGGGTATTAGACGGAAAGACCTGGTACTATCTGAAATCTAACGGAGCAATGGCTACCGGCTGGGTAAAGGTAAGCGGCAAATGGTACTATCTGTACAACAGCGGAGCTATGGCGTCCAATACATGGGTGGGAAGATATTATGTAAATGCTTCCGGAGTATGGACAAAAACAAGATAAAAGTGCATAATTAAATAAAGCAAAAGAAATAGGGAATATGTGGAGCAGGCATATTCCCTATTTGCCATACTGGAAGGAGGAATATTGGATGAGAAGGAAAGGTTTTGGGAAAAAGGGGTTGGCTGTGATTCTTGCGGCGGCAGTCTGTGCCGGCAGTTTGTGGCCAGGGGTATCTGTTTATGCCAAAGAAGGCGGATCTCTGTCCCAAGGGCCGGAAGAGGGCGGGGGAGAGGGTGACTTTGAGCCTGCGGTTGGAGAGAAGCAGATCCTAGAGATGAAACAGGTTTTACGAATGAATGAGGTCAGCCATGTCAGACTTACAGAATTCGGCAGTACGGAGCAAGAGACCTTCTATAATCTTCAGTCAGAACGTTCGGAGGCCGAACAGGTGATAGAAGGAAGGCCCGGCCGCAAAGCCTGGGAGGACGGATGGTTCAGCTATACGCTTCCGGTAAAGGCGGAGGAAAAAAACTATCTGACCACTGTGTATTATGGGACGGAGAGCCAGGAACCTTATGACATACTGGTTAATGGCGACTTAGAAGCTTTAGAGGAGACAGCATCTGACTCGGAACGCACCGTTTACTCTGACGGCTTTTATTCGGTAAGGCGGGAGATACCTCAAAAGTATCTGTCAGATCCATTCATTACAGTGAAATTTGTACCCAAAGATAATTCCGGCAGCGCCCTGTATGGGCTTTATCTGGGGAGCGGTTATGACAAGTATCCGGAACTGCAGGACTTAAGCTTTGACATTGGTGAGATGGATCCGGCATTCCAGGTTGAAAACAGTGTATATACAGTGAGAGTTCCCCGGAATACAGATAAGATAAATATGACAGCAGTGCCTCATAAACAGGATGGACTTGTAAAGCTATATGATACCGACCTTGAACGGTATGTGCTGGTGGACGATGAGAAGGCCGTGCCTCTCTCTTTAAGCGGCGAGAAAACAGAGGTCCTGCTGAAAGGGACTGCGGAAGACCACAGTACGGAGAGGCTTTATACGGTCAGCGTAGTAAAAACCGGGGATAAGTCACAGCTTAAGGGCCTGGTTCAGACAGCAGAAGGTAAGGTGGAAAAGGAGTATACCAAAGAAACCTGGTCAGCGATGGCTGAGGAATTAAAAGCGGCAAAAGCACTCCTAAGCAATAAAAATGCAACTCAGACAGAGATAAACAGTCAGGTAGAAAAACTGAGGAGAACCATAGAAAATCTGAAAAAGGTTCCAGCTGCAGATACCGGCAGGTGGATCACTGACAGCAAGGGAAGCTGGTTTCGATATCCTGATGGTACATATCCGAAAAAAGCCTGGAAGTTAATGGATGGGAAATGGTATTATTTTGATGAAATTGGGTATGTGAAAACTGGATGGTTCCAGCAGGGAAAGACCTGGTATTACAGTGATACAAAAGGTGTCATGCAAATCAATTGGAAGAAGATAGGAGGAGTCTGGTATTATTTTAACGGAAGTGGCGCGATGGTAACCGGGTGGCAGAAGATAGGAGGAACCTGGTATTACTTTAACGGAAGCGGGGCTATGCTTACAAACTGGCAGAAGATAGGCGGTATCTGGTACTATATGAATGGAAGCGGAGCGATGGCGACCGGGTGGCAGAAAATAGGCGGTATCTGGTATTATTTCAATGAAAGCGGAGCGATGAAGACCGGGTGGCAATGGATAAGCGGAAGATGGTATTATATGAACGGAAGCGGAGCTATGCTGACTGGCTGGCAGAAGCTTGGTGGCATCTGGTATTATTTCAGCGGAAGCGGCAGTATGGCAACCGGCTGGCAGAAAATCGGGACCGTCTGGTATTATTTTAACGGAAGCGGAGCTATGCTGACCGGGTGGCAGAAGATTGGGGGAAGCTGGTACTATTTGAGCGGAAGCGGAGCCATGCTGATTGGCTGGCAGAAGCTTGGTGGAAAATGGTACTATTTTAATCATTCCGGGGCTATGCAGACTGGATGGCTCCATCTTGGAGGGGCTTGGTATTACTTGTATGAAAGTGGCCAGATGGCGGTCAGTACCTGGATCGGAACCTCCTATGTCAACGCCTCCGGTGTATGGATAAAATAGAAAATGAAAAAGGGAAGGATCCCATACAGCTGTATTAAAGAAGCAGCCTGTATGGGATTTTTTTGTGTTTTTTCTAACTTTTTTTATAAAAAAACCAACCAATATCATAGGAAAACATAAAGTAAATATCATATTCCACTTAATTCCAATGGGCCTCTGTGGAAGCGTGAAATCTGTTTATATACAATGAAATCATTGAAAAATGAGAAAAGGAGCGTACATTTATGAGAAAAAAGAAAAAGATTGCAACACAATCTACTGCATTTGTTCTCACAGGGGTTATGTTGGCCGGAAGTATTCTTCCATCGCTGCCGGTATACGCGGAATCGGACATTCTGGCTTTGCTGAATGAGAGTAAGACGCTGGAGATGTCCTTTGACGGAACCCTGGAGGATAAAGTGCTTACGGACAGAAGTGTGCTGGCCAGGGGCCAGGACGGCGGTGAGAAGGAAGCTGTCTACACAGAAGGGGTGAGCGGAGAGGCCTTGCAGCTAGACGGTGCTACCTACATTGATCTGGGAACGGAACAGGATATACAGCCTGAGAATCTGACGGCCTCTGTATGGGTAAAGGCAA
The DNA here is from genome assembly GCF_009677585.1 of Lactonifactor sp. BIOML-A5. GTDB lineage: Bacteria > Bacillota > Clostridia > Lachnospirales > Lachnospiraceae > Lactonifactor. Next base: position 30,737 of record NZ_WKYV01000009.1, on the reverse strand, counting down.
ATGCAGCGTTGTCAGGGGAGCAGCTGATTACCTGGAATAAGGGAGCATATAATGAAGATGGCTGGTATCTGAACACCACAGACAATAACCCACTGTTTTTATCTGTGGGAACGGCAGTCAGCGGCAGCCAGCCACAGGAATATTATGTGGAAGGCAAACGCTCCGAGTTTTTCCCCGCTGGTGAATGGGTACATGTGGCAGTGACTTATAACGCAGAGACCCAGGAAGCAGCTATGTACAGAAACGGAGAAAAACTGACGGTAAAGGCAAAATACAATTCCAGCAGTGGAATACATGGATCTGACTGTACGAAAACTCTGGGCAACAATGGCACGGTTCACAATGGCGGCTGTTCCAATATCAGTCTGGATGAGTATGCGGTATACAGTGCAGTGGCTGACGATGCTCAGGTACAGGAGCTTTATAAGCTGTATGCAGACACCTCAGGGGAAGGCGAAGAACCGGATCCTTCCTTCACAGAGGAAAGGGTTCTGAACTTGGCCTTTGACGGAGATACCACAGACACTTCTGAGAAAAAGCATCCCGTTACGATTGTTGGGGAGAACTATGGGTATATCCAGGGCGCTGCCGAGGGAACCCAGGCGCTGGAGCTGAAAGGAAAAACCTATGTTGATTTGGGAACCGACGCTTCTTTAAATCCCTCCAGCCTTACCTTCTCTTTCTGGGTAAATCCAACCCAGGACATGGGAGGCGGGGAACATCTTTTTGTGTGGAATAAAGAAGCCTACTATTCAGATGGCTGGTATCTGTCTTCTGAAAACAAAGATAAACCGCTGAGTATATCGATTGGATCTTCCAATGACTGGAAACAGCCATACAAGGTTGGGGTAGAGGCGGACAGAAGCGAGTTTTTCCCGGTGGGAGAGTGGACGCACATAGCTGTCAGCTTTGACGATACAACCAAGGAAGTTACCATGTACCGGAATGGAATCCGGCAAAAGGTAACCGTATTTAGTCCTATTGGAACAGACGGGGCAGACGGAACCATTGATCAGGGAAATGAGATGAAAAAAGCGTTGGGATATAACGGTCCCGTGCATAACAGTACTTATGGTATCTTTGCCATGGATAATGTGGCTCTTTTGAACCATGCGTCTACCCAGGACGAAGTATTGGAGCTGTTTGAGGAAACGCAGGCCTTTGACAGGCAGACGCTGGTCGACGCGGACGCAGAGGCGTTATCTCTTCCGGCATATACCAGAAAGGATCTGGAGCTGCCTGATAAGGGGACAAACGGCAGCACCATTACCTGGGAATCCAGCCGCAAAGACATTATCACAGACGACGGTAAGGTAACGCTTCCGGAGGATGCGGACGCGGAGGTTACCATGACGGCTCATCTTGCTTACGGGAAGGACTATACGGCTGTAAAAGAGTGCAAAGTGGTAGTATCTGCCGCTAATTGGAATCTTACTAATAACGGGATGGACAAGGTGACTCTGTCAGACAGCTACCTTGTGAATGCACAGCAGAAAGAGTATGATTACCTGCTTTCCATGTCCTCCAACAAGTTCTTATATGAATTCTACAGGGTGGCCGGCCTGGATCCACTAACAGACAGCGGCTATGGCGGATGGGAGAGAAGCAACGATACAAACTTCCGGGGACATACCTTCGGACATTACATGTCGGCGCTGTCTCAGGCTTACCTTGGCTGCAAAGACGAGGCTACGAAGACTGCTCTTTTGGAACAGATGTCTGATGCGGTGGCTGGTTTGAAAGAGTGCCAGGACAGCTATGGAACTACACATCCGGAAAGCAAGGGGTATATATCTGCGTTCAGAGAGAGCGCCCTGGATGCTGTGCAGGGAAGCGGCGGAACTGATGAGAATGTACTGGTACCTTGGTATAACCTGCATAAGGTACTGGCTGGTCTGATCGATATTGCGAAGAATGTGGACGGACAGGTAGGGGAAGAGGCTTTGGAAGTCGCTATGGGCTTCGGAGATTATATCTATACTTCCAGAACCAGCACATGGACGGACGCCCAAAAGAAGAGAATGCTGACGATTGAATATGGCGGCATGAACGAGGCGCTGTACGAGCTGTATAACATTACCGGAAACCCGGACTACAAGTCAGCGGCAGAATGCTTTGATGAAACCGAGTTGTTTGTACAGCTGAGTCAGGGAAAGGATGTGTTAAACGGAAAGCATGCCAACACTACCATACCGAAGTTCATCGGCGCTTTAAAACGCTATACCGTACTGACACAGGAACGCTACTATGGAGAACTGACACAGGAAGAAAAAGATAATCTGGAAATGTATCTGACAGCTGCAGAGAACTTCTGGGATATTGTTGTAAAAGACCACACCTATATTACAGGAGGCAACAGTGAATCCGAACATTTTCACGCCGCAGGCTCTTTGGGGCAGTATGCAAATAACAGAACCTGTGAAACCTGTAATACGTATAATATGCTGAAATTATCCAGGGCCCTTTTCCAGGTAACCGGGGACGTTAAGTATATGGATTATTATGAGAATACATATATTAATGCGATCTTATCCTCCCAGAATCCTGAGACCGGAATGAGTATGTACTTCCAGCCAATGGCTCCGGGATATTACAAACTCTACAGTTCCCCTTATGACAGCTTCTGGTGCTGTACCGGAACTGGCATGGAGAACTTTACCAAACTGGGAGATACCATTTATCTGAAAAAAGGAAATCAGCTGTTTGTAAATATGTTCTTCAGCTCTGCGTATACAGACAGCGAATTCCAAATTTCCCAGGAAGCCAATATACCGAACAGTGATAAAGTGAGCTTTACCGTAGCAGCAGTTCCGGAGGGCGGGGCTGTAATGGTAAGAAAGCCTGACTGGCTGGCAGGAAAGGCAGCTGTAACCATTAACGGGACAGCATCTGAATTAAAGGTGACGGATAGTTACTATCAGCTTGACGGCCTGAAAGCGGGAGATAAGGTTGAGATTACCCTGCCCATGGAAGTACAGGTATATGAAATGCCTGATGACAGTTCCATGGTGGCTTTCCGATATGGCCCTGTTGCCTTGAGCACGGGACTCGGCACCAATAATATGGATCAAAGAGAGGGGGCAGGCATCATTGTATATGCGCCTGTTCTGGACAAATCAGCTGCTGACACCATCACCATGACAGATGAGAAGGTAGAGGACTGGAAGGCAGGCATCAAAGAGAATCTGGTCCGCATCGAAGACACAGAGGACGGACAGGTGCAGTTTGCGCTGAGGGGAACGGATCAGGATGATAAGCTGTTCTACACGCCTCACTATCTGCGGTACAACGAAAGATATGGATTATATATGAATCTCTCAGAGCCTGATTCCGAGAAATACCAGCAAAAATTGCTGGAAAGCAAAGAGACATTAAGAGAAAAGGAAAGCAGCTCTGCGTACCTGACAAACTTTGACAATAATAACTCAGAGTTCTCTCTTGGACTGAAACATTCTGAGAATTCTGAGGTGGGTACCTATGGAGGAAGACAATACCGGCATGCAGAAAAGGACGGTTGGTTCAGCTACGAATTGCCTGTGAATAAAGAGGCTGGGAAAAATTATCTGTTTACAACTTATTATGGCGGAGATAAGGGCAGAAGCTTTGATATTTATATAAACGGAGAAAAATTCGTCACTGAAACATTATCTGATACAGAATATCCTTTGACATCGGACGGATTCTATACAGTAAAAAGAGAAATACCCGGAAAATATCTGGAGGGAGACAGTATCACAGTGAAGTTCCAGTCTACGGGAGGCTTTGTAGGAGGTCTATTTGGCGTAAGTGTGGGAACAGATTATGATACTAACGCTGAATTAAAGCAGCTTTCCTTCGATATGGGTGAACTTTCACCTGAATTTAAGGGGGATGTTAAAGAATACACTTTAACCGTTCCCAGAGACTCAAAGTCAGTAAGAATGACGGCTGTTCCCATAAAGGCCAGCGGTCTGGTATACGACGGAGAGGTGCTGTTTGACGATACAAAAGCACGTCTGGTAAAACTAGAGGGAGACGCAACAGAAATCCTCCTTACAAGCAAAGCACAGGATCACAAGAGTTTAACCCAGTATACGATTCATGTGGTGAAAGGGGATGTAGAAGAGAAGAAAGAAGGATGGCAGCAGGACGGCGACAGATGGCTGTATATGAAGGAAGACGGCACTTACGTGGAAGATGACTGGAAATTGATTGACGGTAAGTGGTATCATTTTGATAAGAGCGGTTATATGCAGACAGGCTGGCTGCAGCTGGGAAGCACCTGGTACTATCTGAAATCCAGCGGGGCAATGGCAACAGGCTGGCTGCAGCTTGGGACCACCTGGTATTATTTAAAATCCAGCGGAGCAATGGCGACAGGCTGGCTGCAGTTAGGAAGCACCTGGTACTATCTGAAATCCAGCGGGGCAATGGCAACCGGCTGGTTGCTGGATGGAAAGACCTGGTATTACCTGAAATCCAGCGGAGCAATGGCAACGGGCTGGCTGCAGTTAGGAAGCACCTGGTACTACCTGAAGTCCAACGGAGCAATGGTGACAGGCTGGCTGCTGGATGGAAAGACCTGGTATTATCTAAAATCCAGCGGAGCAATGGCGACAGGCTGGCTGCTGGACGGAAAGACTTGGTACTATCTGAAGTCTAACGGGGCAATGGCGACAGGCTGGCTGCTGGACGGAAAGACCTGGTACTATCTGAAGTCAAATGGGGCAATGGCAACGGGCTGGCTGAAAGACGGCAGCAGATGGTATTATCTGAGAGACAACGGAGCTATGGCTTCCAACACATGGATCGGAAAATATTATGTAAATAAGTCCGGTGTATGGACCAGAACAAGATAGAGTAGAAGTATTACAGCGAGGGATGTGTTCCGAAAGGAACATATCCCTCTTATTGTGATGAAATCGTAAGAAATTAAACAAAAATCATATAAAAACGTACAACAAAAATAAATTTCCAAAAAAATCCACCTTTTTAGTAAATGCGTGGAGAGACAGAATCTGTGAAATCTGTTATAATCCTCCATGAAGCTATATAGGTAATATGAGGCAGAAGACTTCAATTAATTCCTTGGAGATTTCTGCCTTTAATATACAGCGGAACTTAGGGGCATACAGGATGGCACCCCTTACTACATACGCTGCGGGCGGGCATACCGCAGGTTTCTGCGGTTGTTCATATCTCATTGACGTTCACAGAAATGGGAAAGGCTGGAGGAGGAGAAAAACGTGTTAAAAGTGTTTTTAGTGGAAGACGAAGTAGTTATGCGCAAGGGGATTAAGAATAATATACCCTGGGAAAAAGAAGGCTTTGTTTTTGTGGGGGAGGCCAGTGACGGGGAACTGGCGTATCCGCTGATAAAGAAGACGAAGCCGGATATCCTAATCACAGATATTAAAATGCCTTTTATGGATGGATTGGAATTAAGCAGTATTGTGAAAAAAGAAATGCCTAATACCAAGATTATCATTCTCAGCGGATATGGAGAATTCGACTATGCAAAACAGGCTATTAGCATTGGGGTTACCGATTACCTGCTGAAGCCTATCAGCTCTGCTAAGCTTCTGGAATCAATCAAAGAGGTGGCGGCTGTGATTGAAAAGGAGCAGGAGCAGCTGAAAATGATGGAGCAGTACGAAAATGAGATGAGAGAGAATATTACCATCAAACGCCAAAACCTGTTCCAGAAAATACTTGCTGGACAAAGCTCCGCTATGGAGATTATGGAGGAGGCGCAGGACTTGGGTCTGGAGCTCACCGCCCCGGCTTATCTGGTAATGATGTTTAAGACTGTTATCTACGGAGACTCCAGCTGCTATTCCGAGGCGCTGGTGAAAGCGTCAAAAGAGATCATGGATCTGGCGGCCTCCTATGAGCAGGTACTGACCTTCGACAGAGGATTGGAAGGCCTGGCCTTTGTCATTAAGGGGGATGGCGAAGAAGAGCTGCAGGATTTTACGGCAGAGTTTGTAAGAGCCCTGAAGGCTGTGATGGACGGGTACCACAGTGTGGAATATTTCGGAGGGATCGGCAGCGTAGTGCAGCGTCTAAGAGATCTGAGCCAGTCGTATGATGCGGCCAGCAAGGCATTTTCCAGCAGATTCTTTACAGAGTGGAATAAAATAATCAGCTATAAAGATGTGAGCAAAATGCATCACCTAAACGAGGATAAAATCGATCTCAATGCCATTCAGTCTTCCCAGATGGATCGAAAAGAAGTAGAAGATTTTCTGAAAAATGGTACGATTGAGGAAGTAGACAATTTTATTGAAGAGTATTTCCTGCGGGTAGGGGAAAGCAACTATAAATCCTTGATGTTCCGGCAGTATATTGTCATGGATCTATTTGCCTGTGTGCTTGGATTCCTGGAAGGGCTGGGGGTAAATCCGGACAAATTGCCGGAGGAGCTGCAGAATATTAATGAGACGGCCACAAAGATCCTTTCCATAGAAAATCTGAAGTTCCGTCTGCGGAAGCTTTTCTCCGAAGCAATCCAGCTCAGAGACAACGCATCTAAGGGAAAGTTTCATCTGCTGCTGGAGGAAGCCAAACATTATATTAAGGAAAACTATTACCACAATGACATCTCCCTGAATACCGTGGCGACCAATGTCAATATCAGTCCCAGCTATTTCAGCAGCATCTTCAGCCAGGAGACCGGACAGACATTTACCGAATATCTCACTGAGGTTAGGATCGAAAAGGCAAAGGAGCTTCTTATGTGTACAAATCTTCGGGCCTCAGAGATAGGCTATCAGGTAGGATATAAGGACTCCCACTACTTTAGTTACATATTTAAAAAGGAAACAGGCTGTACCCCAAAAGAATACCGGATGAGAGGCAGGTAATTCTATGATGATGAAATTATCTCTGAGAAAGCGGCTTACTGTGCTTACCTGCAGCATATTGGTGCCATTGTGTATCCTGGTGCTCTCTCTGACTTTTATGCTGCTTTCTTACGGACAGAAATATGACAGTGTTGTAAATAACATTTCAGTGGTCAACCGATATAATACTACATTTAAAGACTGTGTGGATTATACTGCGTACCGCATGGTAATCGGGGGAAAGACTGCAGATGAACTGGTGGCGGCCAAGGATCCCAGGGATCAGTATGAGGGGCAGAGGATCCAGGATCCGAAGGAACTGATTGGAAATGCCAGAACGGATTTTCAGTATCTGCTCACTGTGACAAAGGACCAAAAAAATGCCAGAAGGATACGCTGGATATTAAAGTGCCTGAATACTCTGGATGACAGCATTAACAAGATGGAAAAACAGGTGAAGCTTAGCGGGTACTATGCGGACAATATGAATATCCTGATCAACGGAATCTATATTATTACAGAAGATGTCCAGGAAAACATACAGGAATATGTTTACTATGAAACTTTAGGATTTGAGGAAATCCGCCAGGATCTTTCCAGCAGCATCAGTCACTCGGTACAGATAAGTACAGCCGCTCTGATTGGGATACTGGGCATCAGTATACTGATCTCCAGAAAAATTGCAAACAGTGTAACAAACCCCATCCGGGAATTATGTGCTGCCACAGAGCTGGTTGCCCACGGGGATTTTACTTCCCCTACGGAAATTGACTCCGGCAATGAGCTCCAGGTACTGACCAACAGCTTTAACCATATGAAGGGGGCCATCGCAGTCCTGGTGGAGGATATTAAGAAAGAACAGAAAAAGCTGCGGGTTACGGAGCTGCGCCTTCTCCAGGCCCAGATTAATCCCCATTTTCTCTACAATACGCTGGATACGATTATGTGGCTGGCTGAGGGCGGGGATACGAAACAAGTTGTGCAGATGGTATCCGCCTTATCTGATTTTTTCAGAACTGTGCTCAGCGAGGGCAAGGAAATGATTACCATACAGGAGGAGGAAGCGCACATCCGCAGCTATCTGATTATCCAGCAGTTTCGCTATCAGGATATTATGGAATATGAGATTGACATTGAACCTTCCTTATATACAAACCTGATTTTAAAGCTCACCCTGCAGCCACTGGTGGAAAATGCACTGTATCATGGAATTAAAAACAAAAGAGGCGGAGGGAAAATTTGGGTAAAAGGATACAAGGTGGAAAACATAATTGTATTTAAGGTTACAGATAACGGGATCGGGATGGATGAGGAAGAGCTTAAGGCCCTGGAAGACCATGTAAAAGAGCGTAAAGGAAAAAAAGGCGGCAGCTTTGGCCTTAGAAATGTAAATGAGAGGATTCAAATTACATACGGGGACGAATACGGTCTGTCTTTTGAGAGCAAAAAGGCCTGCGGTACCACAGTGACAGTCACCTTGCCCGCACTTGGTTAAAAGAAATTATACCTTTTTCAAAAAATATCTAACAAACAGCCAAAAACTAAAAAAATCGTAAGATAAAATACAAAATAGAGGAAGTTTTCGGTTTTTTTTATTTTTAAACTTGGTAGAATTAGATACATCAGAAGGATGTAAAAAACATCTGAATGGATACTATTAAACTATAATAAGGAGGAACTAAAGTATGAAAAGAAAGGTATTAAGCGCGTTATTATGTGCAACAATGATGGCAGGGATGCTGGCAGGCTGCGGAAACGACTCTTCAGAATCCACTTCCACTGACACAGAGACAAAGACAGAGAGCACAGATACTGCAGAAGCTGGGGATGAGGCTGATGCCAGTGACGCGAAAGCAGGAGATGACGATTTAATCGTAGTTGGTTATGCACAGGTTGGTGCAGAGTCTGACTGGAGAACTGCTAATACAGAATCCTTCAAATCTACTTTTACAGAAGAAAACGGATACAAGCTCATCTTTGATGACGCACAGCAGAAACAGGAAAACCAGATTAAAGCAATCAGAAGCTTTATTCAGCAGGATGTAGATTACATAGTAGTAGCACCTGTAGTAGAAACCGGATGGGAAACCGTACTTCAGGAAGCAAAAGAAGCAGGAATCCCTGTTATTCTTTCTGACAGACAGATGGATCTTTCCGATGACTCTCTGTATACCTGCTGGGTAGGCGGAAACTTCGTAAAAGAGGGTGAAGACGCAGGAGACTGGCTGGCACAGTATCTGGAGTCTAAAGGAAAAGGCGAAGAAGAAATCAACATCGTAACCTTACAGGGAACTATCGGAGCATCTGCTCAGGTTGGCCGTACCGAAGGTTTTGGAAACAAACTGAAAGAACACAGCAACTGGAAGATGTTAGATATGCAGACCGGAGAATTTACACAGGCAAAGGGCCAGGAAGTTATGGAGTCCTTCCTGAAATCCTATGATGATATCGATGTAGTAATCGCAGAGAATGATAATATGGCATTCGGCGCAATCGACGCTATCAAAGCAGCAGGAAAGACCTGCGGACCAGAGGGCGACATCACAATCATCTCCTTCGACGCAGTAAAAGCAGCATTTGAGGCTATGATCGCAGGCGACTTAAACTGTGCGGTAGAGTGTAACCCATTACACGGACCTCGTGTAGCTGAAATCATCCAGAAGTTAGAAGCTGGTGAAGAAGTAGAGAAGATTCAGTATGTAGACGAAAGCGTATTCCCGGCTGATACAGCAGCTGAGTTCATCGACGGACGTGCATACTAATCAGAATATCTGAAGCAAATTAAATCATCTATCACAGGTCCCCGGAGATTTTCAACAACTCCGGGGACCTGTTTGTTTCCAGGCGGGGATTCTATGATTTCTGAGGGAAAAGATGAACAAGTTTTAAAAGAATATACAAGCAGAAAAAGAAGCAGGAGAGGAATTGTATTTCCAGGAATACAAAAAATAACACACTTTTTTCCAATTAAATTGTACAAAACTTCTTTTGAGCAAAAAAATCAAAAAATATATTACAAAACAGCGGAGCCTCTCCGTTGTTTTTTATATGGAAATTGATAGAATTAATACTGTAATCAGGGTGCAGAGAGCACCGGAAGATAAAGAATAATAAAAATGTATATAAGGAGGAACAACATGAAAAGAAAGGTATTAAGCGCGTTATTATGTGCAACAATGATGGCAGGGATGCTGGCAGGCTGCGGAAACGATTCTTCAGAATCTACTTCCACTGACACAAAAACAGAGAGCACAGACACCGCAGAAGCTGGGGATGAAGCCGACGCAGCAGATGCGAAGGGAGACGATGATTTAATTGTAGTTGGTTATGCACAGGTTGGTGCAGAGTCTGACTGGAGAACTGCTAATACAGAATCCTTCAAATCTACTTTTACAGAAGAAAACGGATACAAGCTCATCTTTGATGACGCACAGCAGAAACAGGAAAACCAGATTAAAGCAATCAGAAGCTTTATTCAGCAGGATGTAGATTACATAGTAGTAGCACCTGTAGTAGAGACCGGATGGGAAACCGTACTTCAGGAAGCAAAAGAAGCAGGAATCCCTGTTATTCTTTCTGACAGACAGATGGATCTTTCCGATGACTCTCTGTATACCTGCTGGGTAGGCGGAAACTTCGTAAAAGAGGGTGAAGACGCAGGAGACTGGCTGGCACAGTATCTGGAATCTAAAGGAAAAGGCGAAGAAGATGTAAATATTGTAACCTTACAGGGAACCATCGGAGCATCTGCTCAGGTTGGCCGTACCGAAGGTTTTGGAAATAAACTGAAGGAACACAGCAACTGGCATATGTTAGATATGCAGACCGGAGAATTTACACAGGCAAAGGGTCAGGAAGTTATGGAGTCCTTCCTGAAATCCTATGATGATATTGATGTAGTAATCGCAGAGAATGATAATATGGCATTCGGCGCAATCGACGCTATCAAAGCAGCAGGAAAGACCTGCGGACCGGACGGGGACATCACAATCATCTCCTTTGACGCAGTAAAAGCAGCCTTCGAGGCAATGATCGCAGGCGACTTAAACTGTGCGGTAGAGTGTAACCCATTACACGGACCCCGTGTTGAGGAGATTATTCAGAAGTTAGAAGCTGGCGAAGAAGTAGAGAAGATTCAGTATGTGGATGAAAGCGTATTCCCGGCAGATACAGCTGCTGATTTCATTGACGGACGTGCTTATTAATAATTAAAAGCATTCGCAACGATAGAAGGCCAAGGGCGGTGAGGCAGGGGAGCCTTATGTAAGGCTCCCCTCTCATGCCTTAGAATAACAGTGATGAAAACAGGAAAGGCGGAGATGATATGGAGCAGGATATCGTATTAACCATGCGAAATATTGATAAAAACTTCCCAGGCGTAAAAGCTCTGCAGAATGTGGATTTTACTCTTAGAAAAGGTGAGATTCATGCACTTATGGGAGAAAACGGAGCAGGTAAATCTACTCTGATCAAAGTATTAACAGGCGTTGAAGAATTTGAAACAGGTGAAATAAAGATAGAGGGCATTGACCATCCCATCATCAACAAATCCCCTCAGGAGGCTCAGATTCATGGAATCAGTACTGTGTATCAGGAAGTTAACTTATGTCCTAATCTGTCAGTAGCTGAAAATCTGTTTATCGGCAGGGAACCCAAAAAGGGAGGCATGATTGACTGGAGAACTATGAACAAGAAGTCTAAGGCTTTACTGGAAGGTCTGGATATTCATATTGATGTAACTGCGGCACTTGAAAATTATTCCTTAGCTCTTCAGCAGATGATTGCTATTGCCAGAGCGGTGGATATGTCGGCTAAGGTTTTGATACTGGATGAGCCTACGTCATCTCTTGACGACGGTGAGGTGGAAAAACTCTTCCATCTGATGAACCGACTGAAAGAACAGGGCGTTGGAATTATCTTTGTTACCCATTTCCTGGAACAGGTATATGCGGTATGTGACAGAATTACAGTACTCAGAAACGGTACGCTTGTTGGGGAATATAAGATAGAAGATCTTCCAAGAGTACAGCTGGTTGCAAAAATGATGGGTAAAGATTTTGATGATTTGGCTGCCATTAAGAAAGAAGGGGCCTCAAGCGTTAAAGATGAAGTCATTATTGATGCCAGACAGCTGGGCCATAAAGGCACGATTAAACCTTTTGACCTGAAGATTAATAAAGGAGAGGTCATCGGTCTTACCGGCCTGCTAGGATCCGGGCGTTCCGAGCTTGCCAGAAGTATCTATGGAGCGGATAAACCAGATTCCGGAGAGTTGTATGTAAAAGGAAGCAAGTTCCATGCAAATACACCACTGGATGCTATGATGCAGGGAATGGCATATCTGCCGGAGGACAGAAAGGCAGAAGGAATCATTGCGGATCTTTCTGTGCGCGAGAATATCATCATTGCCCTTCAGGCAAAGCGCGGTATGTTCAAATTGCTGAGTAAGAAGGAGCAGGAAGAATTTACCGACAAATACATAGATCTGCTGCAGATCAAGACTGCTGACCGGGAAACTCCGATTAAACAGCTCAGCGGCGGTAACCAGCAGAAGGTAATCCTGGGCAGATGGCTTTTGACTAATCCGGATTTTCTGATTCTGGATGAGCCTACCCGCGGTATTGATATCGGTACTAAGACCGAGATCCAGAAGCTGGTGCTTAAGCTGGCAGACGAGGGTATGTCTGTGATGTTCATTTCTTCTGAGATCGAAGAAATGCTTCGTACCTGCAGCCGAATGGCTGTACTTCGTGACGGCTCCAAGGTTGGAGAGCTCAAAGAAGAAGAACTCTCTCAGGATTCCATCATGAAAGCAATCGCAGGAGGTGCAAATTAATGGAAAAATTAAAGAAGATTACAAGCTATCGCCTGTTTCTTCCACTGCTGTGTCTGGCTATTGTGTTAATGATTAATATTATTACAACACCTACCTTTTTCCAGATCAGTGTGAAAAACGGGGTATTATATGGTTATATTATTGACGTTATCAACCGTGCCAGCGAGCTGGTAATTCTGGCCGTAGGCATGACACTGGTAGTATCCTCCTCCGCAGGAACCGACATCTCTGTGGGTGCGGTTATGGCGGTGGCAGGCGCTGTGTGCTGTTTTGTTCTGGCTGGAGGCCAGCAGGCAGTAAACGCTTATTCGAATCCTTACATTCTTGGATTTTTAGCGGCTCTTGTTGTCGGTGTTATCTGCGGATGCTTTAACGGCTTCCTGGTTGCGAAGATGAAAATACAGCCTATGGTTGCCACATTGATTCTGTTTACCGCTGGCCGTGGTATTGCACAGCTGGTAACAAAGGGACAGATTACTTACATCCGTGTGGACAGCTTTAAGTTACTGGGATCTAATATTCCGGGGCTGCCTCTGCCGACACCTATTTTCATCGCAATTGCAGTTGTCATTATAACCGTAATTATTTTGAAGAAGACGGCCCTAGGTATGTATATACAGTCCGTAGGTATAAACTCCAGGGCATCCAGGCTGGTGGGCCTGAAATCCACAATGATTATCTTCCTTACTTATGCATTCTGCGGATTATGCGCAGGTATCGCAGGTATGATTGCAACATCCCGTATCTATTCTGCGGACGCGAATAATATCGGTCTGAACATGGAGCTGGATGCCATCCTGGCTGTTGCCTTGGGCGGCAACTCACTGGGAGGCGGAAAGTTCTCTTTGATGGGAAGCGTTATCGGAGCTTACACCATTCAGGCGCTGACCACAACATTATATGCCATGAGTGTTTCTGCTGACCAGATTCCGGTATATAAGGCAATCGTAGTTATCGTAATTGTAGCACTGCAGTCACCGGAATTTGCTAAGATTAGAAAAAAAATTGCAGGTAAATTCCACTCAGAAAAAGCAGAATCCAAGAAGGAGGTGGCATAATGGATAATAAGAAAATGAAAAGCAAGAAGAATATAGACGGTAATGCGTTCTTACTGCTGATTACCATCGTGCTGTTCTTCGCCATGTATATCATTGGAGTCATTGCATTCCATCAGCAGGGATTCGGTAAGACCCAGAACTTTTTAAATCTGTTTATTTCCAATGCCGGTCTGATTGTCATTGCTGCCGGTATGACGGTAGTCATGATAACAGGAGGTATTGATATTTCTGTTGGTTCCGTGGTTGCCCTGACTTGTATGATGCTGGCCTGGATGATGGAGAATAAAGGTATGGGAGCAATCCCGGCGGCTATCATTGTACTGGTAATGGGACTGGTATTCGGTTTTGTACAGGGGTGGTTGGTAGCCTATCTAAAGCTGCAGCCCTTTATCGTAACACTAGCGGGAATGTTCTTTGCCAGAGGTATGACGGCTATTATCAGCCAGGACATGATCAGTATTAAAAATGAAATGTTCTTAAGCTGGGCAAAGTATAAAATATATCTTCCTTTTGGAGGATATGTAAATAGAAAAGGAGTAATGATCTATCCTTATATTTACCCAAGCGTTATCATCGCACTGTTAGTGCTGGTAATCGTGTTTATAATGCTGAAATATACCAAGTTCGGACGTTCTATCTACGCTGTGGGCGGGAATGAGCAGTCAGCTCTTCTCATGGGACTGAACGTAAGAAAAACAAAACTGAAAGCTTACATACTGGCTGGATTTCTCACAGGCCTGGGCGGATTTCTGTTCTGCCTGAATACCTGTTCCGGATTCGTAGAGCAGGCAAAAGGATTTGAGATGGATGCCATTGCATCTGCGGTAATCGGCGGTACGCTGCTGACCGGGGGTGTTGGTAATGTCTTCGGAAGTCTCTTTGGAGTATTAATTAAGGGTACTATAGAGGCATTTATTACCTTCCAGGGTACACTTTCCTCCTGGTGGACAAAGATTACCATTGCAGCGCTGCTGTGCTTCTTCATAATCCTGCAGAGTATCTTTGCATCTGCAAAAGCAAAGAAGAAAAAATAAAAAGGTAAAAAAGGGGACGTGTTCTTTCTAAAAGGAACACGTCCCAAAATCGATCTGGGGTGTCCCCAATTGATGTAAATTAAAATTGTCTAGTAAGTCTTGACAGTTTTATTTTTTTGCTTTATAGTATGACTATACCCCCGGGGGGTGTTATGAGGCGGCAGACATAAGGAAAGGAGTTCTGATATGCAGGCTGATAAGAAAAAAATCGCCCGGCTGTTAAAAACAGCCAGGGGTCAGATGGATGGTATCTTAAAAATGGTGGAAGAGGACAGGTATTGTATTGACATTTCACAGCAGCTGATGGCCACAGAGGCTATTTTAAATAAAGCGAATAAGGAGATACTTACGGCACATCTGAAGTGCTGTGTAGCGGATGCGAAAAGCGATGAGGAAAAAGAGGCTAAAATTGATGAATTAGTCTCTATGCTTGGTAAGATACTAAAGTAGTAGAAACGATTTAACGAAAGGAGAGCGCAGATGAAAGAAAAATTTGATGTAACTGGCATGACCTGTTCTGCATGTTCCTCCAGGGTAGAAAAATGTGTGGCAAAGTTAGAGGGCGTTCAGTCTGTGAGCGTCAATCTGCTCACAAACAGTATGCAGGTTGACTTTGATGATAGCAGACTGTCCCCGGGAGGCATTGCAAAGGCAGTGGAAAAAGCGGGATATGGCGCCAGCGTACATGAGGAAAAAGCTGGCAGTGACCGGAAGGCTGAAAAAGCAGAGGCAGGAGAGAACCCTGTAGAGGCACAGCTGAAGAATATGAAGTTTCGCCTGTGGATCTCTTTTGGATTTCTGATCCCTCTGATGTATGTATCCATGGGGCATATGGCAGGACTGCCCCTGCCCCCCTTTCTGGCTGGACTGGAGAATGCAGTGGGATTTGCACTGACCCAGTTTCTGCTGTGCCTGCCGATTGTCTATGTGAACCGGGTATATTATATCAAGGGCTTTAAGACATTATTCCACATGGCTCCTAACATGGACAGCTTAATCGCTATTGGCTCCACGGCGGCCCTGGTTTACGGGATCTTTGCTATCTATCGGATGGGATACGGTCTGGGCAGCGGGAATATGGAACTGGTAGAACAGTACCATATGGACTTATACTTTGAATCGGCAGCAATGATTCTCGCGCTGATCACCCTGGGTAAATATCTGGAAACCAGATCCAAGGGGAGAACCAGCGAGGCCATTACCAAGCTGATGGATCTGGCACCTAAGACAGCTGTAGTACAGCGGGAGAGCGGTCCGGTGGAGATTCCTGTTGAGGAAGTAGTGGTGGGTGACACTGTTCTTGTAAAGCCAGGTCAGAGCATTCCAGTGGACGGAGTGATTCTTGAGGGAAATACCAGTGTTGATGAAGCGGCTATCACAGGAGAAAGTATACCTGTGCAGAAATCGGAAAAGGATGCTGTCATAGGGGCAACCATAAATAAAACTGGGTTTATCAGTATCCGGGCTTCTAAGGTAGGGGACGATACAACTTTCTCCCAGATTATCCGGCTGGTGGAAGAGGCCAGTTCCAGCAAGGCCCCTATTGCTAAAATAGCAGACAAAATTGCAGGGGTATTTGTCCCGGTTGTTATGGGAATCGCTCTGCTCACTGCAATTGTCTGGCTGGTATCTGGAGCGACCTTCGAATTTGCCCTGTCTTCAGCTATCTGTGTGCTGGTCATATCCTGCCCCTGCGCCCTGGGTCTTGCAACTCCTGTGGCAATTATGGTGGGAACCGGCAAAGGTGCGGAAAACGGCATCCTGATTAAGTCAGGAGAGGCTTTGGAGACAGCACACAGCATACAGAGTGTGGTGATGGATAAGACGGGCACCATAACCCAGGGCAAACCAGTGGTTACCGATATCCTTCTCTTATCCGGGGACAAAGACAAACTACTACAGGCGGCTGCGGGTTTGGAAGCAAAAAGTGAGCATCCTCTGGCAGAGGCCATTATGGAATATGCTTCCCGGGAAGGGATTGCGGTACCTGCAGTTACAGAGTTCCAGTCCCTGCCCGGAATGGGAGTGGAAGGCAAGGTTGAGGGAAATCTTTACTACGCGGGAAATCTCCGGCTGATGCGGGAAAAGGCAATCAATACCCAGAAGTGTGAAGCACAGCTGTCCAAACTGGCCGACGAAGGAAAGACCCCTCTTCTGTTTGCAGACAGTAAAAAGGCAGTTGGAATTATTGGGGTAGCAGATGTTGTGAAGCCAACCAGCAAAGAGGCGATCCGCCGGTTTACGGAGATGGGAATTGAGGTTGTAATGCTTACCGGGGATAATAAGAGAACGGCTCAGGCCATTCAAAAGCAGCTGGGAATCCAGAAGGTTATTGCGGAAGTCCTTCCCCAGGACAAGGAAAGAGAGATAGCCAGACTCCAGGAAGAAGGCAAGACAGTGGCAATGATCGGGGACGGAGTGAATGATGCTCCTGCCCTGGCAAGGGCTGATGTAGGGATGGCAATCGGTGCAGGAACCGATGTGGCCATTGAAAGTGCTGACGTGGTTCTTATGAAAAATGATTTATTAGATGCAGTAACTGCAGTCCGCCTCAGCAAAGCGGTAATCCGGAATATCAAACAAAACCTGTTCTGGGCCTTTTTCTATAACAGCCTGGGAATTCCTCTGGCAGCGGGAGTCTTCTACCACTGGCTGGGATGGAAGCTGAACCCCATGTTTGGAGCTGCAGCGATGAGCTTAAGCAGCGTATTTGTAGTATCCAATGCCCTTCGTCTGAAGCTGTTTAAAAGCAGCAGCAAAACCTGGGAGTCTGCAGGGCAGCCGGCAGAAGAAGAGGCGGAAATAATAGAGAATGAAAAGGAGAGAAAAGTCATGAAAAAAACGATTAAGATTGAAGGAATGATGTGCCAGCACTGCAGAGGTGCTGTGGACAAGGCGCTGAACGCCATGGAGGGAGTAACTGCGCAGGTAAGCCTGGAGGATAAGGCTGCTTATGTGGAAATCTCCGGTGATGTCAGTGATGATATGCTGAAGCAGGCAGTGACAGAGGCCGGCTATGAAGTGGCAGGGATTTCAGAATAAAATCAGCTTGACAAATGCAGACATAGACTGTATACTATAAAAAATCAAATAAAATAAATGCGATGACAAGGAGGAGTACATACTCACCAAAGTCCCAGAGAGAAGATGGATGGTGTGAATCTTCACGGAGGAAGTATGGAAGTAGCCTTTGAGCAGTGAGACGAACAGGCGGTCTGCCCAAGTAGCACTCAACGTATCTTTCCTACGTTACAGGGAAAACGGTATCGATAGCAATGTCTGTACTGATAAGTGTGAAACTGTCAGGAGGTATACTATCCGTACTGGCAGAGTGCGGGAAGCAGCAGTCTTCCTGAATTTAGGTGGTAACACGGATGAGATATTCGCCCTAAGCTTACAAAAGCTTAGGGCTTTTTTATCGCAGTTATCCAGAAAAAACATATAAAAGGAGGGTCATTTCAAATGAAAGGAACAGAATTATTTGTAAAAGCATTGCAAAAAGAAGGTGTTGATTATCTGTTTGGCTACCCCGGCGGTTATGCCATTGATATCTTTGATGAACTCTATAAGCAGGACTCCATTCAGATGATCCTGCCCAGACATGAGCAGGGGCTGATACACGCGGCAGACGGGTATGCACGGGCCACAG
Source organism: Lactonifactor sp. BIOML-A5 (assembly GCF_009677585.1). GTDB lineage: Bacteria > Bacillota > Clostridia > Lachnospirales > Lachnospiraceae > Lactonifactor. The sequence continues at coordinate 12,336 of NZ_WKYV01000009.1, read as the reverse complement.
GCAGGGTAGGTGTCTGTCTGGTAACCAGCGGACCGGGGGCTACCAATCTGGTAACCGGGATAGCCACAGCAAATTATGACAGTGTTCCTCTTGTGTGCTTCACTGGACAGGTACCAACGAATCTGATAGGAAATGACGCTTTTCAGGAGGTTGACATCGTAGGGATCACAAGAAGTATCTGCAAATATGCGGTGACTGTAAGACGGAGAGAGGATCTGGGGCGGATTATCAAAGAGGCATTTTATATTGCCAACACTGGTAAAAAGGGTCCTGTAGTAGTAGACCTTCCAAAGGATATTATGCTGGAAGAGGGAGACAGCTTGTATCCGAAGCAAGTATCCATCAGAGGCTACAAACCCAGCCAGGGGGTTCATATCGGTCAGATAAAAAAGGCTACGGATCTTCTGAAAAAGGCAGAACGTCCCCTGTTTTTAATGGGGGGAGGCGTTACGATCTCCAGAGGACAGGCGGAAGCGAAAAAGTTGGCAGAACACACTGGAATTCCTGTAATCACAACTATAATGGGGCGTGGGTCACTGCCTACAGACCATGAGCTGTACTTTGGAAATGTGGGAATGCACGGGTGCTATGCAGCAAATAAAGCCATCTCTGACTGTGACCTGCTGTTTTCTATCGGAACCCGGTTCAATGACCGTATAACCGGTAAGCTGGGAGAATTTGCCCCTAATGCAAAAATAATTCACGTTGACATTGATACGGCCTCTATCTCCAGAAACATACAGGTAGATATTCCTATTGTGGCAGATGCCCGGGATGCTATGGAGGCCATACTTAAAAATATGCCGGAGGGTGAGCATAAAGAGTGGGTTGCCCGGCTGAAGGAATGGGATCAGAAGCATCCCATCGACATGCCGGATGGGGAGGGCATCAATCCTCAGAAGATTATCCGGGAGATGAACCGGCAGTTTGAGGAGGCGATTGTAGTAACCGATGTTGGACAGCATCAGATGTGGGTAACGCAGTATCTGGAGATGACGGAAAAGAAACAGCTTCTCACCTCAGGCGGACTGGGGACTATGGGGTATGGTCTTCCGGCTGCCCTGGGAGCCCAGCTGGGGTATCCGGATACACCGGTCATCTGTGTGGCCGGAGACGGGGGCGTTCAGATGACAATCCAGGAAATGGCCATGGCAGCGGCTTATGAACTTCCTGTTATTCTCTGTATTTTTAATAACAGTTATCTGGGAATGGTACGCCAGTGGCAGCAGCTGTTCTACGATAAAAGGTATTCCTCTACCTGCACCAGGAGAAGAAAATCCTGTGAGGGCAAGTGCAAAGGACCGGGAACTCAGTGTCCTCCTTATGCCCCGGATTTTATGAAGCTGGCAGAGGGATATGGTGCAAAAGGGATGCGCGTTGAGAGAGAAGAGGATATCAGCAGGGCATTTGCATTTGCCAGAGAGAACAGGCAGGGACCAACCGTGTTAGAGTTTATTATACAAAGTGATGAGCTTGTGCTTCCCATGGTACAGGGAGGGCAGCCATTAAGTAATATGATACTGGAATGTTAGGAGGGTGAGAGAGATGAAAAAAAGATGGATTTCTTTATATGTTGAAAATCAGGTAGGCGTATTGGCTAAAATATCCGGGCTGTTCTCCGGAAAATCTTACAATTTGACAAGCCTTACGGTGGGAGAGACTGCCGATAAGACCGTTTCCAGGATGACCATCAGTGTGGACAGCGATGATGCAACCTTTGAACAGATAAAAAAACAGCTGAACCGCTGCGTTGAAGTTATCAAGGTCATAGACTTTACAAACATCCCTATTCACAGAAAAGAAGTGCTGTATATCAAAGTAAAGGATTGTGACGAGAGAGCGAAAACAGAGATCTTCCGGATCGCAGAGGTATTTGGACTCAATATCGCAGATTATGGAAAAAATGCCGTATTATTGGAATGCCTGCAGACCGAGACCAAAAATGATGACATTATCCGCCTGATTTCGGCAAATTTCCAGAATATAGAAGTGGTGCGGGGAGGCAGTGTAGCCATTGAATCCGTAAGTATTCAGGAGAAATAGACAAATTTACTCAAAGAATTCAAATGAAGTGTTGCTTTTTGTGAATAATGTATAGTAAAATGAGAAAGACAAAACTATACACGGGAAGTGCTCCGGGGGGAAAGGGGCACTTCCTGAAAAACAAAAAGGAGTGTTAAAGGTATGGAACAAGTGGTGTATGTAGCAGTGGTTGCTGGTATACTGGCGTTAGTGTTTGCTTTTTATCTGGCCAGCAACGTAAGCCGACAGGAGGACGGCAACGACAAAATGAAAGAAATTGCAAAGGCAATCAGTGAAGGTGCCAGCGCATTTCTCTTCTCCGAATACCGGATACTGGTAATCTTTGTGGCGGTATTATTTGTTGTAATTGGATTTGGAATCGGGAACTGGGTGACAGCGGTCTGCTTTCTGGTAGGCGCGGGTTTTTCAGTTCTGGCCGGCTACTTCGGCATGAATGTGGCTACAAAGGCGAATGTGCGTACAGCCAATGCTGCCAGGACAGGCGGCATGAACAAGGCTCTGACAGTGGCTTTCCACGGCGGAGCAGTTATGGGAATGTGCGTAGTTGGTCTGGGACTGTTAGGATGCAGTCTGATTTACGTAATTACGGGAAATGTGGATGTACTGTCAGGATTCAGCCTGGGTGCGTCATCCATTGCATTATTTGCGCGTGTAGGCGGCGGTATCTATACTAAGGCGGCAGACGTAGGCGCAGACCTGGTTGGTAAGGTGGAAGCGGGGATCCCTGAGGATGATCCCAGAAATCCTGCAGTTATCGCCGACAATGTAGGTGATAATGTAGGCGATGTGGCAGGTATGGGCGCTGATTTGTTTGAATCTTATGTAGGCTCTCTGGTATCAGCGGTTACTCTCGGGATTGTTGTATATCAGGCGAAAGGTGCTGTATTCCCTCTGGTACTTGCCGCAATCGGTATTATCGCATCCATTATCGGAAGCTTCTTTGTCAGGGGCGGAGAGAACAGCAAGCCCCATCAGGCTCTGAAAATGGGAAGCTACGTATCAGGCGGTCTGGTGCTTATCTGTTCCCTGATTATGAGCAAGGTATTTTTTGACGATTTTAAGGCAGCCGCAGCGATTATCGCAGGCCTGCTGGTTGGAATTGTAATTGGTATTGTGACAGAAGTTTATACCTCTGATGAGTACAAGTCGGTGAAGAAGATTGCCCAGCAGTCAGAGACAGGGCCGGCAACCACGATTATCAGTGGACTGGCAGTAGGTATGCTTTCTACCTGTGTCCCTATACTTCTAATCTGTATCGGTATCTTTGTGTCCTATAAAGTGTGCGGGCTGTACGGAATTGCCCTTGCGGCAGTGGGAATGCTTTCCACAACAGGCATTACTGTTGCGGTAGATGCCTATGGTCCTATTGCAGATAACGCCGGGGGAATCGCTGAAATGTCCGGTCTGGACCACAAAGTCAGAGAGATCACAGACAAGCTGGACTCAGTGGGAAACACTACAGCCGCCATGGGAAAAGGATTTGCCATCGGTTCCGCGGCGTTAACGGCTCTGGCATTGTTTGCCTCCTATTCCCAGGCTGTGCAGCTTCAGGTAATTGATATTCTAAACTCTAATGTAATTATTGGATTGTTAATCGGCGGTATGCTTCCGTTCTTATTCTCAGCTTTGACCATGGAATCTGTTTCCAAGGCAGCTTATAAGATGATTGAGGAAGTAAGAAGACAGTTCCGTGAGATTCCCGGCATTATGGAGGGGACAGGAAAACCGGATTATAAGTCCTGTGTGTCTATTTCCACCACAGCCGCACTCAGAGAGATGTTGATTCCCGGCGTGATGGCGGTATTGGCGCCTCTGGCAGTGGGAATTGTTCTGGGCACAGAAGCCCTGGGAGGCCTTCTGGCAGGTTCACTGGTGACCGGTGTGCTGATGGCAATCTTTATGAGTAATGCCGGCGGAGCCTGGGACAATGCCAAGAAGTATATTGAGGGCGGCAATCACGGCGGTAAAGGCAGTGAGGCCCACAAAGCGGCAGTTGTAGGCGATACGGTAGGAGATCCCTTTAAGGATACTTCAGGCCCGTCAATTAACATCTTAATTAAATTAATGACAGTTATTTCCCTGGTGTTCGCACCGCTGTTCCTGAGCATTGGAGGACTTTTGGGCTGATAGCCACAAAAAGTATAAAATGTCTTCACGAAACGTTCACAACTTTTACATGGGGAGGTCATAATTGGAAGGTATGATAAATGCATAGTAACAAAACGTTACTGCAATTAATTTTCTTTTTCATACTGCCTTGCAGCAATGTGAGGCATTCCTTCCACTAATAAGTATCATCATACTTTTTATAAAACTCCTCAAAAAAGGTCCTGTTCGAATGAACAGGGCCTTTTTGCTGTAAACATATCCGGATAAAACGCAAGATTGATAAAGAAAATGGCAGTATTGGGGATATACATATGTATAAATATCTGTAATAATGAGGTTGTAATTAAAAAAGAATGTAAATTATGTGTTTAATTTAAAAAAATCAGATTATAGCAAAAATTCAAATCGGTTTAAGACGATTATATTTGAGGGATTAAGGGAAGGATACGCTATATGGATATTTGTATGGCATGGTAATGTATATGGAATATATAATCGGCAATAACTTTCTTTTAAGGGCTCCCTTGCAGGGGTTTAATCAATTTTCAATAATGGAAATGTCAGATGACAGTACCAGTACAATCTTTAATATTTTGAAGGAAGATCCTATCTTTTGTGAAGCTTTGGCGATTGCTAACCTGGAATTATGGATGAAAATTAAAAAAGGAAAGTTAAATACTACACAGAGCGAAGCTATTATTAAATATTATATAAGATACCTTTCACGTTCAACCCCATATGGAATGTTTGCAGGTGTTCGGTGCGGTAATTTTGGGGAGGCGACAAGCTGCGAATCAGGCAGTGAGGAAGAAGCTGAAAAATATTGCCGCGTAGATATGGCTTGGTTTTATGGAGTCATCCAGACTTTAGAAAAGGATTTTGATGTAGTGTATAATACAAAAGTTAAATTTAATTCAGAATGCTTTATACATGGCGACAGAATTGTAAATCCTTATAATCATAATTATGGACAGTTAGATCACAGAGAAGGGTATTTTAAAAATTCTAAGATTAGATTTACGGGACAGGTTAAATTTATTAGGGATAATACAAGTGATTGGATTCCGTTTGAAAAGCTTTTTTATGCTTTTGTAAAGTATAATTTGAATGTTCCTAAAGATAAATTAAAGGGCTTTTTACTTAGTCTTATAGAAAATGGGTTTTTAATAACTGATATACGGGGAGGACTGTCAGAGACAGATCCATTACAGAATTTGCTGGATCAGCTAAAAGACTATAAACTAAATACTCAAAACAGTAATTATTATGAGAAATTATTAAAAGTCAATGAACTAAGACTGGAATATAGTAGTAAACCTTACGGAAAAGGGATAGATTTATACCAAAACTTGTGTGAAAAAATGGAGGAAATACATAAGAGCACAAATTATATAAACGTGATTTGTCAACACAGCATAGAGAAAATCTGTCTGAATCAAAATATAAGACAAGAATTAGAGCGTTTTGCAAATTTTTTGATTATAGTGTCGTCCTCAGATAATGAGCCGGCATACTTAACTAGCTACAAAGAAAGGTTTCTTGATAAATATGGAGCAAATATTGAAGTGCCGCTCTTAGAGCTATTCAACCCGGTAGCTGGATTAGGAAATCCTTACGAAATACCCCTGCTTAAAACGGGAAACGAATATAAAGGAAGTAAAAAAAGAGAATTAATAGAGAAATACTTCAAAGATAAGATTCTGTATTGCATTAAAAATCAGATAAGGGAGTGTGTAGTGGACGATGAGGATATCAAATACCTTAAGCATCTTCAAATCTCCCATAAAGAAAGTAAAATAACATATGCCAGTTCATTTGAATTAAATGCCGCCATTTTGGCAGAGAACACGGAACAAATCGATCAGGATAATTATAAAATTATTTTAGGCCATTGTATTGGGGCAAACCGAATAGGAAAGCTGACCAACCGTTTTTATAATGCTTTAAGTGATGCATATAAAGAAGAGATAGCTTTATTTTATAAAAAAGAAATTGACAATGCTAAATATTTGTATGCAGAGTCCATACATTTGCCGAGAGAGGGAAGAGTCAATAATGTAAGCGGTGGTAAAAAAAATTATAAATATCAATTAAATTATAACCTTGCCCCAGAGAAATATCAGACGGAAATATCTCTTCAGGATTTGGTTATTGGAATTAATAAAGACAATGATAGATTTTATATAAAATCTAAAGCTTACAATAAAATTATAGCTGCTGTTTCCGACAGTATGATTACGCGCTTGGATGATGATTGCTACATTAGGTTTCTGCGGGAGGTTACTTATGCATATCATATAGAGCCATTAGAAAATATTTATTATCTGCAGGCTAACGAAAGCAGGTATATCCCCCAGATAAGATACGGCAATGTTATTATACAGAGAGAGTGCTGGAAATTATATAGAGAAGATATGAGTACAATAGAAAACTATCATGATTTTACGATTAAGTTTTCTTCGTTCATGCACAAATGGAGACTACCAAGATGGGTATACGTGGGTATAGATGATAAATATCTGATTTTTGATCTGTTCAATGATATATGCATGCAATGCCTATACTCTGAAATTAAAAAAAGTCTGCGTTCAGCTGATTGGGTCATTCTGGAGTCTGCAGAGAGAGAAGCAGAGAGCAATACTTGGTTAACGGATAACAGCCAAAGGATATTTTTTTCCGAGATAACTGTTGAATGTATCAAACAGAACTTGATGGGCGCAGAAGGGACCATGGAAGGCTTTAATGACAAACTTAATTTACCAGATAAGAATAAGATTCTATACCCCGGACAGGAGGGATGGTATTATTTTAAGATTTATCTGGAGGAAAATCAGTGCAACGACTTTTTGAGGACACATTTAAGTGCTTTTGCAAAATATCTGTTAGAAAACCAATTAATAGATAAGTTCTTTTTTATCAGATATTCTGATCCGGATTTTCATATCAGATTCCGAATACAAGTTTCAAAGCCATTTGAAATCATACATATATTTAATCAATGGTTTGACAGAGACTGTATGAAAGGATTCAGTATTCGCTATACTATTGATATCTATGAAAGGGAATGTGAACGCTACGGAGGAGCAGCGCTTATTCATGAGGTTGAAGCCTACTTTTATCAAGACAGCTTATTAGTGTTACATATTTTACAATCAAAAGATGAGTGTGACGAAATATCCGAGGATTACATTGCAGTATCCGCAATCATTAATATTGCCAAACATATTATTAAAAATATGGAGAGGGCAGAGCTATATTTAAATAAGCTGATTAATCCGGACTTATTCCGAAGTGAATTCCAAAAAAACAGAGCGGAATATATGGGGATTCTGGAAAACAAGGGAAGGCTCCCCCTTTTCCTTCAGCAAGCAATGTGCAAAGTGGAAGAGAGTTTGGATCATTATTTTATAAAGATGAATCAAATATCTGAAAGTAACCATCTTAAAAACGATAGCTGGGACATTTTTTTATCCTTATGCCATATGTTTTGTAACAGGATCAGCGGTGACAGAAATTGGGAAACAAAGGTTTTGTCAATTGCACGACATACGTTACATGCTTGGAATGAAAAACAAAAGTATTTTGTTTCAGCAGGGAAAATAGAATGAATGATGAAACTAAAATTAAAGATATTGTTATTAACCTAAAAAAATGTTTTTATCTTATTTTAAGGTATAGCAGATTATATATGTGTGTGACGTTGTGCTTTTCAATTTTACAGGGCATATTTCCAGCTTTATCTTTAGTAGTTATGCAGAAAATCTTGAATAAGCTGCAGTCCGGTGACAGAGGTCTTTTGCCTTTTATTTACCTGATAATATTATATACATTAATAGATATGGCTTCCTCCCTGCTCTCAGCAATTTATAATTACTATTATACGAAGTTTCTTTCTCACTTTAATAAGTACATAGAATTGTTAAGACTGAAAAAGGGTGTTGATCTATCATTAAAAGATTATGAGAATGCGGAAATATATGACGTTATAAACAGGGCTCAGCAACAAAATGGGCAAACTGTTTTAAGCTTTTTTGGACAGTTTACTTCTATTCTGCAATTGGTTATTACCATATGTTCGTCGCTTATTATCCTGGCTAATTTTAGGACAGGATGGATTGTCATACTCATAATACTGATATTCCCATTTTTGAAGTATTTATTTACGTTAAAAATAGCAAAAATGCAATATGATATGAGATCCAGAAGAACAAAGGATGAAAGAAATATTTGGTATATTGATTATCTGATAATGACTGGCGTAGCATTCAAAGAAATAAGAATATTTGGACTGAAAGAATATTTTATAAAAAAGTACACTGCATTAATGGACAGGATTATCCAGCAGGATGTAAACTTGGCAAAAAAATCAATTTTTGTACAGACAGGATTGCTTCTGTGCGATCAAATAGCAGCAGGAGGTGCATTTTTATACCTGGTTTTTTGCGGAATTAAGCAAATTATTTTGATCGGGGATGTTGTTACATACACGAAATGTATATTCTCAATTAAAAATAACCTGGAAAGTATTTTCGAATACTTTAGCTCTATAGCGAATGAAGCTTTACTGATTGGTTGGCTTTTTGACTTTTTAGAGTTAAAAACTGCAGTCCCTTTAGAGGATTCTTCTGTCAAAATTTCTGGGATAGACAGCATTCAGATTATTCATTTATCTTATAAATATAAAGGTTCATCTGAATATTCGTTACGGGACATTAGCTTTACAATCAAAAAGAATGAAGTCTTAGGGATTGTGGGAAAAAACGGATCGGGTAAGTCTACACTTATCAAGATAATATTAGGATTATATGACGACTATGAAGGTGATATTTTAGTTAATAATATTAACTTGAAAACAATTAATAAAGAATCATATTATGAGTCTGTCAGCTGCGTATTTCAGGATTATATGAAATATGAGGCATCCTTAAAAGATAATATAGGTTACGGGGATCTGGAGCACATAGATAATACTATACAAATTGAGAATATATTAAAATATGTTAAATTAAAAGAAAACATATGGCAGGACGATGGAGTTGATGTGCTTTTAGGAAATTGGTTTGGAAAGAAACAACTTTCAATTGGAGAATGGCAGAGAGTAGCAATTGGAAGAGGAATCTTTAAGAAGAGTGAAAAATTGCAGAGTATGAGTCTGAGCCTGAAGGCTGCACAGGTACTTTGGTGTTTCTGGGTGAAGTATACCCATATCTGGATAATAAAGAAAAATGTATGGAATTTTCATATCTTATTATGAATGTATTAAAAAAGGAGATTCAGGAAAATGGAGGAACTTTTTCAGGACTGGGAGCCTTCGGAGGGCTGACAGAAATCCTCTTTGCAGCTAAAATATTTTACAAAAAGACAGGGGCATATGGAAAATTCCTTCAAACATTAGAGTCAATTGTCTGCCAGGAGGCCATAGGCTATACCGCTTGCTGTAAAGAGGAGATAGAAGAGCTGAAGGTGATTCATTATGATTTGATTAATGGTTTGACTGGTATAGCTATGTATTATTTATGGGATAGGAAATTAAGTGAACCTGAAAATTTTCTCCTCAAAGAAATCCTGAATTATTTTGTCACAATATGCTGTGCAAAAAAAACTTCAGTGCCAGGTTGGCATATAAAAACAGGAAACCAATATCGGATACAAGACGTAGAGGAGTATCCCCATGGAAGCATAGATTTTGGATTATCTCATGGCATGATGGGACCATTAATGGTTATGGCAGAGGCTTACAGTAAAAAAATAGTGGTAGAGGGTCAGAGGGAAGCTATTTGTAAGCTCGTAGATTTGTATATGATATTCAAGAAGGATATAAATGGTGTATTTCATTGGCCATCACAGCTGGACTTTACAGACTTCCAGCGATTGGAATGGAATACGGATAAAAGAAATAATAGGGTGAGCTGGTGCTATGGAAATATTGGAATAAGCAGAGCTCTCTATCTAGTAGGAAAAAATATATCGGATGGAGCTTTAATGGAGTTTGCCTATAAAAATATAATAGGCATTGCTAATCTCAATATTAATACCTATAAACTTGAATCTGCAATATTATGTCATGGGTATGGGGGGCTTTTATCCATTCTTAATGTTGTGAACAGAGAGAACTACAATAATTTACTGTATGAGAAAGAAATTTTATTAAGTGACATTATTATTAATAGTATAACCAGCCAACCTGATGTTAAAAGAAAGGAAGCTTTTCATAATTTTTTGTATAGCAGAACCGGGGAGCTTTTATCATTAATATCTTTATTTGCGCAGGAAACGGAATGGGAGAGGTGGTTGTACCTTGTATAATAATAGATGGATAAATAAAGAGAGAATAAACGGCACTATAGTAAAAGACCATTTAATGCTTGAACAGGTAATAGAAATATTGGACGCTTACTTTTGTAAGCTTGATAAGGATATAAATGATGGTAATATAGATGATTGTATATTATCTGACTATATTCTTGTTATGAGCGAAGGAATGGAGCTGTTTAGAGAAAAAGAAAGAGGACTTGACAATATATTTCTTGCAGTAAACAGAATAAAAAAAGGATTTGAGCAAAAGGGTATTCCCCAGACTGTCGGACTGTATGGCGGGGGAATCTCTGATTTCGGATATAGTTTAAATGTCATGAGTTTAGCTACTGATACATTTAAGAAATTCACAAATACCTACAATGATATAGCTTATGAAAGTATAAGTGACTTCTGTGACTTTGTTTTGGCAGAGATATATACGATAAAGGAGTCTTATTACGATGTGATCAGCGGTTTGGCAGGCAGTATGATTTATTTGGTGAAATGTCCGGAAAATAAAAAGAGAAATTTTACTATTATAAAAGTAAGCAGTTGTTTAGAATCGATTATCACCGGTGTGCATCCGTTTGGCAATGCTATGATTGAGAATTGGTTTATATCCAATGATAATATTTATGATGAAGAGCTGCGGATGAGATATCCCAGAGGATTATTTAATTTTAGTGTATCACATGGATTAATTGGTCCTATATTTGCACTGGCTAAAGCATCAGATATAGTAATGCCGAAATATGTATCCTTAAAAGTTGTGGAAAATGCACTTGAAACATACAGAGAATACAGCCGCAGGAATGAGGACGGCGTTACAGTTTGGCCGGGACAGTTAGACTTTGACAGCTACACGGCTAAAAGAACAGATGGTTCTGATAAACGGCAGAGTTGGTGCTATGGCTCTATAGGAATAACGGGAGCTCTCTATACAATCTCTAAATACATAAATGATAAATCGTTACAGGAATTTGCCTGTCTAAACAGCGAACGTATTGCCGGATGCCCCATTGATGAGTATGAGCTGGAATCTCCAATAATTTGTCATGGATATGCAGGCATGCTTCTCATTTTAGTAAAGATTTATCGTGATAAGAATAGTGACCTGATATACATGCAAATTATCAGGATAGTAAAAAAAATGATGGAATTGTATAATCCCGGATTAGGATATGGATTCAGAGATGTTCGCTACGATATCATTGAAAATATAGTACAAAAGTCATTTGTTGATGACAATAGTTTTTTGGAAGGAAGTTTGGGAATTGTAATAGCTCTGTTAAGTTTAGTGAAATGTAATGTTTATTCATGGGACAGATTATTATTAAATTAATGTAAAAATATGCATATTTCCTGCAGTGTACGGGGGGACAATAGGAGGAAAGCATATGAGTAAATATGATGAATTTGATCTGGATATTAAACGTGATAAAAAAGATGTAGGAAAAGCATCAAGTACCGCCGGGCAAAATGCAGCGGCTAATGTTCCTTCACCAGCAGTTACACAAGTTAGAACATGCACAAGGTGTACCTCTAGCTATGTGGGAGTTGCAAGATGCTAAGCTGATATTGACAAGTAAAAGCAGCCAAGAGTAAATAATTAGGTTCCTCCTGTACACTGCGTTATATCCGTGGAGGCGTTCTCGAAATGCGGGCATTTCCGTATATGTGAACGCCTCTTATTTATAGCCATAAAAGCTAGAAAAAGTGTTAAAAAATAAACGATAATATAAATTTAAACGAAGAAAATTCTGTAAATCCAACACTGTGTGCAGAATATTGAGCATAAGAATGATGAATTTGCATTCTGCGGAGCCCAGCGGACTCTGATGCGTTTCAGAGCGGACGCTATGCGGATCATAACGGACGCCCCAAAAC
>NZ_WKYV01000008.1 GCF_009677585.1 Lactonifactor sp. BIOML-A5 | reverse complement strand
TAGGGCAGAGGTGGAAGTGCAGCAATGCATGGAGCTGACTGTTACTAATCGGTCGAGGGCTTGACCTGAAGACTTAGAGAAGCCGAGCCAAAGGCAGAAATCAGGCAGGTGAGACGCAAGTCGAACCGGAACTGGTAAAAGGCAAATCTAAGTATTACGGAAAAGTGTTGCAAAGTGAAAAAAAAAGATGTATAATCGTGTATGTGGTTTTGAAGGTATGGAAATACTTTTAATAAAGAAGAAGTAATCCTCGATAGCTCAATGGTAGAGCATTCGGCTGTTAACCGAAGGGTTGTTGGTTCGAGCCCAACTCGGGGAGCTTTTTTACTGTAAAGAAACGAGAAGGCTCCATGGTCAAGCGGTTAAGACACCGCCCTTTCACGGCGGTAACAGGGGTTCAAATCCCCTTGGAGTCACTTTCAAAAAGTACTTGCATATTTTTGAAAATATGGTAATATAATATAATGTATGGCGCAGTAGCCAAGTGGTAAGGCAATGGTCTGCAACACCAGTATCCACCGGTTCAAATCCGGTCTGCGCCTCTATTTAAAGCCTGGAAATGGAAAATTTCTAAGGCTTTTTTTATGTAATATAGAAAATGTAGTCCCTAAAAAATCTGTCGCTGAAAAACAGCGGCAGAACTTTTATAGGATCTTATTATTTGGCAATTTTATATTTACGTTTATGTGTCAAGTATTTTAAATCTGTCTACAAGATTCTTTAACATCTGTGCCTGAGCTGAAAGTTCTTCGCTGGCAGCTGCACTTTCCTCTGCTGTGGCTGAATTTGATTGTATTACATCGGAGATTCGGTTGATGCCTTGTGTCACCTGTTGAATTGCATTCGCCTGCTCATTAGAAGCCAAAGATATTTTATCAATTTTTACGATTACTTGATTGACTCCTTCCACAACTATATGCAAAGCCTCAGCAGTTTCATCTACGATTTTTGTCCCTTCTTCTACTGCCGCCAAAGACCCGTTAATCAATGCGGATGCATTTTTGGAAGCCTTCGCAGATTTGCTGGCAAGGTTGCGGACCTCACTTGCAACTACAGCAAACCCTCTGCCAGCTTCCCCGGCGCGTGCGGCTTCCACCGCAGCATTCAGCGCAAGTATATTTGTTTGAAAAGCAATATCTTCTACTGCCTTATTGATAGTTACAATTTCTCTGGAACTATTGCTGATTTTTTCCATTGCTTCGATCATATTCTGCATTTTCTGATTACTATGGGTCATTTCTTTTCCAACAATATTAGCTTGTCCGCTGGCTGTCTTCGCATTGACAGCAGTTTCTTTTACCTGTGTAGATATTTGTTCTATGGCAACTGCAAGTTCTTCCACAGATGAAGCTTGTTCAGAGGAGCCATAAGAAAGATCCTGCGCACCAGAGGATACCTGTTCACTGCCTGCAGATACCTGGTCAGCGGCCATATTGATTTGATGAAGGGTTTCGCTTAAATTGTCTCTAAGCGTCCTCATTGACGTAAGAATTTCACTGTAATTTCCGGTGTAAAATTCTAAAGCATTGGAATGGGCTGTAAAGTCTCCCTTCGACAAATCATACATTATATGTGCAATATCCAGAATAATCTTTTCTTGTGTATGGATTAGATTACGGATGCTTTCGGATAATTTTCCTAATTCATCTTTGGATGTATACATAATATTTGTGGAATCCAACTCGCCCCTTGCTAATTTTTGGGCAGCAAGTTCTATTTCATTGATTGGCCTTCGTATACCGTTTGAAATATATATTCCAAGAACCGCAGCGAGAACCCCTCCTAACACAGTGATTGAAAGGATGAGAACAATCGCCGTCTTTTGCGCCTGTTGGCCGCCATCTACCATTTTCAAGGCGTTCTCTCCCGCAACATCTGCAATTTCCTGCAGCTTATCACCCATTTGATCAAGAAGAGGTATGTAGCTGTTTATTGCCACCTCAAAAGCTTCGTCACTTTTTAATGCCATCAATAAATCAAATACCTGATCTCGATATATCATCGCCTGAGACAGAATTTCATCCACTTCATCCACTAACTTTTTGTCACCTTTAAATCTTTCTCTTATGACTGGAAAAGTTGCCCTCATATTAGCCAGGCTTTTACTGGCTTTATCAACCATCTCTTTTACCGTATTGCTGTCTGTTTCAATGACTGCTTCTAAAATATCAGCCCGGGCTGATTGCATCTCTCTTCTGGCTATTGACACATTAGTTGTGACTGTATAGTTGTTCTCATAGAAGCTGGTTAAATTATTGCCCAGTTTATTGAGCAAAAAAAAGGAGATGATGCTGGCAAACATGCTAATGAAGATGATTATCACATAAGATAACAATAGTCTGGAACGTATTTTCATATTTTTCATTTAGAAACTTCTCACTTTCCTTTTTCTGTAGCGTATCAAGGAGTTAATAATTTATGGATCCTCTGGCAGTCCGTCCTCACCTTTATCATATACCACTTTATTTTTCATTATAACAATAGAAAACCAAAATAGCAATGAGCAAAAGAATATTTTAAACTCATAAAAAACACCAAAACCTTTTATTTTAGGTTTTGGTGTCTACAAAGTATTATTGATATAACGGCTTAATGCTCTGGTGGTGCAGGGGATACGTTTAGTCCCGGAAATAAGAGACTGGTGACATTTTTTACACCCAGTTCATCCAGACGGGTTACTGCAAATTGTAGCTCATAAAACAGCAGGTTCTCCAACACGTCGGTCAATCCATCCCAGTCGCAGCTGTCAAGTTTTTCAAGAAAGAAATTAAGATAGGGGAGATAAAATTTGTTGATTTCCTCTCGGGAGCCGTGCATACTGCGTAGGGGATAACCCCAAAGAAGAAAGCAAACTAAGTGCTCATATATCTGCTGCATGGTTTGATTTTGGGTGTAACGGGGGATAATCTCGACGGAAGCGTACACAACTGACTCATACCGAAAGTTTTCTTTTGTGTACGCCAATCGCTTTTTCCACATATCAACGGCGGAAGGGTTCGTTAAAACACTTTTCATACAGGCTGCGCAAGTCATTGCCAGAATTTGCAGGCTTTGTGCGAAGTTCAGCAGCCGTTTTTGAATCAGTGGCTGGTTAAAGTCGCAATTTTCCATACTGTGTTCTACACTTAAAATTTTAGTGCCAACTCCATTAATGGATTGGGTAACACCTAATTGATTCAGCATTTTTATGGTGCGGCGGACTGTTATAGCAGAAACCTGCATATATTCTGCAATTTTTGCAGGGGGTGGCAGGAAACCGTCCTGTGCGAAAATGCCCAGACGGATACCCTTTAAAATATCTATCCCCAAGGAGTAGCATCGCTGTGAGGAGTTCTGATAGGCGTTCCAATGGAAGGAAACGGGTACTTCGTTCTTTGACGGGGTGATGTAGTACTGATAAAACCATTGGATTGCAGATGTAATGTGGGCTTGAGAGTATGTGACTGTTTTCCAAAGCCCGTCCCAATCTTTCTTTCGGCAGAGATTTATCATATCCAGCAAGGGGATGTTGTAGTCTTTTAAATCCACTATGTTTGCAGGTAAGCTCATAAAAGGCGCTTGACAAAAAAGAAATGCTTGCCAGATTAGCCGCAGCACAAGGTCATTTTTGAGTGAACCGTAGATTAGATGAATGCGTTGAACTATGATATAGGGTCTAAGTATTTTCTGTTGTGAACAAAGGCGCTCTAATTCATCCAGCTGCACCGTTCCTGCATTTTTCATACCATACCACAGGACGTGACTGAAAAGTGGTGTAAAAGATTGGCAAAGGTCTATGACCGCATCTTTACGTGGAGAGAAGAACGTCTGGATATTTCTATCTATCTCCGCTTCCTCAAACTGAATGGCTACAGCAGCTCCAGCCTTCTTGGTCAAAGTGATATAGCCTTCCTTTTTTAACTGGTGATAAGCAGCTTTTACTGTATCCAGCGAAACGGAAAACCACTGGCTTATGTCGTCCATCTTGGGCAGCGGGTCTTTAAATTTATAGGTTCCGAATTTTATCTGCGACAACAATAAGTCGTAAATGATTTTATGTAATTCCATCACTCATCCATCCTCTGCAAAGTTTGTTGCTGATAAGGAGATATCTTATCCATTTAATTTATAATAGCATACAATACAGGATATTACTAACAGCATTTCTGGTGTGAAGAACAGTAATTTTTCCTTTTTATATTCTTTTGTTATGCTAAAATAAAGGTAACTATGAATCAGGTACGTATGGCCTTAGTTGCCCCAGTGAGGGGGGACAATAGTATATTACTGTGTAAACCGTTAGGATATAGGAAAGGCGGAAACTATATGAATACGATATTGATCGTAGAAGATGATAAAGAAATCAGTCAGCTTCTTACCGAGTATTTGAATGAAAATGGCTATGAGACAATTGCCCTGTATCAGGGATTAAAAATTATGGATTACTTAAAGAAAGGGGAGGTAGCTATGATACTCTTAGACATCATGCTGCCGTATAAAAATGGAGACCAGATTCTGGCTGAAATTAGGTCTGTATCAAAGGTACCTGTGATTGTCATTTCTGCTAAAGGCACAACCCAAAATAAGATCGATCTGCTTCGAATGGGTGCAGATGACTATATCACGAAGCCTTTTGACTTAGAAGAAACCTTGGCCAGAATAGAAAGCAATCTCCGCAGAGTGAGGTTTCAGGAGAAGCCCTTAAGTCTTTTGAAATTCCAGGGATTAGAGCTAGATGCTGAGCGGCATCTGGTGTATTGCCAGGGACAGGAAATCAACCTGACATCTAAAGAATACAGCATTTTGGAGCTCTTGATGTGCAATCCGAATAAAGTCTTTTCAAAAGCTAATCTATTTCAAAGTATATGGAGAGAGGAATACCTGAGTGAGGACAATACGTTAAATGTGCATATCAGCAATTTGAGAAATAAACTTAAGGCTGCGAATCCACAGCAAGAATATATTGATACGGTATGGGGCATTGGATACCGCCTGCATAAAGATTGAAGGAGTAAATTATTAGGCTTTACTTTTATTTTATAAATTACGGTTGGTATTTAAGAAATTCTTTAATCTTTTCTATTAAACTAAGCAGAATAGAAAGGAGTGGATACAGATGAGCACTATTATCTTAAAAACTACTAATCTGACCAAGCGTTATAAGCAGACAACGGCCTTGGACCATGTCAACCTACAGATAGAGAAGGGAAAGATTTATGGGTTTATTGGTCAGAACGGGGCAGGAAAGACAAGCCTTCTTCGATTGATTACAGGTCTTTCATTTCCCACAGAGGGCAGCATGGCTTTGTGGGGGAAAAGCGGGAGGTCCCAACTGCAGGAACAGCGCAGGAGGATAGGATGCATGATTGAGACTCCGGCATTATACCCCAACTTAACTGCAGCACAAAATATGGAAGTGCAGCGGTTACAGAGGGGGATTCCGGATAAGTCTGTGGCAGAAGACTGCCTGTGTATGGTAGGGCTGAATTCTACAGGGAAAAAGCCGGTGCGAAATTTTTCATTAGGTATGCGCCAGCGTCTTGGAATTGCTATGGCTCTTATGAATACTCCGGAATTTTTAATTTTAGACGAACCTATCAACGGCCTGGATCCTTCTGGTATTGCGGAAGTCCGTAAACTGCTGAAGCAGCTCAATAGGGAATACGGAATGACGATTCTGGTGTCCAGCCACATTCTGGAAGAGTTATATCAAACAGCGTCGCAGTTTATACTCATTCATAAAGGAAAAATTATTGAGGAGATAACCCACCAGGAATTAGATCTGCGGTGCAAACGTCATATTTCCATTCGCGCGAAGGAACCAGAAAAGGCCCTGTTGATCCTGGAGGAACGTCTTCATACACAAAATATGAAGCTAATGCCGGATAACACGATTCAGCTGTATGATCAGCTGGAGCAGCTGGAGGATGTGGCAAAGATTCTGTCAGATGCACAGATCCTTGTTACGGGTCTTCAGATTTCCGGAGATACCCTGGAGAATTATTTTCTGGAGAAAATAGGAGGGACGCCCTGTGAGTGATCTTCTGAAGGCTGAATTCTATAAAATGTTCAGGACGAAAATGCTTTGGGGACTGTTAGCATTTGCGGCGGTCATGGGTAATCTTATGATTTTAGATGGTAATCTGCCTGGGACGGCCCGGGAGTTTTTAGATGCTTTTGTGTATAACATGCCGCTTCTCTATTTTCTGCTTATTATTTTTGGGGCAATGTTTATTGGGACAGAATTTGATAACCGCACACTGCAGAGTTATCTTACTGCTGGTCATAAAAGAGGTACGGTATTGGCAGCAAAAAGTATTTCTTATTTTGCAGCCTGCCTTGTGATTCTGTTTATTCCCCTTTTTGGGGATCTGCTGCTGGGAATAGCTGTTTGGGGGAACAATGGGAACGGTTCAGCAGGTACTGCAAGAACAATGTTTCTTGCTCTTTATATGATTCTGGCTATGGGAAGCCTTATTTTACTTTTGGGATTTGCCTTTCAGGATACAGGCAAAACGCTTACAGTCCCTCTGATACTGTACTTTTTGATGATATTTTTTATGAATGGCGACTCTGCACAGATAATTGCCAGGTATCTTCCCATGGGGCAGCTCAGGCTTTTGGCATTACATCAAATGGAGGGCATTTATGTGCAGACACTTGTGACAGACAGCCTCTGGATTGCCGGCGGGTGTATAGGGGCATATGGCTTTTTTGTCCATTCTGACTTAAAATAAGGGGGAATATATTTGAATAATCTGTTTAAAATGGAGCGATATCAGTTGTTTCACAATCCCATCTATTGGAGCACCCTTGTTGGGGTTTTTTTCCTGGGCTTTCTGACGGGGGAAACCTATTTACGGGAGCCCCTAGGTCCTGGAAGCGGAGTTTCTTCTGCTCTGTGGGATATTCTGGATGGTATGGTATATGATTCTACGTTTTTGCTGATTTTGCTTTCTAGCATTTTAGCTCTGATGCTTGGACAGGAGTTTACTTGGAGAACCATTAACATGGAGATATGTACGGGCCATTCAAGGTCTTCTGTATTTGCTGGAAAGATATGGGTATATCTATGTGCATTTAACCTTTTGATGCTGGTATTCCCTCTGGGGGGCTGCCTCAGGGAGTTCTCACGCTTTGGACTGGAAAATGCAGGGGTGTTCACGGGCCACGTGTTAAAGGCAGTATTCTACTCGTTTCTTTGCAATAGTATCTGCTTTATGATTCCGGTGTTTTTCTGCATAGTACTCCGCAGTATGCCGAAAGCGCTGGGCGTGACAGCTCTGGTAACATTTTCCATGAGTATGTATTTGGGATATGGAATGAAGCTTGGATTGCCCTTGCGTTTTCTGCCGATTTTCCAAATTAGAAATGCAGTGGCAGATCCCAGGTTCATCTGTGGGGAAAGCGTTATTGTTCCACTGGTCTGGGGGATTGTGCTTTTTTTTGCATCATGGAAAGTTTTTCAGCAGTGTGAGCTGAAATAGTTGGAGGTGCCAGACATGATTGCAGGGATAATAGTTCTTTGTGTACTGCTTACTGTGGTTACTACACGGTATTATTTACTAAAGCGGGAGATTCGAAGCTTATCTCATCAAATCGGGGCATGGTTGTCTGATGAGACGGAAAAAATGCTGGATATCTCGCTCATAGACCGGGATCTGGAGAGTCTGGCAGCCCGTCTTAACCGGAACCTTGAGAAACAGCGGTCAGCAGTTGCGGGAGCCCTGCAGCATGAGGAGCATCTCAAGGAGTCCATAGCCAGCATCTCCCATGACCTGCGGACGCCCCTGACCGTGATTATGGGGCATATCCAACTGCTACAAAATTCTAAACTTGCCAAAGAACAGAAGGAGAGACTAGAGATCATTCAGCGCAGATGCTGGCGCATGAATGGATTAATCGCTTCGTTTTATGAGTTGGCAGTACTGGATACAGAGCAGTTAAAGCCGCAGTATGCAGTTACCAATGTATCAAATCTGCTTGCAGAATATTTGATAGAGAATGCACCTCTCTTTGAGAAAAAGAACATTCAGCCTGAAGTGATGTTCCCAGATGTCTCTGTGTTTGCAAATGTGGATCCTGGTATGTTAGGAAGAATTTATCAGAATCTTCTGGGAAACGCAATCCAATATTCCGGAGGAATGCTCAGAGTATCTCTGGAAACACTAGGTAATGATAAGCTGTTGTTTCGGATAGAAAACACAATTAAGGAAGATAAAAAAATAGAAACGGAGCGGCTGTTTGAACGGTTCTATACAGGAGACCAGTCCCGGCAGGGAGATAGCACCGGACTTGGTCTGGCTGTCGTAAAAAAGCTAGTGGAAATGATGCAGGGGTCGGTGAACGCATCTATAAAGGAGGGGATCCTGACCATTATTGTAATTATTTAAGTGTGACACCCGGTTAGCCCGGGGAGAAGACAAAGGGACAGATGAAAAATAAAAACTTAAGGAAGAAATGATATGAAGAGCAGCAGATGGAGAAGGTTATCAGAGTTATGGAAAACAGTATGGGTATTAGTATCATGGAACTGGACTGTTATTCTTTTATTTGAAATATTATATAAAATTTTGCTTACTGTTATGGCTCATTTTGGGGAGAGCATTATTACCTATGCTCTGGAGTCGGCAGGTGTAAGCTATCTTACAAACCAGAATATACTGGAGGTATTCAAAAATCCAGTCTCGTTAATCTCCCTGCTGGCCCTTTTCACCCTGTTTATCTATTTTTCATTTTTAGAGATAGCAGCCATCATTTTATACTGTGATTGTGCCAGGGAGGGAAGGAGGACAGGGCTCATGTGGCTTCTCCATCACAGCTTCAAAAGGGCATTGGCGATTTTTATGCCGAAGAATCTGGGTATGAGTATTGTAGTACTCCTTCTTATGCCATTGACCGGGATTCTTTTTGTGTCCGGTCCTCTGCGTTCACTCAAGATACCTGGTTTCATTTTAGAGTTTATAAAAGGACAGCCTTTGCTTGGTGTTATTTATTTCGGAATCACTTTGCTGCTGTTATTCTATTTCCTCCGATGGATTTTCAGCATTCACGAATTTGTGTTATATCCATGCAGCTTTAAAGAGGCAAGGATGAAAAGTGTAAAATTGGGAAAAGGTAAAAGAATCAGAACCTTTTTCCTTGTTCTGATCGGAATTCTATTTATCCATGTTATGGCATTGGGGAGTAAAGCAATCTATGTTTTATCACTTTTGCTTTGGACTAAATTTACCGTGAGCCCCCGGGAGGCAGAGTATGCATTCTGGTTCCATTATTATAGACAATCTGCTGTGGGTACGATTCTCTTTGCGTCTATAAGGGCTGTTTTCCTGATCAGTATAGTCATGGCAGCTTATTATAAGTACCAGGGCAGAACTATAGATAGGGTAAAGAGAAAAAGCACTTGGAGGAGGAACGTCTATAAATGTGTGCAGGTGTTGGTTTCCGTTATCTGTGTGACCATGTATTCAGAGATGATATATCCCCTTCAAAACGATATATTCAGAGATGAGAATATACAAATTGTGGCACACAGGGCCGGAGCTGTATTTGCACCGGAGAATACTCTGGCTGCTCTGAAAGAAGCTATCCGAAGCGGGGCAGATGCAGCAGAGATCGATGTCCAGCAAACGAAGGACGGCGTACTTGTGGTAATGCATGATACAGACTTTAAGCGGATTGCGGGGGTATCACAGAAAATTTGGGATGTAACCTATGAGGAGGGCAAGAGGTACGATATAGGAAAGCATTTAATGCAGGGATTTGAAGGAGAATATCTTCCCACACTGGAGGATATGTTAAAAGAAGCCCATGGTAAGATAAATCTGATGATAGAGCTGAAGAGCAGCGGGCATGAAAAGAAATTGGAAGAGAGAACCGTGGAGTTAATCCGCAGATATCATTTTGAATCCCAGTGCACAGTTGCATCTATGGATTATTCCATCCTTGAACGTGTGAAGGAGCTGGACCCCCATCTAAAAACGGTGTATATTGCAGCGTTAGCCTATGGAGATATGACAGAACTCAACGCTGCAGATGCATTTAGTATTGAGGAAACTTTTATTACGCCGCAGCTTCTTGCACAGGCCTCTGTTCTGAACAAAGAAGTCTATGCATGGACAATAAACGACGAGAAAAGCATGAAAAGGATGATGAAACTGCAGGTAAGCGGGATTATCACAGACAATACGTATTTTACCTCTTATATTCTGAACACAAAGGGGCAAAGCGAGTGGGTGATGAATTTAGCGGAAAAAGTTTTATGAACGTACAGGCTGGATAATCCCGTCAATCCCCGAGACTCCAATTTCCAAAAGAGTTTTCTTGGTTGTGATAAAATTATTGTCCATTAAATCCCTCCAGCTTCGTGCAAACTGTGTGGTATCTTTGTCACTGAGGCTGCGAAGCATTGACAGGGATAAGCTTTTCCACCCAGGAACAGTTTCCGCTCCTGTCTCATCCAGCCGCAGTACACTTCCTTTCAGCAGTAAAATGGTAATCTGACGGTATATTTCCTGAATACAGGCAAGCGGACAGCAGTGGACTACAGCCTGCATACATGCACTGATAACTGAAACCATAGATTTTTTTTCCTGAGGGATGGACAATGCCTGCTGGATGGACATAAGGTATTCTTCTGTGAAATTGGGAAAGGTGAACTTTATTACAGATTCACCTGTGACAGCCAGGAACTGAAGGGCTTCTAGAAAGTCTCTCAGATTATCATCAAAAGTCAGAGCCTTTAGCTTATAGGGGATACTGGAGTCTCCTGAGCAAGTAACGCGGGTGCCCACTCCATTGATGGTTTTTACTACTCCCAGCTGATTAAGCAATTGCATAGTGCGGCGGATCGTGATGGCTGACACATGATAAATATCTGCCAAAACTGCTCCGTTGGGAAGTAAGGTTCCGATAGGGTATTGTCCCTGATTGATTTTACAGATCAGTTCAATTGCCACGATATCACAGTAGCGGGTTCTTCCTTTATGAGGTTTCCAGTCAAAAGGCTCTTTTTCCTCACTGAGGGTGTGGGTATTTCTTATATATGGGTCAATCCTTTCAAAGAAAGCTGTACTTATAGCCTCCAGCTGCCGGATGATCTCCGAAGGAGTCTTTTGGGAAGCGGTCTGTGCACACTCCAGAAGGACTGCAGCAGTCTTTTCTAAAAACAAATTCGTATCATCCTTCCCATAGAGGGTATTCAGGATGTCCAGAAAGGAACTTTCAGCAAAAAATCCTATATCGTAGTACAGGCTTAATACCGTACGGCTGCCCAGGGCCTGAAGATATTTATAAAAGGTTTTGTAAAGAAGCTTCCCGTAATGAGTGGGGCTGCCCTTCTGCCCGGTTTCTCGGGGAAAAGCAAAGGCCTCTGTTGTATAAATACCCTGCATACAGATAGATGGGGAAATCAGATGAATGCCTTTGCAGAGATCTCCCAGGGCAGCTGCACGGCTCCTAAAAACATTACTGCTAAGATAATTATGATATGGCTTTGCCAGGACAACAGTTGGTTTCCCCCGGCAAAGCTGAACAAGACCATTCGTCTCAAGGCGCTTAAGGGCTCTCTGAGCCGGACAATATGAGACTCCATATCCCAATGCGATCTCCTGGGCGGATGGGAAGCGCTCCCCATCGTCAAAGAAACCCAGCTGGATCTGTCCGGCAAGACTCCGGTAAATGGTTTGTTCCTGACTGTTAGAGTAAGACATATGTACTTCCTTTCAATGCTCAGACAAGTAGTAAAATAACTGTTGAAGGCTCCATGGTTACCCTATCCATCTTTGCAGTACATTCATCAGCTGTTCCACATCAATAGGTTTTGCAATATGGTCATTCATTCCCACGCTACGCGCTTTGCCCACGTCAGCCACAAAGGCGTTGGCAGTCAGGGCCAGAATGGGAATGGTATGTGCGTCTATCCGCTTCATGGAGCGGATGGTTTCAGTGGCGATATAGCCATCCATCTCAGGCATCTGAATATCCATAAGCACGGCGTCGTAGTAACCGGGAAGGGAGGCCTGAAAGGCCTCTACCGCATGGCGGCCGTTTTCTACGGCATCCACTGTGATGCCCTGCATCTCAAGCAGCTCAGCGGCAATCTCACGATTCAAATCATTATCCTCGGCAAGAAGAATATGCTTTCCCGGGAGACCGGGATGTTTATTCTCTGCCGGATCATCAAGGGCATCCTGACGGCTGGTGGAGAGGAACAGCTGCAGAACATGGAGCATTTTGGACTTAAAGAGAGGCTTGGTAATAAACGCATCCGCCCCTGCACGGACAAACTCATCTTCAATGTCGGAGTAGTCATAGGCGGAAATGATTATGATTGGCACATGCTCTCCAAGCTGTTCCCGGATGGCTTTCAGGGTTTCCAGCCCATCCATCTCCGGCATCTGCCAATCCAGGATAACAGCAAAGAAATCATCCTTCCGGCTATGGGCAAAGGCCACGCATTCCACAGCTTCAAGACCTGATAATACCCAAAATCCGCGCATTCCCAGTTCATTCAGAAGTGCTGTGGCGTTCTCACAGACGATTTTGTCGTCGTCTACTACCAGTACAGGGAGACCTTCCAATTCTTTTTCACAGACCTCTTCCTCACTGATCCACTCAAACTGAACAGAAACAGTAAACTGTGAGCCTTCTCCCGGCCGGCTCTTGACATCGATAGAACCGTTCATCATCCTCACAATATTCTCTGTGATGGCCATACCGAGCCCAGTTCCCTGAATCTTGCTGATGCGGGGATCCTCTGCCCTGGAGAAAGGCTCGAAGATATGAGGAATATAGTCGCTGTTCATACCAATTCCATTATCCTGTATAACAAACTCAAACCGGGCTTTCTCGGGATTCAGAGAGGGAAGTTCGTTGATGAACAGACTGATCTTTCCTCCGTTGGGGGTATATTTAATGGCATTGGACAAAAGGTTCATAAAGACCTGATGCAGACGGTCACCGTCCGCTACGATTTTCTCGTGGCGGACCTGTCCCACACTAATCTGGAATTCCAGCTGCTTTTCTGCAATCAGCGGTTTGCACATATCGGCTACATTCTGTGTAAGCTCAGGCAGATTTACCTCTTCCGGCATAAGATCAATTTTTCCGCTCTCTATTTTGGACATATCTAACACTTCGTTAATAAGACTGAGCAGATGGCGGCTGGAGACATTAATTTTATTCAGGCAGTCATGGACCTTTTCCGGTGAGTCTAGATTAACCTGGGCAATAGCGGCCATTCCCATAATGGCGTTCATAGGGGTACGGATATCATGAGACATTGAGGACAGGAAATTTGTTTTTGCAGAACTGGCCACCTGCGCCGTCCGGTAGGCATCCTCCAGAGCCAGGCGCTGGCGCTCCTGTTCTTTCCGTTCCTGGGTTACATCAATCCCCACACGGTAATAGGAGGGAATTCCATCCCAGCTGTTCTCTCCGCTTATGTAGCATAAGGTCATGGTCAGAATTTTGAGCTCTCCGCTGTGAGAGATCACTCTGGCTTCTATAACTGCGCTTTCCCCTGTTTCCCGAATCTTCTGCATAACCGCTGTAACACGACTCTTATCCTCTGGATGAATATAGGTACACTGAAAGTGAAGTTCTTTTTCCAGCTGTTCTTTCGTATAGCCGATGACCTGCAGAAACTCGGCTCCGTACCAGAGGATGGTCTGGCAGTCTCTGGCGTCAATCCGCACAAAACCGCCGGGGATGGTCCTGAGAAGGGATTCCCTCTCCCTGTCCTTCTTGGCAAGTTTGTATTCCGTGCTGTACATATCATGAGACAACTCTATGCGGGCTTTGCGCCCCTTCCAGTTTACAATACGATTTTTAATCATAAAGGTCCGTTTCAGCACAGGGTTATTAAATTCCCATTGGTAAAATTCATCTTCCCGCAGCTTGTCATTGGTACAAAAGGGACAGGGGGAGGTCCGTCCCTGAATCACTTCGTAGCATTTCCGCCCCACTATGGATTCTCTGTGTGACTGAAGTGTCTCACATGCAACGGTATTTACAAAAAGAAGCTCGTAGGTTTCCATGTCACAGATATAGACATTTCCTACATATTCATCCATCATCCATTCAAAATACCGGGATTTCTCGTCCCGTGCCGAAATGATGTCATGGATGTCTGTATATACAGCCAGAAGGACAGGACAATCGCCGGATTGCTCCTGAGTGATGGTTCCCGTCATGCGAACCCATCTGCAGCCATTGCCCTTCTGAGGTGTCCGGCAGTCCAGGGTAAAAGTCTTATCTCCATTTTGAAAGGCAGCATAAGCGGTGTCTCTGATTTTAAGAAATTCTTTGATGTGTTTTTGATAGTATTGAGAGAGACTTGGAAAAAGTGTCTGGTATTCAGATTCTGTATATCCCATACTTTCGTAAAAATATTGATTTGCACAAAGGAGGGTGAATTCCTTATCCAATCTATATTTGCTGGCACTAATGCCAAGGGTGTCTATAAAAGCGTCCCGGTATCCTTCCATAAAAGTTCTCCTTTGTCAACCATAAATGTATTTGATGGAAATTTGTCAAATGTTAATCTTGATCATATTATATCTAATCAGATCTTCAAAAGCAATACAATACTGTATTTTCCCGTGGGCAGCCGGCCGATCGCAAGAGCCCTGGGGGAACGGGTGATTTTTACTTTTGTTTTGCATGCAAATATGATACTATTGTATTTATAAGCAGGTTCTGCGCCAGCGTGAGAACCTGCCCAGAGCATTTGCAAAAATGTGAGAGGGATAAGAGGATGGAAGAAAAAGCACCCAAGTATTATGTCATAAAAAAAGATATTATCAGGAAAATTGAGACTGAGGAGTATACTGCGGGGGAGACCATACCCAGCGAGCGGATACTTATGGATTACTATCAGGTGAGCAGGATCACCATCCGCAAGGCCGTGGATGAACTGGTCATGGAGGGATATCTGTATAAGGTACAGGGAAAAGGCACCTATGTAAAGACGGATGAAAATAGCCATGACTTATTTGCCATTACCAGTTGTACGGAGGATGTCAGGAAGATGGGGATGACCCCTACGAAAAGAGTGATTGTATCTCAGATTGTGCCTGCAGACAGAAGCAAGGCCAAAGCGCTGGGGCTGCTCCCTGGGGAGGAGGTTTTCCGCCTTGGCAGAGTCTTGTATGCCAGCGGGGAGCCATTGAATTATACGGTGACCAATCTGCCGTATAAACTTTTCCCCAGAATTGACCGGCATGATTTTGCGGCAGAGTCCCTGTATGAGACATTGAACAACGAGTACGGCTGTACACTTACTAAGGCAAGAAGAACTCTGGAGGCTGTTCTGGCCACAGATGAGATTGCAGAGTATCTGGACATAGGAGTGGGGATGCCTCTCATAAAGTTTGGATGCACTACCTACGGAATGATAGACGGGGAGGAATTTCCGGTGGAACGTTTTCACTGCTACTACCGGACGGACAAATATAAATTTTATATTGATCAGATAGCATCAGAAAATAACAGTTAATGTGAAAATATGAAACAGACAGAACCAGTTTTCCAAAGGCGGGGCCTTGGGAAACTGGTTCTGTTTTTCCCCGAAACGTACTGGTATCCTGCTGTGATATAAAAAAGTTGAAATTTTTCGTGTAGAAAATTTCTGGTTAAAATTGTAGAAAATCACCAAAAAACTAAAAAATGAGGGTAATCTATTGACAAAAACGGATAAAGGAGTAATATAAAAGCACAAGTGGTCATGACGACATAACGACATAATATGATGAGCTGAACAATACAAGAAAAAGGCAGGGTGAAGATGGAGGAAGAACACATACCCAAGTATTTCTCACTAAAGAGAGACATTATTCAAAAGATTGAAATGGAAGAATATGCAGGAGACTTGCCCATACCCAGTGAGAGGGAAATGATGGAGAACTACCAGGTAAGCAGAATTACCGTGCGCAAGGCCATTGATGAACTGGTGAAGGAAGGATATTTATATAAGGTTCAGGGAAAAGGTACTTATGTAAAATCCGATGAGAACAGCCAGGACCTGTTTGCCATTACCAGCTGTACGGAAGACGTTCTGCGGCTGGGGCTTCAGCCCTCCAAGCGGTTAATGACGGCAGAATACATACCTGCGGACAGCAAGAGGGCAAAAACGCTCCACATTACTACGGATGACCGGGTTTTCCGTATGGGCAGAATCCTGTATGCACAGGGAGAACCGCTGAATTATACGGTCACTTATCTTCCGGAAAAGATATTCTCCGGCATTGATCAATATGATTTTGTGAATGAATCTCTGTATCATGTCATTCCCCGCCAGTACGGGATACGCATAACCAAGGCCAGAAGAACCATTGAAGCAGTTCTTGCCAAGGACGAGATTGCGGAATATCTGGATATTGAGGAGGGGATGCCGATTATACTCTTTGGATGTACAACCAGTGGTATTGTAAATGGGATGGAGGTCCCCATAGAGTACTTTAAGTGCTACTACAGGACAGATAAGTTTAAGTTTTCTATTAACCAGATAAAATAAAGGAGGAAGAAAGGATGAAAAAAGGAACAAAGAAATTTTTAGGAGGATTACTGGCAGCTGTGATGGCTGTGGGTATGCTTGCAGGCTGTGGAGGTGATTCCGGGAAGGAAGACGGCAAAGAAGCGGCAGCAGGGGGCAGCGACGTTAAGATGGCTATCGTATGCTCTAACTCCGGACAGAACGACAATGGGTATAATCAGTCAGCCTGCACGGAGGGAAAAGAGATTGCAAAGGAACTGGGAGCAGAGTGTAAGATTGTGGAACCGGTAAATGGAGTTCCGGCAGCTCTGGAAACTCTGGCAGAGGATGGCTATAATCTTATCTTTAGCCTGGAGTATGATTTTGACGCTTTAATCAAAGGCGTTGGGGGAGCAAAGCCCATCGCAGAGCAGTATCCGGACACTTGGTTTGTAGTATTTAACGATAATCCCAACAGAGACGATAAAGGGGAAACAATCCATGATAACGTAATCTCTGTACTGTTCGATGTGCACGAAGCATCCTACCTGGCAGGATACCTGTCTGTGTATATGAATGAAAATATGGATAAACTGTTCCCTGAAGGATATTCCTTAACTCCGTTAGAACAGTCCAGAGGAATCGGATTCATCGGGGGAACCAACTCCAACGGTATTCTGGTTTATTCCTACGGATTTATCCAGGGAATCAACAAGGCAGCAGAAGAACTGAATGTAAACTATGATTATTATGCAAAATATGATGCTGGATTTACAGATCCCGCGCTGGGCAGCACTGTAGCAGGTACCTTCTATGAAAGCGGGGCCAATGTGGTTTTCGCAGATGCCGGTGTGGTAGGGGATGGAATCACTTCCAAAGCGAAGGAAGTTGGCAAGATAGCCATCCAGACAGATGCGAATCTGGACGATCAGCAGCCAGGACATGTATTAACCAGTGTACTGAAGATCACCGGAGTGCCCGTAAAAACGATTACGCAGGCATTTGCAGACGGAAAGATCAATGAGATGGAAAAGGAACAGAGCTACAATCTTGCGTCCGGCGCGACCGGTATTACAGACTTGGCAGAGATGAGTAAGCATGTGGCAGATTCTGCTGTATGGGATGAGATAAAAGCTAAAACGGATGAAATCAGCAAGCAGATTCAGGATGGATCCATTGATGTTGTTAATAAACAAATCGGAGAAGAATTCGATCCCGCAACCTGCCCCCATGTCACCATTAAAACAGAGTAGGAACAGCGGAAGAAGAGGGGCCTTTGGAATAAGGCCCCTGTCTGAGAAGGAGCAGATTCATGAGTATCATACAAACGGTTGATCTAACAAAGAAGTTCGATGCCTTTGTGGCAAATGATAAAATCAATATATCGGTAGAGCCCCAGGAGATCAAGTGTATTGTGGGGGAAAACGGCGCAGGAAAGTCTACCCTTATGAACATGCTGTACGGTGCTCTGCGTCCAAGCAGCGGCAAGATTTTAATCGAGGGAAAAGAAGTTGTATTCAAAAGCCCCACTGACGCAATCAGGCATGGGATTGGTATGGTTCATCAGCACTTTAAGCTGGTTCCCAGTCTTACCGTGTACGAGAATATACTTCTGGGGAGCGAGATTAATAAGACCTGGAAGGGAAAAAAGAGCCCTTTTATTGACCGGGACGCAGAGATTCAAAGAGTGAGGGAGCTGATAGAACAGTACCACTTTCAAATTGATCCTCTGGAGAAGGTAGAGAATATCTCCGTAGGCCTGTGCCAGCAGGTGGAAATCCTTAAAATGCTGTACCGGAATGTCCGGATCCTAATTCTGGACGAGCCCACCGCAGTGCTTACGCCTCAGGAGGTGGATCGCCTGATGGACAATCTGAAAGAGCTGCGAAATAATGGGAAGACAATTATAGTAATTACACATAAATTAAGAGAAGTTATGGAACTCAGTGACAGTGTAACCGTAATTAAACAGGGGAAGGTAATCGGAAATGTGGCTACCTGTGATACCAGTGAACAGGAACTGGCACAGATGATGGTGGGCAGGGATGTTGTTCTCACCGTGAGCAATGAGAACGGAACCCCATGCGGCTGCGAGGTGGCCTATTGTGTAAAAGATGTATGTACTGTGAACGGAGAACAAAAAGAGATTCTCCATGATATCTCCCTGGAAGTACACAAAGGTGAGATTCTTGGAATCGCAGGAGTGGAAGGCAACGGGCAAAGTGAACTGATCAAGGTCCTCACCGGACTGATGACTGTAACAAAGGGGAAGGTTACCCTGTGCGGCTGTGATGTGACCAACGCCTGGCCGGATGAGCTTAGAAAAAAAGGTCTCGGCATTATCCCGGAGGACCGTTATGCCCAGGGGCTGTGCAGGGATATGACAATACCTGAAAACTGCATTGCCGGTTATTTTGGAAATCATGAGGTGTGCAAGTCCGGGGTGCTGCATGGCAGAACCATACGAAGGCTCGCAGACTCTTACATAGAAAAATACGATATCCGTGTTGCGGATCCGGAGGGAGAGATCTCTCAGCTTTCCGGGGGGAATGCCCAGAAAGTAATTATTGCCAGAGAACTGGAGAATCATCCAAAGGTTATGATTGCGTGCCAGCCTACCAGAGGGGTGGATATCGGGTCCATTGAGTTTATTCACAAGCAGCTGCTGAAATTCAGAAATGAGGGATATTCCGTACTGCTCATCTCCAGTGAGCTGACGGAGATTATGAGTCTGTCTGACAGAATTGCCGTTATGTATAAGGGAGCAATCATTGGTGAGGCGGATCCCAGTGTACCTGTAGAAGAAATCGGCCTTTTAATGGCCGGAGCAAAAGCCAAGGAGAGAACAGCATGAAAAAATCAGAAAAAAAATTCAATATTTTTCCTAAAATAGTGAATACATTGCTGCCGGTACTGCTGGCCTTTCTGATCGGCGCCATTATCATTGCAGCCATAGGGGAAAACCCTCTGACCGTATACCGGATCATGCTGGGAAAATCCCTGTTTACTGCCAAAGGACTTTCTAACACCCTTCACTATGCCTCTCCGCTGCTGCTGACGGGTCTTGCCATAGCCATTACCTTTAAGGCCAATATTTTCAATATGGGCGTGGAGGGACAGCTGCTGCTGGGCGGCTTTTTCTCAGGCCTTGTGGGTGCCTCCCTGCAGATTGGGAGCCCGGTGCTTCACAAAATCATCTGTATGGCGGTTGGAATGCTGTTCGGTGTCTTATTTGCTCTGGTTCCGGCGCTCCTGAAGGCATTTTATCATGTGGACGAGATGGTCGTTACCCTGACATTGAACTATGCCATGATTAAGATTCTGGAGTACCTGTCCTCAGGACCTTTCAGAGAGGACGGATCCGGATATGTCTGTACGCCTACCATAAAGGAAACGGCTATGTTTTCCAGACTGGGGAACTCAAAGCTGACATTGTTCTTTTTCATAGCTCTTGGAGTTCTGATTCTAATGGCCTTTGTGATGAGAAAGACAAAGCTTGGATATGAAGTAACGGCAATCGGTAAAAACCCGGAATTCTCTGAGGCTACCGGTATGAGGGTGCGCAGAAAGATCATTGTCCTTATGTGTATCAGCGGCGCTTTGGCAGGACTGGCCGGATCCGGACAGATGATGAGCGAGGCGTTTAAGTATACACTGACCTTCTCCGGGACCACTGGACTTGGATGGGACGGTATGCTCATTGCGCTGCTGGGACGTCATACCCCGGGGGGGATTCTGCTGGCCGCAGTATTCTACAGCGGACTGAAGACAGGGGCGGATAATATTAATATGTATACGTCTGTGCCCAAGGAAATTGTGGGTGTCCTACAGGGATTGATCATACTTTTCCTTGCAGTACGGTTCTTTAATGAAAAATACGGGTTTACTGAACGCTATAAAATGTGGAGAGAGAGCAGGAGGGTGACAGAATGAACTTCTTAGGAAATATTTTATATGATTCCGTATACCATGCCACACCTATATTGCTGTGTGTGCTGGGAGGCATCTTTGCCTACAAAGCCAATGTTCTGAATATTGCGCTGGAAGGTATGATGCTGGCAGGGGCATTTGTATCCATGCTGGTCTCCTATCTCACAGGAAATATTGCCCTGGGATATATCGCGGCAATTGCAGTCTGCCTCCTTATCGGCCTGATTTTCTCCTTTATGACGGTTACGTACAAAGGTAATGTTATAGTGGTGGGTCTGGCTATCAATATGGTGGTTCCGGCCATAGCGGGTTTTGTGCTCCAGTATATGGAGTCGGCTAATATCCGTCTTACCTGGAAGAATGTATCTGATTTTAAAATACAGATCCCGGTGATCGATAAGATACCCATTCTCGGAGACATCCTAAGCGGTCACACGCCTATTACGTATCTGTCCTTCATAGGCATTTTCTTTATCTGGCTTTTGATGTACCGTACAAAATTCGGCATATATGTCCGGGTAGTGGGGGAAAATGAAGATGCGGCCAGGAATCTGGGGCTGAATACCAATAAGTACCGCTACCTGGCAATTCTTCTGGGAGCATTCTGCTGTTCTCTGGCCGGGATCAATCTGGCGCTGGAGCGTATGGTACTTTTTACAAATAATATGACCGCAGGCCGGGGCTTTATTGCTATCGCCGCAATCTACTGCGGCCAGGGAGATCCGGTGTCCAGCGCCCTTTATGCCATTGTATTCGGCGCGGCCAGAGCTCTGGCGGTTAATATGGGGCTTTACGCCGGTCCGGCTGCCGCTCTGTTTGATGTGATTCCCTACGTGGTTATGGGAATTGTGCTGACTATAGTGTCAATGCTCAAATACAGAAACCAAAAAGTCAGAGGATTCCATTAGATGCTTGAAGGAAAGGATAAGGTATGTATAAGACAGCGCTGCTTATTGTAGATATGGTAAAAGATTTTACGGATCCCGAGGGACTGGTTTTCTACCCTCAGAACCGGGAGATTCTGCCCAGGATTAAAAGGGTTCTGGATAAATGCAGAGAAAAGGATGTGCTTGTAGTCTTTCTGCAGCACTGCAACAGAAAAGGGAAATTCGACCGGAAGGCTGCTTCCATGCGCCCGAACTGCATAGAGGGCAGCGGGGGAGAAGAGATTGACCCTATGCTTCCGGTTCAGGAGGAGACAGATTACGTAATCAAAAAAAGGAGATACAGCGGATTCTTCGGAACGGATCTGGACCTGGTATTAAGAGAGAACGGGGTAAAAAATGTTATCGTTGTAGGTACAAAGACAAACTGCTGTATCCGGGCAACCATCACAGATGCCTTTTATCTGGACTATGACGGCTATGTGGTTTCAGACTGTGTTGCCACCAACTCTGAGACAGTAAACCAGGTGCATCTGGAGGATATCAGCAAGTATCTGGGGACTGTAGTGGACACAGAAGAATTATTTGGTCTGCTGGACAGCGGGAAATTATAAAGGGGGAAGAGCATGAGACAGATTGATGTATTAACCAGCGGATATGTAAGCATGGACCATATCATAAAGATTGCCTCGCCGGCTAAAGTTGGATATACTTCCCTGGTCACCAACCGGAATAACGTAGATATCTTTTACGGGGGATGTTCCGTCAATATTGCTTACGGCCTCAGCCGGCTGGGCCTCAACGGCCTTCCTGTTCTGAGGGTCGGAGGAGATTATATAGAAAACGGATTTAAGGCATTTCTGGAACAGGGCGGGGTATCCACAGAGGGCATCCGGGTCATTGAGGAGGAAGCTACTTCCGTGTGCTATCTGCTTCAGGACAATCAAAACGATCACATAACTATTTTTTATCCGGGAGCTATGGATGAGAAATACGCACAGCCACTGGAAGATGAATTATTTCAGAATACACGTCTGGGTGTGATTACCGTTGCCTCAAGGGCAGACAATGAAGAGTTCTACCGGCAGTGTGTCCGTCATCAGGTACCTGTTGTCTT
The DNA here is from genome assembly GCF_009677585.1 of Lactonifactor sp. BIOML-A5. GTDB lineage: Bacteria > Bacillota > Clostridia > Lachnospirales > Lachnospiraceae > Lactonifactor. Next base: position 185,224 of record NZ_WKYV01000008.1, on the reverse strand, counting down.
TGGAATGAAAGATGATTTTGATGCTTTTCCCCAGGAGTTTCTGAAGGTTCTGCTCACCGGGAGCAAAATAATTTTTACCAATGAAGTGGAGCGGGGGATCATCGAGCAGATCTATGGGTTGGGGGATATCACAGAGCTCTTTTCTCTGGGAAGTGCTGAGATTATCGTGACTACCCTTGGAAAAGAGGGAAGCATCTGCTATCAGCGCACCCCTCAGGGAGTGGTAAAACATCAAATCGGGATCTGCAGAGCCGATGAGATTGCAGATGCAACAGGTTCAGGGGATGCCTATATCGCGGGCTTTCTCTATGGCTATCTCAAAGGCATGGAGCCGGCAGAATGCTGCAGGCTGGGCAGTGTACTCTCCTGGTTTGTTCTTCAGGCAGAGGGCTGCTGTACAAACATGCCCACAGAGGAAGCGCTGCTGGAAAAATACAGACAGCTGCTGAAAGAAAGCGGGAAGTGAGGAGAGAAAATATGAGCACATTATATTTAGGAGTGGATGCATCCACTGTGGCCAGGTACGTCCTTTTTTCAGGGGATCCCTGGCGGGTGGAGGTTTTAAAGCAGTATCTGGACAATCCCAGGAAGGTTGCCTTTCAGAGAGAGTTCAATACCTATACAGGTACATACAAAGGAGTGGAGGTAACCGTTACCTCTACCGGAATCGGTGCCCCTTCAGCGGCCATCGCCCTTGAGGAAATGTATGAGGCAGGCATGGAGGTTGCGGTGCGAATGGGAACAGTCATGGGGCTTCAGGATGATCTCCTGGGAAAATTTATCATTCCTATAGCAGCCATGCGCAGGGAGGGGACCAGTTTATCCTATGTGGAAGAATCCTATCCCGCAGTGGCAGACGTAGATCTGGTGAATGTTATGAATGAGACTGTAAACCTAATGGGAGCGGAGTATGTCAATGGAATTAACTGCACTATGGACGGGTTTTACAGTCAGATGCACGATTCCAGGTTCTCAAAGGAGTGGGGCCGGGATATGGCAGGTACCTTTGAAGAACTCCGCAAATTAAAGGTTACAGGGATTGATATGGAATCCTCCTGCTTATTGACACTGGGAAGATTAATGGGAGTCAAAACCTGTATTGTGACTATGACTACTGTACTGGAAAATCTGAAAGAAACTCTTCAGGGGCAGGCAAGAAAGGACGCAGAGGATCTTCTTTGCCGCACCGTACTGGAGGGAATCTATCGGTACGATGAAAGAAATAAGGACGGGAGGCTGTAATTATGAATAAAGCAGGATTATTTACAACAGAGGCAAAGACAATTATCGGCATGGTACACTGTCTTCCCCTGCCCGGGACCCCGGGGTTTGACGGGGACTACCAGGGGATCATCCGCCGTGCAGTGGAGGATGCCGTTACCCTGGAAAAAGCCGGAGTAGACGCTGTGATTGTAGAAAATATGGGAGATACTCCTTTTAAAGCTATGCTGAATACCGCCCAGGTGGCCGCGCTGTCCGCTGCTGCTGCAGCGGTAAAGGACGCAATCCGTATTCCTGTGGGGATCGATGCGGCATTTAACGACTGCAAGGCTTCCCTGGCCATTGCGGGGATTACAGGGGCACAGTTTATCCGCGTCCCGGTATTTGTGGATACCGTATTGTTCACCGACGGAGTGATCGCACCCTGCGCCAGAGAATGTGTGGAGTACAGAAAGCAGCTGGGCCTGGAGCACGTAAGGATTCTCGCGGACGTACAGGTAAAACACGCCCATATGCTTCTTCCCCATATTACAGTGGAACAGTCTGCAAGGGAGGCAGAGGCAAACGGAGCGGACGGTATCATTGTGACGGGAAGTGAGATTGGCGTGGAAACCCCAATTGATATGATAGCAAGAGTAAAAAAAGTAGTGCATCTTCCTGTATTTGCAGGGAGCGGCGTAAAGGCTTCGAATATCGGGGAGCAGATGCATGTGGCAGACGGCGGTATCATAGGATCCAGCCTGAAAAAGGACGGAATTCTGACGAATCCCATTGACTATGAACTGGTCCGTGAAGTTATGCAGGGAATGGAAGAATAAAGAGGAGGAAAAAAATTATGATGAGACCTATGAAACTGGCAGGCAGCCAGCTGTTATTTGGAAAGGGCTGCCTGGAACACATAAAATCTCTGGAGTATAAAAGAGTAGTAATTGTTCTGGGAGGATCCAGCATGGTAAAAAGCGGTATGCTGGATAAAGTAAGGGATATGTTTAAGAGCAGCGGCGCAGAGGTTGCAGTAATCGAGGGTGTGGAGCCGGATCCCTCCTTTGCCACTGTAAAGCGGGGGGCAAAGGAGATGCTTGCGTTCCGGCCTGACTTGATTGTTGCTCTGGGCGGAGGCTCTGTCATGGACGCCGGCAAGACGATGTGGATCTACTATGAACATCCGGAGCTGGAGACACTGGAGGATGTATTACAGGCCGTACCGTTTCCAAAGCTGAGAGAGAAAGCACACTTCTGCTGCATTCCATCCACAGCAGGAACCGCCAGCGAAGTATCCCGGTCAGTGGTAATCTCTGACACAGAGACAGGAATGAAGCACGGCATTGGCAATATGGAGATGATGCCTGACATTGCTATCTGTGACCCGGAGGTAACCCTGTCAATGCCTGCCCGCATTACCGCAGAGACAGGAATGGACGCCCTGACACATGCTATAGAGGCACTGGTTTCTACAAGGGCAAACTATATTGGCGACACTCTGGCCCTTCAGGCAGCTCTGGATATTATGGAGTATCTGCCCCAGGCATATGCAAACGGGGGAGATCTGGAGATAAGAGAAAAGATGCTGAATGCTTCTATGGCTGCCGGTCTTGCCTTTACAAATGTATCTCTAGGAATCGTTCATTCTATGGCCCATACGCTGGGAGGATATTTCCACGTACCTCACGGTCTGGGGGACGCCATGCTTCTTCCCTACATTATAGAGTTTAACAGTCAGGATGAGAGGGCAGCCGGCATTTATCGTTCCCTGGCTGAGAAGGCAGGGGGAGAGGAGCTGGCAGCGATGATCCGGGAACTGAACGGAAAATTACATATTCCGGCATCTTTTCAGGAGATTATTAAAGAAGAAGAAAAATATAATGAGCTTTTAGAGGAAATGGCAAAGGCAGCGAAAGCTGACGGCTGTACAAAAACCAATCCCGTCATACCGGAGTTGGATCAGTTTAAAGCATTATTCCAGAAAGCATATAAAGGAGAATAAATCATGGAAATCATATGTTATTTATCCAACGGCTATCCCACAATTGAGAGCAGCTATGAGATGGCAATCGAATACGCCGATGCAGGGTGTACAATGATAGAAATTGACTTTCCCTCCAGGGATCCATACCTGGAAGGAGAATATATTGCAGGAAGAATGGCAAAGGCGCTGGAAGCCTGTGATGATTACGACAAATATATGGAGAGTATGGTGGCCGTGAAAAAAAGACTTCCGGATATTAAACTGCTGGTTCTGGCCTATGAAAATACCGTGGAAGAGATTGGCACGGAAAGATTTATCAGCTTCTGCCTGGAGAATGATTTTAAAGATATTCTTCTGGTAGGCCTGAAGGACAATCGGATCAAAGACCAGATCATTGCCGCCGGTCTGAGAGTGTCATGCTACGTACAGTACCAGATGCTGCCTGAGGAAATCGAGATGGCAAAGCAGTCCAATGGCTTCGTCTACATGCAGGCTAAGCCAACCAAAGAGGTGAATCCTCAGTACCCGGATCTAAAAGCTTGTATTGCCCATCTGCGTGCCTGCGGAATCGAACGCCCCATCTACTGCGGAGTGGGCGTGCATGCACCGGAGGATGTGCGTATGGTGAAAGAAGCCGGAGGGGACGCGGCATTCGTGGGAAGCACCATCCTAAAGCTTCATGAAGATATTCCTGCTATGAAGGAAATGATAAGAAAATTTGCAGAACAATGCTGAGGAGGTAAGGAGAGATTGGGAAAAGCAGACAGCTATAAAGCACAGAGCATTTCTATTATTACTCTGGGGGTAGAGGACGTGGATCGCTCAGTAAAGTTTTATGAGGCCCTTGGATGGGAATTATCCCCGGATTCGGATCCCGGGATGTGTACCTTTATGGTTACAAGCAACATTGCCATAGGCCTTGTACCCTATGACTTTCTGGCCAATGACGCCCTTCTTCCCGTGAGCCCCAAGCAGGAGTACCACGGATTTACACTGGCGCTCAACGGCGCCAGCCCGGAGGAAGTTGATGCATTGTTTAACCGGGCCGTAGAAGCAGGCGGAAAAAGCCACCAGGTACCTCAGTGGAAGGACTGGGGGGGATATGAGGGGTATTCAGGGTATTTTCTGGATCCTGACGGGTATCCCTGGGAAGTGGCATATGCTCCCTTTCTAAAGTTATCTCCGGATAACCGATTGCTGCCGAATATAAAAGAAAAGTAGAAAAAGACACTGCCGGAGCACATCCGGCAGTGTCTTTTTATCCGCAGCAATAACCTGCTGACAGGCTAAAGGATTGAAAGCATATAGGACTTTCTGGTGAGGAGTGCAGCCTGCAAAAGCATATAGTTATCCCACGGATAGGGGCATATGTATATTATAAAGGAAGGTTTATAAATAAAATAGAGAAGAGGTGTCAAAAAATAGCATAAAGTGACGAAATTGCGGCTATAATCTCTACAATTGTGGCGTAATTTGATATAATCCTTTTCATAAGGATGGAGAGGAGCCGTAAAAAATGAATACAATTGACAATATAAGGTTTTACTTTTTGTCCATTCATAAGTTTGTATTCAGCAGGGAGTGGATTGGTTCCCGGCGTATGATACCCTACAGCATGTTCTGGTATGTTGAGGATGGAGAGGCGGAGCTTCGCATAAATAAGGAAAAAGTAAAAGTCTATAAAGATCAGATTGTATATATACCCAGAGGATGCGGATTCAGCTACAGTGCGGCCAGCAGCAAATTTTCTATCATAGATATCCGTTTTATGACTTCTGTGTACTATGAAGGGGGCGACGTGCTGGAAGATTACTTTGGGATCCCCAGGGTGACAGACAGTGAGAATGAAAAACTGTATTTTTCACACATCTATAATTGGAGTAATAAAAAATCTCATACAAACATTTTTTTCATAAAAGGTTATATGAATCTGCTGATTGCCAGTTTGTGCTCTCACAACCCGGACTGGCCTGCGGACAGAGACATTGGCAGGATTGCCGCTAATATCAATGAGGGCCTGATAAAGAACTATGAGAATGTGGATACCAGAATTCGGTTGGTACTAGACTATATCGCCGTCCACCCTTCCGAGAGGTATACACTGGAAAGTATGGCGGAGATTGCAAGATTAAGCAAATCACGGTTCCGTCAGCTATTTAAAGATCAGCTGGGGAAATCCCCCAAACAGTATCTGCGGGAAATCCGAATGATTATGGCTGCCCGGCTTCTTCTGGAGACAGATGATTACATCAGCGGAATCGGGTATCAGGTGGGATACGAAGATCCCAATTATTTTGCCCGGGAGTTTAAGCTGTCTTTTGGCATCACTCCAAAAAAATACAGAGAAATGAAGGAAATCGTAATATAAAATGTCTGCTCTTGTGCTGAGAGCAGGCTTTTTTCATATATCATTTATATAGATGCTTTCCGAATTCATATGCTTCCTGCAGATGATTTGTTTGAGCGATTTGCGGCTTCCCATTGGTATCCCCGCAGCCGCCCTGTATCACAAGAATATTCTTCATTATTCCAGATCCCTCCCTAAGTTTGTTTGTCGCTATGATTTTATCATATTTATGAAAGCAAATCTACTTTTGCAAATTATATATACACTGTGCTGGACGAAAGGACTGGAATTGGATATAATCGAATTATGTAAAATTATAGCAGAAAGGGCAGAAGATTCTAAGAGAAGGTAATACATATGAAATTGGGCAATAAGTTAGAAGTGGTACAAAGCCAGACTCTGTCAGCAAATCAGGTACAATCGCTGAATATCCTGGCCTATACGAACCAGGAGCTGGATGAATTCCTTACCAATGAATATCTGGAGAACCCGATTCTGGATTGTGTATCCAACAAAGAGGAAGAGATGCTGACCAATGTTGAACAGCTCTATGAAAAAGGGATATCCTATAAGGATCACTATATGGAATGGGAAGAGGAAGAGATTCAGCGGAAGAATGATATAGCAGCAAAACCGGCGGACGAATTAAAAAGTATGCTGCTTATGCAGATGGACAAAAAGAAGTATACAGCAGGAGAGTGGAAGCTCATACAGTATCTCACAGAATGTCTGGATGAGGACGGGTTTTTTCCATATGAACCTCAGGAGATAGCTGACGCTTCAGGATTCGGCATAGAGTCAGTGAAGGCATGTCTCAGGGAATTAAAAAATCTGGAACCTGCAGGGGTATTTTCCAGGGACATCGGTGAGTGCCTTCTGAAGCAGATAGAGGCGGAGGGATTGGACGACGGAAATCTGTCTGCCATCATCAGGGATTATATGCCGGAGATTATGAAAGGGCACATTGGGGAAGTGTCCAGGAAACTGAAACTGACCACTGCCGAAGTGAAAAAATACATTCATGTCATAGGAGGGCTGAATCCCCGGCCTTTGATGAATGTCCAGAGAGAGTCACCGGAATATATCATCCCGGATGTAATTATTACCCGCCAGCATAACCAGTGGGAGATTCAGCTGAACGACGGCTGGATGGGGGAATACAGGTATAATGATTATTATATACGTATGATGCGGGAGGCAGAAGATCCGGAACTGGCAGCTTATTTTAAGGAGAAACTGGAACGGGCCAGGTTCATTGTGAACTGCGTGGAGCAGAGACGGAGTACCATCATCCGCATTGTAGAGGCGATTTTGGAACTGCAGAAGGATTACTTTGAGAACCGCGGGCAGCTTCAGCCGATGAGTATGTCAGAAGTGGCCAAAAAGGTAGATATGCATGTGTCTACGGTGAGCAGAGCTGTAAAGGGCAAGTATCTTCAGTATAGGAATGTAGTTCTTATGAAGGATTTATTTACCGGAGCTGTTGGGACGAAAGAGGGAACCGGGGAAATGTCTGCGGATGGGGTGAAAAACCGGATCGCACAGCTCATTGGAAAGGAAAAAAGTGAAGAGACCCTCAGTGATTCCAGGATCGCGGAGATTCTGAAGGCGGAGGGGACGGATATTTCCAGGAGGACGGTGGCGAAATACAGGGCGGAGCTTGGAATCCTGGATTCCAGGCAGAGGGCGTATGTGAATTGACAATCCTACAGCGCTGCATTAAGATAACAATATGGAGTTAAAGGGTAAAGTTAGCAAATATATAATCACAGGAGGTTAACCATGGATTACTACAATTTAATGGAAAAGAGAATGTCAATCAGAGATTTTAAGGACTGGGATTTGTCTGAGAAGCAGATGGAAGATATCCGGGAACATTTTCAGAAGGGTTCCAGACTGATTCCCCACATTGACGTGGACCTTGTGCTGCTGCAGAAGGAGGGGGAGAAGCTTCTGGATGGAGTTGCGGGATATAAGGGCTTTTTGATTAAGGCACCGTATTATCTCTTAATCTTATCCGAGGATCATCCATATGCGGCTCAGAATGCAGGGTACATAGGGGAAGATTTGGTTTTGAAGCTGTCGGAGATGGAGCTGGACAGCTGCTGGGTGACACTGACTGACAGTGACGCTGTTAAGGAGGCTGTGGGACTTTCTTCTGATAAAAATGTCGCGGCTATTATTGCGTTTGGATACGGGAACTCTCTGGGGGACAGAACACGTCTGGATATTAAGAGTCCTTCTGATATACATGTCATCACAAGAGAAGGGCACCTGGCTCCTAAAATCTGCGTGGAGGATCTGGTATATCTGGAAAAATGGGGGCAGAAATCAGGCTGGGAAGAGGATGTGATCGACGATACTATGGAGAAAGCCTTCTATGGGGCCAGTATTGCGCCGTCCTTTCTGAACCGGCAGCCCTACCGTTTTATCTATGACTATAATCAAATGATTCTGGCAGTGAAAGAGGATGAGCTTACAGGAGAACATGACGGAAAGCTGAACCAGGGAATTGTAATGTTTCACTTCTCGGCAGTTCTCTCCCAGTGGAGGCCAAGAGAGGTTCAGTGGGTCATGGGAGCGCCGGATAAGACTTACGAGATACCCGGGGAATATGAGATTGCAGGGTACTGCGAAGTATAAAAGATACTTACATGCTTCAGCGCATCAATCCTTCAAATTGCTGTCTGGATAAAGCAGGAAACCATTGACAGATATGTCCTGATTGGGGTATGATAGTAATCAGAATTTTAAGAAAGATTTTATAGATTATCCCTATAAAGTCGATCTGAAAGCGTGATATTGAAGGAGGATATGAGATGAAAAACATGAAAAGAATTGCAGCTTTTTCCGTGGCTGCAGTATTGGCTGTGTCTATGATGGCCGGTTGTGGTGATGACAAGAAAGACAAAGCAGAAGGATCTGAGGCGGCAGGCGCAGGAGAAGAGACCTTCTTAATCGGAGGCATCGGCCCTGTAACTGGAGCTGCTGCTTCTTACGGAACCAGCGTTAAGCAGGGAGCTGAGATTGCGATTAAAGAAATTAATGATGCCGGCGGAGTGAAAGTGGGAGACACTACTTACAAATTCGCGCTGGAATTTGCAGATGATGAGGCTTCGGAAGATAAAGCGGTTCAGGCGTATAACACGGTTATGGACAAGGGAGCCAATGCAATTATGGGGTGTGTAACCAGCGGTGCCTGTATAGCTATTGTAGATCAGACATACCAGGATGGTATTCTGCAGGTAACCCCATCCGGTTCTGCAGAGGGCTGTATTGCCAATGACAATGCTTTCCGCATCTGCTTCTCAGATCCGGAGCAGGGCAAGGCAATGGCAGATTACGCGATTGATACTATGGGACTGAAAAAGATTGCCGTTATCTATAACGCAGCAGATGAATACAGTACAGGTCTTCAGAAAGCTTTTGAAGAAGAAGTAAAAGCAAAAGGCGGAGAGATTGTAGCCAGTGAAGCATTCAACACCAATGATGTTGAATTTAATACACAGCTGACCACAATCAAAGGTACGGATGCGGAAGCCATCTACGTACCTGCTTACTATCAGGATGCTACTTACATTACAAAACAGGCGAAGGATATGGGGATGACACTGCAGTTCTTAGGTTCTGACGGATGGGACGGCGTTCTTGATACAGTATCTGATGCTTCCACAGTAGAGGGATGTGTATTCTCCAGCCCATTCTGTGCAACGGTTGATGATGCAGATGTGAAAAAGTTTGTGGATGCTTATAATGAAGCCTATAAAGCAACTCCTGACCAGTTTGCTGCAGATGCTTACGATACTGTATACACATTCAAAGCAGCCATGGAAGAGGCTGGAAGCATTGAGAGTGCAGATATGATTGAAGCTATGACAAAGATTACTGTCAGCGGAATGACAGGCGATGAGATTACTTTTGACGCCTCAGGTGCTGCTGTAAAGGAAGTTAAGTTTGTAGAAGTAAAAGACGGAGCATATCAGTACAAAGCAGAGTAGTAAATCTGTAATCCATAGGATGATAGCAAAAGGAGATGGCAACAGCTGTCTCCTTTTACGGCTCCAAAGATATGCAGGATTTAAATATTACGAAAGAAGGTGGAGAAAGTATGGATTTGGTAAACAGTATCCTGGAACAGCTGATTAATGGATTGCGGACAGGAAGTATCTATGCGCTGATCGCTCTGGGATACACCATGGTGTACGGTATCGCGAAGATGATAAACTTTGCCCATGGAGACATTATTATGGTAGGAGCTTACGCCCTGTATGTGTTTGTAGGGCTCCTGGGACTTCATCCGGTGCCTGCGGTTCTGCTCACCATTGTGGTATGCGCAGTCCTCGGAATTACCATTGAAAAGGTGGCTTATAAGCCTCTGCGAAACGCAACCCCTCTGGCGGTGCTGATAACGGCGATTGGTGTCAGTTATCTTCTGCAGAACCTGTCACTGCTCATTTTTAAGGCAACCCCCATTCCTTTTGGTTCTATCATCAGGGTTCCGTCTGTGAAGGTGGGGAGTCTGAATATCTCAGGAATCACGATTGTGACTCTGGTTGTGACGACGGTTTCTATGATTGCTCTGACTTTGTTTATCAATAAGTCAAAAGCTGGACGTGCTATGAGGGCCGTATCGGAGGATAAGGGAGCGGCAGAGCTGATGGGAGTAAATGTAAATCAGACCATTTCCCTTACATTTGCCATCGGGTCTGCACTGGCTGCAGTAGCGGGTATCTTATTCATATCACAGTATGAGACCCTGCTCCCCACTATGGGGGCATTGCCTGGAATCAAAGCTTTTGTTGCGGCAGTGCTGGGGGGAATCGGCAGTATTCCCGGTGCCATGCTGGGAGGAATCATCCTTGGAATTATAGAGTCTCTTTCTAAGGCATACATATCCACACAGCTGGCAGATGCAATTGTATTCGGCATTCTGGTCATCGTGCTTCTCGTGAAACCCTCTGGTTTGCTGGGCAAACTGAAGATTGAGAAAGTGTAGGTGAGACAGATGAAGATAAACAAAAAGACCATAATTAATGTAATTATAGCGGTTGGTGTCTATGCCGTGATTCAGGGCCTTATCAGCGGGGGTATGCTGAGCAGGCAGATGACATCACTGATTATTCCTATCTGTGTGTATGTTATGATGGCAGTATCTCTCTGTCTGGTGGTAGGATTTCTGGGGGAACTGAGCCTGGGGCATGCAGGATTTATGTCTGTAGGGGCTTATTCCGGTGCTCTTTTTCTGACACATACAGAACTTCCCCAGCTTCCGGCAATTCTTATCGCCCTTTTGATCGGGGGAAGCGCTGCGGCCGTCTTCGGCCTTATCATAGGCGTGCCGGTGCTCAGGCTGAAAGGTGACTATCTAGCCATTGTGACACTGGGATTTGGAGAGATTATCAAATCTATCATCAACTTTATGACACCTATTACCGGTGGGGCAAAGGGGCTTTCGAAGATTCCTCTTTACACCACATACCGTAATTTTACCTTTGTATTTATTCTGACAGTTATTGTAGTGCTGCTGGTATCCAATATTGTGAGATCCCGCCACGGACGCGCAATTACTTCTATCCGTGACAACTACATTGCAGCGGAAGCGGCAGGGATACCTGTGAGCCGCTATAAGATTATGACGTTTGTAATTGCAGCTTTTTTTGCCGGTGTCGCAGGTGTTGTTTATGCGGGAAACATCGGTATATTAAAGCCGGTGAATTTTGACTATAATACTTCCATTGAGATACTGGTAATGGTAGTACTGGGCGGAATGGGCAATATCAAGGGATCCATTATTGCTGCTGTAATTCTCACAGCACTTCCGGAGGTGCTCCGGGGAGCGGCGGATTATCGTATGCTTTTATACTCCATCGTGCTGATTGCCCTGATGTTATTTAATAATTCCCCTATCAAGCGCGCTTTCATGGACAGAAGAAATATGCGTCAGGCGGGCAGACTTCAGAAGGAGGGAGAATAAGCATGGCATTATTAGAAGTAAAGAATCTCGGGATCTCCTTCGGAGGGCTCAGAGCAGTAGACAATCTGAATATGACCATAGAAGAGGGCAGCCTGGTGGGGCTGATAGGACCAAACGGCGCAGGCAAAACAACAGCTTTTAATCTTCTCACCGGCGTCTACCAGCCTACGGACGGTACGATTAGCCTGAACGGGGAAAAGATTGTGGGAAAAAAGCCTGCCGAGATCTGTCAAAGCGGTATTGCCAGGACCTTTCAGAACATCCGTCTGTTCAGTAAGATGAGCGTTAAGGACAATGTAAAGGTGGCTCTCCACAATCAGATTACTTATCGGCTGGCGGAGAGCATGCTGCATTTGCCCGGGTATTTTAAACGGGAAAGGGAAATGGATGAGAGAGCAGGAGATATTTTGAGAGTTTTCGACCTGGAACAGTTTTCAGAGACTCTGGCATCCAATCTTCCCTACGGAAAACAGAGAAAGCTGGAGATCGCCCGTGCTCTTGCAACCAATCCCAAACTTCTTCTGTTAGATGAACCTGCTGCGGGGATGAACCCCAATGAGACAGCGGAGCTGATGGAAACCATAGAACTGATCCGTAAGCAGTTTCAGGTGACGATCCTTCTGATTGAACATGATATGAAACTGGTGGCGGGAATCTGTGAATATTTGTATGTGCTGAATTTTGGCACGGAGCTTGCCAATGGAACCCCGGAAGAAGTACTGAACGATCCCAGAGTTATCACAGCTTATCTGGGAGAATAGGAGGAGGAGACCAATGGCAATGTTAAAAGTAACAGACCTGATAGTAAATTACGGCGTAATCCAGGCAATTAAGGGAGTCTCTTTCGAGGTAAACGAAGGGGAAATTATTGCCCTGATCGGAGCAAACGGCGCAGGAAAGACTACGATACTCCAGACCGTAACAGGACTAATCAGTCCCAAATCAGGCAAAATAGAGTTCGAAGGAAAAGAAATCACCAAGACTCCTGCACACAAGATTGTGACCCTGGGTATGGCTCATGTACCGGAGGGACGCCGGGTATTTGCTGATTTGACAGTATATGAGAACCTGATAATGGGGGCTTATACAAGAAAAGATAAAAATGAGATAAATGAGAGTATCCGTGAGGTGTATCAGCGTTTTCCCCGGCTGGAGGAGAGAAAGAATCAGCTGGCAGGTACCTTAAGCGGCGGAGAACAGCAGATGCTGGCTATGGGCAGGGCCTTAATGTCTCATCCCAAGATTATTCTCATGGATGAACCGTCCATGGGTCTTTCCCCAATCTTTGTAAATGAGATATTTAAAATCATTCAGGATGTAAGCGCAGGCGGTACTACCGTACTGCTGGTAGAGCAGAATGCAAAAAAAGCATTGTCTATCGCGGACCGTGCCTATGTGCTGGAGACGGGAAATATTGTCCTGGACGCAGAGGCGTCTGTGCTTATGGAAGATGATTCAATTAAAAAAGCATATCTTGGAGAATAGGAGGGGACTTATGGAACATCTGGTTTTTACTATTGCCCGGCACTATGGAAGCGGAGGGAATACCATCGGCCACATGCTGGCCCAAAACCTGGGGATTCCCTGCTACGAAAGGGAGATTCTCCGTCTGGCCTCCGATGACAGCGGGATAAATGAGAGACTCTTTAATGAGGCGGATGAGAAGCTGAGAAGTAATCCCATCTTTAAAAGAAGAGGGACTAATGTATACAAAGGAGAGTTGATTCCACCCGGAAGTGACGATTTTGTATCCAATGACAACCTGTTTTATTATCAGGCTAAGGTGATGAAGGATCTGGCCCAGTCACAGTCTTGCGTTATGGTAGGACACTGTGCCGACTTCGTACTGAAAGAGTATCCCAATGTGGTGCGGGTGTTTATCCATGCGCCATGGGATTACTGTGTGGCCCGCTGTATGGAGAAAAATGATATTGATGAGCGGGAAGCAGAAAAGTATATCGAAAAGGTGAATAAGTATTTTGGAGATTATTATTACTACTATACAGGGAACTACTGGAACGATGCGAGGAATTATGATTTGTGCCTCGACAGCAGCAAGATGAGCTGGGATGAGTGCGTGGAGGAGATCAAAGCCTACACAAAAATCCGGTTCAGAGAAGAACTCTGAGTACGCAGGTGATATAAGACCCGGGAGCGGAGAGCAGGTGGGAAACCGCCGGACTCTGCTTTTGGGTCTTTTCAGCAATTACAGGGAGATATATACCCTGGGGTGAGGAGAATACATATGAAGAAAAGACGAACAGGCAGACGATATTTTGCGGCCTTGGCAGCAGCAATTATTCTTCAAAGCATGGCGGTGTTCTGCGTCTGGGGGGCAAATCAGACAGCACCGGACAGACAGGATACAGAGACAGAAGGGAAAGAGGAACAGATCCCTCAGACCGGTCTGTGGCACCAGGAGGAGAAAGGACGCTGGTACGAGATGCCGGACGGTACAAGGCTGGCTTCCTGCTGGAGGTTTATTGACAATGTATGGTATGCGTTTGACGAAGACGGCTGGGCAAGGACCGGCTGGTTTCAGGAGGGAAGCAGATGGTATTACCTGAATCAGGACGGTGGTATGGCTACGGGCTGGCTGCTGAATGGAGGCCAGTGGTATTACCTGAGGGAGAATGGGGCCATGGCGACCGGCTGGCTGCAGGAGGGAAGTACCTGGTATTACCTGAGCGGAAACGGGGCCATGGCCACGGGCTGGCAATGGATCGGCCGTTCCTGGTATTATCTTAGAGGGAACGGAAGTATGGCCACAGACTGGCTGAAGGAGGGGAGCACCTGGTACTATCTGAAAGACAGCGGAGCTATGGCCACGGGCTGGCAGCTGATTGGGAATACCTGGTATTATCTGAAAGGAAACGGGGCCATGGCCACGGGCTGGCTGCAGGAGAGAAATACCTGGTATTACCTGAAAGGAAACGGAGCCATGGCCACGGGCTGGCTGCAGAAGGGAAGTACCTGGTATTACCTGAAAGACAGCGGAGCTATGGCCACGGGCTGGCAGCTGGACGGAAGCACCTGGTATTATCTGAAAGGAAGCGGAGCCATGGCCACGGGCTGGCAGCTGATGGGGAATACCTGGTATTATCTGAAAGGAAACGGGGCTATGGCCGTCGGCTGGCAGTTGATTGGGAGCACCTGGTACTATCTGAAGGACAACGGGGCCATGGCCACGGGTTGGATCCAGCTGGGGAATACCTGGTATTATCTGAAAAGCAGCGGGAAAATGGCAGCTGACGAGTGGATAGGAAACTATTTTGTGGATAAGAGCGGCGCCTGGATCCCGGACAAGGCGAGAGGGAAACTTATCGCCATAGATGCCGGACATCAGTTAAAAGGAAACAGTGAAAAGGAACCCATAGGACCGGGAGCGTCGGCAACAAAAGCGAAGGTTACCGGAGGGGCGAAGGGAACCGCCACGGGACTGTACGAGTATGAATTAAACCTGCAGGTATCATTGAAATTAAGAGATGAACTTAAAGCCAGAGGATATGAAGTTTATATGATACGTGAGACGAACAATGTAAATATCAGCAACGCGGAAAGGGCTAAGATGGCAGCCCGCGCCGGTGCGGATATCTTGGTGCGGATTCACGCAAACAGCGACTCCAGCAGCTCAGCGACCGGCGCCCTGACGATCGCACCGTCTAAAAACAATCCGTATATCAGGGGACTTGTAAACGATTCCCGCCGTCTTTCCCAGAATATCCTGGACAGCTTCTGCGCAGCAACAGGTGCCAAGAACAGAGGGATTCTTACCTCTGACGAGATGAGCGGTATCAATTGGAGTACAGTGCCTGTTACCATTGTTGAGATGGGATTCATGAGCAATGCTTCCGAAGACCGCAGGATGGCGGATGCAGGTTACCAGAAAAAGATGGCAAAGGGAATTGCCGACGGGATAGATAACTATTTTAACTAGGGGAGGAGAACAATGAGAGTATGAAGAAAAAGGCATTTAGAGCGGCATTTCCGTATACTATACCAATCTGTGCAGGCTTTATGTTTCTTGGGATCGCATACGGAATCTTTATGCGGAGCAAGGGGTTTGCCTTCTGGTATCCCATGCTGATGAGCGCCACTATCTTTGCGGGGTCTATGGAGTTTGTGGCAGTCAGTCTGCTGCTTTCACCCTTTCAGCCATTTTATGCTTTGCTTCTGGCGCTGATGGTGAATGCCCGGCATCTGTTTTACGGCATATCCATGCTGGAAAAATACAGGGGAACTGGCAGAAAAAAGTGGTATTTAATCTTTGGCATGTGTGACGAGTCCTTTTCTATTAATTGCACCACAGATCCCCCGGCAGGCATTGATCGGGGGTGGTTTATGTTTTTTGTAACTCTCCTGAATCAATGTTACTGGTTTGCAGGTGCAACTGCGGGGGCAGTGCTGGGGGGCTTCCTCCACTTTGATACAAAGGGTCTGGACTTTGTGATGACTGCTCTGTTTGTTGTGATTTTCCTGGATCAATGGTTCGCATCCAGAGATCACTTCCCTGCGGTTATCGGAGTGGTGGCCACCGCAGTCTGTCTGTTTCTGTTCGGACCTGACAATTTTATCCTGCCGTCCATGGCAACTATGCTGGCCATACTGACTATCCTGAGGGGGAGGCTGGAGAAGAAAGAAGGTGACGTATGTCCATAACACAGCAGATGATAACCATAGGAATGGTAGTACTGGGAACTATGCTTACCCGCTTTCTGCCTTTTATGATTTTTCCGGATAATAAGCCGATACCCAAATATATTCAGTATCTGGGCAAGGTACTGCCCTACAGTGTGATAGGGCTTTTGATTGTGTACTGCCTCAAAGGGGTATCCTGGACTTCCCCGTCCTACGGCCTTCCGGAGATCATTTCAATTGCAGGGGTAGTCTGCGTCCACCGTTGGAAGAAGAATATGCTGCTGTCTATTGCCACAGGCACGGTACTGTATATGATCCTGGTGCAGGCAGTTTTCTGATCCAGAGCCTTGTTGGATGCCAAAAAGGGTTGTATAATGAAGAAAATGCAGGAAAACAGTGCGGACAAATCTTCAGAAAAGGCAGATGAGTACTATGGAAGAGACAAAAGACAGTACCTTGTTACAGCCCGACCTGAGACGGGGACTTACATCGGAACAGGTGAGGCAGAGAAAAAAAGACGGCCTGCTAAATGAGCAGGAGGATAAGAACAGTAAAAGCATAAAACAGATCGTCAGAGACAATCTCATGACGTTTTTTAACTTGATAAATATTATTCTGGCCGGACTTGTAATCTTCGTGGGTTCTTTTAAGAATCTGCTTTTTATGGGGATTGTGATCTGCAACACCGGCATTGGAATCTTTCAGGAAATACGGGCCAAGAAGACACTGGACAAGCTGTCCCTGATTACTGCCACTAAAGTCAAGGTAGTAAGAGAGGGAACGCTGAAAGAAATCCCTGTGGAGGAGGTCGTGCTGGACGACATTATGCTTCTGGGGGCGGGAAATCAAATCTGTGCGGATGCCACGGTGAGAGAGGGCATGCTGGAGGTCAATGAATCCCTTATCAGCGGGGAGTCGGATATCATTGTAAAGCGGCAGGGGGACCAGCTGTTTTCCGGAAGCTTTGTGGTGTCCGGGCAGGCGATGGTCCAGGTAATCCATGTGGGAACAGAGAATTTTTCCTATAAGATCATGTCAGAGGCCAGAGCATATAAAAAGCATAAATCAGAGCTTCAGAAGTCTATAGATGTGATTTTGAAGATTATTGGCATTCTGATTATCCCTCTGGGGGTAGGGATGTTCTACAGCCAGTATGCGGTGGCCCACGCCTCCTTTGGGGATGCTGTGGTGAACATGGTTGCCGCAGTTTTGGGTATGATCCCGGAGGGGCTGGTACTGCTGACCAGCATCGCCCTGGCCGTAGGCGTTATTCATCTGGGGAAACATAATACCCTGGTACACGAACTCTTCTGTATAGAAACCCTGGCAAGGGTGGATGTGCTCTGCCTGGATAAGACGGGAACTCTCACGGAAGGGCGGATGAAGGTGGAGGATGTGATCCCCCTGGAAGAAGTCCCGGTGGATGAGATTGTGGGAAATATGCTTCACTGCCTGAAGGATAACAATGCCACCTTTATGGCAATGAAGGAATATTTTCCGGATCGTGCGGATTATACTGCCGTGCATACTATACCATTTTCTTCTGCCAGGAAATACAGCGGTGCATCCTTCCAGGGGAAGGGTACCTTTCTGATAGGGGCATATGAATTCATGTTCCCTCAGGAGAAGGAAGAAGATTCTCTCAAATATCAGATTGATCAGCATACCAGGAAGGGCATCCGGGTGCTGGTTCTGGCCCACAGCGAGGAAATTGCCGAGGAAAACGAGCTGCCGGAGGATATGATTCCCTGCGCCATTATACTTTTAAGTGATATTATCCGGGAGGACGCCAGAGAAACCTTGAAGTACTTTGCGGACAGGGATGTGCGGCTTATGGTGATATCCGGGGACAATCCCGCCACGGTCTCCAATATTGCGAAGAAGGCAGGACTTGCAGATGCAGATTCTTATGTGGATGCAACCACTTTGGATTCTGATTCGGCTCTGGAGGCTGCGGTTGAGAAGTATCATATATTCGGGCGTGTGACACCCGAACAGAAGAAGAAGATTGTGCTGGCCCTGAAAAAACAGAAACACATTGTGGCAATGACCGGTGACGGGGTAAATGACGTTCTGGCGTTAAAAGAGGCAGACTGCAGCATTGCCATGGCAGCAGGAAGCGATGCCGCCAAGAACTGCTCCAATCTGGTACTGTTGGATTCTAATTTCAGTTCTATGCCTTACATTGTAAAAGAGGGGCGCAGAGTGATCAATAATATTCAGAGTGCAGCCTCCCTGTTCCTGGTAAAGACAATCTTTTCCCTGGTACTGTCTATTTTCACCTTGATGTTTACCTGGCAGTATCCCTTTATTCCCATCCAGCTTTCTGTCATCAGTATGTGCGGTGTGGGAATTCCTACCTTTATTCTGGCTCTGGAGCCCAACTTTAACCGGGTGAGGGGAGACTTCCTGAGAAACGTGCTGCAGAATGCTCTCACGGGAGCGCTCACCATTGTGGCGGAGGTGATTCTTATCACAATCCTCTGCGGATACCTGAAGTCAGGTGCGGCTGTGCGCTCTACCATGTGTGTGCTGGCCACAGGTGTGGTCAGCCTGTATATGATCCGGAAGGTGTATCCTTTGCAGTCGAAGCTTAGAAAGGCTGTTTATTATGCCATGTTTGGCTTGTTCTTCTGCTGCCTGTTTGTGCTTCCGCCACTGTTTAGTGTAGAGGACATACCGTTCCGGGAAATGATAGTTTTGCTTCTTCTCCTCATTTTTACTCCTTACCTGATAGACGGCATATATGGCGCCATGGAGTGGGTCAAATCCTGGTGGAGGAAGATGAGATTAAAATGGAAGGAAAGAGAACACTGGAAGCCGGACAGTTAAAGCCGGCCGGTTCTTCATTCCGTGGGAGTCCTAAATAGGGCTCCCACAGCCGAAGGCCAGGATAGAAAATGAATAAATAGGTATAATTTACAAATTTATTCATATAATAGAAACAGATACAGCAGAATTCCTCCCTATGCTTGACAAAGAATATAGATAGGACTATAATAGGGGAGTGATAAGAAATTAACGCGGGGTGGAGCAGTCTGGAAGCTCGTCGGGCTCATAACCCGAAGGTCACAGGTTCAAATCCTGTCCCCGCTACTACAAAGAAAAGTCAGGACATTGTTGTCTTGGCTTTTTTTATGGATATCTTTAGAAGCCCTGCCGGTAACTGACTCTATAAAACCTGGTGTACAAATAATAAATTGTAGCTTATACTATACTTAAATATAAACAGGTATATGCGGACAGTTGCTCCTATGCCTGACATAGGAAGTATTGGGAGGAAAAGAGATGGCAAAGTACAAGTGCAGACAGTGTGGTTATATTTATGATGAAGAGGAGCAGGGGAAACCAATTGGGGAGCTGGAGGCATGTCCCATATGCAGCCGGCCGGCAGGTATCTTTGAGAAGCTTGGGGAGGCGGTACAGGCTGCTCCTAAGCCGGGAGAGCAGAGACGGGATCTGGATTATCCGGCGGAATATGCAAGGGTTGATGAGTCCTGCCGCTATATGAAGGAGATCCATGAGATGGCGGTGACGGGCAGGCCAATCATTGAGGCTATGGGAACCAGAATGGCAATGCCAGGATGGGATGATATCCTGATTCTGGGGGCTCAGCTTAACCCAATGCCGCTGGATGAGCATGCAGAGGTAAACACCACCACCGTGATCGGAAAGCATGCAAAAAAGCCTATGGTCATAGAAAATCCGGTATACATATCCCATATGTCCTTCGGCGCCCTTTCCAAAGAGACAAAGGTGGCCCTGGCCAGGGGCAGCGCCATGGCACAAACTGCTATGTGCAGCGGAGAGGGCGGAATACTTCCGGAAGAAATGGCGGCAGCCTACAAATATATATTTGAATATGTTCCAAATCTCTACAGTGTAAATCCTGAAAACCTAAGAAATGCCGATGCAATAGAAATTAAAATCGGGCAGGGTACCAAGCCCGGAATGGGAGGGCATCTCCCGGGGGATAAGGTAACGCCCGAGATTGCCAGGATCCGAAATAAGCCTCTGGGAAAAGATGTGATAAGCCCCTCCAGATTCTCTATGGTACAGTCCAGGGAAGATTTAAAGGATCTGGTAGATCAGCTTCGGATGGCTTCTGACGGGAGGCCTGTGGGAATTAAGATCGCTGCGGGACGGATTGAGAGGGATCTGGAATTCTGCGTCTATGCCGGACCTGACTTTATAACCATTGACGGAAGAGGAGGGGCTACAGGCGCCAGTCCAAAATTGGTTCGGGATTCTGCCAGTGTTCCCACGATTTATGCTCTGTACAGGGCCAAAAAGTATCTGCGGGAAGCAGGAGCCGACATTGATCTGGTTATTACCGGAGGGCTAAGGGTATCGTCCGACTTTGCGAAGGCCATAGCCATGGGAGCGGACGCGGTGGCAGTGGCCTCTGCGGGGTTAATTGCCGCGGCCTGTCAGCAGTACCGCATCTGCGGCACAGGGAAATGCCCGGTTGGAGTGGCAACCCAGGATCCTGCACTGAGGGCCAGATTTCAGGAAGACGCGGCGGCGGTTCGGGTGGCCAATTTCCTGAACTGTACCCGTGAGGAATTGAAGACATTTGCCAGGATCACGGGACATGAGGACATTCATGAACTGGATACAGAGGACTTGTGTACCATCAGCAGAGAAATCTCAGAGTATACCAATATCAGACATGCATAAGTGATAAAAAATTCAGGGGCGGCAGATACTCGGCCGCCCCGTCAGTGAGTGAGGAGTTAAACGTATGGCAGAGATTAGAAAGATAGGAATTATCGGGCAGGGGGCTTTGGGGGTCATGTATGGCTGGCAGCTCACCAGGCACTTGGGAAGTGAGCGCGTGTTTTTCATTGCGGATTCCCGGAGAATTGAAAAGTATCAGAGGGAGGGGATTTACTGCAACGGAGAGAAGACAGAGTTTCAATATCTGACGCCGGATACAAAGGGAGTACAGGCTGATCTGCTTATATTCGCCGTAAAATATACGGCCATTGAGGAAGCTCTTGACGATACGGCAAACTTTGTAGGGGGTTCCACTATTCTGTTATCTCTGCTCAACGGTATCGCAAGTGAGGAGCGGATTGGAGCCAGATACGGGGAGGATAAGATGCTGTACTGCGTGGCCCAGGAGATGGATGCCCTGAAAGAGGGAAACCAGTTCAGCCATACCAATATGGGCACATTAGTAATCGGGAACCGGGATAATAAAAGAGATGAAAGGCTTTCAGCTGTGGAGAATATTCTCAGGAAAGCCGGTATTCCGTATCTGATTCCGGAGGACATAATGCATTGCCTGTGGAGTAAGCTAATGTTTAATACAGGAGTCAATCAGACCGCTGCAGTATATGCCTGTAATTACCGCCAGATGCAGGAGGAGGGGCAGATCCGTGACACCGCTCTGTCTGCTATGGAAGAGGCAAGATGTATTGCAGAAGCGGAGGGAACGGTGATTACAGACAGAGAATTTTCAGAGTGGATGCAGATCCTTGGGAGGCTGAATCCGGAAGGAATGCCGTCCATGCGGCAGGATACCAAGGCTAAGCGCAAAACAGAGGTGGAGCTGTTTTCGGGGACCCTAAGAAAGCTGGGAAAAAAGCATCAGATACCCACACCGGTCAATAACTGGCTGTATGAAAAAATACAGGAAATAGAACATGACAGAACGCTGGGCGGAGGGGACGAAACACTATGAGGCTGACACTGGAAGAAGGACGTCCCCTTTATATACAGGGGCGTCCCCAAAAAGAGATACGGACGTATGAGCTCCTGGAAAAGCTTCAGATTCCTTTTCAGAGGATCGATCATGAGCCTATGTACACCATAGATGCCTGCGGGGAAGTAGACCGGGTTCTCGGAACAGAGATATGTAAAAATCTGTTCCTGTGCAATTCCAGAGGGACAGAATATTATCTTTTACTGCTCCCGGGAAGAAAGAAATTTATAACAAAAGAAGTATCAGGGAAGCTTGGCACTACAAGGCTATCCTTTGCCGGGGAAGCGCAGATGGCTGAGTATCTGGATCTCACCCCCGGCTCTGTGAGTGTTATGGGGCTTATGAACGATACCGGGTGCCGGGTACAACTGGTGATAGACCGGGAGGTTAAGGAACAGCCATCCTTTGCCTGCCATCCCTGTATTAATACCTCAAGTATACGGATGTCTACAGCGGATCTCCTGGAGAAGTTCCTTCCGGCAGTGCATCATACGCCTGTATTTTTGGAATTATAGTGGGGGCAGGCGGGAACTTGAAAACCTGCAAAATAATAGACAAGAAAAAGTGGGTATCACTGGTAAAACTTGACAAAAATAGTAGAAATGTCATATTTTGTAGAAACTTAATAGATTTGTAATTGAATCTTTTCCTAAAACCTTGTATCATAAGAGAGTAAATAAGGGACTGAAGAAAAGGGAAGAGGTAACAATGAACATAGATGAGAGAAACTTGGATTCGGAAGAAATAGAATATCAGCGAAGACGGGCAGAGAGAATGAGAAAACGGAGAGAAGCCCTGAGGCGGCAGCTGTTTATCAGAAAGTGTATCCGCCTGGGGGTGATAGCCTTTCTTCTTGTATTGATCGCAGGGGTGGGAGGTTATAAGCTTGTAAGTTTCATCGGCGGCAAGACCCAGTCGGGGAATGCCGGGGTTGTAGATGTACAGGCCAAGACCCCGGACGATCCCAGTGAGGCGGCCCGTCAGCCCATCAGGGATGCCGATAATATGGAAAAGCTGGCATCAGCGTCCACCGGATGGCAGACCGATGACAAGGGAACCTGGTATCAGAATGCGGACGGCTCTTTCTATGTCAGCGGATGGAAGGAGATAGACGGCAACCAATATTATTTTGATGACAGCGGATACATAATCAAGGATGACTGGCTGGAAAAGGACGGGGAAGATTTTTATTTCAATGCAGACGGCCAGTACGACGCAACTGTTAAAAAGCCTATGGTAGCTCTTACCTTTGATGACGGACCGGGCAAATATACGGACCGGCTCCTGGATGTGCTGGAG
This sequence comes from Lactonifactor sp. BIOML-A5, assembly GCF_009677585.1. Lineage (GTDB taxonomy): Bacteria > Bacillota > Clostridia > Lachnospirales > Lachnospiraceae > Lactonifactor. The sequence continues at coordinate 162,069 of NZ_WKYV01000008.1, read as the reverse complement.
GCTAACAACGCGAAGGCTACTTTTTTCCTCCTGGGACAGAATGCAGAGAAGTTTCCGGAACAGGTAAAGCGGGAAAAGGACCTTGGGATGGAGATCGGCAACCATACTTACGACCACCAGATACTGACAAAGATAGATATCGGGAATGTAAGCACTGAAGTATCACAGACAAATGAAGCGATCAAGAATATTATCGGGGAACCGGCAACTGTAATGCGTACGCCTGGAGGAGCCCAGAACGCTGACGTTTTGGCCCAGATTGGGATGCCGGTTGTCCTGTGGAGTATTGATACAAAAGACTGGAAGACGAAGGATGTACAGAATACCATAGATGTTACGCTGAATAATGTGCAGGATGGTTCTGTTGTGCTGATGCATGATATCCATGAGTTTACGGTAGAGGCAGCGGAGCAGATTATACCTGCATTGGTAGAAAAAGGATATAAGCTGGTTACCGTCAGTGAGCTGGCAAAAGCGAAGGGAATTACCCTGGAAAACGGCAAGTCTTACTCCTACTTCGGAGAAGGAGAGCAGACGGTAGAATAATAGAAATAATTACATAGCAAAGGAACCGCCCGACAGTTACTGCTGCCGGGCGGTTTTTTGGTTAAGTCTTATTTTCCGTAGTATGCTTTCAGATAAATCTCCTTAATCTCGGACATCAGCGGGTATCTCGGATTCGCTCCGGTACACTGATCATCAAAAGCCTGTTCCACCATTCTGTCAAGAGTATCCAGGAAGTATTTCTCGTCAACTCCGTAATCCTTGATGGTTTTCTTAATGCCTATCTTTTCTTTCAGCTCTTCCAGAGCCGCAATTAATTTGTCAAAGGTATCCGAATCGTCCTTGCCCACAATTCCTGCAAAACGGGCGGCTTCCGCATAGCGCTCCAGTGCGTGTGGATACTGATACTGAGAGAAGGTACCCATCTTTGTAGGAGCGGCGGCCGCATTGAATTTCATAACCTCTGTCAGGATAATAGCGTTTGCCACACCGTGAGGCAGGTGATGGAAGGCACCTAATTTATGTGCCAGGGAGTGGTTGATCCCAAGGAAGGCATTGGCAAAAGCCATACCGGCCAGACACGCCGCATCTGCCATCTTAACTCTGGCTTCCACATCTGCAGCTCCGTATTCAAAGGCTCTTGGCAGATATGTAAATACATTTTTGATAGCCTTCAGGGCAAGACCGTCTGTGTAGTCGGTAGCCATAATGGAAACATAGGCCTCAAGTGCGTGTGTCATAACATCAATACCGGATGCGGCGGTCAGGCCTTTCGGCTGATTCATCATATTATCCGCATCGATGATCGCCATATTAGGCATTAATTCGTAGTCTGCAAGGGGATATTTGGTTCCTGTCTTTTCATCGGTGATAATAGCAAAAGGAGTAACCTCTGAGCCTGTTCCGGAGGAAGTAGGGATGGCGATAAAGAACGCTTTCTCACCCATCTTCGGGAAAGTATAAACTCTCTTGCGGATATCCATGAAGTCCATTGCCATCTTCATAAAGTCTGCGTCCGGATGCTCATACATCACCCACATAATCTTGCCGGCGTCCATGGCGGAACCGCCGCCCAGGGCAATAATGCAGTCCGGCTCAAACTGTCTCATAGCCTCAGCGCCCTTAGTAGCGCAGCCAAGCGTAGGATCCGGGGCAACTTCATAGAAACAGGTATGCTGAATTCCCATCTGATCTAATTTATCTTCGATAGGTTTGGTATATCCGTTTTTATAGAGGAAGGTGTCGGTTACAATGAAGCATTTCTTTTTGCCGTACACTGCTCTCAGCTCATCCAGAGCCACTGGCATACATCCTTTCTTAAAGTAAACCTTATCAGGCGTTCTGAACCAAAGCATATTTTCTCTCCTCTCTGCAACGGTCTTGATGTTAATCAGGTGCTTCACTCCGACGTTTTCAGAAACAGAGTTTCCGCCCCAGGAACCGCAGCCCAGTGTGAGAGATGGCTCCAGTTTAAAGTTATAAAGATCACCGATTCCGCCGTGGGAGGAAGGGGTATTAACCAGGATACGGCAGGTTTTCATGGCAGCCGCATGTTTTGCCATCTTTTCGGTCTCCGCCGGGTTTACATACAGGGAGGATGTATGGCCGTAACCTCCGTCCGCAACTAATTTTGCCGCCTTGTCAAGGGCCTCGTCAAAGGTTTTGGCTTTGTACATAGCAAGTACCGGTGATAATTTTTCATGGGCAAATGGCTCGGAGATATCTACAGAATCAACCTCACCGATTAATATCTTAGTCTCAGGGGGAACCTTTACTCCGGCCATCTCAGCGATAGTTGCGGCTTTTTGGCCAACAATCTTAGCATTGACTGTACCGGACGGAGCCAGGATAATACTGCGGACTTTGTCCAGCTCATCCTTTTTCAGGAAATAGCAGCCTCTGTAGGCGAACTCCTTTTTCACTTCCTCATAGATGCCGGCCAGAACAGTGACAGACTGTTCCGAAGCACAGATCATTCCGTTGTCAAAGGTCTTTGAGTGGATGACAGAATATACAGCCATCTTTATATCCGCACTGTCGTCAATAATGACCGGGGTATTTCCAGGGCCAACACCGATAGCAGGTTTGCCAGAGGAATATGCGGATTTGACCATACCGGGGCCGCCGGTAGCCAGGATACAGTCAGCTTCCTGCATTACCTGGTTAGTAAGCTCCAGAGAAGGTACGTCGATCCAGCCGATAATTCCTTCCGGTGCCCCTGCCTTTACAGCTGCTTCCAGCACAACCCTGGCAGCCTCAATGGTACAAGCCTTGGCGCGGGGATGAGGACTGATAATAATGGCATTTCTTGTTTTCAGACAAATAAGGGTCTTAAAAATGGCAGTAGAAGTAGGGTTGGTGGTTGGGATAACCGCAGCGACCAGTCCCAGTGGTTCTGCGATCTTTTTGATTCCGTATGCCGGATCTTCATCGATAACACCGCAGGTCTTTGTGTTTTTATAGGCATTGTACATATACTCTGCAGCATAATGGTTTTTGATTACTTTGTCCTCGACCACACCCATACCTGTCTCCTCCACAGCCATTTTGGCTAATGGAATACGCTGCTGATTGGCTGCTATAGAGGCGGCCAGGAAAATATTGTCTACCTGTTCCTGAGTAAAAGTCGCGAAAACCTTCTGAGCCTCTTTCATTGCGGCTAATTTAGCTGCCAGTGTCTCCGGGCTGTCCACGATAGTTGGAACTTTTGTTTCTTTTTTTGCCATAAGTTAATCCTCCTTAAATTGAATAGAAAAATGGTAAAAAAGCTTCTTGTGATTGATAATATTTTAACAAATGTTAAAGGGATTATACCTCATTGTTAAAATATAGTCAATACATTTTTTGGGAAAAAATTCTTCAGAAACAGGCTTTTTTGAACTTTTGTTGAATTGAATTTTCATAGGTTGAGTATAACACAGAATTGACCCGAAAGGAAGAAAAGTTAAATAATAAACAAGAAAAAGGAATACAATTACAGGAAAAAACAGTGTGATAATAAAAAATTGAGAAATCTTTATGAAAAATTAACGCAAAATAAGCACTGTACAGGCAAATGAATTGCCATAACAGCGCTTATAATCAAAAAATATTCGATGCCTTTCCGTTCTGTGACAGAACGTTTGTCTTTAATCTGAAAATTGTACGTGCTGGAAAATTCTACAAAATATAAACAAAAAATTAACGATTTTCTCTCTTCCTCATGCGGGAATCCAGTATTTTTTTCCGAATCCGGAGACTGTTGGGGGTAATCTCCAGAAGCTCATCACTGTCTATAAATTCCAGGGCCTGTTCCAGGCTAAGGATCCTCGGGGGCGTCAGCTTTAAAGCCTCGTCGGCGGAAGAGGAGCGGGTATTGGTGAGGTGCTTTGTCTTACATACGTTCAGTTCAATATCCTCTGCCTTGCCGTTCTGGCCGATGACCATGCCGGCATATACTTTCTCGCCTGGTCCAATGAACAAGGTTCCCCTGTCCTGAGCGGAAAAGAGGCCGTAGGTTACAGCATCCCCTGATTCAAAGGCAATGAGAGAACCCTGCTTTCTGTACTGGATATCACCCTTATAAGGACCGTATCCGTCAAACGCAGTATTGATGATTCCATTCCCTTTTGTGGCAGTCATAAACTCACCCCGGAATCCAATCAGACCTCTAGAAGGAATGTGAAATTCCAGACGGGTGGAACCATCGCTGGCAAGACTCATACCCTGCAGTTCTCCCTTGCGTTCACTGAGTTTTTGGATTACCGTTCCGGAAAACTCTTCGGGCACGTCAATATAAGCGATTTCCATGGGTTCCTGAAGCTTGCCCCTCTCGTCCGTATGGTAAAGGACCTCTGCCTTGCTCACTGCAAACTCATATCCTTCCCGGCGCATATTTTCGATCAGAACGGAAAGATGCAGTTCTCCCCTTCCGGACACTTTAAAACATTCGGTAGTGTCTGTGTCTTCCACCCGAAGGCTTACGTCGGTATTCAACTCCCTAAAGAGCCGCTCCCTCAGATGCCGGGAGGTTACATACTTACCTTCCTGGCCGGCCAGGGGGCTGTCATTTACCATAAAATGCATGGCAATGGTAGGCTCGGAAATCTTCTGGAAGGGAATGGGATCAGGATTGTCGGGAGAGCAGAGGGTATCCCCGATATGAATATCAGAGATTCCGGAGATTGCTACGATAGAACCCACAGAGGCAGAAGAAACCTCTGTTTTGCTTAACCCGTCGAACTCGTACAGCTTGCTGATCTTGACCTTTTTCTTTTTGTCCGGGTCGTGGTGGTTCACAATGACAACTTCCTGATTCACAGAAATGGTTCCGTTGTCTACCTTTCCCACGCCGATACGGCCAACGTATTCATTGTAGTCGATGGTGCTGATCAATACCTGTGTTCCTGCATCCGGGTCTCCCTCAGGAGCGGGAATATATTTCAGGATAGTCTCAAACAGCGGCTCCATATTGTGGGGCGCGTCATTGAGATCCAGGACTGCATGGCCTCTTTTAGCTGAAGCATACAGAAAGGGACAATCCAGCTGCTCATCCGAGGCATCTAGGTCCATAAGGAGTTCAAGCACTTCATCGATCACTTCGTCAGGACGTGCTTCCGGACGATCGATTTTATTTATGCATACAATTACATGGAGATCCAGCTCCAGAGCTTTTTTCAGAACAAATTTGGTCTGTGGCATGGCGCCTTCAAAAGCATCAACCACCAGAATTACGCCGTTAACCATTTTCAGCACACGCTCAACCTCACCGCCGAAATCTGCGTGCCCGGGGGTATCTATAATATTAATTTTAGTGTCCTTATAATAAACAGCAGTATTTTTGGACAGAATGGTGATTCCACGTTCTCTTTCTATATCATTGGAGTCCATGACCCGTTCCTGTACTTCCTGATTCTCACGAAAAACACCGCTTTGCTTCAGCAGCTCATCAACCAGAGTGGTTTTACCGTGATCTACGTGTGCAATAATAGCCACGTTCCTAACATCTTCTCTTTTTATTTTCATTGTTACATCCTCTCTTCTATAGTAAGAAGTATAGCCAACTAATAAATTCTTAACTTATAAATTTTAGCATACAACCCTGTCACATTCAAGAGGTCAAAAATTTTTCATTTTTTTAGTTCTAAAATGTTCTGCCGGAGAATAAATATGATATAGACAAAATACCACAAAGAGGAAGGGGAACTATCATTCATGGCAGATAAGATTATTGAAAACAACCAGGTATCCATTATGGGGAGAATCGCATCAGGATTCACATTTAGTCATCAGGTATTCGGAGAAGGCTTTTACACGCTTGACCTTATGGTGAAAAGACTAAGTGATTCAGAAGACCGCATTCCGCTGATGATATCGGAGCGTCTCATTGATGTGACACAGGACTATGAGGGGGAATACATCCAGGTTCACGGACAATTCCGCTCTTACAACCGTCACGAGGAGAAAAAGAACCGCCTTGTGCTGTCCGTATTTGTACGGGAATTAAGTTTTGTGGAGGAGGAAGACGACTCCATTAAGACCAACCAGATTTTTCTGGATGGCTACATCTGTAAGCCGCCGGTATACCGCAAGACTCCGCTGGGGCGGGAGATTGCCGACCTGCTTTTGGCAGTAAACCGGCCGTATGGCAAATCAGATTACATACCCTGTATCTGCTGGGGAAGAAATGCCAGGTATGCTTCGGCATTTACAGTAGGCGGTCATGTGCTTGTATGGGGCCGCATTCAAAGCAGAGAGTATATCAAAAAGATTGGAGAGAGTGAGACAGAAAAGAGAATAGCCTACGAAGTATCCGTAAGCAAGCTGGAATATATGGAATAAAACCGTTTTATTTTTAGCAAATCTTGCAATCTTCTACCAGGTGTAGTAATATATACACGTTATCTGATGAAAGTCGGCAGATATTATCAATAGAAGAGACTCTTTGGCCGGCTGCGGGATTTCAAACAGACGTGTAGGGACAGGTCTGGAAGAGGTAAAAATATGGAAAAAGGTTTAGTCGAGGTATACTGTGGGCTGGGCATGGGCAAGACGCCGGTTGCGATTGGCCAGGCTATCAGAGCTGTAGGTCAGGGCAAATCAGTGATTCTCATACAATTTCTTAAGGGAAGAGCAATGGATGAACTGAATTTTATGGAACGCCTTGAGCCAGAGATAAAAGTATTCCGTTTTGAGAAGAATGAGAAGTATTATCAGGAACTGACCGAGGAAGAAAAGCAGGAAGAGGACTGGAATATTAAGAATGGTCTGAATTTTGCACGGAAGGTTCTGGGAACCGAGGAATGTGACTTATTAATTCTGGATGAGATTCTGGGAGTAGTGGAACATGGCATCATAACGGGAGAGGAATTGAAGACTCTTATAGAATGCAAGGACAAACACACAGGTTTGATTCTTACCGGTTATCATATGTGTGAAGAAATCAGGGATTGTGTGGATACAATAACGATATTTGAAAGCATGGAAAATGAGAAAAAAAAGCAGGAAGACGATAATAAATAGAGATGAAAGCCGGACTTTATGGACCTCAGCACCGAAAGGTGCTGGGGTCCATTTCCCGTTTTGGGGAAAATTGGAAGAATATTCCAGAGAGAATATACAGAATTGAATGGATATATGAAAGTAGGAAGTATTCTTAAAACGAATAAATAGATACCAAAATTGGAATTGTTAATTTTCAGAACGTTTGTTAGTATTTGACTATAAAATACAAGAAAATACAAAATGAAGAGAGAAAATTGTGCATTACGATGAAAAAATCAGTACTACTATGTGCGGGACCACGAAAAAATGATGAAATTTCATCGAAGAAAGGAGAAGTACTTATGAAAAGAAAAAAACTGGTAGCACTCTTAATGGCAGCCGCTATGGCTGTTTCCATGCTTGGAGGATGCGGAGCGGATGACGGAAAGAGCGAAGACGCTTCCAATGCTGCGGAGACCGGAGATGCGGAACCCGACAAAGAAGAGGCAAAAGACGATGCCGGTGAGGAAAGTGCTGATTCGGGAAGCGGCTGGAAATCAGATCCAGACCATGAGCCGTATGAGATTGAGATCTATACAAACGCTCAGGGCGGAGCAACCTATGTTCTTGGTGTTGCCTTTGCAGATTTAATTAACAAATACAGCTCCTGGCTGAAGGCCACAGCTATGGAGTCTCCGGGACCAGACCAGACAGCTTCTATGGTTTTAGCGGATGATAACTATAAAGAACACGTGATGGGGTATATGATTGGCGTGGATGCAATCCTGGGAGAAGATCCTTTTACTGAGCCTAATTATGACCTTCGCTGTCTGATCGGCTATGGACTGGTATCCAATGTTTTCCTTACACTGGATGAGAATATAAAGACACTCCAGGATTTAGACGGCAAGACAGTTGCTCTAAGAACCAAACCCAATGTTCCGGCCGTTGATATCCCCACAAAAATGTTTGAAGTTCTGGGGATTGAGCCCAAATATGAATATCTTTCCTTTGCGGATTCTGCCACTGCGCTGGCTGACGGGAAAGTAGACGCCATCTTATCCGGCGGTATGGCACTCAATGCGGAGGCAACAGAGTGGACGCAGATGGCAGCCTTGGCAGAGGTATATGCCCGCAATGATGTTTATTATGTATCCCTGGACGAAAAGGCGCTGTTTGAAGCAAAGGACGCTCTGAACCATTCCCTCCTCCCGGGCGTTATGACTCTGGAGCCCGGGCAGTATGACTCCAAATTTAATGATGAGGTTACCATTATGGCGGATTACCTGTGCTGGTATGTACACAAAGATTTCCCGGAGGATGTTCAGGAAGAGCTTTTGAATATCTACTATGAACACTGCGATGAATTTGCGGAATATAAGGATGAAGGCAGATACTGTACAAAAGATAATATGGGCAAGATTGATACCCCAGAGCTGATCTCCGATGTGGCAAAGAAATTCTATGAAGAGAAGGGCATTGAAGTAAATTACAGAGAAACTCCTTATGAGACCTATGTTCCGAAATAGATAATAGGCGAGGCTGAAGCAAAGCAGATGATGCGAAAGTACTGATTATCTGAACACGGTATACTCATTTTGTATTGAACTATTTTAAACGGTTGTTATGTATATTGGAAGAGTGCGGCGGATGTATCTTTTTGTATCCTGTCCCGGCAGAGAGCGACATCCGCAGCGCCCCTGAAAGAAAGATAGTAAAAGTGAAAATAATACCATATTTATAAGAATAAATGAAACAGCCATAAGTACTCAAAGGAGGTGTACAGATGGGATTTGGCAAGAAAAAGAAAGATAAAGAAGAACAGGCCATAGAGCAGGCGGTGGAAGTCAAAGCTTACGGGGGTGTCCTGCCGGAAAAAGTCTATGATTATCTGCTGGTTGTGTTCTGTCTGGCTATGTGCATGATGCATATGATATGTGCTAAGAAATCGTTTCTGCAGCAGGAAGTATATCTGACCATGCATATGTTTTTTTCGTTTATAATTTTATTTTTGTCAACAGCGAAAAAGAGCGAAAGTAAAATACATAATGCGTTTTTATTTTTGTCAGTGGCGCTGACATTTGCGTTTACCATCTATGTGTGCTGTAATCTGGAGGCTCTGAGAGTCCGTCAGTGGGTCAGCACAAATCTGGATATTGTCGTGGGATGTACCATGATCGTCCTGGCGCTGTATGCATGCTGGCTGGGGTTTGGAAAATTTATCCCCATACTTGTAATCATTGTCTGCATCTATCCGTTTTTCGGAAAGATGATGCCCGGACCGTTTCACACGAGTGCCCTTCCCTTCAGCAGGACAATCTCCAACCTTTCCATAGGGCTGACTACCGGGCTGTACGACAGTACGCTGACCATATCGGCGAATTATACCTTTTTATTCTGTGTCTTCGGCGGTGTTATGTCAGCCACAGGAGTGCAGAAATTTTTCGGCGAATTTGGAAAATGGACTGTGGGACGTTTCCGGTCCGGGAGTGCTCAGATTAGCGTGGTGAATACGGCAATGGTTGGCATGGTATGCGGAAATGCCATTGCAAATGTAACCATGACCGGACCTTATTGTATCGATAACATGAAAAAGAACGGCTATAATCCTACGACTGCTACTGCCATTTCCTGTGTGGGGTCTAACGGAGGACAGATCCTTCCGCCGGTTATGGGAATTGTAGCTTTTTCTATGGCTGGATATGCCGGAATCCCCTATTGGACCATCTGTAAAATGGCTATTATTTCTGCCATTCTTTATTACCTCTCCCTGTCTCTGTATGCCCATCTTCACGCCCTGAAGACCCCGGAGCTCAGAACACGGATTGTGGAAAAGCCTGTGGTGGACTGGGACGTAATGAAGTGGAAAGGCCCCGCATTTGTGGTACCTTTTATCATTATTATAACCCTGCTGATCCAGGGGAAATCCGTTATGGTGTGCGGCTTTTGGGCTATTATCTCTGTTATTGTTATGAGCTATCTGGCGCCAAAGAGACACAGACCAAAGTTTCGTGAGCTGATAGGCGGATTTGTGGAAGGGGCAAAGCAGGGGGCCCAGATGGGAGCCTGCTGTGCTGTCATCGGTATGCTTGTGTGTACCTTCACCACCAGCGGAATGGGCGTAAAACTTACCTCTGGTATTGAGAGCTGGAGCCACGGGTCTTTATTCCTGGCCCTTTTGATTCTCTATATTGCCAGTATTATAGCCGGTATGGCAGGGGTGTCTGTGGCAGCGTACTTTACCGCGGCAGCATTTGCGGTTCCCGCCCTGCAGAAGCTGGGGATTGCCTATGCCACCGCTCACTTCTTCTGTGTCTATCCGGCTTCCTACTCAACGATTACACCGCCGGTAGCCCTGACCACTCTGGTGGGCACACAGATATCCGGGACACCTTATGGCAAGACTGCTATAGAGTGCTGTAAGATCTGCGGCGTTTCCTTCCTGGCTCCATTTTTATTTGTATATGCACCGGTTCTGCTGCTGGAGGGAAGCCTGACGGATCCTACCTCCTATATCCAGCTCCTGGCGGTCATTGTACTTACCGTCGCGGCGCAGTTCTGCTGGGTAAATTATTTCTGTACGGACCTTACACTGCTGGAGCGGGCGATGTTTTTCCTCAGCTTCCTGACATTGATTCTCTATATCTTTATGAGCATGAATATATTGTGCATCATTGGCCTGGCGCTCTTTGCAGCTGCCACGGTGTCTCACGTAGCAAAATGGAAAAAGAATAAAAAGAAATTAGTTTCATCTGCTGCTGTCTGAGCAATGGAGACTATATAATCCTGGATTATTCATGTTAATTTGTATGTCAATGCTGCAAGAGTAATTCAGGATTATTAGGTTTCTGTGCTGCGTTCCTAATGAAAAGAGGTGACAGAACTATGGATTTTTTTAAGGAATATACAAAAAAGAGCTGTTCTCCCGACGAGGCGGTGGGCAGAATCCCCTCCCTGAGCCGCGTTCTTCTGTGCAGCGAACCGGCTGCCCTGGCGGAGGCGCTTTATAAACAGAGGGAGAGATTTCATCCCTTGTATCTTTATTCTATGATGGGATTTGCAAACCCTGAGATCTACCAGCGGTTATACAGCGAAGGGGCCAAAGAAAACTTTTCTGTGGGGATTAGCTATATGACAAAACCCGAGGCCCAGGCAATCAGAAGAGGGATAAAAATAGATCACCTTCTCACCCATTTCAGCAATATCGAGGAGATGTTCCGGGAGAGAATACGGCCGGATTATGTCCTCTGTCACGTATCCCCTATGGACTCAGAAGGGTATCTCTATATGGGAATCTGTCCCGGACCGGGGAGAGTCTCCATCGACAGCGGGGCAAAGGTAATTCTGCAGGTGAACCGGAATCTGCCTATGATTAACACAGACTTTAACAGAATACATATCAGCGAGGCCGAGGCACTGTGTGAAATGGATACCGTGCTGGCGGAGATACCGGATATGGTTCCCACGGAATTAGAAAAGAAAATGGCTCAGCATATTGTGGAGCGGATAGACGATGGCTCTGTGATTCAGCTGGGGGTTGGAGGCGTGCCCAGCGCTGTTGGAAATTTTCTGGGACATCACAGACATCTGGGAATTCACACGGAGGTCTTTACCGACGTTATGAGAGTACTGATGGAAAAAGGGGTGGTGGATAACAGCCGAAAACAAGTCCGTCCCGGCCAGTCAGTGGCAGGATTTCTCCAGGGAACCAGAGACACCTATAAATTTGTCCATGAGAATAAGGAACTCTATTTTGATCGTCTGTCCTGGGTGAATCACCCGGAAACCATTGCCCGGAATGATAATATGATATCCATTAATTCCTGTATGGCGGTAGACCTTCGAGGCCAGGTATGCTCTGAGTGCATTGGGCTTGATACTTATGCGGGGAGCGGCGGCCAGCTTGACTTTGTCAGAGGGGTGCGGGGTTCCAAGGGCGGAAAATCCTTTATTGCCATGAGATCCAGTCTGGAAAAGGCGGACGGCACCAGTATATCAAAAATTACGCTGACGCTGCCTCCAGGCTCTGCGGTTACCACCCCCCGCAATGACACGCATTTTATTGTAACCGAGTATGGTGTGGCGGAGATGAGAAACCGTACACTGAGTGAAAAGGCAAAAGCGCTTATCGGCATCGCACATCCGAAGTTTCGTGAGGAACTTATGTATCAGGCGAAACAGCAGCTGATAATTTAGCTAAGTACTGCGGAGGTAGAACTATGAACCGAATTGTAATTGATCAGGAGCTGTGCAAGGGATGCGGTTTCTGTATTGCTTACTGCCCCAAGGAGATAATTCATCTGGGCAGTAAATGTAATTCCCTGGGGTTTAAATATGCTGAGACAGAAGCGGGGGAAGGAGCCTGTACGGCATGCAAAGTATGTGCCTTAATGTGTCCTGATGCGGCAATTACTGTTTTTCGCGAAAGCAGATAAGACGCAGGCCTCCGGCTGGGCCGAAAAGACAAATGTGCTCCCTTCCGGAGCGTCAGAGTATCAGGAACTATGAGATGGAATAGGAGGGAAATTATGTCAACCAAATTTATAGACGGCAATGTGGCTATGGCAGAAGCTGCGGTAGCAGCCGGGTGCCGGCTGTTTGCCGGTTTTCCCATTACTCCCCAGAGCCCTATGCCGGAGTATTTATCCGGCCGGCTTCCGGAAGTGGGAGGAAGCTTTATTCAGGCAGAAAGCGAGGTAGTGTCTGCCAATATTTTATTAGGGGCAAGCTGCGGAGGGCTCCGCTGTATGACCAGTACCTCAGGCCCGGGGTTTTCTCTGATGGCAGAGGGCATCAGCTTTATCATAGGATGTGAGGCCCCCTGTGTTTTCATTGATGTGGCCAGACCGGGGCCGGGAATGGGGGGAATCGGCGGATGCAGCCAGGATTACCTGTATGCGGTAAAGGGGCTGGGCGCCGGAGGGGGCCGAGCTTTTGTCATTTCGCCCAGTACGATCCAGGAGGCGGTAAACATAGTTTATGAGAGTTTTGATATTGCAGATCGATACCGGACGCCTGTAGTGGTGCTGACAGATAAGCTTCTGGCGGCCACAACAGAGGTGGTGGAACTTCCGCCTCTCAGAGAGCTTTCCACATTACCCGACAAATCTTCCTGGCTGATTACCAAAAGGGACAGTATGAAGTTTGAAGATAAACGAATCTGCCAGTCTATGCTTCTGCCTGTATCTTCTCAGGAAGAATTCTGCATAAAGCTGGCCGATAAGTATAAAGCGTGGGAAGAAAACGAAATCAGATACGAGGAATTTATGCTGGAGGATGCAGAAGCAGTTCTCTTTGCCTACGGGTCCGTGGGGCGTATCGTAAGAGAAGCAGTACGGCAGCTGAGGAAGGAAGGGATAAAAGCAGGGCTGTTCCGCCCCATTACACTTTTTCCATTTCCCCGAAAACAGATTGGCAGCCTGAATTACGGAAGGATAAAAAAGGCAATATGTGTGGAAATGGCCATCCCCGGCCAGATGCTGGAGGATGTGGAACGGAGTGTAGAAGGCCGGATTGAGGTGGACTTCTACGGGAGAGGCGGCGGTATGCTGGTGACGCCGGAAGAGGTAGTCTGCCAAGTAAAACATCAGATGGAAGGGAGCGGTGACTGATGGAACAGGTTGTTTATGAACGATCCAAACTATACAAGGGCAGCCATCCCCTGTGCTCTGGGTGTATGCATGGCCTGATAGGAAAATTAATTCTGGACACCATGGATGAATTGAAGATTGCTCCGGAAAATACGACACTGCTGTTTCCCCCGGGATGCGGACCCCAGCAGGATTTCTGCATTAATATTAATACCGTGATGGTAGGGCTGGGGAGATCGGCTGCTGTGGGAACAGGGATCAAAAGGGCGGATCCGGACCATTTTGTCTTGTGCTGGGACGGCGACGGGGCGGACGCCGCGATTGGGATTGGCGATGTAATCCATGCGGCCGCCAGAAATGAAAATCTTACGGTGATTATGGTGAACAATTCGCTGTTTGCCAATACAGGAGGGCAGATGGCGCCCACAACGCTGATGGGACAGAAGTCCACTACCTGCCCCCGTGGAAGAATGGCTGACCGGGAAGGCTATCCCATTAACCTGGCAGAGATTCTGGCTCAGGTGGAGGGGACCCAGTATTCTGCCCGGATGGCGGTATACGATCCGAAACATGTAATGCAGGCAAAAAAGGCCTTAGAGAAAGCATTCCGTCTTCAGACAGAACACAAAGGGTTTGCCTTTCTTGAGTTCTTGTCTAATTGTCCCACGAACTGGCATATGACGCCTCTCCAGTCCATAGAACACATTAAAGAAATGTCGGAGAGTCAGTATCCAATCGGTGTTTTTAAAGGAGAATAAGCATGGAAAATAAAATCTTTTTAGGAGGCCTGGGAGGCCAGGGTGTAGTCCTTGGGGGGAAGCTGTTAGGAATGGCCGCGGTGGAGGCGCATCAATATGCCACCTCTTATTCTGAATATGCGCCTGCCATGAGAAACGGATATACTTACACCACTTTGATTCTCTCTGACAGAGAAGTGGGAGCGCAGGTGACAGCATCTTATGACTGCATGGCTTTCTTTGACGAGGAATCTTGTGCAGCCCAAAGCCAGTATTTAAAGGACGGGGGAAGCTATATCGTAAATACCTCTCTGGTCAGAACCATGCCGGAGGAGAATAAGGGAACTGTATACCTTATACCGGCATCCGATATTGCGGAGGAACTTAAAAATGACAGGCTTTTAAATGTGATTATGCTGGGGGCTGTGGTGGAAGCTACCCGGGGGGTGGAACCCTCGGTGATGGAGCAGGTGCTCCAGTCTGCCTTCGGGAAAAAGCCCCAGATTGCAAAGCTGAATATTGCGGCATTCCGACGGGGAATGGAGGCGGTCAGAAGCCAGAGAGCTGCAGATGAGGAGGGAGGAAGTGTATGAAGATAGGAATTCTTGGGGCCGGCGCCATGGGATCCCTTGTGGGCGCCCATCTGATGAAGGGCGGTGCTGAGGTATACTTTGTAGATCCCTATGTGAAGCATATGCAGGCCGTGGAACGGGAAGGGCTCCATATGGAACTGGAGGAACAGGAAGAAGAAACCGTAAAAATAACCATGGCTGTCTCAGATGCCTCAAAGGCAGGAACCTGTGATCTGGTAATTCTGCTGGTTAAGGGAATGAACACGAAAAGCAGCATTGAAGCCAACCGGGAACTGTTCGGAGAGGATACGGTTGTAATCTCTCTGCAGAACGGACTGGGAAATGTGGATATACTAAAGGAATTCTTCTCCACAGGGCAGATTGGGTATGGGGTGTTAAAAGCATCTGCCACCCTCAGAGCGCCGGGAAGAATCGCAGGGCGGGTAAAATTTCCGTACAGTCCCAAGGGCGTCTGGTTCTCCCCTCTAGAGAAGGACACCCCATACCGGCATCTCTTTGAGGAGATGGAGAAGATACTGGAGAGGGGAGGGTTCCCCGCAGCTCTGTCTGAGCAGACAGAGGCAATTATGTGGGACAAGCTGTTTATCAATATACTGTATAATGCCCCCTGTGCTCTGGTACAGCTGGCAGGGGAGGACTTTATGAGACATGAGGAGGGCAGAAAGCTCCTGAAAGAACTGGCCCGTGAGGTCTGTGAGGTTGCATCCGCCAGAGGAGTACCCATGGATCCGGAGGAATACTGGAAAAAAGAGCGTGAAAATATGGCCCAGGTGCCTCTTAACGAGCATCACTTTACCTCAACCGTACTGGATGTCTTTAAACAGAGAAAGACAGAGGTAGAGTTCCTGAACGGGGCAGTGTGCAGGGAAGGAAAAAAGTACGGGATTCCCACGCCATACAATGAGGCAGTTTATTATTTACTTAGAGTGCGTGAGGATACGTATGATTTGATGTTTGAGGGGTAGGGGGGCGGTGAAAAAGTTATCCCATCCTCCTTGTTTTTGAATATAATATTTTTATAAAAGAGGCATTGACAAGGATTTTTAATAATGCTATAGTTACTGTAAATTATATAAAGAATGATAGAGGTTGCGCTTTTTATGAGTATTTTATCAGATGTGACAGGCACAGATGACGATAGAAAAAAGGAAACGGCGCCGAAAGGGTGGGAACCCTGCAGTCCTATACCTTGGGCATGAAGTGAATAATTTCATGACTGTCATCGTAAGATGGTGCGCTATCCGAAGAATTCATAAATGTGATACAATGTAGTATTCTTTAGAGGCGGCTTACGGGTTTGCCTCTTTTCTTTATTAGCAGAATTATATGCAAACCTAAAACCGAGTGGAAATGAAGGAGGAATTATTATGGCTATTTTTACAGGAGCAGGCGTAGCGATTGTTACCCCTATGTATGACAATGGAAAAGTTAATTTCGACAAATTGGGAGAATTGATTGAATTTCAGATTGAAGGGGGAACGGACGCCATTATCATCTGCGGCACTACCGGGGAATCTTCTACCCTGACCCATGAGGAGCATCTGGAAGCTATCAAATATACCGTTGACAAGGTAGCGAAAAGAATACCTGTTGTTGCAGGCACAGGTTCCAATTGTACGGAAACTGCAATCTATCTTTCACAGGAGGCAGAGAAATTCGGCGCAGACGGCCTGCTGATTGTGACTCCTTACTACAACAAAGCAACTCAAAAGGGGCTGATCGCCCATTATACGGCAATTGCGAATGCAGTCAGCATTCCGCTGATTATGTATAATGTGCCCAGCAGAACCGGATGCAATATTCTGCCTGAGACTGCGGCATATCTTGCTAAGAATGTAGAAAACATTACGGGTATCAAAGAGGCAACAGGCAATATCGCACAGGTGGCTAAGACCATGCAGCTTGCCGGAGATGACCTTGACCTGTATTCCGGAAATGATGATCAGATCGTTCCTATTATGTCACTGGGCGGAAAAGGTGTGATCTCCGTATTGTCAAATGTGGCGCCCAGAGAAACCCACGAGATTGTATCTAAATATTTGGAAGGAGATGTGAAAGGCAGCTGTGCACTGCAGCTCAGAGCGCTTCCCCTTGTGAATGCGCTGTTCAGTGAGGTCAATCCTATTCCTGTGAAGGCTGCTCTGAATCTTATGGGGAAAGAAGTTGGACCATTGAGAATGCCTTTGACAACTATGGAAGAAGAAAATCAGAAAAAATTAGCCCAGACTATGAAGGATTTCGGTATAGAGCTGGCATAGGACAGAAAAGGGGATAAACAGATGACAAAGATTATAATGCACGGATGCTGCGGCCATATGGGGCAGGTGATTTCCGGTTTAGTAAAAGAAGATCCGGCAGCCGAGATAGTGGCCGGTATTGATATGGCAGATAATGGCCGGTGTGAATATCCTGTATTTACAGATATTGATACCTGTGATGCAGAGGCAGATGTTTTGATCGATTTTTCTTCTGCAAAAGCGACGGACCGCCTGCTGGATTACTGTGAGAGAAGAAAACTGCCCGTTGTTTTGTGCACCACCGGACTCAGTGAAGAGCAGCTGGAAAAAGCACGGAGGGTCAGCGGGGAGGTGGCAGTGCTGCGTTCCGCTAACATGTCTCTTGGAATTAATACACTGTTAAAGCTTGTACAGGACGCTGCCAGGGTTTTGGCAGAAGCCGGATTTGATATGGAAATTGTGGAAAAACACCACAAATTAAAACTGGATGCTCCCAGCGGAACAGCTATTGCGCTGGCAGACAGCCTGAATGAAGCCATGGATCACCAGTATCATTATGTATATGACAGAAGCCAGAGGAGAGAGCAGAGGGATCCAAAAGAAATAGGAATCTCTGCGGTCAGAGGCGGGACCATCGTGGGGGATCACGATGTGATCTTTGCGGGTCCGGACGAGGTCATAACGTTCTCCCATACAGCGTATTCCAAGACTGTGTTTGGAAAAGGAGCTGTGGAAGCAGCCAAGTTCCTGGGTGGAAAGCCGGCAGGGATGTATAATATGGCTGATGTAATCCAGGCAAAATAATATGAAAAAATTGGGAAAAGATCCATATACTCGTGGGTCTTTTTTCTTTATAAAATAGTTTCCGGATTCAAAGATTTTATCCTGCGAATAAATCAGGAGAAATCAGCACATATTAATAACACTGAAGATAAAAAAATAATGAATCAAAGGAGACTATAGTGATGAAGAAATGTAAAACACTTTTGCTTGGTGCCCTGTTAGTTCTGACTCTCAGCTTTGCTACAGGATGCGGAAGCAATAATGACAACGGAGATAACGGCAGCAATACGACAGAAAACGGAACAACCGACAACAAGGATACGAAAGACACTGACAGCAATACTCCTAATGACACAAACAGTAACAATAACAGTGTAACAGAGGGAAATGACGCTGACGGAGACGGTGTTGTAGATGAAGTTGGCGATGACATCAAAGACGGCGTTGAGGATGTAGGCGACGGCATTGAGGATCTTGGAGATGACCTCACAGGAAATGACGCCAATGGCAATGCCAATGACAACACAGATCCAGGTGCCAACAACACAACAACAGAAAATAATACCCAGGCAAAATAAAGGTACAGGGGCAGGGAGTGTACTCTCTGCCCTCCCTTTTTGGGTAAAGCCGTATTGATCAATTAGTCTTAACATGGTATGATACCCCATATAGTAGTAACAGGAGGTTTTCGGATGAATTTTCGCCCTTGCATAGATATACATAATGGTAAAGTAAAACAGATTGTCGGGGGGACTTTGAAGGATGAAAATGACATGGCGGCAGAAAACTTTGTAGCCGAACAGGATGCGCCCTTTTTCGCAAAGATGTATAAGGAGTCAGGGATTCGGGGGGGGCATATTATTCTGCTGAACCCTCTGGCATCTGCTTATTATCCGCAGACGAAGGGCCAGGCTCTGGACGCACTCAGGGAGTATCCCGGCGGCCTCCAGGTGGGCGGAGGAATCACACCGGAAAACAGCCTTGAGTTTCTGCAGGCAGGAGCAAGTCATGTTATCGTAACCTCTTATGTATTCAGAGACGGAAAAGTATCCATGCAAAACCTGGAGCGGATGGCTGAGACCGTTGGCAAAGAACATCTGGTGCTGGATTTGAGCTGCAGAAAGCGTGATGGGAACTATTATATAGTTACGGATCGGTGGCAGAAATTTACAGAGGTGACAATCAGCAGAAGTGTGCTCCGGGAGCTTGCTTTTTTTTGCGATGAGTTTCTGGTTCATGCAGTGGATGTGGAGGGAAAAGCATCGGGGATTGAAACCGGTCTAGTATCCCTGCTTGCAGAGGGCAGTGAGATTCCGACCACCTATGCAGGCGGTGTGGGTACCTTTGAGGACTTAAAAACTCTGGCAGAGTTGGGAAAAGGCCGCCTGGATGTCACCATTGGCAGTGCACTTGACTTGTTCGGAGGTCCCATGAAATATGAGGACGTCTTAGAATGCTGCAGAAATAACTGTCAAATATAATACAATAATGAAAATTTTCTAAATTCCGTTGCAATAAAAACTGAATATTGATATAATGGGGTTACATTACAAATGACCTTGGTAAAGAATTCCAAAGGGATTTGTAAAATACACGTTAAAGGGGTTGACAGCATGAATTTTATCATAAGTGGAAAAAATCTTGAAGTAACCGACGGGTTACGCACAGCAGTCCAGGACAAGCTTGGAAAGTTAAGTAGATATTTTACGGAAGATACGGAAATTATAGTAACGCTCAGCGTGGAAAAGGAGCGCCAGAAGATCGAAGTTACCATACCTGTGAAGGGTAATATTATCCGTTCAGAACAGGTAAGCAATGATATGTACGTATCCATTGATCTTGTGGAAGAGGTCATAGAGCGCCAGCTGAGAAAGTACAAAAACAAAATCATCCAGAGAGAGCAGGGCGTAAAGGAGCAGGAAGAATATACTCACTTCCAGAAGGCTTATGTGGAAAAGGATTATGAGGATGATGGAGAGATAAAGATTATCCGTACCAAACGTTTTGGTTTCAAACCCATGTATCCGGAAGACGCCTGTGTGCAGATGGAGCTTCTGGGGCATAATTTCTATGTTTTCCTGAATGCGGAGACAGAGGAAGTAAATGTGGTATACAAGAGAAAAGGCAATACTTATGGTTTGATTGAACCAGAGTTCTAAGATAAGAATCACCGGCACCCGGAGCCTGCAGAGGGCTTTCGGGTGCTTTTTCATGGTTTGTTCACGAAAAATTTATTGTTTTCAACATAGGAAAGTGCTAAAATGAACAATAGTGCTATGACTTAATTTGAAAACGAAGAAAAAATAGGAGTATTTTTTATGAATGTTATAAACAAGATATTCGGAACCCATAGTGAAAGAGAAGTAAAGCGGCTGGTGGCTACAGTGGACAAGATCGAGGCTCTGCGCCCCAAGATGCAGAAGCTCAGTGACGAGGAGCTGCGGGAAAAGACCAGGGAATTCAAAAACCGGCTCTCTGAGGGGGCTTCTCTGGATGATATTCTCCCGGAGGCTTTTGCCACTGTGAGAGAGGCGGCCAAGCGTGTTCTCAATATGGAACATTACCGGGTACAGCTGATCGGCGGTATTATCCTGCATCAGGGGCGTATTGCGGAGATGAGAACCGGTGAAGGTAAGACACTGGTATCTACGCTTCCTGCCTATCTGAACGCTTTGGAGGGGGAAGGGGTGCATATTGTAACGGTCAATGATTACCTGGCGCACCGTGATGCGGAGTGGATGGGCAAGGTTCATGAATTTTTGGGACTGACGGTAGGTGTGGTGCTGAATTCCATGAATAATGACGAGAGACGCGCTGCCTATGCCTGTGACATTACCTATGTGACGAACAACGAGCTGGGCTTTGACTACCTGCGTGACAACATGGTAATTTACAAAGAACAGCTGGTGCAAAGAGATCTCCACTATGCTATCATCGATGAGGTTGACTCGGTTCTCATTGATGAGGCGAGAACCCCTCTGATTATATCCGGACAGAGTGAAAAGTCCACCAAGCTCTACGAAGTCTGTGACATTCTTGCCAGACAGCTGGAACGGGGCGAGGCCAGCGGTGAGATGACGAAGATGACCGCTATTATGGGAGAGGAAATCATTGAAACCGGGGACTTTATCGTTAATGAAAAAGATAAGATTGTAAACCTGACAGAACAGGGCGTCAAGAAAGTAGAGAAGTTCTTCAGCATTGAGAATCTGGCGGATCCTGAGAATCTGGAGATTCAGCACAATATTATACTGGCTCTGCGGGCGCACAATCTGATGTTCAGAGACCAGGATTATGTGGTAAAGGATGATCAGGTTCTGATTGTAGATGAATTTACCGGCCGTATTATGCCCGGGCGCCGCTATTCTGACGGGCTTCACCAGGCAATTGAGGCAAAAGAGCATGTGAAGGTAAGAAGGGAGAGTAAAACCCTGGCAACCATTACCTTCCAGAACTTCTTTAACAAATACACCAAAAAGTCGGGTATGACAGGTACGGCTCTTACAGAGGAAAAGGAGTTCAGGGAAATCTACGGCATGGACGTTGTAGAGATTCCAACGAATATGCCTGTCATCCGTAAAGACTACGACGATGCGGTATATATGACCCAGAAGGAAAAGTTCCGGGCTGTAGTGGAGGAGATCAAAGAGGCTCACGCCAAGAATCAGCCGGTTCTGGTCGGTACCATTACCATTGAGAACTCCGAGCTTCTCAGCGGCATGCTGAAAAGAGAGGGAATCAAGCATACGGTATTGAATGCCAAGTTCCATGAGCTGGAGGCGGAGATTGTAGCCGGAGCCGGAGAGGCCGGAGCGGTTACCATCGCAACCAATATGGCCGGGCGTGGTACAGATATCAAGCTGGACGATGTGTCCAGAGAAGCAGGCGGACTTAAAATTATTGGTACGGAGCGCCACGAATCCAGGCGTATTGACAACCAGCTCCGCGGCCGTTCCGGACGGCAGGGAGATCCCGGTGAATCCAGATTCTATATTTCTTTGGAAGACGATCTGATGCGTCTGTTTGGTTCGGAAAAGCTGATGAATGTATTTAAATCTTTGGGTGTTGCGGAGAATGAGCAGATTGAGCATAAAATGCTGTCCAGTGCCATTGAAAAGGCGCAGATGAAGATAGAGAGCAATAACTACGGAATTCGTAAGAACCTGCTGGAATATGACCAGGTAAATAACGAAC
Source organism: Lactonifactor sp. BIOML-A5 (assembly GCF_009677585.1). Classification (GTDB taxonomy): domain Bacteria; phylum Bacillota; class Clostridia; order Lachnospirales; family Lachnospiraceae; genus Lactonifactor. The sequence goes on along the minus strand of NZ_WKYV01000008.1, from coordinate 139,969 downwards.
AGCGGGAGATTATCTACAAAGAGAGACGCCGTGTTCTGGACGGAGAGAACATGAGAGAGTCTATCTATAAGATGATTACTGATATCGTGGACAGTACGGTAGATATGTGTATCTCTGACGACGTAGAGAACGACGAGTGGGATCTCAGCGAACTGAACAGTGTATTAATTCCCATCATACCGGTAAAACCAGTGACAAAAGAGAAGGTAGATGGGATTAAGAAAAATCAGCTGAAACAGGATCTGAAGGAAGAGGCAGTAAAGATTTATGAAGAAAAAGAAGTGGAATTCCCGGAACCAGAACAGCTGAGAGAACTGGAGCGTGTCATTCTGCTGAAGGTAATCGACCGGAAGTGGATGGATCATATCGATGACATGGATCAGCTGCGTCAGGGAATCGGCCTGCAGGCCTATGGCCAGAGGGATCCGAAGGTAGAATATAAGATGAGCGGCTATGAGATGTTCAATGCCATGACCGCTGCGATCCAGGAGGATACACTTCGTCTGCTGTACCATGTAAAAGTAGAGCAGAAAGTAGAAAGAGAGCAGGTAGCAAAGGTAACCGGAACGAATAAAGACGAATCCGGTCCTAAGAAACCAATGCAGAGAGCAGTGAAAAAAGTATATCCCAATGACCCGTGTCCATGCGGCAGCGGCAAGAAATACAAACAGTGCTGCGGGCGCAAAGCAGTCTAAAGGGTAAAAAAGGGGACGTGTTCTTTTTAGAAAGAACACGTCCCCTTTTGGGATCGGCCTGTCCCTTTATACAACAGACCCGTCCCTACATGACTTCTTCCCCGTCTGTAAGATGCCCGAAACTATCCTGGACATATTCGATAAATGTCCGGGATACATCGCTTAACATTTCTTCTTTGGTTGCCAGTGCCAGATTCACTATGGGATGTTCTTTCAGATAGACGATATGTATTCTGGGGTCTTTCATATACTCGATAGATGCCTTCATCATAAGAGAGATGCCCTGGCCGTTTGCCACCAGATTCTTAATGGTGCTGGAGCGGAGGTCCAGGCATCGTTCTTTTGGAATGAACCCCGCCTTTTTGCATGCCTTGATGCAGGTCTGATGCATACCGGTATTGGCTCCCAAAAAAAGAAATTCTTCATCCTCGGCCTCTTTTAGGTCGATTTCATCTCTGTTTGAAAAACGGTGGTCCTGACCGGTAATCAGTACCAGTTCATCATCGATCAAAGGGTAAATTAAGAATTCTCCTTCCGGAATATGATGACTTCTCAGAAAAACCAGATCGGCATCTCCCTTCTCCAGATCCTGGACTACGTAGCTTCCGTCCTTTTCCAGAACCTTTACTCTTACCCCAGGGTATTGCTGCTGAAAATGAAAAATGATGTCCGTGAGTCCGTAATGATTCATGACAGGTATGGCGGCTATCCTCAGGGTGTTCTTGGATTCGTCCGTATATCTCCGAAGCCTGCTGAGCATTTCTTTATACTCCTGCAGAATTCTTTGAGAATACATCACAAATTCCTCTCCCCCCTCGGTGAGCTCGATATTCCTGGTGGTCCTGTCAAAAAGTTTGAATCCCAGTTCTTCCTCCAGTGCTTTGATTTGCTTGGAGAGAGAAGACTGGGAGACAAAGCTTTCTTCGGCAGCAATAGAATAGTTCTTATATTTCGCAATTGCCAGAAAATGTTGTAATTGTTCAAATGTCATTCATCTCTCTCCTTTTATGCCTGCTCAACAAACTGTCAAGACTTATTATATCGCAAGATTCCGACGTTATCAAGCGGACATGAAACTTAATCTGACATCGGTTCGCGTACTTATTCGTTCCAGGAATAAAAAGGGAGGGAAAAGCGAATTGATACAACAGCCATAAAAAAGTAAACTTAAGTCATAAAATAAAAAATGCTTAAGCAGTATATAAAAAATAAGTGTGGAAAAGGAGAATGAGTATGGCGACAAAATTTAATCCAATCCTGGATCCCAGAGGGTATCAGGAAAGAAAAATGATTCAGCTAGCGCCCCGGGTATCTCTGGAAGAGCTGAAGTCAGGCAAAATACTTTTTTATAATAATACAAAACTTGGATTTTGTAATTATTACACGGTTTTTGATCGCATCAAAGAGCACTTTACAGAACTGGGGATTACAAACTTCGTAGAGTATACAGAAACTGTCCGGGGGAAGGATGCGGAGGCTCTGAAGAAATATGCGGAAATGCTGGCAGAAGAAAAACCAACGGCGGCTATTGTTGCCTTTGGTGATATGGGAACTTCTTCTTCCACCACCGTGTTAAGCATTGCCCTGGAAGAGCTGGGGATTCCTACTGTCTATATGACAGCACCTCCAGGAACCGGAATCACAGAGGGCGTCGGTGTATACCGTGCAGGACATCTCTGCCTCTGTTCGGTAGACATCTATCAGGCAAGTACCGTAGAGGAAGTGGCGGCTCAGGTGGATTTAAAATGGGATTACATCATAGAATCTCTGACCAGTAACGGAGAAAAGCTGGAGGAGCTTGCACACATTGACTTTAAGATGGACAAAGTACCTCCGAGAGCAGACGGACTGCTCCCAGTGACGGAGGAATTAGATATAGAAGAAGAAAAACTCTGTGAGCCGGGTGCTTATCTGGAGGAAATCAACGATTTCTTCAATGCAGAGCATATCAGCGACGGGCTTCCGATTATTCCTCCTACGAAAGCCCGGTACGAGAAAATGATGGAGTATTGTCCATTTGAAGAAGATCTGGTGCTGTGCAGCCCCAGCGGACCCAGCGGGAAGACTGTTACCGTTAAGGATGTGGCAGTGGCAGCAATTATGGCAGGATGTAAACCCACGGCCATGCCCATACTGGTAGCAGTATTTAAGGCACTGAACAGCCCCCTGTATAACCTGAACCAGTCTGTGACAACCTCTCACCCCGGCGGCAACATGGTAATCGTATCTGGTCCCATTGCGCAGGAAATTGGAATCTCCGGCAAGCAGGGCTGCCAGGGACCGGGCTATCCGGCCAATGCGACCATAGGAAGAGCCGTTAACCTGGTTATTATGAATATATTCCGCTCAGTTCCCGGGGTATGTGATCTGGACTGCATTGCTTCCCAGGCAGAATTTACCTACTGCTTTGCAGAGGAGCCTGAACTGGCACAGTGGAATATGATCAATGAGGATCGCTATGATTCAGATACAACCACAGTCTATGTACTGAAGGCAGAACCCATTCATGATATTATCGACTTCCTGAGCTTAAACGGACACGATCTGCTGGATACCATAACACACTGCTGTACCACACTTGGATCCAACAATGCCTATATGCCTGGCCCGCTGGTAGTCTGCCTGACGCCTGATCATGGAATGATGCTGAAGAAGTCCGGTTATACAAAGGAAATGATTCAGGAACATATTCATCAGTATGTATATCATGAGGTTCCTATGGTCCGCAACCGTGGACTTGTACCGGTGCGTCCGAAAGAATGGGAGAACAGACATCCTCTGCCAGTAACGCGCTCACCAAAAGATGTGGAAGTAGTAGTGATCGGCGGCCGGGGCGGCCATTCTGGTGTAATCCTTCCTTGGGCGCTTCACAGCGAAGGATGCGTAGAGCCGGTAGCTATGCCGGATGGAACCATTGCAAAATCAATTGAAGATTTCAAAAAATAGAAAAATAAAATGAAGGAGGGCACGTTATGGGGTACGACACACAATATGATGTAATTGTCTGCGGCGGCGGAACTTCAGGTGTGGCTGCGGCAATCGCCAGCGCGAGGAATGGTGCAAAAACCTTATTGATTGAGAAAACAGGAATCCTGGGAGGTCAGATGAGTCTTTCCGGACCTCCCGGATTTGCCTATGCAAGATTATTTAACCCCCGGGGCAAAAGAGATATCGGAGGGCTGGTGGAAGAAACATATCAGAGACTTCTGAAATCCGGGCATGCGCTGCCTGAGTGGAGAAGCAAGATCAGGGAAAAAGCAGGCTACACCTTTTCCTATGTAGATCCAGAATGGTGGGTATACCTCATCTTTGAAATGATGGAAGAAGAGGGGGTGGAACTCCTTTTAGACACTCTGGTGGTAGGGGTTACCAAGGAGGAGAACACCGTAACCGGAATTATCGTTGAAAATGCTAACGGCAGAAATGAGATGAAAGCAAAACGTGTGATCGACTGTACCGGAGAGGGATATGTGGCTATCCAGGCAGGATGTGAGACTGCGTGCGTCAGCCGCGATATTATCCAGCCCCATACCCTGGCATTCACCGTGGACGGGGTAGACTGGGACAAGCTCTTAACCTATATCCGCACCAATCCGGATCAGTTTTCCTTTAAACAGTTAATCTTCCCCTATGAGGATGCAAATACAAGGGAAGAAGTAGAAGATATGTACCGTAAGTGCTACGACATCAAAGAGCTGGGAGAGATCATGGGCTTTTATGAGCTGCGTGATATGGCCCTGAAAAACGGAGACTGGCATCCATATTCAGGAGCCGGGTTCTTCCTTACCCCAAGAGAAGGGGGACACATTCAGGCCCACTTCCAGCATTCCTCCCAGGTGGATCACGCGCTTCCTACGGATGCGTGGGATCTTACCAGATGCAACATTGAATGCAGGAAGCAGAATATGATTGCCTGGAGATTCTTCAAAAATTATGTGCCCGGATTTGAGCACGCATATATTACCAAGACCTGCACAGAGCTTCGTCTGAGAGAAGGTCCCAGGATTGTGGGCGAGTATATCCTTACCAGGGACGACGTGGAAGCATGCCGTCAGTTTGAGGACACGATTGGCAAGACTTCCTTCAAGGCAGGTGGATACCATGTGGCAGCCATGGATACACTGGCTGTATGCGTGGACGGCAAAACAGATATGGCATTCCCAAAGGATGGAGGATCTTACGATATTCCTTACCGGTGTCTGCTTCCTAAAACCATTGACAACCTGCTGGCAGCAGGCAAATCTGTTTCCACCGACCGGCCGGCATACCTGCGCTATCTCCACCAGACCATGGTAACCGGGCAGGCGGCGGGGACTGCAGCGGCACTTTCTGTAAAGAAGGACGTAACCCCCAGAGAACTTCAGAAGGATATCAAGGAACTGCAGGATAATCTGGTAGCTCAGGGAGCGATCCTGTTTGAGACAAGATAATAGTAAGGATTGTAGATAAGGATCTCCGTCTTGCGTTATAATGCTATAATGTGGGGCGGAGATTTTTGCAGAAAGAAGGGAGCAGTACTATGAAAATGATGATTGACGGACAGAAGACAGAGTCCGGTGACGGTAAAACTATACCGGTTATCAATCCCATTACAAATGAAGTGATTGACACCATACCTATGGCCACCAAAAAGGATGTGGACAGGGCGCTGGAGGCTTCCAAAAGAGGACTGAAGAAGTGGAGCGCTGTGCCCCTAAAGGAAAAGGAAGTTATTTTTGAGCGCTTTTTCCGGTTAATGGAGGAGAACAAAAGGGAGATTATCGGAACCCTGATGCGAGAAAGCGGAAGCAGCGTGCGAAACGGCCTGTTTCAGTGGCAGGGGATACCAGGTCTGTTCCGGGGATACCTGGAGACTGCAAAGCGCTGTGACGGGAAGCTTTTAGTGCCCGGCACTGAGGCCGGGCATGACGGCAAGACGGAGCAGGATCTGCAGATGGTAGTTTACGAACCGGTGGGAACCGTTCTGGCTATCGTACCCTTCAATGCTCCTCTGATGCTTTTCGGTTACAAAGTTGCCCCGGCTCTGGCTGCGGGGAATGCAGTAATTGTAAAGCCGCCCACCAGCAACCCACTGGCATTGATGAAGCTAATAGAGTTGCTGTGGGAGGCCGGTGTGCCGGGAGAAGCCCTGCAGGTGGTAACCGGTGCAGGGGGCGACATTGGGGATTGGCTGGTTGAAGATCCCAGAGTGGATGCCGTGACCCTTACCGGAAGCACAGAAGTAGGACTACATATAGCCGGCATCATGGCCAAACGGCTGGCGCCCTGTGCTCTGGAGCTGGGGGGGAATGATCCTTTTATTGTTCTGGAGGATGCAGATGTGGAGGCAGCCGCCAGGGAGGCAGCAGCCTGGCGGATGAATTCCGCGGGGCAGGTATGCATAGCCCCCAAGAGGTTCATTGTACAGAACTCCGTGAAGGAACAATTTACGAAGACAGTACTGGATGCAGTATCTAAAATAGAGATGGGATATGATATGGACGTAGAGGCAGAGCTGGATCAGTACATTGGGCTGGACTTCTCTCAGCTGAAGCCGGGAAAAACTCTGATGAACAGTCTGATTTCGGAAAAGGCGGCCATTCAGGTAGAGCAACAGATAAAGAAGACCCTGGACCAGGGGGCAAAGCTTTTGATCGGGGGCAGACGGAAAGGTGCGTTTATTGAGCCTACGGTAATTGGCGAGGTGGATAAGTCCATGGATATTGCCCGGGATATGGAAATCTTCGGTCCTGTTATGCCCATCATAGGATTTGACACTCCTGAGGAAGCGGTGGAAATTGCCAACAGCAGCTGCTTCGGGCTTTCGGGCTGTGTGATGACCAGAGACTGGAAAAAGGGCATGAACCTGGCGAGAAGCATAGAGTCCGGCGGTGTGGTAGTGAACGGGACAGGGACCTACCGGAACATGATGCAGCCCTTTGGCGGATATAAGCTGAGCGGTACGGGAAAAGAAGGTTTTACCACTTTGGGAGAGGTCGTAAAGGAAAAAGTAATTGTATTAAAGGGATTTCTGCAGTAAGAGACTTTCCACGGGAATGGGGTATATATTCTTTGGGGGAATAGATTGGCTGAGAAAACCGAATTGATAAATTGTATAAAATTGCTATATTATAGGCTTAATGGTAATGAAAATTGGTAAATACATACAAGAAGGGAGGGCTGCAGAAACAATGACAAGGCGTGAAAATGTGATATTGGCTATGAAACATCAGGAAACCCTGTGGATTCCCAATAATATTACAGACTGTGACATCGTATTGCAGCAGGCGGTGCAGGAGCGGTATGAAGGCCGCACGGAGGGCAGGGACGAATTCGGGGTAGAGTATGAGTACAACCTGGAAGCCAACGGGCCTGTACAAAAGGTAGGAACCCGGGCAGTATCCTGCGTGGAGGAATGGAAAAAGGAAATAGTCTTTCCCAACGTGGAGGACCGGGATTGGGAAGCTCTGGCAGCCAGGGATACCGCAGGGTGGGACAGAGAAAATAAGTTTTCCATTGTCCAGCTGTTCAACGGTATGTTTGAGCGGGCGCATCTGATGATGGGATTTGAGGATGTGTTGTGTGCACTGCTGGAGGATCCGGAGATAATGGAAGACTGGTTCCGGGAATTTACCGATTACAGACTGAGGCTGATCCGGCAAATAGGAAAATATTATAAACCGGATGCCATTATGGTTTTTGATGACTACAGTGCAAAGGAATCTATGATGATGTCTCTTTCCACATGGCGGGAACTCATAAAGCCTCAGCTTAAGAGAATGGTGGATACTGCCCATGAAATGGGAATGTTTTATATTCTCCACTGCTGCGGGTTCATGCGCCCCATGATAGAAGATTTTATTGAGCTTGGAGTGGACGCTGTTCACCCGGTACAGATCTCCAATCATCCGGAGGAACTGAAGGCGAAATACGGCAGGGACTTATGTTTCTGCGGGGGATTTAACAATGTGGAGATTCTGGACAGGGAAGATGTCACCCCGGAGGAGAGCCGGGAGGAGATACGGAGAGTATTTCAAAAGGTTGCCCCGGGCGGCAGCTTTGTGGCCTGGAAACCCTTCTTCTGTAAGCATCCCCGAATCTTTTTTGAGGAGTTAAAGCCCCTGGTAACAGAAAAAATGAGGGAGTATGGAGCAGAGATACCCCCGGAGCTTCGGTAGATAACATCTAAAAGGAGGAAATTTGGAATGAAAAATCACAGCTTTTCAGTAAAACAGGATATTGAATTTGGTGTCGGCATTGTTGAAAAATTAGGGGAATATATTCAGAGACTGCATGGGACCCGGGTGCTTCTGGTATCTGATCCGGGTCTGGTGAAGGCTGGCATTACGGGAAGGGTGGAGAAGATTATCGGGGCTGCAGGTTACCCCTGTGTGACTTTTACTGATGTGGAGCCGGACCCCGGCTGCTGGGTAGTGGAAAAAGTAGTTAAGATTATTGTGGAAGAAAAAGTGGACTGCGTGGTGGCAGTGGGAGGCGGAAGCTCCATGGATACGGCAAAGAGCGCTGCTCTGGTGGGGTACAGCGGAAAGCGTCTTCAGGACTTCTGGGGATACTATCTTCCGGTGGAACATGACCCGATTCCGGTGATCGCCATCCCCACCACAGCAGGTACCGGCAGTGAGGTGACAAGAAATACGGTTATCACAGATGAGAATAAATACAAGATGGTAATCCTGAATGATAAGATGCTTCCTCAGGTGGCTCTGCTGGATCCGGAACTGATAACTACACTCCCCGCAGGAGTTGCGGCTTCCACAGGAATGGATGCTTTGATCCATGCGGTAGAGTGCTATATGAGCGATCTGGCGACTCCGTTTTCCGACTCTGTGGCGGAAAAGGCTATGGAATTGATCGGACCTGCCCTGCCAAGGTTTGTGGCGAACCGGGCGGATATAGACGCAGCCTCTGATATGATTATGGGAAGCACGCTGGCGGGAATCACCTTATCCCTCTGCCTGCCGAACCAGGCCCACGCTTTGTCCCATCCTCTGACGGGGTTCTACCATGTGCCTCACGGACTGGCCAATGCCATGCTGTTCCCCACTACCATGGAGTTCAATGCGCTTGCCGACAGGGGAAAATATAAGAAAGTATATAATCTGCTCCGCAGGGAACACGCCTATACAGAGAACTTTGAGACAGAAATGCTCATTGACTATCTGGTGAAGCTCAATGAAAAGCTGGGCCTGCCTAAGAATCTTTCAGAGATGGGAATCGGTGAGGAGCATCTGGAAGAGATGATTGCGGACGCGCAGAAGACAAAAATCTGGGAACACTGCCCGAGGCTTACAACGCCGGAGGATATGCGAAGATTATATCTGAAAACCATGTACAGGGGAACACCCAAAGAAAAAGAAATAAAATAGTGAGAGTAAGGGGGTGAGGGTATGCCAAAGTATAATAGTCTTAGATCTGCCATCGAATTATTAAAAAAGGTTCCGGGCCAATATATAGAAACCGATGTTCCGGTAAAACCCCATGCGGAGATCTCCGGGATCTACCGGTATGTAGGGGCAGGGGGGACCGTCAAAAGGCCTACGAAACAAGGCCCGGCCCTGATGTTCAATCAGATCACAGGCCATGAGGATGCAAGGGTGCTGATTGGCCTTCTGGCATCCAGAGAAAGAGTGGGACTTCTTCTCGGGGAAAAGCCGGAGCGTCTCGGCTTTCTTTTAAAGGAAGCGGTAGAACATCCCATCCAGCCGGTGGTTATTTCAAACGCTGAGGCGGACTGCCAGGAGGTAAAACACTTTGCCACTGAGGAAGGGTTCGACATCAGAAAGATCCTTCCGGCGCCTACCAATACGCCGGAGGATGCCGGCCCGTATATCACCATGGGTATGTGCTATGCATCGGATGTTGAGACAGGGGAATCGGATATTACCATCCACAGGCTCTGTCTGCAGAGCAAAGACACCATTTCCATGTATTTTGTTCCGGGCGCCAGACATCTGGGGGCTTTCCGGGAAAAGGCGGAGGCTTTGGGCAGACCCCTCCCTATATCCATCAGCATTGGGGTGGATCCTGCCATTGAAATAGCCGCATGTTTTGAGCCGCCCACAACGCCTATCGGATTCAATGAGCTTTCCGTAGCAGGGGCTATCAGAAATTCCGCGGTGCGGCTGACCAACTGTCTCACCATAGAAGAAAAATGCATTGCCAATGCAGAATATGTTATTGAGGGGGAATTGATTCCGGACTCCTATATCCGGGAGGATATCAATACCAACACAGGGAAAGCCATGCCTGAATTCCCGGGATATACGGGAAATGCCAATCAGGCGGTTCCGCTTATCAAAGTAAAAGCAGTCACTCACAGGGAGAATCCTATTATGCAGACCTGCATCGGGCCCAGCGAGGAGCATGTAAATATGGCGGGTATCCCAACAGAGGCCAGCATCATACAGATGGTAGAGCGGGCTATGCCCGGCCGTCTTCAGAATGTGTATTGCTGTTCTGCCGGAGGGGGTAAATATATGGCGGTTCTCCAGTTTAAGAAGAGGAGCCAGAGCGACGAAGGCCGGCAGAGACAGGCCGCCCTGCTTGCATTCTCCGCATTTTCAGAATTAAAGCATATTTTTATTGTAGATGAGGATGTAGATCCCTTTGATATGAATGATGTATTGTTTGCCATGAATACCAGATACCAGGGGGACATTGACACCATCTTCATCCCTGGAGTCAGATGCCATCCCCTGGATCCTTCCCAGAAGATGGAGTACAATCTGGCGTTGCGGGACAACGGCATTTCCTGCAAGATGATCTTTGACTGTACGGTGCCGTATGCCCAGAAAAAACGGTTTGAGAGATCCAAGTTCCTGGAGGTGGATTACAGGAAATGGTGTCCGGAGCTATAAACAGCTGACAACAGAATTACATATGAGAAGGCGGCCTTAGGAAACCATCCAGGGCCGTTTTTTCGCAAAAAAAGGAGTGAACGTGTGATGAATGCCAAAGAAAATATATTGATGGCCTACCGGCATGAAGAGCCTTTGTGGGTACCCAGCCAGACCACGGATCAGGATACCTGTCTTCCCACAATCGTGATGGAGGGACCAAAGGGATACGGCGTTACCGTAGATGCCTTCGGCGTATCCTGGACCTTTGCAGAGGGGATGGAGGGGCCTATGGTGACCAGGGGAACAAAAAGACTGGAGGATATTACGGCGTGGAGAGCCCATCTGAAGATACCGGATCCCAAAAGCTATGACTGGGAGAGAGGCGCCAGGGAGGATACCGCACAGTGGGACAGGGAGAATAAGCTTAGCAGTGTGATTATAATAAACGGTCTATTCGAGCAGTTTCACGCTATGACAGGGGTGGAGGACGCTCTGTGCGGCCTTCTGATGGAAGAAGAGGCGTCCGAAGATCTATTGGGAGCTCTCACAGACTACCGGATAGAGGAAATAAAATTAATCGCTCAATACTATAAACCCGATAAGATACAGTTCCACGATGACTACGGATCCAACGACAGAATGTTTATGTCCCTGGAAACCTGGAGAAACATGATAAAACCCCATTTGAAACGGATTGTGGACACGGTACACAGCCAGGGCATGCTGTACGAACACCATTCCTGCGGGTACATAGCCCCTCTTATTGAAGATTTTATAGAGCTGGGGATAGACGCCCTGAACCCTCTGCAGTTATCCAACCATCCGTACGAGCTGAAACAGAAGTATGGAAAGCAGATCTGTTTTGTGGGAGGATTCGATAACCAGGGGATTCTGGACAGACAGGGCGCAGGATACCGTGAACGGTACGAGGAGTGCCTATACCGCATCGGATTAATGGCTCCGGGAGGAAGCTGGGTGGCGGAACCGGCTATGATCGATCCTGGGATTACCGGTCCTCTGGTGGACGCCCTGTATGAGTATAATGCTCCTTTGTGGGAGAAAGCCGACTATTGTCCCCCCGAGAAACCAAAGCAGATGACCAGGACGGCTTATACTGCGGCACATGAGGACGGGACAAAAACCGATTTCTGAGGGATTTCCGGGATTCATTCCCGCAAGGAATAGATCTTTCTTGAAATTCGAATTGTAAAAACGAATGAAAATACTATAATTACCTTAAAAGATATGCAAAATGCATAAAAATTTTATATAACTATATGTAAATATAGTAAAAATGTCGTAAAAAAGAACGGACAGGCAAGCAGGGAGGAAAAGGCCTATGAGCATATCTAATTTTCTGCATGTGGGGATTACGGTGCGGGATATTGAAAGAACTACTGCGTTTTATACAAAATATTTTGGGTTTCAGCTGGAGTATCAGGATGTGTTTTCAGAGGAATTTATCAGTTTGCACAATACGCTGTACCAGCTGTCAGATGGAGCTTTTTCAGATTTTTGCTTCTTAAAGTCCCCGGATGGGATTGTACTGGAGCTGTTTCAATTTCATCCTCAAAAAGAAGGAAAAGGAACAGTTTGGAACCAGCCGGGCTATACCCATATCTGTCTTCGTGTTCCCGATATATTTGAAGCATATGAAACTATGAAGGCAGACGGGGTTTACTTTTTCTTCCCTCCGGACAGAAGAGCAACCCCGGAGGAGCACTGGGCATTTTTAAAGGATCCGGATGGGAATTTAATTGAACTGCAGGACTAAGGAGTGTAACTTCGGATGTATTTTATATGAAAGCAGTATAAAACAGGAAGGAGAAAGAGTATGAAACCATTGCAGATTGCAGAACTGAGGAGTATCTATGAGATGCTCTCTCTGAAAGGAAAGGCAGCTCTTGTGACCGGAGGGGCCGGGGGGATCGGAAGATCCTGTGCGGCCGGACTGGCGGAAGCAGGAGCGGATATTGTATTGATGGATATTCCCCAGAAGGCACAGATTCTGGATGAGAATTGCAGAGAGATCGAAAAACGGTATGGAGTAAAGACTGGGAAATGCATGGGAAATGTTGCAAACGAAGCAGATGTGACCAGAATGATCCAGGAGACAGCAGAGCTGTTTGGAAGGCTGGATGTTGTATTCTCCAATGCCGGTGTTGCGGGACGCAGCGACAGTCCTTCCGGTATTCCCCTGGAGGAATGGAAGCGTGTGGTAGATATCAACCTTACGGGAATGTTTCTGGTTAACCGGATCGCCGCGAACAAGATGAAAGAGCTGGGAAACGGAGGCTCTATCATCAATACTGCTTCTATGTCAGGGCACATCATCAATAAAGGGAGCAGAAAGGATATGAGCCAGCATATGGCCGTGTATGCAGCCACAAAGGCAGGTGTGATTCAGTTCACCAAGTCTATGGCAGTCAGCTATGTGGAGGACGGCATCCGGTGCAACAGCATCAGCCCCGGGATGATTCTCTCCGGTCTGCACGATGATATGGATATGGCTCCTCTGGAGGAATTTGTAAGGGATGCGGTTCCTATGAACCGGTTTGCGTCCCTGAATGAGATTATGGGAATTGTTGTATTTCTGGCTTCCGAGCTGTCCTCTTATGCAACAGGAAGTGATTTTCTCATAGACGGCGGAGTGACCATCTGGTAAAGGAGGGGCAGGGATGAAAGCAGTTATGCTGGTAAAGGCATTTAATGAGAGTACCAAAGAACTGGGAGAGGTAGCCTGTATGGAGGTGCCGAAGCCGGAGATTGTAAATGATGACGAGGTTCTGATCAAAGTAGCGTATGCCTCTGTGTGCGGTTCCGATCCCCATCTGCTGGAGGGATATTTTGAGCTTCCCATTCCCTCGCCCTGCGGACACGAGCTTTCCGGAACCATCGAGGCCCTGGGACCAAAGGCAAACCGCAAAGGGCTGAAGGTGGGGGATAAAGTAACCGGCAATTTTTACCGGACCTGCGGTTCCTGTGACTACTGCCTTGGAGGGGAATCTCAGTTCTGCGAACATGCGGAAGGCCTGGGGGCCGCCCAGGCGGAGTACATTGTATGGCATGAGGATCAGGTATATAAGCTGCCGGAAGGGGTAAGTCTTTTGGACGCAGCACTGACAGAACCCTTTAATATTGCGGTGCGGGCAGTGGAGCTGGCGGACTTCCGGCTGGGGGCCCATGTGGCTGTCTCCGGCGGGGGCGGCATCGGCCTTATGATGACCCAGCTTCTGAAACGGAGCGGTGCAGGGCGGGTGACCGTGCTGGAGCCTATGGAGGGAAAGCGAAAGAGAGCGTTGGAGATGGGCGCCGATTACGTGCTCAATCCTCTGGATCCGGATATTGAAGAGCAGGTGCAAAAAATTACGGGCAAAAAAGGCTTTGATGCAGTGATTGAGTCCTCCGGGAACGGACCCGCGGCCAGAAAAACCCTGGATTTTGCCGCCAGGGGCGCACATCTGGTATTCATGTCCATGTACCGGCGGGACTATGAAATGTCTATGAATCTCCTGGAGTATACCTACCGGAAGGAACTGAGAATCCAGGGAATGTATCTGGCCCAGGAATCCTTCCCCAGGGCTGTTAATATGCTTCCCCAGATGAATTTTAAGCCCGTGGTGGAAAAGATATATGCATTGGATGAGTGTAAGCAGGCTTATGCGGATCAGAAATCAGGGAAATATGCAAAGCTGGTTTTTGACTGTACCAAGTGAGAAAGGAGCTTTTATGATAGAGTCTTTGGAACATGCATTTTCCCTGAAGGAGAAAGTTGTCCTGATAACCGGGGGGAATAAGGGAATTGGAAAAGGAATCTCCCTGGCCATGGCGCAGAGCGGAGCCAGCGTTGCGATTATGTGCAGAAACCTGGCAAGCGCAGCAGAGACCATAGAAGAGTTAGAGCAATTCGGCGGTGTCCACCGGGCCTATGAAGGGGATGTGACAAAACAGGAGGATGCTAAAAGAGTGGTTGCCAAAGTGGTTGAGGACTACGGAAGAATTGATGTGCTGGTAAACAATGCCGGGATTGCCACTCCCTTTGATCCCATGGAAGACACAGATGATCTGAGCGGGTGGTACCGGGTATTGGACGTAGACTTAAACGGAACATTTCTCATGTGCCATTATGCAGGGCTGAAGATGAAGGAACAGAACGGAGGGCGGATCATTAATATCACCTCCAATTCTTCCAGGATTGTGAATATCCCCCAGAAAAGCTGTTCCTACAACGCGGCCAAAGCGGCCGGGGACAGGCTGACCAAGTGCCTGGCCTATGAATGGGCGCAGTATGGAATACGGGTAAATGCAATTGCTCCCGGATATACAGAGACCAATCTGGTAACGGGAGTGAAGGATGAGGGAGAGACGAAGGGCTGGACGGATTACTGGCGGTCCTGCACTCCCACCGGGCGTTTTGGCAAACCCATTGAAATCGGGGCTGCGGCTGTCTATCTGGCCAGCGAGGCGGCAGAACAGGTTACGGGAGCAGTCCTTACCATAGACGGAGGATATATGCTGGCGAGATAGGAGGTGCGCTATGAGGAATTCAGAAAACTGGGTAGATATGCGCGGCATCTGCAAGCGGTTCGGCGGAGTTGTGGCTCTGGACAACGTATCTCTCAAGGTGAGAAAGGGTGAGATTCACGCGCTCATGGGAGAAAACGGGGCCGGTAAATCCACAATTATGAAGATTTTGGCTGGCTCCCTGGAAAAGGATGAGGGAGAAATATATATAGGAGGCAAGCTTGCCAATATAAAAAGTCCCAAGGATGGTATGGCCCATGGGATCTCCATTATCTATCAGGAGCTGATGCTGGTAAACGATCTTACAGTGGCAGAGAATATTTTCATCGACAGTCTGAACAAAGACAGTAAGATTATCAATTGGAAGGAGCTTCGGAAAAAGGCTCAGGAATATGTGAACGAGACAGGATTTTCGGATATAAAAGCAACGGATGAGGTAGGTGACTTGACAGTGGCCTATCAGCAGGTGGTGGAAATCTGCAAAGCCCTGTCCAGGAATGCTTCTGTGCTGATACTGGACGAGCCTACTTCTGTACTTTCCAACAATGAGGTCGTGCACCTGTTCCGGCTGCTGCGGAAACTGCGGGAGGAGGGAGTAGCCATCATCTATATCTCCCACCGGCTGGAAGAGGTCATGGAGCTGTGCGACAGAATTACAATTATGAGGGACGGTACCTACATTGACACGGTGGAGACTACTTCCATTACAAAACAGGAGCTGGCTAATAAAATGGTAGGCAGAGAGCTTCAGGACTACTATCCTAAGCGGGAGGTCCGGATAGGGCCGGTAAACTTCAAAGTGGAAAACATCAGTGTCAGGGGAAAGGTTAAAAATGTTTCTTTTGAGGTCCGCCAGGGGGAGGTCCTGGGGATCAATGGTCTTGTAGGGGCCGGGAGGACAGAGACCATCCGCGCTGTCTTCGGAGAGGATAAAAGAGATTCCGGCAAAATCTATCTGAATGGCAAAGAAGTAACCATTCGAAGTCCCAGAGATGCCATACACAACGGGATAGGACTGCTGCCTGAAGACAGAAAAACCCAGGGAGTTCTGCTGGATCTTCCGATCCGAAATAACATTACTCTGGGATGCCTGAAGCTTTTTAAGACAGCTTTCGGTAAAATTTCAGGTAAGAAGGAGACAGCGTATATCAACGATATGGTAGAGCAGCTGTCTATCAAGGTGGGAAGTATAGAAAATGATGTGTCCAGCCTGTCCGGCGGAAATCAGCAGAAGGTGGCAATTGCCAAGCTATTGGCCTCAGACTGTAAAGTACTGCTGCTGGACGAGCCTACCAGGGGTGTGGATGTAGGTGCAAAAAGAGAAATCTATAAAATTATCAATGATTTTGCGGCCAGGAACTATTCCATTGTGATGATATCTTCCGAGATGCAGGAAATTATGGGAATGTGTGACCGGGTGATTATCATGAGAGGCGGCGAGGTCACCGGGGAATTGGATAAGAAAGACTTTTCGGAAAGTAACCTAATCTCTTACTCTATGGGAGTCTAGGCTTCTACAGGATTATAAAAGCGGAGGATGCGAATATGAGCGAGGCAAAAGTAGCCAATAAATTCAACTTTAAGAAGTTTTTTAAGGAAAACAATGCGATTATCATCTTTGTTTTACTGATTATAATTGCCAGCTGCCTGTCACCCAATTTTCTTTCCCAGAGAAACGTTGTGAATGTACTGAGGCAGCAGGTGCCGTATGCCCTGGTGGGGATCGGGTGCATGCTTGTCATTATGACCGGGGGCATTGACCTGTCCTGCGGTGCAATTCTGGGGGTGGGAAGTGTGGTAATCGCCCTGCTTCTCACAAAGGAAAGCATAACATCAGTTCCCGCCCTTCTTGGGTGTGTTGTGATCACTGCCCTGGTGGGCGGAGTCATTGGCCTGCTGAACGGTGTGCTGGTGGCGTATTTTAAGATGGCGGCATTTATTGCCACCCTGGCGGTTATGACGATGGCCCAGGGTCTGGCTTACATTCTCACAAACGGACAGCCCATCCGTCTGCCGTCCACTCCTGCCACAGATGCACTTATTGCATTTGCGGAGATTAAAGATCCCCTTCTGGGAGTTCCGGTTGCTGTATACGTAACGCTGGTTGTAATTCTGCTTTTTGTGTTTTTAATAAAATGGACTTCCTACGGGCGTCTTACCATAGCGTCCGGCAGCAATGAGACCGCAGTGCGCCTGTCCGGTATCAATGTAAATCTTTACAAGGCAGCGGCATATACCATCTGCGGTGCGCTCAGTGCACTTGCCGGTATCTTTGTTACCTGCCGTGCTGCCATCGGAACTCCTGCTACCGTATCCGGGGGATACGAGCTGGATGCAATTGCTGCCGTGGTTATCGGCGGTGCGAATCTGGAAGGGGGAAAGGCATCGGTTGTAAATACCATCATCGGTGTGCTGATCATGGCGTTAATAGGAAATATCATGAATCTGCTGAGTATTGCTGCTTATCCTCAGAAGGTTGCAAAGGGTGTGATCATCATTGCGGCTGTTCTCCTGAAAAGTATAGGAAACAAAAAGCAGTAACAAAAGGAGTGAAATGAATTCACTAATAAAAAAGCGTAAATGAAAGGAGAAGGATTTATGCAGAAAAAGAAAGTAAGAAAACTATTGGCAATGGCACTGACAGTGGGGATGGTAGCAGGTTCCCTGGCAGGCTGCGGGGACACCAAGGCAAACTCTGATGAGGTGAAGGAAGAACCGGCAGCGGAAACGAAGGAGCCGGAAGCGGAGGAATCCGATGCCACGGACGCCAGTGACACCAAGACCCAGGACACTGCCGATACAGGCGACTTACATGAGATCTACAAGCTTACAGAGAGAAATGCGCTGAGCGGACTGGTATCTCCTGCCATGAAGGACAGAAAGGATATTGACAAGGCACTGCCTGCAGAGCAAAAAGGAAATCTTACCATTGGCTTATCTATGGGACAGATGGGAAGTTCTTTCTTTACAGAGATGATCGACAGTGCAACAAAAGCGGCTGAGGATTATGGGTATGAGTTGGTTATGCTGTGTGCGGACGGCAATATTTCCAAGCAGAGCGCAGATGTGGAATCCATGATTACAGCGGGATATGATGCGATTATCCTGAATCCCATGGACGTGACAGCAGCGGCAGCAGATGTAAAAAGAGCGGTGGAAGCAGGAATTCCAGTAATCGGCGCCGGTGTTGACTTTGCAGAGGACGTGCCGGTGGTTACTTCTATCCTTGCCAACAACTACTTCGGGGGCTGGGAATCCGGACTTTATATGGGGGATTTCTTCAAAGATCAGCATATTAAGGCAGCCGCAATTTTGGGTATGATGGGACACACCATTGATGAGAGCCGTATCAACGGCATGATCGCAGGAATACTGTACAAACGTGCGGAACAGCAGGGCAATCCCTACTCCTGCCAGGAAGATGCATACCTGGAGGCAAATGAACTGTTCAGTGAACTGAGAGACAAAGGTAAATTCAGCAGCGACAAATGGGACTTTGAAATTGTTGCCCAGGGCCAGGGAGACTGGACCAATGAAGGCGGACTTGCAGCAGCAGAAGATATCATCGCCGGAAATTCTGACATTAATTTAATTATGGCGGCCTGTGACCCCATGGGCGCCGGGGCAATCAAGGCAATCAAAAATGCGGGTCTTACTCCCGGTAAGGACATCTATGTAGCCTGCGCCGCAGACGGAGGAAAGGAAATGTTCCCGTACCTGGAGAGCGGAGAAATGCTGGTAACCGGATATAACAGCCCGAACTTAAACGGTTCCGCCGCAGTGGATCTGATTCATATGATGTTTGAGGAAGGATACGATGCAAGTAATCTTCCTGCCGCATCGGATCTTCCGAATGGGGCTATCACAAAGGAAAACTGGAAAGAGTATGAGGATCCGGATCTGCAGTACTGCAAGGTACTTCCTTTTGAGTGGAAAACCATTGATCAGATCAGAGAAGAGGTACAGAGCAAATAGTGTGCTGAAATATAGGGAATGAATTCTTGGGCAGGAGGTAGCGTATCTCCTGCCTAAAGACAAAAGGGACTTCGGGTGAAGTGTATGGAAAAAATGAAATCAGTATATTTTGCAGCAAAGGATAAGATTGAAGTCCGGGAAGTGGATATTCCAGAGGTACGTCCCGGAATGGTTAAGATAAAGACAGCCTATGCCGCTCTTTGTGCCACAGATGTGCATATGGTGACCATGGGAGTTCTGGGGGCTCAGCCGGGGATTCCTCTGGGGCATGAGGCGTCGGGCGTGATCACCGAACTGGGAGAAGGAACCGGGGATTACGGTTACCGGATCGGGGACAAGGTGGTGGTGGCCCCGGTGGCAGTGTGCGGAAAGTGCCCTATGTGCAAAAAGGGGCTGCCCCAGTACTGCCTTCAGGCAGCGCCGGTAGCGGCATTCAGTGAATATATTGTCACAGACATCAGCGCAGTATATAAGATACCCGCGGATGCAGATCTGAAGAAATATTCCCTGGTGGAGCCTTCCGTGTGCACCATACGCGCCATGGACCTGGCAGGTATCAAACACGGACAGACCGTGGCGGTGTCGGGGATCGGCGGCATAGGTTCCATACTGCTGAATATGGTGCTTCTCGCAGGGGGCGCCAGGATAACAGCCATTGATCCCGTGCCTGAGAAGCGTCAGCTGGCGCTGGACATGGGCGCGGAGTATGCGCTGGATCCCTTTCATGATGATTTGGAGAAGAGAAGCATGGAGATTACTGAGGGAAATGGGTTTGACCACGTATTTGAAGTGTCGGGCTCGCCAAAGGCGGCCAATGTATGCCTTGACCTTGTGGCTCACTGCGGCAAAGTAACATATTTTGCAGTGTTTCCCCCTGCGTATGAGATGCCTCTGAATCTCTATAAACTGTATATGAAGGAGGCCAGTATTCAGACAGTATTTACCAGCCATTATCTGTTCCCACGGGCAATTAACCTCATTCCCAGGGTACAGACGGAGAAAATTATCGGAAAGGTAATTCCTCTGGCACAGGCGCTGGATGCGTTTGCATTATTTCAGGAGTCCAGATATCCTAAGATTTTACTAGAATGTTAAACAGGCAGAATTCCAGAAGGGAGGAATATATATGGCCGACAGACAAGTTGTAATGAGTTTAAAAGAAAAAGCGTATCAGATGCGGGTGAACCTGCTCACTCTGTGCGGAACCTTTGAGGGCAGCGTCCACATAGGCGGAGATTTATCTATGACAGATATCATGATTGCCCTATACCACTATGGGCTGCATGTGGATCCAAAGGATATTAAGATGCCGGGACGGGACCGCTTTATTCTCAGTAAGGGACACGGTGCGGTAGGAATGTATATCGCTATGGCGCTGAAAGGATTTTTTGATTTTGATGAGATTCTGAAGACCTACGGCCAGCTGAACAGCGCATACGGAATGCATCCCTGCAAGGTCAATCTGCCAGGGGTGGAAACCTCTTCCGGGTCACTGGGGCACGGACTGCCCATTGGATGCGGCATGGCCTTTTCCGCAAAGGTAAACCAGGAAAAGCACAGAGTCTTTGTTCTCCTGGGCGACGGGGAATCCCAGGAGGGAACCACCTGGGAAGCGGCGCTGAACGCCCATCAGTATAAACTGGGAAACCTGGTTGCATTTGTAGACCGGAACTGTCTTCAGCTGGATGATTTCACAGAGGATATGATGAGGATGGAACCCTATGGGGACAAGTGGAAGGCATTTGGCTGGAATGTAGTGGAGGTCGACGGACACAATATGGCCCAGCTGGTGGATGCCATGGATCAGCTGCCTTCTCCCGAGTCGGATACCCCCACAGTTGTTATCTGCCGTACGGTAAAAGGAAAAGGCGTTTCCTTTATGGAAAATAATCCTGACTGGCATGCGGGTTCTGTCAGCGAGGAGGATATGAATAAGGCGCTTGCAGAGATTCGGGCAGCCTGGGATAAAGAAAGGGGTGAGTAATATGGGTGTAACGTTTAATTTTGGCCAATTCGCGGCATCCAGAACGATCTGCGGAGATACTCTTCAGGAAATGGGTGAGAGAAATCAGAAAATCTATGTGCTGACAGCGGATTTGATGCGTACCTGCAGTGTAAAAGGATGCAGAAAGGCATTCCCGGAGAGATTTATCAATGCAGGAATTGCAGAGCAGACGATGCTTGGCATGGCAGCGGGACTTGCCCTTGAGGGAAATATTCCCTATGCCACTACTATGTCCACCTTTGCTTCCATGCGCGCCTGTGAACAGCTCCGGACAGATATCTGTTACCAGAATCTTCCGGTGCGCATCATAGCGACAAACGGGGGGCTTACCTCCACCGGGGGCTCTACCCATAATGCCATGGAAGATCTGGGAATTGTACGCTCTATGGCAAATATGACTCTTATCGTTCCGGGGGATCCGGGAATTGTGAGGGATGTGCTGCTTTCTACCGAGAATCATCCCGGCCCGGTGTATATACGTCTGGCCAGAGGAAAAGGCGAGCCTGTGGTATACCAGCCCGGAGAAGTAACCTATCAGGTGGGGAAAGCTATCGAGACAAGGCCCGGAAAGGACGCGGTTATCATAGCCTGCGGGGTTATGGTAGCTCAGGCTGTTGATGCGGCGAATTCACTGGAAAAAGAAGGGATTTCTGTAAGGGTGCTGGATATGCATACCCTGAAACCCATTGATGAGGAAGCCATTGTGAAAGCGGCGCGGGACACCGGTGCGATCCTGACACTGGAAGACCATTACACCATTGGCGGCCTGGGAAGCGCTGTGGCAGAGGTAATTGCAGATAAGAACCTGGACTGCAGGTTTACCCGTATGGGTATCCCCCAGGTATTCCCGGGATTCGGCGATGGACCGGAGCTTTATGACAAATACGGATTCGGCCTGGAGGGAACCATCGCGGCATTGCGTGACATGATAAAATAGGGGGAAAGAGAATGAGAGAATTTGACCTGTTTGTAAATGGAGAGTGGATCTGTCCTGAAAGAGAAGCATGGATTGACAACGT
Organism: Lactonifactor sp. BIOML-A5; assembly: GCF_009677585.1. Taxonomy (GTDB): domain Bacteria; phylum Bacillota; class Clostridia; order Lachnospirales; family Lachnospiraceae; genus Lactonifactor. The sequence continues at coordinate 117,912 of NZ_WKYV01000008.1, read as the reverse complement.
TAATCCTGCAACGGGAGAAGTCTTCTGCCGGGTGAGCGCAGCGGGAGAAAAAGAGGTAGAAGAGGCCCTTCGGGGCGCCTATGAAGCCCGGAAAAGCTGGGGACGCTCCCTGGCCAAGGAAAGAGAAGCCATTCTCTTAAAAGCCGCTGACTGCCTGGAGGAAGACGCAGAAAAGTATATACCGTGGCTGATTGACGAGAGCGGATCCTCCCTCACAAAGATTACTGCAGAGATTGCCAGTTGTGCCGGACTTATCCGGACCGCTGCCGGGGAATGCTGCCGTATAGCGGGAGGGGTAATACAGGGGGAATACCCCAATCACCTCTCCTACTACACAAGAAATCCGCTGGGGGTGGTGGTGGGAATCGCCCCGTTTAATTATCCTTTATTTCTGGCAATCAACAAAGTAGCATTCGCCATTGCAATGGGAAATACTTTTATTCTGAAACCGTCGTCCTACACGCCCTTATCCGGTCTTGTGATTGCCAGGTGCTTTGAAAAGGCCGGGCTTCCCAAAGGTGTGCTCAGCGTCCTTCCGGGGTCCGGAAGAGTGGTGGGCGACGCCCTGACCGCCGATAAAAGAGTGCGGATGGTTGCCCTTACAGGTTCCAGCCAGGTGGGGCAGAGGATTGCCGTGCAGGCCGCCTCCTCCCTGAAACGCTACTCTCTGGAACTGGGAGGGAAGAACCCTATGTTGATATTAAAGGATTTCGATGTGGATAAAGCGGCGGATATTGCTGTCTTCGGTGGATATTTCCATCAGGGGCAGATCTGTATGGCCACCAGCAGAATCATTGCCGAGGAACCTGTCTATGAGAAGTTCTGTGAAGTGATGGCGGGGAAAACGGGCAAGATCATCATGGGAGATCCCCACGATCCGGACACAATCGTTGGTCCCCTGATTCACGAAAAACAGTGCCGGGTTTTAGACCGTCTGATAGAAGATGCGGTGAGCAAAGGGGCAAAGCTTCTTGCCGGGGGAAAGCACAGGGGCGCTTTTTACGAACCAACACTTTTAAAGGATGTCACCCAAGAGATGGATATTTTCTATGAAGAATGTTTCGGACCGGTGGTATGTGTAATCTGCGCAGAAGATGCCCGGCATGGGGTGGAGCTGTGCAATGATAATGAGTATGGCCTGTCCAGTTCTATTCTGACTAATGATATCACGCTGGCCATCTCCCTTTCTGAGGAGATAGAGGCGGGGATGGTGCATATTAATGAATCTACAGTTGTGGGATCCACCCGGGCACCCTTCGGAGGCGTGAAGATGAGCGGCGTAGGGCGGGAGAACAGCTCATTTTCAGCGGAGGAATATACGGAACTGAAATGGGTTACGGTTCAGCATTAAAGAGAGGGGGACAGTGACAGAACAGCAGTGCCGGGGGGCCAGAGGTGACCTGGCACTGCTGTTCTGTCATCTGGTTATTGGAAGGGCGAACTGGTATAATCATTCCATTTCTGCCATAGCTGTGTAGAGTTTACGACAGCATAGGTTGCCAGAGATATATCTTTGTTCTCTAGGGCATTCAGCAGAAGGGTATGATTTTCGATGGTTACTTCCGGTGAACTTTGTACTTGTCCCTTTCCATAATTACTTAGCATATAAGGCGAAAACAAACTCAAAGAAACCGCATATACGTCAGCCAACAGACGGTTTTTGGAGGCTTTTCCTAAAATGTTGTGGAACTGAATATCTAAATCATGTAAGACTACTGGCGATTTCTGCTCCTCATTTGTTATATATTGTGAAAATTGAAAAAGATTATTCTTTAATTCTTTTAAAATATCTTCAGTGACATTTCTTATGGCAAGCTGCATGATGCCTATTTCCAGTTGGATTCTATAATCTACAATTTCTTGAAAATCAATATCCTCTAATACAATTTTATATAATAAAGAATCAAAAGCCTTATTTTGGCGGACGTCGGAGATGTAAGTGCCATCACCCCTGCGTACGTTTAAAAGACTGATGGCTTCGAGACGTTTTACGGCTTCTCTTACCGAACCGCGTCCGACACCTAATTGTTCGCAAAGTTCATTTTCTGTTGGAAGCTTATCCCCTATACGCAATTCCCGGTTAAGGATAAGGTTTCGAATATAATTAATGACAGATTCAGTCGCTGTCTGGGTATGAGATGTATTTTCGGAAGCAGTTTTAAATGTGTCGGTAATATAATTTTGCATGTGTTTTCCTCCTATGGTATGAATGTACCCCAAAGCACAAAAAAATTCAAGTGCAAAAATGGAAATAATGCACAAAATACTAATTGGTATGATGTAACATATGACATATTTTAGGAAATACAACAAAAATCATTGAAAAAGTAAAAGATAAGTGGTAATATCTCATTAAAACATATGATGAATATAAATGATACATCATACAAATAGCACGAATTTCTAAAGGAGGTAACAACGATGAAAGCGATTGTAAAGACAGGACCCGAGCCGGGAATCGAACGGGAGGACATTCCTATTCCCGATCCGGGGGCCGGAGAGGTTTTGATCAAGATTGAAGCGGCGGCAATTTGCGGAACAGATATGCACTATTATCATTGGAATCAGGCCGGACAGGGATTTGCCTCAAAATTTAATGTAAAATGGCCGCTGGTACTTGGACATGAGTGCGGAGGCACCATTGTAAAAGTGGGAGAAGGAGTTGTGGACCGTAAAGTGGGAGACAGAGTTGCTGTGGAAACTCATATTCCCTGCGGGAAGTGCTTTAACTGTCAGAATGGTATGGCACACAACTGCTCCGACATGGCGATATACGGAACCAGTACAAATGGCTGTTTTGCAGAATACGCACTGGCTCCCTCAAAAGTAACCTTTGTTATTCCGGAAGAGATGAGCTTTGAGGAAGCAGCCCTTTTAGAACCAGCCGGCGTTGCTATGCGTGCGGTAGAGGAGGCCTGTGTACAGCCTGGAGATACCGTAGTGGTAAATGGCTGCGGGCCTATAGGTCTGCTGGCGGTACTGATTTTGAAAGCTGGAAATGCGGCAAGAGTGATTGCTGCGGATTTGGATGATTATCGCCTGAATCTGGCTGAAAAATTGGGTGCTATTACAGTCAATCCCATAAAAGAAAATGCTGTTGAAAGGATAAAATTGCTGACCAGGGAACGCGGAGGTGCTGATATTGTACTGGAGACCAGCGGAGCTGTTCCTGCTTACAAAACCATTTTTGATTTTATCCGGCTGGAAGGACGGCTGATTACTGTGGGACATCCCGGAGGTGAAGTGCCCATTGACGTGGCGGGAAATATTAACACAAAGGGGCTGTCTGTAAAAGGTATTTTTGGACGCAGGATTTGGGAAACATGGTGGAATGTCTCCTCCCTGATAACCGCTAAAAAAATCAATGTGATGGATGTTGTAACACATAAATTTACGCTGGATGAATGTCAGCAGGCATTTGAGCAGTCAGCCAAGGGCTCCGGGAAGATACTTTTTGTAAATAAGTAGTCCGGGGATTGGCTTAAAGAAAATATAAATTTTAAGGAGGTATTTGTTATGCTGAAAGCAAAAGAGATTGCTGATTTACAGGAGAAGGCGCGCCTGGTCCGTAAAGGAATTATAGAGGTTTCCTATGCATGCGGACGTTCTGCGCATCCGGCGCCGGCGTTAAGCTGTGCAGATATGGTGACAGCATTGTATTATGGATTTATGAAGGTTGACCCCAAAAATCCAGAAAGGGAGGATAGGGACCGATTTATTTTATCAAAAGGACATGCCTGCCCTGTTTTGTATTCTGTATTAGCTGAAAAGGGCTATTTTCCAAAAGAGTATTTCCCAACCTTACGTCATCTGGACAGTAAGCTTCAGGGACATCCGGTATACGGAAAAACACCGGGCGTTGATATGACAAGCGGCTCCCTTGGAAATGGGCTGGGCATAGGACTCGGAATGGCATATTATTTGAAAAACGCTGGGAAAAAGAGCAAAGTATTTGTCATGCTGGGCGACGGTGAAATGAATGAGGGGACCCTGTGGGAGGCTATTAATGTGGCTCCTGCTCTAGAAGCAGACAATTTAATTGCAATTGTAGATCAGAATTATTTACAGAGCTGCGGCTCTACACAGGATATATGCCCAATGAATAATATGGCAGAGCGCTGGCGTGCATTTGGATGGAATGTCCTTGAGATTAACGGTCATGATATGGAAGAGATCGTGAGCAGACTGGAAATGGCGGTGAACCATCACGGTACACCAACCGTTATTATTGCCCAGACAGTGAAAGGGAAAGGCGTTTCGTTTATGGAGCATGATAATTCCTGGCATCAGAAGGTCATCAGCGAAGAACAGTATAAAATCGCTATGAAAGAACTGGAGGAGGTATAATATGAGCGTAGTATTTGATAAAGAATCCACACGAGTAGCTTTTGGAAATGCGTTGGTTCGTATGGCGGAGGAAGATGATACTATTATGTATGTTGCAGCAGATACTTTAAAGTCTGTTGGGGGAACGCAAATAAAACAAAAATATCCCAATCGGGCATTAAATATTGGAATTGCTGAGCAGAATATGGCTTTGATGGGGGCTGGCATGGCTGCAAGTGGGGCAAAAGTCTTTGTGGCTACCTATGCTACGTTTGCATCAATGAGAATCTGTGAGCAGATTAGAACCTTTATCTGCTACCCCAATCTTGATGTTAAAATCGTTGCCGGGTTAAGCGGTCTGTCAGGGGGACAGGAAGGTGTCACGCATCAGGGGATAGAAGATGTGGGAGTGCTGCGCTCTATTCCTAACCTGGTAATCGTAGAACCGGCAGACGCAGCCTCCACAGAAGTGATTACAGAAGCAATAACAAAGCATAAAGGACCTGTCTATATGAGGATAGGGCGTAATGCATCTCCCACAGTGTTTGATGATACATACAAATTTGAAATAGGAAAAGCTAACTCCCTTATTGATAAGGGAAACGATGCGGCCATCTTTACTACCGGGGCAGCGGTTAGACGTGCTTTGGATGCGGAGAAAATCCTTGCTGCTGAGGGATATGGAGTAAAAGTGATTGAGATGCCGTGCATTAAGCCGCTGGATGAAGAGGCGGTAATCGCAGCTGCAAAAGCCACCGGATTGGTATTTACTACAGAAGACCATAATATTATCGGCGGACTTGGAAGCGCTGTTTCAGAAGTCCTGTCTGAAAAATATCCTGCCAGGGTTGAGCGGATCGGGATCAGAGACCAGTTCACAGAATCAGCAGATCATGAAGAACTGCTGGATAAATATTGTCTGCTCCCACGCGATATCGCAGATTGTGTTATTGCGGGGATCAAAAATAAATAAACTTTTAGTGCCGCGCTTGTGGATGCAACCTGCCACAAGCGCACCTCCAGAATGAAACTCTAGATAAAAATTATAAGGGAAACATCATACATAGAATTGGTGTTTCGGGGTAAAGTTAGGAAAAATATGTGAAATATAAATAGATGAAGTAGTACTAATGCTTTTATATTGACCATCCTGCTGCTTGGTGTTATCTTAAACATATGATGTATAAAGGAGGAATTATGAAAACAGGAAGACGTTTGTTATCTATCGTTCTTATTGTTACAACCCTCTGTGCTATGCTGACCGGCTGCTCAGGCAGATCCAAGAAGGACAGCGTGACACTGACCGTTGCCCATGTTCTCAATGAGACCCACCCCTACCATTTGGCCTGGACAAAGGTTGCAAAACTGGTAGAGGAGCGTACAGACGGGGCAATGAAGATTGAAGTGTATGCCAATGGGGTTCTTGGAAATGAGCGGGATATTATTGAAGGAATGCAGCTGGGCATTGTGGATATCAGCTGTATGTCTACGGGAGCGCTTGCAAGCTTCTCGCCTTCCTTTATGGCTCTGGATCTTCCGTTCCTTTTCGATAGCCGGGAGAATGCCTATAAGGTGTTAGACAGTGAAATTGGCAAGGAAATGTTAGACGATCTGAGTAAGCATATGATAGTAGGCATTGATTTTTGGGAAAATGGTTTCCGCGACGTCAGCAACAGCAAGAGGGATGTGGTTGTACCGGATGACCTAAAAGGGCTGAAGCTGAGAACTTTGGAAAATGAGCTTCAGATGGGCACCTTTACTACCCTTGGGGCAAATGCCATACCTATGGCCTGGGGGGAGGTTTATACTGCTTTGCAGCAGGGGACTATCGATGGACAGGAGAATCCCCTTGCTACCATCTATCTCAATAAGATTCATGAGGTTACGACCCATATCTCTTTGACCGAACATTTTTATGCTGCGGCTCCGGTTGTTATGAGCAAGAAAACTTATGATAAGCTTAGCCCTGAAAATAAAAAGATCCTGGTGGAGGCTATACAGGAAGTGACGGATTATGAACGTGAGATTAGTGCCCAGAGTGATATAGAGTACTTAGAGGCTCTGAAAAAGGATGGCGTAAAGATAATAGAAGACATTGATAAAGAGCTGTGGCGGGAGGCTTGTCAGCCTGTTTATGATAAATATAAGGAGCAAATCGGGGAGGAACTGCTTCAGCGGATCCAGGAGAAAATGGACTCTTGAGAATAAGCAGAGAAAGCTGTAGAAGACTTTCATCAAGAAAATAATGAAAGAAAAGGTGAGCCTCACAGAGGCTTACCCGTAGAGAAAGGAGTTTGCATATGAAAAGACTGGATTCTTTGCTGGACAAGATTGAAGGAACTCTGTGTACGCTGTTTGCCTGCGTCATGGCGGTTGCCATTCTGTTTCAGGTCATTAACCGCAACACGCTTCAGCTGCCCTTTACCTGGGGGGAAGAATTGGCTCGTTACTGTATGGTGTGGCTGATGTTTATCGGTATTAGTGTGGGTGTGAAAAAGGGCGCACATATCGGTGTGGATGCGCTGGTTAACCTTTTACCGGCTAAAATCAGGAGGATGATTCAAGTTGTTTCCAACTTGCTTGTGACGGTGATTTATCTTTATCTAACTGTGCTGTCAGTTCAGATTACCTTAGGCATTCGGGAGACTCATCAGGTATCCCCTGCTATGCAGGTGCCTATGTATATTGTATATGCAGGTCTGATTGTGGGAATGCTTTTCAGCACCCTGCGTTCTATTCAGGTTACCGTTGACTGTATTTCTCATAAGGAACTGCAGAATCCGGATGCAGATTTTGCAAGTCAGTTTACGGATGAGATTCCAAGAGGAGGTGACGATACATGAGCATAGTTATGTTTGGCGCTCTGATTATTCTGATTGCAATTGGCGTACCCATTGCCTTGTCTCTTACGGGAGCAACGCTGGCAGCATTGTTCACTACAGATGTTTCGTTTCTGGTTGTTGTTCAGAGGTTCTTTACCTCGATGGATTCGTTCTCTCTAATGGCAATTCCATTTTTTATGATGGCGGGACTGCTGATGGAACGGGGCGGTATTTCTAAGCGTTTGATCAATCTGGCTAATTTGCTGCTTGGAAATATGTACGGCGGACTTGCAATTGTTTTGATTATTGTTTCTGCTTTTTTTGGTGCTCTCACAGGCTCGTCGGCGGCAACCGTTGCGGCTATAGGCGGCATCATGATTCCGTCTATGATTAAGCAAGGGTATGATGAACGTTTTACCCTTGCTACCAGTGCAAGCAGTGGCTATCTAGGCTGTATCATCCCCCCTAGTATTCCTATGATTACTTATGGAGTGGCAACAGGAGTATCTATCGGTGCCATGTTTATGGCTGGTATCTTTCCCGGTATACTTCTGGCACTGGGAATGTGCTGCTATGCACTCTATGAGGGGAAAAAACGTAATTATAAAGCACATAACGGACGTGCCTCCCTAAAGGAGATTGGTATAGCTTTCCGGGAAGCTATATGGGCGCTTTTTATGCCGGTTATTATCCTGGGAGGGATCTATGGAGGAATATTCACCCCAACCGAAGCTTCCTGTGTTGCTTTGTTCTATGGTTTAATTGTAGGCGTCTTTGTCTATAAAGAACTGAAGATCCGTGACCTGCCAGGGATGATCAAACAGTCAATGGTAAACGCTGCCATGGTTATGTTCATTATAGCAGGAGCTACAGCCTTCGGATACCTTATGACCCGGGGGGCGATTCCCACGAAGATTGCAACAGCGATTATCAGTCTTACGGATAACCGCATAGTATTCCTGCTCATTGTCAATCTTGTGCTGCTGATTATGGGGACTTTTATGGAGACGAATGCAGCTATTATGATTACCGCGCCGATCTTTCTGCCCATAGTTCAGGCCTTAGGAATTGATTTAGTACATTTTGGTATGATCATGATTGTCAATCTGGCAATCGGTCAGATCACACCGCCTTTAGGTGTCAATCTTTTTGTGGCTGCAGGTATACATGGAGGTTCCATTGAAAAAGTTGTCAATAAGCATTTGGTTTGGTATCTGATAATATCCATTCTGATTTTGTTATTGATTACTTATATTCCGGGAATTTCTATGATGCTTCCACAATTTTTAAAATAGGTTTACATAAATAAAAAAGAAATGTCAAGAAAACCTGCTGGAAAACAGCAGGTTTTTCATAGGTATTGTTTACATTTTGTTGTATTTTTTATCTTCTTCTCTGTGGTAAAATAGCCTTAACTTCAAAAACAGAGGAGAGACAGAGATGAAAAACAGGATTCTGGTTGTGGAAGATGAAAAAGCAATCTCAGATTTGATCTGTATGAACCTGGAGGTGGCCGGATATGAGGCGCTCCCGGTTTACGAAGGAGATGCCGCGGAGCAGGTACTGTGGAATGAGAAGGATCTGGATCTGGCCCCTGTGGACATTATGCTGCCTGGCCGGAACGGATTTGAATTAATGGAATGCTTTCAAAAAAGGGCAATTCCTGTTATATATCTTACGGCCATGTCAGATGTTGCTTCTAAAGTAAAAGGCCTTCGGGAGGGAGCTGAGGATTATATTGTAAAACCCTTTGAGGTGCTGGAACTCCTGGTGCGCATAGAAAAGGTCCTTGAGAGGACCGGACGGCAGAAGGAGGTACTCAGTTTCGGAGGGATTGTAATTAACCTGGACAGCCATCAGGTAAGAAAGGATGGGGAGTGTGTCACCTTGAAACCCATGGAATATGATCTGCTGTTGCTGCTGGTGAAGAATAAGAATGTGGCGTTTACCAGGGAACAGCTGCTGCAGCAGGTGTGGGGCAGTGGCTATATGGGAGAAACCCGGACTGTGGATGTACATGTGGGCCAGCTGAGAAAGAAACTGGGTCTGACGGATCAGATAAAGACCATTCCCAAGCTGGGATACCGCCTGGAGGATAGGGAATGAAGCTTTGGAAAAAGATATCTATACTAACCACAGGCATACTTCTGTTGGCCCTGGGGCTCTGCGGGAGCTTTACCGTAGTCCGAATGGGCGGCTACAGCATAGAGCAGAGGGTGTTTAATGAGGGCAAGCAGATGGAGGGCATGGGATACGCCTTTGAACAGTTCTGCAAATCCAATGAACTCCTGGACATGAGCGACACAGTAAAAGCATCTTTTCTGGACTTTCAGTTCAGGAAGTGCTGCGGGAAGGATTATGCTCTGATACAAAAGGGGGAGTCTGTGATAAATCTCACAGAGTTTCAGGTGTCTGATACAGGGCTTCTGGACAAGCTTAGGCCCTGGAACAGCGAACATCCGGATTATGAGATTCAAAAACTGAATCACAGATATATTCTTCTTATGGCCAGGCCCGTGGAGGGCATGGAAGAGACGTATATTCTGACCGCAAAGGATATTACCCAGGTTTTTACGGGGATCGAAAACCAGGCTGTACTGTTCGGGGGCGTCTATCTGCTGGTGTCATTTCTGGCGGCAGCCGGTATTGGCATTCTGACCAGGTTTGCCCTGAGGCCTCTGTACAATCTGGAGAAGGCATCCCTTGCCATCAGCCGGGGGCAATATCAGGAGCGGGTGCCCGTAGCTTCCAGGGATGAAATACAGGTGGTGGGAGAGGCTTTTAATCAGATGGCAGACCAGGTGGAAACACAGATTACCCAGCTGCAGGAGATTACAGAAAAACAGAAGATGCTTTTGGGCAGTCTGACCCACGAATTAAAGACGCCCATGACTTCCATTATGGGGTATGCGGATACGCTGCTCCATGTAAAGCTGCAGGAGGAGCAAAGAGAGAAGGCCCTCTCCTATATTTACCAGGAATGCTGCCGTCTGGAACGGCTGTCCGGAAAGATGATGAGCCTCACGGGACTCTATGTAAATGATACAATTCATCTGAAGCTTGGATCTGTGGAGGAATTGTTTCAAAAGGTTGCCCATGTGGAGAAGGAACACCTCCGGGAGAAGGAGATACAGTTTTCCATGGACTGCCGGATGGAGAAGATCCCCATGGACAGCGATCTCATGGAGAGCCTGCTGGTAAACCTTGTGGACAATGCTATCAAAGCTTCCAGACCGGGAGGAAGCATCTGGATGGAGGCAAAGGATCACAAAATCGAGGTGATCGATGAGGGGAGGGGAATTCCCCCGGACGAGGTTTCAAAGGTAACAGAGGCTTTCTATATGGTTGACAAGGCCAGAACTAAAAAAGAGGGCGGGATTGGACTGGGGCTTGCCCTGTGTAAAGAAATTGCCCATATCCACAAGGCTAGTCTTGAGATCGAGAGCTCTCCCGGCTGCGGTACGGTAGCCCGCATTCTTTTTACAGACGCTTACAATTTATTTACAACTTCCTGAATACTTTGAAAGTTCTTGCTGGTATGCTGGGATGAGAAAGGAGGAAGTGTATGAGCAGCAGGTGTATGAAAAAGTTTCTGGCAGGAGCCGCGGGAGCGGGAATTCTTGTGACAGGGCTTCTGGGATGTTACCAGACAACCAGTCAGATGACGGTTACAGAGAAAAAACAAAATGAGGCACAGGGAGGTGCCCAAAGCCAAAACGCAGCGGAGGAAAAGGGGCAGAATACATCTACAGTGGAAGGGCAGGTACAGGCCCCGGAGAGGTATCAGGCTTCTTTTGAGACCAATGAGGGGATGTTTCGGGTTGAGGCGGATGCGGATATCCGGGTGCCGGAAGCCGAGAAGATGGAGATAAGGCCTGTAAAATCAGGAAATATCAGTCAGGAGGATCTGGACCGAGTCACAGGGGTGCTCTTTCAGGGACAGCCGATGATGCAGTATCAGGACGAAAAACAGGCGGGAGAGATGACCCAAGAGGAGTGTGAGCGATATATCCGGCAACTGGAGGCGTTGAGGGACAAAGTGGATTCCGGAGTGAGGGAGCGTCTGGACACAGAGATAGAAGCGTACCGGAAGAGAGGTGAGAAGGCACCGGCATCTGTAAAGATGAAGGAGGTTCCCATCAAGGTGCCGGAACCTGCAGACGGGGCCAGCCTGGAGGGATTTGTTACCATCGGGGAGAAGGAATATGAATTTCAAATGGTAACTGTCAACGATGAGGGAGAGGTGCTTCAGAAGATAGGCTTTTATGACAGGACAGCCAGGTGCGCCCAGTACTTTACGGAGTCCCGGGTCTCTGAACAGGAGGGAGATTTTTCCATGGAAACTCCGTCAGAGACAATCATTGGGGAGGGCAATGCCCTTTTGGAACAGCTGGGATATGAAGGTTTTGCCCTGGCACAATTGGAGTATCAGAAGGCAGCCAGCCCTTACCTTGAGGAGAAAGATGCGGAAACTGGGCTGGTCCTTCACTATACCAGGGAAATTGACCAGATTCCGATTCTGTATTATCGGGAGGCGGGCAAATATGCAACCTCCCTGACTCTGAGGGAAGACAGGAAGAGTGACGGAGGGATTGGATTAGGGGAAGGAAACTCCCCCATCCAGAAGATCTGGCAGCCGGAGGAGATTTCCATCCTCTACACCGATGAGGGACTTTGGCGGGTTTTGATTAAAAATCCTTATATCGTTGAGGCAGGAGCCGGTGAGGCGGTCTATCTGCTGCCCTTCCAGGAGATAACTGACGTGTTTCAGCGTATGATAGGAGAGAAATATAAAAGCTATCAGGAACAGAATATTAAAGCCTCTGCGCAGGTACAGCAGATAAAACTCGGGTATGTAAGAACCGCGGAGGATGCGGATGACCAGGAAGGAAGACTGGTCCCCGCATGGATTTTTTACGGGAATATGGAGACAGTGTACCCGGAGGAGGGAGAGTATCTTTTATCCCAGGCAAGCTTTCACAGTGCGGCTCAGGCCCTTCTGATTATCAATGCCATGGACGGTACGGTAATCGATGCCCCGTGACAGCCATTATATAAAAAGGGCCTCCCGGCGGGCTGACGATTTATATTGAATTTCTGGCATGATATTGTATAATATCCATAGATAGGACAGAATGACAGCATACCACAGAGCGGGGGTATTATGAGCCAGAAGGGAAATACTACAGAAGAGGCGTTAGGGTACAGTCTGAAGAAGCTGATCCTTAAGATGCCTTTTGAAAAGATTACAATCCGGGATATCACAGAGGAAGCGGGGCTGATGCGTCCTACCTTCTATAATCACTTTAAGGATAAGTATGACCTTTTAGAGTGGGTTTTTACAGAAGAGATAATACAGCCGGCGGAAGCTCTGATTGAGAGCAATATGATGGAGGAGGCTGTCCATCTGATGCTGAGGCGGATGGAGATGGATCTTGACTTTTACAGGAAGGCCGTACGGATTCAGGGGCAGAATTCATTTCAGGATATAATTTTCCAGGCATTCCGGGATATTATGAGGAAGGTACTGGAGAGCAAAATGAAGGGAAAACGCATGGCCAACCGTCTTCTTACGCCGGAATCTATAGCTGAGTATTATGCGGCGGTCAGTTCCTTTGTAATAATACGGTGGATTAAGACTGAGTGGGAGGTAACGACACAGGAGGTTGCCCAGGCGTACGCCATGCTGGTGGCAGAGCCTCTGGATGAGATGATTCGGGAGCTGTAAAGCTGCGCATGACAAATAGTCGAATTTGTCATTAAAGAGCGACAAAATAATGTTGTTGTCATTATAAAGAAAACATTGTAAAGAGATTGAATATTAACATATTCAGTCTCTTTTTTTATAATAAAAGAAAGAAATAATACTATTGTCCGGAAAGAGGTGGTGTGAGGTGGGGACAGTTGTAGTGTGGCTCCTTGCCCTGGGATTGGCCCTGCATATATTCGAGACCACTATGGAGATAGGAGCCACCCAGGAAAACTGGGGAAAAAAGAAGGCTCTGGTCATGGGGGTTGTGTATGCAGGAGTACAACTGCTTCTGATGGCCCTTGGGGGACTGGCTGCCTGTGTGCTGGAAAAGCTTCCGGCCATATATATCATTGGCAGAGCCTGTCATTATACAGCAGTTTTGCTGCTTTTGATGATTGCCGTGCGCCGGTTCCGGAACGGGACGGACAAGGCAGGCTTTCTGGAGCGCAGGGAGGCTCCTCTGTCTGTGAAGGGATGTATCCTGAGGTCTGTGAGAACCGGGATGGAGGCAGTTATTATAGGAGTCTGCCTCTACTACGGGAACGGCGGCGCCCTATGGGGCGGTATCTGTGTATTAAGCCTGTCTGTTCCCGGAGCTGTGGGTGGATTTCTGTACGGATATTGGCGGGGGGTAAAACAAAAGAAGATGGTATGCCTTACGGACGCAGTATTTATGACACTGGCAGCGTTTGGGCTTTTGGTGTAGGGAAGGAGGGAAAAAATATGACAGTAACAAGAAAAATGGAACGGGCAGCAGTGGGAAAGACAATCGACGAAGTACTAAAATATGTGAACAGGGACAGAGAGAAGCACCTCTTGAATCTGGTAGACCTGGTAGAGAAGCTGGCGGGAGACATGTTTCAGGAAAAGACCTATGCGGGGGCAAGAACCCTCATTCGGCAGCCGGAAGGAAAGTGGATGCAGTATGTTAACTGTCTTCTGGACGAAGTAGATCCCCACGTACTCAGGACGACTGTGCTGAATCTGGGATACGAAGCAGCCTTTCAGGGGACAAAGATCATACGAAGGATGAGAAAGGAACACCAGTGCAATATTCCCTGGGTTATGCTTCTGGATCCCACCAGTGCATGCAACCTTCACTGTACAGGGTGCTGGGCCGCTGAATACGGGCATAAGCTGAATCTGTCCTATGAGCTTATAGACAGCATAATTACCCAGGGCAAAGAGCTGGGGGTTTACTTCTACATGTATACTGGGGGAGAGCCTCTGGTGAGAAAAAAGGATTTGATCCGCCTGTGTGAGAAGCACAACGACTGTGCATTTCACGCATTTACCAACGGAACGCTGGTGGACGATGACTTCTGCAAAGAGATGGCTAGAGTGGGGAACTTGTCCCTGTCTCTGAGCCTGGAGGGGTTCGAGGAGGTAAATGACGGTCGGAGAGGGAATGGAATCTTTCAGAAGGTGCTGACGGCCATGGATCTGCTCAAAAAGTACGGCCTGATATTCGGCACTTCCATCTGTTATACCAGCGCGAACACCGAGACTGTCACCTCAGATGAATTCCTGGATTTGATCATTGAGCATGGCTGCCGCTACAGCTGGTACTTTAATTATATGCCTGTAGGGAATGAGGCGGTAAAGGAACTGATTCCCACGGTGAAACAAAGAGAATATATGTACCACAGAATCCGTGAGATCAGAGGCAGAGAAGGGGGCAAACCAATCTTTGTCATGGATTTCCAGAATGACGGAGAATTTGTAGGAGGCTGTATTGCCGGGGGCAGAAACTACCTGCATATTAATGCCAACGGAGATGTGGAACCTTGTGTATTTGTTCATTACTCCAGCGCCAATATAAAAGAGGTTTCCCTTCTGGAGGCTCTGAAGCAGCCGCTGTTTATGGCCTACAGGGAAAACCAGCCCTTTAACGGGAATCATCTCCGGCCCTGCCCGATGCTGGAGAACCCGGAGATCCTCCAGAGGATGGTGCACGAAACCGGGGCCAGGTCTACCGATCTGCAGTCGCCGGAGACTGTGGAACACCTCTGCGGCAAGTGCGTGGAATATGCCAGCGAATGGGGGGCAAAGGCTGACGAATTGTGGGAGGAAAATCCTCACCACAGAGAATATTTCCAGAACTATAAGGAAACCTATAAATAAAACTACAGGCTTTGGACGGGAAGGGGTGGACGGCTGATTATTATGTGCCCTTTTTGGTAAGCATTGGATTTGCCCTGCGGCTTAAAACGGACTGAACTGCTCCTGTTGGAATTCCCAGACTTTTGTGGTAAGATAAAAACAGCATAGATTAGAAAGAGGGCATGTATCAATGGGACAGCTGGTTGATTTTACCATGGAGAGAGAGGGGCTTGTGAAACCAGGGGACAGGATTGAATTAAAAGAGGATAGAGCAAGTACCATGTCCGGGCTGATGTATTATTATACCATTAAGGATGCGGTTGCAATGTCGGGGAATTTGAGAAAACCCCTTGTGAAGCTGACCGGTACGGTTACCCAGGTGGTTCCGGAGACCAGTGTGTATATGGTAACCGTAGAGATTGACGATGAGTAAAGAAAAAAGGTCCCGGGTGCCGGAGAACAGGCGGAGGATGCACAGAAAGTGCATTCTCTTTTTTTGCTTGCGACAGAATGTGATATATTATATAGATGCAAAATAATGCGAAAATGTGAGGGGGTTTTATATTGCTTGCAAATAAAAAACAAATCTGATATATTAGAAAGATAAAAATATAGTGAGCAGAAAGGAGAAGGAACATATGGTGAGTACAGAAGAAAAACTGAGACGCCACAAGGCGTTCTGGGCGGCAGAGAAGGGGAATAAGCCTTTGGTAATTGTGCGGATTGGGGACTTATTTTTGAGCAGAAGGTTTGAGGCTATGCTTCCTCTGCTGGAGCGGGGGCATGAAATCACACCGGAACAGATTGTGGTTGAAGACTTTTTGCCGGATTATGAACGTATGTATCTGGAGGCGAATTCTGTTAATCAGGATGGATTCTTTGCGGCGGAGCCCTGTACAGGATTGCCGTGGATGGAAGCTATCTTTGGGGCCAGAGTAGTTGGAGAATCGGTTAGTGTGATTACAAGGCCTGTGGTCGGAGAACTGAGTAATATAAAGGGTATAGAGGACAAAGGAAAAAACCAGTGGTACCAGAAATACCTGGAATTTTCGGCAAAACTGACGGCGTTTGCCAAGGGACGTTTTCCGGTGTGTCAGCCTATTCTGCGAGGCGTGACTGACACTGTAGGAGCCTTAATAGGACAATCAGAGATGGCCTATGCGCTGGTGGATGAACCGGAAAAAGTTAAAGAGGCATTTTTTCAGATTGCGGAAGCGCTCAGAATGCTTATCAGGGATCAGTATAAGACGACAATCTCTTTTTTTGGGGGCAGGAGCATAGGATTTTATCATATATGGGCTCCCGGGAGTGTGATCTGGTACCAGGAAGATCTGGCTTCCCTGATGTCTCCGGCGCATTATCAGGAGTATCTGTATCAGACTTCCTGCAGAATTGTTGAGGATTATGAGTATTCGCTGGTACATCTTCATCCAGCCAGCTTTTTGCATCTGGACGGGATTCTGCAGGTGGCTAATCTAAAAGCAGTCCAGCTGAATAAAGATTTGACAGGTCCTTCCGTGGAAGAAATGCTGCCCCAGTGCAAAGCGGTATTGGATGGGGGGAAGAACCTTGTTCTGGGAATGGGGCCGTTTACAAAGAAGGATATTGACGTAATCTATGAAGAACTGCCTCATGAACGGACGGCGCTCAACATACTGGCTGATAGCGTGGAAGAGGCCAATGAAATAATCGGATATATAGACTCGAAAGATTGGTAACGTGAAATATTACATAAATAAAAAGAGATAGAAAATTGTACAGTATTACTGAAAAATCAGTGAAAATATCTGCTAAAATGGACATTGACCCATAGCTAAAAATGTATTATATTGGAATTAGTGATATATCAGACGCGAATAAATCACTACAGGAGATGTAATATGACATCAAAGGAAAGAGTAATGGCGGCATTAAATCATGAGGAAGCCGACAGAGTGCCGCTGGATATTGGCGGGATTAATAATTCTACCATGCATGAACAGATTGAGAAGGCATTGAAAGAAAAACTGGGCCTGAAAGACAATGGAACTGTCATAAAAGCAGTCCAGCAGGGCGTTGTTGTTCCGGATGACAGTGTGGTGGAGTATTTTGGAGGTGATACGTGTTCCCTGTACATTAATGAATCCCGCCCCTGGAAGGATAACGGGGACGGCACCTTTACGGACATGTGGGGGGTGGGGCAGAAGCTGAATCCAGATGGGTATTATTATAATATGTGTTTTCATCCCATGGAGCATGTGGAGGAGCCGGAGGATCTGGAAGCTTACACCTTCCTGCCGCCTACAGAGTACATGGTAGAGGGTCTGGCAGAGAGAGCGGAGGCTCACAAGGACAAGTGCTGCATTCTGGAGGGGCTGCGGGAGCCTATGTTCGGCCTTCCCTCCTGGCTGAGAGGAAATCAGAATTATTACATGGATCTGCTTGCCAATGAAGAGCTCTCGGACGCCCTCCACGAGAAGATACTGGCGTATTATCTGGAGCTGATTGATTTTATTATGGTACGCATAGGGGATAAGGTTGACATTGTAAAAGTGGCGGATGATTTGGGGGCGCAGGATGCGCTGCTGATGTCCCCGGAGACGTACAGAGCTAGGGTGAAACCTTACCAGGAGCGGCTTTACAGCTATATAAAGAAAAAGTATAACAAAAAGCTGCTGCTCCATTGCTGCGGGGCGATTGAACCTATTATCGGCGATCTCATAGAGATTGGTGTGGATGCCCTGAATCCGGTGCAGATATCGGCTAGAGGCATGGAACCGGAGATGCTGAAGAAGAAGTATGGAAACAATATCACCTTCTGGGGTGGTGGCGTGGATACACAGAGCTGCCTGAACCTGGGGACAGCAGAAGAGGTAAAAGAACAGGTGAAAACAAATCTGGAAATTTTTAAGCCTGGAGGCGGCTATGTTTTCTCCCAGGTGCATAATATTCAGCCGGGTGTACCCCTGGAGAATATCCTGGCTATGTATGAGGTTTTTAGAGAGAATTCTCAGTATAAGTAAAATGGAATGGAAATGGTGTGCAGATGGGCTGCTGCCTGAAGACAATCTGTCTTCAGGCAGCAGCCCATTGTTTTTTGAAAGAAAAGCCTATACATATAATAATTGGATAATATTGGTGTGATATATTATAAAAACAAAGGAAAAGGCAAAAAACATGTAAATCATATATAGAAAAAATGCACAATAAAAATAAGAAATAACTATTAATATATAACAAAATGCGGCAAAAAACGAAAAAAGCTGAGAAATATTATTGACACACCGCGGGGAGCGTATTATGATGTAGTTGCGTCTGATATATTAGAAAAACACATAAATATAAGGAAATTGCGGCAGGTATTCTGTTTGTTTCCTTTGGGAATCAGAAGAAAAGGAGAGCTTATATGAAAACAAAGATTTTAAGTCTTTTTATGGCGGCAGTGTTAGCTGCAGGTATGTTGGCCGGATGCGGAAAAAGTTCTGATGACAATTCTGCAGGAACAGAGTCAGATGCATCAGATACAGAAAAAGAAACAGATAAAAAGTCAGATGGAGAGCCGGTGGTATTGAAGATTGCAACAATTCTTACCAGCGGTGAACCGGCGGTAAATCAAATGGAGGCATTTGCAGAGCGTGTGAACGAGAGGTCTCAGGGTTCCCTGGAAGTACAGGTATATGCCAATTCTGAGCTTTATTCAAATGCACAGGATATCGTAGAGGCGATTACCAGAGGCGGTAATATCATTGGATTTTTCGATCCTGCCCAGATGTCTGATTTTGTACCGGACTATGCGGTTATGAATGCTCCGTATTTGTACAATGCTCCGGAGGATATAGAGAAAGTGGGATTGTCTGACTATGGGCAGGAGATGGTGGCTCAGGCAGCCGAAAAAGGAGTCCGGGTTCTGGACAGCATGACTACATATTTCGGAACCAGACAGGTGATTAGCAAAAAGAAATTTACCAACCCGGAAGAGTTTAAGGGCATTATGTGCCGTGTGCCGACCACCCCTCTTTGGGTAAAGACCATTGAAGCTATGGGAGGAAACCCCACGACCATAGCTTTCAGCGAAGTCTACAGTGCAATTTCCCAGGGAGTGGCCGATGCGGCTGAAAACCCTCTTCCCAGTATCTATGCAGCCAAACTTCATGAAGTGGCTCCCTACGTAATGCTCACCGGCCATATGATTGCTCCGGGCGGACTGGAGATGTCTGAAGAGTTCTTCCAGAGTCTGACAGAGGAGCAGCAGACCATACTAACAGAAGAGGCCCTTGCATTTGCGAAAGGAACAACAGAAGAAGTGTTAGAAGCAGAAAAACAGGTAAGAAAAGAGATGGAAGAACAGGGAGTTGAATTTGTAGAAGTAGATACAGAGGCGTTTGCTGAGGCATGTAAATCTGTGTATACAGCATTTCCTGAATGGACAGACGGCGTATATGACAGGGTGAAAGAGATTGTGGACAAAGAGTAACCAGGGGTGAAACACTTGTATGTTCGGCGGCCGGGTAGCCATGTCTGGCCGTCATTAAAATTAGAAAGAAGGAGATTCAAGATGCAGAAAAACTTTAAAATTTTTTTGGCTAATCTGGAAGAGTTTATCGCAGGTTTCTTTCTCATTCTGCTGATTGTACTGACCAGCGCTAACGTCATATTACGTCTGGTATCAGGAAAGTCCCTGCCCTGGGCAGAGGAGCTCTCTTATGCCAGCTACGCCTGGGTAGTGTTTGTGGGGGCGAGTGCGGCATTTAAAAGAAAAGGACACAGCAGTATTGATTTACTGGTTCAGCTCTTTCCAAAGAAGATGGAGAAAGGGGTAGCGGTATTAACCACAGTAGTTGAGATGACAGCTATCGTGGGCATTGCCTATCTGGCAGTGAATCTCTCCGCTGCCGCTGTGACCAAGCTTACTCCGATTCTCCATATCTCATATACCTATGTGGATTTGTCTGTTGTATTTGGCTTTTTTATGATGCTTCTTCATTGCATCAAGCAGATATATAATATTTTTAAATATGAAGATTATAACAGCAGGCCTCTGTATGCCAGCCTTATCAATATAGATCCGGTACAGGATATGACAGATGAGATTACAGCTTCACAGGGAAAGGAGGGGCAGTAGAAGATGGCATTTTTACCTCTGATATTAATGTTTATACTTTTTGCGATTAATGTGCCGGTTGCTTTTTCTCTTGCAATATCGGGCATGGTATATTTTATCTTTTTAACAAATGATCTTCCCATGGACTTACTGATACAGGCAATTATGAGCAGTACCACATCCTACCCCATGCTGGCAATTCCTTTCTTTATAACAGCAGGTGTTGTAATGTCCTATGCCGGGATTTCCAAGAAATTAATGGATATGGCCGAAGTGCTGACCGGACACATGCAGGGCGGCCTGGGACAGGTAAATATTCTTCTGAGTGTTTTCATGGGCGGGATCTCAGGCTCACCTATTGCGGACTGCGCCTTTGAAGCAAAGGTTTTGGTTCCGGAGATGGAAAAGAAAGGGTATTCCAAAGCATTTTCGTCTGCATTGACAGCGGCATCTTCTGTGATTACACCGATTATTCCCCCTGGCATATGTCTGATTCTGTACGCTACGGTAACCAACCAGTCCATAGGCGATATGTTTATGGCCGGCTATATTCCCGGGATTCTCATGGGGGTGGCGCTGATGATCACAGTATGGAGAATTTCCAAAAAGCGAGGTTATCTGCCGTCAAGAAAGGCCAAAGCATCCTGGAAAGAGATAGGAAAACAGGCAAAAAGTTCTGTATGGGCCCTCATTATGCCTTTTGGCATCATTATGGGGCTCAGGATGGGATGGTTTACCCCCACAGAATGCGGAGCCATCTGTGTGCTTTACTCCGTATTTTTGGGAATCTTCATATACAGGGAATTAAAAATAAAACATATTCCAAGGATTTTAATAGAGTCAGTACTCAGTACGGCATCGGTTATGTTTATCATGTGTTGTGCGGGCTTATTTTCCAAATATCTGAACTGGGAGCAGATTCCCTCTACGGTATCAAACTTCCTGCTGGGGCTTACAGACAATAAGTATATATTTCTGCTGATTGTAAATGCTTTGCTGCTGTTTATGGGAATGTTTTTTGATGCCAATGCCGCACTGGTGATCTTTCCTCCCCTGTTGGCGCCGGTTGCCCAAAAGCTGGGAATTGATCTGGTGCAGTTTGGAATTATCATGTGCATGAACATTACCATCGGCGGAGTGACACCTCCATTTGGCATTCTCATGTTCACCGCTGCTAATATAACAAAGGTAAAGGTGGGAGAATTTATCAGGGAGGCGCTGCCTCTGCTGGGAGCCCTGATTGCAGTTTTGCTTCTTGTAACTTATATACCAGGGATCTCGCTGTTTTTAATCAGACTGTTGGGATAGGAGGAAGATACATGTCTCGGTACTATGAAGAAGTTCCGGTTTTGGGTGACAGAAAAATGATAGAAGAGGCTGCTGGAGGATATCTGCAAAAAGAAGGATTTCAAGCGCTGGGAGAAGACGGCCTTTGGGGAAAGCTTTATAGTATCACGGGAGGCCCGCATTTTATTCAGCTGACTATAGGCGAAGGGCGGGTGGCTGTCCAGGCCTGGATAAAAATTGCACTGCTGCCCAGACTCTGGATCGGTGAAATGGGGATTAAAGGCATGTACGGGTTCCTTGCAAAACGGCAGATGAGACGCCGCCTGGAGGAACTGAAAAAAGTAATGAAAGGTGTATAGCATAAATGGAAAAATTGCAGTTCCGTATAGATACGGGAAACGGTTCAAGAGAGCTGATTTTGGATAGTAAAAATTTCTTATATTATGCAGCTCAGAAGCTGGAAAAAAGTCTGGTGCCTGAGGAAAAGGTGATCGAAGCAGCCATTGACCGGCCTCTGGGAGGGGTATCTCTTGAGGATATCCCCATAGACGGAAAAGTAGCTGTCATCATAGACGATGCCACCAGACCCACCCCCTCCCGGAAGATCATTCCGTATCTTCTGCGAAGGGTGGAAAAGAGAAGCCAAAATATTACATTTATAACAGCTCCCGGAACGCACAGGCCTCTGACGGAGGAAGAGCTGGATAAAAAGATCGGAAAAGATGTGCTCAAAAAATACAGTGTGGTCAATGTGGACGCACAGAGAGAAGAAGATTACCAGTACATCGGTGAGACGGAACAGATGAAAACTCCTTTATATATCCACAAAGCCGTCCTGGAAGCAGACTATCTGATAGCCATCGGCAATATCGCACCCCATAATGTGGTGGGCTGGGGCGGAGGCGCCAAGATTATTCAGCCAGGGGTCAGTGGCAGGATCACAACGGAGGCCACCCATCTGTCAGGCTGCTTTGAGCGGATCGAGGAAGTATTTGGAAATGTAAACTGTAAGGCAAGGCAGGAAATTGATGCCATCGGAGAAAAAGTGGGACTGAATTTTATTGTGAATACAGTTTTAAGCGCTGAGGGGCAGATTCTGGGATTATTCTGCGGTCATTATCTAAAGGCCCACAGGGAAGGTGTGGCTTTTGCCCAAAAAGTCCTGTGCCCCTCCATTCCGGAGTTGGCGGATATTGTGATTGTCTCTGCGTACCCCTGTTATCTGGACTACTGGCAGGGATTCAAACCCGTAGGGTTTTCCCTGAAGGGAGTAAAGAAGGGGGGGATTGTGATTTATTTGTTTGATCCTCCGGAAGGCCTATGCGGGAATTCCCCTGCCCATAAGCCAATTTTGGAGCAATATCTGAATAAGGATGAGAAAACGGCCAGAAAGGATATTGAAAATGGAACCATCCAGGATCTGGTGGGGATCTGCAATCCTCTCTGCCATTATCAGGTGGTGGAACAGGTGAAGGTATTCTGTGTTACAGATACTCTGACAGAGGAAGAGTGCCGGCTGCTGAGATTTAAAAGATTTACCGATGTGCAGAAGGCAGTGGCCGATGCCTTAAAGGTTATGGGGCAGGATGCGAAAATAGGAGTTATTCCCTGCGGTGGAGAGACCCTGGTGCGGGTGGAGCAAGAGTGAGAAGTTTGCCGTGCAAGGATGGACGTGAGAAAGATTATATGGTAAATTAATGAAAGAATGAAGTAGATTACTGGAGGGGTCGTATGAACGTTGGTGCTAGAAGAGATGGGGAAAGTCATGCAGAGTATGCATACCGTATAATGCGTACAAATATACTGGATCTGACTATGAAGCCTGGAACTGTAATTAATGAGGGAGATATCGCGGAACAGCTGGCTGTAAGCAGGACACCGGTTCATGAAGCGGTTCTGAAACTGAAAGAGGAATTCTTAATTGACATAAGGCCCAGGAAAGAATCCAAGGTATCCTATATTGATATTGATATGGTGAACGAAGGCTTCTTTATAAGAAGAAACCTGGAACCGGCTGCCATGAAAGCTGCTATGAAGCACATCGGCCCGGAATACAGGAAAAGGCTGATGGAGAATCTGAGGACACAAAAGGAGATCATTGAGGAGGGAAGACTGGAGGAGTTCCTCACCTGTGATGATGAATTCCACGAGATTATTTATATTGCTGCGAATAAGCCTCTTACCTTCAGTGTAGTACAGCGGATGGGGTCTCACCTCACCCGTATGCGTTACCTGATTCAGATTTTTAACTGCTATGATTTTATACCTGTAAGCTTCCGGGAGCATGAACAGATGTACGAGATGCTCACTTTTGGAACTGCGTCGGATTTCAGTATTGATGATTATGTGATACAGCATATCAAAGGATTCCAGGATTATCTGCCGAAGATTGTAAATGAATACAGAGATTATTTTAAATATTTGTAGAGAGAAAGCGTCGCTCAGGGACCGGGGATATGGTTGTGGGCGGCGTTTTTACTTTCTTTTATATATTGCGGCTGCCTGCACAGACAACAGAGAGCAATAATATGGTATAATTATCAGATGCAAAGAAAAGCAATATCGATTATACTTATGATAGGCTTTATCTGTCTGCATATATTGCGTGAGCATCGCATATCAAAAATTGCTTTGAAGTGATTAACAGCTCCCTCTCTGGAGGTACATAAAATGCTGCCATATATACTGATAGTATTAGTATTCTGGTTTTTATTCTACTATGCCATTGCGTTAGAATATTTTCGTGTCATTAACATTTACCCAAAAGAAAAGTGTATGAATATTGGAAATAAGCGGTGGAGTTGTTATCCGTATACGAAAAGAAATACATATAGGGAAATACCCGCTGAAGTTATCTGGGGGAATAGATCTATGGCTGCGTTAACAGTGATAACGCTCTTTTTATTCCTGGTGAAAGAAGACAGTAAGGTTACATTAGTAGAAAACTATATTCTCTTTTTAAGTTCTATATATCTCATTTGTATGCTAAGCATGAATTACTGGGCTTTTATACACGTATGTAAGAGGATGACTATAAAAACGTTGAATATATGGTTAACTAATAAAGAATTAATTCAAAAGGAATGGATAGCAATAGATTTGGTTTCTGTGTATAAAAGAAACAATAGAACTTTGGCTGAAGTAAAAATAAAAGATAATAATAAAGTTCTCAGAGATGTCATATTAGACAGTGTTAACCCGGAAGTTTTGCGAAATAATGAATTCAAAGTAAAGGAGATGGGAGGGGTATGCTGGGTTGAGTTGGAAAAGGGCAAAGAGTATTGTTATATAGAAGATATTGCGGATGCGATCGTAGAACAGGAGGAAGATGTCTCTTACTATTTAAATATAGTGGATTTTTCTTTGACACCCTATTTTCATAATTATGATAGTATAGCGCTGGGAAATAAAAATATGATTCAATTACCCAGGGTGAGTAAATGCTGGACAATAGATGAAAACTTTGAAGCCCTGTGCAAAATAGCTGAGAAATGGTGCCGCGCAAACAATATCCCTTATCAGTACAAAGAGATGGACCAGATAATGTCTATATTTTAGAATCAAGCCATTCATCGCCTGCTTTTTGAAAGCGGCAGCCGGATGTGTCCGGCGTTCTTCCGTCAAAAGACAGCAAGGCGAGGAGACAACAGACTATAGACAATTCCATGGGTAATTCGCTATAATGGGAATAGTTAGTAAAAAGGGTTTGGTTATGGAACGTTGAAGAAATACAAAGGAGGATCCTATGAAAGAGACAGAAGAAAGAAGCAAAGGGCCGAAAGCTGTAAGCTGGAGATTGGCGGCAGCTGTGATTTTTGGAAGCCTGCTGTTTTCAACCACAGCTATGGCAGCGGAGGGAGACGGGGAACTATGGGTCAATGGACAGAATATCCTGGAGGCGGAACAAAACACGGTGCCCTGCGGGGCAGGTACTGCAGTATACGATGCATCCAGACATGTGCTTACGTTGAACAGTGCAGTCATAGAAACGGGAAATGAGGACGGCAATGGCATCTCTGTGAAATATGAAGGGGAGACACCCGCAGATCTGACGATTCAGCTTGCAGGGAACAGCCGGATTCAGGCGGGGAAGGAAGCCCAAATTACAGGCGGTATATTTTCTCCGGGCGGTATTATCGTTCAGGGGAACGGAGCTTTGAGTATTGAGGCTGAGAACGGCATCTATACTGCAGAAGACTTGCGCTTAAAGGGAGGCAGCATCACGGTGAAAACCAAAGAGCCGGCCCTTCAGGCGGAACAGGATATAGGAATTGAGGGGGTATCTGTAGTAGCACACTCCTCAGAGAATATGGGAATCTGCGCAGGAGGCGCGATCACGGTTAAATCCGGCAGTGTGTCTGCAAAAGGCGGACCGGGGATGCCAGGTGTGGCTGCAAGGCAGACACAGGGGACAGAGGGAGAGGAACCTGAACTTCAGATTGTCCTGGATTCCGGATATGCAGAGAGAAACGGCGGTGAAGCCGCAGTTTCAGACTGGTTCCAGGAGGGGGAAGAGACGGCTGCCTGGTCCTCCTTTGTCAATCCCGGAGAGAAGGGAAAGCTTTCCCCGGATTTTGGCAACGCTATGAATGAGGTCAGAATTGAAAAAAAGGGCAGCTGGATCAAAGACAGAATCGGCTGGTGGTATCAGTTCCAGGATAAGTCATATCCTGTGAATCAGTGGAAATACATTGACAGACAGTGGTACTATTTTAACGGTTCAGGCTATATGGCCACGGGCTGGCTGAAAAAAGGCAATACCTGGTACTATCTGAAGCCGAGCGGAGCCATGGCTACGGGCTGGTGCAAGGTGGGTAATACCTGGTACTATCTGAAGGACAGCGGAGCTATGGCAAAAGGCTGGGTACTCTTGGATAATACCTGGTATTATCTGCGGGGGGACGGAGCCATGGCTACGGGCTGGTTACTGACCGGCGGCAAATGGTATTATCTGAAGTCTGACGGAAGCATGGCTGTGGGATGGCTGAAATTAGGCAGCCTCTGGTATTATCTGGAGGACAGCGGGGCTATGGCCACCGGCTGGAGACTTCTTGAGGATGAGTGGTACTATCTGAAGTCCGACGGAAGTATGGCTGTGAACTGGTGCAAGGTAGGAAATACCTGGTACTATCTGAGATCTGACGGAAGAATGGCCACGGGCTGGCTGAAGCTGGGGAAGACCTGGTATTATCTGAAGGACAGCGGAGCGATGGTAACCGGTCTGTATCAGGTGGCAGGAAAAAATTATGTGTTTGATACCAGCGGGGCAATGAAGACTGGATGGGCAAAAACCAATAACATCTGGTATTATCTGAAGAGCGACGGAGCAGTTTATACCGGTTGGCTGAGAGATGGAAATACTACCTATTATCTGAAGGAAGACGGGGCCATGGCCACCGGCTGGTTCCTGACAGAGAATGAGTGGTATTTTGCCGACAGCAGCGGTGCCATGGCGGTGAACCGGTGGATTGGTAATTATTATGTAGGAAGCACAGGCGCCATGCACACCTCGGGCTATACACCGGATGGCTATTATGTGGATGCGGACGGCAAATGGATGCCCCTCTCTGAGGATGATATAAAGACAGACGGTGACCGGCTGGTAACAAAATATTACTATTTCACATTGCCTGAGACATGGAATAACCGGATGGAGTATTTTGTTGGAAGAGGACTGTGGGCGTTCCTGTATGCAGATACTGTCATGGATGGCAACCAAAAGAAGCAGGAAGAGCTGTTTACCATTGAGGCGGTAAGGACGGAGCAAGAAGCGAGAGAATACGCAGCGGAAATGGAAGACGGAAGATATCTGGGCCAGCACTCCGGACTTTGGTTTATTGCAGGCGGTGATGAGAACACGGTGATTGATCTGTACACCAAGGCACAGCAGGCGGAGATTCAGCAGATGCATAAAGACGTGGAAAGCATTTTAGATTCCCTGGTCTTCAGATAATAAGGAAAATAGAGAAACAGCAGGACAAGCTTGGGTGGATGTCCTGCTGTTTTTTAAATGTATCTACCACAAGAGGAATCATTATTGGACCGTTGGGGAGTTTGGCCCAAGACCATTAGTTGGAATTGAGGAATGAATAGATAAATAAAATGCTTATAGGTTAACATAACTAAATACGGATTGGATAAATCGTACAGAAAAATGTATTAATATGGAAAAATATAGTGCATATTTTATGAACATCTTGTATAATGGAGACAAGTGGTGCGGATATGGATAAATTGTATGGAAGCGGAAAATAGCATTTGGCCGGTTTCTCTAGTTCTGTGTAAGGAGGAGGGAATAAAGGGCTAAAAAAACTGGTCATTACTATAAATAAAAAATTAAGGAGACGAAGGAGGAAAGGTATGAAAAGCAATTTGGAAGGAAAATGCAAAGGGCTGGGTATCTGTAAATGTTTACTGAGTATTTTAGTTCTTGCAGGTGTGGTATTGCTGCCATCAACAGTGTTGGCTGAAGGCAATTCCAAGGAAGAGATATGGGTAAATGGGGTTAATATCCTGGAAGATGCGGACAGAACGGTGGAATGCGGAGGGGGAACTGCAGTATACGATGCCGCGTCACGCACATTAACACTCAGCGATACGGATATAACTAAAACTGCAAATAACGGCAGTGCTATTCTGGTCTTAAAAGGAAGTGACATACCAGAGAAAGTGACGGTAAAACTGCAGGGAACAAATGATATCTATCCCCTGGAAAATGAAAGCATAGATATGGGTATATACTCTATGGGGCAGATTAGCATTATAGGGGAAGGTTCACTTGATATTACTACCCGTAATAACAACAACACTCGGCAAGGAGGGGTTTATGCATTCGGAGGTTGTGATATTGACGGGATTACTCTAACAATTAGAGACGAATCAGAAAAGCGTCACGCCGAAGCTGGGATCGACAGCAATCAGTTTGAGAATGGGCATTGCAGCATTCAAAATTCTGTTGTTGTGATAGAGGGATATGACTGTGGCATTAATGTGCCGTCAAATAATATCAGCATAAAAGGAAGCAGTATCACTGCAAATAATATCAGGACAGCTATCGCCGGAGGAGAAAATGGAACATTTGTAATAGAAAACAGTACATTGGATTTGTCTGTGAGTGAAAACCTGGAACAGGGGGAAACTCCCCGTTTTGATGCCATAGGTATATTAAGCGGAGCAGATGTTACAATTAAAAAATCATCCGTAAATATAAAGAGCCCGACATCTAACGGCATATTTACAAGGGGAGGCATAACCGTTAACGATACTTCAGTTTTTAAGATTGAGAGCTATTATCCTGCCCTCTACGGCTCAGATGATATTGTGATAGACAACAGTGAGATAAATGCTGCTGCTGAAGACAGCGCCATTTATTCCGAGTCCAATATAATTATTCAGGGAGACTCCAATGTGACTGCAAATGGATATTATGCCGGGTTAAATGCAAACGGCGATATTACCATTCAGGGAGGTGACGTATCCTCTGTGTCATCCAATGACTTGGGAATCTACCTGCGGGGAGTATTCACTGTCAATGCTGGTAAAGTATACGCCAAAGGGGCTGAGGGCTTTGCAGCTGTTGGCGTGGGACGCAACAGACAGTCAGAGGACGAAGAGGCAGTTCCGGGAATCGTAATAGGCAGCGGATATGCAGAAAAGAACGGCAGTAAAATTGCCGTGTCTGATTGGTATGAGTGGAAAACGGGAATTATCCGTTCCTGGACATCATTTATTCCCCAGGAGGACGAGGGCCCTCTGCAGACGAATCTTGGCAATGCAGTGAATGAGATCACAATAGAAGAAAAGGCACCCCAGGAGAAAACAGGTGTCTGGAAGCAGGACAAAACCGGCTGGTGGTATGAATATGCAGACGGTACCTATCCGGTGAGCCAGTGGAAATATATTGACAATACTTGGTATTACTTCAACGGAGCTGGCTATATGGCCACAGGCTGGCTGAAGCAGGGAAATACCTGGTATTATCTGAAGAGCAGCGGGGCAATGGCTACTGGCTGGTATAAGGTAGGAAAGTACTGGTATTACTCAAAAGAGAATGGAGCTATGGTTACCGGCTGGCTTCTGGACGGAAACACCTGGTACTACCTGAGAAGCGACGGGTCCATGGCCACCGGCTGGTATATGGCAGGGGGCAAGTGGTACTATTCCAACGGAAGCGGAGCGATGCAGACAGGGTGGCTGAAGCAGGGCAAGATCTGGTATTATCTGAAAGCGGACGGAGCCATGGCTACCGGGTGGTGCCTGGACGGAAACACCTGGTATTATTTCAACGGAAGCGGAGTGATGCAGACTGGCTGGATTAAACTGGGGAATACCTGGTACTATCTGAAAGCAAGCGGAGCGATGCAGACAGGGTGGCTGAAGCAGGGCAAGATCTGGTATTATCTGAAGGCAGACGGAGCCATGGCCACCGGGTGGTACCTGGATGGAAAAACCTGGTACTACTCCAACGGAAGCGGAGCGATGCAGACAGGCTGGCTGAAACAGGGAAACACCTGGTATTATCTGAAGAGCAGCGGAGCCATGGCTGTGGGCTGGTGTCAGGTGGGAAGCACCTGGTATTACTTTAAAGAGAGCGGAGCTATGGTCACCGGGTGGATAAAGGACGGGAATGCCTGGTATTATCTCAATCCGTCAGGAGCAATGGCCGCCAACCGTTGGATCGGCAATTACTACGTAGGTGCAAGCGGAGCGATGTATGTATCCAGATATACCCCGGACGGTTATTATGTGGACAGCGACGGTGTATGGATCAAATTAGGTGATGACGATATAGACTTCGATTTAGACCGGGTAGTGACAAAATATTTTTATATGACAGTACCGGAATCCTGGGATGAGCCGGTACAGTATGGAGCTATAGAGAAGATGTGGATTGCCATGTATGCTACCGCCTTTAAAAATGAAAGCGGAGAGGATGACTATGAGCCGCTTTTTGGTGTTGTGGCAGCAAAGACAAAGCAGGAAGCAGAGCTGTATATGGCAGAATTGAAGAATCCGAAAAATCTGGGACAGCATTCCGGCATGTGGTTCGTAGCCGGACAGGATAAGGAGAGTGCGATTGGTTCTTACGGACCGGAGCAGCAGGCAGAGATCCTAAAACTGCAGGGGGATATTCCGGGAATCCTGAACTCTATCGTATTCAGATAAGCAGAAGAAAAGGCAGATATCATATGGTATCTGCCCTTTCCCGGGTGAAGGCCAAAGATATCACGATATAGAGCATAAATCATAAAAGAAACTGAGGAGGGGATGAGTGGAAAAGGTCGGAAGGTCTTGGTTTATGCTGTTATATAAAAAACAAGGAGATGAAGGAGGAAAATGATGAACAACCGGAGTAAAGAAAAGGTAAAAAGAACATTCTTAGGGAAATGCCTGGCGGCGATGGCTGTCCTGATTGGAATAGCAGTACTGCCGGCAACGGTAAGGGCGGCAGAGCCGGATAAAGTGCTGTGGGTAAACGGACAGAACATATTGGAGGCAGAAGATAATACAGTGCCGTGCGGTGAGGGTACTGCTAAATATGACCCTGCAAGCGGGATTCTTACGTTGGAAGACGCTGTGATTAATACAGGAGAAGCGAATGGCTATGGTATCTATGCGGAGGATACTTCAGGCGAACCGATGAACCTGAGTATACGTCTGAACGGGACAAATGAGATACAGGCAGATCTGGGAGAAGCTGCTATTTCAGGAATGATTGTCCCGGGAAGTATAGATATTGAGGGAGAGGGCTCTCTCTACCTTAATACAGAGTATGGAATGTACGTAGAAGGGGAACTTTTGCTGACAGATGCACATCTCACAGTAAACAGCGTAGATGAAGCTATAGTAGCTGAGAAGGATATTATTGTTAAAGGAAAAGGAAGCACTCTCAATGTTGGGTCAGCGGAAGCGACAGGTATAGCTACCAGGGGATCTTTTAGACTGGAAGCCGGGAGAATGTATGTAAAAGCAGAAGGAACTATGCCAGCGCTGCTTGTTGTACGGTATAAAGAGTCTGCGGACGCGGAACCGTCTGCCAATACCATATACCTGGCGGAAGGATATAGCGAGATAAATGGAGGCAGAATTGAATCTACAGAATGGCTTGAGGATGGAGATGCAAGAGTTGCAGGTGTATCTTTTGCAGCTCCCGATGTCAACGGCAAACTTGCTGATGATTTATCCAATGCCATGAAAGAGATTAGCATTGAGAAGCAGACAACTCCTCCGGTGAAGACTGGCGGGTGGAAAGAGAATAAGACAGGCTGGTGGTATCTTTATTCAGACGGCACCTATCCTGCGAATAAATGGGATCTCATTGACAACAAATGGTACTATTTCAATGGTTCGGGCTACATGGTAACGGGCTGGCTGAAATTGGGAAATACCTGGTATTATCTGAAGAGTGACGGCTCTATGGCCACCGGCTGGTACCTGGCGGGCGGAAAGTGGTATTATTCCGACAACAGCGGAGCCATGCAGACGGGCTGGCTGAAACTGGGGAATACCTGGTACTATCTGCGGGGTGACGGCTCCATGGCCACCGGCTGGTATATGGCAGGAGGAAAGTGGTATTATTCTGACAACAGCGGAGCGATGAAGACCGGATGGCTGAAGCAGGGCAGCACCTGGTATTACTTGAAAGCAGACGGCTCCATGGCCACCGGCTGGTATCAGGATGGAAAGACCTGGTACTATTCCAACGGAAGCGGAGTGATGCAGACAGGCTGGATAAAATCGGGAAATACCTGGTATTATCTGAAGGCAAACGGAGCGATGCAGACGGGATGGCTGAAGCAGGGCAAGATCTGGTATTACTTGAAAGCAGACGGCTCTATGGCCACCGGCTGGTATCAGGATGGAAAGACCTGGTATTATTCTAACGGAAGCGGAGGGATGCAGACAGGCTGGCTGAAACAGGGAAACACCTGGTATTATCTGAAGAGCAGCGGAGCCATGGCTGTGGGCTGGTGTCAGGTGGGAAGCACCTGGTATTATTTTAAAGAAAGCGGAGCTATGGCTACCGGGTGGATAAAGGACGGGAATGCCTGGTATTATCTCAACCCGTCAGGAGCAATGGCCGCCAACCGTTGGATTGGCAATTACTACGTAGGTGCAAGCGGAGCAATGTATGTATCCAGATATACCCCGGACGGTTATTATGTGGACAGCGACGGTGTATGGATGAAATTAGGTGATGACGATATAGACTTCGATTTAGACCGGGTAGTGACAAAATATTTTTATATGACAGTACCGGAAACATGGGATGAGCCGGTACAGTATGGAGCTATAGAGAAGATGTGGATTGCCATGTATGCTACCGCCTTTAAAAATGAAAGCGGAGAGGATGACTATGAGCCGCTTTTTGGTGTTGTGGCAGCAAAGACAAAGCAGGAAGCAGAGCTGTATATGGCAGAATTGAAGAATCCGAAAAATCTGGGACAGCATTCCGGCATGTGGTTCGTAGCCGGACAGGATAAGGAGAGTGCGATTGGCTCTTACAGACCGGAGCAGCAAGCAGAGATCCTGAAACTGCAGGGGGATATTCCGGGAATCCTGAACTCTATCGTATTCAGATAAGCAGAAGAAAAGGCAGATATCATATGGTATCTGCCTTTTTCAGGCCGCAGGCCAAAGTGCTCTTCAGCCGATAGCCATATCATTTACCTTTGCAATTTTTATGTATTCAGCCAGGATTCCAATGAACTGACTGTTGGTTGGCTTGTCTTTTATAGTGCTGCGGGTCAGCCGGCAGTACCGCTCCTTGTGCCCGCTTCTCCAGACAATCTGTATAGCATGGCGGATAGAGCGTTCCACGCTGCCGGTGGTTGTGTGATACTCGTCTGCGATCTCAGGGTACAATTTCTTGGTGATTCCCACCAGAAGGCTGGGATCTTTCATTACCTGGAGAACTGCATGTTTGATATAATAGTAACCCTTCAGATTAGGTGAAAGCCCCAGATGATTCAGCAAAAGAGTGAGATTGTTGGAGACGCTTTCATCCTCTGGACAAGCCTCCGCAGGAGACGGTATTGCTGCTGCCTGGCCTATCTGCAGTAGTCCTGACAACAATTGGTTTACTTTTCCATTTTCGTCAGTTAAACTAACATTAGAAATTTTGTCATCCGAAAATACGATTTGCAGAGTTTTCATTTCCATTATAGTGTTCCTCCATCTTATTCTTGGCGGTTTCTGTACAACCTTGGGATACCGCATATGGTAAATTATAGAGAAGAGCAGCGATTAATGTCAATTCACGCAATATGTATAAAAATACCAAATATGGAAGGGCTGATATATTGAAAAGGGAAAAGATTAAAAAAATTTGCAGAGACCGGGGGTATACCTTGGAGGAATTGGCAAAAATAAGCAAAATTCCTCTGAGTACATTGGCGAAAATAAGCAGCGGGGATACCCCGGATCCCAGGTTTGAAACTATGCAGTCCATTGCCTCTGCCCTCCGGTGCTCCATGGATGAGTTCTCTGACCGGGAACCCAAAATTCCTTATCAGTACGAGGAATACGTATATAAGATGAAGCAGCTGGCGCCACATGTGAAGGAATATATTAAGTTTATCATAGATTTGGAATATGACCGCATGATCTATCTGAAAACGGAGGATAAGATCCGGCTCAGATGTTTTGAGTTCACCAACGTAGTGGACGGGCTGGGGGAATATGAGAGCAAGATAGAAAAAATGATTGTAGCAGACAACAATTCCTTTACCAGGGATTGTACTTTTTGCGTGCACATCTGCGACAATGCTCTGGAGCCTCAGTTTTTCAGAGGGTCTTTTCTGGGATTCCGGTATGAAGATGGAGTTATGCCTAAGCAGGGGGAGATTTGGATGTTTCTGAAGGAGGGGTATCTCTATATTGGCAGGTACTATCACTATAAAGAGAAACATTTATTAAAATCTCTCAACGGCAACATAGACGATATGGTAATTACTAAAAAACTAGACTGCAAGAGAATGGGGAAATTTATAGGTGTCATTAAAAATGAAGTTTCCATAGAGTATCTTCCCTGCCCCCGGCTTATTAAGGGCAGGGAGGGTGAGACTCATATAGATGACCGGCTGTGAGTGTTCCGGTATTCTTTTGCACTGCATCCTGCAATTTTATTAAAATATGCGGAAAAATATTTGTAATCCTTATATCCCACCTGTTCCGCTATCTCATAATATTTGAGATCTGTGCCGCACACCAGATCCTGGGCCTTTTGAATACGGAGTCTGTGGATATACTCTTTAAAGGAATAGCCTGTTTCCGCTTTAAAGATGCGGCTCAGATAGCCTGGGGAGAGGTAGGCGGCTCCCGCCGCGTCCTCAAGATGGATATCTTCCGTGTAATGCTGATGTATATAGTGCAGTGCAGGCGCAATCTGGGAATGGGCAGGGTGTTCCGTTTTGGAAGGAAGGGCAAGGCTTGCAATGAGATCCATGATCTCCCGGGGGGTTTCCAGTTCTTCCATCAGCGCATTTATCTTCAGAATATCTGCGGTATCCTCTGAGACAGCTCCCAGCAGGACTGCCAGCCGTTTGACTGATTCCAAAAACAGCAGACGGGAGCATTTATGCTCTTCCATGTAGGAATAATAGGTATGAAGCTGCTGCTGGATCTTTCCGGAGTCCCTGGAAAGTATAGCTGTTATAAGCTGACTTTCATAGGTGTAGGGCTGTATCTCCGGGTCAGAAGAAAAACGCTGTTCCGGGGTGAGCAGTGTATAGGGCTGTCCGGTGTTCCAAAAGCAGTGTTCCAGCGCCTGGGTGAGTACCGTGTAGACCAGGGGGAATTCTTCTGGGGAAGTAATATCCCTCATTACAACGATGGAATTGCCAAAGGTGACCGGAAGAATACCGGGGAGAATATCGTCCATGGCATTCCGGTCCAAAGGGTATTCTTCTGTATTCAGAATAACAATGGCTTGGTGATCCCGAATAAAAAAGGCAAAGGGCTGAAAGCGCAGAAAATGCTGGATCAGACTGCCAAGAACCAGCTTCTCATCGGTACTGTCCGTGCGGATCAGGGCCAGTGCATAGGAAGAGGCAAAGAGCTCCAGGCCTATTTTGCCGGCCTTTTTTGCAAAGTAGGAATAGGAAACCTGATTCTGCAGAAACCGGGAGAGCAGGGTGCCCTTAATCAGATGGCGGTTTTCTTCATAGATATCTTTGAGCTGAGAAACTTTATGGGAGCTGGCCTGGGCCGCCTCTACTTCTTTTTTGACTTTAATCACAGATTCCAGGATCTTTTTGCTGTCTGCACTCTTTAAAAGGAAGGCGCTTACCTTGACATCGATGGCACTGGTAAGATTCTCGGTATTTCCGTAAGCAGTGAGAATTACTACCCGGGTTTCCGGCAGCAGTTCCCTGAGCCGCTGAGCGAGCTCCAGACCGTCCATAAGGGGCATCTGGATATCTGCCAGGACAATGTCGGGCCGGAGGCGCACCGCAAGCTGCAGGGCTTCCTCACCGTTGCCGGCTTCTCCTATGACTTCCATTCCATTGTCTTCCCAGGGAATGGCATAGCGCATGCCGTGCCGGATAAAATCTTCATCATCTGCAATCAATATCTTTATCATATCGTACTCTCCTTTGGCTGCGTGATTTTAAATACACTGCATTCCTTTTCTACATAATATTCCATAGGATAAGCTTCCCCGTATTTCAGACGGAGGCGCTCCCTGATATTTTTCAGGGCGAGCCCTTTCTGTGAATCTGTGGGGTCGGCCAGGATGGCACTGATCTCATCCGGACAGATCAATTCGCCGGTATTGGCTACCTCATATATAATATTGCCGTTTTCCTCATAGACGGTGACCCGTACAAAGCCGTGGAGGCTGTTTTTCAGGCCGTGAACCAATGCGTTTTCCACCAAAGGCTGCAGAAGAAAACAGAGAACATATTCATCCAGGAGATTCTCCGGACAGGTCTGGAAGAACTGAACCTTGTTTCCGTAGCGAATCTGCTGAATCGTGATATAACAGGAAAGATGTTCTAACTCCTGTGCCAGGGGAATCTTATCGTTTGTCTTGGGCGAGAGGGTCAGGCGCATCATTTTCGACATATTGGAAACCATGGTGCTTACATTTTGGGTATCTCCCATCTGGGCCATCCAATAGATGGTGTCCAGTGTATTATAGAGAAAATGGGGGTTGATCTGGGTCTGAAGCATATCAAGCTGGGATTGCTTTAATTTTAATTCGCCCATGTAAACCTCTTTATAGAGAAATTCGAGCTTCTCAGCCATCTCATTGAAATGATGAGAGAGGACCGAGATTTCATCTGTCCCCTTTACCGGTACCCGGACAGAAAAGTCTTCATTGGACAGGGAGGCCATGCGTCTTCCCAGCATATCCATGGGCTTGGTGATGATCTTGGCAAAAGCCAGTGACAGCAGAATGGAAAATGCGAATACCAGGACAGACAGAATCATCATGTTGGAGAGAAAGGTCTTTTTCACCACCGTGAGGACGTCCGGCCTGGTAATGCTGTATATAATAAGATCCGTATGCTCTATGGAGTAGGCCGAGAGAATCCGGTTGCTTATAATCTTACTGTTTTCCCCGGAAGCAGCCAGCTGGGACAGCTTTTGATACGAAAGCTCCTCTTTGGGAAATTCTGACTGCTGGCTGGTATCTGACTCGACCAGACATCCGTTGTCCGGGGAGAGAAGAAAATAGGAGGTTTGATCATCCTTCTGGTTTTCCAGAATAGCAGCCTTTATCTTAGCACAGCTGATGGAGAGCTTGATATAGCCGATGTGCTGGGAGATATTGCTGGGATTCTTTAACAGCCGGGTGAGATATAGATATCCGTTCTTCTCTCTGGCAGCGGAATAATCCCAGCTGGGGGATGCGTTCTGTTCTTTGGCAGCTGCCGCATCCTCATTGGTGAGACGGATATTAGATCCCACCCCAATCATATCCGGCACCATGTTAGCCAGCGTAATGCCGTGGATACCCGAGGAGAACCCGTAGGGCATAGACAGGAGAATATCGCTGGCATTTTTTTTGTCTTTCAGATAAGATGGACTGGAGGGGGGCTCTGTGAGAAAGGTTCTCAGGTTTTGCTCCATGAGGGGATACAGAGTTAAGTCCAGGGCATCGCTGAAGAAGACATCAATATTCTTCCCCACCTCATTGATGTTGGCAGCATAGAGATTCTTGAGATCCTTCTGGGCGCTTTTTATAAACAGGTTACTGGCAACAATATATATAATAAGAATGGGAATCGCTACAAGGCAGAGGAAAAACAGAATAATTTTCTTCCGCATCGTCATTTTAACTTTCATAGTCATACTCCTTATGGCAGATTGTTCTCTGGTTGGATCTTATCATCAGAAGACAAAGAGTGTCAATGAAATAGGGGGAGAATCCCCAAGGAGATAATTTTTTGGGATACTGGTAAATAACTTAGGATGTTTTCGCCCCAGAGAGGCTGAAAGACCCTTAATCGGTCATTTTAACAGGATATCAAAAACAATAACTTCGGTTTTTTCTTTTTACCGGGGCCGATATAATGAATCTAACAAAAACGAATTGGAGGTATTGGGAATGAAAAGGAAAATGAAAGCTGCTGCGCTTTTGATGGCAGGGATACTTACGGTAACTGGACTGACTGCCTGCGGCGGCGGGGATGACGCAAAAGCGGAGGGCAAAAAAGGGACAGGAGACGGAATCGAACTTACGGTATCACATTATTACCTGCAGGAAGAACGGGAGAGCAATGCAGTGGGTGACAGCTATCTGGCCATGGTGGAGCAGTATGAGAAGGATCACCCGGATATCACAGTAACCCAGCAGGCCATGTCTCAGTCCGATTATTCAACAAAGATTCAGGCACAGGCCGCTGTGAACGAGGTGCCGGATGTGTTTATGGTAAAAGGCTCCTGGGTAGATAATTTTGTGGAAAACGGAATTGTAGCCCCTATTAACGAATATCTGGACAAATACGAATATAAAGATAACTTCAGAGAGGGTGTATTTGACGCAGCCACCAGGGACGGCCAGATCTACGGTATGCCCAACCAGATGTCTATAACCTCTGTGGTTTACTACAACGAGGCACTGTGGAAATCCATAGGATACGATTCCTTCCCGGATAATTGGGACGACATCTACGCTGCAGCAGAAAAGTTCCAGGAACAGGGTATTTCAGCCATTGCTCTGGGCAACAGTGAGAAATGGGCGGCGGAATCCTGCATCCTGTCTACCTTAGGTGACCGTTTTACAGGAACCGACTGGACAAACAGTATCATCGACAATTCCGGGACAGCAAAGTTTACAGATGATTCCTTTGTATCAGCACTTGAGAGACTGCAGACACTGGCCACGAAAAATGTACTGAATCCTGATTTTAACACCATAACAGAGACCCAGGGGGTTGAGTATTATTCCCAGGGCAGGGCAGCAGCAGTTGTCTCCGGACACTGGAGCGTAGCTGCAATTGAATCCTTTGCCGATGAGGAGACCATTAAGAATACAAAGGTCGCTGTTCTCCCGTCAGAGGATGGAAGTAAGCCGGAAAGCATCTCCGGGGGATGCGGATGGTATTTTGCAGTGAACAAAAACCTCACAGGGGAAAAGCTGGATGCAGCTATGGACTTTATCTTCTCTACCACAGGATATGAGATGTGTGAATATGCAGCCAAAGAACACGGGCTTATGGGAGCCGGTCTTGTAGAGGATGTGGATGTCTCTGCATTTCCTCAGCTGACCCAGGACTTTATCGCACTCACCAATGAACTGAATTTTACTCCGGTATACGATCTGGTTATGGACGGAGCTGTCATCGAGGTGATGAATACAGGAATACAGGATCTGCTGAATGGTTCAAAGGAACCGAAGGATCTGGCGGCAGAGATTCAGGCGGAGCAGGATAAATTAAAATAGTGGCTAAAACAGAGGCGGAACTTCTGTCCGCAGAAGATCCGTCTCTATTTTTGCCCAAAATTGGAAAGGTGTGAGTGTATGAGCAGTTGTTTAAAAGTAAAAAAGCGGACTATATTCCTCTATATGCTTCCCGGTATTCTCTGGTACAGCTTTATTATTTTGGTTCCGGTATGCCTTGCCGCCTACTACGGAATGTTCGACTGGGCAGGAGGAACGAATAAGACTTTTCTGGGAATCCAGAATTATCTGGACGTTATCAAGGACCCGGTTTTCCGCCAGTCTCTGGGGAATAATATTTATCTTACCATAGTCTGTCTGGCAGGGCAGATAGGAATTGCCTTTATCCTGGCAGTGATGCTGAACGGACGGCACATAAAGTTTAAAGGGTTCCACCGTACCATGAGTTACTTCCCGGCGGTTCTTTCCGCTGTTGTCATCGGTTTTATCTGGAATATGCTCTATGATTACCACTATGGACTTTTGAATTCTTTTCTGAAGGTAATCGGTCAGGGGGATCTGGCTCAGGCATGGCTGAATAATGATAAGCTGGTGCTTCTGCTGGTGGCAATTCCGCTGATCTGGCAGTATGTGGGATATTACCTGCTGATTATCATGTCAGCCCTATCTTCCGTGGATCCTCAGATCTTTGAGATGGCAGAAATTGACGGTGCAAGCGGCTTTAAAAGGGCTATTTATATCACGCTTCCGCTGATTAAGAATACACTGATTGTCTGCGTTACCCTCTGTATCGCGGGCAACATGAAGATTTTTGATCATATTTATGCTATGACAGGAGGCGGACCTGGTACGTCCAGCAGTGTTATGGCCATGTATGCCTATAAGACATCTTTTATGTCGTATAAGATGGGATACGGCAGCGCTATGTCCATTATCATACTGATTGTCAGCCTGATTCTGGTGGCGGGAAGCCGGGGACTGCTTTTGCGGTTCGGGAAGGATAAGGAGGTTTAGGATGAAAGAAGCAGGAAGAAAGATTTTAAGAATTATACCAAATGTTGTGCTGATACTATTTTCCTTGTCTTGTATCTTTCCGGCGATATGGCTGTTCTACTCCTCGCTGAAGGATAAGGCGGAATTTTACCAGAGCCCCATTGCACTGCCAAAGAGCCCGAATTTTCAGCATTACATCTCTATATTTACCAACAGCAAGATTCTTACCTGGATGGGAAACACCATACGAAACAGTTTTCTTTCCCTGGTATTTATCCTGCTCATCGGATTCGTGGTAGGCTACTTCCTCTCCAGATACAAGTTCAGAGGGAGAAAGGCGCTCTATGGATATTTCCTGGTGGGGATGCTGGTGCCGGTTCACGCTCTGATGGTACCGATGTATGTTCTTTTTACGAAGATGGGTCTGACGGACAACTGGTTTACGCTGGTGCTTCCGTACACAGCCCTTTCGCTGCCCATAGCTATTTTTCTGGTGGAAAGCTATGTGAAATCGATTCCCCTGGAAGTGGAGGAGGCGGCGGCCATTGACGGGAGTTCCCTTCACAGAACCCTGTTTTCCATTATCCTGCCCATGTGCAAGCCTATCTTAGTGACTGTGGGCATCATACAGTTTTTCTATGTATGGAATGAATTTACATTTTCCCTGATTTTGATTGATTCAGAAAAGTGGATGACCGTTCCTGTGGGTATTACCCTCTTTAAAGGTCAGTTTACCACAGATTACCCTAAGATGATGACCGCTATGCTGATCGCAATTTTACCGGCTGTGGTTTTGTATTTCTCATTCTCCAAACAGATTATTAAGGGAATGATTGCAGGCGCGGTTAAAGGATAAGACATAAGTTTCAGATAATAAGAAAAGAAGAGGTGGATACAGAATGAAAAAATTGTGTTTAAATGAGAACTGGCAGCTTCACGAGGCCCCTTTAAAATGGGGGAAGGAATACAAAAGCCAGATAGACCGCCAGACAGACGGCTGGTATGACTGCAGTCTGCCGGCAGATGTGAGAATGCCTTTGATTGAGGCGGGGGTTATTAAAGATCCTGTACTTTCCGACTACTGCAGAGAGTCTGAGTGGATAGAAGACCGCTCCTGGTGGTTCCGGAAGACATTCGACGGAAGCGCTGTATGCATGGAGGATGATATCGTTGAACTGGTCCTGGAGGGACTGGATACCAGAAGCGATATCTTTATAAACGGACAGTTTATCGGCTGCCACAGAAATGTGCACTACCCCTTTGTGTACGATGTTAAGGAGCTTCTGGTGCCGGGAGAAAACGAGATTATGGTGAGAGTCACCAGCGGTCTGGAAGAAGTGGCAGAGGAGGATCTGGCAGAGCTTGACCATGCAGTCTGCCTGGAGAGTAATAACGGGGGTGAATTCCGGGGGGACGGCCGGCGTTCCTTTGTGAGGCGGCCTCAGTATACTGTAGGCTGGGACTGGGGACCTAAAGTAATCACCATAGGAATCACCGGAAACGTCTGCCTGAGAAGTTATAAGACCATTGCCATCCGCGAGGTACACTTACATACCGAAAAGCTGGGGGAAACTGCCCGGGTACACGCCATGGTAAATATAGAGGATCTGTGTTTCATCAGTTCCAAAAGCTGTGATGTAACGGTTCAGATGGTGAGAGAGGGAGCGGTATGCGCGGAGGCTAAATTGGAAAAACAGCTTCTCACCTCAGGATATAACTATCTGGATCTGGAGCTGGAAGTTAAGAATCCCTGTCTGTGGTGGCCCAACGGATATGGGGAGCAGCCTCTGTATGA
Organism: Lactonifactor sp. BIOML-A5; assembly: GCF_009677585.1. Classification (GTDB taxonomy): domain Bacteria; phylum Bacillota; class Clostridia; order Lachnospirales; family Lachnospiraceae; genus Lactonifactor. The sequence continues at coordinate 75,900 of NZ_WKYV01000008.1, read as the reverse complement.
AGTGCGGGTATGCGCTGCCTGCGGCCGGGATGTGGAGGAATACCCTGCCTTCTCCTTTGGCATCCGTACCATACAGCTGGATACCAGTGTGATTTCCGGGGAGGACAGAAATTTCATTCTGGTTGTCAATGGAAAACCCATTTACTGCAAGGGCGGCAACTGGGTGCCAAATGATTTTATCTATGCAAGAGTACCGGATGAAAAGTACCATGTGCTCACAGACGAGGCGGCAGAGGCCAACTTTAATATGATCCGGGTATGGGGCGGAGGCCTGTATGAGAGAGACCTCTTCTATGAATTATGTGATCAAAAAGGACTCCTTTTGTGGCATGATTTTATGTTTGCCTGTTCTACTTATCCGGATCACCGGCAATGGTTCCGGGACGAAATGCGCCAGGAGCTGGACTATCAGACCAAGAGACTGAGAAACCACTGCTGTATGGGGTTATACTGCGGCACCAATGAGGTACACTGGATCTTTAATTCCATTGACAATCCCAGATGGGGAATAGAATTTTCATATGAGCACCAGTATGGACTCAGAATTGCCAATCTTATGGCTAAGGAGATTATACGAAACAATTGCCCGCAGATTCCTTACTGGAACAGCTCACCCTACGGAGGGGAGCTTCCCAATGATGATACCGTTGGAGATGTTCACCGCTGGCACAATGCTCTCATGAGCAAAAAGATGGAAGAGCGTATCGAGGCAAAGGATTACGACACTATAGAATCAAAGTTTGTGAGCGAATACGGCTTTATCGGACCATGCTGCAGGAAAAGCACAGAAGAATATATGGATGGAGCTTCCATGGACAGGGAAGGAAATATCTGGCACATGCATTCCAATGTATTTGAAAAGGGAACCGTAAATGCAGCAATTGAGAAAAATTATCTGGATCACCCGGAGACATTGTCCCTGGACGATTACATTCTCTACGGCGGAATGGTACATGGATTAATGTACGGATATTCACTGGAGGCTATCCGCTTCAAAGAACACTGCGGCGGCGGTTTGTTCTGGATGTACAATGATGCCTGGGGAGAAGTGGGCTGGACTATTATAGACTATTACCTGAGAAGAAAGATTCCTTTTTATGCGGTAAAACGGGCTCTCGCCCATCAGAAATTTACTATGCGGGCAGCAGACGGGCAGCTGGTACTGCAGGGGGCCAATGACTATCCGGAGGATCTGGAGGTTTCCGGAAAGCTAGGCTACGTCTCCTTTGACGGAAAGGTGAAGGAGCTCAGAGACATCGTACTTAAAGTTCCTGCAGGAGAGAGGACATATCTTCTGAAGGAAAAGCTTCCTGAAAGAGATTATACTGCCGGTACGGTAATGCTCTATACAGACAGTGATGCCATTGACAATATATGGCTGCGCACCGATGACATGCGTCAGCTGAACTTCGGACCCAACCCTGTGAGAACTGTGGAGGTACGCCAGGAGGGTGAGGATAAACTGGTTACAGTTACCGCCGACGGCTTTGTACACGGGGTTTATGCGGAGGGAGATTACGATTGCTCCGACTGCTATTTCGATCTGCTTCCCGGGGAGGTAAAAACCTTCAGAATCAAGGGAATTGGCGGGAAGGAACCTGTCATCAAACAGGTAAAATAAAGGATAACTATGCAGGAGGTATAGAATGCGCAAAGAATGTTATGAAGAAGCCAGGAAAAAGGCGCTGGAATTTTATGAAAAGGCTGCAATTGTTTTGACGGAAGAAGAAAAGGCTGCAATTGAAATCGCAGACTTCGGACTGGAGGATCTGGAACACATTGGGCTGATTTTGGTCACTTTTGTGAATACGGACAGATGCTGTGCAAAGGAAATGGTTCTCTTTCCCGGCCAGACTTGTCCGGAACACTGCCATGGACCCATACCCGAGCTGCACTATGAGGGAAAAGAGGAAACATTCCGCTGCCGGTACGGAAGCGTGTACCTGTATGTGGAAGGGGAAGAGACTGCCAATCCCCTTGGAAAGAAACCGGAGGGATATGAGGACACCTACACCGTCGGACATGAGATTGTACTCCGTGCCGGAGAACAGTATACTCTTGTTCCCAACACAAAGCACTGGTTTCAGGCCGGCCCGGAGGGTGCGGTAATCTCTGAGTTCAGTACAAAGAGCCTGGATGAATATGATGTTTTCACAGATCCGAAGATTAACCGTACCCCTGTGATTGAATAACCGGCACAATAGGAAAGGTGAGACTATGAAAGTATCAGTATTAACAGATATAAAAAAGGTTGAAGAGCAGGAGCGGGATATTCCCGTTATCCGCAGGGATGAAGTTTTAATCAAGGTTTTACACTGCGGAGTCTGCGGTTCGGACGTTCACTATTATGAGCATGGACGCATCGGAGATTTCGTGGTGGAAAAGCCTATGATTCTGGGACATGAATGCGGCGGAGAAGTTGTGGAAGTGGGCGATGGGGTAAAAGGCCTGGAGAAGGGGGATCTGGTGGCTGTGGAGCCGGGATATCCCTGCGGGAAATGTGAGTTTTGCAAGACCGGAAGGTATCATCTCTGCCCGGATGTGGTATTCCTGGCCACACCTCCGTATGACGGCGCCTTTGCAGAATATATCAGATATCCTGCAGATATGGTTTACAGGCTTCCTGATACTATGGATACCATAGAGGGGGCGCTGATTGAGCCTTTGTGCGTGGGGCTCCACGCCGCAGAACAGTCAGAGGGAAAAGTAGGCCAGACAGCTGCTATTTTAGGCAGCGGCTGTATTGGACTATGCACCTTGATGGCATTGAAAGCTATGGGAATCTGCAGCGTATATGTGGTGGATGTTATAGAAAAGCGCCTGCAGATGGCAAAAGAACTGGGAGCGTCTGCAGTGATTCACGGGAGAGAACAGAATGCCGAAGAAGCAATTATGGAACTTACCCGGGGAAAAGGTGTAGATCTGGTATTTGAGACAGCAGGCACAGAGTTCACCACAAAACAGACCGCAAAGCTGGTCAAAAGAGGAGGAACCGTGGTGTTGGTAGGCATGGCAGCCAATCCCGTTTTCCCATATGACTTTGGAACGCTGATGAGCAAGGAGGCTAAGCTGCACACAGTATTCCGATATAAAAATCTGTACCCCACAGCCATCGAGCTGGTGAGCAGCGGGATAATTCCGGTGAAAAAAATTGTCACCGATACCTATGAATTTTCCCGGATTGGGGACGCGTTGGAGGATAGTATTCACAGGAAAGAAGAGATGGTGAAGGCGGTTATTAGGATGTAGTATTTGGCAGGGACTATTGCATGGTTTGTGATGGTTCCTGCTTTTTTATATACTTGGGGTTTAACTTCTTAAGCTTGAGACTGCCCAGTCGGAGGGCATGGGGTGGCAGGGGGACGGTGAGAGGAATTCTGGGGCAGCGGGCTGGCTGGTTCGGGCGGGAGGGAGGCTTAAGTTCCGGGGACACCTCCGTCGCGAAGAGAGTCTAAGACAAAACCGGAATCCCCGCCGGAGCACCGTTCGAATGGTCAAAGAATGCTTGATGTGCATTCTCTGCCCATGCTCACTTTTTTTCGGCCCGGACTGCCGAAAAAATCTCCTGCGGGAATCCCGGTTTTGCCTAAGACGCTCTACTCACTCCTGCGGAATCGTCCCCGGAACTTAAGCCCTCCCTCCCGCCCGAACCAGCCAGCCCACCGCCCCAGAATTCCTCTCACCTGGGTATAGGGAAGTTCCAGGAGGGGGAGATTTTTGGCGGTTTATCCAAAACATCAAGTCGCCAATAGTGAGAAACAGGAGGAAGAGTGTACAACTCCCGACCTTCCCCACCCGTTTTCCGTGAATGTGAAGTGAGTCTCTGCCAGGTCAAGGGAGGAGGTCTTGGGGCCAGGGGTACTGGGTGGATCTGTGCAGACTACGGAGTGCGTCCGAAGATCCACTGCCGGCGGTCACTTAGGAGCGAAGGCTTTCCTGAGCTTCTTAGTGAACGGCCAGGCAGTTAGCAGAGGAGAAACGCAGTAGCAAGCAGATCCACCCAGTACCTCTGGCCCCAAGACCTCCTCCCTTGACCGTCAATCTGCGACACTCCCCCCAAAAAACCTTCATGGAATCCCCCTCCTCCCTACAAAAGAAAAAAAACTTTGCTAATACCATGAATAATGGTATAATATACGGAGTATGGAAAAAAGTAAAAAGTTGTATAGGTAGAGACAATGGAGAAAAAAGTAAAGATTAAAGGACAATTAAAGACTTATCTACAGTGGCCGGCTATATTGACAGTTTTGCTGTTGATTATGAATATTGCCCTTTATGTGGTAAACAAACAGGCTGGGGCATTGGCCAGTATTTTTCTTGCAGTCTATATTCTGATTGTGGCGATACTGTATTTTTACAATCGTCCCGTCCTTATGAGTGAGCTGATATCCTTTGCTACCCAGTATGGGCAGGTGCAGAAGAACCTGCTGGAGGAATTTCTGCTGCCTTATGCGCTGATGGATTCCCAGGGGAAGCTGCTTTGGATGAATCATGAGTTTTCTCAGATGACAGGGAAAAGCAAGAAGTATCATAAATCAATTACATCAATATTTGAGGACATAACGGCCGATGCCCTTCCCAGGGAGGAAGAGCGCACTCAGCTGTGTTTTCAGTTTGAGAAAAAAGACTTCAGGGCTTCTATGACAAAGGTATCTATGGCAGAGCTGTTTGAAGGTTCTGATATGATGGAGGCTCAGGGGGAGAATTATCTGGTTGCCTTATACCTTTTTGATGAGACGGAGATAAACCGTTATATCCGGGAGAATGAGGAAGAAAAGCTTGTTGTAGGACTTTTATATCTGGATAATTACGATGAGGCGCTGGACAGTGTGGAGGAAGTAAGGCGTTCATTGCTTACAGCCTTAATTGACCGTAAGTTAAATAAATACTTTGGTGAATTGGACGGGCTTGTGAAAAAGCTGGAGAAGGATAAATATTTTCTGGTTATGCGGAATCGGTCTCTGATGGAGCTTGAAAAAAGGAGATTTGATATTCTGGAGGATGTCAAAACTGTCAATATAGGAAATGATATGGCCGTGACGATCAGTATCGGGATCGGAATTAATTCCGGCAGTTATGCTCAGAATTACGAATATTCCAGGATTGCCATTGACCTGGCTCTGGGCCGGGGCGGAGATCAGGTGGTTATAAAAGACGGCAACCAGATTTCGTATTTCGGTGGCAAATCCCAGCAGATGGGCAAGAGCACCAGGGTAAAGGCCAGGGTAAAAGCTCATGCGCTGAAAGAATTTATGAGCAGCAAGGATAAGGTTGTTGTCATGGGACACAAGATCAGCGATGTGGATTCATTCGGCGCAGGTGTGGGAATCTACCGTGCGGCTAAGTCACTGAATAAACGGGCCCATATTGTGGTCAACAATCCGACTATGTCTATCCGGCCGCTGATGCAGAGCTTCCTGAATAATCCGGATTATGATGAGAACATGTTTATCAACAGCTATGAGGCAAAAGAGATTGTGGACAATAACACAGTCGTGGTTGTGGTAGATACGAATAAACCAAGCTATACAGAGTGTGACGATTTACTCCATATGACTAAAACCATTGTGGTACTGGATCACCACAGGCAGGGCAGTGAAGTAATCCAGAATGCAGTGCTTTCATACATTGAGCCCTATGCGTCATCAGCCTGTGAGATGGTAGCGGAGATTCTGCAGTACTTTTCCGATGATATCCGCATCCGCAATGTGGAGGCGGACAGCCTGTATGCGGGCATTATGATTGACACGAATAATTTCCTGGCAAAAACCGGGGTGAGGACGTTTGAGGCCGCCGCCTTTTTGAGGCGATGCGGGGCAGATGTTACTAGAGTGAGAAAGATGTTCCGTGACGATATGGAATCCTATAAAGCCCGGGCAGAGGCTGTGCGGCATACGGAGAATTACAGGGAGTGCTATGCGATCTCAGTGTGCCCCAGTGAAGGACTGGACAGCCCTACGGTGGTAGCGGCTCAGGCGGCCAATGAGCTGCTGAATATTGTCAGTGTCAAGGCTTCCTTTGTGCTGACGGAATATAACGATCAGATTTATATCAGTGCAAGAGCCATCGATGAGGTGAATGTACAGTTGATTATGGAACGGCTGGGCGGAGGCGGACACATTAACATTGCAGGCGCACAGCTTAAGAACATCACCCTGGATGAGGCGGTTGCACTATTAAAGAAAACAATTGATGAAATGCTGGAAGAAGGAGATATTTAAATGAAAGTGATTTTAACAGAAGACGTAAAGTCCCTGGGAAAAAAGGGAGAGATTGTAAATGTAAGTGACGGGTATGCCAGAAATATGCTGTTCCCAAAGAAGCTCGGGGTAGAAGCCAACGCTAAGAATATCAATGACCTGAAGCTTCAGAAGGCACATGAAGATAAGGTTGCGAAAGAACAGCTGGAGGCTGCAGAGGCATACAAAAAAGAGCTGGAAGAAAAAGAAGTAGTACTGTCCATTAAAGTAGGAGAGGGCGGAAAGCTTTTTGGTTCTGTATCTACAAAGGAAATTGCAGAGGCGGCAAAGGAGCAGCTTGGATATGAGATTGACAAAAAGAAGATGCAGCTTCCAAGTCCTATAAAAGTATTGGGCACAACTATGGTTCCTATCCGCCTGCACCCTAAGGTAACGGCAGAATTGAAGGTTATCGTAAGAGAAGCTTAAGGAGGCTACATGGAAGAAGCGCTCATTAAGAGAATCCTGCCCCACAGCGTGGAGGCGGAGCAGTCGGTAATCGGCTCTATGATCATGAGCCGGGATGCCATTATGGCAGCGTCTGAGATGCTGACTGGGGAAGACTTTTATCAGCACCAGTATGGTGTGATTTTTGATGCTATGGTGGAGCTGTTTAATGAGAATAAACCGGTGGACTTGGTCACCCTTCAGGATCGCCTGAAGGAAAAAAATGTGCCGCCTGAGATAAGCAGTATGGAGTTTGTGCGGGAGTTGGTCACAGCAGTGCCCACTTCCGCTAATATTAAATATTATGCCGGAATAGTCAGTGATAAAGCTATGCTCCGCAGGCTAATTAAAGTAAATGAAGAGATTGCCAATGAATGCTATCTGGGACAGGAAAAGACAGAGGTAATTCTGGAAGAGACAGAGAAAAAGATTTTTGACCTGGTACAGCGAAGAAGCAGCGGTGACTATGTTCCTATCAGGCAGGTAGTGCTGAATGCTATTGAAAAAATAGAAAAATCGTCCCGACAGAAGGGTGCGGTAACCGGCATCCCCACTGGTTTTGTGGATTTGGATTATAAAATGTCAGGGTTTCAGCCCTCAGATTTGATTTTGATTGCCGCCCGCCCGTCTATGGGTAAGACGGCCTTTACTTTGAATATTGCCCAATATATGGCCTTCCGGCAGGATGTTACCACAGCGATCTTCAGTCTGGAGATGTCAAAGGAGCAGCTGGTGAATCGTCTGCTCTCCCTGGAATCTAAGGTGGATTCCCAGAGCATCCGTACAGGTAACCTGGAGGATGAAGAGTGGTCAAAGCTGATTGAAGGCGCCGGTATCATCGGCGGGTCTCATATGATCATTGACGATACCCCCGGTATTTCTATTGCGGAGCTTCGGTCAAAGTGCAGGAAGTACAAGTTAGAGCACAATCTGGGAATTATCTTTATTGATTACCTTCAGCTAATGACAGGCAGCGGCCGGACCGATTCCCGTCAACAGGAGATTTCTGATATCTCGCGTTCCCTGAAGTCCCTGGCCAGAGAGCTGAACGTACCGGTGGTGGCGCTGTCTCAGCTGAGCCGCGCCGTGGAGCAGCGGCCGGATCACAGACCAATGCTGTCTGACCTCCGTGAATCAGGGGCAATTGAACAGGATGCGGACGTGGTTATGTTCATCTACCGGGATGATTACTATAACAAGGATACAGAGGACAAGAACATTGCAGAAATTATTATAGCAAAACAGAGAAACGGCCCCATTGGGACAGTAAATCTGGTATGGCTTCCTAATTATACCAAGTTTGTTAACATGAAGAAGTAGACGCAGAATATGTCGAGCGAAATTCATTGCATTTCCCTTTCATTTTGTTATAATTAACCTTAAGGATTAGTCAGGTTAAACCTTAGGGGCAATTCTAATCACAATTTCATAGGGAAGGGGTCAGTATATGAGTGACACCAAGTATCTGATTTCTGAGGCAGCGAAGCTGGCAGAAGTAGAATCTCATGTATTACGGTACTGGGAGGAGGAATTAAAGCTTCCTATTGGCAGAAATGAGATGGGGCATCGATACTACACCCGATGGGATATTCAGGTATTTCTGAGTATTAAGGAACTAAAGAAAAAGGGACATTCACTAAAAGAGATTAAGGAGATGGTTCCTTTACTTTATAAAAATGCACCGAAGGAAAGTTTTCAGGCACCTGTACAGAAGCAGGCAGCTGCATCCGGGCCTTCGAGGAAGTCAAAAAGGGCAAGAGCCCAGGAAGCGGTTAGGAAAGAAAAATCAGAGTCAGACAAGCCGGCGCCGAAGCAGGACAAGCCTGAAGAAACGTCTGTGAAGGCATCTCAGGAGAAACAGGCACCTAAAAAAGAGATACCGGAAAGTTTTTACAAGATTTTGGAAAAGCTTGTCTCTTCCGGCTTAAAAGAGAACCATCCGGAGGAAGCCCGCTACAAAGAGCTGGACAAGACGATCCGTACTCACCAGGAATCCAGACGTCTGATTGCGGCTACGATTCAACAAACGAAGAAAGAAAAGAAAAAAAGGAAGTTTTCAAAAAAGAGATAGACAGATAGCTGTTGAGTGACGATGCTCAATGGCTATTTTTTTACAAAAAGTACTGCAAATGCCCTGTTTTACATGATATAATTCATACTATGGAGAACGAAAAGTTATATATCAATGTGAAACAAAATATATGTGACGGTATTTACCGGGGAATTTACAAAGACGGAGACAAGATTCCTCCGGAACGGACACTCTCTGATAATTTGAAGGTAAGCCGGGTAACGGTTAGAAAGGCCCTGGAGATTATGGAGCAGGGCAGATTGATTGTGCGTGAGGTAGGAAACGGAACCAGAGTACAGCTGCATAATTACGGATGGGCCAGAGAGTTGGAAGTTTTGGTACTTGTGGCACCTGCAGGACATGCACAGTTTTCTGTTTTCATTGAACAATTTCAGAGGTGCGCAGCCGCCGGCGGGTCTTTGCTCCTTTATCTGGAAAGGCTTAAAAAGGACACCATAGAGGATTGCTTATACCGTCTGTATCAAAGAGGTCTCTGTGATGTGGCTGTCTGGCCCCATGGCATTTCTCTGGAACAGGAAAAGTTGGAACGCCTTAGGGCTCTGGGGATGAACATGGTCTTTTTTGACACAGATACAGGTTTTCCCTTTGGCGACTGCGTATATTCAGACATAGAAGCCGGTATGGTGGCTATGTGTTCCAGCGTTAGGAAGAAAAAGAACCGGAGACTTGGATACATAGGATTGGATACCAATCAATCGTACAGTGCACGTCAGGCGAAGGAAGCTTTCATGAAAGTGGGAGCACCAGGAAAAGTTCTGTTTGAGCTGCCGCAGAAGAGAGAAAACCATCCTCAAATTATAAAAAAAGAGTTGGAACGCCTGGAAAGGAAGGGCAAACTGCCGGATGCAATCATTTGTCCGGACGGAAAAGATGCTGTTCTTCTGGCTAAAAGACTTCTTAAAATGAAGGCGGCAAATATTAAAGTAGCTTCTTTTGAGGAACTAGCGGATTCCGCAAGATTTGGGATTACTACATATGAAAAGGACTTCCGTGAGATCGCGAAGACGCTTTATGAATGTCTGTCAGGGCAGAGCCGGAAGGGGGAACTGTGGAAAGCCAAGAGGTATTTGGTTAGTGGAAGTTTAACTGAGAGATAAATGGGGAACCAGCGCAATGCGCTTCGCCTTTCCCGGATTCCTATCCCAGAGAACTTAAGAGAGGGGATTCGGGCATTTCGGGACTGCAGCTGGATATAAAAACAGAGGACTAGACATTAAGCCTAATCCTCTGTTATGTTTGTAAAATATATTAGCCTTCTACAATAGCGTCTGTAGGGCAAGCTTCTGCACATGTTCCGCAGTCTACGCAAACATCAGCGTCGATTACATATTTGTCATCGCCCTGGCTGATTGCTTCTGTAGGACATTCGCCTTCGCATGTTCCGCAGCTTACACATTCGTCTGTAATTACGTATGCCATATGTATTATCCTCCTTATCCCTCATTTTCGTTAAAACTTAGATTAGTTTCTAGAGTCATTTTAAACTATTTAGTATTAGAATACAAGTATAAATTTCTAAACAATTGGTAAAGGAAATCCATGGAAATCGTAAAGAAAACGGGATGTTGCCAAAAGTGGTTGAATATCATCTAAAATGGTATTATAATGATAGGACAAAACCAATGAAGGAGGAAATGACCAATGCAGATCACAAAAGAAATGACAATTGGACAGCTGATCCAGCTTGATGAAAATATTGTTCCGATTCTTATGAGAGCAGGAATGCACTGTATCGGGTGCCCGTCCGCACAGGGTGAATCTCTGGCAGAGGCGGCCATGGTACACGGCATTGACGCAGATACATTAGAGAGTCAGATCAATGATTTTTTGGCAAACAAATAAATTTATAAAAGCTGTTTTTTAAGGCCGGGAACATTTCCCGGTCTTATTTCATGCATAAAGCTGTCCGGCATATGCAAAAACAGGGCCCCAGAGGAAAGTTCTGGGACCCTTAGCTATTTTATAAATGATAGAGTTTTTGGAGTGCATCTCTGGAAAGTATACAATCTCCGTGTTCCACTAGGTATGCCTCGCCTCCGGATGTGAAAGACCTGCCCTTTCCATACTCCGAGAGAATATTGCATATCTTATTGAAATCTTCCGGCGAATGGCCGGACTGATGAATAATCAGAACATAATTCCCGGTACGCTGATCCTGATAGAGTGAATTATCTCCTTTATAGAAATGATTCAGACCATGAGAGGCGGCTATTACCAGATCGATGTTGGAAAACTGATATTCCCGTACCAGATTAATTGGTACTTCAGGGGCAGCCTTGGCATCGGATTTGGAGGCTTTCTTTTTATTCAGCGCTTTGGATTTGGCTTCATAAATCTTCTGGAAGATATCCAGGATATCGTCCGCGCCTTCAAATTCTACAGGACTCTCTTCCGAACCTCCATTCTCTAAAAATGGGGCAAATTTGGAAAATCTGGTATCCAGTTCCTCCGGATCTTCTACTTTGGTTATGATTAAAATTATGCTGTCAGGTGTAACAGGTATTGCTTCTATCATCAGAGGGATGTTGTCAGCCTCAAAACCAAATTCGAAATTAGCCTGCTGCATCATATCACGAAACAGAGTCTTTGCCTTTTCTGTCCCATAGGCCAGTTCACTCAAATGAATCTGACGGTCTTCCAGGTCTGCCTGGGTAAGAGTGCAGCGAATCTGGTTATCGTTGATTTTTTCTATCTTCATTATAATCACATCCTATCTATTAATCTATATTAAAAACCGTAAAAAGTTCTGGTCTTCCTTTTATATTATATACTACCAAGTGTGTTTATGTAAAGAATTTTGGAGAGTTTTCGTAAAAATGGAAAATTGGGATTTAACTTCCTAAGCTTGAGACTTTTTCAGTCGGAAGGTATGGGGTGGCGGGGGGACGGTGAGAGAAATCCCGCGGCAGCGGGCTGGCTGGCTGGGTTGGGCGGGAGGCAGGCTTAAGTTCCGGGGACACCTCCGTCGCGAAGAGAGTCTAAGACAAAACCGGAATCCCCGCCGGAGCACCGTTCGAATGGTCAAAGAATGCTTTATGTGCATTCTCTGCCCATGCTCACTTTTTTTCGGCCTGGACTGCCGAAAAAATCTCCAGCGTGAATCCCGGTTTTGCCTAAGACTCTCTACTCACTCCTGCGGAATCGTCCCCGGAACTTAAGCCTCCCTCCCGCCCAACCCAGCCAGCCCGCCGCCGCAGGATTCCTCTCACCTGGGTATGGGGAAGTTCCAGGGGGATCTATTTATCCAAAACATCGAGTCATAAATAGTGGGAAACAAGAGGAAAAGTGTACAACGTTCGACCTTACCCACCCGTTTTCCGTGAATGTGAAGTGAGTCTCTGCCAGGTCAAGGGAGGAGGTCTTGGGGCCAGGGGTACTGTGTGGATCTGCGCAGACTACGGAGTGCGTCCGAAGATCCACTGCCGGCGGTCACTTAGGAGCGAAGGCTTTCCTGAGCTTCTTAGTGAACGGCCAGGCAGTTAGCTGAGGAGAAACGCAGCAGCAAGCAGATCCACACAGTACCCCTGGCCCCAAGACCTCCTCCCTTGACCGTCCGTCTGGGACACCCCGCTCGCCGACTATTTCACCTCGAGCTTCATATACACAAAACTATATTTTTTTACAAAATCTCTTGCAATCCCCTCAAAATAAGATATAATAACCATAAGAAAAGTCAGGGAAACTGCACATCATTTTCGCAGGAAAGGATGTGGTAGCTAAAGATAACAGCAGATAATAGTATTCCCATGTAAGTAAAAAAGTTCTGTATTCCAATCATGCGGTGTCTCTGCCGCAAAAGAACGAACAGATTCAGTTGTTCTTAGATTCCCAAAACAATGATTTATATTGAATAGAAGTTTACTGCAGAATCCTTGTCTTTTCTAATTATTTTTGGCGCTTTTCAGTAAAGTTGTTTCAGAAAGGAGAAGGGGTAGCTGCAGCTTATAATATATCACGATTTTGCTGGTTATCCGTAAAAAGTATGGGGAAAAAACGTTCCAAAAAGACGGAAACTCTCCGTGAGGAATTAAAGCATTATGAAAAACAAGGAATCTCTCTGTGGCTGGACGGCAAGGCCAGCACGCCCAGGGAGATAGAAAAGGCACATAAGATTGCTGAAGACGGAGTCTACATGCGTGACTATGTCCAAAATGAGAAAGGAGAGATAGAGAAGCTGGAATTTGATTTTGTAAAAACTAAATAATACATAAGAAAAGCGGTCTTTTAGTCGATAAGGTCCCACAGTACAGCTGAAAGGCCGCTTATTTGATCCGGGATGATGAAGTCTGCCGGATAATCTGTCTGTGCAGAGGATACATTTTGGTATGATATGGGAAAAGAGCCGCTATTTTTTTAGATGTATGAAAAAAACATAAAATGTCGAATAAGGTAATGACGAAATTTAAAAATATGTTATAATGGTACGGAAAGCAGGAGGTAAACATAATGAAGAAAAAAGTAATACCGATTTTAGTTGCTATGCTGCTGGTAGTAGTTGTAGCATTGGTCGGCATTGTAACGATGACGATTAAGAAACACACGCCGTCGGACAAGGAGATGGATGCGGGTACATATTATAAAGTAGAAAACAGTGATGACGTGGCAGTGATCCTGCAGGATGCGGTAAGTGAGAAAAAAGGAAAGTTAATTGACGGGAAAGTATATCTGGATTACGGTACCGTGAGCAGTACCCTGAACAAACGGTTTTACTGGGATAAGAATGAGAACAAATTGTTATATACCACCCCTACAGATATTATAACAATTTCTATAGATGGCAATACCTATCAGGTATCGGGTCAGGAACAGTCCGTAGATTATGTAATCTTTAAACAAGAGGGGGATGAGGGGTATCTGGCTCTTGATTTTGTAAAACAATATACGGACATGGATGTTCAGCAGTATGAATCTCCCAATAAAGTTGTGATTCAATATAAATGGGGAGAGGTATCTGAGGTAACAGCCAGCGATGATACGGTGATACGCTATAGAGGCGGGATTAAAAGCGAGATTTTAACCCATGTGGCCAAAGGGGACACTATGGTTCTCCTGGAGGAGCTGGAAGAGTGGAGTAAGGTGGCCTCTTCGGACGGGTTTATCGGCTATGTGCAGAAAAAGGATATAGGAAGTCCCGAGAATAAGATGCTTGAGTCAACTTCAGGGTTTACAGCACCGGAGTACACAAGCCAGAGGAGGGATTATAAGATTAACCTTCTGTGGCATCAGGTTACCTCTCAGGCAGCAAATGACGGCCTGACGCAGGCAGTAGCCAATGTAAAAGGTGTGAATACAATATCCCCCACATGGTTTTCTGTGAGTGATAATTCCGGAAATATTTCTTCCCTTGCAGATGCCAATTATGTGGCTGCAGCAAAGCAGCTCGGCATGGAAGTGTGGGCGCTGGTAGATAATTTTAATACAGAGATGAGTACGTATGAGGTATTGTCTCATACAACCTCCAGGCAGAACCTTATAAATAATCTGGTACAGGCTGTCCTTGGTGCGGGAGCTGCCGGAATTAATGTTGACTTCGAAAGCCTGAAAGAGGAGGAGGGGCCTCACTTTATACAGTTTATCAGAGAACTCTCCATTCAATGCAGAAAAAACAATCTGGTATTATCTATAGATAATCCTGTTCCTGAGAATTATACTATGCTTTATGACCGAAAGGAGCAGGGAGCGGTGGCAGATTATGTGATCATCATGGGGTACGATGAGCATTTTAAGGGTGATGAAGAGGCCGGTTCGGTGGCATCCCTTCCTTTCGTGCAGAAGGGAATTGAAAAAACGCTGGAAGAAGTGCCGGCAGACCGGGTGATTAACGGGATACCGTTTTACACCAGACTGTGGAAGGTTCCGGACAGCGGCAGCGAGGTGACCAGTGAAGTAATGGCAATGGATCAGGCATCTGCTTATATCAGTGAGAACCAGATCGAAACTTTCTGGGATAAAGAGTCCGGCCAGAACTACGGTGAACTTTCCACAGAAGATGCTACCTATAAAATATGGCTGGAGGACGAACAGTCGCTGGAAGAAAAACTGAAGCTGATACAGCAGTATGAGCTGGCTGGGGTTGCAGAATGGAAACTTGGATTGGAACGCCCGAGTGTCTGGGATTTAATCAGTAAATATGTGAATTAGGATACCGGGAGTCAGAAGAAAGAGGTGGAGTATATGGGCGAACAGGAAATGTTTAAGACTACAATAATGGGAGGCTTTGATAAAGAGGATGTTTTGGAGCAGGTGCAGAAGCTGAAGGACGATTCTGCATCAAGGCTTGCCAAGCTGAAGAAGGAGATGGAGGCTAAGGACGCGAAGATAGCAGAGCTGATCAAGCGCCTGGAGTTAAAGGATGCTCAGCAGGCCAGGCTGGAAGAAGAGATACATAACAAATACCAGAAATATATTGAACGTTACGACAGTATTGGAAGGCTGGTATTTGAAGCTCAGGTGAAAGCAGAGGATATGGTTGCTGAAGCCCAGCGAAAGAGCGAGGAAATTATTACTCAGGCAGAGGAAGAGGCAAAACGCAGGGTAGATTCCGTGCAGTCTGAGATTGACGACAAACTGGTTGAGGGCAAGAAAAAGTACCTTGCGGTTCAGGATGAGATGAACGGCATTGTGGAACTGATCAACCAGGCTCAAAAACGCTTTATGGCTTCTTATAAAGAGGTACACCAGATAATCAGCACGATGCCAACTTCCCTGCAGGATATAGAAGATGAACGGGATGTGGATCTTCTGCACCCGATGGAAGAGATAGAGATACATGAGATAGAAAAGGAAAAGGCAAAAGAGGTTCATCTGGGGGATACCCAGGAGCTGGAGGTGCTGGATGCTCTGGACAGTATTGCAGATCTGGATGAATACGATGCAGAAGATGAGATTAATGACCAGCTGGTGAATAAGATTCAAAGTATGCTGGGCGACGATCTGGATGATGAACTGGAGGACTAGAGCCAGAAGATTGGGATTATTAGAAGCTCCCTTAAAGCATATACTTTAAAGAATATGCTTTAAGGGAGCTTCTCATTATGAGAAAAAAGGCGATAGAGCTTCTGATGGCGGTTCTTCTACTGGTAGGGGCATTTTTTCTGTCAAAAGAAGGGGCTGAGCTAGTCAGTAAGGAGCTTTCACAGGATGCAAAAGTAATCGTGGTAGATGCAGGACATGGAGGCATTGATCCTGGAGTTATCGGAATCGGAGGGCTGAAAGAAAAGGACATCAATCTGCAGATTGCAAAGAAAGTAAAAAAGAAACTGGAGAAAGAGGGCTACACAATTGTAATGACCCGAACCAAAGACGAAGGGCTTTACGATGAAAATACCAATAATAAAAAAGTTCAGGATATGCAGAACCGATGCAATCTGATAAAAGAAAAAAAGCCGGTTATGACAATCAGCATCCATCAGAACAGTTATCCCGATGCATCAGTCTGCGGTCCTCAGGTTTTTTATTTTACACATTCTGTTGAGGGGGCGAAGCTGGGGAAATCCATCCAGGATCAGCTGAATACATATCTGGAGGTTGCCCGGCCCAGGGTTGAGAAAGGCAACAGCACTTACTATCTGTTAAAAAAGAGTGAGGGTATCCTTACTATCGTTGAATGCGGGTTTTTGACAAATCCGGATGAGGCTGCAAAACTTCAGACAAAAGAATATCAGGATAAGGTCGCGGAAGCTGTATGCCAGGGGGTTTTGGAATATCTGGGAAATGAATAGACAATATATAAATAAAATAACTATTGTCTACAAAAAAGAGAGCGAATTTCTTAAAATGATTAAAACATTTCTTTATAATAAAGTACGTAGCAGAGAAACCCATATGAAGTAAAGGGGGAATTTTATGAAGATTGCAATTACCTGTCACTATGCGAAGCTTCCGGAAGATCATCCAACTTGGATACGGGCGGTCCGAATGGCAGATGTGGTTCTCAGCAAATCCCAGAATCTCACACAGGAGGAGCTTCTGGATTTTGTCCAGGGAGCAGATGCGCTGATCACAGGGACTGACTGGATGCGAAGGGATGTCATTGAACGGCTTCCGGATTGCCTGAAGATTATATCCAGGCCCGCTGTGGGATTTGACCGGGTGGATGTAGCGGCGGCCAAAGAGAGGGGGATTGCAGTGTGCAATGCTCCCGGCGCCAATTCGGATTCTGTGGCCGAGCTCACCGTTGGTCTTCTGTTAGCCTGTACCAGAAAGATACCCGATCGTGTTTCAGCGTGCAGGGAATACTGCTGGAAGGCTGGAGAAAAATGCACGGAGCTGAAGGGGAAAACTATTGGCATCTGGGGGCTTGGGGCGATCGGAAGAGGGGTGGCGCTGCGCCTGAGAGCATTTGGTATGAATATTTTAGCCAACGACATTATATCCAGGGAAGAGTTTTGCAGAGAAAATGGGGTAAGGCAGGTCACGGAGGAGGAACTTCTCACCAAGAGTGACTTTATCTCTCTGCATATGCCGGCCAATGCCCAGACACATCATATGATTAACCGTGAGACCATTGCCCTAATGAAAGACGGAGCTGGACTGATAAATGCGGCAAGAGGGGCTTTGGTGGATCATGAGGCAGTATATGATGGTCTGATCAGCGGCAAACTAAAATTTTACGGAGCAGATGTTATGGAGAACGAGCCGCCCGGCAGGGATAAGCTGTTTACACTGGACAATGCGTATATCACTCCTCATATAGGGGCAAATACCAGAGAAGCTACAGAAAAGATGCTGGATATTGCCTTGTGCAATGCTCTGGATCTGCTGGAAGGCAGGGAGTGCCGGAATATTGTGAATCCATAAGAGTCAGGGAGTTTGGTGACTGGGGACACGGATTTCCTGAACGCTGAAAAAAATATTTTACTTTGCCTAATCTGGTGGTATAATGTTAAAGAGTATACTTTAGCATGCGGCGAAGGCCGTATGCCTGCCCAAGGGACATGTATTTACAGTGCCTTTGGGTATAATCTGATAAGAGGTACGAGATGGAGACAAAAATAGTAACTGTGGATCCTAAGGATCCGGATCGGCATGTGATAGAAGAAGCCGGAAGAATTCTCCGCCGGGGGGGACTGGTAGCCTTTCCTACGGAAACAGTCTATGGCCTGGGGGGAGATGGGCTGAACCCGAACGCCTCGGAGAAAATATACCGTGCGAAGGGACGGCCGTCAGACAATCCCCTTATCATTCATATTGCGGATTCAGACAGTCTGGATACGATTACCTCTGATTTTCCCTGGCAGGCTGAGGCATTGGCAGATGCCTTTTGGCCGGGACCGCTGACTATGATACTTCATAAGAGCAGCAAGGTTCCCTATGAAACCACAGGAGGACTGGACAGCGTAGCTGTACGTATGCCCAGCCACCCGGTTGCCATGGCGGTAATACAGGCTGGGGGCGGTTTTATAGCTGCCCCCAGTGCCAATACGTCAGGGCGTCCAAGCCCTACGGAGGCCGGACATGTGATTGAAGATCTTCAGGGGAAGATTGATATGATTGTGGATGGAGGTATGGTAGGGATTGGCCTGGAGTCCACCATTGTGGACTGCACGGAAGAGGTACCTGTTATCTTAAGACCGGGTTATATTAACCAGGAGATGATTGAAAAGATTGTCGGCAGAGTAAAGATGGACAAAGGACTTCTGATTACAGATGAAACCGTAAAGCCCAAAGCCCCGGGGATGAAATACCGGCATTATGCCCCTAAGGCTGAGCTTACGATTGTTGAGGGTGAAAGTACTCTGGTGGTTCGCAGAATTAATGAGTTAACTGACGAATTCCGGAGACAAGGTGCAAGAGTGGGAATTATCGGGACAGATGAAACTGCCGGTCAGTATCGGGCGGATGTGGTGAAAAGCATTGGCACAAGAAAAGAAGAAGAAAGCATTGCTCTGCATTTATTTGGCATTTTGCGGGAATTTGATGAGGCAGATGTGGACTTTATATTTTCTGAATCATTCCGGACGCCCCAGATGGGACAGGCAATTATGAACCGGCTGCTGAAAGCTGCCGGTCACCGAATCATTTATGTGTAAGGAGCAAGGCGAATGAAGCAATATCTGAAAATTATCTTCGTGGATTCTAGTGATACCACACGGAGTCCTATGGCGGAGGTAGTATTAAAATCTATGAAAATGGATTACCCTATTTCCATACACTCCAGAGGACTTGTAGTCCTTTTTCCGGAACCTATGAATCAGAAGGCAGAGGCGATTCTAATCAGCAATGGATATGGTTCACAGAAACATATGTCAAAACCGCTGACACAGGATGATATTGGAGATGGATCCGGTGTGCTGCTTCTGACGATGGAAGACAGTCAGAAAGAAAAGGTGTTTCAGGAATACAGTAATTTAAAGCATGTGTATACAGTGCGTGAGTTTCTGGGACACAGCGGGGATTTGAGGGCACTTTATGGAGCTCCGCTCATCGAGTACGGTTTATTTTATGAAGTACTCAAAGGGTTGATGGAGGAACTGGTAATAAAACTAAGTGAGGAGGAAATACTAGAATGATAGCTTTAGGATGTGACCATGGAGGTTACGAATTAAAACAGGAAATTATCAAATATCTCAAAGAGAAGGAGATCCCTTTTAAGGATTTCGGCTGTGACAGTACAGAGGCAGTAGACTACCCTGTATATGCCAGAAAAGTGGGACGTGCCATCTTAGACGGAACATGTGAGAAAGGAATTATTATCTGCGGAACGGGGATTGGGATTTCAATCGCAGCCAACAAGATGCCCGGAATCCGGGCGGCCCTATGTACAGACTGTTTCTGTGCGGAAGCTACCAGGCAGCATAACGATGCCAATGTTCTTGCTCTGGGCGGAAGGGTAGTAGGCCCGGGCCTTGCTGTAAAAATTGTAGATACATTTTTAAATACTGAATTTTCCCATGCAGAGAGACATCAGAGGAGAATTGACTTAATTGAATCCGAAGAGGAATAATTAATAAGCATTTCTATAGACAAAGGAGGAAGCGTTGTGGCAAAGGTAATGGTGATGGAACACCCTTTAATTCAGCATAAGATTGGTATTATCCGCAGGTCTGGCACCAGTTCAAAGGAATTCCGGGAACTGGTTGGAGAAGTAGCTATGTTTATGGCCTATGAGGCAACCCGGGATCTGAAGCTTCGGGAGATTGAGATAGAGACTCCCCTGGCAAAGACAAAGGCTATGGAGCTGGCGGGAAAGAAACTGGCGGTTGTACCGATTTTAAGGGCAGGACTTGGAATGGTGGAGGGGATGCTTGCCATGATACCCGCAGCAAAGGTGGGACACATCGGTCTGTACCGGGATCCGGATACGCTGGAACCGGTAGAGTATTACTGCAAGCTTCCGGCAGATTCCAGCGAGCGGGAGGTCTTTGTAGTGGATCCTATGCTGGCAACCGGCGGTTCCGCTGTGGCTGCCATTGCCATGTTAAAGGAGAAAGGCGTTAAAAATATCCGCTTTCTCTGTCTTATAGCTGCGCCGGAGGGGCTAAAGAAACTGCAGGAAACCCATCCGGATGTTGATATCTATGTAGGTGCCCTGGACGATCACCTGAATGAACACGGCTACATAGTGCCGGGACTGGGAGATGCCGGGGATCGTATATTTGGCACGAAATAAGCAGGGAGGGCTAAGATGCAGGGCAAAAGAACAGATTATATCTCGTGGGATGAATATTTTATGGGGGTAGCCAAACTGGCCGGGATGCGCTCAAAGGACCCCAATTCTCAGGTGGGGTGCTGCATTGTCAGCGCGGACAATAAAATATTGTCCATGGGCTATAACGGCTTTCCCAGAGGATGCTCAGACGACGAATTTCCATGGGACAGGGAGGGAGAACCCTCAGATACAAAATACCTCTATGTTACCCACAGTGAACTGAATGCCATCCTGAACTACCGGGGGGGAAGCCTGGAAGGGTCTAAGCTGTATGTGTCCTTATTCCCGTGCAATGAGTGCGCCAAGGCCATTATCCAGGCAGGAATTAAAACGGTGGTATATGACAATGACAAATATGCAGATACCCCCTCCGTCGTTGGGTCAAAGCGAATGATGGATGCCGCGGGTGTGCGATATTATAAATACAGCAGAACCGGACGGGAGATCCGTTTTACCGTCTAGTTAAGAGAAGTGCCTGCGGGCACATGAGTGGGAATCAGCTATTTTCAATGGAAACAGAAATTGAAAATAGCTGTTTCCTTGTTTTTCATAAGGAGGTGAACGCATGCAGATAGATATGCCCAAAAAGGTTGAATCCATCATAGAAACACTCAGCAGCCATGGATATGAGGCTTATGCCGTGGGGGGGTGTGTGCGGGATACGATTCTTGGGAGAACTCCGGATGATTGGGATATCACCACCTCGGCCAGGCCTGAGGAGGTTAAAAAAATATTTGGAAGAACGGTAGATACAGGGCTGGTACACGGCACAGTGACGGTTATGATAGGAAAAGAAGGCTTTGAGGTGACAACCTACCGGATTGACGGAGCATATGAAGACAACAGGCATCCCCTGGAGGTGACTTTTACTCCCAGTCTGACAGAAGATTTAAAGCGCCGTGATTTTACTATAAATGCTATGGCCTATAATCACCGGGACGGGCTGATAGATATCTTTGATGGGATTGGAGACTTAGAAAAAAAGAGAATCCGCTGTGTGGGAGAACCTTTGGAACGGTTTCAGGAAGATGCCCTGCGCATGCTGAGGGCCGTCAGGTTTTCTGCTCAGCTGGGGTTTTCTATAGAGTCCGGAACAAGAGAAGGGGTTAAACTTCTGGCGCCCAACCTGAAGGCAATCAGCGCGGAGAGAATACAGACGGAACTGGTAAAACTTATCGTATCAGACCATCCGGATCTGCTGCGGGAAGCCTTTGCCACAGGGATGACAAAGCAGTTCTTACCGGAATTCGACAGTATGATGGAAACAGCTCAGAATAATCCTCATCACAAGTATTCGGTGGGGGAACATGTGATCCGCTCCATGGAGTATGTGGAAAATATAAAAATATTAAGGCTTACGATGCTTCTTCATGATGTGGGAAAGCCTATGGTTAAAACGACAGATGAGGAAGGAATCGATCATTTTAAGACCCACAATGCAGTGGGAGAAAAGCTTGCCGGAGAGATCCTCCGCCGTCTGAAATTCGATAATGATACCATTGCAAAAGTAAGCAGACTGGTAAAATGGCACGATTACTGGGTGCAGCCCAAATATCACGCAGTGCGCAGGGCTGTGAACAAAGTCGGGGAGGAACTGTACCCTTACTTATTAAAAGTGCAGAGGGCAGACGCTTTGGCCCAAAGCAATTATCAGCAGGAAGAAAAGCTGAGACGTCTGGATGAAGTAGAAGAGATGTACCAGCATATAATAGAAGAAAAACAATGCGTATCCCTGAAGGATCTGGCAGTGACAGGCAGGGATCTGATACAGTGCGGTATGAAGCCCGGAAAGGCGATTGGGGAAGAGCTGAACCGGCTCCTTGAACTTGTGTTGGAGAAGCCAGAAAGGAACCAGAGAGACTTCCTTCTTCAGGTAATGAGGGAAGACCTAAAAAGGGACAGGTCAAACTGAATATGGGACACCCTGAAGTCAAAAGGGGACGTGTTCTTTGTAAAAGGAACACGTCCCCTTTTGGCATTTTTGCGCTCTGGGGTTCATAAAATAAAAAGGACGCAAAATAAAGGGGGATGAACATAAGTGTATGACCGTGGGTTAAGTATATTGGAGCAGTATGATTTAACAGCGACTAATACATACCGGGGGAGAGGATCCCTCATCTGTAATACCCAGCAGGGACTTGTGCTGATCAAGGAGTTCCAGGGGTCTGCGAAAAAGCTGGTGCAGCAGGAAGTTCTGCAGAGACAGCTGGAGACAGGCGAACTGTTGATTGACACTGTGTACGCAAATCAGGAAGGGCAGCTGGTGTCCTTTGATAAGGATAATATCCCATATTATCTCAGGCGCTGGTATGAGGGCAGGGAATGCGATACAAAGGCAAAAGAGGATATACTGAGGAGCATTAAAGCTCTGGCTAGTTTACATAAAATTATGCACATGCCTGTGGAGGAGAATTATGTAAAGGAATCCCTGCTTCAGGAATACGGGAGACATAATGCTGAATTGAGAAAGATCCAGAAGTTTATCCGCAGCAAACGCCAGAAGAACAGATTTGAGCTCCGCTATTTGGAGAGTGTGGGATGGTATCTGGCTCAGGGGGAGGAAGTGATCCGCCAGCTGATTGCGTCTGATTATGATACCCTTAGGAAAGATGCAATGTCCAGGGGGGATATCTGCCACGGGGAATTTAACCAGCATAACGTACTGTTCGTGAATCAGAAAATTGCGGTTACGAATTTTGACAAGTGGAATTACGACATCCAGACAGCAGATCTCTACCAGTTTATGAGAAAAATTCTGGAAAAGCATAATTGGAATAAGGAACTGGGAACACTTATGCTGGAGGAATACAATAAGGAAAGACCCTTGTCCGGCATGGAGCTGGATAATCTGAGGCTGCGGTTTGCATATCCTGAAAAATTCTGGAAGCTGGCCAATTATTATTACAATCACAAGAAGGCCTGGGTCTCCCAAAAAAGCGAGGAAAAACTGGATACACTTATCGCTCAGAAGGGCGTTTGGCTGGGATTTTTAGATGAAATGTGCAAAATGCGGGGAAAAAACTAGGCATTATTACCTGAATCTGCTATAATAGAAAAAACATTATTGCAGGGAGGTACAAGAATATGGACTACAAAAAATTGTATGAAGAATGGCTGGATAATCCGTATTTCGATGATAAAACGAAAGCAGAATTGAAAGCAATTGCTGAAGATGAAAATGAAATTAAAGAACGTTTTTATATGGATCTGGAGTTTGGTACCGCAGGGCTTCGCGGGGTGATTGGTGCTGGTACAAACCGCATGAATATATATGTGGTGAGGAAGACCACACAAGGGCTGGCAAACTATATTGAATCTGTGGGGGCGAAAGGAAAAGGTGTGGCGATTGCCCATGATTCCCGCCGCATGTCCCCGGAGTTCGCGAAAGAAGCTGCCCTTTGCCTTGCTGCTAATGGAATTAAGGCTTATATTTTTGAATCCCTGCGGCCGACTCCGGAGCTTTCTTATGCAGTGCGCAAACTGGGGTGTGTAGCCGGTATTAATATTACAGCCAGCCATAACCCTCCGGAATATAATGGATATAAAGTATACTGGGAGGACGGCGCACAGATTACGCCTCCCCATGACTCCGGGATTATGGACGAAGTGAAAAAGGTTACGGATTACAGTAATGTAAAGACCATGGACGAAAAGGAAGCCATAAAAGCAGGTGTTTACGAGGTAATCGGCAAAGAGATAGACGATGCATACATGGAGGAGCTGAAGAGCCAGGTACTGCATATGGATGCCATTTCAAAGATGGCCGGGGAGCTTAAGATTGTGTACAGCCCTCTTCACGG
Source organism: Lactonifactor sp. BIOML-A5 (assembly GCF_009677585.1). Taxonomy (GTDB): domain Bacteria; phylum Bacillota; class Clostridia; order Lachnospirales; family Lachnospiraceae; genus Lactonifactor. The sequence continues at coordinate 51,672 of NZ_WKYV01000008.1, read as the reverse complement.
AACCGGAAACATTCCTGTGAGACGGGTATTAAAGGAACTGGGCTTTGACAATGTATATGTGGTAAAAGAGCAGGAACTTCCGGACGGAGAATTTCCAACGGTGAGCTATCCCAATCCGGAGGCTGAGGAAGCCTTTGAGCTGGGATTGAAGCTGGCAAAGGAAGTGGATGCTGATATCGTTTTGGCTACAGACCCTGATGCAGACCGTCTGGGCGTGCGGGTAAAGGACAGCAGAACCGGAGAATATCACACACTCACAGGAAATATGTCCGGCTGTCTATTGGCGGAATATGAGATTAGCCAGAAGAAAGAACTCCAGGGCCTTCCCGATGACGGCGCACTGATTAAGACCATTGTTACCACCAATATGGCCAATGCAATTGCCAGACATTATGATATCCGTTTAATTGAAGTCCTTACAGGATTCAAATATATCGGCCAGCAGATTCTGGGCTTTGAGAAAAATAAAAGAGGAACGTATCTGTTCGGTTTTGAGGAGAGCTACGGCTGCCTTATAGGAACCTATGCCAGAGACAAGGATGCCATTGTAGCTACCATGGCTCTTTGTGAGGCTGCCGCTTACTATAAGACACAGGGCAAAACCCTCTGGGATGCCATGATAGATATGTATGAGAAATATGGATATTATAAGGATGATATCCAGTCCGTCACCTTAAAGGGAATCGAGGGACTGGCGAAGATCCAGTCCATCCTGGACACACTGAGGAAGGAGCCGCCCACAGAAATCGGTGGATATCAGGTAGTATCAGCGAGAGACTATAAGAGAGATACCATCACAGATCTGGAGACGGGGGAAGTTACCCCTACCGGCCTTCCAAGTTCTAATGTTCTCTACTATGACCTCACAGACGATGCGTGGGTATGCGTACGGCCTTCCGGAACCGAGCCAAAGGTTAAGTTCTATTATGGAATCAAGGGAACCTCTCTGGCCGATGCCGACGAAAAATCACAGGCTCTTGGAAAAGCCGTACTGGAAATGGTTGACAAAATGCTGTAGGAGACAAGCCTTTTATGGATAAACGATATTCATTCACAGATTTCAGAGAAATCATCCGCAGACTGCGGGCCCCTGACGGCTGTCCCTGGGACAGGGAACAGACCCATGAGAGCCTGATTCCGTGTATGCTGGAGGAGGCGCAGGAGGCAGTGGAGGGGATTCGTCTGCTGGAGGAGACAAAGGATGCGGACAACCTCTGCGAAGAACTTGGGGATGTGCTGCTTCAAGTGATGATGCACAGCCAGATCGCTGAGGAAGAGGGGCTGTTTACCATTGATGACGTGATACAGGGAATCAGTGAGAAGATGATCCGCCGCCATCCTCATGTCTTTGGCCGGGGCACAGCCAATTCTTCTGCCGAGGTGCTGCAGACCTGGGAAGAGATAAAAAAGAGAGAGAAAGAGGAAAAAGCCCGGAAAAACGCGGAAAAAAAGCTGTGAAAGAGCCGCTAAAATGCCTAAAAAACTTGACAAACACAGGGAAAGAGGTTATAACTATCAATAGAGTTATTAGAACTTCACGCTTGTTTTTGGGGCGTAGCCACTGATGCAGAGTAAGCATTGGGATATGGCATCGAAATTTATTGTAGACAAATCAATAGGAGGAAATACTCATGAACAAAACTGAATTGGTAGCGGCTATCGCTGAAAAAACTGAATTATCCAAGAAAGACGCAGAGGCGGCATTAAAAGCGTTCGTAGATGTAGTTTCTGATGAATTAAAAAAAGGTGAAAAGGTTCAATTAGTAGGTTTTGGTACTTTTGAAGTATCAGAGAGAGCTGCCAGGGAAGGAAGAAATCCTCAGACAGGAAAAACCATGAAGATCGAAGCTTCCAAATCTCCTAAGTTCAAAGCAGGAAAAGCATTAAAAGACTTAGTTAATGAAAAATAAGTATTGAGTGAATAAGGGGACTGATTCGTCAGTCCCTTTTTATATACCCCGGGGCTGGTGCCGACAGGCCCGAAGGCGGAAAAGGAAAGGAAGAGCAGACAATGAGATTGGATAAATTTTTAAAAGTTTCCCGGTTAATTAAAAGGCGTACCGTTGCCAACGAAGCATGCGATGCGGGACGTGTTCTGGTAAACGGCAAACCAGCCAAGGCATCTACAAAGGTTAAGCCTGGAGATATCCTGGAGATCCAGTTTGGAAGCAATGTTGTAAAAGCGGAGATACTGGAGGTAAAAGAGACCGTGAAAAAGGAAGATGCGGATAAAATGTTCCGCTATCTCTAGAGATATACAGTACTAATACAGCCCAATCCCCCATATAATGATGGAAGAAAGTATAGATGGAGGAAGCTGTATTGTGGATGAGAAGCAACCGACAATGCTCCATGGTTTCATACTGAAAAACCGCCAGACAGGCAATGTTACAGGCGTCAGGGATGTGGTATCCTTCGATATGAATGAGATTTTATTAGATACACAGCAGGGAATGCTGACGATCAAGGGAAAGGACCTCCATGTTACGAGACTGAATCTGGAAAAGCAGGAGGTAGACCTGGAGGGGACCATAGACAGTCTGACCTATACTGAGGGAGGAATCCACGGCCAGAAAGCAGGGGAGAATCTGCTGAAACGGCTGTTCAAATAAGCGCCTATGAGCGAGTATATGAATCAGGAGCTTATTTTATTTGCCAGCTCTGTCTGGGCAGGAGTTCTGATGGTGGCAGCTTATGATGTACTGCGGATTTTCCGGAGAGTCTGCGCTCACCCTGCCCTGTGGATCAGTATAGAAGACATCCTGTACTGGACGGCCGGCGGTGTTTTTCTGTTTTCCAGAATGTATGAGGAAAATGACGGTGTCATACGCCTGTACGCCCTTGCAGGCATTCTTCTGGGAGTTATTTTATATCATTACAGTGTCAGCGAAATATTAGTAAAATACATATCATTTTTTTTAAATAAAATAAAAGGTTTCCTTAAAATACCTCTGAAATTGACAGCACGATGGATAAAAAGGTTGAAATTTCCACTGTCACGAGGTAAAATTTTAGTATTGAACTATTTGTCAGCAAGGAAAGTCAGGAAGAAAAATGATGAGAGAACGGACAAAAAAAAGAATGCAGTCAAAAAAGAAAAAAAGAAAAGGCGTCCGAAACCGGATAGCCATGATTAGTATAACCTTTGTCGTGTGTGTTCTTCTTGGGGCACTCCTCTACGAAGGCGCGGCTCTGAAAAAAAAGGTTGCCGGCAACGAGGCGAAAAAGGTGGCGATTTCTGAAGAAATAAAGAAGGAAGAAGAGCGTACAAAAGAGATAGAAGAGACAAAAGAATACATGCAGTCAGATGAATACGCGGAAAAAGTCGCAAGAGATAAACTGGGATTGGTTAAGAACAATGAGATCGTATTCAAAGAGGAAAAGTAGCCGGCTCAGTAAATACCATATTTTGTCTAAAAGTTTTTAAGCACAGAGTAGTGTTTTTGACAAAGATTAAAGGAAAAAACATCTATAATACACCTTTGATAGCGAATGCTAATTCAGGGGAGGTAATCATAGATGCAGGAATGGATTATTGCCATGCTCGTAATCAGCGCGCTACTGATTATCCGGGACATGGCAAAAACTATTTTTTCAGGAATGAAAAAAAGTGCGGCAACCATTGTATATGACCAGCATCCACAGAAAGAGAAAATGGAACGATATGCAACCTCTTTTCAGCGTTTAGCTAATAGTTTTTACGGTATGCCTTACCGTAAAGATTATCTGAGCAATGGAGAAATAGAAGAACTGATTGGAGAAGTGGAACAGAACTTCTGCGAGAAATGCCATCTGCACCATGTGTGCTGGCAGAAGCAGTATCTGCAGACCCAGCAGAGAATATACAATCTTCTGAGAATCATGGAAGAAGGAGATGAGGAAAAAATCAGACGGGGGAAGGTAGAGCTCATGGGTATCTGTGTGAATCAGGGAAAGCTTGGGGACGAGCTGTACCGGATGATATCCAGGGAGCGGCAGAACCTGGTCTGGAGCAACAAACTTATTGAAAACCGCCTGGCAGTAGCGGAACAGCTCAGTGAGATGGCGCGGATCATGCAGCTTATGTCCAGAGATATGTTTGAGGTGACTGATGTACTGCCGGAATTCAAGGATGATCTGGAGCGGAGGCTGAAGAAGAAAAATATTGTGCTGAAAAGTATCTGGATGCTGGAGCTTCCGGATGGAAAACAGCAGTATTTTATGCGGCTTCGAAGCAGGGGAGGTCAGTGCATCCCGGTGAATGAGGCAGCGGCACAGCTCTCAAAGGAATGCGGATGTTCTATGGTGGCGCGCAAGGACAGCCGATCTCTGATCAACGGGGAATTTACTACATACAGTTTTGTGGAGGATGTTAATTTTAAGGTACTGTATGGTGCGGCCAAGATAACCAAGGATAAAGAGAGTGTATCCGGGGACAATTATATGTGTACTATGGAGGATACCGGCCAGTTTTTTATGTGTCTTTCGGATGGTATGGGTTCCGGTCTGGAGGCCTGTCAGGAGAGTGAGATGGTAGTGGACCTTCTGGAGGAGTTTGTAGATGCGGGATTCACAGGAGAGACGGCTGCAAAAATGGTAAACTCAGCCCTGGTTCTTCAGGGCAAAAACGGGCATTTCTCCACGGTAGACATCTGTGTGATGGATTTGTATTCCGGTATGGGGCATTTCCTGAAGGCCGGAGCGGCAACAACATTCATCAAACGCAACAACTGGGTAGAGGCGATTTCATCCACCAGCCTGGGACTGGGTCTGGTGCAGCAGATCGACTTCGAAACTACCACAAAGAAATTATACGACGGGGATTTTTTGATTATGGTGACCGACGGGGTGCTGGACGCGCTGCCCCTGGACCGCCAGGAAGAAGTAATGAAAGAAATTATACTGCAGACCCGGGGAAATGCCCCCAAAGAATTGGGGCGGGGGATTCTCGAGCGGGTGTTGGGATATAGTGAATACCGGGCAGTGGACGATATGACCGTACTGGTGGCCGGTATCTGGAAAAAGTAGGAGACAAAGGATGGAAAATAAGGTATTTGCTTATATCAGGCAATATCATATGATAGAGGAAGGGGACCGCATTGTGGCAGGAGTCTCCGGCGGGGCAGATTCGGTATGCCTTCTTGCGCTGTTAAAAGAATATCAGAAACAGGCGGACTTTGCGCTTGGTGTGGTCCATGTGAATCATCAGATTCGGGGATCGGAGGCAAAGAGAGATGCCAAATACGTGGACAGGCTCTGCAGGCAGTGGAAGATTCCCTGCATAGAGTATTCTTATCCGGTGGAGCAAATGGCAAAGGAAGGGCATATGACACTGGAGGAAGCGGGGAGAAAGGCCCGCTATGATGCGTTTCAGAGATTTATGGAGGAATGGAATGGAGATAAGGTGGCCTTGGCACACCATCAGAACGATGTGGCTGAGACATTTCTTTATCATTTGGCCAGAGGCAGTGGGATTCGGGGCCTGTGCGGGATACGACCTGTGCGGGAGCGGATTATCCGGCCTCTTCTTGGCGTGGAGAGAAAAGAAATTGAGAATTATCTGGAGCAGAAAGGCATAGAGTATCTTACAGACAGTACCAATCTGAGTCTGGATTATACAAGAAACAAGATACGCCATCAGGTTTTGCCGGTACTGGTTCATGATATTAACGAGCAGACAGTTTCACATATTGCCCGGACAGCCGGGATGCTTTTGGAAGCAGATAATTATCTGGATGAGCTGGCAGGGAAACTGAAAGAGGAATATGTAAGAGAAGAAAAGGGAAGAATTAGAGTCAGCAAAGAACTTTTTCAGGAAAGAGAGATCCTTCAGCAATATGTGCTTCGCAGGACACTGGGAGAACTGGCGGGGGGATTGAAGGACATAGGGGCAGACCATATCAAAAGTCTCATGGACCTTGCAAAAAGCGGCCCTGGAAAACGGGTTTCCCTCCCCGGAAGAATCCAGGGAGAAATGGAGTACCAGGCGCTTTGGCTGGCAAAGGAAGAGGCAGAGCTTCCCGGGACGCCCCGGCCTGCCTGGAGCTGGAGAAGGTTTTCCTACGAAAATCAGCCAATTCCGGAAAAAAAGTATACGAAATGGTTTGATTATGATAAAATAGAAGATAGTCTAAACGTACGGACGCGCAGACCAGGAGATTATCTCGTGATCAATGCCTCCGGCGGAAGGAAAAAAATAAAGGATTACCTTATTGACTGCAAGGTGCCCCGCAGAGAAAGGGAGGAGCTTCTTCTGCTTGCGGACGGCTCACATATTCTGTGGGTGGTGGGTTACCGGATCAGTGAATACTATAAAGTTACCCAAGAGACAAAAAATGTTTTAGAAGTACGGGTAGAAGGAGGAAATCAACATGAGTGAAAAAGTTCACGTGCTGCTCAGCGAGGAGGAAGTAGAGAAAAGAATACGGGAAATCGGAGAGCAGATCAGCAGGGACTACGAGGGCAGAAGCGTACATCTAATCTGTGTGCTGAAAGGCGGCGTATTTTTCACCTGTGAACTGGCAAAGAGACTCAAAGTACCGGTCAGCCTGGACTTTATGTCCGTGTCCAGCTATGGTGACGACACGAAATCCAGCGGAGTAGTGAGGATTGTAAAAGATCTGGATGAGCCGCTGGAGGGCAAGGATGTATTAATTGTGGAGGACATTATTGACTCCGGAAGAACGCTGAGCTATCTGATGGAGGTTCTGCGCCAGAGAGGACCAAAAAGCCTGAAGCTCTGTACGCTCCTGGATAAGCCGGAGCGCAGAGTGCGGGACGTGCAGGTGGATTACGTGTGCTTCAATATCCCGGACGAGTTCGTTGTGGGATACGGCCTGGATTATGCACAGAAATACAGAAATCTTCCATATATAGGTGTGGTAGAACTTTAGGGAAAAGGAGAGCAGGAAGTGAATAAGCAAACAAGAGGGTTAGGATTCTATCTGGTCCTTGGAGTTCTGATTATCGGGGCCTGGTGGTTCATTACCAATCAGGTGACAACGAATAATTCTTATACGTATCAGGATTTTGTGAAAGATGTAGACAGCCAAAATATAACAAAAGTAGCCATTCATCCCAACAATGCAGTGCCCACAGGACAGGTAGTGCTGGAATTAAAGGGAGGAGAACAGAGACAGTTTTATGTGAGCGATGTGGTAAAGGTAGAGGAATATCTGGAAGGGTCCTATATTGTGCCGACCCTGTACGATGTCCCCGGGGATAATGTGTTCATGTCATCTATTCTGCCCCTGCTGCTGACCGGAGGTCTGGTAATCTTTATGATTATGATGATGAACCGCCAGATGTCAGGAGGCGGCAGCAACGCCAAGATGATGAACTTTGGTAAGAGCCGTGCCAAGATGTCCGTGGACGCAGAGAAAAAAGTCACCTTTGCCAATGTAGCAGGACTTCAGGAAGAAAAAGAGGACTTAGTCGAGATAGTGGATTTCCTTAAAAATCCACAGAAGTATACAAAGGTGGGCGCCAGGATTCCCAAAGGGGTTCTTCTGGTTGGACCGCCGGGTACAGGTAAGACACTCCTCGCCAAGGCAGTAGCGGGAGAGGCGGGAGTTCCGTTTTTCAGCATCTCCGGGTCTGACTTTGTAGAGATGTTTGTGGGAGTGGGCGCTTCCCGTGTGAGAGATTTATTCGAAGAAGGAAAGAAGAATGCCCCATGTATTATTTTTATAGACGAGATTGATGCAGTGGCCAGACGCAGGGGCACAGGAATGGGCGGCGGCCATGACGAGAGGGAACAGACCCTCAACCAGCTGCTTGTGGAAATGGACGGCTTTGGGGTGAATGAGGGAATTATTGTAATGTCAGCCACAAACCGTGTGGACATTCTGGATCCCGCTATTCTGAGGCCAGGACGATTTGACCGAAAGGTTGGAGTGGGAAAACCAGATATTAAAGGCAGAGAAGAGATTCTTCATGTCCATGCCAAAGGGAAGCCTCTGGGAGACGACGTAAATCTGAAAGAGATTGCCCAGACTACTGCAGGATTTACCGGTGCGGATCTGGAAAACCTTATCAATGAAGCGGCTATTTTGGCGGCAAAAAAGGAACGGGCCTATATTGTGCAGGCGGATTTGAAGGAATCCTTTGTAAAGGTAGGAATCGGTTCTGAAAAGAAGAGCCGGATCATTTCTGAAAAAGAGAAACGGATTACAGCATATCACGAGGCAGGGCATGCCATATTGTTCCACCTCCTGCCGGATGTGGGGCCTGTCCACACCATCTCAATCATTCCTACCGGAATGGGGGCCGCCGGATATACCATGCCCCTTCCGGAAAAAGATGAGATGTTTAATACCAAGAATCAGATGCTGCAGCATATTGTTGTGGATCTGGGAGGGCGTGTGGCAGAGGAACTGGTATTTAAGGATGTGACTACAGGGGCCTCCCAGGATATCAAACAGGCAACAAAACTGGCCCGGGCTATGGTAACCAAGTATGGTATGTCCGAAAAAGTGGGACTTATCAATTATGGGGAAGACGATGAAGAAGTCTTTATCGGCAGAGATTTGGCCCATACCAGGGGCTACGGAGAAAATGTAGCTACCACTATTGATAGCGAAGTGAAGCGTATTATTGATGAAGCTTACGAGAAAGCAAAAACATTAATCCAGAGTCATGAGGATGTTCTTCATAAATGCGTGGATTTATTATTGGATAAAGAAAAAATCGGAAGAGAAGAGTTTGAAGCGCTGTTTGAAGAGAAGGCTATGGCTTAGAAGGTTTTTTACTGACAGAAAAGGGTTTTTGTATATTTTTTAGCAGGAGGCGGAAGAGGGAAATGGGACGGTGTAAAAAAACGCCCAAAAATGAACTGAAATATCAGTGAAGATTGTGCACACTTTTCCCTTGCCGCTTGCTATAATAATAACTGTAAAAACCCCCCAATACATTATATAGTTTTTGCTACACCCCATAAGAAGAAATACCTTCTCCAAAAAAGACAGCGTTCGGTAGCTGTCTTTTTTACGTTTGAAAATAGTTGTATTGGAGGATGTCAGCGTATAAAATGAAAAGAGGCATTTCCATCATTGAATAAAGGGGACGGAATATGATGCAACATGGAAATTATCAGGAAGTTCGTAAGATTCAGCAGTATGTATCAAATATGCGGCCGCTGTTTAACAAGGCTGCTTTATATAGCGACAGAACACAGAATTACAGAGAACCCTATGAGCCGGATCCGGGTGATACGGTAACGATCCGGTTTAGAACCCTGGAAAATAATGTGGACGGAGTCTACATTGTCCGGGGGGAACAGAAAACACTTATGGACTATGCGTATACAGAGTGCGGGTTTGATTTTTATGAGACACAGTTACAGGTAGATGAAGAACCCATCTATTACTATTTTGAAATAACCTCAGGCAGGATCCGCTGCTATTTCAGTGAGCAGGGATTGGCAAAGGAACAGCCCATTTACACCCAGTTTTCCATTGTCCCGGGATTCCATACCCCACAGTGGGCAAAAGGGGCTGTGATGTATCAAATTTATGTGGATCGCTTCTTCAACGGGGATCCCTCCAATGATGTGGAGACGGGAGAGTACTTCTACATCGGTGCCAAAAGCCAGAAGGTGCTGGATTGGTACGAAACACCTCAGCCCATGGACATTCACAGGTTTTACGGCGGTGATATTCAGGGCATTTGGGATAAACTGGATTACCTCCAGGAGCTGGGGGTGGATGTCCTGTATCTGAATCCCATATTTGTCTCCCCGTCCAATCATAAGTACGATTGCCAGGACTATGACTACATCGACCCCCATTATGGAAAAATTGTGGAAGACGGCGGCGAATTGCTGGCAGACTGGGATCGGGAAAATGCTCACGCCGGCAAATATATCAAAAGGGTCACAGACAAAAAGAACCTGGAGGCCAGCAACCAGTTTTTTGCGGAATTTGTGGAGGAGGTGCACCGGAGAGGAATGCGCATTATCCTGGATGGGGTCTTCAATCACTGCGGTTCCTTTAATAAATGGCTGGACAGAGAGCGGATTTATGAGTATGCGGAAGGATATGACAAGGGGGCTTATGTGGATGCATTCAGCCCGTACAGGAGCTTTTTCCACTTTTACAATGAAAATGCATGGCCTTACAACGATTCTTATGACGGATGGTGGGGGCATGACACCCTCCCGAAACTGAACTATGAACGATCGGATAAGCTTTATGAATATATTATGGAGGTTGCCAGGAAATGGGTATCTCCGCCCTATAATGTGGACGGATGGCGGCTGGATGTTGCTGCGGATCTGGGACACAGCAACGAATACAACCACAGATTCTGGAAGGATTTCCGAAAGAATGTGAAAGAGGCCAATCCCGACGCCATTATCTTGGCAGAGCATTACGGAGAGGCCGGAGAGTGGCTTCACGGAGATGAGTGGGATACCATAATGAATTATGATGCCTTCATGGAGCCCATCACCTGGTTTTTGACAGGGATGGAGAAGCACAGCGATGAGTATAACGGAGGCCTTTACGGAAACAGCGATGCGTTTAAGAATGCTATGACATATCATTTATCCAGAATGACAGAGCCGACTCTGGAGGTGGCAATGAATGAGTTATCCAATCATGACCACTCCAGGTTTCTTACCAGGACCAACAAAAAAGTGGGAAGAGTTGCACAGCTGGGCCCCCGGGCAGCAGAGGAGGGGGTAAGCAAAGCCGTCTTCAGGGAGGCCATTGTCATGCAGATGACATGGCCCGGAGCACCGACGATCTACTACGGTGATGAGGTGGGGCTCTGTGGATTTACAGATCCGGATAACAGAAGAACTTACCCCTGGGGAAGAGAAGATATGGAACTGCTGGAATTCTATAAAGGTATGATTCAGATACACAAAGGCAGTGAGTCTCTGCTCCACGGCTCCTTAAAATATCTTCACAACGATTATCAGAGACTTACCTATGGAAGATTCACCAGGCATTACAAGATGGTGATCAGCGTCAATAACCGGCAGGAATCGGCCTTCCTGACGATTCCTGTATGGCAGCTGGGGTCTGAAAGAGCGGGTGTGGATATCTACGAGCGGATAGCTCTTACCACTGCAGAGGGATATACCTTTGACAAAACCGTATACCAGAGTAATAATGGTATGCTTGAGATTGAACTTCCCCCGGTATCTGCGGTAGTACTCCGGAAAATACCGTCAAATAAAAGCTGAATTCCCCGGGAAAACAGAGGAAAAGTACTTGCATTCTCAAATGGATTGTGGTAAAATCGGATCTTGTCAGAAGCAATAACCATTGGTTTTCTTTGGAAAATCAATGCATGGATGGATTCCCGAGTGGCCAAAGGGGGCAGACTGTAAATCTGTTGGCAACGCCTTCGAAGGTTCGAATCCTTCTCCATCCACTGGATTGTTTATCCACTGCCGCAGTGGCGGAACTGGCAGACGCACAGGACTTAAAATCCTGCGAGGGTTAAACTTCGTACCGGTTCGATTCCGGTCTGCGGCACTAAAGTAAGGGAAACGTGAATTAGCAGCGTTTCCTTTATTTTATTTCAGGCTTAACGCAGTAAAGTCTTCAAACGCTTAGAGCAAAGCGTTTGAAGACTTTTTTATTTAAATATTTAAAACCTTTATGATATTATGGCAGTTATATAGGTAAAGGGAATAAGGAGGGATGTTTTATGGATGACGGCCAGATGATTGAGCAGATCCGGCAGGGCAGTAAAGAATACCTGAATACCATTGCTGAAAAGTACTACGATGACATATACCGCTTCTGCTGCTATCAGACCGGCAGCCCGGATCAGTCTTATGATCTTGCCCAGGAGACCTTCCTCCGATTCATACGGTATGTGGATCATTACCGCCACAAGAATCTGAAGGGGTACCTTCTTGCCATTGCCATGAATGTATGCAGAGACTATTTTCATTGTGAGAAAAAGAGGAGGTCAGTGCTTTGGGACTCGCTTCTGAATCCGGAGGGAGAGTGTATAGGCGGGGACGCTGCCAGTGAGAGGGTCTTGAGGGCTGAGCGGATAGGAAAAGTACGGGAGGCATTGTTGCGTCTGCCGCCTATGCAGCGGGAGGTAATTGTTCTGCACTGCTGCAGCGGGCTTACCTACAGGGAAATCGGAGCCGTCACAGGGGCAGGGACATCCACCGTAAAATCCCGGATGAAGCAGGGAACCGAGAAATTGAAAAAAATGCTGAGAAAGGAGGATTTTTATGGGGAATGACAAAATAAAGCTGCCGGAACTCCCGGTGGATCCCATAAGGAAAAAGGAGTCCCTTTACAAAATACAGGAGGCAGCCGCCTATAAGAGACTGGTGTACTGTCCCTCTTGGCTGGAGATTCTGAAAAGTCAGCTTTCCTATATATCCAGAGGGTATTGGATTGGCCAGGGAGCTTTTGCGGGAGTAGGGATAGTCTTATTTCTTCTGTTGGGAAATCTTTCCCGGGAGGATGCTCCCTATCTGTTCTACGCTTCCGTTCTTGCAGCAAGCATAGGCATAGTGACCGTGATGGAACTTGGCAGAAGCCAGTCTTTTCAGATGGGAGAGCTGGAAGAGAGCTGCTATTTTAACCTGGGACAGCTCTGGGCAATTAAAATGATACTATCAGGGAGTATAAACGTTGCTATTCTTACAGGAGTGATAGGGGGGCTTTCCAGAAAAACAGACTTTGGAATATTGGCCCTGTGCCTGTATATTCTTGTCCCCTTTGTGATCTCCCACGGGTGCTACCTGCTTCTGCTGTTCTGGGGCAGAAACATGGGGAAAAAGTGGCCTCAGATTACGGCTGCGGTCTTTATGGGTCTGGCAGCCATGATCCCCGGGGCGTTCCCGGGTGTATACCGACAGATGTATCTGCCGGTATGGGGGGGAGTGTTTCTCATGGGAGTGGTTCTTCTGGGGCTGGAGCTGCATTCTCTGTTTAAGAAACTGTCTGTGGGAGGAGAGAAAATATGCTGGAGTTAAAGCTGGATCGGGTGACAAAACAGTATAAGGAGAAAATGGCAGTAGATCACATCAGTGTTTCGTTTGCAAATGGGGTATACGGTCTGCTGGGAGAAAACGGTGCGGGAAAAACGACACTGCTGCGAATGATATGCAGTCTTCTCCCTTCCGGGGAGGGAGAAATCGTCTGCAACGGGATTCCTATACAGAATATGGGGAGGGAATACAGACGCCTTTTGGGATATCTGCCGCAGGAATTCGGGTATTACCCGGAGTTTACCCCATGGCGGTACCTTATGTACCTTGCATCGCTGAAGGCTCTGCCCAAGGCTATGGCCCAAGAGAGGTGCCGGGAACTCTTAAAGCTGGTAGGGCTTGAAGGAGAGGAAAGGCAGAAGATTAAAACCTTTTCCGGAGGAATGGTGAGAAGACTGGGAATCGCTCAGGCACTGCTCAACGATCCGGAGATTCTGATTCTGGATGAGCCTACCTCCGGGCTGGATCCCAGAGAACGCATCCGCTTCCGGAACATTATCAGCTCCCTTGGAAAAAACAGAATTGTGATTTTGTCTACCCATATTGTGGCAGATGTAGCCTATATCGCAGACGAGATTCTCCTTATGAAAAAGGGTAAGATTATCGGGAGAGGCAGCCCGGAAGAGTTGGTAAAGAGGATGTATGGCTGTGTATGGGAATGTATGATCCCCGGGGACAAAGTGGAAGAGTATACAGAAAGGTATCCGGTAAGCAATCTTAAAAATGTGGATAACCAGGTAAGACTCCGCATGCTTTCGGTGGATAAGCCCTGTGAAAATGCAGTACCGGCGGAACCGGGTCTGGAAGATGTTTATCTGTATGTTACAGAAGAGGGAAGGGGAGCGCATGAAGATATTGCAGACAGAAATATATAAGATTTGTACCAGAAAGATATTATACCTGGGACTCTTTGCGGGGCTTCTGTTTTTGGGGTTTTATTTTTGGACAGGTGTTCTGGGAGGTGAGTATGTATATGAGGACGGCATCTGTTACCGAAGGATGGAGGCCATTGAAAAGAACCTGGAGGCAGCCAAAAACTATGAAGGTCCCCTAACCCGCGAAAAGGCTGAGGATATCATTGATACTTTTGGGTGGACAGAATATGCAGACAATCTAAAGACAGATCCGGAGACAGGTGACACCAAAAAAGGGTATTATGAGAATGCCTGCAACCGGTTTGTGACAGAGTCCCTTTCTACCCGAAGATGGGGCTCCGAATTCCCTGCGCTGGTGAGGGCACAGGATGTTCCGGAAATCAGTGCGCTGATGGATGGGGGATTGGAGTATGCATATGGGGATGTATGGGGAAGTGATTTTCTTGAAATGCATATGATGGCCAGACTGATTCTGGCTGTGTTGACGGTGATTGCGGCAGCACCGGTATTTTCAGAAGAGTATGCCCTTGGAACCGTAAATGTGCTGATGACAACAGAGTATGGGCGGGGAAAAAATGCCGTCTGTAAGGCAGGGGCCGTGCTGGGACTTACGGGTATTCTTTATCTGGCGGTGTCCGGGGCACTTTTTGCCCTTTTCGCAGGAGTTTACGGCACAGAGGGATTAAGGGCAAGCGGGGAATTGGTTTTCCCTGATTTATACTATATGGGAGCCTCCAGGGGAACGGCAGGGGGACTTCTTTTAAGATATTTGCTGGCGGGGTTTCTGGCCAACATCGGGACAGGAGGGATTACACTTTTTATATCGTCCCGGTGCCGGCAGACGTTTAAATCCCTCCTGTGGTCCCTTTTCTTTTATGTGCTTCCTCTGATAATGTACAGTATTATATTAACTATGCTGGGTCCCTCCAGAACCGTAATCCTTCTCCGGGGAATCATTGGTTCCCTGACACTTTTTATGCCTATGGCGGAACTGTCCAGCGCATCGGCTGTGTTCCGGTGGAGTGAATACGGAATTGTGGCTGTTGTAACCGTATTCTGTGTGCTGAAAGGGTGCCGACGCTACAGCAGATATCAGATCACTTGAATTGCCGGTAGAATTCTTTTAACTCTGTTTTTGTGTCCAATGGAAGCTGGCTTTTTTTGATACCCAGGACTGCACCTTCCAGGGCGTAAAGTCTTTGGATACAGGCAGAATCATCAATGGCCTTAATCTTCAGCCATGCCTGCCGGCTGCCGGTTTCTCTTAGCTGCTCCGGTGTGGTAATGCCTACTTCTTCCAGCTGTGCCTCCACGGCTGGGCCGATGTTGGGAAGTTTAGATAGTTCACCCATAATCATCCTCCTTTCTTACTTGGCAGTTAAATTTATATCGCAGAAGCTCTGCAGGATCCTTGAGAAGAAATTCTCCCTGCCCCTGGCCAGATAGTGCCAGAGACTAAAGGCAACGGCAAAGGAGCCGAGAAGGCAGGCGATGATATCCTGCATGGTATCATTTACCCCTGTGGTAAATACATTCTGGGGGTCATTGTGTAGAATAAAGTTAATAACGTATTCAAAAATTTCCCAGAAGCAGGCTACAGCCAGAGAAAAACAGAGGGAAAACAGGCTGGTGAGAGGGGCATCCTCTCTCTCCAGCTTTTTTCTTGGCTTAAAGATGTAGAAAATACAGCACCCGATAAGCGTAAAAACGATACCGGATAAAAAGTGTACAAACTTATCATAGCCGGGTACAAGGTGGTAGCCGTTTAAAATCATGCCGATTCCAAAAGCAAGGGTAGAGAAGGCGTAGATAGCAAAGTGTATAATATAGGTCGGGCGAAGGCGAAATACCTTGTTAAATACAAAAGGTATGAAGGCAAAGGCGCAGAAAGAGAAGGCCAGCATTACGTAATAGGATGTAGAATTTATTATATTATAGATTCCTGTCAGGATACCCGCCAGGATAATGGCGGCCCCATAATAGCCGCAGATTTTTTTGTAGCGTTCATTTACATCAATGGTATTCATTTATAACCTCCGATTTATGCAGATACTGTGAGACGTCCGGCCGGAATGTCGGCCAGAACCTCGTGTTCCCCGTAACTGGTCACCAGCTCCTGCAGATGCCGGATGGATGGGGTCAGGAATTTATCTTTGTGGTATACAAAGCTGAAGGACCGGTTCCAGTCCTGGCGGGCATTGACAAATATGTATACCTTATTTTCCCGAAGCTCTGACTCCAGCAGGCGGGGTGAGATTACGGTAAGACAGTTGTTAATTAAAACCGCTTTCCGGATGGAATCCGGAGAGTGCTCCTCAAAGACAGTATGGATCTTTATCTTGTGTTTTTCAAGGTATTTTTCGAAAAGCTCTCTGGTGCCGCTTCCCGGCTCCCGCATAACGAATTCCTGGCCCTCCAGTTCATGGATAGATACGGAGGCCCTGCCTGCAAAGGGGTGCTCATTGCTGCAGGCCAAAACCAGACGGTCTTTGATGAGAGGAATAGACACCAGATCATGGTGCTTTACCTGTCCTTCCACAATGGCCACATCCAGCTCCATATTCAGTAATTTCTGTTCAATGTCCTGCGTATTATCTACACAGGCAAAAATATTTATTTCAGGATGCTCCTCCCGAAAGTCTTTTACAAGAGGGGACAGGATACTGCCCCCAATGGTGAGAGTGGCTCCGATCCTGAGTTTTTCTTTCAGATTGTCCGGTGCCATATTATCTTCCATCAGGTCAAACTGGGAGACGACTTGTTTTGCGTATCCGTAGAGGAGTTTACCTGCCTCTGTAATATACAGCCGTTTCGACAGACGCTCAAACAGAAGGGTGGTGTAGTGCTCCTCCAGCTCGCGGATAGCCTGGCTGACAGAGGGCTGAGTGATAAAAAGCGCCTCTGCCGCTGCACTCATCTTTCCTTTTTCTGCCACTTCTATAAATACTTTCAGATGTCTGATTGTCATAAATGGCCTCCTTATCCAATACAATAACATATAGGTAATGCCTATGTTTTATATAGTATTATATTAGTTTACCTATGATAAATCAAGTGTTATCATAGGAATAGATAAAAAAGCCGGAATGCAGTCGGCAGAATCACTGGAACTGCAAAATAAAAGAAAAGAGGCGTATTTTCGTGAAAGTATTAATTATTGGCGGGGTAGCAGCCGGTACAAAGGTTGCGGCAAAATTAAAACGATTGGACAGAAGTGCTGAGGTTACGATTTTAACAATGAGCAAAGAGATCTCTTATGCAGGCTGCGGCCTTCCTTATTATGTGGGAAATGTCATCCAGGACAGGGATTTGCTGATTGCAAATACACCGGATAGCTTTGCAAAGCTTACAGGAACGGAAGTCCTGACAGGGATTGAAGTGACTGGTTTAGACAGAGATAAGAAGTGTGTGACTGGGGTAAATGTGGACACCGGTGAAGTAAAAGTGTATACATATGATAAACTGGTGATTTCCACAGGAGCGTCCCCCGTAAAACCTCCTATTGAGGGGATTGACCTGGAGAATGTATTTTTTATGCGTACACCGGAGGATGCGGATGCTTTAAAAGCTGCAGTGGACGGAGGAAGCATTAAGCGCGCGGTAGTAGCCGGAGGCGGCTTTATCGGGCTTGAGGTGGCAGAGAATCTGAAGGAAAAAGGGGTAAAGGTATCTGTCATTGATATGGCAGAGCATATTATGCCGGGATTTGATCCGGAGATTACAGAGTACGTGGAGGACCATCTGGCAGATGAGGGAATTATGGCATTTACCAATACAAAGCTGGAGGCCATTGTGGGCACAGATAAGGTGGAAAAGGTACAGACCAGCCGCAAGGCTATGAAGGCAGACGCTATTGTTATGTCTCTGGGAATCCGGGCAAACACAGGCTTTCTGGCAGACACAGGAATTGAGATGATGCCAAACCGCACCATTAAGGTGAATGAGTATCTGCAGACAAACGATGAGAATATCTATGCGCTGGGTGACTGTGCCATGGTCTGCAACCGTCTGACAAAGGCGGCCGCCTGGTCTCCTATGGGTTCCTCCGCAAATATTGAAGGAAGAATCGCAGCTAAAAACATTGCCGGAGAAAAGGTTGCCTATCCGGGGGTTCTTGGAACAGGAATTGTAAAACTTCCGGGGCTGAATGCAGGGCGGACAGGACTGTCCGAGACAGACGCGGCAAAAGCCGGATTCCAACCGGTCAGCGTAATGGCAGTAGTGGATGACAAAGCTCACTATTATCCGGGTGCTTCCAGCTTCATCGTCAAATTAGTGGCAGATGCGAAGTCCAGAAAGTTCTTGGGCATCCAGTGCCTGGGAACCGGCGCCGTGGATAAGATGGTGGATATTGCTGTGATGGCATTAAGCATGAATGCAGCAGTAGATGATTTGGAGCATCTTGACTTTGCTTATGCACCGCCGTTTTCAACTGCCATTCATCCCTTTGAACATACCGTAAATGTTCTTCTTAACAAGATGGAAGGTGAATTCGATACCTTTACACCGGTGCAGTACAGAGAGGGAGCAGCCGACGGATATCAGGTGATTGATGTTTCCATTCAGCCGTCGCTGGAGAACGCAGTCTATGTTGATCTTTCCAGTGTGAACGGAGAACTTCCTCAGTTTGGAAAAGACGATAAACTGCTTCTGGTCTGCTCCAAAGGAAAGAGAGCATATATGCTTCAGAACCGCCTGAAATACTATGGATATACTAATACCAAGGCACTTGAGGGAGGAACTATTTTTAACGGGTCAGATTTTTAAGAGAAATTCTTTTAAAAAGGGTATCTATTTAGAGGTCGCTGTATTAATATTAATATAGAATAAATGTAAAAATAGGAGGAAATACAGAATGGCAACATTAACAATTAGCCCGGAAGAGGAAAAAAGAGTAAAAGGTCTGGGGTTTTTAAGCAACAAAGGCACAGATAACTTTTCAGGAAGAATTATCACAAAAAATGGAAAGATCACAGCAGAGCAGCAGATCTGTCTGGGAGAGGCGGCAAAATTATTTGGAAATGGAAATGTGGTGTATACCACCCGGCTGACGGTAGAAATACAGGGGATTCCATTTGATAAGATTGAAGAGTTTCGGGCCTACATTGCAAAGGCCGGACTGGAAACCGGAGGAACCGGCTCCAAAGTACGTCCGGTAGTATCCTGCAAGGGTACTACCTGCCAATACGGGTTAATTGATACATACGCAATTTCAGAAGAGATCCATGAGAAGTTCTATAAAGGCTATGAAAAAGTAAAACTGCCGCACAAGTTTAAAATAGCTGTAGGCGGATGTCCTAACAACTGCGTAAAGCCGGATCTGAACGATCTTGGAATCGTGGGTCAGCTGATTCCAAACTATGATGAAGATTGCTGCAACGGCTGTAAAAAATGTCCGGTGGAGAAAGTCTGTCCTCCCCAGGCAGCTAAGGTTGTAGACGGGGTACTGGAAATCGACGAAGAGAAATGTACAAACTGCGGCCTCTGTGTAGGAAAGTGCAACTTTGATGCCATTGAAGACGGCAAAGTCGGATACAAAATCTACCTGGGAGGGAGATGGGGCAAACGGATTGCTCTGGGACAGCCGCTGTCAAAAGTATTTACCTCCAAAGAAGAATTAATGGAAATAATAGAAAAAGTAATTCTCCTGTATCGGGAGCAGGGTAAAACCGGGGAACGGTTTGCTTCCACCATTGAAAGGCTTGGCTTTGAGAACGTGGAAGAACAGCTTATGGGGAATGGGCTTATGGAAAGAAAGCAGGAAATCCTGGATGCAAAACTTCATCTGGTAGGAGGAGCAACCTGCTAAAAATCAAAAAGGGACAGGGCGGTCTTGAAAAGGGACACCCTGAGTGCAAAAGGGGACGTGTACTTTCTAGGAAGAACACGTCCCCTTTTTATACCTTTTCCTGGGCCGCCTTGGTCCCCTCGGCAATTCTATCTTTGCCACATCATTGGTAAAGTCTACAAACGGCTTCCTGGAAAATATCCACACCAGGAAGATACAGAGTCCAAACAGAGCCAGAACTTCCCACCAGGTATAGATATGCTCCAATAAATCGGTGGCCTGCTTAAAACTGGAGTAAACCAAACCATGAAACAAATAGATAGACATGGTACGGTTGCCCAGACAGGAACACAAGATTTTTCTGTCCGGGATCAGGAACATGAGAAGATATGTAAGGGCAAATGATATCCCATAGCAGAGCAGGCGGATGCACATTCCGTCCATATCTGACAATTCCAGATATTCATAATTATATCTTCCGTAGAATATCTTGGGGGATAGATTACGGTGTATTGGATCTGCATACAGGTATACACATCCAAGGCACAAAAGCAGACCCGCCAGGACTTTTGTTATTTTGCTTCTGTATTTTGAAAGCCATTCCCTGTTAAAATGAATTCCTGCCAGGAAGAAGGGGTAGAATACCACAATCCGGGGTATAGACAGGAAGTTGTCATCCATGCTGCTGCACCCCATCAAAAGGCCTGCCAGGATGGCAAAGGGAATATGGATGGCAGCGGGAATCCTGCGGATATATGGCGTTATAAACCGCCAGACAAACAGTGCCATAAGATACCACAGTGAAAATTTAGGATATAACAGGTATAGCTTTGTCTCTTTATGTATGATCAGTGTGTATAAAAGGTAATACATGACTTCATATACCAGATAAGGAATGATAAGCCTTTGAATCAGTCTTCCAAGAGATGCCTGCTTCTTGGAAAAGTATCCGGATAC
Organism: Lactonifactor sp. BIOML-A5; assembly: GCF_009677585.1. Classification (GTDB taxonomy): domain Bacteria; phylum Bacillota; class Clostridia; order Lachnospirales; family Lachnospiraceae; genus Lactonifactor. Next base: position 31,100 of record NZ_WKYV01000008.1, on the reverse strand, counting down.
AAAGATAAAGGCTGGCATATGAAAGGATACGATGAACCATTTCAGCTCGTATAAAAAGGGGTTGGAATCGTATCCCTCTTCTATAAAGTGTCCTACTACCACAAGAAAAATAAGCAGGGCTTTATAGTTATCTAAGAGAAAATCTCTTGTTTTGGGGGTATTCATTGCTTGCTCCTTGTTAAACTTAGATATTTCTGGCTGTGCTAAAAGTAATCTTACTACGGGTTTATTACTTTTGCAAGCGCAGTTATGTAAAAAAATGGATGGGGGATCTGACGGAAATTCATGGTAAAAAAGTTGCATAATTCACTCAGATGTGAAAAAATAAGGGTAGATATAGACAGGGGGGATAGTATGCCGGATTTTATAGAAAATGTAAGGCTGAGCGATGACGGGAAAGCTGTTGTCATTTTGGATCAGACACAGCTCCCTAACCGGAAGGTTTACCTGCGGCTGGAAACTGCCGAAGACATATACGATGCGATCTATCTTTTAAAGGTCAGAGGTGCGCCTGCCATAGGGATCTGCGGTGCATACGGTATGTATTGCCTGGCTCTGCAGATGCGGGGGAAGGATAAGCCGGAATTCGTCAGGGAGTTTGACAGATACAAGAAGTATCTGATGGCTTCCCGCCCTACTGCTGTTAATCTAAGCTGGGGCCTGAACCGTATGGAAGCGGTAATTAAGAAGCACAGGGAGGAAAATACGGAAGAGATCTGCAGGCATCTGAGAGAGGAAGCCCTGGCGATTCAGAGAGAGGACGTGGAAATGTGCCGGTCTATTTCAGAATATGGCCTGAGTCTCATTCGGGACGGGGATGGGATTCTGACGCACTGTAATGCAGGTCCTCTGGCAACCTCCAGGTATGGTACCGCTCTGGGACCTCTCCTTTTGGGAAGAGAGAAAGGGATGAACTTCAGAGTATTTGCAGATGAGACAAGACCCCTGCTGCAGGGGGCCAGGCTGACGTGCTATGAACTGCAGAATGCGGGGGTGGATGTGACGCTGATCTGTGATAATATGGCAGGAACGGTTATGAAAAACGGCTGGGTCCAGGCTTGTTTTGTGGGCTGTGACCGGGTGGCGGCCAATGGGGACACCGCTAATAAGATAGGTACCAGCCAGGTGGCAATCCTCGCAGCCTATTACAAGATACCCTTTTATGTGCTGGGTCCGACCTCTACCATTGATTTAGAATGCCCGTCCGGCGACAGCATACCCGTAGAAATTCGAGACGGCCGTGAGATAAAGGACAAATTTTATCGGGAGTCAATGGCACCCCTTTCGGTGAAATGCTACAATCCGGCGTTTGACATAACGGATCACAGACTGATTTCAGGAATAGTCACAGAATACGGGATCTGCAGGCCGCCTTATACAGACAGTCTGCGGATGATTTTCCAGAAAAAAGGAGAGACAAGATGAAGATACGCTTTTATAATGTAAGAATTCTGACCATGGCTGACGATTTCCAGGTTACCCGGGGCGAAGTACAGATAAAGGGAAACCGGATCGCTTATGTGGGGGAGGAGAAACACAGAGAGGAAGAATGGGACCGGGAAATAGACGGAAACGGAAATCTCATTATGCCCGGCTTTAAAGATGCACATACCCATTCTGCCATGACGTTTCTGCGTTCCTATGCAGATGATATGCCGCTTCTGGATTGGCTGAATAAGCAGGTATTTCCCATGGAGGCCAAATTAACACCAGAGGATATCTACCATTTGTCAAAGCTGGCTATTATGGAATACCTGACCAGCGGGATCACGGCTAATTTTGATATGTATCTGACGCCGGACACTATTGCTGAGGCATCTGTGGACTGTGGTTTCCGTACAGTCATGACAGGAGGAATGAATGACTTCAGCCAGTCTCTGGAGGAAATAGAAGAGTGGTATCACATGTATAATCATTACCATTCTCTCATTTCTTTCCGGCTGGGATTTCATGCAGAGTATACTACATCCGAAAAGCTTCTGGCAGGGCTGGCAAAACTCTCTCATAAATATAAGGCGCCTGTGTATACCCACAATTCTGAAAGCCTGTCGGAGGTACAGCAGTGTCTTGATAGAAACCACATGACTCCCACCCAATACCTGGACAGTCTGGGGCTCTTTGACTATGGGGGAGGAGGGTACCATTGTGTTCATATGACAGAAGAAGATTTAAGAATCTTTAAAAAGCGGGGGTTGTATGTTATAACCAATCCAGGATCCAACGTGAAGCTGGCCAGCGGGATTCCCCCGGTAAAGAGAATGCTGGATATGGGGATCCCTTTGGCCATAGGAACAGACGGTCCGGCCAGCAACAACTGCCTGGACATGTTCCGGGAGATGTTTCTCACCACAGGTCTGGCAAAGATACGGGAGAGGGATGCGTCGGTGGTGGATGCCAACCAGGTATTGTATATGGCTACTGTTGGAGGCGCCAGGGCCATGGGGCTTGGGGAGTGTGACACACTGGAGGAAGGAAAGCTGGCAGATTTAATTCTTGTGGATCTTCATCAGCCCAATATGCAGCCTCTCAACTGCATCACCAAAAACCTGGTATACAGCGGAAGCAAACAGAATATTAAGCTGACTATGGTAAACGGACGGATTTTATATGAGGACGGATGTTTTAATATCGGCACAGATGCGGAGGAAGTTTATAAAAAAGCAAACGAAATTATTGCCAGAATACAGTAAATTTGCTATAATACATTCCTGAGACTAAATGAAAAGATTATGCTGCCCGTATCTATCGCCGGATAGATGCAGGTATAGGAGCATCAGACACGGATTCCAGCAGGCCAGAGGGAATCCGGGACTGGTGCTTTTTCTGTTGGCAGGGCGGCCACGCATAATCCGGAATAAGAAAGGGAGAGAATGATGAAACAAAAAGCAGAATGGGGACCGGGAGCCTTTTGGAAATATGTGTCCTTTAATATTTTAAGCATGATAGGTCTGTCATGCTTTGTCTTTGTGGATACTTTATGTATTGCAAACGGAGTGGGAAGCGACGGCCTGGCAGCCCTTAACCTTGTAATACCTGTGTATTCACTGGTAAACGGCGTGGGTCTGATGCTGGGCATGGGAGGCGCCACCTTGTATTCCATGGAGCAGGGGATGGGGCAGGGCCAAAAAGCCAATATTGCCTTTACCAGAGCCTGCAGGACAGCGCTTATCCTGGGGATACTTTTTACGGTATCCGGCGTAGCTTTTACGAAGCCTCTGGGGATACTTTTAGGGGCAGAAGGGAAGGTAATGGAATGCCTGATCCCTTATATGAGGACGCTTCTGGCTTTCTCTGTCCCCTTCCTGTTTAACAATGTTCTGGTGTGCTTTGTGAGAAATGACAGAAATCCCAGGCTGGCTATGGCGGCGATGCTGACAGGCAGTTTCAGCAACATACTATTGGATACTCTTTTTATCTTTGGTTTCGGATGGGGGATGTTCGGAGCAGCATTTGCAACAGGGCTGGCTCCCCTGTTCAGCATGCTGGTGGCATCTGCCCATATCTGGAAGGGTAAGAATCAATTCCGCCTGGAGAAGTGCCGGTTCCAGGGAAAAGCTCTGGTGAAGCTGATGTCCCTGGGCGGCGCTTCCTTTGTGACAGAGATATCCTCCGGGATTGTAATACTTTTATTTAATTATGTGATTCTGAATCTGACAGGAAGTGTAGGAGTTGCCGCCTACGGGGTGATTGCAAATCTGGCCATTATAGTTATGTCCATATTTAATGGGATTGCCCAGGGGATCCAGCCTTTGGTCAGCCGCGGCTACGGGAGCGGGGATATCAAAGCAGTCTTTTCCTATGTTAGGCGTGCATTGATTCTGGCCGGGATTCTGGGCGTCCTCTGCTGTCTGCCGGGAATCCTTTTCACCCATGAGCTGATAGGAATTTTTAATGGGGGAGGGGATGCAGCTTTCGAAGGGATTGCGGCGAAAGGAATGCCGGTTTATTTTACCGCCTTTCTGACAATGGGACTCAATATTGTGGCAGCAGCAGTCCTGGCTTCCGTTGACCGGGCGCGGGAATCCCTCTCCATTGCTCTGCTGCGGGGGATTGTCCTTAACGCGGTACTTGTATTTCTGCTGCCGGGCTTTTGGGGTATGCAGGGGATCTGGCTGGTAGTGCCTATTGCAGAGAGCGGGACCATTTTATTGAGTTTTTATTACATTTTTAAATATTGGAAATACAGCTGTCTTGTCAGCTGTAAAAACATGTGATATACTATCGCCAATATGATAATATATGGGAGGATAAGTATGAATGAGAAGATAGCTGCTGTTGAGCGGCTGAAAAAAGAGAAAGATGCTGTTATATTGGCGCACTATTACGTGAGAGACGAGGTACAGGAGGTGGCTGACTATATTGGAGACTCCTACTATCTAAGTGAGATTGCCACAAAAGTAAAAGAGAAAACAATCGTACTGTGCGGCGTATCCTTTATGGGGGAGAGCGCGAAGATCCTGAATCCGGATAAGGTTGTACTGCTTCCGGATGCCCATGCGGACTGCCCGATGGCTCATATGGCTACAGTAGAAAAGATCGGGGAGATGCGTGAGAAATACCAGGATTTGGCGGTGGTATGCTATGTGAATTCTACAGCGGAACTGAAAACGCATGCGGACGTCTGTGTGACGTCTTCCAATGCCCTGAAAATCGTGAGGGCACTGCCAAATAAAAATATCTATTTTATTCCCGATGAGAATCTTGGCCGGTATATTGCAGGTCAGCTTCCGGAAAAAAATTTTATATTTAACGACGGCTATTGCCATGTACATACTGCCATCCGGAGAGAAGATCTGGAAAGGATTAAGGCGTCAAGGCCTAAGGCAAAGATCCTGGTGCATCCGGAATGCAGAGAAGAGATCACAGAACTGGCAGATTATGTGGGAAGTACGTCAGGGATAATACAGTATGCCACTGAGAGCGATGGGGAGGAATTCATCATAGGGACGGAGATGGGCGTGATGTATGAGCTTCAGAAACGGAACCCGAACAAGAGATTCTATGCTGCCGGCAACACGCAGATATGTCCGAATATGAAGAAGATAACACTTGAAAAGATTATCGGAGCACTGGAAAGCGGACAGCCCCGGATAGAACTTGAGGAGGAATTTGGGAGGAAAGCACACGCGCCGTTGATCCGTATGCTGGAACTGGCCAAATAGTTAGGAGACCGTATGGAAGAGAAGTATGATGTCATCATAGTGGGGACTGGGGTGGCAGGCTGTTTTGCGGCGCTGCACCTGCCGGATGACAAAAGTATATTGATGATAACCAAAGGGGAATTAGAAGAGAGTGATTCCTTTCTGGCGCAGGGGGGGATCTGTGTCCAAAAAGAGGAGGAGGACTACGAAAGCTTTATGGAGGATACCCTCCGGGCAGGGCATTATGAGAACCGCCGGGAATCTGTGGAGGTTATGATTCGTTCCTCCAGAGATGTGATCCGGGAACTGATGGAATATGGCGTTGAATTTGCACAGAAGGACGGAAGCCTTCTCTATACAAGAGAAGGTGCTCATTCTACCAACCGTATCCTTTATCACGATGATATAACCGGGAAAGAGATTACCTCCCATCTTTTAAACCAGGTAAGAAAAAGGAAAAATATCACAGTACTCACCAGAACGACTATGATGGATATTCTTGCCAGAGAGAACCGCTGTGAGGGAATCCTGATGAAAACCAGCACGGGAGACCTTCGTCCTGTTATGGCCCGGGATGTACTGTGGGCTACGGGAGGTATCGGGGGAATCTATGACAATTCCACAAACTATCCCCATCTCACCGGTGATGCCCTGGGGATCGCTCTTCGCAGGGGAGTAGATCTGGAGCATGTGAATTATGTACAGATACACCCTACAACCCTATATTCTCAAAAAAAAGGACGTCGGTTCCTGATCTCTGAATCTGTAAGGGGGGAAGGCGCGGTTCTCTATAACAAAAAGGGTGAGCGGTTTGTTAATGAGCTGCTGCCGCGGGATCTTCTCACCAAAGAGATTCTGAAACAGATGAAAAAGGACAGAACTCAGCATGTGTGGCTGTCCATGATGACAATAACCAGGCACGATGTGTGGAAGAGGTTCCCCAATATCTGCCAGAAGTGCAGGGAAGAGGGCTATGAGGTGACAAAAGAATGGATTCCGGTTGTGCCTTCTCAGCATTATTTCATGGGAGGCGTGGATGTGGACCTGTCCAGCCGTACTTCTATGAAGCATCTCTATGCAGCCGGCGAGACCAGCTGCAACGGGGTCCATGGCGCCAACCGGCTGGCCAGCAATTCCCTGCTGGAAAGCCTTGTCTTTGCCAAACGGGCAGCCTGTGCAATTCTATCGGGAACCGAAGAAAATTCTCAGGTACAGGGATGCCGGGACTGGACAGAGCTGGAGCGTAGGTACGGGATACAGAAAAAGGATTATGAGAATGAGGAACATTATTTCGGAGGCCTGAAAAAGGCGATTCTGGAAGAGATAGAAAAGAAGAACAGAGAGGTAGAAGAGAATGAATCCAATCACAACCAAGCTAAATGTGGATAACCTGCTGCTCCAGGCACTGGCAGAGGACATATCCAGCGAAGACGTAACCACCAATGCAGTTATGAGGGAGGCAAAGCAGGGAACTGCGCAGCTCATATGCAAACAAGACGGTGTGATTGCAGGAATGGATATATTTAAGCGGGTATTCCAGCTTTTGGACGAGTCTGTCAAAGTGACTATGTACTGTAAAGACGGAGATGAGGTAAAGGATAAAGATCTCCTGGCTGTTGTGGAGGGGGACATCCGTGCCATTCTGTCCGGGGAGAGGACCGCCCTTAATTTCCTGCAGCGGATGAGCGGGATCGCCACCTATACAAGGAGTGTGGCTGAGCTTTTAAAAGGGACCGGGACGAAGCTGCTGGATACCAGAAAGACAACACCTAATATGCGTATTTTTGAAAAATACGCGGTAAAAATAGGAGGAGGATATAACCACCGATATAATCTCTCGGACGGCGTTCTCATCAAAGACAATCATATCGGGGCCGCGGGAGGCGTTGCCAGAGCCGTACAGATGGCAAAGGAATATGCGCCGTTTGTCCGCAAGATAGAGATAGAGGTTGAAAACCTGGAAATGATGCAGGAGGCGCTGGATGCGGGGGCGGATATTATCATGCTGGATAATATGCCTCCCGAGATGATGAAAAAGGCTGTGGAGATGGCAGCAGGGAGAGCAGAGACAGAATGTTCCGGCAATGTTACCAGGGAAAACATTAAAAAGATAACAGATATAGGGGTAGACTATGTATCCAGCGGAGCTTTGACCCACTCTGCTCCCATCCTGGACGTTTCTCTCAAAAATCTTCATGCATTATAAACAGCAGGCAGCAAAGCCAACGTATAGAAACATAAAAAAGAAAGGAAGTTTCTATGACTGGGGAAGAAAGACGCAGTGAAATATTGCAGGCAATACAGGAAGCGGATGTGCCGATCTCCGGTACCGCTCTGGCGAAAAGGTTCCATGTGAGCCGGCAGGTGGTAGTACAGGACATTGCCCTCCTTCGGGCTGCCAATTATGATATCTTCTCAACTACGAAAGGATATCTGATTCATATGCCTGTGTCCGTTACCAGGGTGGTGGAGGTCTGCCATGCGGATGAGGAGATTGAAGATGAACTGAATACCATTGTAGATCTGGGAGGAAAGGTAATTGATGTCTTTATCAGACACGAGGTATATGGTTCCCTGAGGGCGCCCATTGGGGTAAGCTCCCGGAGAAACGTACAGGAGTTCGTATCCGGCATCTCCGGCGGGAAGTCAAGTCCGCTGAAAAACCTTACTTCCGGCAAACACTGGCATACCATAGAGGCAGACAGCAGGGAGACACTGGATATGATAGAAGAAGAGCTGAGAAAAAAGAAGTATCTCATTGAGGAAGACCGCAGATAAAAAGAAATTGCATTCTGACTGTATTGTGCCTATAATGTAAAAAAGCAAAGATGATTCAGAATTTGGAGGGATACCTATGGGCATGAATCAAACCCCTGCTTCCGAACGGATCCACATCGGATTCTTCGGGCGGAGAAATGCAGGAAAATCTAGTGTAATCAATGCAGTGACAGGGCAGAATCTGGCAATCGTCTCTCAGGTAAGGGGAACCACTACAGACCCTGTATATAAAACCATGGAGCTCCTTCCCATGGGACCGGTTATGGTAATAGACACTCCGGGGATTGATGACGAAGGTGACCTGGGAGCGCTTCGCGTAAAGCGGAGCTATCAGGTGCTGAATAAGACCGACGTGGCAGTCCTGGTGGTGGACGGATGCCTTGGAAAGACAAGGGAAGATGAGGCTCTGATTGAGAGGTTTAGAAAAAAGGGAATCCCCTTTATTGTGGCCTATAATAAGGCGGACCAGTGTGAGGAACCTGCCCCGGTCAAAGAAAATGAGATCTGGGTCAGTGCCAAAGAAGGAAGCAATATCCATGAATTGAAGGAGATGATTGCCAGACAGGGGAGCAAGGAGGACAAAGAGAGAAGGATTGTGGGGGATCTCATAAAGCCTTCGGACTTTATTGTTCTTGTTGTGCCTATAGACAAGGCGGCTCCCAAGGGGCGGCTGATCCTGCCCCAGCAGCAGACGATCCGTGATATTCTGGAATCTGATGCAGTTTCTATTGTAGTAAAGGAAAATGAATTGAAAAATACCCTGAACCAGCTGGGAAAGAAGCCGGCTCTTGTCATTACGGACAGTCAGGTGTTTAGCCGGGTGTCTGAGGATACCCCTGAGGATATTCTGTTAACCTCATTCTCCATCCTGTTTGCCCGGTATAAGGGCAGCCTTAAGGACAATGTGGAGGGGGCAAAATGCCTGGAGACGCTGAGGGACGGGGATAAGATACTGATCAGTGAGGGGTGTACCCACCACAGGCAGTGCAATGATATCGGCACTGTTAAGATCCCTGGCTGGATCCGGAAGTATACGGGAAAGAGTCTGGAATTTGAGTTTACGTCGGGGACAGAGTTTCAGGAGGAACTGGGAGAGTACAGACTGATTGTCCACTGCGGAGGATGCATGCTGAATGAAAGAGAAATGAAGTACCGCATGTCCTGTGCCAGGGATCAGAAGGTTCCCATGACAAATTATGGGATTCTGATTGCGTACATAAAGGGGATTCTGAAACGAAGTCTTCAGCCTTTTCCGGAAATATGAAAAAACGACAATATTTGACATTCAGGTGTAATTTCGTGAGGTAGTATTCCGTATTATTTTATAAGGACCTCTTCAGCGGCTGTATGCGCAGAAGAAAAGAGACAAAAGAGGGGGAATACTATGGAAGGAAAGCAGACAGAGATTTGGAGCAGGATAGGGTCCAATCTGAGAAACTGCAGGCAGGACCAGGGGCTTACCCAGGAAGAGCTGGGAAACAGGCTCGGGGTTACCAGAAACTATATCTGCAGCCTGGAGAAGGGAAAGTGCAATCCAACAGTTGAGAAGATATGGAAGATTTCTAAGATCCTGGATGTAAGTATGGAAACCATACTCCGGGAGACAGAAGACGCAGTTGAGGATTGACAAAGTATGGATCGACTGCTATTATGAAACAGAACAAGGGCGTTCTTTCTGGGGAAAGAGTGCCTTTTTTCTGTATGAAAAGAGATAGGCCCTGTGGCAATGAAACAGAGAGGAGTGTATAAGATGGCGAAATATACAAAAAAGGAAATCATGGAACTGGTGGAGCAAGAGGATGTGGAGTTTATCCGTCTCCAGTTTACAGATATGTTCGGGATGTTTAAAAATGTAGCAATTACCTCCAGTCAGCTGAAAAAAGCCCTGGACAATCAATGCATGTTTGACGGATCTTCCATCGATGGATTTGTGCGCATTGAGGAATCGGATATGTATCTGTATCCGGATCTGGATACTCTGGAAATTTTTCCCTGGAGGCCCCAGCAGGGCAAAGTAGCCCGGCTGATCTGTGATATTTACCGCCCTGACGGAACCCCTTTTGAGGGAGATCCCCGGTATATTCTCAAGAGGACGTTAAAGGAGGCGGCGTCAATGGGGTATACGTTTAATGCCGGACCTGAGTGCGAATTCTTCCTGTATCACTCAGACGATGACGGACTGCCCACCACACTCAGCCACGAAAAGGCCGGCTATTTTGATATGGCTCCATTGGATCTGGGTGAGAATGCCAGACGGGATATGGTTCTGACGCTGGAAGAGATGGGCTTTGAGATAGAGGCATCCCACCATGAGGTAGCTCCGGCACAGCATGAGATTGATTTCCGGTATGACGAAGCCCTCTCCACAGCAGATAATATCATGACCTTTAAACTGGCTGTAAAAACAATTGCCAAACGCCATGGGCTCCATGCCACATTTATGCCCAAGCCGAAGTATGGAATGAATGGGTCCGGAATGCATATAAATATGTCTCTGTCTAAAGCGGGAAAGAATGCATTTGCGGATCCGGCTGACGCAATGGGCTTGAGTGAGGACGCCTATTACTTTATTGGGGGAATTATCCGACATATGAAAGGGATGACAGCTATCACCAATCCCCTGGTGAACTCCTACAAAAGGCTGGTGCCGGGCTATGAAGCTCCGGTTTATATCGCCTGGTCGGCTACAAACAGAAGCCCGCTTATCCGTATTCCTGCAGCGAGGGGGGAGGAGACAAGAATAGAACTGAGAAGCCCGGATCCCACGGCAAATCCGTATCTTGCACTGGCAGTCTGTCTGGCAGCAGGATTGGATGGAATTAAGAATAAGATGAAGCCACCCAGAAGCGTGGATAAGAATATATTCCGTATGTCTGTGGACGAGAAGGAAGAGGAGGGGATCGATTCTCTCCCCTCCAATCTGAGAGAGGCCGTCAGGGAGCTGGAAAAGGATGAATTCATCCGGGGGGTCCTTGGAGAACATCTGGCGAAACGCTACATTCAGGCGAAAAAAGCAGAGTGGCAGGATTACACCATACAGGTAACTGACTGGGAGGTAGATCATTATCTCAGCAAATTCTGATGCTTCCTATCGCAATTGGTACTATTTAATGGTAGAATAGACAGGAGGCGTAAGAATGAGCAATATGATTGTACTTTTTCCAAAACAGGAAGACGGAAAAAATATAAGGAATCTGCTCGTACGCCATGGATATGAGGTGACGGCGGTGTGCACAACAGGTGCACAGGCCCTGAATCATGCCAATACCCTGAATGATGGAATTGTGGTATGCGGATACCGTTATGCGGATATGCTTTATACAGAGCTGGCAGAATGTCTGCCCAGGCATTTTGAGATGCTGCTGGTGGCTTCCCCCCGGGTTTTAAGTCAATGGGATCCCAATGGGATTGTCTCAGTGGCGATGCCTCTGAAGGTGCATGAGCTGCTGGAAACCGTGGATATGATGGAGAGGAACATCAGCAGGTGGAGGAAAAGACGCCCCTCCATGCCTAAGGCAAGGCGTCCGGAGGAACAGGCGGTAATAGACGAAGCCAAAAAGCTTCTGATAGAGCGGAACCATATGACAGAGGAGGAGGCACACCGTTATATCCAGAAGTGCAGTATGGACAGCGGCACAAATATGGCAGAGATGGCACAGATGGTGCTGAGCATGATGAAGTAATTAATGGAGGAAACCGATATGAAATTCACAAAGATGCATGGCATCGGGAATGACTATGTGTATGTAAATTGCCTGGAGGAAAAGGTAGAGGATCCGGGAAGGGTGGCAAGGCTTGTCAGTGACAGGCACTTTGGCATTGGCTCTGACGGCCTGATATTAATAAAACCTTCAAAGAATGCAGATTTTGAGATGGATATGTATAATGCAGACGGTTCCCAGGGAGCTATGTGCGGCAACGGGATCCGCTGTGTGGCCAAGTATGTCTATGACTATGGACTTACCCATAAGACAAACATCAGCATTGATACAAAGAGCGGGGTGAAATATCTGGATCTGACCATAGAAAATGGAAAAGTTAGCCTGGTGAAAGTAAATATGGGAAGGCCTGAATTTAAGGCGTCTCAGATTCCCATACACAGTGACCGGGAACAGGTGATACGACAGCCCATTGACGTGGATGGCAGGGAGTATTATATTACCGGTGTTTCTATGGGAAATCCTCATGCTGTAGTCTACATGGACGACATTAAGAACCTGGAGATTGAAAGAATCGGCCCTGCATTTGAGCACCACCCTGCATTTCCGGATCGGATTAATACAGAGTTTGTGCATGTCCTGGATCGAAGCTCCGTCGAGATGCGGGTCTGGGAGCGGGGCGCAGGGGAGACGCTGGCATGTGGAACCGGAGCCTGCGCAGTGGCTGTTGCCTCTATAGTAAACGGTTATACGGACGAGGAGGTTACTGTGAAGCTTCTGGGGGGAGATCTCAGGATATACTGGGACAGAAAAGAAGATCTGGTGTATATGACGGGGCCTGCGGCCGTGGTATTTGAAGGAGAAATTTTACTGTAGCTGCCCTATTGCCAGAAGAAGGAGTTTATATTAGAATAGGAACAGAAACAGTTACCTAGGAGGAAATATATGTTTAAGATTAATGATAATTATTTGAAACTGCCGGGCAGTTATTTGTTTTCTACCATTGCCAAAAAAGTGAATGCTTTCACAGAGGCCAATCCGGATAAAAAGATTATCCGTCTGGGAATTGGAGATGTTACCCAGCCTCTGGCTCCGGCTATTATCGGCAAACTGCATGACGCAGTGGAAGATATGGCACATGCAGAGACGTTTCACGGATATGCGCCGGACCTGGGATATGAGTTCCTGAGAAGTGCAATTGCCAGGAATGACTATGCAGACAGGGGCTGTGACATTGGTGCGGATGAAATCTTCGTGTCTGACGGGGCAAAATGCGACTCCAGCAATATACAGGAAATTTTTGCGCTGGATAATAAAATTGCAGTCTGTGATCCTGTGTATCCGGTTTATGTTGACTCCAACGTAATGGCAGGGAGAACAGGAACCTATGATCCAAAGGCGGAGACGTGGAGCGATGTAATCTACATGCCATGTACGGCTGAGAACGATTTTGCCCCCCAATTGCCGGGAGAGACGCCGGATCTTATCTATCTCTGCTACCCCAATAATCCCACGGGATCTACGATAACAAAAGCACAGCTTCAGGAGTGGGTAGATTATGCCAATAAAGTTGGGGCTGTGATTATTTATGATGCCGCTTATGAGGCATACATTTCAGAGCCGGATGTTCCCCACTCTATCTATGAATGTGAAGGGGCAAGAACCTGCGCCATCGAGCTTAGAAGCTTCTCTAAGAATGCCGGATTTACAGGAGTCCGTCTGGGATTCACCGTAATCCCCAAAGATTTGAAGTGCGGGGATGTGGCACTACACTCTCTGTGGGCAAGACGTCATGGCACTAAGTACAACGGGGCTCCCTATATTGTACAGCGCGCCGGAGAAGCGGTATACTCACCGGAGGGTAAAGCCCAGTTAAAGGAACAAGTTGCCTATTATATGAATAATGCCAAAGTGATCTATGAAGGCCTGAAATCCGCAGGCTACACCGTGTCCGGAGGCGTTAACGCTCCCTATATCTGGCTGAAGACGCCGGATGGAATGACATCATGGGAATTCTTTGATCATCTTCTGGAAAAGGCCAACGTAGTGGGCACGCCAGGCTCTGGCTTTGGTCCAAGCGGAGAGGGATACTTCCGTCTTACTGCATTTGGAAACTATGAAAATACGGTGGAAGCTGTTGAGAGAATAAAAGCATTATAGAAAAGTAGATAACGGGGTCGGACTGCATACTTTTAGCCTGCGGTCCGGCCCGTTATGTTTATGGAAAAGGGGGATAACGATGTATTGTCAGCATTGCGGAAAAGAACTGCCGGAGGGTTCGGCCTTCTGCAGTTACTGCGGAGCTTCCCTGGAGGCCGGAGGTGGGCGGAAGCCGGAGAAGAAGAAAATAGCAGCAGTTGGTATCGTTGCCGGCGCAGCAGTTTTTCTGGTCATTTTGTTTTGCGTAATCCTGGGCGGAAAAAAGGAAAAAGGCCCCGGGCCGGCTGAAGAACCCAAAACAGCCCAAAAGATACAGGCAGAAAAACAGGCAGCAGAGGAGAAGGAGACAGAGAACGCGAAGGAGACTGCCAAAGAGAAAGAACCTGCGGTTACACTGGGAACCTTTGTGTTACAAAGGGGGAACCGCACAGCTGCTCTGGGAGATATGGAGCTGATTCTCTACGAGGAGGATCAGGAGGTCTGGAGCACACAGGGAACCGTTGGGAACAGGCTGATGATGACGGAGGAGGGTCTGTATTATGCCAGGGAGCAGACCGGCAGTTCTCTTGAATACTATGATTTTGAAGAGAGAACGCAGTCCGTGATTCTTGGGAATTATATGGGGATGGAGCCAGTCGGACTGATAGGCAGCAAGTTATATGTTAAGGCCGCAGGGAAAAATGATATGGATGACCATATAATCGTAGAGAAGGATTTGCGTGAAGGTACCGTCAGGGAGCTGGCCTTTCCTGACATGTGGGGGGATTTCAGTATACTCACATGTGGGGACAGGCTGTACTATCTGGGAGGCAGGACGGATGTGAGCGCATCCCCTCTCTACGAGGGAGATCCTGCTACAGGGAATGCGGTTATCCTGGAGCAGCAGGCAGCAGGCGGCCCGTTTGTCTGGGAGGGCAAGCTTTATTATGTACACTGCAATGAACCGGGGTATGACACGGAGAGTATCTTTGAACTCACAGAGAAAGAACCGGGGAGCAGTGAAAGCAGGGTGCTTTTAACGGACACCTACGGAGAGATGGGATGGCTGAAAAGTGTGGAGAATGGTTATGCTGTCTTTGACTGCTATAATGATACAGAGAGCTTCCAGAAGGTGCTGGATCTGGCCGCAGGAACTGTTGAAAGGACAGACAATCACGGGGAAAAGAGTACCGAGCTTATTGGAAACGACAAGGAGGGATTCTATTATTCCGCGTATTCCGGGGAATATGCCAACGGAACCTGGTATCCTCCCAAGGTGTATCATGTATACTACTATAATTATGCCGGAGGACAGACAAAAGAGATTGGATCTGTCACCGGCAGAGCCGTGGGTGTGGACAGGAATTACATTTATTATACTTCTTCAGACGGTACAATGGATGCAGTCTACAGCAGAGCGCCCTTTGGCAGTACGGCGCCGGAACCGGTAAAGACAGAGGACCCTCCCAAGAGCAGTGACGGGGAGTATATCCTTCCGGGGAGTGACAGCCGCTATTACCGGAAGCTGGATCTGGAAGGACTGACGGCAGAGGAAATACGTATTGCCAGAAATGAGATCTATGCCCGTCATGGCTATATTTTCAGTGCGCAGGATCTGCAGGAATATTTCAGCGGGAAATCCTGGTATACTCCATCAGTGCCGGCGGAAGAGTTCAGTGAGGGGATGCTCAACCAGACAGAGCGGGCTAATCTGGACATGATTAAAGAATATGAGCGGAATACAGGGATTAACCAGTAATCAAAAAGCGGGTTCACAGGGAACCCGCTTCCTTTGTATATAAATGTGGTTATTTTCTGGCGAGAGCATGTGGGAATCGAACCCACCCAGGACGCTGTTAACGCCCAACACTGGTTTTGAAGACCAGGAGGCACACCAGTTACCTTTCTACTCCCATAGTCAAAGCAAATGCTTTTAAGCTATATCATTATAGCAGACAGACGTTAAAGTGGCAAGCTGAAAATCCAATACAGGACCATTACAGGGTATTCTTTTTCTTCGCATAGTAGATCAGTCCGGTAAGATCCGCCAGCAGCCAGCCGATGGGGATGGCACTCCAGATTCCGGTCAGCCCGATTGCCGGCACAGGAGCCAAAAGATATGCCAGGAGTACCCTGGTGCCCAGAGAGATCACGGTTAGGACCACGGACATACCCGGGTGTCCCAGTCCCCTGTAAAGACCATACAGAAGAAACAAAAGTCCTATACCCAGATAAAAGACTCCCTCGATTCTGAGATAATTGGACCCAATCCTTAAAATCTCTGTCTGATCCGGGGCAATGAAGATCGTGAGCAGGGGTCTGGCAAAGAAAAAGATAATAAAGGAAATCAGGAGGCTGAAAATAGTGGATAACTGGATGGCGGACCGGATTCCCCTGTGGATTCGTTCTGTTTTGCCGGCTCCCTTATTCTGTGCTATGTAAGTGGAGAATGCATTCCCGAAGTCCTGAAGGGGCATATAGGCAAAGGCGTCAATCTTTACTCCTGCGGCAAAGGCAGCCATGACAGATACCCCGAAGCTGTTTACCAGACCCTGCACCATGAGGATTCCCAGATTCATAATGGACTGCTGGACGCTGGTGAGAGCGGAGCAGCCTGCAATCTCTTTGGCAAGGGCGCGGTCGAAATGCATATTATCCCTTGAGATCCTGGCCTGAGGCACCTTTGTCAGTGTATAAACCATGATTAAAAGGGCGGATACTCCCTGTGCGGTGATCGTTGCCCAGGCGGCTCCCGCAATGCCCCAATGGAAGCCTACTACAAACAAAAGATCCAGGCCAATGTTCAAAACTGCGGATACCCCGATACAGATAACAGGTACCGTGGAATTCCCCATACTTCTTAAAATGGCCGCGAAAAAATTGTATAGAAAGATGAAGCAGATACCGCCGAAAATGACGACCAGATATTCTTTTGTCATGGAACGTATGGAGCTGTCAATCCGAAGAACGTGTATGATTCCATCTGTAAAAACATAAGTGAGAAGGTTAATTACCACGGTAAACAGGGCAATCAGGAGAAAAGCCACAAAAAAGCTGTCCCCCATTCTCTTTTCGTCTTTGGCACCGTAAAACATAGAAAAGACGACGCTGCTTCCCATGCAGAGACCTATAATTGCCGAGGTCAGGAATGTCATGAGTGCAAAAGAGGTGCCCACGGCTGCCAGTGCTTCCGGACCAATAAAACGGCCCACAATAAAAGAATCCGCAATATTATAAAATTGCTGCAGCAGGTTGCCCACGATCATGGGGAGTGCGAACTGCAGCATAACCTTTTTTTCATTTCCTACCGTTAAATCACGTTCCATAGCTACCTCTCCGAATATAGTAATCATATAGTTCTAACTATTGTACCTTATAAACAACACAATGACAATATTAACGGCACCTTAACGCCATAGGAAATGCAAATGAGATATAATACAGAAAAAGGCCTTTTGTTATAAATTTATCATGCATTGCAGTGTTAACTTGTTGTTATGAAAATAGGAGAATGCAGAGATGGGAAAAAATAAGAATAAAAATAAGATTGTTGTGGTTGGTGCAGGGAATGTAGGGGAAGCGATTGCATATACTCTTATGCTGCGCAAACAGGCCAGTGACATCGTCCTGGTGGATCTCAATGAGGACAGGGCAAAGGGCAGTGCCCTGGATATCGCCCATGCCACAGCCTTTTTCCGTCAGATCAAGGTCAGAAAAGGCGGATATGAGGAATGTGAGGACGCGGCAATTATTGTAATCACAGCCGGTATGGCAAGAAAACCGGGGCAGACCAGGCTGGACCTGGCAAAGTCTAATGTGGCAATTGTCAGGAGCATTACCCGGAATATCATGAAATATGCTGAGAATCCTATTTTAATCGTAGTTTCGAATCCGGTAGATATTTCTACTTATGTTGCATGCCAGGAATCCGGCCTCCCGTCAGAACGGGTGATCGGTACAGGCACAACGCTGGATACCGCACGCTTCCGTTATCTGATCAGCGAAGAGCTGGGGGCGGATGTCTGTGATGTAAACGCATATATTCTGGGAGAACACGGAGACAGCCAGGTGCCGGTATGGAGCAGCGCTACCATTGCCGGGGAACCTGTAGATCAGTTTAGAAAAGCCATGGGCTGTAAGGGGGAACTGAACCATGAAGCCCTTGGAGAGAGGGCCCGGGATTCGGGTGCGGAGGTGATTCAGCTTAAAGGTGCAACCTTTTACGGAATCGCCATGATGACATCCAGAATCGCTGAGGCAATCCTGTCAGACGGGAATACGGTGCTTCCGGTATCCCATGTACTGGGAGAGGAGTTCCCCTCCTACCGGGGAATTGCATTCAGCCTTCCCTGTGTGATTAATGGAAAAGGAATTCAGAGGGTACTGGATATTCCTATGGACGAGGCAGAAAAGAAGAAGATGGAAGATTCAGCGGAAACGCTGCGGGAATTTCTTACAAAGGCATTAGAGGCCCCCAAGAAGGCGGCCAGCTAAAAGGAGCAAAAACATGGACAAAAAAGAATTTGCATTACAGGAACATGAAAAAT
This sequence comes from Lactonifactor sp. BIOML-A5, assembly GCF_009677585.1. Taxonomy (GTDB): domain Bacteria; phylum Bacillota; class Clostridia; order Lachnospirales; family Lachnospiraceae; genus Lactonifactor. Next base: position 12,836 of record NZ_WKYV01000008.1, on the reverse strand, counting down.
GGCAGGGAAAAATTGAAGTTATCAGCAGAGCAAAGGTAGATTCCGCAGAGGCGCTCTCCGTGGCTTATACACCAGGAGTGGCAGAGCCCTGTTTGAAGATCGCTGAGAATGCAGAGCTTTCTTATAAATATACCAGACGTCACAATATGGTAGCTGTTGTGACAGATGGAAGTGCAGTACTGGGTCTGGGCGATATAGGCCCTGAGGCAGGGATGCCGGTTATGGAGGGGAAATGTGTCTTATTTAAAAGCTTTGGCAATGTAGATGCTTTTCCATTATGTATCCGCAGTAAAGATGTAGATGATATTGTAAATACTGTGCGCCTTCTGGCGGGAAGCTTCGGGGGCGTGAATCTGGAGGACATCTCTGCCCCCAGATGCTTTGAAATTGAAAGGCGGCTGAAAGAGTGCTGTGATATTCCGGTCTTCCATGATGATCAGCATGGTACCGCAGTTGTGACCGTCGCAGCGCTATTGAATGCATTAAAACTCACCGGCCGCAGGCTGGAGGATATAAAGGTGGTTACTTCAGGGGCCGGTGCGGCGGGGATCGCCATCATTAAACTGCTGGTAAGTCTTGGACTGAAGCATGTTGTAATGTGTGACCGAAACGGGGCAATTTATGAAGGCCGGGAAGGGCAAAACCCGGTTAAGGAAGAGATGGCTCTGATTACCAATCAAGAGAAGAGAAAAGGTAACCTTCAGGATATGCTTAAGGGAACGGATGTATTTATCGGAGTATCCGCACCGGGTACTGTGACCAAAGAAATGGTGGCGTCCATGGCAAAGGATCCCATTCTTTTCCCAATGGCCAATCCTACACCGGAGATTATGCCGGATCTTGCGCTGGAAGCCGGCGCAGCTGTTGTGGGAACCGGACGGAGCGATTTTCCCAATCAGATTAACAATGTGCTTGCTTTCCCCGGCATCTTCCGGGGCGCCTTGGATGTAAGAGCGAAGGATATCAACGATGAGATGAAGCTTGCGGCGGCTTATGCTATAGCCGGTCTGGTGTCTGAGGAGGAATTGAAGGCAGATTATATTATTCCAAATGCCTTTGACCCAAGGGTTGCGCCTGCAGTGGCCAGGGCCGTAGGGGAGGCATGGAAGCGAAGCTGCAGGTAATATAAACGGAAGCACTGGATCTGCACGCCATTCTATGCTACTATAAACCTTGACATGACAGCGGCTGCAGCCAATCCAAAGTTACCTTTGGCCGGATGGCGAGTCGCCTCCCCGGAATTAATCAAACAGTATCAGGTGCAGTGCACTGCACCCCGAAAGCTGCTTGCAAGGTACTTCGGCACACTTCGTGTGCTTTGGCCTTCGGCCTGGTACCTTTCCGCAACTTTCGGTATCTCCTTATTGTGCTGCCGCTGTCTTTGTTAAAAAGGATAAAAGGCAGAGAATACAGCCGGAGGCAGGATATGGGGAATACAGATATCTGGAAATATTGTACAGGGGAACAGTGCAGAGATATGCTGCTGGATTTTAGACTATTGGGCGATGTTAACTGGAGCAGGGAGAAACAGCTGGCCTGTCTTTATTCCCTGAGCAACCATGCGGAGGAACACTATCACCTGAAAAAAATCACAGGAAAAAGCGGCAGGCAAAGGACCCTCCAGATACCGGATGCCTTCTTAAAAAAGGTTCAGAAAAATCTGCTCAGAAATGTCTTGGATGATCTGCCTGTATCTTCATATGCGACGGCCTATGGAAGGGGAAAAAGTATCCTCTCCAACGCAGTTCCCCATACTGGAAAAGAAAAAATACTGAAGTTGGATATGAGGGACTTTTTTGGAAACATTACTTTTTTTCAGGTTCGGCAGAACGTGTTTGGAGGTCTGCTGTTTCCGGGAAGCGTGGGAACCCTTCTCACACACCTCTGCTGTTACAGAGACTATCTGCCCCAGGGAGCGCCTACATCCGGTGCAGTATCCAATCTGGTACTGAAAAGCTTTGACGAATCTTTGGGAAACTGGTGTAGCATACGCAAGATAACATATACCAGGTACTGCGACGATATGACATTTTCCGGCTCCTTTGACAGCCGGGAAGTAAAGAATAAGGTGGAGAGTTACCTGAGGGTTTTGGGATTTGAACTCAATACCAGAAAAACAAAAGTACTTGAATCCGGAACCAGACAGATGGTGACAGGGATCGTAGTAAATGAAAAGCCTCAGGCAGACAGAGACTACAGAAGAAGACTACGGCAGGAGTGCCACTACTGTCTGAAATACGGTCCGGATCCGGTCCGGGTTTCAAGCAATAAACCAAAAGAAGCATATCTGACAGGACTTCTGGGAAAGGTGAACTATGTGCTTCAGATTAATCCGGAGGATATGTATTTTAAAGAAATAAAAAGACAGCTCACACAGCTGCAGAGAGAAGCGGGAGAGTTTCCGGATGCAGCAAAAAGGCCGCCCCAAGAATAAAATGAGGCGGCTTTATAAATGAACTGTTTTATTTACACAGGATCAAAAAAAGCGCGAGACGGGACTCGAACCCGCGGCCTCGACCTTGGCAAGGTCGCGCTCCACCAACTGAGCCACTCGCGCATATACATCTTTCGATGAAAGCGGGTGATGGGAATCGAACCCACGTATCTAGCTTGGAAGGCTAGTGTTCTACCATTGAACTACACCCGCAAATGAAGTTTTTTATCACTGTTTCGTTCAGCGACTTGTATATAATACTATGATTCGGTAAAAAAGTCAAGGGCATTTTTGAAAAAATTTCTATTGGAATTTAGGATAGGAACCTTTATCCTCTCTCCCACTGAACAATAGGGTATAGTTTTTTTAACTTTATTATGGTAAAATATATCCAAATATAGGGCTAATTTCATCATATCAATTATGTACAAAACAGGAGGGGGAACGAGTTATGAAATTATTAACCTACAAGCTGAACAAAGATGACAAGGAACGTCTGGGAGTAATGTGCAAGCTGGAGCCGAGAAGATTTTATCCTCTGGAACAGTTTGGGCTGCGGTTCCAAGACATGAACGATTTGATTGACCATATTACCCGGCAGGAGCTTCTGATGCTGGAGCAGGAAGCCGGGACCGGGAACCACGAATACCTTAATTATGATGAGGTGGAACACTGTGCTCCCATCCCCCGTCCAAAGCAGGACATTATCTGTCTGGGAATGAATTATATGGAACACGCAATTGAGTCAACCAGATATAAGAATGAGGCATTCGGCGGCAAAGCGCCATATTCCGTGTATTTTTCTAAAAGGGTAAATGAGGCTGTGCCAGACGGAGGCATCGTTCCCTCCTATCCCGGACTGGTGGACAGCTTGGACTATGAGGCCGAGCTGGCCGTGATTATTGGAAAAAATGCTAAGAATGTTTCAAAAGAAGATGCATTTGACTATGTGTTTGGATATACAATTATCAACGACATCAGCGCGCGGAATATCCAGACAAGACACCAGCAGTGGTATTTTGGAAAAAGCCTGGACGGTTTTACTCCTATGGGACCATTTATCAAGACTGCTAATGAGACACCCAATCCTCCGATCTTCGGAATTAAAAGCAGGGTGAACGGAGAACTGCGGCAGAACAGTACTACAGATCTTCTTATCTTTGACATCCCTCATGTCATTGAGGAACTGTCATCCGGGATGCTGCTGCAGGCAGGAACGATTATCTCTATGGGAACGCCTGCCGGGGTGGGGATGGGATTTGTCCCCCCGAAGTTTCTGCGCAAAGGAGATGTGGTGGAATGCGGCATAGAGGGGATTGGAACAATTACGAATACGATCGGGTAAGAGAGGACTTCTATGAAGAAATATATTATGGCACTGGATCAGGGGACAACCAGCTCCAGGTGCATTTTGTTCAATCGGGAAGGTAAGATATGCAGCATGGCGCAAAAGGAGTTTACCCAGTATTTTCCTAAACCGGGCTGGGTAGAGCATGATCCCATGGAAATATGGTCTTCCCAGATTAGTGTTGCCACGGAGGCTATGAGCCGTATCGGCGTTGCCTCCCGGGAGATTGGAGCCATAGGCATTACAAACCAGAGGGAGACAACCATTGTATGGGACAAGGCAACGGGAGAACCAGTGTATCCTGCCATTGTATGGCAGTGCAGGAGAACCGCGGATATTATAGAAGAATTAAAGGCAGATGGATTTGACCGCCTGATTCTGGAGAAAACAGGCTTGATTCCCGATGCTTATTTTTCAGGGAGTAAGGTGAAGTGGATCCTGGATCACGTGGAAGGGGCGAGAGAACGTGCCCAAAAAGGTGAGCTTTTGTTCGGAACAGTAGATACCTGGCTGATCTGGAAGCTCACCCAGGGAGCAGTACATGTTACCGACTATACCAACGCCTCAAGAACTATGCTCTTCGACATTCATAAGCTGGTCTGGGATAAGGAAATCCTTGACCGTCTGGATATTCCGGAGAGTATGCTTCCCCAGGTAAAGCCCTCCAGCTGTATCTACGGCTATACCGATGAGAGTGTGCTGCAGGGGGGGATTCCCATCGCAGGTGCGGCGGGAGATCAACAGGCTGCATTATTCGGTCAGTGCTGTCTGGAAAAAGGAGACGTGAAAAATACGTACGGTACCGGATGCTTCCTTCTGATGAACACAGGGGAGCAGGCCGTACGATCCAGAAACGGACTCCTGACTACCATAGCTGCAAGCTTCTCAGATAAGGTGGAATATGCACTGGAGGGCAGTGTGTTTGTGGCGGGAGCGGCCATTCAATGGCTGCGGGATGATCTTGAGATGCTAAAAAACGCCGGGGAATCGGAAAAGTACTGTCTGTCTGTGGAGGACAGCAACGATATCTATGTGGTTCCGGCATTTACGGGGCTGGGTGCACCCTACTGGGATCAGTATGCCAGGGGTGTGGTAGTTGGAATTACCAGAGGAACCGGAAAAGCGCATTTGATAAGGGCAACTGTGGAGTCGCTGGCTTATCAGGTATATGATGTGATAAAAGCAATGGAACAGGACGCGGGTGTGCCGCTGAATAGTCTAAAAGTAGACGGGGGCGCCTGTGCCAACAATTTCTTAATGCAGTTTCAGTCAGATATTCTGAATGCCCGGGTAGAACGTCCGCAGTGTATTGAGACAACTGCTCTAGGTGCAGCTTATCTTGCCGGGATTGCAGTGGGATTTTGGAAGGACAGAGAGGAGATTCGGAAGTATTGGGACCTGGAACGTGCATTTGAACCTGACATGGAGGAGGAAAAAAGGTCCGGCCTTTTAAAAGGATGGAAGAAGGCAGTGAGATGCTCCTTTGACTGGGCCAGGGAATAGAAGAAATCCGTGCTTATATAACTATCAAGGAAAAAACTCCGCCCGGAACCTGCGTTTGGCAGTTTGTTCCGGATGGAGTTTCTCTTTCTTTGAGCTATTATCGGACTTAGATTGGATGCTCCAAGGCATACTGGCGTCCGTAGGAGGCCAGTTCATCCATCACGATGCTGTTGTTCCATTCAAGGAAACAGATTCCGTTGGGGATGGAAGGATAGAATCTGCCGCCGGGACAATAGGTGTCAATGGCACGCCGAACCTCGGAACGGATTGCCTCTTCGGTTATATTGGCGATATCCACCTTAGGCCCGTCGATGCCGCCAACCATGGCCAGCTTCCCTTCAGTGACACGCTGAATCTTAACAATATCATTCTGTGCGATGACGCCCTGCCAGATATCCACACCAATTTCCACCATATCGGTTACAATAGGTTCGCAAATGCAATCCGCATGATGCATATAAATCATGCCGCATTCGTGGATCGTATCAGCAATTTCTTTCTGTAAAGGCTTGATAATCTTGCGCCATACACCGGGCGGAAGAAAAACATTCTGTTTGGATCCCCAGTCATCGTGATAGAAAATGATATCGGGGTGAAAGTGTTTGGCGGCCAGTCGAATCAGTTTGATCTTGTAATCCGCAACCACACGGAGAAGCGCCGCCATTTCCTCAGGGTATTCCAGGTAGTTTACCAGCGCATTTTCCATTCCCATTAGGTGATGGGAGCGTTCAAACAGGCCGCCTGCACAAAAGAATCCTACGAACTTTTCATTTCTGTCCACTGCGGCTGCCTGTGACTTGGCCATGGACCAGTCATATTGATCCAGAGAAGGAACCTTTAACTGGGCTTCCCAGTTTTCAATATCCTTAATCACGGCATTTTCCGGAGTCACATGGGGATGAGGGCCAGGAGCTCCCGGCTTATAGACATAAACTGTGCCCCAGGAATCTGCATGCTCCAGGCCATCCTGCGGTGCCATATCCCCCATGAGAACCGGGTCGCCAATCAATTCGACAGCATTCATAAGATCACCGTAAAAATCCGGCTGCTGACGATTGTAAATGGCTAATGCATTTTCTTTTAAAGTCATTGACATTGTGAAATCCTCCTTTCAATTCTGAAACTTATTTTTTATTTCACGCCCTTGATGGTGCATACACCGACCAGTCCGCCCAAGGTAATAACAGCGAAAACAATGAATGTGGTGGTATAGCCTGCGCTTTGTACCAGTACGCCGAAGAGGGTCGCCGCCACCAGACCGCCCAGACCTATAAACATATTGACAGCGGAAATACCAACGCTTGCTATGCGGGGCTCAAACGTTTCACCGGCAACGGTGTAGATCAGACCCATACATACAGCAGGAATGCCTTGTCCCCAAAGCGTCAGATTCAGAAGTATGCCGTCAGGAAGTATTACGATCAGTACCCGGGAGACTGCCATCCAGAGAAGGGCGATTAGAAAAATCCACTTTCTGGTTTTCAACAGATCCGACAGGGTACCGCCCAGTGCTGTGGAGATAGCGCCTACGACGGCAGAGCCGCTGACCAGGGTAGAAGCGGTTACCGGATCATAGCCGCGTCCCAGCGTCAGATAGGCGGGAGCAAAATTCATAACCGCCATAGTACTCATCATAAAAGCAAAGCCGCCGATGGAAAGCTGAAGAACCTTGGGATCTTTCAGTGCAGCAAGCAGAGAAGAACCTTTTCCTGCGGAGCCTGTATCGGCAGGCTGCAGTTTGGACGCTGGGGGTGCAACCTCATCAGTAATGAAGATTGCCCAGAGAATCAGTATGACAACGCCGTAGAGTGTGGTAAACCACCAGGCTGGGGTTACATTATCGGCTGTTGTGATACGCGGGACCAGGTTAAACATAACCAGCTGTGCAATGGTTCCGGCAGTAATGTACCACCCGTTGGCGCGGCCCCGAAGCTCCGGCTTAAACAGGCAGGCGATGATATAGGGGCCAAGAATACCGGCGCCGCAGATACCAACTCCGACAATCAGCTGGGAGGCGAAAAGTCCATAGAAGTTAGTTGTAAAAAATGTTCCGGCAAATGAGCCCAGAATGACCATTCCTGTAGCAATAAAACCGGTCTTTCTCGGCCCAATCCTGCCCATCAGGACGCCGAAAGGAACAGCCAGGAATACGCTGAGAATACTGAGCGCCGAGATCAGCAGGCCTGCCTCTGTCTCTGTAATTGACATCCCTCTCATCAAGTAGGTCAGGACGGGCTGCAGCTTATACTGGCAAAAGCCGGCAGTCAAATATTGCAGAATAACAATTAGAAGATAGAAATAGGGCGAAAAACGATGCTTTGTTTTGGGAATAGAGTTTGACATATATATCCCTCCTCGCAATTTTTTGATAGGGATAGTATACGTCTTTATCTAAAAACAAGAAATATTCATACTGGCTATAGATTTTTTTATAAAATGGGCAGGCTTTCCAACTTTATCGACAATATTATTCAGTGGATATGTGCGGCAGGGAGACATAATGTCTCTCGAATCAGACAAAAAATGTGCAGCCTGCACATTGCACATTTGTGCTATCATTTGAAATACAATTGTGAAAAGAGTATAATTATTACAGAGTTAGAAAGCTAGGCTTTTTTCCGAATTTGGTTTAAGGAGGTGCTGCCGTTTTGAATCTTTGTCTGGAACTCGTTGCGGATGAGTTGGCCCATTATCCATCTCATATACTACGCAGGAACAAAATAAGTCAGCGCAGACTGCAAATGAAGGGAGTGGGAATTTATCGGAGAGGCATGAACTTTTCCTCTGATATTTGCTATATGGTGTCTGCAAAAAATGTGACGGATAGGTTTAACTGCCCCAACAATACTACACTGATTGTAATAGGCTCAGTGAATGATGGGATTTTCGAACGTGCCAATTCAGACATTCTCATTTTGGAAGGGGAGATGCGCAAAGAGGACTTCTATGATATTTTCAATGAGATTTCAGATATTTTCGTTAAATATCAGGAAATCGATCATCGGCTGTATGAAGCTGTCTCCAAAAACGAAGGATTTGAAAAGGTAGTTACCATCGGGCAAGAGCTTTTTAATAACCCAGTCATTATCTTTGATCAGAATTATTGTGTTATGAATAATCTGGACTATGAGATTCCCGGAATTACGTGGTCGGTAGACCCCTGGTCAGGCTCCAAAATCCTGCCTCTGGATGCTATTAACACGATCAAGACTTCTCCGGAATATATACATAAAAAAGCCGATGACGGCATTTTTTTTATCTCTGAGGACTATTTCCCCTGCAATATGATCTTAGCATCTGTCAAAAAAAAGCTGCGTATTACGGTGGCTGTGCTGGAGACGCAAGCGCCGTTGATGGAAAGTCACCGCATTCTGGCGAAATATTTTGCAGATTTCATTCACCTGACATTTAATAAAAATTATATTCATACAGGTCATCCAGTCAGATTTGAAAATTTTTTGAAAGAATTATTGGATAATCATCAGATGGAACAAGCGTGCATTGACCGTTATCTTCTCTCTATGAACTGGAAAAATACGGATACTTATATCTGTATGACCTATCAAACCAGCCGGTGGGATAAGGTTGGCGTAGTATACTACAATGTATGCACTAATTTAGAACTGCAGTTTCCTGGAAGTTTTGCCTTTTATTACGATGATGCTATTATTTTTCTGGTGAACCTGACCCAACAGGGATTGGAGCGGCAGCAGCTCATTTACTGGTTGTCCTCTTTTTTAACTGAGGGAGTGTTCCGTGTGGGAATTAGTTATGACTTCTTTGAATTTCACACCTTTCCAAGCTATTACCTGCAGACTCTTGGAGCACTGGAGATGGGAACAAAGTATGCCCCCGATGAGTGGTGCTATGACTTTCGGGATTATGTATTTTATTACTTTCTCCACTATGGAACCAGCAGGATTGACGGCAGACATCTGTGTTTCCCGGGTATTGTACAGTTGTATATTTACGATACAAAGAATCAAACGGATCTACTGCATACCCTGAGGGTATATATTCAATGTGAGCGTAATGTGGCATTGACGGTTAAAAACCTGTATATTCACAGAAATACCTTGTATCAAAGACTGAGAAAGATCGAAGCGATTTTAGACGCAGATCTGAATGACGAGAAAGTCCGCCTGTTTATTCATTTATCGTATCAATTCGTGGAACATTTATCACTGGAACCAGTATTATAAGATGGGCTAAACAGCGCCCTGTTAACGTTTCTTTTACGAGCTTTAGCGCAGAGATAAGAACAATTTGGGTATTGAAATTTAATGAAAATTGTGTTATTATTCCAAATGTGTGATGCGAAGGCGTCCGCAAAATGCCCAGATAGCTCAGTTGGTAGAGCAGAGGACTGAAAATCCTCGTGTCGCTGGTTCGATTCCGGCTCTGGGCATTTATTTTTTTATCAAAAGTAAGGAGCCAAAAAAGCTAAATAGAATACCAGGAGATAAAATGAGAAAATCCAGATACAGATTTAAGGGAAAAGAGTATAAAAGAAAAAAGATTCTGTTGGGTATTGGAGGAGGTATCCTCTTTGTAATTCTTATTTTGGCTATTTCAATGGGAGTAAAAAGCTGTGCCACCAAGTCAGAGGAGTCCTCAGGGAAAAAAGGAGGGGCTGTGGCTGCAGACAGCCAGGAGGTAGATGGTCAGGAAGAGGAAAAGAAGGAAGATTCTGTTAAGGCAGAGCCGGTTCAGATTACCGTGAGCACTGCCGGGGACTGTACCTTGGGTACAGACGAAGGATTTGACCAGAGTACCAGCCTCAACGCATATTACAATGAACAGGGGGGCGCATATTTCTTCCAGAATGTAAAAAATATATTCGAGGCCGATGACCTCACCATTGTTAATATGGAGGGAACCCTTACCACCTCAGACAGCCGGGCAGAAAAGCTTTATGCCTTTAAGGGAGACCCATCCTATGTGGATATTCTTACCAACGGTTCGGTAGAGGCTACCAACATGGCTAATAACCACAGCAAAGATTATGGAGAGTCCAGCTATGAGGATACGGTAAAGTATCTGGAGGAAGCGAATATCACAACCTTTGGATACGACAAAACCGCAGTGATGGAGATCAAAGGGCTGAAGGTCGGCCTGGTGGGTATCTACGTACTAGCCGACGGGATGGAGAGAGAAGAGCAGCTGAAGGCAAACATCGCGGCGGTAAAAGAACAGGGTGCCAATCTTGTAATAGTAAGTTTCCACTGGGGAGAAGAAAGGGCCACTGTGCCTAATGAAATACAAAAAGATCTTGCCCACATAGCAGTAGACAATGGTGCGGATCTTGTAGTAGGCCACCATCCTCATGTATTGCAGGGAATTGAAACCTATAATGGAAAGAAAATTGTATACAGCTTGGGAAATTTCTGCTTCGGCGGAAATAAAAATCCCAGCGATAAGGACACTATGATTTTCCAGCAGACCTTTACCTTTCTGGACGGGAAGCTCCAGGAGGATGAGACAGTGAATATTATTCCATGTTCCATATCTTCCTCCTCAAGCCGGAATAATTATCAGCCCACGCCGGCGGAAGGGGATGAGAAAACAAGGATTATGGAAAAAATAGAAAAGTTAAGCGGCCAGATTTAGAATACACAAAAACGGCGGGAAAGCCATAAGATGCTTCCCCGCCGTTTTTGTGTATTCAGTATATTCTGGCATAACTTATTAATAAATTGAAGAAATTTTGAAATATATTTTTTACTTTTGTAAAAAACCCTGACCCTGGTGTAACAGCAGTGTAACCAATATATTATACAAACGTGGACAAAAAGTAAAAGATATAATACAGTATGTTAATTTAAAAATGGTATACTTTGGGAGTCAAAGCAAGAAACGCCGGGATTCCCTTTCGGACCGGCAAAAGGTAGGCGGGGTGACTTCAGATGAAAGAAGTGGTTAGAAAATCAAAATACGGTAATCCGAGAATCAGGCAGCAGCAGAGAAGGGCGCTTGCGGTTAAAATGTTAAAGCTGTTCCTGGCCGCAGGGGCAGGAGCTATGATTTGTTTTTTCTTTCATTTTCTCAGGGTAAACAGTATGCCTGGAGAACCAGCTGATGGAGCAGTCGCAGCGGCAAAGGAGTATACAGATTCCATTACACTACGCGCTATTCCAAGCTGCAGTCTGGAAGAAGAAGCTGCTGCAAAGCTGAAACATCTGAATCTTGCCTCCGAAAAGGGAGAAATTATTATCACAAATTTGGAAAGCGTTCTGACGGAAGAGGACCTGGAGAAGGAAAGTAAGGATGCCGTGAAAGCATCTCCAAAACAGGTAGAACTTCTTCACAAGGGCGGTATCAATGCAGTGAATCTTGCTAACAGTCACAGCAAAGGCTATGGGGAGGAAGGATACCTGGACACAGTGCACCATCTTACAAAATCAGGTATCACCAGTTTTGGCTATGACAGAGTCACTGTAAAGGAGGTGAGGGGAATAAAAATTGCATTCACAGGGATTGATGCAGCAGATGGGATACCAGGAAGCCGGGAAGCAATAAAAAAGAATATACTGGCCGGAAGAAATATGGATGCCCAGCTGGTTATTCTCTGTATTAACTGGGGAGCGGATAATACGGAGGAACAGCAGAGAGAACTGGGACATGCAGCGATTGAAGAAGGGGCAGATCTGGTACTTGGGTATCACTCGGAAGATTTACAGGAAATAGAGAATTACAAGGGGAAGTATATTGCATATAGTCTAGACCATATCCGGGAGACTGAAACTCTGGAGCAGACCTTTATCTTCCAAAAGGGGGAATTGGAAAGCTGTTCCGAGGCTAAGATTATAAGCCGGTCTGCCGTTCAATCGTAGGGGTATGTTAAGAAGAAATGGAGACGTTGTAATACAGGCGGGAGACTGGCTGCAGTGCGGCGTTTCTTTTTCTGCGCATAGGGGAAATTGGGATTTAACTTCCAAAGCTTGAGACTGCCCAGTCGGAAGGCATGGGGTGGCAGGGGGACGGTGAGACAAATCCCGCGGCAGCGGGCCGGCTGGTTCGGACGGGAGGAAGGCTTAAGTTCCGGGGACACCTCCGTCGCGAAGAGAGTCTAAGACAAAACCGGAATCCCCGCCGGAGCACCGTTCGTATGTGCAAAGAATGCTTGATGTGCATTCTCTGCACATGCTCACTTTTTTTCGGCCTGGACTGCCGAAAAAATCTCCAGCGTGAATCCCGGTTTTGCCTAAGACTCTCTAGTCACTCCTGCGGAATCGTCCGCGGAACTTAAGCCTCCCTCCCGCCCGAACCAGCCGGCCCGCTGCCGCGGGATTTCTCTAACCTGGGTATAGGGAAGTTCAAGGGGGAGCTATTTATCCAAAACATCGAGCCACCAATAGTGCGAAACAAGAGGAAAAGTGTACAACGTTCGACCTTCCCCGCCCGTTTTCCGTGAATGTGAAGTGAGTCTCTGCCAGGATATAGGAGGGAGCACCGGGGGGACAGGGCCAGGCCAGGGGCCGGGGTATAGGGACAAGTCAGCTCGAGGCTCCGTTCCCCTCAGCTAAGTCCTACCAGCTGCTAAACTCGTCA
>NZ_WKYV01000007.1:50604-226378 GCF_009677585.1 Lactonifactor sp. BIOML-A5 | reverse complement strand
CCACCCAGTACCCCTGGCCCCAAGACCTCCTCCCTTGACCTGGCAGAGACTCACTTCACATTCACGGAAAACGGGGGGAAAGGTTGAGAGTTGTACACTTTTCCTCTTATTTCTCACTATTGTCCGCTTGATGTTTTGGATAAATAGCGAACCCCCTGGAACTTCCCTTACTCAGGTGAGAGGAATCCCGCGGCAGCGGGCTGGCTGGGTTGGGCGGGAGGGAGGCTTAAGTTCCGGGGACGATTCCGCAGGAGTGAGTAGAGAGTCTTAGGCAAAACCGGGATTCACGCTGGAGATTTTTTCGGCAGTCAGGGCCGAAAAAAAGTGAGCATGGGCAGAGAATGCACATAAGGCATTCTTTGACCATTCGAACGGTGCTCCTGCGGGGATTCCGGTTTTGTCTTAGACTCTCTTCGCGACGGAGGTGTCCCCGGAACTTAAGCCCTCCCTCCCGCCCGAACCAGCCAGCCCGCCGCCGCGGGATTTCTCTCACCGTCCCCCGCCATCCAAACCTGCCGTCCTGAATCACCTTGAGCCGAAGTCCAAGCGCTACACTCCTAAATCCTAATTAAATACCTGACAATATAAAAAGAAACCCCCAATCTCACCCGAGTCTGATAATCATCCAAGTCCACCCCCGTAAGATACTTCAGTCTGGCAATCCGGTATAGTAAGGTATTTCTGTGAATATATAATTCTTCTGCCGCCGCCCCAATATTTCTCTCATTTCTGATATACACCTCTAACGTATGACAATACTCTGTATGATGTTCCCGATCATAATCCAGGAGACGGAACACTGCTTTGTCGCACACCATCTTCATATCCACATTTTTCTGCCCCAAAAACAGAAGATGGAGTACTGCGTAATGCCGGTAGCTCACAAAAGGCTTCTTCAGCAGTTCTCTCCCCATATCTAAACAGATAAGGGCCTGTCTGTAATAGACCGATGAACGGTAGAACCCATCAAATTCATCGCTGAGTCCCGCATATCCTCCATTTTTTTCAACAAAAACCTCCAAAAGCTTTTCCAGCTTCTCAATTCCTTTAGTTCCTTCCAGTGAAAAAATAGTTACAATTTCCCCGTCCATAATAACCGGCTTGCTGCTGTGCATGTTTTCTAATTCTGCGCACATAACCTCTGTCTGTATCTCATCTTCCTCTTCCGGAAGATAACGCATGACACAGTACCGCCCTTCCATATCCCACATCAGCGGAGCAAGCTGTCTGTTTATCTCCTCTTTTTCCTTGAGTGTTCCGCTTACAACGTGATGAATAAAATTTTCATAATCTTTTCCTCTGGAGATCGAATATTTCATATCTTTTTCCAGTGCCAGAAGCACCATCCTGCCCAGGTAATCTGCATAAGCTTCATCCCCGGGGGTGATTTTTTTGAAATATCCTACAATAAATAAGTGCCCACGTATCTTTCCTTCCCAACGGAGGTTATAGTTGATAAAGGGGTTGTTAAAGCTGTCCAGATGAAAAATCACAGCCTTTTCATAAGAATCCATCAGTCGGATTTCGTCCGCTCTTCGCATCTGATCCAGTATATCGTAGGAAAGATATCCATAGGTGACTAGATGCTTCCAAATAGCGCTGATTTCTGATAGCACTGGGGCTTTATCAATAGCCAACACTTTGAAACTGGAATCTACCAGGTACGCAGGGTTCCCCATGATTTTGGAAAAAAGCTGTATCATCTCCTGGAGCCCTTTCTGTCCATAAATCAATTCTTTCAGCTGTTCTTCCCACTGGTTCATTTCCTCAAGTACATCCTGTGCCTGGTTCAATATGTAACTTACCTCCTCTCCTTCTGATAGCTGAAAGGCGAAAAAACCGGGGTCTCCCTCCAATTTACAAACCAGGGCAGCGGTTCCCCTCTCATATTCCGCCTTTTTTGGGATGGCAGGGCCAATATATAAATAATCCTTTTTCAGTCTCTCTGTGTGTTCTGAGAGAAAGCGAATCCCTTTAACCATTAATATGCGGGGACAGACGGGGTGACTCTCTGTCTGAAGATTCATCCGATCCAAAAGTGTAATCAGAGGCAGATTCATAATTTATCCTTTCCCTTTCTGTTGTATATTATATCCAAATATTATAAAGTGGAATTCATATTTGATAGACAATTTTTCAGTCTATTTTTTGATGATATAATTATTGTAACACAAAGCAATGGTTTTTAGGAGTACAAAAAAGCAATACAGCAGAGAGAACTTATGCAAAACCTACAATATCAAGGAGGTATATCATGAACAAAGAAGAATTACGGGCTGAAAGAGAAAAGAGAGTGGATACCGCGATTGCGCTTCAGGAAGGTGATCGGGTACCTTTTGTTCCAAAGATGAGCGGCTTTTATATGTATGGGTATGGCATTTCTTTTTATGATGCTATGAAGGACGCACGGAACATGGAACCTGGATTCCGGAATTTTATGCGTGAATATGAACCGGACGCCGTGAATATCGGCGGTATCTACTCGATGGATGCTCTAGAGGCTCTGGGAACTAATTATCTGCGATGGCCAGGTCCAACCCACGGTCTTTCCCTGGATTCTTCCTTTCAGCATCTGGACGAAACTTATCTGCAGGATGAAGAATACGAGGAATTTATCCAAGATCCTACGCACACTACCATAACGAAACTTTTGCCACGAAAGCACAAAAATCTGAAAGGACTTAGCCGGCTCTATCTGAGGGAAGTATACGATGCGGGATTTTTTGCCGATCTTAGTGTGTTCTCAGCTCCTGAAGTACAGGACGCTCTGCAGGCTCTCATGGCGGCCGGCAAAGCATCCCGGCAGAGGGCAGAACAGATGGCAAACGTGAGAAGCTGGATTGGGGAGGAAGGATTCTCTACCTACTGTCAGGGTACATTTTTTATTCCATTTGACGCATTTGCAGACAGCATACGCGGCATCATCCGCACCACTATGGATATCATAGAATTCCCTGACGAATTAGAGCGTGCGGTCAATAAGATAACCGAGATGAACGTGGAACGTCTGGTGAAAATCTACAAATCCAGAGGTGCCAAGAGAATCTTTATGCCGCTGCACTGCGGGGTAGATGAATTTATGAGTCTGGCAAATTATGAAAAATATTATTGGCCCTGTCTGAGAAAATGTATCATGACCGTTATCGAACATGGGATGACTCCTGTTTGCTTCTGTGAAGGGAATTACAATACTCGTCTGGATACACTGTGCGATGTGCCCAAAGGAAAAGTGGTTTACATGTTCGAGAAGGTTGATTTGAGGCGTGTAAAAGATACTGTTGGAAAGGTAGCATGTATCTGCGGTACACTTCCCAATGCCCTCCTGGCATTCGGAACCCCGGAGCAGGTCGTTGAAGAGACAAAAAGACAGCTGGATATTCTGGCTCCCCAGGGGGGATTTATTATGGACTGCTCTTTGATGCTTGACAATGCAAAGCACGAAAATATGCATGCCTGGAAAGAGGCAACCTTAAAATATGGACAATACTAAAACAGACAGATGCCCGGCTCACCCATAGCCGGGCATCTGTCTGTTTTATTTTCTCGGGTGGGCTTTGACATACACATCCCTCATCTTATTCATTCCCATATTCAGATATATCTGAGTTGTGGAAATATCCGCATGGCCCATCATCTCCTGGACACTCTTAATATCCGCTCCATTCTGCAGCAGATGGGCGGCGAAGGAATGGCGGAGCGTGTGAGGCGTAATATCCTGTTCAATCCCTGCTTTTACCGCATAACTCTTCAGCACTTTCCAAAACCCCTGACGGCTCATAGGTTTTCCGGAACAGTTGCAGAATAAAATATCACTTTCATTCCCATCCAGCAGAATATCCCGGTACTTTCCCACATAAGATGTCAGTGCTTTCCTGGCCATATTTCCAAAGGGGATGATTCTCTCTTTCTCTCCCTCTCCGGAGTTACAGATAATATACCCCAGATGCAGGTTGACATCCTTTACTTTCAGGTGAATCAGCTCGCTGACACGGATGCCTGTGGCATAGAGCAATTCCAGCATCGCCCGATCGCGAATCCCTTTGGGAGTCACCTTATCAGGCTGCTTCAAAAGTAAATCTACCTCTTCCACACTCAGAATCCCCGGCGTTTTCTTCTGAATCTTTGGTGCCTTCAGATGCTCTGCAGGATTCTCCGCCCTTATCCCCTCCAGATACAGATACTGAAAAAAGGCGCGTATAGATGCTACGCTCCTGGATATGGTAGAGGGGGCAAAATGTTCTTTTTCCAGATACATCATATAAGAATTCAGGTTTGTTGAAGACACCATACAGATATCATCTTCTCCCTGACATTCCAGATAGTGCACCATCTTTTTTAAATCCCGCTCGTATGAAACCTCCGTATTCCTTGATATGTTTTTGGTATTATGTAAATAAGCTAAAAAATTTTGAATTGCATCGTCCATATGGCGTCTGTCCTTGTCTTGCGTATTATAAAAGCAATTCACCCTTCAATGAATCATAAGAGTATTATAAGCAGAAATGCCCAGAAAATCAAACACAATTTTTACGGAAAAACCGCTTATTTTCAAGGTTTTTTGCGTATCCACAACATATCGGATCTGTCCTGGAATCTTTGCACCATATATAGTAAAATTTCTGTAAACTCTTTTTTGGAAATATTTTCCATGCAGAGTCTAAAGCAGTGTTTTCACATACACCAGTACTTTATAATTGACATAACTCTCCATAAAGATACCGCATAAATAAACAATTCCTATGGCCATCAAAAAGAAAATATAGCTTTGGTAACGCTTTCTTCCGATGCTCTGCCTTTTCCAGAATTTCTGCGACATCTGGTATACTATGAAAAAAAAGCTCAGCGTAGCGGGTATATAGAAGAAGCACTGAGGAACAAAACAGGCACTGCCCAACAGCAATCCTCTGATTCCATATTCCATCAGAAACATGGTCAAAAGACTGCCTGCCAAAAACCCCAGCCAGAGAAGCCCTCCCACTACCAGGGGCACTCCGAAAAAGGTAACCCCGCCCACTCCATAAAAAAGGAACCAGGCGCCTCTGTTCTCCAGAAGTCTGCAAAAATACTTTCCTGCGGAATAATCCGGATCCGCCTGACTCATAAAATACATCCCCAGCAGATTGGAAGGATACTGAAACTCCTTATGCAAAAGATTTGTACCTATAATTCCCAGTATGAATCCAACCATATATACACAGACAAACGCTGTAAAATGCTTTTTGATATCCTGGCTTAACATTATATTCATCGTCACTCACCCTCTTATCAATGTATGTGACGATCACTCCTTTTTATGTCTGGTATCCATGTATTATTTTTTAAGAAGTTTCGAAAATCTGTTCCGGATTTCTTCTTTTCTCTCTGATGTGGCTCTCTCGTCCCTGTACAGAATCCCTTCCTTCTCTTTGAGCACATCCCCCTCTTTCGGCTGAAAATCCAGCGTATCCAGGGGAATCTCCTCCATCTTTTTCTGCAAAGTTTCACATACTGCAAAAGCTCCTTCAATTCTGTCTACAATCCATTTTTTCTTTTCTCCCATCTTTCTTTTCCTCCCTGTTATGGATTACATTTGCTGCAGGGCGTCAGGCCTCTCGCCTCAGCCTCCCCTCTTGCAATTTCCTGCGAACTGTTTCTCAAATATTGGCACCCTGCTCTGTGGTATTTCTCTCCTGTCTCTGTTATATAGACAATATCTTCCTCTTCCCCCCGAACAGTATCCTGCGCTTCCTCTGTATCCTTTTCACGGTTATCCTGATTAACAGGCTCTGCATCCTCACTGTCTGTTTCTGTCTGCCGTACGCCCGCTTCCATGGAACGGGAAGGCTCCAGATTCCAGGTAATGGTGTTTCCGTCGCTGACCGCTGTAACGGTACCCTGCTCGTCTGTTCGAAACACAGATATCCCTCTGTCGCGGAATGCATCCAGAACAGACAGATCCGGATGTCCGTACTGATTGTCTTTCCCACAGGAAATTACAGCGTATTGAGGCTGTACAGCGTCCAGAAACCTGCTGCTGTTAGATGTTTCGCTTCCATGGTGTCCTGCCTTTAAAACGTCTGATTTAAGGGTCAGACCGGTACTTAGAATATCCGCTTCTGCTTCTTGCTCCCCATCTCCTGTCATAAGGAAACTATTGCCGCCGTTTACCAGCCGAATTCCAACCGACCAGTTATTCAGTGTATCTCCATAGTCCTTATTTGGGGATAGGACAGTAAAGCTTCCCCCGCCCAGTGTATAGGTATCGCCCGGCTGTGCCAGAGTAATCTCCAGGTTCTTCTCTTCAACTGCCCCAAGAACATCTTCAAAAGTCTGTGAGGTATGTATCTTATCCGGAAGAATTACAGTTCCTATATGAAAAGCCTGGATCACTTCATCCAATCCCCCGATATGGTCCTCATGAGGGTGGGTCCCGATTACATAATCCAGTCTGTCAACGCCCTTTTCACTAAGAAAAGATACTATGGCATCTCCATCCTCATTTTTGCCGGCATCTACCAACATATAATGTCCTTCTGACTGTATAAAAATGCAGTCCGCCTGCCCCACATCCAAAAATGTTACCTCCATGGAACTTTCTGCAGACGAGACTTCCCGTACAGCATCTTCCTGAACAGTCTCCTCCCCGGTATACGCACTCTCCTCAGCCTCATTCTGACACCCTGCCATAGTCAAAAGAATCCAGAAGATGGCTGCCAGCCATAGGGCTGTATGTTTTTTGATTTTTCCTTTCATTTTGTGTCCTCTCCTCCTGCACTGTCTATAAAAGCCGGAAACTGGTTTTTCCTGTTCCAGCTTCCGGCTTCCTGGTTTTCCGTCATGGACAGATGCCTCAGGCGATATAAGCGTCTAAGGCATCTGCCACATACGCAGGCAAGTCTGTTTTTTCTATGTAATGGCATCTCACTGGTTCCCAGTCAAATTCCTTAAGCTCTAAAAGATCTTTTCCGTCCAGAACCGCAATAAAAATCGTCTGTGGCTCATCGCCGCCTCCATTATAGACAAAAATCTTTTTTGTCTGTTCAGGCTTCTTGGATGCCAATTCTGCGATCAACAGTCCGTTCCTGGTTATTATCTTAAGCTTATCTGCTGCTCCCTCCTGGGGATACATAAGCTCTAATGCCCTCTCATAGGCATGGGACACTTCTGTATCCACGGTGAAGTCATAGGAATGCTTCTTAAAGATCTGTTCTGCCAGCCGGACTCCTTTGGCAAGCATATCGCTGTCCAGCTCCAACTGTGATTGCAGCTCCTCATTGCGTTCCGTCAGTATCCTCAGCAGCTGTGCGGCATCAATGAAGTCTCCTTCCGTGCCATAGATTGTATTCATTTCATAAATCTCCCTTCGCTCGTATATATGCTGTCACTATTATAGCACCATCAGGTTAGGAAAAAAAGATGAAGTTCCCTTCCCAAATGAATTAGGTGCTGCATCTGGAAAAATTCTGTCATTTGCTGTATACTTTAATATACAGCAACTGTCGTTTGCTTGTCAAAGGATGCATTAATATGAGCCTTGAAGATTTTGCATACAGCAGCTGCAATCCGATATGACACAAGGAGCCGATGATGGAAGAACATGTACACGATAAGGACAATGAATACACCCTGACATTTGACAGCAAATGTCCTGCAGACGCAAGTAAGGTAATACATACCGTAATCTACAAAAAGGCCACTTGTACCCGTGTGGATGATATTATCCTTCACTTTCACTGCAGCCGGGATTCGAAATGTGTAAAATGCCAGCATAATTATCTTTAAATCAAGGATTTCAAGAGAAAAGAGCCTGACAAGACAGGCTCTTTTCTCTTATATTTATTCTGCTGCAATTTTATGTAAAGCATCCTCAATTGACAGTCCCTGCTTCTGGATTTCCAGGTACAGGGCAGCCATCTCCTCTTCTTCTTTCTTCTTTTTAAGTTCCTTTAATTCGGCTTTTAAGTCTTTTAATTCAGCCTCTTTGTCCGCAATTTGCTGCTCTACAAACTCAATTCTCTGGAGAGTCGTCATATTTTTTGGTCTTCTTCCCATTGTGGTGTCCTCCTGTAATTTTATATTTCTATCATATAACTTACATCCCCCTATAGCAAGTCAAACTTTTCCACTTTATATGACAATAACTTCCTCTGAGAGCAACACACCAATCATGTACGCTAAAAAAGCCCTTAAACCGCTGCTTTTCAGCAATATCAACGGTTTAAGGGCTTTGCCACTACAAGTAAGTACCTTTATTTCGCGTAATCAATTACGCGGCTTTCACGAATTACATTTACTTTGATCTGTCCCGGATATTCCAGTTCAGCCTCTATCTGCTTGGAGATATCTCTGGCAAGCAATACCATATCTGCGTCGCTCACATGATCTGGCAATACCATCACTCGAATCTCTCTTCCTGCCTGAATAGCAAAAGATTTGTCCACTCCTTTGAAAGAGTTTGTAATGTCTTCTAATTGTTTCAATCTGTTTGTATATGTTTCTAAAGTCTCTCTTCTGGCTCCTGGTCTTGCAGCTGAAATTGTATCTGCTGCTTGTACAATACAGGCAATCAGGGATTCTGGTTCTTTGTCTCCATGATGGGATTCTACTGCATTGATAACCGTGGGAGATTCTTTATACTTTCTACATAAGTCAGCACCGATCTGAATGTGGGATCCTTCCACTTCATGATCGATGGATTTTCCAATGTCATGTAACAGGCCGGCACGTTTTGCCATACGGACATCTGTACCGATTTCTCCGGCTAACAGGCCGGATAGCTGAGCTACTTCAATGGAATGCTTTAATGCATTTTGTCCGTAGCTTGACCGGAATTTCATTCGTCCAAGTAAACGAACCAATTCAGGATGTATACCGTGAACGCCAACTTCCAGTGTCGCTGCTTCTCCTTCTTCGCGCATCATGGTTTCTACTTCCTTCTGCGCCTTTTCTACCATTTCCTCGATTCTAGCCGGATGAATACGTCCGTCTACAATCAATTTTTCCAATGCAATGCGTGCCACTTCACGCCTGATCGGATCAAAACCAGATAATACTACTGCTTCCGGAGTATCATCAATAATCAAATCAACGCCTGTCAGCGTCTCTAATGTACGGATGTTACGTCCCTCTCTACCAATGATTCTTCCCTTCATCTCATCGTTGGGAAGCTGTACTACTGAGATGGTAGATTCAGCTACGTGGTCTGCTGCACATTTTTGTATGGCAGTAACTACATAATCTTTCGCTTTCTTATCTGCTTCTTCTTTTGCTTTGCTTTCCAGTTCCTTATAAAGCTTAGCGGTGTCAATTTTTACTTCATCTTCTACAGATTTTAACAAATATTCTTTTGCTTGTTCGGAGGTTAGGCCTGAGATTCTTTCCAGCTCCTGTACTCCTTGATCATGTAATTCGTCAACTCTCTTTTCTTTCTTCTTTACATCTGCTTCTTTTGTTGCAATTTCAGACTCACGTCTCTCTAACGCATCTGCTTTTTTGTCAATCGCTTCCTCTTTAGACAAAACGCGCTTTTCATACTTCTGTACTTCCGCACGTCTCTCCTTTGTCTCTTTTTCTGCCTCATTCTTCAGCTTCAAGGATTCTTCTTTTGCCTCTAAGAGAGCTTCTCGTTTCTTAGTTTCAGCCGTTTTCAATGCTTCATCTATTATGTTCCTTGCTTTGACCTCTGCTGTCCCAATGGTTTCTGCATCCTTTTCGATCTTTTTCTTAACCGCTACATTTGCAGTAACCGGAATAGCTATAAGCAGCGCGACTAACACAGCAACAATTGCAATGATTACACTTGCACCTGTCACAGGAGCACCTCCTTATTAAGTTTTCATTGTACAAATACAACAGTTCAATTTTATACTGTTTTAACAATTATGTCAAGCTTTCATGCATACTTTTATACAATATAACAATGTTTATGAATGGTACAAACAGAAGGGCGGAAGTTTGTCTATTACTGCTCCTCCGATAAGACATCCCAGATATCTGAGCTGGAGAATCCCCGTCTTGCAAGGAATCCGTAAAGTCTCAGCTTTTCCTTTTCACTGAGACGTTCCTCCTTTTTCTTCTTTCGAACCAGCTCCCGGATCTGCTCTCTGGCTTCGGGCAGCGCCGCCTCTTCTGCTGCCTCAGCAATTAGTTCCCTGGAAATCCCTTTATGGGACAGTTCCATGGCAATCCTCCGAAATCCTTTTTTTTCTTTCTGGGATTCTATATACTTTCGGGCATACTGCCTGTCATCGATATATCCGTAAGATTTTACATATGCTACAGCTGCCTCAATCACGCACGCAGGATGACCGTCATTCTTCAGTTTTTCATACAATTCCTTTTCCGTTCGATCCATCTTTGTCAAAAGATGCATGGCTCTTAGCTTTGCTCTTTTTTCCAGTACCTCACTGAGGATCTGCCGGTACGTATCTTCTTCTATCTCTTCCTGTATCCGGATATGATAACGGGACAGCTCGCCCTTATATAACATAAAAGCAAGCTGTCCGTCAATCTCAACTTTATATTTTTTCTTGGTTACAGGTTCAATTCCTGTGACTATCATACATCGCTCCCTGTCTCTTCCCTGCTGTCAGGCCCCTGTCCTTCCTGCGTCGCTCCGGCTGTCAAACCGTAATGCTCCCTGACCTTCTGTTCCACTTCCTCCATAATCTGAGGGTTCTCTCTCAGGTACTGCTTGGCATTTTCTCTTCCCTGTCCAATCTTGCCGTCGTGGTAAGCATACCAGGCACCGCTCTTGTTAATGATTCCCACATTGGCTGCCAGATCCAATATATCTCCCTCTCTGGAGATCCCCTGTCCAAACATGATATCAAACTCCGCTTCCTTAAACGGAGGCGCAATCTTATTCTTAACCACTTTTATGCGGGTTCTGTTTCCCACAACCTCTCCCCCCTGCTTGAGGGCTTCAATTCTTCTCACATCCAATCGGATAGAGGAGTAAAACTTTAATGCCCGGCCGCCTGTAGTCGTCTCAGGATTGCCGAACATAATCCCTACTTTTTCTCTCAGCTGATTGATAAAGATAACAATACAGTTGGACTTGCTGATGACTCCTGTAAGTTTTCTCAGCGCCTGTGACATGAGCCTAGCCTGCAGTCCCACATGGCTGTCTCCCATATCACCGTCAATCTCGGCCTTAGGCACCAAAGCTGCCACAGAGTCCACAATTACAATATCCACTGCACCGGAACGCACCATGGTTTCCGTAATCTCCAGTGCCTGTTCTCCGTTATCCGGCTGAGATATGTATAAATTATCAATATCCACACCAATTCTCTTGGCGTAGGCAGGATCCAAAGCATGTTCTGCGTCAATAAATCCGGCGATTCCGCCCCTTTTCTGTACCTCTGCCACCATATGCAGGGCTACCGTGGTTTTACCGCTGGATTCGGGGCCGTATACTTCTACCACCCTTCCTCTGGGGACGCCTCCCAGGCCCAGGGCAATGTCAAGACTCAGTGAACCTGTGGGGATTGTCTCCACGTTCATATTCACCCCGGAGTCGCCCAGCTTCATAATAGAACCTTTTCCATACTGTTTCTCTATCTGTCCTATAGCGGCATCCAATGCCTTTAATTTATCCTCTTTAATCATTGTCCGTCTCCTTTTTGTTAACGAACTTATGTTCGTTTTTCAATACTATTATACTACACTTTTTTTTAATTCTTGTCAACCTGTTATTTTCTCAAATTCACTCTTATCAGGACATAGGCATCCCACCTTCTATCTGCTGTTATCTGCTGGAATAGTTTGGCTGATTCGCCGGAAAATTTAGAAATGTACGGTATTAAAGTAACATGAAAAAAGGGATAAGTCAAGGGGTTACTGACTTATCCCATATCCGTCAAAGGACCATGTTCTCCCCTGATCCAGGCTGATATAACGGCACATCATTCCGGAAAATGGAGCATATTCATCCTGCCCTACATACATCACCAGGTGTTCTCCCTCCTGCCACGGCGCCCATGCCATGGAAAAATTGGCAGAGTAATAAGGAACCGGAAGTTCCACTGACATCTGCGTCCAGGAGGCTCCTCCGTCCTCCGTGCGGTAAAAATCCGGGGTTTCATGGCTGGTTACTGTGATAAATCCCACCTCGTCGCTCACAAAATTCACATCCTGCGTGAGAAATGTCCCGTTTTCCGACGGGGAAGCACACAGCTCCCAGGTATCCCCTCCGTCCCTGCTGACCAATACCTCCTGGTATTCCGAGCCCATTGTCTTATCTCCTCCGGTAACTGCATAGATACTGTTTTCAGTGACCGACAGAAAGCTGCGCCTTACGGCAATCCGGTCTGATACCTTTTTTTCCTCCCAGCTTTTTCCCTGATCCCGGGAAAGAATCATTGTTACAGGCTTTCCCTCTTCTCCCCCATACAAAAATGCGGTGAATCCAGGAGTGATAACATAGCTGCCCTGGTCCAGAGCCGCCGGCACGCCTTGGCTTTCTATATCTGTATGCACAAAAAGAGCTTCCATAGTCACAGGAACTGCGGTCCAGCTTTTTCCCCTGTCATAAGAGACACTGAGCGTCTCCTCCTGAATCTGGTACGTTCCTTCTTTTTCTCTGGGAACAGCAGGCCGGACAAACGGCACCTGAGTGTCTGCGACGCTTCTGGCATCCTCTGTCTGCACAATCCCTTTCAGTTCATAGACATAATCAGATACCTGCTCTCCGCAGACAGTCAGAGCGCATCGAATGACATCCTCCTGCCAGGATACGCCATACTCTTTGTAAAGAGAGGTTTCTGCGTCCGGCACGTGCAGATTCACAACGGTTTCCGCCGCATATGCCCCCCGATCCCCTGCGATGAGACGGCAGTCCAGGACTTCTGCGTAATCTATCCTCTGTTCAGGTGTAAGCTCCTCATACGTCCCGTGTTGAGCAGTCAGGCCAGTAAAATAACGATTCAGCATTTCCCTGGCAGTATCCCAAAACATATCCGGATCTGCACAGGGAACCTGATACGGATCATCGGAGCGTTCAATTGTGGATTCCTCCACCCGTTCGTATTCATCCTTCACTTCTCTCACCAGACCTTCATTGACAGGGGACAAGGCGCCTATGGTCTCCAGTGTCTCCTGATCAAATGCAGGAGGAAGTGAGTATTTATCAAAATCCCATCCATATGCGGATGTCTGCCCTTCACTCTCCGTTTTTCCGAAAAGTTGATTCGTATCCTTCAGCAGAGCCTCAAAAAACATTGGCTTTTCACAGCCGCCGAGTATCAGGACAAAAACGGCTATCCCAGCCAGTGCCAGCTTCCTTCCATTCATACACCATTCCCCTTACTTTTTGTATACATATCTTACCGGAGTAATCTCCTCCTGCCTGCCCACACAGTAGACAGAAAGGCTCGGCCCCTTTATCTCCCATTCCTCCCGGGAGGGCAGCGAAACTGCCCCATCCTTATCAATAAACCGGATCCCTGTTGTATCGGATCCCCAGTTATAATTGCCTTTGTAGAGCAGTCCGTATTCCTTCTCCTTCCATTGAGACACGTCTTCCTCCAGAGGAATTTTCTCCATCATAGTTTCAAGGATGGCGAAATCGCTGTCCAGGTCATAGGCTGTCCCATCTTCCTCAATACCTTCCAGGTTTTGTACCCTGACATACAGACTTTTATCCTTTTCTCTGTCATACCATATAAGATAATTTCTGTGGGGTTTATAATTACCGTCAAATCCATATAAGAACATATCAATAGTATCAATGGTGCCGTCTGCCTGAAAATGTACAGAGTAATCTTTCACTGACAGGTGAGGGGATATTTCAATCCTTCTCCCAATACGTTCCATCATACCTTCCAGTCTAATCTCATAAATATTGTCACTGTCAAGGCTCACCTTGCGCACACTCTTCCACTGTTCTATCTTCCACGACAGCTTACCGTTATAGGAAACTGCCGACTTGCCCACGGCATACATTCCAAAGACTGTAATAAGGCCCCACAGCACAAGAACAGTCCAGCGAAGACCGACTTTCCGGATATGTTTTTTGCTCTCCAGCAGCTGTCTGAGTTCACCTCTCATGGATTCCTGAATGGCTGCTTTCTCTACAGGAATAAATCGCAGGTCTGTGAAATACAAAAATACCCACTTTTTATTCTCCCTCAGTCTTTTCAGCTCCTTCCAGGGAATACAATTTTTAACGTCTCCGTCTTTTTCCATAATAAACACTTCAATAGAAGTAAAATAAAGTAAGTCCCCGTAATTTGTCACTTTCCGGTGTATCCGTCTGTCTCCCCGGAACAAGAATTCCACCATAACTCCAATGAAAAACAGCAGAAGCAAAATAAAAAACGGCAGGTTTCTCTTAAGCATCCCATATTGCGCCAACAGAAACGTCACCTGCCAAAAGGCAAAATACGCTAACAGAATCAAGGGATTCCATACATGTTCAAAAAGCAGTTCCTTCCATATAAATCTCCGGTAGTCCTTGTCTGATACAGTATATTTTAAGTGCATAGGCATTCTCCCCCGACGCAGCCATTCAGCCGATTGTAATATAATCTCCTAATATTTGCTATTATAGCATATTTTGCCCGCAAAAAGAAGAAGATGCCAGGGGCTTCCTGCCGCTGACCTCTTCTTCTCTTTTATACACTGTTATGCAAATGCAAAATCTTCGGAAACCTGTTCCTGGTTCTGTACCATATTGGCAATCATCCGGGGAATTGTCTTATCTCTTCTGTAGCTGATATGTACCTGATGCCCGAAGAGGCAGTCCACCCGCATCCCCTCTTCTTCAAACAAGGTGACATGTTTTCCTATGATCCGCTGAATTCTTTCATCAAAAACAATTCTGCTGTCCTTTTTGGACTGATATACCTTTCTCTCGTACTCCTTGAGCCCCCCAAGCTCCAGGCCATTAATCGTCATCTGGCGGTAGAGATCCCGCACAAGAGGATGCTCATGTTCCTGCATCCATACAATATTACCGTCCATAACCGCCTGGCATTCTTCGCGGGTCAGGGTACAGCAATACTTATATACAACGCCGTTCTGGACATTTTTCTTTTCCAGATAGAGAAATTCTTCATGATTTTCTTTTGTCTTTCTGCACAGATAATAACGGGGAAGTTCTTCATCACGGGATATGTATCCTTCCACATTGACAAACTCCATTTTGCGAAGGAGCATCCTCTCAAACTTATCAGGTGCCTCTTCCTGTAATGTCTTTTCTATTCTCCGGTAATCGTTTTTTGTTATTCTGCCGTTTTCCTCGTAATAACTCATATACTTCATACCATAACCTCCATATACATTCCCCTGTTGCACCATATGATCCTGACAAAAGATTCATTCCATCAGACTTCTGTCAGGGCTGACGCCTGCCATAGTTATACTATACAAAATAATTGTGACAAAGGGATGACCAACTTCTGAAAATCCTATAAACTATATTTTATTTCCATAAAATGGAGGTTCAATATGAGTTTTCTACAGCCAATGAAAAAGAATCCGTTTATAGACCGGGTCTATAAACGGACTCCTTTTTAAACCAGTTTATTACTGCATCTGCGGCTGTTCAAATAAAGAACGAACATGGGCAACTTCTTCCGGAGTTGCCTTGGAAGCCGGAACGTAGTAAGCCTTCGCTCTTGCAATCTGGTAAATCTCTTCCTGAGACATTTCACACTGATTGCGGATCTGCTTTAATGTCTGTTTTAACTGTGGATTCTCTGACTGAGAAATCATCTCAGTGTAACGTACTAATTCGCCGTTAATGCCTGCTAAAGTATCGGATACCATTGTTTTTTCTGTCATTTTCTAACCTCCTACCGTAAGAACTGCATCAGCTGTTGCTTAGTTTCCATTGCGGACTGCGCAGATTTTTGAAAAAACTGCTTTACCTGAGGATCCTGAGCCTCATGGGCATAATCCTGCATCTTACAGTGAGTGGTTTCGTAGCCGCCGATTAAGTGGCGAAGATTCTGAACGTCTAATTCTGATAAATCTGTCATAACATAACCTCCTGATATTTTCTATACTATGGTAGTATGGCAGATTTATCAGGTTTTATACGGTTTTTTAGCTGTTCCAGTTAATAGCCAATCAGCCAATTATACATTTCCTCATACTGTTTCGCCGAACTGTTCCAGGAATAATCTCTTGCCATGGCACGATCCACCATTTTATTCCACTCTCTTTTCTTGTCGTAGTAGACTTTTTCCGCATAGCGGATGGTGGCGAGCATTTCATGGGCATTGAAATTTTTAAAGCTGAAGCCAGTGCCTGAGTTCTCGAATTCGTTGTAAGGCTCCACGGTGTCCTTTAAGCCCCCGGTTTCCCTGACTATCGGAAGAGTTCCGTAACGCAGACTCATAAGCTGGCTCAGGCCGCAGGGCTCGAACAGAGAAGGCATAAGAAATGCATCTGCGGACGCATAAATACGGTGAGACATTGCCTCGTCATAATAAATGTTGGCAGATACCTTTCCATTGTATTTCCAGGCAAAATGCCGGAACATGTTCTCATAATGTTCTTCCCCTGTTCCGAGAATAACAATCTGCACTTGGTCCTGACAAAGCTCATCCATAATATAGGAAACCAGGTCAAAGCCCTTTTGATCGGTGAGACGGGATACAACACCAATCATCATCTTTTTAGGATCTGTCTCAAGTCCCAGATCTCTCTGCAGTGCAGTTTTATTTTTTACCTTTTCCTTCCTGAACGTTTTGGCATCATAAGTTTTTGTTATATATGGATCCGTTGCCGGATTATATTCATCATAGTCGATTCCATTAACAATACCTCTGAGGCTGTTGGCACGGGCCCTCAGAAGGCCGTCCAGCTTTTCTCCATAAAACTCTGTCTTAATCTCTTCGGCATACGTATTGCTCACGGTCGTGATAGCATCGGCAAAGACAATCCCCCCCTTAAGATAATTGGCGTCTTTGTATGCTTCCAGCTTGTCTGGCGTAAAGAAGTAATCCGGCAACCCAGTGATTTCACGGACGGTCTTTACATCCCAAGTCCCCTGAAATCTCAGGTTATGTATCGTGATTACACTTTTAATTTCTCTGTAGAAGTCACCCAGCTGAAATTGGTCTTTCAGATAAACGGGAATCAGTCCTGTCTGCCAGTCATGGCAGTGAATAATATCCGGTTTGAAATCAATCACTGGAAGTATAGACAATGCTGCTTTTGAGAAAAATGCGAATTTCTCAAGGTCAAACCGAATGTCCCCGTACGGGCGATATCCTGAAAAATAATATTCATTATCTATGAAATAGAAGTGAATTCCTTCGTATTCCAGCTCCAGAATTCCTACATATTCATTTCTGTATCCTATATCCATATAAAAATGAGCTACATACTGTAACTGATTCTTAAATTCCTCTTTCATGCACTGATATTTGGGTATGATTACCCGAACATCAAAATATTCTTTATCGAAACATTTGGGCAGGGCACCTACAACGTCTGCCAACCCTCCGGTTTTAATAAAAGGTACCGCCTCAGATGCTACAAACATTATCTTTTTCATATGTTATCCTCCTTGAGTAAGAACATTGATTAATGATATTATAGCCTATTTTTAGGTAGATGAAAAGGCGGTTACAGGATCTTACTAATTATTTTTGTATTCTAAACGAATTTTATCTGCAATTAAGGCAATGAATTCCGAATTGGTTGGTTTGCCTTTTCCTGTACTTACTGTATATCCAAACAGTTCATCGATGGTATCCATTTTCCCTCTGCTCCACGCCACCTCTATGGCATGCCGGATGGCACGTTCTACTCTGCTTGGAGTTGTCTGATGTTTTTTTGCAATGGTCGGATATAATATTTTAGTAATTGAGTTAAGCATCTCCATGTCATTTACAGATAAAATGATGGCATCCCGCAGATACTGATATCCTTTAATATGTGCAGGTACGCCAATCTCATGAATAATATTTGTCACATCAGCTTCCAGATTTCTTTCGAAATAATCCCCCTTGTTTTCGTAAGCATTTACTTTTCTCAGCTCTTTTGTCTTTCCGCTCATGGTATTTTTTATATGTTTGATACGATTCAACAGCATATTATTGTCAAATGGCTTCAAAATATAATAATTTGCGCCCAGATTAAAAGCATCTTCCGTAATCTGTTCCTGTCCGACAGCAGATACAACAATAAATGCAGGATGTTTTTTGATTTCTACATCTCTTCCCACCCGTTCCATAACTGACAGTCCGTCTACCTTCGGCATAATAATATCAAGCAATACAACATCCGGCTCTTTTTCACGTATAATTTCGTAAATATCTTCCCCATTACTTGCGTGTCCTACCAGTTCCAGCTCTTTGTCTTCGTTTATGATATTTCCCAACAAATCCAGCATTTTTTCATTGTCATCTGCTATGGCAACATTCAATTTTTCCATTACTACTCCTCCATATTTCCTCATAGTTCTCGGTTGTCGTCAGAAATTTTTGGGCGCCCTCTCTTCTTCATTTCTGAGCGATAATTGTATTATAGTATTTATTCTTTGTATAATCAAGTTGAATCCGCTGACAATTCTGTGTGTTTTCCGTCACATTTCGACATTATAGACATTATTTCTCCTTCTGTTTTCAGCTTACCCCAGCATATTTTCAATGAAGATTCCGTATCCTTTTGTAGCATCCTGAACGAAAACATGAGTCACGGCACCTATGATTTTCCCGTTCTGAATCACCGGACTCCCGCTCATTCCCTGCACAATTCCGCCGGAATACTCCAAAAGTTCAGGGTCTGTCACCTGGATGGAAAATGCCTTATTTGTATCTGCCTGATCCCAGAAAATCTCTGTAATTTCTATGTCGAACTCTTTTGTTTCTCCTTTTACGGTGGTTAGAATTTTGGCACTTCCTGTTGTAACATCCTGTTTCAGCCCCACTTCCATAGGTACCAGATGCAGTGATTCCCTTGATTCTGCGGGAATTGTGCCGAATATTCCTTTTTCGCTGTTTATGTCGATTGACCCCAGCTGATTGCTCTTTTGATAATTGATCACACCGGAGAGCTCTCCCGGATTTCCCTTAGATCCTTTCATAACGGAGAGAATCTCCGCCTGGTATAACTCTCCTCTTTCCAGTTTGAGGAGTTCTCCTGTGTCTACATCGCTGATGCCGTGGCCCAGTGCTCCGTAGTTCCCATGGGCGTCCACATAGGTAAGAGTTCCGATGCCTTGTGTGTTATCTCTGACCCAAATTCCCAGCTTATAAGAATTATCTTCCCCTAAAAGTGGTGTAAGTGAAAGCGGAATCTCCTCTCCATTCCTGTCCACAAGTAACTCCATCGTCTCCCCGTTGCTGTCGTTAATCATGGAGATAAGCTGGTTTTTATTGGTGATGTCTGTTCCATTGGCCTTCAGAATGTAGTCGCCAGCCTGTACGATATGCTCAGCCGGCTGATAGGCAATACCGTCCGTCGATACTACATCTCCAGACCCAATGATCATTACTCCCTCTGTCTCCATATACAAACCGATGGGAGTACCTGATGCAGCTACCCAGGTATCCTCTACGATCTGCACCTTCACTTTTTTCAGAGGCATTACATGACAGAGACGGCACTCTATGGTGTAGGTCTTATTACCCGCGACAGAAAGGGAATCATCATATGTGATGAGAGGGTTCTGTTCCAGGATACTTGCCAGTCCGTCCTGTTCTTCTGCCCGGATTCGCACATCATCCGGAATTGAATCTCTGATAGAAATATAGCTGTAAACACCAATTCCTATTATATTCAATAATAATAATACGAGTAGAAACCGTCTATAATTACGCTTTCTATGCAAAATATCACATCCTTTCAAAAAAAGAAAAAGATACACCATCGTGTACCTTTTTTAGTATGTGATTATTTGCTTATTTCACTCTTGAATTTTTTTGTACCTGTGCCAAATCCTTCATCTCCCGTGCACTCTCTAAAACCGTACTGGTAATTTTTGCACCCCCGAGAATCCGGGCAATCTCCTCTATGGATGCCTCCTGACCGATACGTCGTATCCGGGTAGTGGTTTCCATATTTGTCACTTTTTTTTCAATAAGGTAGTGTGAATCTGCCATTGCAGCGATCTGGGGAAGGTGTGTAATGCACAGCACCTGGTGATTTCTCCCGATAACTGCCATTTTTTCTGATACCTTCTGGGCTGTCCTGCCGCTGATGCCGGTGTCTATCTCGTCAAAAATCAGTGTCTCCGTCTCGTCCTTGTCCGCCAGCAGAGTCTTGATGGCCAGCATAATACGGGAAAGCTCTCCTCCTGATACCACTTTCGCCAGAGGTTTTAACGCCTCTCCGGGATTGGTTGCAATGAGGTACTCCACAGAATCTGTTCCTTCTGCAGAAAAATGTTCCTTTTCAGAAAAGTTCACTTTAAATCTTACATCCGCAAAATTCAGGTCTCTTAAGCCCTCTGTAATATTTAATTCCAGCTTTAAGGCCTCCTCTTTTCTTTTTTCAGAAAGCTCCCGGCAGGCTTCGGACAGTTTTTTTTCTTCTATATTATATTCTGTCATTAATCTGGCTTTTTCAGTCTCAAAATCCAACAGACGAGCCAGCTGTTTTTCTTTTTCCTCAAGCTTAATAAGAATAAGCTCTATGCTCTGTCCATATTTCATTTTCAGATGATTGATCCAATCCAAGCGCTCTTCGATTTCATGAAACTCTTCTTCCGAATAGGAGAAGTTATCCAGGTATCCTGAGAGTTCTCTGTTGAAATCATTTAATAGGGCTTCTGCATCACTTAAAACACTGCAGAGAGGTGCAAGGGTATCGTCATATTCAGCCACCTGGGTCATCTGATACAGACTTCTTCCCAGTAGATCGCTGCACCCGTTGTCTGCTGCACACATCTGGTAAACCTGAGCAGCGTTCTCCAGAATTTTCTTTCCGTTGAGCAGCTTTCGATACCTCTGCTCCAGTTCCCCATCCTCACCATTCTTCAGGTCTGCGTCTGTGATCTCCTGAATCTCAAATTCCAAAAACGATATTTCACGCTTCCTCTGTTCTTCGTCCATTTGGTATTCCGCCAGTTCTTCCTGCAGTTTTTTGTATCTGCGGTAGGCCTCTTTGACCTTTTGGCTGCTGTCTGCCAGATTATCCTTCCCATATTCATCCAGTATCTCCAGCTGCTTTGCGGGATATAATAAAGACTGATGTTCGTGCTGGCCATGAATGTCCAACAATTTGCCCGCCGCTTCCCGTATCTGGGCAACTGTGCAGGCTTCTCCGTTTATCTTACTGATGCTTCTGTTTCCAGTAATCTTTCTGGTAATGATAATCTGCCCGTCTTCTGCAAAAATATCCTGTTTTTTCAATTCTTCCAGAATTTTAGGATTATTTACAGAAAACACCAATTCCACCAGCGCAAAGGGTGCATTTTCCCGGATCATATCCCGGGACATCTTACCTCCAAGGGCAAGACTAATAGAGCCTATGATTATAGACTTACCTGCTCCGGTTTCACCGGTTAGAATATTAAGACCTTCAGCAAAATCCACTTCAATTTCATCTATAAGTGCCAAATTTTTTACGTGTAAATTAACCAGCATATCTTTGCTCCTTTACACTCTCTTCTTTCGATGTTTCTTCAGTTTTCCAGGATCCGCCGGATCTTCTCCATGAGCAGCAGTGTTTCATCAACACTTTTTACCGCACACATGATGGTATTGTCCCCTGCAATACATCCGACAATCTCTTCCCAGTTTAGTTCATCCAGGGCTGCAGCGGCCGCCATGGCCATCCCGGACACTGTTTTGATTACCAGTATATTCTGAGCCATATCCATGGATAAGAATGCGTCTTTCAGCACTCTGGTGTATTTTTCACTCATATTCTGATTCTTGTTTTCGAGAACCGCATATCTGGAACGTCCGATTCCATCCGCAATTTTTGTAAGTTTAAGCTCCCGGATATCCCTGGAAATAGTGGCCTGGGTAACCTTATAGCCAGCCTCCTGAAGCTTGTCGGCAAGCTCTTCCTGTGTTTCTATATCATATTGATTGATTAGTTCAATGATTTTTGAATGTCTTGCTATCTTCATGTTTTGTACCCTCCCGAGATGTTATCCTCACACATTAGCTGGTACTCATTTTTTGCCGCAGTACCTCCAAAAAGCTCAGATTACTTATCTTTATAATCTGGGTATCTGGTTTGGCTCTGCGTATCACTATGCGATCTCCGGTTGTCATGGTGAGATCCGTATCCCCGTCAAAGCTTGCGATAGCCTTGGCATCTCCTTTTGATTTCCCCTGGGCGATCTCCACCGTAATCTCATCCTCGGAAGAAAATATAATGCTCCTTGTGTTCAGCGTATGAGGAGCTATGGGTGTCATCATAATCATAGAAGCGCCGGGGGATACAATGGGCCCGCCAACAGAAAGGCTGTATCCGGTGGATCCGGTAGGCGTTGAGATTATAATTCCGTCTGCAGTGTAGGTATTCAGGAATTCCCCGTTTACGTAATTTTTGAACCTGACCATCCTCATTGGGCCGTCCCTGACAATCACGATATCGTTCAGGGCAATATCTGAGGCTATAATCTCATTTCCCCGGTACATATCCCCCGTGAGCATCATTCTTCGCTCTATCTCGTACTCATCCCGTATCAGATGATCAATGGCAGGCCCTATGGAATCACGGTCTATCTCTGCCAGATACCCCAGTGTTCCCATATTGATACCCAGCAGAGGGATCTGACGGTCTATCACATCCCTGGCTGCCTGTAGCAGGGTTCCGTCCCCGCCCAGGACAATAACGCAGTCCGCATCTTCCGGAATCAGCTTAACATTCGTATAGTGATAGCCTGCATTTGGATCCCGGTCTCTTTCTGTCTGTATGGTACACTGGCATCCCTGTGCCTTCAGATAGCCCACGATCTCTTTTGTCACTGTCAATCCTTCATCTTTACTGCTGTTTGTAATTATGTAGAATTTTTTCATACCCCTCACCTGTCAGTCTAATGTACCGTGTGCCTTTTCTACAATTTCTTTTATTTCTGCTGTTACCTGCCTTTGTGTATCCTCTTCCCCGGGGAATTTAACCAAATGCAGCAAATATTCGATATTTCCCTCCGGTCCTTTGATGGGAGAAAATTCCAGATGCAGAACCCGAAAGGAGATACTTTGTGCGTAATCAATTACTTTTCGTATCACTTCCTCGTGAACTTTGGGATCCCTGACTACCCCCTTTTTGCCAACCTTTTCTCTTCCCGCCTCAAACTGAGGCTTGATCAGACAGACAATTTCCCCCGCCTCTGCCATAAGCTCCCGGACGGGCAGCAAAACTTTAGTGAGGGAGATAAAGGATACATCTATAGAAACAAACTGAGGCGGCTCCTGTATATGCTCCGGAAGCACATAGCGGATATTGGTTTTCTCCATACAGGTTACCCGTTCATCCTGACGCAGTTTCCAATCCAGCTGACCATGCCCCACATCCACTGCATATACTTTTACCGCTCCGTTCTGAAGCATACAGTCTGTAAATCCTCCGGTGGAGGAACCTACGTCCATGCATACTTTTCCGGAGAGCTCCAGACCAAAGTGTGTCATAGCTTTCTCCAGCTTCAGGCCCCCTCTGCTCACATATTTCAGGGGATTCCCTTTTACTGTGATCTCCACTGTGTCCGGAAACATGGTTCCGGCCTTGTCCTCCCTCTGTCCTTCTACAAATACATTCCCTGACATAATTACTGCCTTGGCTTTTTCTCTGGAAGCGGCAAGATTCCGGTTTACCAGTAAAACATCTAAGCGCTCTTTCATTTGGTTTTTTCCTCCAGTATGGATTGGCATACAGCCTCAGGATCCAGTCCCACCTCTTGGTGAAGCAGTCCTACGTTCCCCTGCTCTACAAACCGATCCGGCAGTGCGCGGATCATCACCTTAATCGGAAGCTTCCAGGTGCTCACACAGTCCAGCACATGCTCCCCAAACCCGCCGCTCTTCACATTTTCCTCCAGAGTGACAATAAGGCTGTGGTCCCTTGCGGCTTCACAGATAATTTCTGTATCAATAGGCTTTACAAATCTGGCATTCACCAGAGACACCCTGTGTCCCTTTTCTTTCAGCATCTCTCTGACCTTCACTGCTGTTTTCACCATACTCCCTGCTGCCAGCAGCAGGATCTCCGACTCTCTGTAAATCCATTCTCCTTTTCCATAGTGAATCTCTTCCCTGTACTCCTCAAGGCCGTCATAAGCCTCCCCTCTGGGGTACCTGATGGCAATCGGCCCGTCATAAGCCACTGCATATTTCAGCATATCCGACAGCTCCCACTTGTTTTTCGGAGCCATCACTGTCATGTTGGGAACTAAAGAGAGATATGACAAATCAAAGCACCCCTGATGGGTTTCCCCGTCGCTTCCCACCAATCCTGCCCTATCAATAGCAAAGACCACATGAAGGTTCTGCATGCAGACATCATGAATCACCTGGTCAAATGCTCTCTGTAAAAAAGAAGAGTAGATGGCAACTACCGGTGTCAGACCTCCCAGCGCCAGACCCGCGGCAAAGGTTACTGCATGCTGCTCTGCAATTCCCACATCAAAGAAGCGGTCTGGAAACATATTCCGGAATCGTTTCAGCCCCGTCCCGTCCGGCATGGCCGCAGTCACTGCCACCACATCCGGGTTCCTGTCGCCAAACTTTCTCATTACCGTGGAAAATATGTCCGTGTAGCTTGCTTTACTCCCGCTGCTTGTAGGTATCCCGTTGGTGATATCAAAGGGAGTGGTTCCGTGGAACCTGGCGGGATGGCGCATGGCCGGTTCATATCCCTTTCCTTTTTCCGTAAGAACATGGACAATGACTGCCCCCTCCACC
This sequence comes from Lactonifactor sp. BIOML-A5, assembly GCF_009677585.1. Lineage (GTDB taxonomy): Bacteria > Bacillota > Clostridia > Lachnospirales > Lachnospiraceae > Lactonifactor. The sequence goes on along the minus strand of NZ_WKYV01000007.1, from coordinate 201,581 downwards.
TTTTTGGCTTCATTGAGCACACGCATGGTCTGGCGGATGTCGTGACCGTTCACAGGTCCCAGGTAGGTGATACCCATATCTTCAAAAAACATTCCCGGAATAAAAAGCTGTTTGATGCTGCTTTTTGTCTTGTGTATCTTTTTCACAATAGCGGGTCCCACACTGGGCATCTTATTGAGGCTTTTAGTCACACTCATTTTCAGTCCGGTATAGGCTTCGGCAGTGCGTATGTTCCCCAGGTACTGGGAAATACCTCCTACATTCTCAGAGATGGACATCTTATTGTCATTTAGCACTATAATAAAATTCGTTTTCAGCTCAGAGGCATTGTTCAGAGCTTCATAAGCCATTCCCCCGGTAAGGGCCCCGTCGCCGATCACAGACACCACACGATAATTTTCCCCTTTGAGATCCCGCCCTGCCACATATCCCAGGCCTGCAGAAATAGAGGTGGAGCTGTGTCCTGTGTCAAAAGAATCACACGAACTTTCACACCTTTTCGGAAAACCGCTCATCCCCTGATATTTTCTTAGATTCTCAAAACCATCCTTTCGTCCGGTAAGGATTTTGTGGGTATAAGACTGATGCCCTACATCCCAGATAATCTTATCTGTAGGAAGGTCCATGACATTGTGGAGTGCCATAGTAAGCTCTACCACACCCAGATTGGAGGCCAGATGCCCCCCTGTCTTACTCAGAGATTCGATCAGAAACTGACGGATCTCTGAAGCAAGCTGGGGAAATTCCTCCAGCGGTATTTTTTTTATATCGTTTGGCTGATTTATCTTATCTAAAATCATTGGTAGCTTCACCTCTACTTTTTTCTGCCGCTCAGGGAAGAGATCAGTGCTATAAGGAATTCACCTTCTCCTGTCAGTGACGTCAGTTCACATACTGCCGCCTGTGTCAGCTTCTCTGCCTCTTTTTGGGCATCTTCCAGTCCCTGCAGAGTTACCCAGGTTGTCTTGTGATTCTTCTCATCGCTGTGAACTGGTTTTCCCAGTTCCTTCTCATCCCCTGTGACATCCAGAATATCGTCCTGTATCTGAAACGCCAGTCCGATGTTCCTTCCAATTCGTTCCATGGCCTCAAGCTCACATTTCTCTGCACCTGCAAGCACTGCACCAGTCATAAGCGCGGCTTCGATCAAGGCCGATGTTTTATTTCTATAGATATAATGCAGCATCTCCCTGTTTATAGGTATGCCGTCGTTTTCCACATCCACACCCTGGCCTCCCAGCATTCCGTGGATACCAGTTTTACTACCCAGGATCCCCAGAGCCTGTCCGATCACAGCAGGGGCTGTATCACTCTGAAACGCCAGAAAAGCGGTTTCATAGGCATAATTCAGCAGTGCATCTCCGGCAAGGATAGCCGCAGCCTCTCCGAATACAACATGGGTAGTCTTTTTTCCCCTCCGATAATCGTCATTATCCAGAGCAGGAAGGTCATCGTGAATCAGCGAATGGGTATGAATCATCTCCAGAGCAGCCATGAAAGGTTCTATTGCCTTTCGGTCCCTTCCATGGAATAAGAGGTATGCCTCCTCCATCATTATGGGCCTGAGCCGCTTTCCCGGGGCTGTCATGCTGTAGTTTACCGCCTCCGCCATTCTCTTCGAAAATCCTTCCTCTACGGGAAGATATCTGCGGATGATATGCTCCGCAAGTTCTGTCTTCTTCTGTAATTCCTCTTTAAAATTCACTGAGTTCTCCATTTTCATCCATCTGAAGCATTTTCTTTTCAACTTTATCTATCTTACTGTTACAGTATTTTAATAGCTCCATTCCTTCCTGGTAGACCTTAAAAGAATCTTCCAGTGAAATTTCTCTGCTCTCCAGCTGCGTTACAATAGCATCCAGAGATTTCATTGCCTCTTCTATGGTTCTGGTTTCCTTTTTATCTGCCATTTATTCCAACTCCTCTGTCTGCAGTTTCCGTTTTTTCCACAGAGGTATGAATCATACCATCTGCAACCTGTATTGTCAGATGCTCCCCAGGTTCCACTTGAGTAACGCTTGTGACTGCATGATGATTATCATCTTCCACATAGGAAAATCCTTGATTCAGCTTATTCAGAGGGGACAATCCTTTCATACGCTCAATATAAATATTCAGTTCCTGGCGGGAATAAAGGATGCTGCGCTTCATGGCTTCCCTCATCTTATCCTCAAGATCAATCAGTCGCTGGCGCTTTTCCCGAATCTGGCTGGCAGGGCTTAAAAAGTTAAGCTTTGTCCTGTACTGTTCCAGCTGTCCTTTCTCTAAAAGCACCCGGTTCTCCATCCCTCTTGTCAGGCGTCTGGAATATTCATACAAAAGCTCCATAAGCCCGCGCATATCATCTACCGCTAATTCTGCCGCCGCAGATGGCGTAGGGGCCCTGAGATCCGCCACATAATCGGCTATGGTAGTGTCTGTCTCATGTCCCACTGCCGATATAATGGGTGTACTGCAGTTGAAAATAGCTCTGGCTACTTCCTCCTCATTAAAAGCCCAAAGATCTTCAATTGAGCCTCCGCCTCGCCCAACAATAATAGCATCCACGCCCAGAGCATCCAGCTTTTCAATTCCTTTTACAATGCTCTCTTTGGCACCGTCTCCCTGGACAAGAGCCGGGTAGAGAATAATCTGCAGAAACGGATTTCTTCTATATGATATATTGCGGATATCCTGTACAGCAGCCCCTGTGGGCGCAGTGACCACCCCCAGAGTTTTTATAAACCGGGGAATGGGCTGTTTATATTCCTGGGCAAACATTCCCATCTCTTCCAGTTCTTTTTTCAGCGCCAGATATCGTTCGTAGAGAAGTCCGGCGCCCTCCAGGGTAATCTCTTTGGCATAAAGCTGATACTTTCCGTCTCTCTCGTATACGTTGACACTTCCGCCTACTACAACCTTATCACCGTTTTTCATGGAAAACGCAAGTCCCTTACGGCTTCCGGCGAACATGACACAGGCGATCGTTCCGCTTTCATCCTTCAGTGAGAAATAAATGTGACCCGAGGTGTGGTATTTACAGTTGGATACTTCACCCTTTACGTATATCTTATTCAGAAAAAAATCCTGGGTGAACATGTTCTTAATATAAGTATTGACCTGGGTTACAGAATAAATACTGCTCATTCCTTCTCCTTAGCGATATTTCCCAAAATTCCGTTGATAAAGGCCGCGGATTCGTCCTGGCCAAATCGCTTTCCTATCTCAATGGCCTCATTAATGGCTACTTTCACCGGTACATCCGGGTCGTAATTCATCTCGTAGACAGCCAGACGCAGAATCGTGAGGTCAACCTTTCCCATACGGGAGGTTTTCCATCCTTTTGCCGCCTCATTGATCAGACTGTCTATCTCATCCAGTACATTGCGCACCTTATTATATTTCTCTTCCATATACATCTGATCCTTCTGGCTGAGTTCCCCCAGCTGTTCAAAATACAGACTGATCTGCTCCGGCATCTCTTCCGGTGTATTGAATTCACTTACAAAAAGCAGTTTAAATATATTTTCACGAAGTTCTCTTCTTCCCATTCCGTCCTCCACGTTTAATTTCACTTCTGCAAAGAGAAAAAGGTGCCTTTTTCAGAGACACCTTAATGATACCAGCCAGAACGATTCTTCTGTGAACCGGATGTTTCTCAATTGTAAAAGGTCTACTTATTATTTTCCATCTCCACACTTGCAATGCGGACATTTACGTCGGATACTGTCAGTCCGGTCATATTTTCAATGGCCGTCTTCACTCTCTCCTGAACCTTCTTGCTTGTTTCCAGAATGTTATAGCCATAATCTATATTCAGCGCCAGATCCACACATACCACATCTTCCAGGACATCTACCTTGACGCCTTTGGACAGATTCTTCATCCCCAGCTTTCCTACCAGTTCATTCGTGATATTCCCGGCCATGGAAGCAACTCCCTCTACTTCTGTAGCAGCCAGGCCTGCAATAATTGCAACCACCTCATCTGCTATCTGTACTTCTCCCAAATTGCCGTTATCATGTATTTTATAGGTATTTCTTTTTTCTGCCATAATCAAAAACCTCCTAAGGCTATTCTCTTGCTGGTTATTATAACAAATTTCACCTGAAAATAAAAGGAGTATGGAAAAATTTAATTTATTGCTGGCTGAGCCTCAAAAACTATGCAGCACACCGCCGCGTCACCAGCTGACTTTTTTTGTTATTGCAGCGTCCCTACAGAGGCAAAAAAAGCATCCTTTGTTGCCGTACTATCATCTGTGTAAACCAGAATCCAGGTGATAAGTTTGTTATCCTGTTTTCTGGTACAGTAATCCTGATGCATATTTACATCCATATAGGTAACACTGGTAGCCATCTGCTGATAGTCCTGGCCACCAATGGATACTGTAGCAATCTCATCGGAGAATGTGTATTCCATCTCATCTGTGGTAAAACTCTGCAGCTCCGACTTTACTGCCTGAAGATACTGGTTCGCAGTAATATTTGCCATGGGGCTATCCTCAGTTAAAAGTGTAGCAGTAAAATCCTGGGTTGCATTTCTGGCAATAAGCTCATATACAGAAGTATCCTCCATCTCAGCCACGGCTGCCTGTCCTTCCTCGTTCATGTTCTCCTCGCCAGTATCCGCCACTTCCTGTATTTCCTCTTCAGTGAGGAATAACAGATCTTCCGGCAGAGTAATCTTCATATTCAGCCAACTGCTTTCATAGACATTGTCTGTCACTGTTCCCTTCACATAGGCCACCGCCGGTTCTTCCGTCTTCTCCGCTGGTTTTTCTGTCTTTTCTGCCGGTTCTTCTGCTTTTTCCGCCGGTTCTTCTGCTTTTTCCGTCGGTTCTTCTGACTTTGTGTCCTCCCTGGCTGTCTCCTCTGCCCTGGATTCCTCCTTTTTCTCGTCTGCCGCCTCTGTGTCTGTACCGGCTGTTTTTTCTTGTTTGTCATTCCCCCCGCAGCCAGCTGCAAAAGTACACATGGCCAAGATTCCAATCCATAGCAGCACTTTCTTCTTCATATCTTAATTCCTCCATATTAAGTTTTCTATCTCTATGGTACTAAGAAAAGGGAAAGCTGTCAATGTGAAGCTCGTGGTGTATAGTAAGCGAACGGAGAGGTGCAGACGGAGGTGTCCCCGGAAACCAGCCCTTCCTCCCGCCCGAACCAGCCAGCCCGCTGCCCCGGGATTTCTCTCACCGTCTCCCTGCCATCTCACCTCCCGGCATGAATCCCCCAGAGCTAAAATAAGTTACAAAAAAGGCACTGCTCCACATACCGTGTTACAGTGCCTTCCCCTCTAATTCTTACCAAACTCTGTCAACCGCAGTCCATCGTTTCTGTCCAGAGTCATTCCAATGCTCCAGCTGTTCACAAACAGAAGCAGCGGATTTCCTTTTAAATCCATAACCTTCTTCATATCTGAAGTTCCGGTTATCTTCTTGACATCTATCTCATCTTTGTTCTCTATCCAGCGGATATGTTCATAGGGAAGATTTTCCAGACGGATGTCTACCTTATATTCATTTTCCAGACGGTATTTTAATACATCAAACTGCAGGACACCTACCACCCCCACAATGATCTCTTCCATTCCCGTGTTCAGCTCCTGGAAGATCTGAATGGCGCCTTCCTGGGCAATCTGGTTGATTCCTTTGATGAATTGTTTTCTTTTCATGGTATCTAACTGGCGTACTCTGGCAAAATGCTCCGGAGCAAAAGTGGGAATTCCCTCGTAGGCAAATTTCTTATTGGGCATACAGATGGTATCCCCGATAGAAAATATGCCGGGATCAAATACGCCGATGATGTCTCCCGCATATGCCTCGTCTACAATATGTCGATCCTGGGCCATCATCTGCTGGGGTTGAGACAGGCGCATCTTCTTTTCCCCCTGTACGTGGTATACCTCCATCCCCGCATCAAACTTGCCGGAACAGATACGCATAAACGCAATTCTGTCCCTGTGGGCTTTGTTCATATTGGCCTGAATCTTGAAAACAAAGGCTGAAAACTCTTCCTTCATCGGATCGATGATACCGGCATCCGCTTTTCTGGGAAGGGGAGATGAGGTCATCTGCAGAAAATGCTTTAAAAATGTCTCCACGCCAAAGTTTGTCAGCGCCGACCCGAAAAACACAGGGGAAAGTTCGCCTTTGCTCACCTTTTCCAGATCAAACTCCGCACTGGCGCCGTCCAGCAGTTCGATTTCTTCCATTAAAAGTTCCTTAGCCGCTTCCCCCACGGCCTCGTCGAACTTAGGATCCTCTATGGGGATTTCATTTTCAACTCCCTCTTTTGTACCTTTCATAGTATCGGAGAAGGTCAGCACGCTTTTGCTGTTTCTGTCATAGATACCCTTGAATTCCTTTCCGGAACCAATGGGCCAGTTGATGGGACAGGTAGCAATCCCCAGCTCTTTTTCGATTTCATCCAGCAAATCAAAGGTATCGTTGGCATCTCTGTCCATCTTGTTAATAAATGTAAAAATAGGGATATGTCTCATGACACAGACTTTAAAAAGCTTTCTGGTCTGAGCTTCAACGCCTTTGGAACCGTCAATAACCATGACTGCAGAATCTGCAGCCATTAAGGTTCGATATGTGTCCTCCGAGAAATCCTGATGTCCCGGGGTATCCAGTATGTTAATGCAATAACCGTCGTAGTTAAACTGCAGTACAGAAGACGTGACAGAGATACCTCTCTCTTTTTCAATCTCCATCCAGTCAGACACTGCATGGCGGGCAGTTGCTTTTCCTTTTACTGACCCTGCCAGATTGATCGCCCCTCCGTAGAGAAGGAACTTTTCCGTAAGGGTGGTTTTACCAGCATCCGGATGAGAAATGATTGCAAATGTACGTCTCTTTTTTATTTCATTTGTATAATCAGGCACGATAGCATCCTCCTGTGCGAACTGTAATTTTCTTATTTTTCCAAAGTTACCGTGATTTTACACGCTCTGAATATTTTAGTATACCCGGGAAACGGTGTCAAGGGATTTTGAAATTACTCTTCCCCCTCAGTTCCGTCATCTGATGACTGTGCCTGGCTCATGGGAGTAATTACGATATTTTCAGGAGCCACGCTGGTTTTTCTCTTAACAATATCCTCAATCTGAGCCCTCTTAGCATCATCCAGCTCAGAGTCCGGTACTATGACGTCCGCAGAATCACTGGTAAGATTCACTACCACATTTTCAAATCCCTTTGCTTCCAGCAGCAGCTCGGCCGCCTCTTCCTGCTCTGCCAAATCTGTCATCTGTACCATGGATGCCACTGCTTCCTGTTTCTGCTCGTCAGAAATATTGGCATTGTTGATAATTTCCAGAAGAGTTTCTTTGTTGGCGGAGCGAACCTGTTCCCTGCTGATCTTGGCTTGTGCCACAAAGGTGGAAGCACCTGTAAGTACTGCCTCGCCCGGGGTCTCTACGTTAGCATCTGTCGCACTGGCATCTTCTGTATCCTGACTGTTTTCTTCCAGCAGGGCTGTCTCATCGGTAAGATCTGTGTCCAGACTGTCAATATCCTGAAGTACACTGTCCATATCTGCCGTGGTTTTAGAATCCTCATCGGATGAATTTTTAACATCTTCGGAGCTTGCTTTCTTAAGCGATTTGCCCATCCCCAGATGACTGTCCGAATAATTGATGTATCCGGCCACTGCTATCATGATTGCCAGGGCAGTAATAATTACCTGATTTTTCTTAAAAATTTTCTTCACTTGGATTCTCCTCTATTTCATTTTCATTACTTTAATTTTATGGGCTTCCACCTGAAATAATGCCATAACTGCCTCCCGAATATTTTGATTTACCACTGCATTATCACCTCCCTGGGCAATCACCAGCACACCTTTGATTCGGGGCAGTATCTCTGTGGAAACATAGGGAGTTTGATTTCCCTTGGAATCTTTCGCATATACCGTGGCATCCGAATCTTTTTCCACCACTTTTTCTCCCGTATCTTCAAATGTAAGCACAACCTGTACCTTTCCGATCCCCTCCACATTGGAAAGAGCCTGTTCCAGCTCTGTCTCCATCTGCCTCCCAGTAAGTTCCCGGGTGTCTGATTTTTCTGTATCCGGAAGAGACGTTTCACTGGTGCTGTCCTTTTCCTTTTCTTTTGTGGGCAATGCAATGATCAGCAGCAGTATTCCCACCAGAAGCACTACTACCAGCTGTTCCTTTTTTAAATTCTTAGGCAGTCCGTTTATTGTGTCATCCCCTCCTCCTGATACATTTTTACATTGTATTTCTCTTCCAGTTCCTGGGCGTAATCCTCCCACTGCTGCAGCTGACGGGATTCCTCCTCCTGAAGATAGTCATAAAAAGAAGTCTCTATCCGTTCATTGATATTCAGGAATTGAAGAATAGGGGACAGTAATAACAGCATCAGCAAAATCCCCATAAAGTACTGTACATATTTCCGGTAGCTGTTATCCGGCATGAAGTTGAGCACCGCAGACAGAAAGATAAAAAAATACGCCAGATTTTCCATCCATTTGTAGATTTGCTGGGTCATTTCTTGTCCCTCCCCTGTTGGAAAATATGCGCCGTATTCCGTAATTATGTCTGAAAAAATGATGTGGCAAGTATAGCAATTGTGATCATGAACAACACCTCAACGGTAAGAAGTACTCTTAACAGCAGGGCGCACCCTTCCCCGATAGTACTCAGGCAGCCCACCATCCGCTTGTCCGATATGGGCTGGGTAAGAGCTGCCAGAAATTTATACAGAATCGTGGTAAAGCCCATTTTAACCAGAGGGGAGAGGCCCAGAATAACCAAAACTATAATTGCCACTACCCCAAGGCAATTGCGCACCAGCACGGAAGTGCCCAGTACTACCTCCGTCACCGCATCCACCGCATTCCCAATACCGGGAATGGCGCTGGCAGTCTTCCCCAAAAAGGTTCTCTTCAGGGAATCCAGTGCAGGGGTGACCATATTCTGTACCACCTGAAGCCCTACCACCACTGCCAGGCAGGTTCTCAGGGTCCACTCAATCAATGTCTTCATCAATTCTGCCATCTTCGAGAGAAAATCTTCACTGTGAAGATAATTTACAAGCTCAAGAAGTACGAACACATTGATGCCGGGGAGGATCACTGTGAGCAGCAGGACCTGCACCAGGTAGATTAGAATCAGCACCATTTCATAAAACATCATGGCTGTCCCTGCCCCGGTAGAAACTGTGATGGCCAGAAAATACGCTGGCGCCAGAGCCTTCATAAAAGTGGTAAGTCCAGTAAGCGTATCATGTACCTGGCTGCTTAGGGTGCCGAAGGAATGGATCAGCACTGCCAGAAGAAGCATATAAATCATGTAAAAGCTAATCTCCCCAATCTGGCCATTCTCAAAAACGTTGGAAAAATTAGTAAACAGCGCTGCAAGCAAAACCAGCAAAAGCACATGGACCATCGTCTCCTTCTCCACGGAGAAGGAGGTAAGCAGCACCTGCTGTATGACTTCCCTGAAATTCTCTTTGGTAAAGATCTGTTCTCCGTTCATCAGCCGTTCCATGGCCGTTCCCAGATCGAAGCTGTTCTCTCCAAGAAGTTCTGTGATAGCTTCCTGCACCTGATTCAGGTCCATATCCTCCATCATACTGTCTTCGATCTCTCTGCCCTTGTCCTCCATGGCTTCCTGCATCTGAAGCTCCTCCTGGGTCTTTTCTGACTCCGAAGGAGGTACTGCTTCGATGATTTCTTCCTCCTGTTCCGACGCGCAGACAGACTGGATATTTCCCAGAACCAATAGAAAAAGCACAGCGGCGGCCAGTCCGATGCGAAAGGGAGCATGGCCTATCATGACAGAAACCCATGTATGGTCTCCATAACAGCCAGAAGAACAGGCATACTGATGACCATAATGTATAATTTACTAAATACCTCTATCTGATTGCCGATAGAGCCATACCCGGCATCTTTGCAGATTCCGGAAGTAAACTGGCCGATATAAGTAATTCCTATCATTTTCAGCAGCGTAGTCAGATAGGACGTGCTGATCGGAAGGTATTCCTGAAGCTGGCTTACGGAATCAAAGAGATATTCCAGCTTCCCTATGGCATATGTAAAAATACACAGGCTGACTCCCAGGCTGATATAAATAGAATACTCCGGTTTTACCCCCTTCAGGAAAATGCCCAGAAGAATTCCAGCCATCCCGAGAATAGCTACTTTTATCATCTCCATGTGTTCCACCACCTCTTTTCCCGTTTACAGGGAGAATAAATCTTTTATGGTTTGAAATAAATCATAGATATAGGGAAGTACCCAGAATAAAACTAGGATTAATCCCGCAAGGCTGGTTAAGAATGCCTGTTCCTCTCTCTGGCTGTGCTTCAATACCATACATAATACGGATACCAGGATTCCCACTGCCGCTATTTTAAATAAGAGACTTACTTCCAACTTCCCCTCCCCCTTTGTACAGATTTATGCCAGTGCAATGGCCAGAAACAGTCCGCCCATCACGCCCAGGCTCTGATAGATTCTCTTTTTAGCCGGAATGGTAGCCTCGATTTCTTTCAATTCCAGTTCCAGCTCCTGCTGGTACAGTTCCAGCGTGCTTATCTGCATGGCAATATCCAGGTATCCCAGATACTGGCCAATCTGTTTTAGACTTTCTTTATCTTTTGGGGTAAGGCTGCTGGATGACAGATGTTCATCCACACCTTCTGCGAAAAGCTCCTGAAAGGTCCGGCCATCGTATTGGCAGGCCTTGCGGGCCACTTCTGTAAGAAATAAATGGAAAGGTTCCGGAAGCTTCTGACCGATCTGGTCCAGAGCCTCCGGCAATGTAGATTTGCCATAGGAGATTTCCCCCTTTAAAAAGAGAAGCAGTCTCCTGATAGTTTTCAGCTGCTGGTATCTCTTTGTCAGAGACAGGCTCATCAGATATCCGATGCCGGAAGATGCACCTATCACGAGACAGATTCCTATCACTTTGATCATGATGTACCACTCCCCTGATAGAGGCAGCTGCCTCTGGCATCATAGATTGCATGTACAGTTCCCGCCTGTTTTTCTTTTTTCAGAATCACATACCTGTCAAAGATACGTTCATTCATCAGACGTTGCATAAGAGGCTTTCTCTTAATATCCTCTATGGTGCTTCCGTGAACTGTGGCCAGCAGTCTGCAGCCGCAGTGGATTACGGATTCAATGGCGTGGATGTCCTCATAATCCCCCAGCTCGTCTACCGCCACTACTGAGGGTGACATGGAGCGGATCAGCATCATCATCCCCTCGGCTTTTGGACAGCAGTCCAGGATATCCGTCCGTATCCCCAGGTCATTCTGGGCAATGCCCAGATAGGATCCTCCGATCTCGGATCGCTCATCCACCACCCCCACAGTGATCCCGGGAAATTTATCCCAGCCGTCAGAGATCTGGCGGATAATATCCCGGAGCATAGTAGTCTTTCCACATCTGGGCGGAGATATAAGAAGTGTGTGATAAATGGTATCTTCCTGTATCAGATAGGGCATAATCGCTGTGGCGCAGCCTTTTATCTGATGGGACAGGCGTAGGTTTACATAAGAAATATATTTCACACTTTTCACCTTGTCCCCCTCCATGACAGCCTTTCCCGCGATTCCCACACGGTGGCCTCCCTGAATGGTGATAAATCCCTGGCGGACTTCATCCTCAAAGGCATACAGGGAATAACTGCTTACATACCCCATAGTCTCTTTCACTTCCTGGGCACTGACCAGATATGCGTTTTCTCTCCTATGTGTAAACTGCCCCTCCCGGGTCAGGAAATATTCTGTACCCTGGTAAACTACAATCAAAGGAGCATTGACCCGAAGACGTATTTCATAGACATTGTCCATATCCATCCGGGCTTTGGACAGAATCCCCCTGACTGACAGAGGAAATAATTGAATAATGGGTTCTTTCTTAATGTTCCTCACCTCTTTAAAACAATATATGAGGACAATCTGTTTTTAGAAGGAGAAATTCGTATTTCTGACTTTCATCTCTTTCAGGAAACGGGACATCTCCTGTTTTTCGTCGGAATAGCACAGGTGAAGCCTCTTTCTGGCTCTCGTCATACCCACATAAAAAAGCCGCCGCTCTTCTTCAATCTCCTCTTCCAGCACCGCTTTGTGATAAGGCATTACCCCTTCGTTTACATCCAGTATGTAAACCTCATCATACTCCAGCCCTTTGATGCTGTGCAGAGTGGAAATGGTAACTCCCTCTTTTTGTTCCGACTGGTGTTTTGCCTGCTCTTTCAGCTTTTCGGAGAATTCTTCCATGTGGGCAAACCATGCCTCAAAAGTTCGGTATCCCTTGGTACTGTCATGTATCTCTTTCAGGGTTTCCAGCAGGTCTTCCGCTTTTATCCTGCGGTACACTGCGTACTCTTTCAGGTAGGCTTCGTATCCTATCCCATTTCGGATATAGTTCACCGCTCCATAAGGAGTCATGCCTTTTATTATCCTGAGATCCTCCTCCAGCCGGTCAATCCTGTCGCACATCCATTCCTTATCCTCATAATACCAGCGCAGCCCTTCAAAAGAAAATTCACCGGAGTCCACCGAATCCCGTGACAGATAACGGTTGGGCCGGTTCATAATCTGATAAAAGTTTTTTCTGCTTCTGTCACCCAGAGCAATCTGGATATATACCAGCAGGTCCCTGGTAATCCAGTGCTCATAGAGATTGGGCAGCAGATCTCTCATATGAAAAGGAAGCTGGTATTCCATGAGCATTTCCACCAGATATCTTGCCCCCAGGTTGGTCCGAAACAAGACGGCTATTTCTTCCAGAGGCTTTTTAGCTTCTTTTGCCTTAAGTATCCGATCCCTCACCCAGCGGTTTTCCTGGATTTCTGTTTCGAATCCCCTGACTTCGATGGGGTCCCCCAGCTCATTTATGGTTTTTATCTCCTTGGGAAAACGCTCCTGATTGTGATGGATTACATTCTGGCTGGCTTCCAGTATTCTTTTGGTGGATCGGTAATTACAGCCCAAAGTTACGCTCTCTGCATCCGGATATTCTTGCGGAAACTGAAGCATAATCTGAGGCTTGGCTCCCCGGAAGCCATAGATGGACTGGTCATCATCCCCCACTATGAAGAGATGGTTTTGAGGCAGCGCCAGAATCTTTATTATCTCATACTGTAGTTTATTAATATCCTGAAATTCATCTACCAGGATATACTTGAACTTATTCTGCCAGGCTTTCCTTATGTCCTCCCGCTGCATGAGCAGTTCATAGCACCACACCAGCATATCGTCAAAATCCAGGAGTCTGGCACTCCTGCATTTTTTCTGGTAGCCCCTGTAGATATCCCGGAATGTCTCCTCGGGACAGGCCGCAGAATAGTAATGTTCCAGGGCAATCCTCCCTGTCTTTACTGTACTGATCTCCCCGATAATATCTGCAATAAGTTCTTTTTCATCCTCGATTTCCAGCCGGCTGCTGCGTATCAGTTCTCTTAAAATGCCGTATTTTTGTTCTTCCCCGATGATATTCCGGGCATTCAGCCCGTAGGCATGGCGGAGGATTCCATAGAACACACCGTGAAAGGTTCCAAAGGTGACCTGTGTGGAGGCAGTTTGAGATAAACGCAAAAAGCGCTCCTTCATCTCTCTGGCAGCGGCTTTTGTAAACGTCACTACCAGAATAGAGGAAGGAGACACCTGATATTCCCCAATCAACTGGTGAACCCGGCGGGTTAAGACAGTAGTCTTCCCGGAACCGGGTCCCGCCAGACACAGAAAGGGGCCCTTATAATGCATGATTGCAGTTTTTTGTGATTCGTTATATTCCATTAAGCACCTAATTTTACAATTGCAGCCTGAATCCTGCGGATAGATTCCTCTTTGCCCAGCAGTTCCAGAATCTCTGTCGCCCCGGCGGGTGTCATCTGTTTTCCGGAGAGGGCTGTGCGGACAGGCCACAGCACATAGCCATTTTTGTATCCTTTTTCCTTTGCAAATCCGCACAAAATCTCATAGAGTGCGTCATTGCTGTAATCATCTTGTGCCTCCAGCACAGGGAATACTTCTTGCAGCAGACTAAGGGAGGATTCTGGAGTTGTCTTCATTTTTTTATGGCGGTACATCTCTGTGTCATATTCCAGAACATCTTCCACAAAATCGATTAATTCCGGAATTTCCGGGAATACCTCTATCCTTGTTTTCACCATCTCAGCTACTTTTTTAAGATCTACCTTCCGGCTCAGAGTTTTCTGAATAAAAGGAAGTGCTCTCTCATAAAACTGGTCAAACTCCATGGCTTTAATGTATTCCCCGTTCATCCATTTCAATTTGACAATATCAAACACAGCCGGTGATTTGCTCATATGATGATAGTCAAAGACCTGCACCAGTTCCTCCAGGGAATAAATCTCCCGGTTCTCCTCCGGGCTCCATCCCAGAAGCGCAACGTAATTGACAATAGCCTCTGTCACAAACCCCTGATCGATGAGATCCTCATAGGATGAGTGTCCGGACCGCTTACTCAGCTTTTTATGTTCCTCGTTGGTAATCAAAGGGCAGTGCACATAGGTGGGGATCTCCCATCCGAAGGCTTCGTAGATTCTGTTGTATTTTGGGGCAGAGGAGAGATATTCATTGCCTCTAACCACATGAGTGATTCCCATCAGGTGATCATCCACTACATTTGCGAAATTATAGGTAGGGTATCCATCAGATTTCATCAGAATCAGATCGTCTAGTTCCTCATTGGGCACAGTGATTTCCCCGTAGATATCATCCCGGAAGGTTGTAGTGCCTTCGGAGGGCATATTGAAGCGGATGACGTAGGGAACTCCAGTCTTCAGCTTTTCTTCTATCTCCTCTTTCGTGAGAGAGAGACAGTGCTTGTCATACATGGCGATCTCTTTGCCTGCCACATTTGTCCGAAGGGATTCCAGGCGTTCTTTATCGCAGAAGCAGTAATAGGCATCCCCCTGCGCAATCAGCTGCTCTGCATATTTTTTATAAATCCCCAGAGCATTTCTCTCACTCTGGACATAAGGACCCACTCCCCCATCTTTATCCGGTCCTTCATCGTGGAGCAGGCCCGTCTCTTCCAGGGTGTGGTAGATTATCTCCAGAGCACCTTCCACAAAGCGTTCCTGATCCGTGTCTTCGATTCTCAGCATAAAGCTGCCGTTCTCGTGTTTTGCAATCAGATAGGCATATAAAGCCGTCCTTAAATTTCCTACGTGCATTCTCCCTGTAGGACTTGGGGCAAATCTTGTTTTTACTGTACTCATCGTGATTCTCCTGGTTCTTTTATATTTAATGATAGATCTTCGGCAGGATCTCGTCCGGACTGCCGTGATAAACGAAATCAGCATTGGCATCGCTGAAATGGGGTTCCCTGTTAATCAGAATCAGCTTTTCTCCCATAAAGTACTTCAAACAGGTCTGACACAGGTAGGAATGAAGGGTAGAACCGATAACCAGAAGGGTATCTGCCTTGCGGATCTCATCTGCCGCTCTGGAAATCAGATAATTATCTACCATCTCCCCCACCAGCCTTACTTGAGGTCTGACCGGTACATTACATTTATGGCACATGGGGATGTCTCTGCTTTTCAGCATATACTCAAAGGGAAAAACCTGACCGCAGTGGGGGCATTTATTGCTGTATATATTCCCGTGGAATTCGATGACATTTTTACATCCTGCCCTCTTTGCCAGAGAAAATATCTCTCTGGTAACAATTGCATTCAGTTTGCCGTCCTCTTCCATGCGGGCCAGCGTCTTAAGCCCCTCCCCCGGCGTTCCCGGGCTTGCCAGTATTTCGTTGCGATAGAAATCAAAAAACTGCTTGGTGCGGGTAGTATAAAACACAGAGCTGAACATTTCATCCGGGGAATAACCGTACTTTTCTTCGATTGCATAGGCACTGCTGTCGCTTCGGTAATTCATACAGCCGCAGTCCTCACATATTGTGATTCCCTCCAGACATACTACATTTCTACTTTCATCCAAAACATTCCGAATACTATCCAAATTCATTCTATCGCCCCTCTTTTTATTGCTGTTATCTTTTTCCTCAAAAAAGGGTACATGGTATGAACCAGTACCCCATTGCAGACATATTATACCCTAAGTGCTATTTTTTTTCAAGCATCAGTTAAGCCAGTTCCTGGAAAATATCCTTCACATGTTCCAGCCTTCTACAGCGGTAAGCATTGGCTCCGCAGAACAGCAATCCATTGTCCACATTCCCCTCTACCGCCTGAACCAGGGCGTCCGTGATGCAGTATGGAATTTCTTTTGGTCTGCAGGTAGTGATGCAGTGATAACAATATGGGATCGGCTGTCTTTCCGCCTGCACCCGTTCCATAAACGCATTTTTTATCGCTCTTCCCGGCATGCCCACAGGGCTCTGTACGATACAGATGTCTTCTTTTTCTGCCTCAAGATAAGCCTGCTTGTATGCGGGACTGGCATCGCACTCATAGGTGGTGACGAATCGGGTGCCCATCTGTACCCCGTCCGCACCGAGACTGAGCGCATGATCCATATCCTCTCGGTCAAAGATGCCTCCTGCTACCACTACGGGGATCTCTTTCCCAAACTTCTCTTCATATTCTTTGGTCTGACGGATAATGGATCGGATGACAGAATCATAGTCCAGTGCTTCCATATCCGAGAGCTCTTCCTTTGTGAATCCCAGATGTCCCCCTGCTTTCGGCCCCTCTATGACAACCAGGTCCGGGGCCCTGTGATATTTCCTGTCCCACATTTTGCAGATCACATGCAGTGATTTCAGGGATGATACAATAGGCGCTATCTTTGTCTTAGTATTCTCCACCATCCTTGGGAGATCAATGGGCAGGCCGGCCCCTGAGATAATCAAATCAATACCTGCAGACACCGCTGTTTTTACATAGTCCTGATAGTGCTGGGTGGCTACCATAATATTTACTCCGATAATCCCCCCCTGAGCCAATTCTCTTGCTTTTGCAATTTCCTTTTTTACAGCCCGGAAATTTGCATCCATAGGATTTTTCTTAAAATCTTCCTCTCTCCACCCAATCTGTGCTGTGGATATTACACCCACGCCGCCGGCTGCCGCTACGCTTCCTGCCAGGCCTCCCAGGCTGACACCGACGCCCATTCCTCCCTGAATCACTGGAATGCGGGCCGTAAGTTCTCCTATTTTTAAGGGTTTTCTGTCCATTTACATCCTCCTAAACCTTTCATAGCGCAGTGCGGCTATCTCCTCGGGATTCTTCTTATCCATCCGGCAAAGGAAGGATTTCATCTCTTTTTTCAGTTCCTCTGCGATCTCTCCCAGATTGTCAAGGCTGGCGGGGACTGGTTCCGTGATAATACGCTCAATGATCCGCAGATGGTAAAGGTCTGAGGCTGTTATCTTCATAACCTCTGAGGCCTCCGGCGCCATCTTGCTGTCTTTCCATAGGATAGAGGCAAACCCTTCCGGTGACAAAATGGAATACGTGGCATTTTCCATCATCCAGACTTCATTTGCCACAGCCAGGGCCAGCGCCCCTCCGCTTCCTCCCTCCCCGATCACAATACTCAGAACGGGAACCTTTAAATCAGACATCTCCATAAGATTTCTGGCTATCGCTTCCCCCTGTCCCCTTTCTTCTGCTTCGATTCCGCAGAACGCGCCCGGTGTATCTATAAAATTAATAACCGGACGGTTAAATTTCTCTGCCTGCTTCATCAGACGCAGCGCTTTCCGGTATCCCTCGGGGGAGGGCATACCGAAGTTGCAGCGGATATTATCCTTTGTTTTTTTTCCCTTCTGCACTCCAATGACAGTAACCGGCTGGCCGTCCAGAAGTCCCAGACCGCCTACAATGGCTCCGTCATCCCGAAATGCCCGGTCTCCGTGAAGCTCCAGGAATTCATCAAAGACTGCATGTATATAATCCAGACTGGAAGGCCGCCCGGCGTCTCTTGCAATCTGAACCCGCTCCCAGGCTCCAATCTCTTTTCCTCCGTCTCTGTGCTTTCCCTGCTTCTTTTCCGAACTTTTTTCCTGTATTTCGGAAAGAGGAGTCCGACTGAACTGTGTATAAGACCTGTTTCTCTTGTGCAGACGCACCAGCCCCAGAAGGGTACTTTTCTGTTTCTCTCTGGTCACTATACCGTCTATTATCCCATGCTCTACCAGAAATTCTGCCCTCTGAAATCCCTCCGGCAGTTTCTGTCCAATGGTCTGCTGTATCACTCTGGGACCGGCAAAGCCGATGAGCGCACCGGGTTCTGCCAGAATAATGTCTCCCAGCATAGCAAAGCTGGCGGTAACTCCCCCTGTGGTGGGATCTGTCAGTACAGGCAGGTAGAGCAGCCCTGCCAGGCTGTGTCGTTTGATTGCCGCTGATGTCTTCGCCATCTGCATAAGGGACACCATTCCCT
The DNA here is from genome assembly GCF_009677585.1 of Lactonifactor sp. BIOML-A5. Taxonomy (GTDB): domain Bacteria; phylum Bacillota; class Clostridia; order Lachnospirales; family Lachnospiraceae; genus Lactonifactor. The sequence continues at coordinate 183,235 of NZ_WKYV01000007.1, read as the reverse complement.
CCTGCATTCTTGCACCTCCGGAGCAGCAGTAAAGAATTACGGGAAGCTTTTCCTCTGTTGCCCGCTCAATGGAACTGGTGATCTTTTCTCCTACCACATATCCCATGCTTCCCATTAAAAATCTTGCGTCACAGACACCGATCACCACAGATTCCCCTTCGATCTTGGCTTTCCCGATTCGTACCGCCTCGTCCAGATGTGTCTTTTCCTGCACCTGCGCAATCTTCTCCTCATAATCAGGATAATCGAGAGGATTCGACACTGGCATCCCGGCAAACCATTCCTCAAAAGTACCTTTATCCACAATCATCTTAATCCTGGTCTTTGCCTTCATGCGGAAATATCCCTGGCATTTTGGGCATACATAGTGATTCTTCACCACATCTTCCTTATATATTACCTCTTTGCATTTGGGACACTTCATCCAGAGTCCTTCCGGAACAGAGGGGGAAGAGGGTTCCTCCCTGGTTCCCGACAGTGTAATATAATTGCTTTTTTTGAATAATTCTTTTAAACGGGCCATTTTTTACACTCCTTACTCGTAATGCTCCTGGATAAAATGAGTCGTCACATTCCCTGTTATAAAGTCCTCCTGGTTCAGAATATCATACTGAAAATCCAGATTCGTGCTGAGTCCTTCTATGATAACCTCTCCCAGAGTACTGCGCATCTTGGCAATGGCGGACTCTCTGTCTTTGTCATATACAATCACTTTCATGATCATAGAGTCGTAATTCGGAGGAATGGCATACCCCGTATATACGGCAGTGTCAATTCGCACCCCGTTACCCCCGGGCACGTGAAGGTTTTCTATGGTACCCGGACAGGGCATAAAATTTCTGGTCGGATCTTCTGCATTGATTCTGCACTCTATAGCATGCCCCCGCAGAGAGATGTCCTCCTGCCTGACGCTTAAAGGCAGACCTGCAGCGATGGAAATCTGCTCTTTTATAAGATCAACCCCTGAGACAAATTCTGTCACCGGATGCTCTACCTGGATTCTCGTATTCATTTCCATAAAAAAGAATTCACCTGTTCTGTCCAAAAGGAATTCTATGGTACCTGCATTCTCATACCCGACTGCTCTGGCAGCCAGGACGGCGGTCCTGCCTATCTCTTCTCTCTGGCTGGGGGTTATTGCACAGGAGGGGGACTCCTCAATCAGCTTCTGATGCCGCCTCTGAACGGAACAGTCTCTTTCTCCAAGCTGCACCACATTTCCAAATTTGTCTGCGATAATCTGCACCTCTATATGTCTTGGCCTTCCCACATACCGCTCCAGATACATAGTATCGTCTCCAAAGGCATTGATAGATTCTCTCTGGGCCGTATTAAAATTATCCGGGAACTCTTCCTCTGATTCTGCAATACGCATTCCCTTGCCTCCTCCTCCGGAGGAGGCCTTGATCATAACAGGATAGCCAATCTGCCTTGCAGCTTCCAGGGCAGCTTCCAGGGTGTATACAGGCTCTCTGGTCCCCGGCACCACCGGCACACCGGCCTCCATCATAGTTCTCCTGGCCTCAGACTTATTGCCCATTTTATTAATCAGGGTTGCAGAGGGTCCGATAAATGCTACATTGCATTTTTCACACATTTCTACAAACTTACTGTTCTCCGATAAGAAGCCAAATCCCGGATGAATAGCTTCTGCCTTGGTAGCAATGGTAGCGCTCAGGATTCTTTCCATGTTCAGATAACTTTCTGAGGCCTGGGCCGGACCAATGCATACGGCCTCATCTGCAAGCTGTGTATGCAGGGCATCCCTGTCAGCCTCTGAATAGACCGCCACCGTTTGTATTCCCAATTCTCTGCAGGCTCTGATAATCCTTACGGCAATCTCTCCCCGGTTGGCAATTAATATTTTCTGAAACATACAAACTCCTAACTGATTGCAAAGGTAAGCTCTGCAACCGCTGTAATCTTCCCTTTTTGGTTGGTGGCCTTTGCAGCCCCTACGCCGATGGGACCTTTTTGCTTTATGATCTCAATCTCCAGGGTCAATACATCCCCCGGCAGCACTTTTTCTTTGAATTTTGCCGATTTAATAGAAGCAAAAAATGCAGTTTTGCCCTTGAACTCTGGCTTGCTTAAAATAGCCACCGCCCCAAGCTGGGCCAGCGCTTCAATCTCCAGGACACCGGGCATCACCGGCTGTCCCGGAAAATGTCCGGCAAAGTAAGGCTCATTAAAGCTGACACATTTTGTTCCTTTTGCCCTCACTCCAGGCTCCAGCTCCTGTACGGTGTCTATCAGTAAAAATGGCTGTCTGTGAGGTATAATCTCCATAATCTCCTTGGTCCCCAGTTCCATTGGCATCTCCCCCTATCTAATCACGAACAGCAGCTGTCCGTATTCTACTACCTGTTCATTTTCTGCTAAAACCTGCTCTACCACGCCGTCATATTCTGATTCAATTTCATTCATCAGCTTCATGGCTTCTACAATTCCAAGCACCTGTCCCTTTTTTACCGTATCTCCCACATGGACAAAAGGACCTGCATCCGGAGAAGCCGCGTTATAAAAGGTACCTACCAGAGGGGCTTTTACAACTTTGCCTGAAAGAATCTCCTGCCCCTCTTCCTCTATCTTTACAGAAACGTCAGACACATTCTGTGCCGCCGGCACAGTGTCCAGAACAGCCGGCACAGCAGCAAATTTCGGCTGCTTATTCGTTTTCATGGATATTTTCAAATCCTTATCTTCCATTTGAAACTGTGTCAGTGAGGAATCACTGACGGTACGGATTAATGTAATAATCTTATCAAATTCCATTCTCATACCCTCCTATTCTGTGTACTTTTTCACCAGCAGACTGGCGTTGTGTCCGCCAAATCCCAGGGAATTGGTAAGGGCATATGGCACATCCATCTCAATTCCATGCCCTGTCACATAATCAAGGTCACATTCTTCATCCGGTACCTGGTATCCCACGGTTTCATGGACATAGCTGTCCTGTATGGATTTTACACAGGTGATAAATTCCACTGCTCCGGCGGCCCCCAGCAGGTGTCCAATCATGGATTTGGTAGAATTCACCTTTAGATTTTTAGCGTGCTCCTGAAACAGTTTCTTAATTGCCCTTGTCTCAAACAAGTCATTGTGATGGGTGCTCGTGCCGTGGGCGTTAATATACGGCACATCCTCAGGAGCGATTCCTGCCTCCCGGATGGCATGTTCCATGGCTCTGGCCGCGCCTTCTCCGTCTTCTGCAGGAGATGTGATGTGGTAGGCGTCACTGGTAGTACCATATCCGGCCACTTCTGCCAGTATTCCAGCGCCTCTGGCCTTTGCATGCTCCAGTTCCTCCAGGACTACGACACCTGCCCCTTCCCCCATAACGAAACCATCTCTTTCTTTGTCAAAGGGGATAGAACAGCGTCCCGGATCTGTGGATGTGGACAGCGCCGTCAGCGCAGCGAATCCGCCGATACCGATGGGAGTCACCGATGCCTCTGTGCCTCCGGCTACCATAATATCAGCCTCTCCCAGCTGGATCGTCCGGTATGCTTCTCCGATGCTGTTGGTTCCTGTTGCACAGGCGGTTACCACATTGATGCTTTTCCCCTTCAGCCCAAACTGAATGGAGACATTTCCTGCTGCCATATTGGAGATCATCAGGGGAACCAGAAGTGGATTCACACGGTTCGGTCCTTTTTCCAGGAGCTTTGTGTGTTCCCGTTCCATAGCCTGGAGACTTCCAATCCCCGATCCCACAGCACAGCCAACCCGGTAGGGATCTTCCTCCTCAAGACAATAGCCTGACTGTTCAATGGCTTCCTTTGCCGCCGCCACCGCATACTGGCAGAACAGTTCCATTCTCTTTGCAGCCTTAAAATCCATGTATTCCTTACCCACAAAGCCTTTCACTTCTGCTGCCAGATGGGCTTTGTATTCAGATGCGTCAAACTTTGTTATCTCTCCAAATCCAGTCTTCCCGGCCTTCACTCCTGTCCAAAACTCTTCTACATTCAGCCCCAGAGGGGTAATGGCTCCCATTCCTGTCACTACTACTCTCTTCATTTTGTCCCTCCTACATGCTCATGCCGCCATCAACACTGATGACCTGGCCGGTAATATAATCTGCATTCTCAGAAGCCAGAAACGCCACCATCCGAGCAACATCCTCAGGACTCCCAAAGCGCCCCAGAGGAATCTGGCTTTCCGCGTATTTCTTCACTTCCTCACTTAAGACTTCTGTCATCTCTGTGGCAATAAAGCCGGGAGCTACCGCGTTCACTGTAATACCTCTGCTTGCCAGTTCTCTGGCCATGGATTTTGTGAGTCCGATCACCCCAGCCTTAGATGCGGAATAATTGGCCTGACCCGCATTGCCCATAACTCCCGAGACTGAAGAAATATTGATAATTTTTCCCCCGCGCTGCTTCAGCATCTGGCGCGACGTATGTCGTATGGTATTAAAAGTTCCTTTCAGATTCGTTGCGATGACCTCGTCAAATTCTTCTTCTTTCATCTTCATTGCCAGATTGTCTCTGGTGATTCCTGCATTGTTCACCAATATATCCAGGGAACCATAAGCTTTTACGATCCCTGTGATCATCTCCTGGCAGGCTGCATAGTCAGCTACGCTGCACTGCCATACAGCCCCGTCCCCTCCTGCTTCCTTTATTTCTCTGACTACCTCTTCTGCCCGTTCCCGGGATCCGTTATAATTTACTACCACAAATATGCCTTCTTTTGCAAGCGTGAGGGCTATGGCTCTTCCGATGCCCCTGGACGCTCCTGTCACTAAAGCTATGTTTCCTTTCATATCCAATTCCTTTCTCACAGGCCTAAGCCAGGTGTTCCATTACCTTCTGAAAATCTTCTGTATTCTGTATATTCATTACTGTCACATCCCCGCTGATTTTTCTGATAAACCCGCTGAGAGTTTTTCCGGGCCCGATCTCCACAAAGGTATCCACACCCCCGGCTATCATCTTCTCTACGCTTTGCTGCCACCTTACAGAGGAGGAAACCTGCCGGACAAGCAGATCCTTTACACAGCCGCTGTCCTCTACGTATTCTGCTGTAACATTCGTTACATAGGGAGTTTCTATGGGATATATCTCTGCCTTTTTTAATTCCTCCCGGAGTCTTTCGCCTGCACCGGCCAGCAGCTTGGAATGGAAGGGGCCGGATACCTTGAGAGGGACAATCCTTCTGGCGCCCGCCTCTTTTAGTTTTACTCCCGCAGTCTCCACAGCTGCCGCCTCTCCAGTTATTACAATCTGTCCCGGGCAATTATAATTAGCTACAGAAACCGTACCCGTAACAGCATCACAGATCTTGGCAATCGCATCTCCGTCCAGCCCCATGACAGCTGCCATGGCCCCTCCAAAAGGAACTGCCTCCTGCATAAAGATTCCCCTCTTTCTCACAAGGGCGAATGCATCCTCTAACGTCAGGGCTTTGGATGCCACCAGGGCTCCGTACTCTCCCAGACTCAGCCCGGCGTTCACACAAGAGGAGAGTCCGGTTTCCTCCACTGCTTTTAGAATGGCTGCGGATACCGTCAGCATAGCAATCTGCGTGTATTCCGTAATATTCAAACGGCTATTTTCCGTAAAACAAAGTTCCGGAAGATCTAGTCCCGTTACCTGTGCGGAGCAGTCGAACACCGCCTTACAGACGGGCATCTTTTCATAGAAATCCTGACCCATCCCTGCATACTGGGCTCCCTGTCCCGGAAAAACAAATGCAATTTTATTCATCTCTGAGAACTCCTTTGTGCGTAAAATATTTTGTATATCAAACTATATGTTTATAAAAAAATCCGGCTTGCCGGATTCACATGTATTCCTTATAGAGAAAGGTGTGGGCTTTATGCCTCCACACCTTTATTTTTCAGATACTCCATAACAGCGCCCACAGTTGTCAGCTCCTGCAGCTCCTCAGCAGGAATCTCTACGGAGTATTCATCTTCAAGAGCCATCACTAATTCAAATAAATCCAAAGAATCTGCTCCAAGATCATCCTTGAAGGATGTCTCCGGAGTAATGGTACCTTCTTCGCAATTTAACTGTTCAGCAATGATTTCTCTCATTTTTTCTAACATATTCATAATCTCCTTTAATTAAACTTTAACATACAGGGATAACCGTATGCCACCTCGAGGAATCTTCCTCCAACCGAATACTTTGACATTCAAAGTATATCTGCTATTGCCCTTTTTGTCAACTATAATTTTCTATTCTTCCTGTTTCTGAAACTTTATCTGCCTGGATACACTGAGGGCAATTCCGATCTCCGTCATCAGGAATATAATGGATGTTCCCCCGTAACTGATAAAGGGCAGGGTAATTCCCGTGGTAGGTATCAGATTAATTACTACGCAGATGTTCAGGATAACCTGGAGGGAGATATGGCCGAAGATACCGCATACAAGCAAAGAGCCGTACAAATCCGGTGCATTCTGAGCGATAAACATCAGCCGGTACAGCAGATATGCAAACAGGATCAGAACTACAGCGCCTCCAAATACCCCAAGCTCCTCACAGATAATGGAAAATATCATATCATTCTGGGCTTCCGGCACAGCTCCCAGTTTCTGCGCGCTGTTTCCCAGGCCTTTTCCAAAAAAGCCGCCGGATCCTATAGCATAAAGCGCCTGCATGATCTGATATCCTCCGTCGCTGATATACTTTTCCGGCTCCAGCCATACAAGTACTCTTCGGATACGAAAGCTCTCACTGGTCTCCAGAGTCTTGGCAAGGATTGCCACTCCCCCTGCTATCAGAGCCGCTCCGCCAGCACCTGCTATAATAAAGGGTTTTGTTCTGGGATGGGCAATAAATATCATAATGACCGTGATTCCCACAATGATGATACCTGTACTCAGGTTATCTGTGAAAATGTAAGCAAGCGCTCCCAAAAAACCGCCCGCACACAGCAGCATCACGCATGCCTGCCATGTTTTAATCTGCTTCCCCATCTTGATAATCAAAAGGGGGATGAACGTAATCACCGCAATCTTTGCCACCTCCGAAGGCTGAAACTGAATGGGTCCAATCTTCAGCCATCTTCTGGCCCCATTCAGAACAATACCGAGAGGGGATTTTACCAGGACCATAAGCACAACTGCGGCCAGATAAATATAGGAGGCCAGCGGCATCAAAAGGTGGTAATCCAGCCGGGATATCACCAGCGCAAACAGGATACTGACCACACTGATCAGTGCCTGCTTGCCAAAATAAGCCATGTCATCTCCGAATTTCAGTTCCGCCACATAGGCGCTGGTGCTGTATAATATCACAAGGCCAAAGCAGGTAAGCAGGAGCACCACAGCCACCAGATTAAAATCATAATAGTCAATCTGCGCTCTTAACCGCTCTTTCGCCCTCTGCCTGGCTCTCGCACGTTTTTCTCTGCTTTTTACTATTGCCTTCACTTGTGCAAACATGAAGTTCCTCCGTTATTATTTTTCCGTTGTCTCAAGCTCTATATGCGAAGAGCATATTTCATCAGTTCCCAAAATCCTGTTCTTGTGTCACTCTCCTGGTCCAGTACTTTCCGCACCAGAACCGGGTTATCGGTAATAATATTATCTACCCCGCAGTTTATCATTCTCTTGACATCTCCCCTGTAGTTCACTGTCCAGGCGTGTACTTCCTTACCGCAGGCATGAGCCTCTGCAACAAAGTCCTCATCCACATAGGTGTGTTTCACACTAAAAAAATCAGCGTATTTAACATTGGCAATACTGCCGTAAGTCATGGTCATAATATAACCGGTTCTAATATCAGGGTTCGCCTTTTTGACCTGTTTCAGAAAATCATAGTTCATGGAAGTAATCACACAGTGGTCGGCAAAATCGTTCTTCTCTATCTCCCTGACTACCCGCTTTGCGATTCCTTTATTCTCACCATTATACTTAATCTCAATATTTAAGTCCAGCTTTCCTTTGGAAAAATTTATAGCGTCCTCCAGTGTGGGGATTTTTTCCCCTCTGAATTTTTTATGAAAACTGATTCCTGCATCCAGTTTATTCACCTGGGCATAGGTTACGTTCCATATATTTTCCTTCAGGCCAGCCGTTCGTTTCAGAGAATTGTCGTGGAGAAGTACAAGCACACGGTCCTTTGTCTCCTGCACATCAATCTCAGCATAATCACAGAGGGTATCGTTCGCATAGGCCAGAGCGCTGACCGTATTCTCAGGAGCCATCAATGCCCCTCCACGGTGGGCTGTAATCCCCACAGAATTCCATATATTCTCCGCAGCCTGGCGGCTCTGTATCATTACATAAACACCGTAAAAGCCCTCTGATACCAGCAGAATGGCAGTCAATACCCCGGCAATTTTTCTTCTCAGCCTCAGTCCCTTTGCTGTATGCCTCGGAAACAAAATCCGCTTCTTCCAGTTACTGACTGAATCGGGATAGGCTTTCTCATAAATCACAAAGACAAACGCTAGGGTGAGAACCAGTTCTACCGCACCTGCTGCCAGTCCCAGACCGATATCCAGCCACCTGCTGTAGGTCAGGACAGCACCTGCCGCCATAGCTGTAGATTTGGTCAGCATAGAATACAGGACCACAAATATAACTGCGATGAGATATACCGTCCCAACAATCAGAGCCACAAGTACATTAATCACCGCAATCCCAACAACCGTCTTTCCGGTATTCTTCCGAAATATTTTCAGGGCTTCGGGCACTCGTTTTCCTATTTTCCCCCCAGTCATAAAGCAGCTGGGAAGAATATAGATGAAAAGCAGGGAGAAAGCAAGCAGTAATCCGCATATGGCAAACAGCACCCAGTGCCATGGCACAGCCTTATAGAGCTGCTGCGCCGAAAACTGCAGTAATTTAATATAAGAGACCTCTCTCACAATGAGATGCAGCTCCATAATCGGAGCCGGCAGTGCTGCTGCAAGAATCCATGCCGTCTTATTTTTCCGGATCATGATAAAGGTCCTGTAGAGCCCTCCGAATAAAAGATCCCCCGGAGTCACCTTCTGCCTGTTGGCCGAGGCTTCAAAACAAGTGATCAGTGCCCCTGCTTCTATCAGAAGAAAAAACAGGATTTGGAGAAACACGGCCAGCACCAAAGCCACGGAAAGCGGATGGAGAATAAAGCTTGTATAATTCTCAGCCGTGAGATAGCTGAACCCCTGCTTTTTCAGAGAAAAGTCTATGGCTGTCTGCACGCAGTAACCACTGAGAAGAAATGTTGCAGTCCGGTACATAATCTCAAATACCAAAAGGCTTCCCATATTCTTCTTTACAATGTAATACAGACGGCCAAATAATTTTCTCATATACCCTTATACTTCTGCCTTTCTATTCTGAATTCAGCTCAAATCTCTGCAAGACATAAGAAACACCTCTTTTTGATCCAGCCAGGGAATAGCGGCCGCTGTTGCCATAACTTTCTTCCCCAGCACTTCGCTGTATAAAACCGCACTGACCTTTTTGCCTCCCTTCTTCAGCCGGAGGCTTGGACAATACTCACAGGGTGTGTCTCTGTGATAGAAGGCTTTATAGCATATGCTGCCCTCCGCAGCCTCACTCACAGCTTCCCTGGTAGCCAGATTCGCATATTGAATCTTATAGGTATTGCGTTCCACAGCATATATCCATTCTTCCTGATTGTCTAAGATCATATGCAGGCTGTCCAGCAGCTGCTCTTTCCTATCCTGGGCTCTTTTCTTCAAAAGAAAAGTCCCTACCATTTCCGCAATCAAAGAGAGGGTTCTAATCTGGGTTTGGGGCCAGAACCGATTTTCCCGGCACTCATCAAACCCTACATATCCTCTGTTTTTTCCTCCGTCCCGAATCAGACAGTGAAGCATAGATTTAATTCCCTGTGCATCCAGGATGTCAAACTGTTCTTTTGTCATCTCCCGAATGTTCCTGCAGTAATATATGCCATACTCATCAAAATTGTCATAGTAATCTCCCAGCACTGCGTATGGCACCCTCTGCAGAAACTCTTTCTGCGGTGCAATTCCTTCTGAGCACCATTCAAAGGTATTGGTACAATATGTACCGTCTTCTGAATCCTCAAATATATAAACTCTGCTTACATCCATCTGTCTGCCCACAATTTCAAGAATCAGCGGAATAGATTCTTCAAGATTGTCACCATTATAAAGGATGTGAAACACATATTCTGCCAACTGGTAGGGCAGCACACCCAGATTTTTGTCGGATTCTATCTCCTTTTCCCCAGAGGGTGCAAACGACTTCACCTCTGCTGCAGTCAGCGACTGAGGAAGCATACCCTTTTCATATACAGCATATCTATTCTTCCCCTTTTTCTTAGCATAATACAGTGCCACATCTGCATTTTTGAAGATTTCCTGAAAGGTTCTGCCATCTTTGGGTATCCTGGCAATGCCGATGCTGCAGGAGATCTGCTGCTTATCCATCTCCTTATTCATCAGTTTCCCAAAGGCATCCAGTATAGCTTTGGCCTTCTTTTCTGCATCCTCTGTCTTTTCTATCCCCCACAGGAGTACTGCGAATTCATCGCCTCCCACTCTTCCCACAATATCGTTGCTCCGCACCAGATTTTTCAGGCTTCTGCCGGCCTCTGCCAGCATTACATCCCCGTTCAGGTGTCCGAATACATCGTTGATCTGCTTGAAATTATCTATATCAATGATAAAGAATGCACCCTGCTCTCCTTCCTGCATATGCAAAAGCTTTTCTTCTGTCAGATTCTGCACCGTTATCTTATTGTACAGACCTGTAAGAGCATCCCTCTGCGCCTGTTCTCTAAGCTTCAGGGACTCCTTTTTCATATGATCGATATCCGTCAGTATGCAGTAGAAGACCTGGCTGCCGTCTTCTCTGTTTACTATCTGCCCTTTATCGTGAATATAAAGAAGCTTTCCGTCTCTGCAGATTATCCTGTACTCAATCTCTTTTTGATCACTATATGCCAGCTGCTTTTCCACCTTTTCCCAGGTTTTTTCCAGATCCCCGGGATATATCATACGGGAGAATTCATTTTGAAACCGTTCGGCAATCTCCTTTCTTGTATATCCCGTCATCTTCAGAAAACCGTCACTGATAAAAAGCAACTTTAATTCCCTGGTATATTCACAGCACATAACTCCCCCAGGAATATTCTGAATCAGCGCATTCATGTCCTTTGTCTTTTCTTTTAATTCCAAAGACTTCTGTTCTACCAACTCGTGCAGATTCATGAGTTTTTCCCCTTTCCAAATACCAGTAAGGCAACCTGAGGAACAGACAGCGGTTTATATAATACAACCGCTGCACTATTTCATACCATACCCCGGCAAAAAGCTCTGCCTGTAACCGGGTCCCACCTACTGCTATTGTACTCATATGTAATTTACACTCATTCTACCCTTTTCAGCCGGAAAAGGCAATCGTTCCGCGGAACATTTTCCATGAAAAGACATAGGATAGTACTGTAATAACTTAAATTTTGTAAAGGATATGCTTATGGACAAATGCAGAATGAATAATTATCCAGGGTACCGTCCCTATTATCCCCCTCCATGCCCGTCCAGGACTCCGGAACCGCGTACCGCATCCCCCTGTAAACCGGCTATGGACTGTGATTACTCTGTTGTCAACTCTCTCCCCCTGGCTATGGGATATGTACCCTGTCAGAAGTTCCGCTCTACCTTTGAGCTCTGCAAAGCTCTCCAGGTAGGAACCATTTTCCCGGAACTTTGCAAGCCATTTACAGGAAAGCAGGTGATGCATCGATGAATGGAAATAACAAACCATGTAAAGAACAATTACTTCAGCTGATTAACGAAGTCAGCTTTGCTGTAGACGATATTCTCCTATATCTGGATACCCATCCGGATGATGAGAAAGCCCTTGCCTTCTATCAGGAAAAAGTTGCAATCCGCAAGGAAGCCCTGAAGGAATACGCTGCCTATTACGGACCTCTGACCATCGATACTGCAGATGACGCCTGCAGTACCTCCTGGGAATGGGTTATGCAGCCCTGGCCCTGGGAAGTGAAAGGAGGTTGTAAATAATTTATGTGGAATTATGAAAAAAGATTACAGTATCCGATCAATATCACAAAAACAAACGCTAAAATAGCACAGGTTATCTTAAGCCAGTACGGCGGCCCTGACGGCGAGATGGGCGCCTCCATGCGCTATCTTTCACAGCGGTTTACCATGCCGAACAGAAAGGCTATGGGTGTACTGAACGATATAGGTACAGAAGAACTGGCACACCTGGAGATGGTATCCACCATCGTTCATCAGCTCACCAAAGACCTGACTCCGGAAGAAATTATGCAGCAGGGCTTCCAGAACTACTACGTAGACCATACCGTAGGCATCTGGCCTCAGGCTGCAGGAGGGATACCTTTCAACGCATGCGAATTCCAATCAAAGGGGGATCCCATCACAGACTTATTCGAAGACATGGCAGCAGAACAGAAAGCCAGAACTACCTATGACAATATTCTGCGTCTGGTTAAGGATCCTGAGGTTGCAGATCCTATCCGTTTCCTGAGAGCCAGAGAAGTGGTTCACTTCCAGCGATTCGGGGAGGCTCTGAGGACTATTCAGGAAGAACTGGACTGCAAAAACTTCTACGCCTTTAATCCCAGCTTTGATTTTCCAAAAAAATCTGGCTGTGACTGCAAATAAGCAGAATGCGGCCCTCCGGGCGCAAAAAGCCACCGGGATTATTTTCTTCCCGGTGGCTTTTAGATCATTTCCTTATGTTTACATACTTAGCAGAGAGCATCCATGCCTCCGTCCAGACGGATTCCTGATCCCATAATATGGGAGGATAAATCAGAGGCAAGATAGAGCGCCAGATTTGCCACTTCCTCCGGCCTGCAGTACCTTTTATCCAGATAATCCTTTCCGAATATTTCTTCACATTCTTTATGTGTCTTTGTATCTCCGAAGGTGTTTTTTTCAATCCTGTTAATCATAGGTGTATCAACTCCTCCAGGGCAGATATAATTACAGTGCACTCCGTGAGGACCCAGTTCCAGAGCAACTGACTTTGTCAGCCCGGCAACCGCATGCTTGGATGAGCAATAGGCGCTCATTCCGGCAGCTGTGGTATAACTTCCATTAGACGCAATGGTAACAATTGCCCCGCTTCCCTGTTTTACAAGATAGGGAGCTGCGAATTTCATGGCATACATAACACCGAATACATTGACATTGTAGACTGCCATATAGGACTCAAAGGTGCAGTCCGCGATCTCCTCGTATTTCCCCTCATATCCGGAGTTGGGCACGAGGACATCTATCCTCCCAAACTGCTGATAAGCCCCGTCGATCCAAGCCTTCACCTCTTCTGGTTTCGTGACGTCAGCCACAAATGTTTTTAGATTTTCCGGAGCAATGTCCAGATTCTTGACAAATGCATCCAATTTTGCCTGACTTGTAGATGAGACTGCCAGTCTGCAGCCCTCTCCCGCAAACGCTCTGCAGAGCGCCTGCCCTATCCCGCCGGTACAGCCATTGATGGCAACGACTTTATTTTGCAGTTTTAAATCCATAAATACCTCCTCTTTCTATTCAAAAAGCTATTTTTTTAAGGGTGACAATTTTAATGCGGCCAGCAGCAGTATCATTCCAATGCCGGTTGTCACGGCAAATACAATCCATGCAAGGCTCATACCTCCCTTGGAAGCCAAAAGCACTGCCATTACCGGTGACGCCAGAGCCTGGCCAATATATACGGCGACCATCAAGGTTGCGGAGATCTGCGCAAATTCTTTTGCCCCGAATGCTGCAGTTCCCACAAAAGAAGGAATGCTTGCACATACAGGATAAGCGGCGGCAGCAAAGATAACCGTCAGTACCATCAGATACGTGGCACCGCTTACGGGCCATAATATCATACAGATAAAGGTAAGTATAAATGCAGCGCACACATAAATGATGAAGCCACTAGTCCCAAGCTTATTGGAAATTGTTCCGGCAGCCATCAAAAGTAGTCCCGCCAGAAGCAGATAGATGGCATTCCAGTTTGCGGCCCCGGTAGCTGTCATTCCGTTCATCTGCCACCAGGTTGGAGCATAGGACAGGTATGCTGTTCCCCCTATTGTTGAGAAAAGCAGGGCCGCCACAAGTACTTTAAAAGAAGTGGATGATATGGCCTCTTTATAGGATACCCCAGGAAGTTTTGCCGCTTCTGTCTGTGCAAAGGCACTGTCCCAGCCCAAAGGCTTTTGTCCCTTCTCATCTGTTGTCTTAATCAGAAACAGAACTGCAAACAAACCGATGATCAGTACAAGAACAGAGAGTACGCGATAGCAGTTTTTATAATCTGTAACTTTAAATAGCTGTCCTGCCAGAAAAACCCACACTGCAGCACCGATACCTGCTCCTGAAAGTACCATGCCGGTAATCTGAGCCCGTTTTTCTACAAACCACTCTGCAATCACCGATGAGCAGACCGCATGCGTGCCGAATGTTATGGAGAAAGAAGCCAGTGCACCGGCTAAATACATGAGAATCAGGCTTTGTACATTTGCACCCGGTGTAACAAAGGTATACAGCTGCATATGTGCCGCACACGCCAGTATGGAGATAAACATAGTTTTCCGTGCACCCAGTTTTCCGAGGGCTTTAATAGCTGCAAGACTCAGCACTACATTGCATATAGTATTAACTGTACCGATCTGGCCTACAGCACCGATGGAGTGTTCACTGTAAGCTGACAGAGATGCCAGGAAAGTCCCCAGGGTGGTACAAGCCCCCAGATTAACAAAAATCACAAGAAATGCCCCTACTGCGGCTTTATAACCAAAAAATCCTTTTTCTGTCTTCACTTTGTCCTCCTTGTGTTTTCCTTCCTTATTGGAGCGCCATCGCAGCGTAGAAGCCTTCACGGATTGCTTTGCCCGCTTTGCCCGCCTTCAGACAGTCTCCGATTAAGGTTGTCTTCAGAGGGTATTTTTCTGCAATTGCCTCAGCCACAGAACTGTTGGGTTTTTGTCCAAAAGCAGTAATTACTCTGTCCGCCGCAATCACCTTTTTCTCCCCCACTGCGGTCTCAACAGATACTCCTTCCTCTGTGACTCCCGACACTTTTGTATTTGTCAGAATTGTTACTTTATATTCGGCCAGAAGCCTGTCCAGACTCAACTTGTTGATCATCATTACATCCCGGGCACAGGCATCCATCATTTCTACTATAGTAACCTTCTTCCCTTCCATTGCCAGCTCAAGGGCCGTATCACAGCCTGAAAGCCCTCCCCCGCAGACCACAACATGTTCCTCCTCAATCCCCCGGATGTGCGCCTGGGTCACATCTATTACTTTTTTGTCATCCATCCCGGATATACAGGGCACAAACGGAACGGAGCCGGTAGCTGCAAAAATCTCATCCGCCACCGCAAGACACGGATCCTGAGGAGAGACCTTTGTATTAAACTGGATCTTAACTCCCAATTTTTCCAGCTGAATTCCGTACCATTCCATGAGATCACGGATACGCTTTTTAAAGGGTGCGCTGGCAATAGCTCTGAAGGTTCCTCCTATTCTGTCGGATGCCTCGTAAATTGTCACATCGCATCCCCGCAGGGCAGCAACTCTGGCAGCCTCCAGCCCCCCCGGTCCTGCTCCGATAACAGCAACCTTCTTTGGAGTAGGGAGCGGTGTAATCTCTAAGGCGCCTTCCATGCAAGCCTGTATGTTAACCGTGCAGGAAAGCTGTGTCAGCCTTCCGAAAATACGTCCGATGCACTCTTCATTACAAATCAGACAGGGACGGATGTCTTCCCTGTGCCCTGCTTTCAGCTTATTTGGAAAATGAGGATCTGCAATAAGCTGACGTCCGAAGCTGATAATGTCTGCGTTTCCGGATTCCAGCAGTTTCACTGCGGTCTCCATAGAATGGTTGCCTGCATTAATGATTGGGATACTTACATGCCTTCTGGCCTCCTCACAGACATATGCCATACAGGCCTCACCGGTATAACAAGTGGGAAAAATATAATCCATTGTCTCATAGCAGCCGGAATCGATATCAATAGCATCTACCCCGGCTTGCTCCAACAGCCGGATGATAGGCATAGAATCCTCCAGGGTACGTCCTCCCTTATACATATGGTCCAGGGAGATACGAAACAGGATGGGGAAGTAAGGTCCTACCACTTTTCGGATTGAATCCACAATTTCCGTGGCAAATCTCACCCGGTTCTCCCAGGATCCCCCATACTCGTCTGTACGTTCATTCCATTGGGGAGAGATAAATTGATCTACCAGATATCCGGCATGACCATGTACTTCCACTGCATCAAAGCCCGCATTTAGAGCAAACTGAGCAGCAACGGAAAAATCTTTCATTATGTCTTTAATTTCTTCTGTCTCAAGAGGGCGGCAAATCATATCCGGATTGTAAAAAGAGGGGTTTGGGGATGCTGAAATAGGAACTCTCTCTCCAATATCCGGCATACCATTTCTTCCTGTCCCACAGCTGAGCTGAAGACAAATCCTGCCTCCCCATCTGTGTATACGCTCGGTAAGCACCGTAGCTTTCGGGATTGCCCTGGTACTGTGAAGTGCCAGAGTAGGGCCTCCCTGTGCAGTTTTTTCGTTGAGGAACATGGCTCCTGTCATAATGAGTCCTGCTCCTCCCTTCGCCCTCTCCTCATAGTATCGGATGCCTTCCTCACTATCTGTGCCGTCTACCATGGGAGTAAAAGTTCCCATTCCAGACATCATGATTCTGTTTCTCAGACGCATTCCATTGATTTTAATTGGCTGTAATAATTTATTGTAATTGTAATTCATCTCACACTCTCCTTATCTGCCTGTTATCCTTCTGTCTGTTTATATGGCAGTCCATCCGCCGTCGCAGGTTAAAATAGCACCTGTTACATATGTAGATTCCTTTGCCGCCAGAAATACAACGGAAGAATCCAGTTCCCCATCCCTGCCGGGACGGCTCATAGCAGTTCTTGTAACGATAAATTCATTCATAGACTGCATAGCCTCAGGACCATTAGCCTCTGATGCAAAAAATCCGGGACAGAGGGCATTTACCGTTACTCCCTTTTCTGCCCATTCAGTGGCCGCCTGGCGGGTCATATTAATGATACCTCCTTTGGCTGAAGCATACGCAATAACGGGAAGCTCTTTCAGACCGCCTTTTCCCAGAATGGAGGCAATGTTTATAACACGGCCGTACCCTTTCTCCAGCATTACCCTGCCAAAATATTTCATGCAGTAAAATGCCCCGTCAAGATCCAGGGAAAGTACCTTTCTCCACTCCTCGTCCGGAAGCTCTTCCAAAGGAATACAGCTTCCTCCCCCGGCATTATTCACAAGGATATCTATCGTTCCCAGTCCAGACACTACCTTTTCCACAGCTCCTTTGATCTGTTCTGTATCAGTCACATCGCAGGCAACCGGGAGGCAGGATACCCCAAGTGCCTCAATCTCCTTCGCCACTGCTTCCAGCTTATCCTTTCTCCTGGCTAAAATTGCCACATCAGCTCCCTGACGTGCCAATGCCAGCGCAAACTGACGTCCCAAACCTGCCGATGCCCCTGTCACAACTGCAACATTACCCGTTAAATCGAACATAATTGTTCCTCCTTTTACATTGACTCTTTTTATTGTTTCCGCTGGTACCAACAACGTTTTGTTAATTATATGTCAATCCCTTGGCTTCGTCATCAGTAATACTAGAAAAATGCATCTGCTATTTTTGTGCATCTGCACAACGGCACAGCACTGTCTTCTATTGTGCTATCTGTATACTTTTACTCCTGTATATCTGGTAAACCCACCATTTTTATATAAAGTATTTGTGATCTGCTTAACAATCTATATCATTTTCAATAATTTGGACTGGCATTTACGGTTTTCTATGGATATAATAAAAGATATAAATTATTGTTATATGTATTTTTGTACAAGGAGGCATGTATGGCAGATTCCATTGATTTTTTAGAGCTATATGAAAAAATATTTAGAGTACTCCCACGCAATAATATCCAGAGGCTTATGGAAGTCTGTTATGAAGTCATGGGTGTCCCGATACTGACCGTAGATGTCATGTATAACCTTTTGGGCATTGCCCCTAATGTAAAAACCGGAGATTATCAGTGGGATTACCTTCTGGAAAATAAAGGCTATGAAACAGATATGATTGTACGCCTGTATGAGGATGGAATTATGCAGTCCGTCAATAACCGGAGTGCGCCTTATGTGGTTGACTGGGGTTCCTGCAGGGATAATCCCAAGATTCAGGGCATCGTCAAAGTAAATGATATCTTGGAAGGATACGTCACTATGCAGTGCACATACGATCAGATCACCTCCGACCGTCTGAAAGCCATGGATATTATCATGAATGTCTGTGCTCTTTTTTTCCGTGAGAGCGATTCTGAAAGCAGTATGCCCTACACATATCAGAAAGTATTTGCAGGAGAATTATTTAATCACCGTATTAAAACTCCCAGACAGCTTACCATGTGGCAGAAGGATATGAACTGCGACTTAAATCCTCCCTATCAGATCTTTGCTGTCAGTACCTATGATAAAAGTGAGAAAAATGTATTGTCCTACATTCGGAAACTGAGTCAGCAGTTTTCTCCTTACCAGTTCGCACTGATTCAGGAAAATATTCTCTATGTGCTTCACTATAATATGAAGAAACGACCGAGAGGAAATTCTGAGGAAACTTTATTTGTTAAAACGCTGCGCAGGTTTAACGGCTGCTGCGGAGCCAGCAGGTACTTTGACGATCTTCTCTGCGCTTCAGACTATATTAAACAGGCTGAAGACGCTATGACACTGGGGCAGTCCATGGGCAGACCCAATGGTGTCCACTATTATGAAAACCTCTATCTGCCGGCAATACTGGCTCCACGGCTGTCTCAGATGCCACGGACCAATTATATCTCCCCTGCCATCCCACTTTTGGAAACTTATGACAGTGAAAACTCCACGGAATTTTTAAAGACCCTGGAAGCCTATACCAAAAACCTGTTCCGAACCTCTGAAACAGCCGCACAGCTTCACATTCACAGAAACACCCTGCTTTACAGGGTACAGAAAATAGAGGAGATTGGAGATTTTTCCCTGAAAGATTACAGCACGGT
The DNA here is from genome assembly GCF_009677585.1 of Lactonifactor sp. BIOML-A5. Taxonomy (GTDB): domain Bacteria; phylum Bacillota; class Clostridia; order Lachnospirales; family Lachnospiraceae; genus Lactonifactor. The sequence goes on along the minus strand of NZ_WKYV01000007.1, from coordinate 164,201 downwards.
TTTACACCTTATGATTAGCTTTTATATGCTGGATCTGGAAAATAATTATAATACATAGATGATTTCATGATATAATGAGCGTTAGCGAGGAAAACTTGCCCCCACGTTTGACGAACGGGGGAATTGGAAGGAGCTGAAACATGAAAGAAATCATCACTCTACCGGACACCAGGTTCCACAAAGCGATTCGTCTTGTCAGCCTTCTGCTTATCATTGGAATGTTCCTGAATATTATTCTTTTCTGGCGCACGATTCCCAATCAAATCCCCGGGCACTATAACAGTGCAGGAGAAGTAGACAGGTGGGGCAGCAAAGGGGAGCTTTTTCTCATTCCCATCCTGACTTTTTTTATGTTTGTGGGTATCTCTGTGCTGGAAAAGCATCCGTCTGTGTGGAATACTGGTGTTGCCATCACCAGCAGGAACAAAGACAGCGTATACCGGTATATAAAAAACATGATTGCTGTACTGAAGCTTATAATGACTGCTGTTTTCGCCTACTTATCCTTCTGTACCGTACACCTACTGCCGCTTTACAGGCATTTTACAGCACTGAGTCTGATTGCCGTATTCGGCAGTATGGCATACTATCTCATACGAATTCTAAGGGTGCCCAGGTAAATGCCGTGCATGGCAGCAAGAAAGAGGACGCTTCTGCCGGAGCTTTGACCGTCTTGAGCTCCCGCATAGATCAATCTTAACAAAATCTGCACAGAACTTCTGCATAGAATCATGTATACTATAAAGCAGGAGTGTAATCTCCCGCTTATCCCGGCAGTTTCTAAACACATACAAGGTTATACCAATCTTTTTCTGTTTTAATCATCCGGGCTTCCTGATCCGGTATGCCGGAATAAGTGGGTCTTACACTGGCTGCTGTTCATCCTGTCACCAGAAAGGAGGAGTCTCTATTTGAGATTGCACCATCGACTGAAAGAAAAAGTCCTTGAGTCTGTCTCCTCTGTCCTTCCTATTACTGTAATCGTCTTGATTCTAAGTATCACTATCGCACCCTTAACCCCGGGAGCTCTTATCTTATTTATCTTCGGCGCTGTGCTGCTGATTCTGGGTATGGGTTTCTTTACCTTAGGGGTAGATATGTCTATGATTCCTATGGGCGAAGGCATAGGAGTTCAGATGAGCAAGTCCAAAACCATTCTTATTTCTCTGGCCGTCTGCCTTATTCTCGGTATCTTGATTACCGTGGCAGAGCCGGATCTTCAGGTACTGGCCAACCAAGTACCCGCCGTTCCTAATCCAGTATTAATTTTTACCGTAGCTGCCGGAGTCGGAATCTTTCTCCTCCTGGCGGAAGTCAGAATGTTATTCCAGATCCCATTATCCTACACTCTGGTATTTTTCTATGCCATTGTCTTTCTTATGGCTTTCTGTACTCCGGATTCGTTTGTCCCTGTATCATTTGATTCGGGAGGCGTGACCACCGGCCCAGTCACCGTTCCCTTCATCATGGCTTTGGGAATTGGTATGGCGTCTGTCCGCAGCGATAAGAATTCTAACAGCGACAGCTTCGGCCTAATCGCGCTGTGCAGCATCGGACCTGTTATGGCAGTTCTACTGCTGGGGATCTTTTATCACCCCTCGGAGGCAGTGTACGCCCCTTCAGAGATTGCTGTAATTGCCACCACAAAGGATGCCGCCCATGAATTTATCACAGGAATTCCCCATTATGCAGGGGAAGTAACAACAGCACTGCTTCCGATTATTTTATTATTCCTTGTTTTTCAGCTGCTGTTTCGCCGCTTTCACAGACACCAGCTGCTGAAGATTGTGTCTGGTCTGGTTTATACCTATATAGGTCTGATCCTTTTTCTTACCGGCGTCAATGTGGGATTCATGCCCGCCGGACAGCATATCGGCGCTGCCATTGCGCAAAGTCAGTATAAGGTATTGCTGATTCCCATCGGTATGCTCATCGGTTATTTCATCGTAAAAGCCGAACCTGCCGTTCTCGTCCTCACAAAGCAGGTTGAGGAGATATCAAACGGCTCCATCTCCCAAAAATCAATTGAGCACAGTCTTTCTATCGGCATCGCCCTTTCTGTGGGAATTGCCATGCTAAGGATCCTAACCGGAATATCTATCATGTGGTTTTTAATCCCGGGATACCTGATTTCTCTGATAATGACCTTTTTTGTTCCTCAGATTTTTACAGGTATTGCCTTTGACTCCGGAGGTGTGGCCAGCGGGCCAATGACGGCAACCTTTCTTCTCCCCCTGGCAATGGGGGCCTGCGAGGCTGTGGGGGGCAATATTCTCACAGATGCTTTTGGAATTGTGGCCATGGTGGCCATGACCCCTCTTTGCACGATACAGCTTCTGGGACTCACCAGCCGTTTAAAAGATCATCTTCCCCCACGGCAGCCCCGGGCAAAAGAGGAGATGGAGGATTGTATTCTGTATTTTGACACCGAAGATTAGGAGGTAAGAGATGACTGCAAAACAAGAACCGCTGAAACTAATGGTAACCATTGCCGAACGCCACCAGGGAGCCGTGCTGGCCGACTTTTATACAAATCAGGGAGTCTTCTGGCATTATCAGTGCTGTGGTTTCGGTACCGCATCCTCTGATCTGCTGGATGTATTGGGCTTTGGCAGCCCGGAAAGAGACATTTTGCTAAGCCTTGGAACCGCTTCCTGCATTACCAGGCTTTTATATGACCTGAACACGGAGCTCAGAGCCCAGGTTGAGGCCAAAGGCATTGTTTTTGACATTTTGCTCACAGGAATTAACCAGCTGGTTGCTTCCGTTTTCTACGAAAATAAGGGGGAAATCCCTGAGGATACTGCGAAAGGAGAGATTACTATGACTGCTTATGGAGGGTCACACAGCCTGATTCTGGTTGCTGTCAACCAGGGACATACCGATGATGTCATGGATACTGCGAAAAAGGCCGGTGCAAGAGGCGGAACTATCCTCAAAGCACGCTGGCTGGGTACGGAAGAGAGCAAGCACTTTTTCGGCTTTACTCTGCAGAATGAAAAAGAGGTGGTGATTATTGTAGTTCCTGCCCAGAACCGGAATCTTATTATGGAGGAAATCAATAAGGCCCACGGTATCAGCTCCGAAGCACAGGGCATGATCTGTTCCGTGGGCGTAGATCAGGTAGTAAGGCTGACGTAACGGTCAGCCCAGCTTATGATATTCTCTGTAAAACAGAATTGAGGTAACAGATACCGCAAGAAAGTCCGCGATTGGTTCCGCAAGAAATACGCCCAGTACCTGATTTGGTATCAGATGGGGCAGTATAAATATCAGTGGAATCAGTAAAATAACTTTTCTGAGCAGCGCAAGAAAAACAGAGGTTTTGAAATTCCCCAGGGCGATAAACGTCTGCTGGCACGCAATCTGTATTCCAAAAAGAAGGGATACTGCCATGTAGATGCGGATCGCCCATTTTGTATATGCCGCAAGCTCTGCATTGCCGGTAAATATAGCGATAAACACCTGGGGAACAAAGATACTGATGGCCCACAACAGAGACGAATAAATCATAGAGCTTTTCAGCAGCAGATGAAACGCTTCCTTTACCCTCTGAATATTCTCCGCTCCGTAATTAAAGCTGATGATAGGCTGTGCCCCCTGCGTCAGCCCCTGGAGAGGAAGCATAGAAAACTGCATCACACTGGTAAGGATTGTCATGGCTCCTACAGCAATGTCACCCCCGTATCTCAGCAGGGAAGTATTAAAGCATACGGACAGTATACTCTCTGTAAACTGCATGATAAAAGGGGCCGCCCCCAGTGCCAGACTGGGAAAAATATATTTTCCTTTGGGACGCATATTCTTAAGACGGATTCTAAGGGTGCTCTTTGCTCCTGTAAGGAACTTTACAACCCAGACAGAGGATACCGCCTGGGATATAATCGTGGCAAGAGCCGCCCCCCTCACTCCCATATCGAGCCCAAAAATAAAGATGGGATCCAGGATAATGTTGCAGACAGCTCCGATTGCTACAGTCAGCATCCCTGTCTTGGCGTATCCCTGGGCATTAATAAAAGCATTCAGTCCCAGTGACAGCTGAACAAATATAGTGCCGATGGAATAGATCTGCATATAGGCCCAGGCATAGCTGATGGTATTGCCGCTGGCTCCGAACATCAGGAGAATGGGTTTTCCGAAGGCCAGAAATATGACTGTGAGAAGTATGGCCAGCACCGCCAGCATGGTGGTACAGTTTCCCATGATCTTCTCGGCCTCTTCGTTCTTCCCTTTTCCCATCATAATGGACGCCCTTGGGGCACCTCCCATGCTCACAAGGGCTGCAAATGCAGAGATGGCCATTATCACAGGCATAGTGACCCCCACTCCGGTAAGCGCATTGGGGCCTATATCCGGAATATGACCTATGTACATCCTGTCCACCATATTATACAAAACATTAATGATCTGGGCTAAGATAGCCGGCAGCGCCAGCTTAAAAAGAAGGCTGCCTATCTGATCCGTTCCCAGACTGGCTTCCTTCTGTGTCTTATCATGACTCATGACAATTGCTCTCCTTTCAGCATTCTCTCAACATTCTCAATCATCAGCCTTAAGGTATCATTGGTTACTTTCTTATATTCTTCCGGGATTCCTTCCTCCAGCCTGGCTGCCAGCTGCTCCTGCGTCTTCTGCAGGTCACCTACGATCTCAGGATCGCTCAGCTTCAGGTGGATAACCCTGTGATCCCTCTCATCTCTTCGGGTAGTCAGATACCCTCTGGCTGTAAGAGATTCCACGGATCTGGCCACCAGCCCTTTGGATATTCCCTTACACCTGACAATATCCCGGGAAGTGTCCAAGGCCGGAGCATTGTTGTATAAAAACAAAAGTACAATCATCTCATTGGGCGTGAATCCGTAGGAAGCCAAGGCCTCCTGAAAATATTTTCGGTAAAGTTTTTCTAACTTTATGAATTTGTCGAAATAACCCCTTCCTAATTCCAGCATTCTCTCTTCCCTTCCAATAGTTTTTCAGTAAACAGTTTACCCGTAAACCATTCTATGCCTTTCCCCTGTTTTTGTCAATTCCTATTCTATAAATATTCTTTTTTGCTGGTGAATCCCTTCCCCTTTACTTCTTTTACCGGGCTTACAATCATAAATGCTTCTTCGTCAATCTTTTGTACCTCCTTGTTCAGCCTCTGAAGCTCACGTCCGGAGATTACGGTAAGGATCACAGGAAGGCTGCTGCGAAGATATCCGGTTTCCCCGTGCAGCAGGGTGGAGCTGCGATCCAGTTTTCCAAGGATCATCTCATTGATCTCCTCATATTTTTCACTGATAATTTTTACCTGGGTTTTGCTCTGGCCCATAAGAAGGACTTTGTCCAGAACCATGGTGTAAAGGAATACCAGAAGCAGTCCGTACAAAACCTGCTCCTGAACGGAAAAAAGGATCTGCAGCAGCAGAATCCCGCAGTCACACACATACATTACAGCTGAGATGGGAAGCCCCCAGATCTTGTTGCATACCAGAGGAGGAATGTCCATCCCACCGGTGGAAGCTCCCGCACGAATCACAATCCCTATGGCTGTTCCAATCATGACACCTGCGTACAGAGCCGACAGCATGTGATCCGAAGTCACGTTTGCCAGAGCCGGCACAGATTGAAATATCCCAAGTACGACGGGATAATAAAAGGTACTGATGATCGTTGTCATTGCGAATTTCTTTCCCAGAATAAAAGCCCCTACAAGAAACATCAAAACGTTAAACACGCTCACAAAGCCTGTGACCGGAATCTGAAAATAGTGGTTGGCCACGATTGCAAGACCTGTGGTACCTCCTGTAATTAATCCATTTGGGAGGATAAACATGGTAACTGCAAGCGCATAGATGGTATTGCCCAGAATCACCATCCCTACATCCTTTCCTGTTCTAATAACCTGTTCCTTCATTATTTTCCTCCTTTTTACTGTGCTGATAAATTAGTACTCTATTCTGATAAATCAGAAAAGAAAAAAGCCATGCCGGGTATTGGCATGACCGTTCTTATCCTTCTATCTATCTGATTGCTGTTACATTTGATTCTATCTCTGTTCATATGTAATTTACTCCTGCAGTAAAAATCATAGCACAGCCCTCTCTATCTTTCAAGTATCTATTTCCGAAAATGACAATACCTTTCCTACAAATGACGATTGGTCATTTTCTGGTTGTAAACTACAATTACCCATGCTAAAATAACAATATATTTTCAGAAAGGTGCATAATAATTATGGATGAAATAACCCGATTCCTGGAAGAGTTCTATGCCTCCCTGCCCCCTCAAAAGGCCGACGCCGCTGTCAGACAAAGGCTTCTTAACCGGTTGGAAGCAGAATATATGTCCTACCTTTCCCAGGGCAGACCAAAGAAAGATGCTGTTTCTCTCACCCTGATGCATTTCGGATTCCAGGATGCTTTGGACACAGAGCTGCGAAAGGAAAAGCTTCTTGACACTTATAAACGTTTCCGCATAAAATATCCCCTTTTTATCCGGGGAGGGTTTCTGGGTATTCTGATTATCCCGGCTGTGTTTCTAATCCTTATGTTCAGCCTGGAATCAAAGCTCATCTTCCTTACGGCATGGATTGTGTCCATCATCCTTCTGGCCGTTTATCTGATCTGTGTGGAATACATTGACTATCGCTATAAAAAATTGCTGGAGGCAGAAAAATTATTAGAGGGAGAGCAGAAATGAAAAATATATGCAGAATCTACCGGCGAGACGTACAACGCCTCACTAAAAATGTTATGGCACTTGTTGTAGCCATCGGCATAAGCATCATACCCGCACTGTATGCCTGGTTTAATATTGCGGCAAACTGGGACCCATACGGCAATACCGCAGGTATTAAGGTAGCCGTATCCAACGAAGACGAGGGCTGCCGCCTGGAAGCACTCTCTCTGAACATCGGAGATCAGATTATATCCAATCTGAAGGCCAATGACCAGATCGGATGGCAGTTTACAGATACAAAAACTGCTCTCTCAGGGGTGAAATCCGGCAAATACTATGCTGCTGTGGTCATACCCTCTGATTTCAGCCAAAAAATGTCCAGTATACTTTCTACTGATATTGAACGTCCTCAGATACAATACTACATAAATGAAAAGAAAAATGCCATTGCTCCCAAGATTACAGATAAGGGCGTTGGTGTAATCCAGCAGCAGGTAAACGCTACCTTCATCAGCGAGGCCACAGAGGCAATTGCAGGGGTATTGAACATGACCACAACAGATCTGGAAGATAAGCAAGTCACGATTCTTGACCGCTTTATCTCCTCTCTCAATACTATTGATGGGGATCTCGAACAGTACGAAGAGACCATAGACGCCTTTATCTCTGCCGTAGATGAGGTCAATGGGCTCGTGGAGACCACCAGACTGACTTTGCCGGATGTAGCTACTGCCCTGGACAACGGCAATACAGCACTGGCCGATGCCCAGTCTATTATGGATGCCTCCCAGACCTCTCTAAGCGACATCACCCAGGGAATTGGGAATATCCTGGATTCCAGCCAGGGACTCTATGACTCTGTGTCCTCAACTGCCACAGATGCTTTCTCAGGAATAAAGAACAGTGTGGATGACGCCGCAGGGAAGCTGGAGCAGACCACTTCCCTCTCCCAGTCTATTATTGATATGAACAATAAGAACATTGCACTGCTGGAAAAATTAAATACCACCCTGGGATTATCTTCCATTGAGGATTTGATCCTTCAGCTGCAGCAGTCCAGCGAGCATCAGCAGGGGATCATTGACAGGATTACCGATACCTCAGAATCCATCTTGTCTGCCTCCAATCAGGCCGCCGAAACCAGAGAGGATATCCAGGCTCTGATTAAAAGCAGTACGGAAGATCTGGCCTCTATCCGCACTTCCTACCGCACTGCCGTACAGCCCTCCCTGGACAGTCTTCTGGATAAGATCTCCAGGGCCTCTTCGGATCTCTCAGGTATGCTGAAAAGCGCGGACGGCTGTCTCTCCAATATGGATGGGATCCTGAACGGTGTTGGAAACTCTCTCACCTCTGGAAAGGAGTCTCTTGCAAGTACGAAAGAAATCATCGAAACAACGAGAGGTAAGATTCGCAAGCTGGTTGACGGTGTAAATTCTGTAGGGCAGGATGAACGGATCTCCAAACTTCTGGAGATTATACGCAACGATCCCGCAATTATGGGTGACTTTATGTCATCCCCGGTACAGCTGGACACTAATTCCCTCTATTCCATAGAAAACTACGGTTCTGCCATGGCGCCCTTCTATTCCACTCTTGCTATCTGGGTGGGGGGCATTGTCCTGGTAGCTATTATGAAAGTAAGGGTGGATGAAGACGAAAAGCTAAGGGATTTAAAGCCCTCTCAGTGTTATCTGGGACGCTATCTGCTGTTTCTCACCTTCGGTCTGATACAGTCTTCCATCATCTGCCTTGGGGATTTGTTTTTCCTGGAGATACAGTGTAAGAATCCGGTGCTTTTTGTTCTTGCCGGAATGATCTGCAGCCTGGTATTTACCAATATTATCTATACATTGACGGTCTCTTTTGGGGATATCGGCAAGGCGCTCTGCGTCATTCTTCTGGTGATCCAGATAGCCGGGGCCGGAGGCACCTTCCCTATTGAAGTTACCCCTCAGTTTTTTCAGAAAGTATATCCCTTTCTGCCGTTTACCTACGGAATAAATGCAATGCGGGAGACGGTAGCGGGCATCTACCATATGAGCTACTGGGCGGATATTCTCCATCTGCTGCTCTTTATCCCCTTTGCCCTGCTCTTAGGTCTTGTGCTGAGAAAACCGCTCATCCGGCTGAATGAATTCTTTGAAAAACGGCTGGAGGATACCCATTTAATGTAGCACCTTATAGAAAGGAGCACCCTTATGAAAAATATCCCTTTACTGCTGCCGCTGATCCCCGACGATCCTCTGATGCCCCTGGACACTGTCCAGGGATTTCGGGTTCGTCCCGGATTTTTTGAGATTAACGGAGCCACCTCTCTGCCGGGAGCTGTGAACTTTACGGTCCATTCCCACTCAGCGGTTTCCTGTGAACTTCTGCTTTACAAACGGGAAGCCTCAGAGCCCTACGCCGTACTCAAATTTCCGGACAATTATAAAATAGGCAATGTTTATTCTATGCTGGTCTTCGGCCTGGATATCGGAGAATTCGAATACGCCTACCGGCTGGATGGTCCCCGGGACCCTAAAAAAGGGTTATTGTTTGACAAAACAAAACCCCTTCTGGATCCCTATGCGAAAGCAGTAACCGGGCAGAGCGTTTGGGGCAGCAAGCCTATCCCCGGTTCTGCCTACCATGCAAGAGTCGTCAAAAATAACTTTGACTGGGGAAACGCCCGCCAGCCCCTTCTTCCCATGCAGGATCTGGTAATTTACGAGCTCCATGTCAGAGGCTTTACCAAAGATTCCAGCTCTCAGGTCCGTCACCCCGGAACTTTTGCCGGACTCATGGAAAAAATCCCTTATCTGAAGCAGCTGGGCATTACTGCGGTGGAACTGATGCCCATATTTGAATTTGACGAGACTATGGGAAAAAGAGAGGTGAAAGGGAACACTCTCCTGGATTACTGGGGATACAATTCGGTGAGCTTCTTCGCCCCCAACACCAGCTATTCCTCCCAGAAGGAATATAATTATGAAGGACATGAGCTGAAATCTCTGATAAAAGCCCTCCACAAAAACGGCATCGAGGTAATCCTGGATGTGGTATTCAACCACACAGCGGAGGGGAATGAGGATGGTCCTTTCTTCTCCTTTAAGGGCTTCGACAATAATATTTATTATATGCTTACCCCTGACGGACACTATTACAACTTCAGCGGCTGCGGCAATACCTTAAACTGCAATCATCCCATAGTCCAGCAGATGATTCTGGAATGCCTCCGCTATTGGGTGACAGTCTATAGGGTGGATGGCTTCCGCTTCGATCTGGCAAGCATTTTGGGGCGTAATGAAGACGGAAGCCCTATGAATAAGCCTCCCCTTCTCCAGACACTGGCCTTTGACCCCATTCTCGGCAATGTAAAACTTATCGCAGAGGCATGGGACGCCGGAGGGCTCTATCAGGTAGGCAACTTTCCCTCCTGGAAGCGGTGGGCTGAATGGAACGGCAAGTACCGGGACGATCTCCGCAGCTTTTTAAAAGGAGACTACTGGATGGCCCCAGAGGCAGCTAAGAGAATCACAGGCTCCCCGGACTTATATAACGGACAGTACCGGGGATATAACTCCTCCATAAATTTTATCACCTGTCATGACGGCTTTACCCTGCACGACCTCTATTCCTATAATCAAAAGCATAACGAGGCAAACGGGTGGGATAATACAGACGGTACAGATGACAACCGCAGCTGGAACTGCGGATGTGAAGGTCCGACTTCAGATCCCGCCGTCTGTACCCTCCGAAAGCGGCTCATCAAAAACGCCTGTGCCGTCTTAATGTGCAGCCGGGGAACGCCTATGTTTCTTGCCGGTGACGAGTTCGGCAATTCCTCCATGGGCAACAACAACCCCTATTGTCAGGACAATGAGATTTCCTGGATCAATTGGAGGGATCTGGATGCCAACAGGGAGCTTTTTAACTTTTTCCGGTTTATGATCCGCTTTCGAAAAAAGCACGTTTCCATCCGCGGAGGAAAAGGACCCTGTTCATTTGGTTTCCCCTTTATCAGCCTGCACACAGCAGTGCCCTTTGATTCAGGAATTACTCCTGACACAAAAGCAATGGGCGTTATGTATGCCAGCCAGGGCGAGCGTCCGGATACCGATGATATTGTCTACCTGGGAATTAATGTGTATTGGGAGGATATTACGATTCAGCTGCCGAAGCTGCCCCCTCCCTACGGATGGTATCTGGCGGCAAATACGGCAGCTGATACAGAAGATTCCTGTGTGGCCTGGAATCCGAAAGATATGGTTTATATAGAGAATACGTTTGTTCTGGGCTGCCGTTCGGTTGCGGTGTTTACAGCCTGCAAAGGACAGGAACTCTTACCAGACCAGTAAATCGGCTCCCCAGGTGAGTCCGGCTCCGAAGCCGGAGAGTATGATCTTATCACCCCGCTTCAGCATTCCCCTCTGATTCATTTCATCCAGAAGGAGGGGGATGCTGGCCGCTGAAGTATTGCCGGTGGACTGCAGGTTCATGGGGAACTTGTCTTCCCCTGCCCCGAGACGTTTTGCCACGGATTGAATGATCCGGCTGTTTGCCTGATGAAGCACAAAATATTTTACCTCATCTATTCCGGTACCTGACTGCTCCAGAACCTGGCGGATGCACTCAGGTACTTTTTTTACTGCAAACTTGAATACCTCCTGGCCTTCCATAGTAATATATTCCCGGGGCAGTTCCTCCGGCACCAGCAGATTGCGGACTGTGCGGTTCCGGCAGGTGAGAACCTGGGATTTCCCCCCGTCTGCATGCTGGACTACAGACAGAAGACCTGTGCTGTCCTTTTCCACTACAGCAGCGCCGGCTCCGTCTCCAAAAAGCACACAAGTGCCTCTGTCTTCCCAGTCAATCAGCTTGGAGATTGTCTCTGTACCGATGACAAGGGCATTTTGGTACATCCCGCTCTCCAGATACGCATGTGCCGTATTCAGTGCAAAAAGGAAGCCGGAGCAGGCAGCACTGAGATCGAAGGCAGCCGCTTCCGGAATTCCCAGCTCTCTCATGACACAACAGGCTGTGCTGGGGAAAAAATAGTCTGGAGAACAGGTTGCGGCAATTACAAGCTGTATCTCCTCCGGATGTTTGTGACTGTTTTTCAGCGCATTCAGAGCTGCCTCGGCCGCCAGACTGACAGTCGTTTCGTCTTTGGCGATCCTTCTGGCGCGAATGCCGGTGCGGGAAGAGATCCACTCATCACTTGTCTCCACTACTTTAGAAAGATCATCATTTGTCACTATTGTCTTCGGAAGCGCACTTCCGGTTCCTATTATCCTCGTAGCCATTCTATTATCCACCTATACTTTTATATTATCTCGCTCATTTATTTTGACTATCAAAGTATATGATGATTTCTGGCATTTGTCAATATGTCTCTGTTTTAAAAGCTTTCTGGGGATGTTTTTCCTCTTTCAGATATACATGCTTAATATAACGAAGGGTTTTCACTTCTCCCTCTCTGGCCAGCATGCGCAGAAGTCTCTCCAGATCCTGGTTGGTTTTCTCGTGGACAAACCACAATTTTTCTTTCCCGGCCATAAAATACTTCAGCGGCGCCTGATCGGTGTAGGTTTCCGGAGAATAGGTTCTGGATGCGCTGATCCGGTCCATAACCATCTCAGCAATATATTTTCTGGGCATGGGCACCCCTGCAATCACGGTCTTGCAGTTTACTCCATAATCCACCCAGTGCTCAAAGTGATGCTTATTTCTCCCATAGTGGTGCATCCAGGAGGTTGACATTCCGGTAGCCTCCCGCTCCGCATTATTAGGACTGCGGTCTCCCTGGTAATACCTGCATCCCACCCTGAACTCCGTCCATGAATATTTAGACAAATCGTGCAGCAGCCCTTGTTTATAGAGGCCAATGCGGAAGCAGTACCTCATTACCATCAATTTATGTTTTGTAATTGTCTTAAAATGTGCCCATGCATGCATACGCTCTTACATCTCCTACTTTCCCACCAGTACAATAATTGTTCTCGGGGATACTTTAATCCCTTTTTGGTCTTTCACCGGAGGTTCTTCCATTTCCTCATAGAAGCCGGCATTTTCATTTTTCCCTGTATCTATAGCAACCCGCCATTTTCCATTTCCCGGAAGATGCGGCAGGGCAAACTCATGCTCCAGCCAATGCATATTATATGCAATATAGATCCATGTGTCAGAAACCCCCGCAGAATCCTCGGCATATTTTCCGTTGTACATCACTCCCACATGGCGGAAATTATTATCCAGTTCTGCAAACCAGGCCTTCTGGCTGTGATAGGAAACATCCGGGCTCCCATACGATTTGTAATCCATGCACCGAAGTTCTCCTGGCATATGCAGCACAGGATGGGATACCCGGAACGCAATACTTTTTTTCACAAATTCCAGCAGTTCCCCATTCCGGCGCAGACCGCTCCAGTCTACCCATCCCACTTCGTTGTCCTGACAATAGGCATTGTTGTTTCCATTCTGGGAATTGCCGATTTCATCTCCCTGGTAAATCAGAGGAATGCCCTGGCTCAGAAGCAGAAACAGAAAACTGTTTTTGATCTGCTGTTTTCTGAGAGTTTTGATGCTCTGCCTTCTGGTGGGGCCTTCGATGCCGCAGTTCCAGCTGTAATTATAATTCATGCCGTCCCTGTTTTTCTCACCGTTCTCCTCGTTGTGTTTTATATCATATGCTACTGCATCTGCCATAGTAAACCCGTCCTGAATACTCATGTAATTCACAACTCCATGGGTATCCGGGTTTCTTCTGGTACAGTAGGTAAAAGCCCCCAGCATATCCTCGTCCCCTTTCAGAAAACGTCTAAACACCTGACGGCTCCACTCATTATATTCCGCCAGACGACGGAAATGAGGAGTTTTGTTTTTATATAATTTCTGGGCATCCACCCCAGCAAAAAAGAGTTTGGTATCTGCCAGCAGCGGATCTTCTGTAATATAATCCTGCGCCCTGGTGTCCCCCACCAGATGGAATCCGTCAATATGATATACCGTTTTCCAGTACCTCAGAATATCCAGCACCTCAAGGGAAGAGATCTCTCCAGTAAAATAAAATTCCATAATGCACTCAATACCCGCCTGGTGAAAGGCTCTTACCATCTCCATAAATTCTCTGGCCGGCCTTCCGGTTGCACAGTAAGACGCCTTGGGTGCAAAGTAAAATGCCTTATCCGTATATCCCCAGCAGTTCACCTTTGCAGCATCCTTATGTTCATAAGCATATGCGGCAGGAATCCCGTCCTTCACCATTATTTCATCAAACTCATAGCATGGCATGAGTTCCACAGAGGTAATCCCCAGTTCCTTCAGGTACGGTATCTTTTTCTCCACCCCCTGAAAGGTCCCTTTTTGTCTTACCTTTGAATTTTTATGGCTGGTATATCCCCTCACATGTAATTTATACAAAATCATTTCTGACAAAGATATTGCGGGCCGTTCTTCCTTTTCCCACAAGAATTTCCCCTCCAGCACACCGCACCGAAGGCTGTGTGGATTCTTGTGATCCACAGCAGCGCCGAAAACTTCTCTGCCTGTGAGCAGTGCAGCCCTGGGGTCCTGACGGATCTCACCGTCTATTTTATAATTGTACTCCATCTCTCTGGGACGGAATTGCTCTATAAAGACAGCCGCCACCTCCCCAGTCCTTTCTTTGGGGGGCAGGGGAATCTCTTGTATAAGCCTTCCGCTGTTCTTCTCATACAGCAAAAGACTTGCCTCCTTTTCATCCGGGATGACACTTGCAAAATTATAGCCGTTTTTTGCTCTGTACACGCCTAATATTCTGGGATTGCCTGGTAATACTCTGATTTCAGCCTCGTTTTCTCTTCTCTTCAAGCCTTTTCCCTCTTTCCCTCTATACTTTATTCTTCAGAACACAGCTTCTCCATCTTGTCGTGGACTGTTCCGGCATCTCTCTCATCTGTCATGGTAATAAGTGTATCACTTGCAAATACTCTGGTCTTGCCCTTGGGAATGATTTCCTTCCCTCCCCTTTGAATTGCGACCAGAAGACAATTCTCAGGCAGCGGAATCTCTCTCACCAGCTGTCCGTTGATCTCTGAACCGTGCATCACTACATATTCTGATAAAACCTTCTGCCCCATGGTTTTTGGGGTCTGAATTCCCCTCTTCTCTAAAAGGCGCTCCAAAAGACTCTCATATATTGGGGTGGAGCGCAGTAAGGTTGCCACGATATAGGCCACAATAGAAACCAAAGAAAGGGACAGCATCTGATCTACAGTCCCTGTCATTTCAAATATAAGAATAATTCCTGTCAGAGGTGCTCTGACAATTGCTGTAAAATACCCCGCCATAGCCAAAAGGATAAAATTATTAATGTATTCCGCCTCCAGGCCAAAAAACTCTGCCCCGGCAATCCCAAAGGCACCGCCTATAAAAGCCCCTAAAACCAGAAGCGGAAAAAAGATTCCTCCAGGCGCTCCGGAGCCAAAACTTATGGCAGAAAATAAAAACTTCATCCCTAAAAGCACAAGCACAGTGTCCAGCACCATGTTCTCATGAGTAATCATTTCCACAAGCTCATGACCGCTTCCCAGCACCTCAGGCATAGTGAATCCTAAAACACCTGCCATCAGAAACGGAATCAGCAGTCTGGCAGACTCATTCAGACACTTTGGCCTCTGATATAGCTCCTGAACCTTCAGTGTCACATAATTATAAAAGGCGCCCAGCACCCCTAAAAGTATTCCCAGTAATATAATCACCCAGTAATATTTCAGCGGAAGCTCCCGCCCAATATCAAACTGAAACACAGGGTCAAGTCCCAGAACGTGGGATGCCATAAAATCCGCCGTCAGAGAAGCCGTCATAACAGATACCAATACAGACACGGAAAAGTTTTTATGGACCTCCTCCAGGGAGAACATTACCCCTGCCAGCGGAGCATGAAAGGCTGCGGAAAGCCCTGCACTTGCTCCGCAGGTCAGAAGAAACTTTTCCTCTGTCTTTCCCCGGTCTAACAGCCTGGAGATTCCTTTTCCAGCCATAGCTCCCAGCTGAATAGAAGGGCCTTCCCGCCCAAGAGACAGCCCGCCCAGAAGAGCCAAACATCCACCGGCCAGCTTCGCAATCATCACCCGCCACCAGGTCTGCTCCAGCTTTCCTGTCATCTCTCCCTCTAACTGAGGAATCCCGCTCCCAGATATCAAAGGCTCCCACTTCACCAGCCGTCCCACAATGTAAGCCAGCGCAGCAAGAACCACCAACCACAAAATCATCCTCAAGGGCACACCCCTGGCAAAATCCAGCACCCAGTTCAAAGCTTTTCCGGCATAGCTGAGCATAATGCGGTATAACAAAGCGATCCCTCCCCCTGTAATACCTACCAGAAGCCCTTCTCCGATTAAAATAACGTTTAACTTGTCCGCACGTTTTAAAGTGTGCGCAACATCCTTCTTCACGTATGATTCCTCCCATCTCCTCTTCTGTTATTATAGAGGGGGGAGAAAAAAAAAGCAATTAGTTTTGTGTATGTAAAGTCCTGTATATTAAGCTGGAAGTATTGCAATCCCCTCCTTAATCTGTTAGAGTATCTATTGTAGCACCTTACTGCTACAATAATTTCTAAAGAGAGGTATCATCATGAGCGACGAAAAATTTATGGGCGGCTGTGATCCCAGTGACTGCGCTTCCTGCGGAGGCGGCTGCGGCTCTGTTCCCAGAGTGCCCAACCCTACCATAAAGCTGACACTGGAGGACGATACGGAGCTGGAATGTGCAGTACTTACCACATTCGACGTCAACGACCAGGAATACATTGCCCTTCTTCCCCTGGATGAAAACGGCAAGAATACCAACGGCGATGTATATCTTTTCCGCTTCTCAGAAGATGGGGATCAGCCTGTAATTGAAAATATCGAGAGAAATGATGAATACATGGCTGCTGCAGAGGCATTTGATGAGTTTATGTCTAATCTGAAAGAGGATGCAGGCAGTACAGAATCATAGGCATAAAAATAGAAAGCTGTCAGATAAGCAGCTTTCTATTTTTATGCCTATGATAAAGGTCTTATGCTTCCAGACTTGGGATAGGAACTTCTATCTCAACATCCTGACTATAGTCAATGTTATCAAAATGGAACCCGAACATATGGTAGAAGTCCTCCCAATATCCTTTTATATCTGACAGCTCCTCCACATTCTCTGTGGTAATATTCTCCCAGCATTTCATAACCTCTTCCTGGATCTCTGCCTTCAGTTCCCAGTCATCCATACGGATCTTGTACTCCTCATCCATATTTACGGGATCTGAGAGCAGCTTATCATGAAAAAGACGGCTAATCTGCTGAATACAATCTTCGTGGATCCCCTGTTCTTTCATTACCTTATAGAGAATAGCAAAATACAGAGGCACAATGGGAATGGCAGAGCTTGCCTGGGTAACCAGAGCCTTATTGACTGATATATATGCGTTCACCCCAGGATACTCCCGGTTTATTTCTACCGCAGTGTGCATCAGATGCTTCTTGGCCTGTCCGATGGTACCGTCAGAATACATGGGATAGGTAAGCGCAGGCCCTATATAGGAATAAGCAACCGTAATCGCTCCTTTTTCCAATACATCAGCTCCGGTCAGCGCTTCTATCCAGTCTTTCCAGTCCTCCCCTCCCATAACCTTTATAGTTCCTTCCATCTCTTCCGGGGTCGCAGGTTCTACCGTCTTTTCCCCGATGGTGTTATTTCGCAGATCCAGGCTTTTATTTGTAAACGGGCGGCCGGTAGTCCTTAACACGGAAGAATAGACCGTACCGTCCAAAGTGGTCCTGCGGGGTGCCGCAAGACTGTAGATCACCATATCTACTTTTCCCAGGTCTTTTCTGATTATGTCAATTGCCTTTTCTTTTATCTCCTGTGAAAACGCGTCACCGTTGACAGACCTGGCATACAGACCTTCCTTTCGGGCGTTTTTCTCAAAAGCTGCTGTATTATACCAGCCGGGGGTTGCTGTACGCTTTCCGTTAGACGGTTTTTCAAACATGATCCCCAAAGTAGACGCTCCGCACCCGAATGCCGCTGTAATTCTGGAAGCAAGGCCGTATCCTGTAGAAGCTCCGATGACCAATACCTTTTTGGGACCATCCATCCTGCCCTTCTCCTTAACGTACCGAATCTGCCGCTTTACATTTTCCCCGCATCCCGCCGGGTGGGCGGTAGTGCAAATATACTCTCTCACCTTTGGTTCTACTATCATAAATAAATCCTCCTAGTTCATCCACACTGTAAGTATCTGGTTTTAAAAACTAGATACTTTGGCTATCAAACTATTCTACCACATTTTTCATAGAATGCAAAGAGGATTTTTTATCAGTCTGCGGTTTCTTTCTTACCTGTCGGTGCTGCCAAAGCCGCCGTTTCGTACCTCACAGGCATCATCATCAACGGTAATTCCGTATTCTACAAAGATCCCCTGCATAAATCCGCTTCCTGCGTTCAGCTCTATGGTCTTTCCTTCTCTGGAATCATTAGTAATCTTAGAAAAAATATGCCCTTCATTTTCTGAGTAAAAGTAATCGCTGTCAATAATCCCAACGGTATTATTCAGCTGCATGCGGAACTTAAAACCCAGACCGCTTCTGGGGTAACATTTCAGAACCCATTCCGGCTCCATTTCCGCACGGATACCTGTGGGTATTTTTACGGTTTCCCCTGGCTTTACAGTTACACTCACCGGCGTATAGAAATCATAGCCCGCAGATCCCCTGGTAGCTCTTTTGGGAAGGGATATGCTGCTGTAGATCTCTCTTATCTCTTCTTCGTTATACTTTTCCCCAAAGGTATCTTTCCAGTCCTTCAGAAATTGTTCCCAGCTTACTTTGTGGAATTTTGCAATTTTCTTCATGTGTATTCTCCTTTTCTCTGCCGCTGTCTAAAAAGGACGGAGAAAATACGCTTTCCCCCGTCCTGATCTGCAACCTTTACTTTTCTTCTTCCGGAACATCCTTCATACTGAAGCTGATTCTTCCCATCTTATCTTTCCCAAGGCAGATAACTTTTACCATATCTCCCAGGGTCAGCTCATCTTCCACCCGGTTGATGCGTTGTTTGGATATCTTGGAAATATGAACCATACCTTCTTTTCCCGGAGCAAATTCCAGGAATGCACCAAATTCCTTAATACTGACTACCTTGCCTACAAAAATCTGTCCGGCCTCAAAGTCTGTAGTGATGATTTTGATCATGTCCATGGCTTTTTCCATGCTCTCCTGATCTACGCCGCATACAGATACGGATCCATCATCATCAATATCAATTTTAACGCCTGTCTCCTCGATAATGGTATTGATTGTCTTACCCCTCTGGCCTACCACATCGCCAATCTTGGAGGGATCGATCTGAATCTGCATGATCTTAGGAGCATAAGGCCCTACGCTCTCTCTGGGCTTGCTGATGCACGGCTCCATAACTTCTGTGAGAATATATTCTCTGGCTGCCTTCGTCTTCGCGATAGCTTCCTCTATAATCGGTCTTGTGAGTCCATGAATCTTAATATCCATCTGAATCGCAGTGATACCGTCATGGGTACCTGCCACCTTGAAGTCCATATCACCAAAAAAGTCTTCCAGACCCTGGATATCCGTCAGCACCAGATAATCATCATCTGAATCCCCGGTTACCAGACCGGTGGAGATACCGGCTACCGGCTTTTTGATGGGGACACCTGCCGCCATCAGGGACATGGTAGATGCACAGATACTTGCCTGTGAGGTGGAACCGTTGGATTCAAAAGTTTCGGAAACCGTACGGATCGCATACGGAAACTCGTCTACAGGAGGCAGTACCGGAATCAGAGCTCTCTCTGCAAGCGCTCCATGGCCGATTTCCCGGCGTCCCGGTCCTCTGGACGGTTTCGTCTCCCCTACTGAGTATGACGGGAAATTGTAGTGGTGCATATATCTTTTTGAGGTCTCGTCCACGTCCAGCCCGTCGATTCTCTGGGCTTCAGCCAAAGGCGCCAGTGTGGTAATGGTGCAGATTTGTGTCTGTCCCCGGGTAAACATAGCGGAACCGTGAACTCTTGGAATCAGGTCTACTTCCGCTGCCAGAGGACGTATTTCCGTAATCCCTCTGCCGTCCGGACGCTTTTGATCCTTCAAAATCATCTTGCGGACTGTCTTTTTCTGATACTGATACACAGCATCATCCAAAAGATTGAGCCACTCCTCATTCTCAGCAAAGGCCTCCGCCAGCTTATCCTTAATCACACTGATGTTGCCTTCCCTTGTCTGCTTGTCATCTGTAAATACTGCTTCCTCCATCTCTTCAGGAGTCACCCGTTCCCTGATTGCAGCAAACAGTTCTTCAGGAACTGCACAGCTCTCATATGTGTGCTTTTCTTTTCCGCATTCCGCCACAATGGTATCAATAAACTTGATAACTTCCTGATTCACCTCATGGCATTTAAAAATAGCCTCGATCATCTTATCTTCCGGAACTTCATTGGCTCCGGCCTCTATCATGATGACTTTTTCCCTGGTTGACGCCACAGTAAGCGCCAGATCGGATACAGCTCTCTGGGCGTTGTTTGGATTCACCACAAACTCTCCGTCTACCAGCCCCAGCTGTGTCATAGCACAGGGACCGTCGAAAGGAATATCGGAGATACAGGTGGCAATTGCAGATCCAAGCATTGCCGGAAGCTCCGGATTACAGTCAGGGTCTACCGAAAGCACCAGGTTATTCAAAGTTACATCGTTGCGGTAATCCTTTGGAAATAAAGGACGCATGGGACGGTCAATTACACGTGAGGTAAGAATTGCATGCTCACTGGCCTTCCCTTCTCTTTTATTAAATCCGCCCGGAATCTTGCCCACGGCATATAACTTTTCTTCATATTCTACACTTAACGGGAAGAAATCAATCCCGTCCCTGGGCTTTTCTGAGGCAGTTGCGGTAGAAAGCACGGTGGTGTCTCCATAATGCATCATCACTGCTCCGTTTGCCTGTTTTGCCACACGGTTCACATCAACTGTCAGGGTTCTTCCAGCCAGTTCCATTGAAAAACTCTTATACATAAATATATTCTCCTTTTCTTGTGCTGGTAGAAGACTCCGAAACAACTGAAAAATACATTTCGTAAAATGTCCTTTTCAGTGGTCTCGGCAAAGTTCTTACTACCGCAAAACAGGGCGGATAACTCCGCCCCTTAAATGCCTGATTATTTTCTGATTCCTAATTTTTCAATTAAAGCACGGTATCTTTCAATATCAGTCTTCTTTAAATAAGCAAGTAATCCACGTCTCTGACCTACCATTTTCAGAAGTCCTCTTCTGGAGTGATGGTCTTTATGGTGCTCTTTTAAATGCTCTGTAAGCTCCTGGATTCTTGCAGTTAAAACTGCGATCTGAACCTCTGGTGAACCTGTGTCACCCGGTGTTCTTGCATACTCTGCCATAATTGCCTGTTTCTTTTCTTTTGAAATCATGTTGTGCTTCCTCCTTAATCATTATAATCGCCTCAGATTAAGAAACGGTCGGAGTGTCCAATTTCTGAATCAGGGCTATTTTCACACCTTCATAGTATAACACAAGGCATTTCCATTGTAAACTGTTTTTCTCTCTATTCATCCAGAATTCTTACCGCCCAGACAGCATTGTCATAGTATATATTCGAGATTTTAATTCCGGTTTCCCTGCTGCTTGCATGGATCACCTGGCCATCTCCAATATACATAACCACATGATAAATTTCACCGTCCCTGGCATAAAAAATAAGGTCTCCGGGCTGGGCCTCCTCAATGGAGATTCTGGTTCCGGTCTGTGCCTGATCCCTGGATACACGGGGCAGTGAATATCCAAAATTGGCATAAATACTCTGTACAAAACCGGAACAGTCCGCACCGTCAGTAAGGCTTGTCCCGCCCCACACATAGGGATTGCCCAAAAATTGTTCAGCGAACTCCACCATCTGGGATCGGATACTCTCAGAGGCTTCAGCCACACCTGCAGTTTCCGCCGCAGGCTCTTCCTCAGCCGGATCTGTTATCTCCTCTTGGGAAATACTTGTTTCTTCTTCCGGAATACTTACTTCCTCTTCCAATTGGGAGGAAGTCTCTTCCGGAACACCAGCTTCTTCTTCGGGATCGGGTGTTTCTTTGGCCGGTTCTGTAGTCTCAGAGTCAGTGTGATCCCTCCCGGCACCGGCCGTTTCAGCCCCGCTGCCAATCCAGTGGGCATAGGTCAAATTCTCTTCCTGCCCCTCTTCCGCATACTCTCTGGCTGTCTCTCCGGTGAGGAGATATCTGCTTGACACGTATCCCCGTACATCTCCCGAGACGATACAAGCCCACCCATTCTCCTCTCCTTCTATGATACAAACGGCATCCCTTGGGAGCTTTCCAATAACAGAATACTCCATCCCTCCGCCGCTTCTTATATTCAGATTTGTATTTACATCAGCAATTCCATACTCTTTATCCTTTGTATCAGACACAGTCTCACTCGTTTCGCCCTGAGATTCCTGGTACCCTGCGGGAGGATCTGCCCAGATGCTTTCAGAGGAAACGCCCAGAAGCACCAGTACAGACATGGCTCCCAGTAAATTACGTCCTTTTCTGTGCATAATACTTTTTATAAAGCCTCCTTTGTTACGTTTGTTTTAAAATTGTTACATTTATGTTACGTACTCATTGTACCATGCAAGTACAGAATGTCAACAACATTCCGTCGGGACAAAACGACAAAAAATCCCGGCATATGGTAAGTATATGCCGGGTTTTCAATATTTATGCCTGAACAGCACCTTTCATGTCTTCCTCCGGATCCTCCTCCAGGATAGAAAAGGCAATATTGGTAGCGTGATCTGCCACCCTTTCCAGGCCGGATACAATATCTGAGTAGAGCATTCCCGCGTTGGGTGTACATTCCCCTCTGGTGAGACGCTGTACATGATTCTGCTGAAGCTCCCGCTCCATTTTGTCAATGTTATCTTCCAGCTCCAGGATCTCCTGCATATGGATCCGGTTGTTGTTGGAAAACATATCCAGGGAATACGTTGTGATTTTTATCACGGCATCCAGCATACCGGACAGCTCTGCCTGCGCTTCTTTACTGAAACTGACTTTCTCTTCCATCCTTGTCCTGCAGGCATCTGCCACGTTCTCGGCGTGATCCCCGATACGCTCAATATCATTGACTACGTGAAATAATCCTCCGATACTTTTTGCATCGTCAATCGGAAGTGTGGTCTGGTTAATTTTCACGAGATAATCCGTGATTGCATGGTTTAAAAAGTCTATATTCTTTTCCATAGAATATACCTTTTTCAGCTCCTCCTCATCCAGAGTGACCAGACAGTTCATTGCCCTGGTAAGATTCGTAATTGCCATATTTCCCATACGTTCCAGTTCTCTGGTTGCTTCAACCACCGCTGTTGTGGGAGAAAACACTGCTTTGTCCCCAATATAAACCAATTCGAACTCTTCTTCCCCTTTTTTCTTGTCGTCCCCGGGAACGATCAGGTACGTAAGCTTTACAATCCACTGGATAAACGGGAACAGTATGATAACTTCACAGACTTTAATTAACGTATGGGCATTCGCCACCTGCCGGGCCACGCTGTCGCCGGAAAGCCTCTGAATAATTCCGGTAATCGGCTCCAGTGCAACTGTCAGGAACACCAGGATAATGGCGGAACCTACAATATTAAACAAAAAGTGAATCCATGCTGCCCGTTTGGCATCTTTCTTGCCGCCCAGGCTGGCAAGCAGTGCAGATACACAGGACCCCATATTGCATCCAAGGATGATGAAAAAGCAAATAGGAAGCTTCAAAAGCCCCTGGGTGGCCAGAAGAAGAACAATACCTACCGTAGCGGAAGAGCTCTGGAGAATTGCGGTAATTACAAATCCTACCAGGATCGCCACATAGTGGTTCTTCAAAGAGGCAAGCATGTCCACAATCTGCGGGGATTCTTTTAATGTAGACATAGCTCCGGACATGGTTGACAGACCCACAAAAAGAATACCAAATCCAAGGACAACCTCCCCTGCCTTTTTCACAGAGTTTTTTTCGCAGAACATCACCATAATAACACCTGCCATAACAAAAAGCGGCGCTATTTCAGAGAGATTAAACGCAATTAACTGTGAGGTAACTGTAGTACCGATATTGGCACCCATGATAACTCCCGCTGCCTGCAGCAGTGACATAAGTCCGGAGTTTACAAAGCTTACCACCATTACTGTGGTAGCGCTGGAGGACTGGACGATGGCCGTAAACAGAATACCTACCATCATGCCGATAAATCGATTCTTAGTAAAGAATTCCAGGATACTCCTCATCTTGGCACCGGCTGCTTTTTCCAGACCGTCGCTCATAAGCTTCATGCCGTACAAAAACAAACCTAGACCGCCAACTAACGTCATAATAATTCCTAAATTCATAGTATCTCCTTAGTAAAAAATATGTCTGGATTGATTCAGGAACGCCTTAGCGTACCCCTGCGTAACATGCGCCATACCAGGCACAAACGCCTGCTTTCAAGATGAAAATTTAACATCTTTTTAACGCAGCACTTCTACTATAAGATAAAATTTTTAATTTGTCCATATCCCAAACGAAAATATTCCCTGCCCTTTTCATTATCCTGCAGGAGCTGCTCCTTCAGAAGTTCCATAGACCCGAATTTTTTTTCATGCCGAAGAAAATGAAAAAATAAGACCTCAGACTCTTTTCCGTATAAATCCTCGTCGCAGTCAAAGAGATACGTTTCCACTCCCAGAAAATTTTCTTTTACCGTGGGTTTGTATCCCACATTAGTAATCCCCTGATAAACGTTCCCGTCTATGATGGATTTTGTCACATAGACGCCGTTGGGCGGAAATTTTTTCTTCGTGGAAGGGATGATATTGGTAGTGGGAATCCCGATGGTTCTTCCCAGCTGTCTTCCCCGGACGATCTCTCCTTTGGTAAAAAACGTATATCCAAGAAGCTGAGATACCGTCTCCATATTCCCTTTTTCCAGTTCCTCTCTGATGTATGTACTGCTGATCTCTCTGTCTTCGTATCTTTCCTTTTCGATTATCTCCACGGTATAGCCATACTTACCGGCCATGTCCTCCAGCATACGCACATCCCCCCGCCGTTCATGTCCAAAGCGGAAATCTGTCCCCACGACTATGCAGGCGGCATGCAGACGGTTCACAAGAAATTCCTTTATAAAGTTTTCAGCCTCCATGTGTATGACTTCATCGGTGAAGGGGCACTCCACAAGATAGTCCACCCCCAGCTCCTCTATCATTTCCGCCCGCTCCTCATTGGTCAGAAGAGATTTCAGATTGGATTTTCCCAGTTTTACAAGAGGAGAGACATCAAAAGTAAAGATGACTGTCTGATAGCCATCTTTTCCAATCTCAAGCACCCTGTGAATCAGCTTCTGATGACCTCTGTGCAGACCATCGAACTTTCCCAGTGTAATCACACTCTTCTGTCCTTCCTCGAACTGGGGCACAACTGTTGTACTGATCATGTCTCCTCCTTAAACATCTTAACCAGCATATACCGCCGGCGTTCCTCCTGATACTGGTATATGCCAATAAACATACCCTGGCTGTCATATACCCGGACCCATGAATCCTTTATAGGTATCATTTGGCCCGGACAGGAAAAAGAATTTCCATTGTGCAGCGCCTTATCCATGCTGGGACTTCCACAGATCCGGGGATATTCAGAAAACATTTCCTCTATAGGCAGAACATCCTGTTCCAGAATGCCGTTTTCCTTCCGCTGCCGAATCTCGTCCAAAGTAAGGCTTTCCTGTATCCTGAAACGTTCCACACGGGTGCGTGTCAGCTGTTCCATACAGCCACCGCATCCTAATTTCTGTCCGATATCGTGGCAGAGTGTCCGTATGTAAGTTCCCTTGGAACATGTAACTGACAGCTTTACCCTGGGAAGGCACAGCTCCGTCACATCAATACTGTAAAAAGAGACCTTCCTCGCCCTTCGCTCCACTTCTATGCCCTCCCGAGCCAGCTCGTACAGTTTCTTTCCATTTACCTTCAGGGCAGAATACATGGGAGGGATCTGCATCTGCTCTCCCACAAATCCGCGGATACAGTCTCTTACCTCCTCTTCCGTAACAGTAACCGGGGATTCTTCCAGAATCCTGCCGGAAGTATCCTGGGTATCTGTGACCGTGCCGAGCAGCAGCACCGTCTCATAAGATTTATCTTTCTCTGTAAGCATGTCGCAGAGCTTTGTAGCTTTTCCGAGACATACCGGCAGGACACCTACGGCATCCGGATCCAGTGTCCCTGTATGGCCTATTTTTTTCTGTTTCAGAATTCCTCTCAGTTTTGCCACCACATCGTGGGAGGTATAGCCCTTTTCTTTATAAACGTTAAGTACTCCGTTCATGAAAGTATTTCCTTCTCTCTCAGCTGTTTTTCTATGTGGAGCGTAAGATTATTGATCACATCATAGGAGCTTCCCTGCAGGGTGCATCCTGCTGCTTTTACATGGCCTCCTCCCCCAAAGTACGAGGCAATTGCACTAACATCCACCGCCCCGTTGGAACGCAGGCTTACTTTATACTCCTGGGCCGAAGTCTGGTACATAAAAACCGCCGCCTCAACGCCCCGGGTTACACGCAGCTGGCTCACAATGCCGTCCAGCTCTTTTGCCTGGATACCGTAGAATTCCATGTCCTTTTCATTGACAACACCCACAATGCATTTGCCGTCCAGCACAAGAATGCTCTCCATGAGACACCGGCCCAGTACCTGATTCTGCACATAACTCTTTGTGTAAAAAGACTCATCTACAATATGGCTGAAGTCTATCCCTTTATCCATGAGAATCCCTGCTATGGTCATGGTTCTGGAGGAGGTGCAGGAATACTGGAAAACGCCTGTATCATGGACAATCCCCGTATAAAGAGCCGCTGCACAGTCGGTTGAAATTTTTTCTTCCTCCAGCATTTCAAACAGCACCTCGCAGGAGGAGCTGCTGTCGGGGACAATTACGTTTATGTCGCCAAACCCCGGATTGCTGATGTGGTGATCGATGCAAAGACGTTTTTCTGCATGTTCAAAACAGGAAAACGCAACGCCAATGCGGTCTGGGGCGCTGGCGTCCAGAGTGATAAACAGATCATACGTTTGTTCCTCCCGGCAGATGGTCTGTATCTGGTCCAAATCCCGGATATAGGAAAACCCTTCTTTAGGCTCTTCCAGATATACGTCCGTCTCAAGGGAAGGATAATTCTCTTTCAGGTACAGGTAAAGCCCCATGCAGGAGCCCACGCAGTCTCCGTCCGGACGTACATGGCCTGCTATGGCCACCGTCCGGATACCTTCCAGCTGCGAAGCCAGTTTAATCATTCTTATCATCTTCCTTCTGTTCGAAATCCTGATTGTTTACTTCCTGAATCAATTTTGACATATTAACACCGTATTCAATGGAGGTGTCCAGCACAAATCGGATTTGGGGGGTATTGCGCAGATTAATATTTTTGGCCAGCTGATTTTTCAGAAAGCCTTCTGCACTCTTTAAACCTGCCAGAGTATCTTCCTTTGCCTTGTCATCCCCCATAACACTGATGTAGGCCTTACAGGTTTTCAGATCCGGCGCCACCTCAACAGCGGTTACTGATGTCAGCGGATGAATACGGGGATCTTTCAGATCCCCCCGGATTAGATTGGCCAGTTCTCTTTGAACTTCCCCATTAATCCTTGTATTCTTTATACTGTTTTTTCTCATATCTATTCTCACTTTCTGTCTTTTCAGGTACAGCCGCAGGCAGCCCCCTGGATTCTAGCGAGGAACTTCTACCATAATATAGGCTTCTACCTTATCTTCTTCTTTTACGTCATTGAAGTCCTGGAATACCAAGCCGCACTCGTACCCGGCTTTTACTTCCTTCACATCGTCCTTGAAACGCTTCAGAGATGCCAGCGGTCCCTCGAAGATCTGCTCATCTTCACGGGTAATACGCACTTTGCAGCCTCTCTGGAAGATACCGTCCAGGACATAGGATCCTGCAATAGTACCGATGCCGGAAGCCTTGAAGGTCTGGCGGACTTCGCCGTGGCCGATGACTTTCTCCTCATATACCGGATCCAGCATGCCGTTCATAGCTGCTTCCACATCCTCAATGGCCTGATAAATGACGCGGTACAGGCGCAGATCCACCCCTTCCTGTTCTGCAATCGCTTTTGCAGTAGCATCAGGACGGACATTAAATCCGATAATAATCGCATTAGAGGCAGAGGCCAGGGTAACGTCTGATTCATTGATAGCGCCTACGCCCCCATGGATCACCTTGACAATTACTTCTTCATTAGACAGCTTTACAAGACTCTGTTTTACTGCCTCCACAGAACCCTGTACGTCTGCTTTTACAACAATCGGAAGCTCCTTTAAATTACCTGCTTTAATCTGTGTAAATAAATCGTCCAGAGACATTTTTGCTTTGGTATCCTCCAGAAGTTTATTCTTACCTTCTGACACAAAGGTCTCAGCAAATTGTTTTGCCTCTTTGTCGTTGTCAAGAGCGACGAGAATCTCTCCTGCATTGGGCACATCGGAAAGTCCCAGAATCTCTACGGGTGTGGAAGGACCTGCTTCTTTTACCCGTCTTCCCTTGTCATCCATCATGGCGCGCACTTTACCGGAGCAGGAACCTGCGGCGATAAAATCTCCCACCTGCAGAGTGCCTTTCTGGACCAGAATCGTTGCCACAGGGCCCTTACCTTTATCCAGCTCTGCCTCAATAACAAGGCCTCTGGCTTTTCTCTTTGGATTGGCTTTCAGTTCTCCCACCTCTGCAGTGAGAAGAATCATTTCCAGAAGTTCATCAATTCCGTCTCCGGAATGGGCGGATACAGGCACAAAGATCGTGCTGCCGCCCCAATCCTCGGGAATCAGCTCATATTCAGATAATTCCTGTTTTACCTTTTCTACATTGGCACTTGGCTTATCAATCTTATTGACAGCTACAATTATCTCTGTGCCGGCAGCCTTTGCATGATTAATGGCCTCCACCGTCTGGGGCATAACACCGTCATCTGCGGCGACTACCAGAATTGCAATATCAGTAGCGTTGGCACCGCGCATTCTCATGGCAGTAAATGCCTCATGTCCCGGAGTATCCAGGAAGGTAATCTTCTGTCCGTTGATACTTACTACATAGGCGCCGATATGCTGGGTGATTCCTCCGGCTTCTTTGTCTGTTACATGTGTATTACGAATAGCGTCCAGAAGAGAGGTCTTGCCGTGGTCTACATGCCCCATAACACAGACAACAGGCGGTCTGGATACAAGCAGGCTGTTATCCTCCTCTTCCTCTCTGAGCAGTTCCTCGATGACATCGATTTTCTCTTCCGGTTCTGCTATAATATCATAGCTTAATGCGATCTCCTGTGCCTTCTCAAAGTCAATCTCATGATTAACCGTAACCAGGATTCCTTCCAGGAATAACTTCTTAACGATTACAGACGGCTGCATCTTCATCTTTTCAGCCAGCTCCCGGATTGTCATCTTTTCCGGAAGGGTAATCTCCTTGATTTCTTCCTTCTTTTCTTCCTGTTTCGGCTGAGGATTCGGTCTCTGAAGAGCTTTCGGAAGCCTCTGATTCGGTCTTCTTCCCCCCTGGTTCGGCCGCTTTCCGCCACTGCCCTGGTTTTTGTACTCTTCTCTCTTGACATCCTTTTTCTTATTATCTCTGTTCAGCTTACGGCTGTCTTTGTCAACGATCTCAATTTTTGAATCTGTTGGTTTGTTTCTTGTATCCGGACCATTTTTCCGGAAATCATTGGTTCTCCCCGCGGGTCTCTGACCGTCATTGCTTCTGTAACCTCCGCCCGGTCTCTGGCCGTCATTGCTTCTGTAGCCTCCACCTTGTCTCTGGCCGTCATTGCTTCTTTGATAGCCTCCGGCTGGTCTCTGGCCGTCATTGCTTCTCTGGTAGCCCCCGCCTTGTCTCTGGCCGTCATTGCTTCTCTGATAGCCTCCCGCTGGTCTCTGGCCGTCATTATTTCTCTGATAGCCTCCCGCTGGTCTCTGGCCGTCATTATTTCTCTGGTAGCTTCCCGCTGGTCTCTGGCCGTCATTATTTCTCTGATAGCCTCCTGTCGGTCTCTGGCCCCCCTGAGGTCTCTGATAATTTCCGGTCCCCCTCTGGCCGTCACCGTTTCTCTGGCCGTCATTATTTCTCTGGTATCCTCCCGCCGGCCTCTGGCCTCCCTGGGTTCTCTGATAACCTCCGCCGCTTCTCTGACTGCTTCCGGTTCTCTGATTGCCGCCGGTGCTTCTCTGACTATTATTAGCCGGCCGCTGATTGTTATTCACTGGTCTTGAACTATTTTCACTCATAGCTTTTACATTACTCTCTGTTGGCCTGGGAGTGCTGTCCCCCTGGCTTGCTGGTGTATTTTGAACAGGTTTCTCAGTGTCACTGTGTACCGGGTGTTCTGTCTGAGGACGGCCCTGGTACGGGCGGCTCTGACTGGAACGCTGAGGGCCTTTGCCTCGTCTGTCCCCTCCATTGCTGGCGTTCTGAGGACGGAACACCTGAATAATATTGGATTTCTTTTTGGGCTTTTCAAAATGCTCTTTCACTGCCTTCACATGATCGTCTTCCAGACTGCTCATATGGCTTTTGACTTCTATATTTTTCTCTTTCAGAAAATCTAATACCTCCTTGTTTGTTTTATCTAGTTCTTTAGCAAGTTCATGTACTCTAATTTTTGACATACTTACTACCTCCTTTTCTATTACGAATTCATTTCCAGTTGCTTTTCGATTGCCTTAGCAAAATTTTCATCGGTTACTGCCAGGGAAGCCCGGAATTCTTTTCCAATCGCCCTGCCCAGTTCTTCCTTTTCTCCCAGGAAATACAGTGGAACCTGGTAGTAAGAGCAGGAATTTCCGAATTTCTTTTTGGTATTCCCGGAGGCTGACTCCGCGACCACAACCAAAAAAGCAGTTCCTGTTTTCACAGCTTTTTCCGTAGAAAATTCTCCGCTCACAACTTTGCCGGCTTTCATTGCCAATCCTATCAGAGATAGTACTTTATGATTTATCAATAACTTCTAACTCCTTTTTCAAGCTTTCATACACATCTTTTGGAATTCCCATCTTTAATGAGCGTTCCAGCCCTTTATTTTTTTGGGCTTTCTCCAGACAGTCTCTGGAAAAACAAAGGTATGCACCTCTTCCGTTTTTCTTGCCAGTCGTGTCCAGCACAATCTCATCCTCTGTTGTCTTTAAGATGCGCAGCATTTCTTTCTTACTTTTCATCTCACCACACCCAATGCACTTGCGCATAGGTACTTTTCGAACGGTGCCCATAACTCTCACTTCCTACTCTTCAACGTCTTCCGGCTCATTATAGTAAGGCTCAGCTTCTTCCGTATATTCATTCTCATCCGGATAATATTCTTCGCCGTCCCCGTAGTCCTCTTCATACTCTTCTTCATAGTAATCAAAGTCACCGGCCTCTCTGGCCTGGGTCTCACTCTTTATATCAATTTTAAAGCCT
The DNA here is from genome assembly GCF_009677585.1 of Lactonifactor sp. BIOML-A5. GTDB lineage: Bacteria > Bacillota > Clostridia > Lachnospirales > Lachnospiraceae > Lactonifactor. The sequence continues at coordinate 133,037 of NZ_WKYV01000007.1, read as the reverse complement.
GTCAGTCTTGCCGCAAGCCTTGCATTCTGTCCCTCTTTTCCGATTGCAAGAGAAAGCTGATAATCAGGCACTACAACCTGTGCCGTTTTCTCATCAGGATCCGCCATTACTGAAATCACCTTTGCGGGACTGAGGGCATTTTCAATCAATATCGCGGGATTGTCACTCCAGTTAATAATATCAATCTTCTCTCCTCTGAGTTCCTCTACGATGGCATTCACTCTCGCTCCGTTCATACCAACACAGGCGCCCACCGGGTCAACGTCCGGGTCGTTGGACCATACCGCGATTTTGGTTCTGGATCCTGCCTCCCTGGCGATGCTTTTTATCTCCACTGTTCCGTCTTTTACCTCGGTCACTTCTGATTCAAACAAACGCTTAACCAATTCTGGATGTGTCCGGGAAACTAAGATCTTAGGCCCCTTCGGGGTATCCTTTACCTCCAGAATATACAGCTTAATACGCTCTGTAGGACGAAAAACCTCACCCTTTACCTGCTCATTTTCCGTAAGGATAGCATCTGCTTTGCCAAGATTAATACTATAATTTTTGCCAAGATTTCTCTGAACAATACCCGTTACCACATCCTTTTCCTTGCCATAGTACTGGTTATAAATTACTTTGCGCTCTTCTTCACGGATCTTCTGAAGAATGACGTTTTTGGCATTCTGAGTGGCGATTCTTCCAAACTCCTTCGATTTAATCTCTATATTAACGATATCTCCGACTTCATATTTGGAATCAATCATCTTGGCATTGGCCAGACTGATCTCCACGATGGGATCCTCGACCTCTTCCACCACGGTCTTTTCTGCATATACCCCAAAGTCGCAGGTCTCCGGATTAATGTTTACTTTTACATTATCTGCTTTGCCGAAATGATTCTTACATGCCTGAATCAAAGACTGCTCAATTGCTTCCAAAAGAGTATCCTTACTGATTGATTTCTCTTTTTCCAGAATCTCCAGTGCCTCTAATAATTCTGTATTCATGTTACTTCTTCCTCCTAAATATTAAAAATCGAATGCCAATCGTATCAAAGCGATATCAGCCTTCTGAAACACCATCTCCGTTCCGTCTTCTCTGGAAATAGTTACACTATTGTCATCGTATGCTTTCAGAACTCCATAGAATTCTTTCTCCTTTTGAATCGCACGGTAGGTGCGTATTTCCAGCTCTTTTCCCATACTTCTGGCGTAGTCTTTTTCTTTCTTCAGCGGTCTCCCAAGCCCCGGAGAGCTGACTTCCATAATATATGCTTCCTCAATAAAGTCTTCTTCATCCAATTTATCGCTGAACGCACGGCTTACCACCTCACAGTCATCTACCGTTATGCCCCCTTCTTTGTCTATATAAGCCCTCAGATACCAGTTGCTTCCTTCTTTGACATACTCTACATCCACCAGTTCAAATCCATGGGACGCAACAATTGGGAGAAGAATGCTCTCTGCTTTTTGTTCATACACTTCTTTTTTACTCATGTTCTCACCACGCTTTCCGGATATTCCCTTACACGCGATAAGAGTGGACTCGCAAGCCCACTCTTATACTGTAGTATTATTTATATCTTATTAATATTAGCACTAATTCCCAGAAAAATCAAGCATCTTAGAAAATTTGGTAAGATTCCAATGGATACACGGTCGGCTAGACTCTTATCTTTGTGCCTTTTGTATCTCTTTTCGCCAGCTTCAGTTTATTAAGCGTTACCTCTTTATCCTTATATACTATCGTATACTCGCTCCGATTTTCCAGAAGATATGCCTCTTCCAGCGCGTCCTTTTCTCCCAGACGTATTCCCCGTACTCCAATGGCTGTTTTCTTCTTATAAGGAACTTCCTCCTTGAGAAATTTCAGAAAATATCCGTTCACAGACTGGAGCACCACATATTCCATGGGATCTGACACACCCACAAACAGAAGTTCATCCTCCCCGGAGAGCTTTGTAGCTGCAATGGTACGCTTAGATACATCAAATTCCTCCCCGGCCACCTGCTTAAGCATACCGGTCTTTGTTACAAACAGAAGGCTGGAAGCTTTTACAGACTCCAGGCTTCCCGCATAGAGAATCCGCTCCTGGGTGCTGTCATAATTGCTCAGATTATCAATAGGAGTCCCCTTATCCCGGAATCTCCCGTAGGGAACCTCCTGTACCTTAACTGTGTGCATCCTTCCTTTGTCTGTAAAAATACACACTTTATCCGTATTCATACAAGTAAACAGATATTTACTCTCACCGTCAGCGGTTTCCTTATTTCTCTCATAAGTTGCCTTGTCTATGGTCTTTGTATATCCGAAACGGTCCATCAGAAAGACTACTTCTGTCTCCTCAATCTTCTTTTCCTCATAAACTGCCTCTGCGGCATTTTCGACAGCGGTTCTTCTGGGTCTGCCGTACTCTTTTTTCACGGCAGTCAGTTCCTTTATTATCACATTGGCCATTGAATCATAGTTATTTAAGATATCCTCATATTTCGCTATATTGGCAAGTGTGATCTCATGCTCTTTCAGGAGAGCCTCTATCTCCAGGCCGATTAACTTATACAGGCGCATCTCCAGAATAGCCGTGGCCTGGCGCTCTGTGAATGCCAGCTTTTTAGCTGCCCGCTCGCTGGTTTTGCTCTTAAAGCGGATCCCCTCTGTTATTCCCTGAATCAGACAGTCTTTTACCTGCTTCTGATTTTTGCTGCCCCTCAATATCTCAATAATCAGGTCAATGACGTCGCATGCCTTCATCAGGCCTTCCTGAACTTCTTTTTTCTCCTGTTCCTTTGCCAGCAGTGTCTGATACTTTCTGGTGGCCACCTCAAACTGAAAATCCACATGGTATTCTATGATCTGCCTGAGGCTTAAAATCTCCGGCCGGCCATCGGCCACTGCCAGCATATTTGCTCCAAAGGTATCTTCCAGCCGTGTCTTTTTATAGAGCATATTCATAAGGTTTTCCGCATCTGCGCCTTTTCTCAGCTCAATGACGATACGGATGCCTTCCTTTGATGACTGGTTGGAGATGTCTACTATATCCGTAGTTTTCTTTGTCTCTACCAAAGACGCCACATCGTTTAAAAATTTACCGATATTGGCGCCAATCATGGTATAAGGAATCTCAGAGATCACAAGGAGTATCTTTCCGGCTTTACCCTTTTCAATCTCCACTTTGCCTCGGATACGGATCTTGCCGCTTCCTGTCTCATAGATTTGGAGAAGCTCATCCTTATTTACTACAATTCCGCCTGTGGGGAAATCTGGTCCCTTGATATATTTCATGAGACCTTCCGTGGTGATTCTGTTGTCCTTCATGTAGGCAATCACACCGTCAAGCACCTCCCCCAGATTGTGGGGAGGGATACTGGTAGCCATGCCCACGGCAATCCCGTCCGCTCCGTTCACCAGAAGATTGGGGATCCGCACGGGAAGCACGGCAGGTTCTTTCTCAGTCTCATCAAAGTTGGGTACAAAATCCACCACATCTTTGTCCATATCCTGAAGGTATACTTCCTGTGTAATCTTTTCCAGCCTGGCCTCTGTATAACGCATGGCTGCGGCGCCATCCCCCTCAATAGATCCAAAATTGCCATGGCCGTCTACCAGGGGCAGCCCCTTTTTGAATTCCTGAGCCATCACCACCAAAGCCTCGTAGATAGAGCTGTCACCGTGGGGATGGTATTTACCCATGGTGTCTCCCACAATACGGGCGCATTTCCGGTAGGGGCGATCGTAACGAATCCCAAGTTCGTACATGTCGTAGAGAGTACGCCTCTGCACCGGTTTCAGCCCGTCCCTGACATCGGGGAGTGCACGGGCTATAATAACACTCATGGCATAATCGATATATGATTTCTGCATAATCTCAGAATATTCGGTTCTAATGATATTATCCTGCATTTTCTACTCCTCCTATATATCCAGCTGTGCATCACGGGCGTGCTCATAGATAAATGCTTTTCTGGGCGGTACGTCTGTGCCCATGAGTACCTCAGTTACCTGGGAGGCCATACGGGCATCCTCAATTTCCACCCTCCGGAGCATCCTGGTCTCAGGATTCAGGGTTGTCTCCCAGAGCTGCTGGGCATCCATCTCTCCCAGTCCCTTGTATCTCTGTAGGTGGAAGGAACCTTTGTGCTTCTTCCGATACCGCTCCAGGGCCTTGTCGTCATACAGGTATTCTTCTTTTCCCCTGGCAGGCATGGCCTTATAGAGAGGAGGCATAGCAATATACACGTGCCCTTCATAGATGAGCTCCGGCATAAACCGATAGAACAAGGTGAGCAGCAGCGTGGAAATATGGGCACCATCCACATCCGCATCCGCCATAATAATTATCTTGTCATAGCGGAGCTTTGTAATATCGAAATCATTGCCGTAACCCTCTGAGAATCCGCAGCCAAAGGCATTGATCATGGTTTTGATCTCCGCGTTGGCCAGGACCTTATCAATGGTAGCCTTTTCTACATTCAGGATCTTTCCCCGAATGGGCAGAATCGCCTGAAAACTTCTGTCCCTGGCTGTCTTTGCGGACCCTCCCGCTGAGTCTCCCTCCACTATGAAGATCTCACAGATACCGGGATCTTTTTTCTCACAGTTTGCCAGCTTGCCGTTGGAGTCAAAGGAATATTTTTGTCTTGTCAGAAGATTTGTTTTTGCCCTCTCTTCTGTTTTTCGGATTTTGGCTGACTTCTCCGCACAGGCCAGAACATTTTTCAGGGTTTCCAGGTTCCGGTCAAAGTAATGTACGATCTCTTCGCCAGTCACCTTTCCGGCGGCTTTTGCAGCATCCTGGTTGTCTAGTTTGGTCTTTGTCTGTCCCTCAAATCTGGGCGACGGATGTTTGATGGAGACAACAGCGGTCATCCCATTTCTGATATCTGCCCCTGTAAAGTTCGGATCTTTTTCTTTCAGAATCCCCAGCTCACGGGCGTACGTATTCATCACTGTGGTAAAGGTAGTCTTAAAACCGGTAAGATGGGTCCCCCCTTCCGCATTGTAAATATTGTTGCAGAAGCCCAGAACATTTTCATGAAATCCATTGACGAACTGAAAGGCCACCTCCACAGTAATCCCCTCAGACTCCCCGGTAAAGTAGACGGGCTCATGGATAACCTCTTCCTTTTGATTTAAATCCTTGATAAAGCCTACAATGCCATCCGGTTCATGGTAAGTTACTGTCTCCGTTTCCTCTCTGCGCTTATCCTCAAATACTATAGTCAGTTTGGGATTGAGATAGGCAGTTTCGTGAAGGCGGCTTTTTACCTCAGTAGAAGAAAAGTTCGTTTTTTCAAATATCTCCGGGTCCGGAAGAAAATTCACACAGGTCCCTGTTGCCTTTGTCCTTCCCAGCTTGGGCAGCAGGCCGTCTTCCAGCTCTATCGTAGGAATGCCTCTCTCATAATGGTCATGGTGGATGTATCCCTCTCTGCTGATTTTTATATCCAGATACGTAGACAGGGCGTTAACCACCGATGAGCCCACACCGTGGAGTCCGCCGCTGGTTTTGTAGACAGAATCGTCGAATTTTCCTCCCGCATGAAGTGTTGTAAATACCAGACGCTCAGCCGACATCCCTTTGGCATGCATTCCCACAGGAATTCCTCTTCCGTTGTCCTCCACGGTTGCGGATCCGTCCGCCTCCAGGGTCACCCGAATATGATCGCAGAAGCCTGCCAGGTGCTCGTCCACTGCATTGTCCACGATCTCATAAATGAGGTGATTCAAACCTTTCCTGGAAACACTTCCTATATACATTCCCGGTCTTTTTCGGACCGCTTCCAGTCCCTCCAAAACGGAAATACTGTCCGCATCATAAGTATTTTTCTTAGCCATACTAACAATCCTTTCCCTTATTTATTTTCAAGCTTCCTCTGAATTTTTCCGATTATCTGCATCACTGAGGTTATCAGAATAATCCCAATGGCAATGGATCCGGCTTCCTGCAGCACCCATCTGGCATAGCGCCCGAACTCATCAGCCTGTCCTCTGACAAAAAAGTTCATCGTGTAGTAGAGATTTCCTCCCGGGATCAGAGGGATCAAAAAGGGAACCAGCAGTGTAATTACAGGGGTTTTCAAAACCCTTGCAAATATCTCTGCCATCACTGAAGCAAAGGCGGAGGCAGCAAGAAGTCCCACCACTTCGCTCTGAGAGAAATGCTGGGCGGCCAGAAAGACTGCCCAGGTGGCGCCCCCTCCTATGGTAACCAGAATGAGCTTCGAACGTTTTATATTAAAAAAGATGGAAAACCCCATGGACCCAAATGCGGCCATAATAATCTGTATGATATATTTGCTCATAATTTATGCTCCTAATGGAATTAATACAATTGCAAAGCCGACTGCCAGGGCAACGGAAATCAGCACAGCCTCCAGCAGGCGAAGTCCTCCTGAGATAATATCTCCGTGTATCATATCCCTGACCCCATTGGTGAGGGCCACTCCCGGCACAAGCAGCATAATATTGCCGATAATAATCTTATCAATAGAATGCCCCAGCCCCATACGGGTCAGAATCCAGGCACACAGCCCCCCTGCTGCCGAACAGATAATATTTTTAATGATTCGGTTCATTCCCACCCGTTCATTCAGCTTTACCATACAGCGGATGACAAGTCCGGTAACTGCAGCAGCGACTGCATCCATACAGTCGCCTCCAAAAAACACAGAAAAACATGCGGATATCATTACATAGGCCAGGCACATAATAAATTCGGGATATGTTTTGCTGTTGCGGATCCGCTCCAGACGTTCATCGATCGCCTCAATGCTCAAATGATATTCGCAGATATCCCTGGATAGGCGGTTGCACCGCTCCAGTCTCTCCAGGTCTGTATCATAAGCCAGAATCCGCCTGACCTGCGTCAGGATCCGTCCCTCTTTGGTATGAATGGTGACGATCAAACAGGAGGTTATGGAAAACACATCTGACTTCTCCATCTCATAAGCGCTGCAGATTCTGGTCACAGAATCCTCTACCCGGCTGATCTCTGCGCCGGCCATAAGCATCTGCGCCCCCAGTTCCAGAATACGATCCAGCAGTTTTTCATAATCCATAGTTCTTTCTCTTCTTCCTGATAATTTTCAAACATTTCTATTTTGCCATAAAAGGCAGGAAAATACCAGACCCGGATTCGTAAAATTTTTAACAAAAATGCGGCATAACATAAAATGTTACACCGCAGAACGAATCATTTCGTGTTTTGTTTTATTTTTTTCATACCCAGAAGTCCTTTTGCCGCTATTCCTACCAAAATCCCCAGAACAGCGCCTGCCAGCACATCTGTGGGAAAATGCACATACAGGTATAAGCGCGAGAACCCAATCAGGGCGGCCAGAAGAAAGGCAGCTATTCCCAGTCGTTTCTCCGTAAACCAGATTGCGGTTGCCGCAGCAAACCCCGACATGGTGTGCCCGGAGGGAAAGGAATAATCCCTGGGAACTGCTATGAGAAGCTCAATTCCGTCCTTAATCCAACAGGGCCGTTCCCTGGCAATCAGATTTTTAAGAATCAGGTTCCCCAGGATCAGATTCAGAATCAGCGCCAGCATAACAAGTACCCCGCCTTTTCTGTATTTTGGAATACACAAGAGTACAATTCCTGTTAGAATCCATATGATTCCTGAATTACCCAGCTTTGTTACAGATGTCATAATAGTATCCAGCATGGGAGTATGTATCTTTTGTAGGCTGTCCAGGATTGCGAATTCCATTGAAATCCTCCTATAATTTATTTTTTTATTTTACATTTAGTCGTCATGACCACAAGGCAGACAATTGCAACAACAATAATGGCCGGACCGTAGATCATGCGAATCACGGTAAACTTGTCAGACAGAAATACAAACGCAGCCTGAACAATGGTGATTAGTACCACCATTACGGTCATTAACCGGGTTGCTTTTTTCTCATCATAGATCTTCATGGCTTCTTTGCCCGATTTCCCCATACTTAAAAGCCAGCTTCCCTTTCCTGCCAGCATAATAAGGGTCAGGATTACAAGGATAGCCAGGATAAAATAGTCAAAAGACTGTACGTGTCCCATGGAAAACCTCCTTCCTCTATCTTTATCACTATATCTTAGATTAGAGAATAAATCAATTTACTTTCCATTATAATTTAATATTTAGCATATTTTCTAAAAGCTCAAGGGGAATTTTTAGGTTTCCCTTACCTGTCCCCAGGTCAATATCCGGCTTATTGCTCCCATGGAAGTCTGAACCCCCTGAGATTTTCAGACAATGACGTTTTGCCAGATGTGTCATATTCGTCTCGTCTACCCATCTATTTGTAGAATAAATAGCTTCCAGGGCATCCAGGCCTGCATGTTTCAGCTCTGTGACCAATTTTTCCAGATTGGCATCCGATAGATGATAAAGGAGAGGGTGGGCTAGAACAGCCGCTCCTTTTCCCTGGTGGATCAGGTGTATAGCCTGAAAAGGGGTTACCTTCTCTCTGGGAACAAAGCAAGGGGCATAGTCACCCAGATAGCGATCAAATGCCTCAGGCATGGAACGAACGTATTTGTGATCCAGCAGATAACGTGCAAAGTGTGCCCTGGTCCAAACAGCATCTGAGAAAGCAGCCTTCATAGAATCGTATGAAATTCCAATGCCTGCCTCTTGCAGTTTGGTAATCATTTTTAGATTACGAATATCTCTGGAGTTCTGAAACCGTTTCAGCTCGTTTTGAAAATGATAGTCTCCAATATCAATCCCAAGCCCTACGATATGAATATCTTTTCCCCAATAATTTGTAGATAGTTCTATCCCCGGAATAACTCTTACACCCAGGTGTCTGCCTTCTTCAACGGCTTCGGGAATGCCGTCGGTGGTATCATGATCTGTAAGGGCAAAGGCTTTCAGCCCTTTCTGAGCTGCATATTGTACCAACTCTGAAGGCGAATAGGTGCCGTCTGAGCAGGTGGAATGAACGTGTAAATCAACAAATTCTGGCATGAAATTACTCCTTAAAATTTTTTTTAAAATAATTATACAAAAAAGCTTGCATTTTTTCAAGAAATGTTATATTATATACAAGCACGGTTGAGATATGGTTCGTTGGTCAAGCGGTTAAGACGCCGCCCTCTCACGGCGGAAACAGGGGTTCGATTCCCCTACGAACTGTTTAAATAAGCCATAAAAAGGATTCCTGGAATTGAAAGGAATCCTTTTTATTTTTCATAACTATAATATAGAAATCTAGATTATCCTTGAAACGCCAGGTGTATCGCCATTAACTTGAATCTTCAGTGTTGAATTACTAATAATTTGCTACTTTCTGAAGATATTTGATATGACGGTATACTTAATACATATATAAAGAATACACAAAAATGTAGATAACATGTAATACTATAATTAGTGCTACATAACCTACGGTTTTGTAGTGAAAAACTATAAAGGTTGCCCTTTATAAAATGTAAGAAGGCTTTTCGTCTCAGCTTAAAAGGGACAGGCCACTCTTAATTGGGGACGTGTTCTTTCTAGAAAGAACACGTCCCCAATTAAGTTTTAAACTTCAGGTGCCTCTGCCGGAATGAAGATATGATCATGCCCTATCTCTTCCGTTCTTTTTGACTTTTCTTCTGCTTCTCTGCAGAAATAATCCTGAGAATTTACCAATACTTTTCCCCTTTTATCTATTTTTTCATAAGTACCGTCAGGCTGAAGGATATGAGCTTTCACATTGTCATCCAGCTGAATCTGCAGGATATGTTTTATTTCTTCTTTAATTTTCTCGTCCTCTACAGGAAAGATAATCTCCACTCGTTTATCCAGATTTCTCGGCATCCAGTCTGCGCTTCCCATAAAAATTTCTTCCTGGCCGTTGCTGAAGAAGTAAAAGATTCTGCTGTGTTCCAGAAAGGTTCCTATAATGGAACGGACGGTGATATTCTCGCTGACCCCCGGGATTCCTGTCTTCAGACAGCAAATGCCCCGGATAATCAAATCAATTTTTACGCCGGCAGCAGATGCTTCGTACAGGGCAGCTATAATATCCCTGTCACACAGGGAGTTCATCTTCGCTATGATATGCGCCGGGCGCCCATTTGCAGCGTTTTCCCGCTCCATTTCTATCTGGTGGAGGAAACGGTCCCTCATCCAGATAGGAGCAACCACCAATTTGTTCCAAGTCTTTGGTTCAGAGTAGCCTGACAGCATGTTAAATACTGCGGTGGCATCCTCTCCGATTCTGGCAGAACAGGTTAGAATTCCACAGTCTGTATACAGCTTAGCTGTGGTATCGTTGTAATTTCCGGTTCCCAAATGGACATATCTGCGGATCCCTGCCTCTTCCCTGCGCACTACCAGGGTTATCTTGCTGTGAGTTTTCAGCCCCAACAGTCCATAGATTACATGGCAGCCGGATTTCTCCAGCATTTTTGCCCACTCGATATTATTTTCCTCGTCAAATCTGGCCTTTAATTCTACCAGAACTGTGACCTGCTTCCCATTTTCAGCCGCAAGAGCCAGGGCAGCAATGATAGGGGAATTGCCGCTGACTCTGTATAATGTCTGTTTAATTGCCAGTACATCGGGATCCTTAGCAGCCTGTCTCACAAAATCCACCACAGGATTGAACGTCATATATGGATGATGGAGAAAGATATCCTTCCTTCGTATTTGTGTGAAAATATCTTCATCTGTCTGCATATCAGGTACCGGGCAAGGTTTGTAGCCTGGCGCCTTGTATTCATCAAATCCATCCATTCCGTAAAGTTTCATAAGAAATGTTAGGTCCAGAGGCCCATTGATGGCAAAAATATCCTCATCTTTGATAGCAAACTCTGCCTTTAGGATCTTCAGAAGGCGTTCGTCCATCTTGTCTTCTACTTCCAGGCGGATCACCTCACCCCACTGGCGTTTTTTCAGCTGCTTTTGAATTTCTTTCAAAAGATCCGCCGCCTCATCTTCGTCGATGGTCAAATCTGCATTTCTCATAATCCGGTAAGGATAAGCGCAGACAACATCAAAATTCAAAAAGAGTTTGCCGATATTCCGCTCAATAATTTCCTCCAGGAGTATTACTGCCTGATTCCCCTTTTCATCTTCCGGCAGCCGGATGATTCTGGGAAGTACTGAAGGTACCTGCACAGTTGCAAATTCCAGCTCGTCTTTCCCCTTCTTATCCTTTTTAGAGATCAGTGCTCCGATATTCAGTGTCTTGTTTCTGATAAGTGGAAATGGCCGGGCAGAGTCCATGGCCATGGGGGTCAGTACCGGATAAACATTATCTTCAAAATATTGATCCGCAAAAGCACACTGACGCTTTGTCAGATCTTCATGCTCCCGAATGAGAGACAGGCCGCATTTTTTCAGAGCCGGAAGCAGGGAACGGTTGTAAGTATTGTACTGGGCAGCAACCAGTTCCTGGGTGCTTTTGCTGATCTCCTTTAACTGCTCTTTTGGAGGCATACCTGCAATATCCGGCTTCGTATATTTGGCATGTACCATATCCTTTAAGGATGCCACCCGTATCATAAAAAACTCATCCAGATTTGACGCTGTTATACTTAGAAATTTCAGTCTTTCAAACAGAGGCAGGGATTTATCTTTTGCTTCGCTTAATACCCTCTCGTTAAATCCAATCCAGCTCAGCTCCCGGTTCCAGAAATATTCAGGGTTTGTATAATTTACTATTTCCATCTTATGCCTCCTATTTTCTCCTTTTTCTTCTCAATTCCGGCCTGATAAAATAAATCTCCTCAAAAAAGTTTATCTTGTCTGCCAGCAGACCTTCTTCCAGGGTAAAATCCGCCTGACTCTCAATGGACAGGATCAGCCGGTTCTCTTTTACAGAAGCATGAAGCGTTTCTATCTTCTGAAGATGGCTTCTGTCCAGAGCATTCGCCATTCTGAGGATAGCTGTCAGTTTTCCCACCAGGATATAGTTTTCCTGTTTCATTTCCTGGTAAATGCCATCCTCCCCGTAATACACATAGGGAACTGTATTAAAACGGACCACATTGGCAATCACTTCCCGCTCTGCATGAGACAGACCGATAATCTCCGTTGACATAATAATATTGTAAGAGCATTCCCCTACATTGCTCAGACTGATATATTTGCCGCAGTCATGTAGAATAATAGCAATCTGCAGCAGGAGGCGCTCTCTTTTCCCCATGCCATGATATTTTTTCATACTGTCGAATATGACAAGTCCGATCCTGGTCATAACCTGGACGTGGCCTTTGCTGCTTACATACCGCTTTGCAATATTTCTGGCCGCTTCAATAATATCATTTTCAAAATTATGATTGGTTCTTATGATTTTATGGCTTTCACCATACTCATAAGCCATACCGTCTGTAAGCTGTGTTCCGGGGATCCACATGGTTTCTGCACCAAACTGCTCAATAAAAGTTTTAAAAATAATAATCGAGGGGATGAGAAGTGACGCATACTCAAGGGGCAGGGAGAATTCCACAGCCACCTGCTCGGGTGAATAGGGAACCACGCGATCATAGACATTCATAAACGTTGCCTTGTCAATCGTGGAGCATAGGTTGCCATTTTCCCCCTTACGGAAAAGCACCTCCGTAAAATTATCACCTACCAGAATAACATTTTTAATTTCCCGTTCTTTCAGATGAAGCTTTTTAAAGCTGAGAATCTCATTGTTAATCAATTCCTCTACCAGCTGCTCGTAATATATGGTTTCCTTTTCCACAGGAAGCAGCTTCTCACGAATTCTCAGATTCCCCAGTTTAAAATTCTGGGTGGTCACCAGCGCGTCTTTGTCAAAAAGAGAAACCTGTACGCTTCCTCCTCCCACCTCTATAATAGCGGTTCCCTTCTGAATAATCTCAGTAAAATCCTTCTCCTTTGAGGCTATGGACTTGTAGCCCAGAAACCGCTGCTCAGAATTGCTTAATACTTCCACATGCATCCCGGTTCTTCTGTAAATCTGTTCCAGAATCACCCACATATTCTCCGCTTCCCGCAGAGAGCTGGTGGCACAAACCTTATAATCCTCAACTCTGTACCCCTCCATAATATGTCTGTAGTCATTCAGGACAGTGCAGAGAGAATCCAGAGACTCCAAACTAAGCATTCCAGTCACATACGTATCTTTCCCCAGCTCAAGCGGACTGCGGATTTCATCTATTTCATGCATTCCGTATTTTTTGGACAGCTCATAGATCTTCATGCTGATATCATAAGAGCCTATATCCACGGCTGCAAATGTTGTAATAGCCATACTCTCATCCCCCTTGTAATATTTCGTGTATTTTTAATTATTTTACTATTAATCGTCTGAAAATGCCAGGGATTTTACCTATATTTTACATTTTATCTCCGTATCTACTAATAAGGGACACCCCTGATCGAATTTGGGACGTGTTCCTTTTAAAAAGAACACGTCCCCTTTTGGCCCAATAAGTAATCAATAAACTGCTGTGCTGTCCTCCCTGACAGTCCTCCGTGCTGCAGTTCCCAGGCGTTGGCTTTCTGCAGTAGTTCTTCTTCCGGCATCTCCACTTTGTACCGCTCTGCCAATGTTCTGACAATATTCTGGAATTCTTTTTTGTCCGGTGCGCAGAAGAAGATGGATACTCCGAATCGGGAAACCAGAGAGAGTTTTTCCTGTACGGTATCTGAAGCGTGAAGATCGTCTCTGCGTTCTTCTTTGTCGCTGAATTTTTCTCTCACCAGGTGGCGGCGGTTTGAGGTTGCGTAGATTAGGATATTTTCTGGTTTTTTCTCTAATCCGCCTTCAATCACTGCTTTCAGGTATTTGTATTCTATCTCGAATTCTTCAAAGGATAAGTCGTCCATATATATGATAAAACGATAGTTTCTGTTTTTAATCTGAGCAATCACATCATTTAGATCCTGAAACTGATGCTTATAAACCTCTATGATACGCAGCCCCCGGTCATAATATTGGTTTAGTATAGCCTTGACGCTGGAAGATTTTCCGGTGCCCGCATCTCCAAAAAGCAGGCAGTTATTGGCTTTTCTTCCTGAAACAAATGCTTCTGTATTATCAATGAGTTTCTTCTTGGCGATCTCATATCCCACCAGATCATCCAGATGCACATGGGCAATGTTGGTAATAGGCACTATATCCACCTTTTCCCGCACAGGTGAATGTTCCAGCCGGAAAGCCTTGTGGAGCCCCAGCTTGCCTACTCCAAAGTCTTTGTAGAAGGATACCATATCCTCCATAAATTCTTCTGTGGTTGCCGCCCGGCTCAGTTTTTCGCTGAGATTGCAGATGCGGTCCCTGATTCGTTTGTTAAACATTTTACTGTTTTCATTGACATTTACATAATTACAGATGCTCCCACAGCAGCAGGAACCAAATGCCTCATCCAGTTTTCCCAAATCAAAATCATAGAGCTTCTTAAATACAGCAAAGTCCTGCAGTACCAATTCGTTGATACTCCCTTGGACTGGCCCAACGATTTCTGATGCCATACTAAATGCATTCTCATGGTTTACCAGCAGAAATGTGAGGTAATTGTGCCAGAGATTCCCAGCAAATCCATAAGCCCCGGACATTTCCACCAGCTGATTCATGCAGTCGTAGAATACTCCACGCCGCTCCTCCAGCGCTTCCCTTTCTTCTATATAAGTGTTGATCAGATCTGTCATCTTATGCAGTACGTCTTGCTCTCTAAAATTTCTATATACAATACATTCTTCCAACTGAATCATCTTTATCCTCCTAGTAATTCCCCAGTACCCGCAGCTGACTGGCTTCCGCAGAGAGACCACGAATGGCATTTTTCACCGCACTGTCCCCCAGATTGCCCTCAAAGTCCACAAAAAACCGGTATTCCCAGTTTCTTCCCGGTATTGGACGTGACTCAATCTTTGTCATATTGAGACCATTGTAAATGAAATGAGACAAGCTGTTATACAGACTTCCGCTCTCATGGGGCAGCTCGTAGCTCACGCTGATTTTCCGGGCGTCCTTCCGGTATTTCTTTTCCTTTGATACGATAATAAATCTGGTAGAATTATTCTGATTGCTGAAGATATTCCTTTTTAAGACAGACAGCCCATAGAATTCCCCTGCCGACTCACTGGCAATGGCTGCCTGGGTCTTATCCTGGTCCTCTGAAACTTTTTTAGCTGAGACAGCCGTGTTGTCCAGTGTTACCTGCTTCCACTCTTTATGTTCATTTAAAAACTCTCTGCACTGCATCAATCCCTGGGGATGAGAATAAACCGTCTCAATATCCTCCAGTCCGGCACCCGGCACACCCAGAAGGACATGCTGGCAAGGTATAATCTGCTCTCCCACAATAAAGTGGTCATATACCGTGAGCAAATCATAGATATCCTGCACAATCCCTGCGGTAGAATTCTCAATAGGGAGAACGGCATACTCCGCATTTCCCTTCTTAATCTCTTCCATCGCATCCCTGAATTTTGCCACATGATAATTCTTCACAGAACTGCCGAAGAATGTATTCATAGCCGCAAAGCTGTAGGCTCCCTCCACTCCCTGAAATACTACGGTAACATCCTCGGTATCCAGAGCTTTCACAGGGATGTAGGGTGTGTCTTCCTCCACCGCGTTCTTTTCCAGCAGCTGATACTGAAGCTTTCTGCTCATAGCCATTATCTGCTGAAACAGCTCCCGGATTCCATGGCTGGTAAAATCGCTGCCTGCCTTCTCCCCGAGAGCCTTCAATTTTTCCAGTTCCCTGTCCTTATCAAAAACAGCCTTGCCTGTCTGTATTTTAAACTCTGCCACATCACTGCACAGCTGCATCCGCTCTTCAAACAGCCTCAGAATCTCATCATCTATTCCATCAATCTGCCCTCTTATCTTCAGCAAATCCAACATCTTTTATTCTCTCCTTTATCCGTGTTTCCTGCAAATAAATTTGCGTATTATTTCTAATCATACACCGCTCCTTCCTATTTCGCAAGTTTCTGTATCAATTCCTGCAAAAAAAAGCAGAAAATCAGACGGCGTATGAGAACCCTTCCTAAAGGTTATACTACTTACAAAAAAGGAATGTGGCTATGAAACATAAATTCTTACTATGCGGTGCTGCCGGCTGGTGCATGGAAATTCTCTGGACAGGTATTCACTCTCTGGAACGCGGAGAGCGCAAGCTGCTTGGCCAGTCCTCCATCTGGATGTTTCCCATTTACGGGATGGCTGCGGTAATCTCCCCCATTTCCCGCCTGATGAAGAATGTCTCCCCGCTCATCCGGGGAAGCATCTATACCGTAGGAATCTTCTTTACGGAATATACCACAGGCAGCATACTGAAAAAATATCAGATGTGTCCCTGGGATTACAGCAAGTGCAAGCTGAATTACAAAGGTCTGATCCGCCTGGATTATGCCCCGGTATGGTTTTTTACAGGGCTTATTTTTGAAAAAATACTTTCCGATTAATGTTGAAATTACCGGTAAACTATTATATGATGGTAGATGATAAATTACCCGTAAGATCTTGGTAAAATTTTACCGGTAAGCACATAGGAGGTAACCCATGAGACACTTAATGAGCCCACTGGATTTTTCCGTGGAAGAATTAGACAAACTCCTGGATCTGGCCAACGATATTGAGCACAATCCAGAAAAATATGCCCATGTCTGCGAAGGAAAAAGAATCGCAACTCTATTCTATGAGCCAAGCACCAGAACCCGTTTAAGTTTTGAGGCTGCCATGATGAACTTGGGAGGAAAGGTTCTTGGATTCTCCAACGCAGGCTCCAGTTCCGCCGCAAAAGGCGAAAGTGTAGCGGATACCATCCGCATGGCATCCTGCTATGCAGATATCTGCGCTATGCGCCATCCAAAGGAAGGTGCACCTCTGGTTGCATCTATGGCTTCTTCTATTCCTGTAATTAACGCAGGGGACGGGGGCCATCAGCATCCGACACAAACCCTTACCGATCTGCTCACCATCCGATCTCTGAAAGGGCGTCTGGACAATCTAACCATCGGCCTCTGCGGAGATCTGAAGTTCGGCCGAACGGTTCATTCTCTTATAGAAGCTTTGGTGCGCTATCACGGCGTACGGTTCGTTTTAATTTCCCCTGAAGAGTTAAGGGTTCCTGATTATATCCGGGAGGATGTCCTCAGAGCCAACGGCAATGAATTCAAAGAAGTAGTACGCCTGGAAGATGCCCTTCCGGAGCTGGATCTGCTCTACATGACAAGAGTGCAGAAAGAACGTTTCTTTAACGAAGAAGATTATGTCCGCATGAAAGATTTTTATATTCTGGACAAGGCAAAGATGGAGCTGGCCGGCCCCGATATGCTGGTTCTCCACCCACTCCCGAGAGTAAATGAAATCTCCGTAGAAGTGGACAGCGATCCCCGTGCTGTTTACTTCAAACAGGTTCAATACGGCGTCTATGTACGTATGGCACTGATTCTCACATTATTGGAGGTGGATGTATGTTAAATGTTGGCCAGTTAAATGAAGGGTTTGTACTCGATCACATCAAAGCAGGAAACAGCATGACTATTTATCACGATCTGCGATTGGATAAGCTGGATTGCTGCGTTGCTATTATCAAGAATGCCAAAAGCAACAAAATGGGGAGAAAAGATATCATCAAAGTTGAGTGTCCCATTGATGAATTGGATTTGGATATTCTTGGGTTTATTGACCACAACATTACAGTAAACATTATAAAAGACGCTAAAATCGTTGCGAAGAAAGAGCTGACGCTCCCGGAAAAAATCGTCAATGTAATTAAGTGTAAGAACCCGAGGTGTATTACCTCCATTGAGCAGGGCCTGGATCACGTATTTGTACTCACAGACCCTAAAAAGGAAATTTACCGCTGCAAATACTGCGAAGAAAAATATTCCGGAAACCGGATTCGCTAAGCACCGGATTCCCAAGACAGAAGAAAACCAGGCAAAGCACATGCCTGGTTTTCTTCTGTCTTCAAATACATACATACCCAACGGGCGTATACGGCCTTCGCCGTACTGTAGCGCATAAGCAAAACGATAAGCCGGGTTATGTCGTGAATAATCATCTATCTAGACCTGCTGTTGCCAGCAGGTTCCAGCGACCCACCTAAAAGCGTGACGGGCAGCCACATTGCTTTTTGTTCGGTCTTGCTTCGGATGGGGTTTACATATGCCCCTCCTGTTACCAGGAAGGCGGTAGTCTCTTACACTGCCCTTCCACCCTTACCAGTTTCCTGGCGGTACATTTCTGTTGCACTATCCTTAGAGTTGCCTCCACCGGACGTTATCCGGCATCCTGCCCTGCGAAGCCCGGACTTTCCTCATCTGACGCCTTTCGGCCTGCCAGCTGCGATTATTTGTTCTACTTATGCCTGAGATATCATAGCACATAAATTCTTATAATTCAAGGTCCGGTTATATATTTGCCGGTAAGAAGGATCTCACGGAACTGGCCGGCACACCTCCCGGCCTCTCCCAGGACAGTCTCAATTCCCTCTCTGCTCTGGTACCAGGTATCTCTGGAAATCCCCTGTACCTCCACGGGGCACAGATAAAATTCTGCCTCCGGATAAAGGAGCTGGTAATACATTCTGCACCTCCTGGCATGAAAAGACTTGCAGCAGATAATCCCCTTCTGGATGGTTAACCCCGCATGGTCTGTCACCTGCCTGGAATATATGGCATTTTCGTAGGTATAAGTGGCTGCTTCCTCCCTCAAAATGATCTCCCGGGGCACTCCATGAGAGGTGAGTACATGGCAGAGGAATTCCCATTCGGTTTTATAATTATCCCGGTAAACATTCTCTTTGTCTTTTACGCCTGCAAAGCTTCCCTGAAGAATGCTGTGCCTTCCCGAGGGCAGTATCCACGGGGCATACCCCTGCTTCCAAAGCCCGGCTGCCCGCTCCGCCATCTGGGGGTAGCCGTCCCCGGGGATAAAGATGATATCGGCACTGGATGGTGTATCCTCAGCAAAAATAAAATCCGTAATGTTATCCAGAAATTTTTTATTTATCTCCATACATAAACCTCTCCAGCAGCCTTTCACTGTCTTCATAATAGGCTTTGAGATCTTTCTCTTTGCTCCACAGGGATTCGTCTATATTCCTAAGGGATATGTTCAGATTTCTCAGGGAATCCCCATCCTTCATCTCTGTGAAGGCGGAACACTCCCCCATTTTAACCGGTGTGCCGTCTTCCACGGCAAACAAGCCCTGCTTCTTATACATCTCATAGACCTCATCAGTATAAATCAGGAGCATACTGGTTCCTGTCTGGGCATCCACGATAAATTTCTGCTGGTTTGCCATGGTGATCTGCGGGTTGCTGCTCTCCCCGTTCTTATTCCCAATGGCATAGTTCTGAATCAGTACATGTACCTTTTTGTCATTGTTTCTGTCAGAAGCAATGTTTTCAAGGACTGATTGCAGTTCATCTAAAGCTTCCTGAGGTATTCCCTCCGCAGTGACAACTGCAACAGTATAGTCATAATCTATCTGTTTCAGCTTATCTCTCACGAATACGGCAATCACTGCGATTACAAAAACACCGATGATTACATGAAACTTATGGTAATACCAGAAGTTCTCCCAATTTTTCCTGCATACTTCTTTTTTTTTGTCTTCCATCTTCTCTGTCATCTCTCCTGTATATTTTGCAGCACCCGGTCTGCCCTCAGATTTCCTCCAGTCCCTCTTTGTCCAGAAGACGGATACTTCCTCTTTCTGCTTTCACATACCCTTCATTTGCAAAATACCGAAGCATTCTGGAGACTACTTCTCTGGCGCTTCCCAGATGGTTTGCAATCTGTTCATGGGTGATGGTTAAAACATCGGATTCTTCCAGCTCTCCCTCCTCTAGGAGAAAATGAGCCAGCCTTTTATCAAAGCTGGTAAATACTATTTCTTCCAGCACCCACATCACATCGGACATTCTGGAGGACAGCAGTTCATTGGTATACCTTGCAACTGCCAATTCACTGTTCGTAATTTCATTATAACACTGGGCCGGTATCCTTATCGCCCTTACCTCTGTCTCCGCGGAGACAAAGACATCAAAACTAATATTTTTCATAATACAGGAGGCCGAAAAAATACAGATGTCCCGGCTCAGAAGGCGAAACAGTGTGACCTCCTTTCCCTGCTCCGTCACAATGTAAGCCCGGACTCTCCCCTCAAGGACCAGAAACAGCCCGGAACACTCCTCCCCCCCTGCATGCATTGCAGTTCCTGGGGGAAAAGTGACGGGCTCTGAATTATTTATTAAGGTTTCCTGTGAATGACTGCTGATGGATTTCCAGAAAGGCAGCAGCTCCTGAAAATCCTTTTGTAATTCTTTTTGCTTCATGACATTAACCTCCCAGGGACCGAGGATATACCGATCACCTCACTCTTGTATCCTCCATCATATCAACCTGAGCAATTCTTGTCAATTATCTGCCCACCATTCGGCGAATATCATTCTCTGAGCGGGCGCCTACACTTCTTGTGATTTCTTTGCCGTTTTCCATTACCACCAGAGTGGGAATACTCATAACTCCAAACTGGGAAGCCAGAGCACCCTCTTCGTCTACATTGATCTTACCGATTTTTACATCCTGCAGCTCTCCCTCCAGATTCTGAAGCACCGGAGCCAGCATCTTGCAGGGGCCACACCAGTCAGCATAGAAATCCAGCAATACCTTCCTGTCACTGTGCATTACTTCTGTATCAAAATTATTGGTTGTTATCTTCATAATGATTACCTCCTTGTTTATCTTATGGCTGTATTCTATCATTCTTTTTTCCCTTTTTCTGTGAGTAAGTCACATTCCGGAATTCCGCCATTTCTCTAGACACAGAGGCTCGTAATCACCCGGTCTGCAAAGCAATTTACCGGGTTATGAGGCTGTTCGCAATCATTCCTGCCAGTATCAGAAAGATTCCCCCAAATCCCATTCCTGAGGGAAGAGAGTCTCCCAGCAGCAAGATCCCCCCCAGAAGTGTAAAGATTACCTCTGCGGACTGGGTCGCCTCCACCAGTGCCAGCCGTCGTGGATTCTGCTTCACCATATCTGTAGCCTTAAAAAACAGGTAGGTTGCCGTCACCCCGGAAAAAAGCGCTACCAGAAAAGACTGGGCATGCTGTCCCATATCCGGCAGTCCCGCCCGGCTCCAGGCAAATACAGAACCTGCCAGCCAAAAGGGCATACTGCACAGAGTCATGCCGAACACTCTCTGCATTGCCGTAATTTCCGGGGGACAGTGAGACATCATCTTACGGTTCCCCAGAGGATACGCAAACGCCGCCACCAGAATCGGCAGAACCGTCATCCGTACATCACTCACAGCCGCTTCTCTCAGGTGGGAGCCCTGCATGAGGAATATCCCTGCCAAAATCAACAGGGAGAAGGCCAGATTCTTTACCGGAATCTTATGGCCGAACAAAGGGGTGAGAAGCACCCCCGCCACTATGGTAATCTGCCAGGTAGAAGCAATCAGCCAGGACTCCCCGTAGGCCGATGCCAGAGACAGGGGTGCATAAAAGAGTCCGAACCCCACGGTGCTCCACAGAATCCAGACCCAGGGCTGCTTTTTAATCTCCTCCCAGATTCCATTCAGCTGACGGTTCCTCCACAAAATCACCAGCAGTATAGGCATTGTATAAAAGTAGCGAAGACTCGCGCTCCACATCCAGTATCCACCGCCCAGATTCATACTTCGGTTAAGTATAAAAGTAAACGCAAAAAAGAAAGAACCAGCGATTCCATAAATCAGCGATTTTTTCATTTCTCTATCCCCCCTCTATAATAAAACAGGAGAAAAGACCTGTCCGTTCCGGTCCTCTCTCCATTCTGTCTGACTATTATCTTTATCTTATTTCTGCATTCCTTTTTTTACAATAGGATATAACTCCACAGCAAGCAAAGCAAATACTGCAATGTAAACGACTGTAAACATCTTGTAACACCTCTTTTTCTCTGAACTATATTTATTATATCCTTTATGCCTGCAGAAATCCATTCGGATAATCACTAAACTTCTCCGGTAAAAGCATCTGATTTCCGCTATTATATACAAAAATATTTAGGTAATGCAAAATTATTTTTATTTTTACTTCAAATCAGAAATATCGCCTCAATTTCCTATCAGGTCACTCTCTTCAGCTCTCGTACCTTATGTTTCGTCTCAGGGTCTACCTGGAGGGATTCTGTTATCTTCTGCAGTGCCCTGCGGTAGGTAAAGTCGTCCAGCCGGCAGCGCTTCAGGTATTCCATAGTCTGTGCGGGATACGCCGCAAAGTACATGGATACGGCCCAGGCCACCGCCATTTTTACATAATAATCTTCGTGCCGGATGTCATCAAATGCCGTGAATGCAGCATCCATATACGACTCCTCCCTATAATACATAAGCAGCATGACCACAGCAAACCGGATCTCATAAGTTCCATTTCCATAAAGGTATGGCTGGAGGAAGTCCCACATCTTTTCCGGCTCTTCTCTTGCCGCCTTCAGCCCTGCACAGAAGCTGTCGCACACGGACCAGTTATCTATCTTGGGAACAAATCTTTGAATTTGCCAGCTTCGCTGTTCAAACCCGGTTTTACAGCATCCAATTACCATTCCCTGAAGCATAATCTCCTCATAGGATTCGTCTGAGGCATTGGAGAGATAGCTCTCCCAGTCCCCCTTTGCAATTCTCTTGGCAATCTTTCTCAATTTGGGCAGGCGGACACCCAGAACGTTATCTACCCCCGGCATGAGTCTGCTGGTAAAGTCCCGGAAACCCGGTTCCGCCAGTTCCTCCAGCTCTCTACGCAGTGAATCGTGAAACTCCCTGTTCTCTTTTTCCATAGTCCTACGTCTCCTCTTTCAGCAGACCGGCAATCTCTTCCGAAGACATGGCCGCAACTGAGACACCGTGCTCTGATATGATCTGATCTGACAGCAGTTTCTTATCCTCCTGCAATTTTAATATTTTCTCCTCCACCGTATCTTTTGCAATCAGTTTAAACACCGTCACTGTCTCCTCCTGTCCGATCCTGTGTGTCCGGTCTGTGGCCTGATTCTGTGCGGCAATATTCCACCAGGGGTCAAAGTGAATCACAATGCTGGCCGCTGTCAGATTCAGTCCCGTTCCCCCTGCCTTCAGAGAGATTAAAAATACCGGAACCGCATCCTTATTAAATGCCTTTACCAGCTCTGCCCTGTCCTCCTTTTTCGTGGAACCCGTCAGGATATGATACGATATCCTTTTCTTTTTCAGACGCTTTTTCAGAATATCCAGCATCGTGGTAAACTGAGAGAATATCAGTACCTTATGTCCCCCCTCTATGGCATTGTCCACAAGTTCCATGCAGGTATCCACCTTCGCAGACTCCCCTTTATAGTCCTCGTATACCAGGCCGGGATCACAGCAAATCTGGCGCAGCCTGGTGAGTTGGGCAAGCACCTGAAACTTTTCTCCCTGGCTCCCGGTCCCAGACGGCTGTTCCAGCTGTGACAGCAGCTTCTGTACATTTGCCGCGTAGACTCTTTCCTGCTCTCCCTGAAGACGGGAGTAGACCACATTTTCAATCTTATCCGGAAGCTCCTTCAGAACATCCTTCTTCAGGCGCCGCATCACAAAGGGTTTTATCATTTTCTGCAGGCGGCGGGCCGCAATTTTGTCACTGTGCTGTACAATGGGTATCTCATATTCCTTCTGGAACCCGGAATATTTTCCCAAAATTCCCGGCATCAGATAGTCAAAAATACTCCAAAGCTCACTGAGGCGGTTCTCTATGGGGGTCCCTGTAAGTGCAAATTTTACTCCGGCTCTCACACTTTTTGCCGCCCTTGCCGCCTGGGTCATATGATTTTTAATATACTGTGCCTCATCCAGCACTTCACAGTAAAATTCCAGGCCGCGGTAATCCTCCACATCCCTTTTTAAAATGTCATAGGAGGTAATCAAAATCTGGAATTCGCTGTAATGATCATAAATCTCTTTTCTCTCTTCCCGGTTACCCACCAGCACCTTTTTTCTAAGCTGAGGGGCAAAGCGGTCCAGCTCTCCTTCCCAGTTGTACACCAATGAGGCCGGGCATACAATAAGGGACGGCGCCCCCGCCGCATCCCCTTCTTTTTCGTACCTGGCACAGAGAAATGCAATCATCTGTATGGTTTTGCCGAGCCCCATATCATCTGCCAGGATCCCTCCGAATCCCATAGCCTCCAGGGTACAGAGCCAGCGGTATCCCGCCTTCTGGTAATTCCGGAGCGTCCCTTTCAGGTGGTCCGGTACCTCAAAGTCACTGTCATCCGCGGACTTCATATTTCGGATCATGGATTTAAAGGACTGGCTTCTCTGAATCTCAATGCCTTCCTTCGCCTCCCTGAACACCTGGTCCAGATAAAATGCCCGGTATCTGGGTATCCTGCAGCTTCCTGCTTCCAGATCCCTGCCGTCAAGGGAAAGCCCCTCCATAATCTCAGCCAGAGCGCTCACAGAGTTATCCTCCAGGCGCAGAAAGTCTCCGTCCTTCAGCCTGTAATACTTCTTCCTCTGGCGGTAGCTCTGAAGCAGCCCCTCCAATTCCCCAAACGGAAGCTTTTCGGAGGAGAGGGTAAGATCTAAAAGATCTCCGCTCAGAGTAATGCCTACCGTAACCCTGGGAGCTCTGCGGACAGACAGCTTTTTCAGATTTTCAGATACAAATACTTCTCCCGTCTGCCGCAGCTGATCCATCCCTGTGGCAAGAAGCTGGTAGACTCTGTCGTCCTGGTTTACCGGGAGGGTAAGAACCTTCTTGTCCCCGGTATTATCAAAATATGCCCTTGCGGTATAGACGGCCCGGCTCTCTCTGGCAATGTCCCTGTACATGTCTTCCACAGAAAAAGCCCCCAGCATATTAAAGCTCTTGTCCCCATATTCTGACTCCAGGCGGCAGGTAAGCTTCTCCCTTTCCAGATCCAGATAGATGCGTATCTGCACCTCTTCAGGCATATAGGCACCGATATCCCCTTGTAGTTTCACCTCTGCATGCTCCCTGAGCACCGGATATATGGTACTGCAGAATGCGTTCATATCTTTCACAGCGATTTCCAGATGGGCACATTCCCTCCAGTTCCCATACTGACACACCTCTTTCATATCCCTGGCAAAGTCTTCCGAGCAGCAGTACACAGCTTCCCCCATCCGTACAAACAGAGATTCATCCGAGGAGAATACCTCAAGCCGGGGAAGTACCATAAAGCACCCGTCGTCCCGGGCGGTAATTTCAATCACAAGAGGGGGATTGCCCTCAACAACAGACAGTTCGCTGCTGCCCTCAGCGCTGTCCAAAAGGCGGCATTTCTTTCCTCTCATCAGGAGAAAAAACTCTGCCGCCTCTCTTTCTGTGAGATTCAGCTCCTGGGGATTACTCCTGTATCTCTCCCCGGAATAGTAATAAGTTTCCGTTCTAAGTTCCTCTCTGTCTTTATACGCCCGCTCCAAAAAGGAAATAAATTCCCGTGCCTGAGGGGTAAAGGCACTTCTCTCATGTATAAAGGACAGTTTTTTTCCGTATGTTACCTTTTCCCCATTTTCCACTGCTTCAAGAAAGTCTCCGATATTTTTCAGGGCATATTTATAATCCATACCGATGCGCAATGTCAGCTTCCACGTCTGGGAATACTTCTTCAGCGCCGGTTCCAGCTCAACCTTTCCTGCCACAGACGGCTGAAAAAACCTGGCCTTTTCTCTCATAGAATACCGGTAAATTAAGCTTGTAATCTCCGGAGACGACACCCTTGTCCCGGAACCGGCGGGCAGTTCCTCCGGCGCCTGTCCGATGATATCCTTTTGCTTCTGCTCCTGAAGAATAGATTCCCTCCAATAGTGCAGGGCAGCGGCGACGCAATGACTGCACATTCCTTTGTGAATCAGGCTGTCTTCACATTCACAGCTGTAATCTGTGATCTTGTCATTGGCCTCGTCCACGGTAAGCTCTACCATGTATAGCTCCTCATCTTTGCCCAGAACCTCTGCCTTAACTGTAGAGACCCCCTCCCCCTCCCATTCACAGGAACGGCAGGTGATCACCTGTTGATTCGTATAGAGGGTATTTCCCCTTGTGTAAGAGGCAGGGTAAGATTCCTGCCGGATCGCCTTTAACGTAATTGCCATGCTCACTCTTCCTTTCAGCAGATGCGGATACAGACTGCATACCTCTATTATACTGATTTCCGCCGAAAACACAATGTAAAAGGGGTGCTGTCACTGCCTATGGTTTTATTTTGGTCTCCCGAATCTTTTTTCTGAGTCCCAGAATCTCGGAGGGAGATACGGATAATTCATCAACCCCCATAGCGAGAAAGGTCTCCGTCAGTTCCAGATCTGAGGCAAGCTCTCCGCAGATTCCAGCCCAGATTCCATGTTTGTGAGCACTCTCCACTGTCATCTGAATCATCCGCAGCACCCCAGGGTGATGGGCGTCATAATATCTGTCCAGTTTGGCGTTCCCGCGGTCTATGGCCAGTGTATACTGCGTGAGATCGTTAGTACCTATGCTGAAAAAGTCAACCTTTTTTGCCAGTTCATCGCTTACCATAACTGCTGCGGGGGTCTCAATCATTATCCCCAGCTCTGCCTCCCCCATGGCAATTTCTTCCTCCCTCAGCTCTTTTTTTACCTCTTCCACAATCTCAAGGATCTCATCCACCTCCTTTACAGAAATGATCATGGGGAACATAATGGAAAGATTGCCAAAAGCTGAGGCCCGGTATAGTGCCCGCAGCTGCGTTTTAAAAATATCTTTCCTCTCCAGACAGATTCGGATGGCCCGGCAGCCCATAGCGGGATTCTCCTCTTTCTCCATATGGAAATAGTCAACCTGCTTGTCCGCTCCAATATCCAGGGTACGGATAATCACCTTTTTGCCCCCCATATTTTCCAGGGCGGTCTTATATGCGGCAAACTGCTCATCCTCTGTTGGACAGTCCTCCTTCTCCAGATAGAGGAATTCACTTCTGAAAAGACCAATCCCCGACGCATCATTCTTCAGTACACCGGCAATGTCAGAGACACTTCCGATATTAGCATACAGCTTTATCTTTTTCCCATCCAGGGTAACCGTTTCCTTTCCCTTCAGTTCCTGGAGGAGTTCTTTTTTCTGCCGTTCTTCTTCCAGGCGCTTTTTCATTTCCTCCAGCACCTCCAAAGTGGGGTCCAGATATACGATTCCCCGAAATCCGTCCACAACCGCTTCTTTTCCGTCCAGATTTTGTTCCAGATCGATTCCAGTATTGATAATAGCGGGAATATTCATGGTTCTGGCCAGAATCGCCGTATGCGAATTGACAGATCCTCTGCGGGTGACAAAAGCAAGCACCTTGTCTTTGTCCAGCTGTACGGTTTCACTTGGTGCCAGATCGTCTGCCACCACAATCACTGGTTCCGTAAAGTCCCTGTCCCGGCTTCCCTTTCCGCTGAGATTTCGGATCACCCGCTCTGAGATATCCTTTACATCCGCTGCCCTCTCCTTCATATACGCATCATCAATGGCGGCAAACATATTCGCAAAATGATCTCCGGCAGTTCCCACTGCGTACTCCGCATTCACCTTCTGAGTCTGAATCATATGCAGGATAGAAGCCTGGTAATCCCCATCATCCAGCATCATCTGGTGCGCCTTAAAGATCATGGCGCCGGCCTCCCCCACTTCCCTCAGCGCCCTCTCATACAGCTTCTGAAGCTGGTCAGCGGTCTCTTCCTTTGCCTTCCGGAAACGATCGATTTCCCTTTCCGGCTCTTCGATGGGCCTTCTTCTAACCTGCTGTTCTTCTTTTTTATAAACTGCTATTTTCCCCACAGCAATGGCTGCGAATGCACTTTTTCCTCTGATTATTTCCATAAGGTACTCCCTTCCGGCCGGCGGTGCTGCACTTCCTTCTCAAGGATTGCGCTCAGCCTTTCTTTGCTCAGCATAGTAATCCTCCCTTTTTCCTTCCCGATTTATTTTGACTATTTTTGATTGTTTTACTTTGTTATGATAATATTACCGCCATTTTCTTTCATTGTAAATCATTTCCAGTCACGCCGCCCTCCAAAAAGCGGATGCAGCATTTAACACCGTTCTGCAAAAGGGCAGCAAAAAAAGCGGATATTACCGCAGTATCAGCTGCAATATCCGCCTTGCTGTTTTTGATTGTTATTGCCGGTTTTATCTGTAGTGAACACCGTTCCAGTAAACATGGTCCTTAACAATAGTCTCAGGGAGCAGTCTTACGCCCTCCAACGCCCATTTTTTGTATTCGGTAAAGCCTACCCGGTCGATAATATAGCCTACATGCTCCTTTCCGCCGGGTGCATTGGGATCAATGTATTCTTTCACAAACCGATAGGTATTCAGGATTACTTTAATGATCGTATCTTCATCCACCCACACCAGGAAGTCCTCCCCAAGTCTGGGATTCCTTTTTCCTGTTCTGCCCATGATGGTAAGACGATAGTATTTCTGTCTGCTTCTGGTAAATGCCCTGGTGGGACATTTGGTAATGCACACCCCGCAGCCCACACATTTCTCTTCATTGCGCACCACCTTATAGTTTTCCCGGCGAAGAGCGTTCACCGAAAGCTGATCGCACCCTTTTTCACAGGCCCCGCAGTTCACACAGCGGCTGGGATCGTACTGGGGCATAGTCATGCCGATGATTCCGAAATCATGCATCCTTGCTTTAATACAGTCATTGGGGCAGCCGGTCAAGGCTATCTTAAAATGAAGATCATTAGGAAAGATGGCATCCTCTATGCGCTTTGCAAATGCCGCCGTATTATAATTTCCAAAGGGACAGACACGGTTTCCGATACAGGCAGAAACATTTCTTGTTCCGGAAGCCGGATAACCGGTGCCGGGTATCTCCTGGTTGATACCCAGATTTTCAATCACGGGCTGCAGCATTTCATTTACTTTATCCATATCCTCCAGGGAGATTCCTTCAATCTCAAACCCCTGTCTGGTAGTCAGATGTACACTTCCGTTTCCATAGGTCTCTGCAATATCCTTGACCACGCCTAATACCTCTGCGCTGCATTTTCCTCCCGGAACCCGCACTCTGGAAGCTGTGATCCCTCTTTCTTTTGAAATACGGAAGGCATTCTTTTTTACCTTTTTCGTATTGATATCCATACAGTCTGCCTCCTAATCGAATAATTTCTTTCCCTTTGCATAGTTAAATACCGGTCCGTCCAGACAGATATATGTGTCATCCATCTTGCAGTGGCCGCATTTTCCAAGTCCGCAGCACATTTTTCTCTCCTGTGAGATCCAAATCTGCTCTTCCTTTAATCCCCGTTTCAGCAATTCTGCCACTGAAAATTTCATCATTACAGGAGGTCCTACCACAATTGCCGCTGCGTCCTTTAGATTCTCTATGGGAATCTTCGGAATATATGAGGTCACAAGCCCCGTCTTCCAGCCCGGTTCATCTGCCTGATCTACCGTGACCGTAAGATTCATCTGCTTTTCCCACCGCTTCATGCTGTCCTTGAACAGAATGTCCCCGGGGGATTTATAACCAGCAATGACAGAGAGACTTTTCACCTCTTCCCTGTGCTCACCGAAATAGTCTATTACCCCTTTTACCGGTGAAACCCCGGTGCCTCCGGCCACGATTATCAGCTCTTTCCCCCGGTAGAGCTCCAGAGAGAAGCCGTTGCCGTAGGGTCCTCTCATAAACAGGCTCTGGCCCACACGGTTTTCGAATATTTCATTCGTTACCTTACCCACCTTACGGATGGTAAGCTCTACGTCGTCTTCCCCAATTCCGCTCACTGAGATAGGCGCCTCCCCGAACTTGGGAATGGAAACCTGGAAAAACTGTCCCGGCTGTACGTCTCCCACATAAGACATACGGAAGCTGTATTCAATCTCCGTATGTTTCTGTACATCTTTAATCTGAGATAAAAAAGGGATATATTCATTACTCATTATCCTGTCCCTCCTTTGCCGCCCGGCCTAGTTTCTGAAGACAGGCCAGATAAGAGATATATTCCGGACATGCATCCTCGCAGCGGCCGCAGCCCACACACATGTGATATCCGAATCTTTTCTTATAGTCATATACCTTATGTAATACCTTGAAGCGCATTCTCTGCCCCTGATCCTGCCGGAAGCTGATATTTCCCGCTATATCTGTATAGCCGTCCACCTGGCAGGAAGCCCATACTCTGCGTCTCTCTCCCGTCCGGTCATTGTCCTTATAAAAAATATCCTGCATGGTAAAACAGGTACAGGTAGGACAGACAAAATTACAGCGTCCGCAGCCAATACACCTGCCGGTATACTCTTTCCACATATCATGATTCTGGATCCCTGCGGGCAATTCCTCCGGAATTTCGGTCTGAACCGGATTCTTCGTCACATATTCTACGGGTATTTCCGTTTCTTCTCCCTGAAATGCTTTCAGGATTCTGCCCAGCTCCTCATCTCTGCAATCCAGGTAAACCCCCTGTCCATCCATCCTCAGATAGGCATCGTAGTCTGTACTTTTATTGGTTCCCATAGATACACAGATGCAGGAGTCAAAGGATTCCGGGCATCCCATCAGGATAAACCTGGTATTCTCCCGTATCCTTTTATAATAATAATCCTCCGCGCCATTTTTCAAATAGATCTCATCCAGGCGCCTGACACTGTGAAGATCACAGCTCCTTACAAGTATCAGATTTCCTTTCTCCTCCTCTTTTGGAACCTTCATCTCATCTTCTGTGAAATAAAGAATTGTCTGAGAGATGGGAAGCAGCACCTCTTTAAAGCTGTAGTCTGACTTTTTATCCCATACAATCTCGTCCCACCCCTGAATCTCTCCGTACCGGATGCTGTCTGTGTCTGAGAAGCACCCTTCCATAGGAAATACCTTTGGGGCATAAACCCGGTAGGTTTCCCGCAGCCGCTCTAAGAATGCGTCTGCTGTCTCTCTCTGCAATAACGTACCCATTGTTTCCATCCTTTCTGAATATCAGCCATCTCTGCCTGTATCTGTGAGCCTGGATTAGGCCTTATAAAATCCGGCCAGTGCCTCAGGATCCGGAATCCAGAAATGTTTGTTTTTATAAACAATCAAATCCTGGCTGCTGAGGTTTTTACATGCTCTTGAGACATTTTCCCTGGGTGCCCCCACCAGATCCGCCATCAGATTCATAGTCATCTCTATGTCGACCTTCACACCAGCAGGAGTCTGCACACCGAAATCTCTGCCCAGCTTCCACAGCTTAGCTGCAATCTTCCGCTCCAGATACATATTGCCTGTGGTATTTTTCAGCTGATGGCTCAGCCTCCAGATGTACCGCTCATATTCTCTCATAACCGCGCACATCCAGGCAGGTTCCTGTTCCATCAATTTAACAAACAGGGTCTGAGGGATTTTCAGCACCGTCAGCCCACTTGCCGCCTCACAGAAGACTGACGCCTGGGTTTTGCTTATGATATTGTAGTTGAGAAGACTGCCCTTTCCCAGAATGAAAATGACTTTGCGGTTGCCGTGCTTAGTAATATTATAGACTACAGCCTCGCCGGCCAGCACAATATAGACAAATCCCACTGTTTCCTTTGCACGGTATATCATTTCCCTTTTTTCATAGTCAACCATCTGTGCCTGGTTCAGAATTGTCTGAATCAAACTATCCGGAACCTCCTGGAAAATCTTTAGCTTCTTTACTTCATTTCTTACAATATCTCTCATACGGTACACTCTAACTACCCTTTCCTGTCCCGCTTCTTACATCAGTAATTATAACGGATCCAATGCTTATGTTCGGTGACGTTTATCACATTTTCCCTACTTTTTCTTTTTTCTTACAGGAATCCCAGATGTTCCAGAAGAATCTTTCCTCCGATGAGTATCAATATGACTCCGCCGGCCAGCTCTGCTTTTGCTTTATACCTGGTCCCGAAAATATTTCCGACTTTCACACCAACCGCCGAGAGGGCAAATGTCACAATGCCTATGAAGGAAATTGCCCGGATAATGTGCACCTCAAGGAATGCAAAGGTAATGCCTACCGCCAGAGCGTCAACGCTGGTAGCCACTGCCAAAAGAAACATTGTTTTTACATCCAGGGATGCATCTGTATCACCGCACTCTGTACATTCCCCGGACAGGGCTTCCCTAACCATATTCCCACCGATTAAGGCCAGAAGTACAAATGCAATCCAGTGATCCACGGCAGTGATCTTTTCCTTAAACTGCACTCCCAGCACATATCCCAGCAAAGGCATCAGAGCCTGAAATCCCCCGAACCAGAGTCCAACGATTCCGGCTCTCTTTACCGTAATCTTCTGCATAGCCAGCCCCTTACAGACGGACACCGCAAAGGCATCCATAGACAATCCCACTGCCAGCAAAAACAATTCCATTATTCCCATATTCCATCCTCCTGTATTATCCTAGTGTGCCGCCACTGCCATTTTCAGCTTTTGCATGATATTCACACACGAAGGGGCAGATTTTTCAGCAGCGCGCATCCAGCCCGGAGAGCTTTTCTGTGTAATAAAAAAAGACGCATGTACAGTGGGCACCATACATGAGTCTCATTAATTAAGATAAGCCAGGCCGTCACGGCCAGTATGTTGACTTACCACGTATCCACGCCAATTACTCCCTCACGAATTGATAACATTTTATCATCAAGCGGCAGGGATTTCAAGAAATATTTACCTGCTTTTCCAAACTTACTTGACCAGCCCCCGCCTTCAGATGGTATGATATAAGTAAGTAACTAAATGCATTGGTAAAAAGGAGAGATTCCCTATGACGATAACAGAAGTAAGCAAAAAATTCGGTCTTTCGGCAGACACCCTTCGCTATTATGAACGGATCGGACTGATCCCCCCTGTTCCCAGGACTAAAAGCGGCATCCGGGATTATGGAGAAGAATCCTGCGCCTGGATCGAGCTTATGAAGTGCATGCGAAAGTCTGGGGTTCAGATTGACGCCCTGATTGAATACGTAAGTCTTTTTCAGCAGGGAGATTCCACGCTGGAGGCAAGAAAGACATTGTTAGCGGAACAGAGGGACCAGCTTCTGGTGCGTATGAATGATATGCAGGCCTCCCTGGATCGGCTGAATCAGAAAATCGAGCATTATGAGCAGGGGCTGATGCGTGTGGAAAAGAAACTTCTGGATATGAAAGCAGCGAGGAACGGAGAAGAAGCTGTAGGATAGATCAACATACTGAAAACACCTGAGGCCCACAGGCAAATCTGCTGCCTGCGGGCCTCAGCCCCTGTTACGTTGTAATTAAAGTACTGTATCCATCCCTGCGCAGTCTCTGCTCCATCTTGATGGCATTATCCAGCTGTCTGAAGGCACCTACCTGCACCTTATAGTATCCGTCCTCATCCAGCATAAACGCAGGATAGCCTTTATCCAGCAATTCGTACAGCAGATTATCTGCATTGCTCTTTACCCGGAAAAGACCTACCTGTACCCGGTACAGGGAAGGTTCCTCCACGGTCTCCTCATCTAAGGTTCCCATAATAGCTGCAGCAATTGCCTGTGCTATCTCATCAAACTGTGCATCGAACCTCTGATTGTCTTCGTCTGTATTGATAAATCCTGTCTCAATGAGCACCGCAGGCATCTTTGTTCTTCTCAAAACCACAAGCCCCGGTCTGGCCGTCACCCCCAGCTCATTGAATCCCAGTTCTCCAAGAGCGCCGTTGATATTCTCAGCCATATCCAGCTTTTCTCCTGATTTATCGTATACCAGCGTCTCCACTCCGGAATACTGGTTGGGCCGGGGACTGGAATTACGGTGAAATGAAATAAAAAAATCAGCTCCGGACTCATTTGCTATCGTAGCTTTTTCAAAGGGTGTCTGATACACATCTGTGGTTCTGGTATATACTACATCTACTCCGTTATCTTCCAGAATCTGGCCTACCGCAAGTGCCAGGCGAAGATTATCGTCCTTTTCCTGCCGTCCCTGATAAACCGCACCCGGATCCGTGCCTCCGTGTCCGGCATCGATTACTATCTTATATGCCAATTTTAGACTCCTTGCATTGCTTTATAATTAGTGTATGCAGACTGCTGGAATCCGGGCACATAAGATTTACATAGTCTCCGCCCGGTCGTCTACGCTTTTCTTAAAATTAATCACTTCATGGTCATATTCTTCCGCCATATATCTGGAATTCAGCATAAAATCAGCCGTAGCCTTATTAATGGCCATAGGGATATCATAGACCTGGGCAATCCTCATCAGGGCCTTCACATCAGGATCGTGGGGCTGGGCAGTCAGCGGATCTGAGAAAAATACCACAAAATCAATAACTCCTTCTACAATCTTCGCTCCAATCTGCTGGTCACCGCCCAGGGGACCGCTGTTATATCCCTTCACAGACAAGCCCGCTTTATCGGTAATCATCCTCGCCGTTGTGCCGGTTCCGTAGAGAGAATGCTCTTTTAATATCTCATAATTATCTTTACACCATTGGATTAATTTTGGTTTTTCATTATCATGGGCAATCAATGCAATATTTTTTTTCTTACGAATGGTAAATGTCACAAAATCTTCGTTCATGCTTTTCTCCTCTTTCTTAGGCTTTTGTATTTCCTTTTTCATAGTATCACACTTTCCGGCAAATGCAAATTCATTTTTCCTTGTTCTGTATGCATCAAACTGCTACAATAGGAATAGGATAAGGAGAACTATTATGTACTATTTTATAATCAATCCCCGCTCACGCTCCGGGTATGGTGCGGTAATTTGGGATAGGATCCAGCAGGAGCTTGATCCCCGGGGGATTCCCTATGAAGCTTATTTTACGCTATATAAAAAACACGCTGCCCGCCTGGCCCATGAACTGGAAGACAGGCACCACACATGCACCGTCATCGTCGTTGGAGGGGACGGAACTGTCAATGAAGTTCTGAACGGTTTTTCCCACCCTGCCCGCATTACCTTAGGTTACATACCTACCGGCTCAGGGAACGACTTTGCCCGGGGAATGGGCATCCCCTTCGATCCCGGGGAGGCGCTTTCTCTCATACTTTCTTCCCACACCATTGCAAGGATGGACATCGGTACCCTGAAAACCCGTTATCACACCAGATGCTTTGGCGTCAGTGCAGGAATCGGCTTTGATGCAGCCATCTGCCATGAGGCACTTTCCTCCCCCATCAAGGATACATTGAATCACCTGGGACTGGGCAAGCTCACCTACGTGGGGATAGCCCTTCGGCAGCTTCTTTTATTCAAGCCCTGTCAGGCCCGCATATGCCTGGATAAAAAGCGGACACTGCATTTCCCCAGACTTTATTTTACCGCAGTCATGAACCAAAAATACGAAGGCGGAGGATTTCAGTTTGCCCCCGGAGCGAAAAGCAATGACGGAAAGCTTCATATCTGTGTTGTGGGAGATCTGAGCAAACCCAAAATTCTTCTGATGCTCCCCACAGCTTTTTGGGGAAAGCATATCCATCTGAGAGGGATACATATGTTTTCCTGCAGGCAGATAGATATTCATACAGATCGCCCCCTCCCGGTACACAGTGACGGGGAATCCTGCGGTTATGCAGATTCCATTTCCCTGTCCATATCCAGGGAACAGATTTCTGTCATTACCCCAGGCTGAGTCTCCACCCATGATACGGCATTATGACAGAGAGAAAGGTCTGAATAATCATGAAAATACTGACATGCTTACTAATCCTGTTCCTTCTTTACATATTCTGTATTCTTCCAAGGTTTACCCACCGAAGAGAGAGCAGAAGCTTCCGCCATATTCTGTTTGCCCACAGAGGGCTGTTTTCCAATGAAAACGGAATTCCGGAGAATTCTCTTCCTGCGTTTTCCCGGGCGGTAAGCAAAGGCTATGGAATTGAACTGGATGTGCAGCTCACCAAGGACCAGCAGCTGGTAGTCTTCCACGACAGCACACTGAGCCGCATGTGCGGTCTGGATATCCATGTAAGAGAGAAAACTTATGAGCAGCTAAAAGAGCTTACTCTGCTGCATACCAAAGAACAGATTCCTTTGTTCTCCCAGGTTCTGAAGCTGGTGGACGGACAGGTGCCGCTCCTGATAGAGATTAAGCTGCCCTGTTTCAGCACCTCTACCTGTGCGCTTGTAGATCAAGCGATGGCCGGCTACAAAGGCAGCTACTGCATTGAATCCTTTAATTCCCTGGCTCTTTTCTGGTATCGGCTGCACCGTCCGGATGTTGTGAGAGGACAGCTGTCCAGCAACCTCACAAAACCGGTGGCAGAGGGCGGATACCTGTTAAGCTTCCTGGTCAAGAATCTGCTCACCAACGTGCTGAGCCGCCCGGACTTTATTTCTTACTGCTATAAAGACACTAAAAATATAAGCTTTTGCATCCTGCGCCGCCTGCTGGGGACTATGACCATGGTGTGGACTATACGATCTCAGAAGGTATATGAGCGCTGCCTGAACCGGTACGATTCCCTGATCTTTGACAGCTTCATACCCAATTCATAATTCAAGTACGCCTCGGCGTACCTGCTGTGAGCCGCCGGAGGCTTTATCTTGGAAGGAGATTGGACTCCCACCAAAACGATTTTGTTATTTACTCACCACCTATAGCGGCGGGAGTCTTATCTGCTTACAAGATAAATAGCCAGTTTGTGAACGTTTTCTTAAATATAAATGAACTGCATTGTTATCCTCAGATCCCTGTGCTATAATGCAGTTGATTAAAAATATTCACCAATAAATTAAAGAGGTGACCCCTTTGAATATCATTAAAAAATACAAACACGCTTGGATAATTCCTGTTTTCGGCATACTATACATGATGGGATTTACGTACCTGGAGCAGCGGAATAATGTACGTTTTCATATTATCCATATGAAAATTGATGATGCAATTCCCTTTTGCGAATACTTTATTGTACCATACTTCTTATGGTTTGCCTTCATAGCGGCAACCGTATTTTATTTCACCTTTATCAACAAGAATAAAGCCGATTATTACAGGCTCATCACAGCCCTTGGAATCGGCATGACACTGTTTCTGGTAATCTCTTATGTCTACCCCAATGCCCAGGATCTCCGGCCTGTAGTATTCGCCCGGAATAATCTCTTTGTGGATATGGTGAAGCATCTTTACCGGATAGATACGCCGACTAATATACTGCCCAGCATCCATGTTTTTAATTCTGTGGCGGCATGTACGGCCATATTCAAGTGCGAAGGGCTGAAAAAACACAGAGCGGTCAGAGGCGGCACTCTGGTTCTCACAGTGCTGATTGTACTGGCAACCGTGTTTTTGAAACAGCATACGCTTTTGGATGTTATTACGGCCTTTGCCTTATATTTTATCTGCTATCAGGTAATATACAAGCCCAGAACGGCTCCCCAGAAAGCCAAAGCTGCAGAAGCTGCAGCCAAATGAAACTGTTAAAGGTTCCTTCCGATTATCGGCAGGAACCTTTTTATTAGTTAAATCCATAAAACTTCTGTACCATTCGGTAAACGGCAACCGATACTTCCCGGCCGCTCCTGCCCGGAAGATTGACGCACCGCCCCAGCAGTCCGAACCGTAGTCTGCGGTAGAGATGGGCATCTGCCGTCTTCAAATATTTCCAGAGTTCTTTCTTCTTTTCAAAGTTTTCATCAGTCCCGGATCGGATCAGCATAATAGATGAAACCGCCGTGATAATATCCAGGTAGTTCAGCATATATTGACGCATTCTTTTATTGTCGAGACGTTTCAATGCAATAGATTCTATCATAAGCTTATTTACTTTTATCTGCTGATCAATTCTTCGGATCATCACGTCTTCATGGACAGACTGATCTTCCCTCCCTATAAAATAACGGTAAAAATTAACGTTAAGATAATACATTGTCCTTACACTGGGCAGCGGCTGGTATACAAACAGATTATCTACATAAAATGTATGCATGGGAAGCTCCAGTCCGCACTCCCGAAGCAGCTTTGTTCGGTAAATCACCGAATGCATCAAAATGTACTTGCCTGTCCCCATATGTCTCATATCCTCCCAGGTGAAGATACGGTCCTGGGGCAGATACTTGGTGTACTTCATCACCTTCTTCCTCTTGGCACCCTGCTTTTCATATACAAAATTACTGATCAGCATGTCCAGAGTATAAGGTCCCCCTGCAATATCCTTGATGGTGTCAAGGATCTTTTGATATGCCTCCAGATTCACCCAGTCGTCGCTGTCCACGACCTTGAAATACAATCCGGTAGCATTCTTAATTCCCGTATTGACTGCAGCGCCGTGTCCTCCATTTTCCTGATGTACCGTCTTTACAATGTCCGGATATTTCTCTGCGTATTCATCTGCGATCCCGGCAGTACTGTCTGCAGATCCATCATCTACGATTATGATCTCTACCTGCTCTCCTCCCGGCAGCAGGGAATCAATGCACTTGCGCATATAAGCTTCTGAATTGTAGCACGGAACCGCTATTGATAGTAATTTCATCTATATATCCTCCTCAAGATATTTTCTGTAAGCTGCAAAGGCAGCCGGGATGGGGTACTTTCCCTTTGTCTCTCTTTTGTTCACAAAAAGGAGACCATCTGCATTTCTCTTATCCCTGGGCTCTATCAGTACCCGGTACCCCTCCATCTCCCACTCCACATGAGAGAATATATGCTTTGCCTGTGACAGCGGC
Source organism: Lactonifactor sp. BIOML-A5 (assembly GCF_009677585.1). Lineage (GTDB taxonomy): Bacteria > Bacillota > Clostridia > Lachnospirales > Lachnospiraceae > Lactonifactor. Next base: position 94,520 of record NZ_WKYV01000007.1, on the reverse strand, counting down.
TGGATGCGCACAGGCTGACAGGACAGTCCCCTGACATACTCCAGAACCTCTTCCTGGCTCTTGTAACCTTCCAGATTGGGGAATTCGTACATACCGGCCAGCAGGCCTTTTTTCTCCCGCTTGCGTATGGCAAAGTCTTCCCCGTCCTGTATAAGCAGGACAGTCCTCTTCTCCAGCCTTCTTTGTTTCTTTTCCGCTTTTTTCGGCAGCTCCATGACCCTGTCATGCTTTCTCGCGAGACACAGCTCTGCCAGAGGACATTCTCCGCATTTGGCCATACCGTTGGGAATGCATATGAGGGCCCCCAGCTCCATCAGACTCTGGTTAAAATCTCCCGGGGCATCCTTCGGCATAATCTCTGCCAGTTCCCTCTCTGTCTTAGTCTTTACCGATTGCCTTAAAATATCCTCTTCATTTTCCGTAATTCTTGCAATTACCCGCAGAACATTGCCGTCTACGGCAGGTCTTGAGATGCCGAAAGCGATAGACGCCACGGCACCTGCCGTATAGCTTCCGATTCCGGGAAGCCCCAAAAGCTTTTCGTAATCCGGGGGAAGCGCTCCCCCGTAATGCTCCACCACTACCCTGGCTGCCTTCTGCATGTTTCTCACTCTGTTATAGTAGCCCAGACCTTCCCAAAGCTTCAACAGACGGGTTTCCGGACAGGCGGCCAGATCTTCAATCTCCGGGAGTGCCTCCAAAAATCTATGATAATATCCTTTCACTGCCTCCACTCTGGTCTGTTGCAGCATAATCTCCGACAGCCATACATGGTAAGCCGAAGGCTCCTTCCTCCAGGGCAGGTCCCTCCTGTTTTCATAAAACCAGCCAAGCAGCGGCTGTACAATCTCTCTCGGTATCATTCTTTTGCCTTTCTATTCCGGTCTCTCCAGGGATACAGGCACAGCATCCATAATCTCAATTCTGTCTGCTTCCACCAGACAGTCATAAGCCAGAATATGGACTCCCTGATCCCGGGCTTTTATCAGCGCTTCTCCAAACTCCGGGTGCGTATCCCAGTTAGGCATCATCTTCCTTACTCCCTTCATCTGAATCACAAAGAGCAGATAAGCCTCGTACCCTGCCTGTACGCACTCTCCTAACTCTAACACATGCTTCACGCCCCGTAAAGTAGGTGCGTCGGGAAATTTGGCAGTTTTCTCATCCTCCAAAGTAACACCTTTTACCTCCAGAAAAGCTTTCCTTCCTCTGTCCTCCACATAAAAATCAAACCTGGAATTGCCGTATTTTGTCTCCGGGCGTATGAGGGCACTGCCGGAAAAGAGGTTCCCTTTGGCAAGCCACTCTCCCGCTGCCTTGTTGGGAACCTGAGAATCCATATTAATCAGAAGGTTCCCCTTTTCTACACCTATCACATCAAATTTTGTTTTCCGGTTGGGATTGCTGCTCTTTTCCAGGTAAACTTTAACTCCGGGAATCAGAAGCTCTTTGCATCTGCCTGTATTCTTCACATGGCAGATCTCCTCTTTTCCCTCAGTGATCACATGGGCGATAAACCGGTTGGGACGTCTTATAAAAATCCCTTCCTGTACACTGCTGTATCTCATATTATACCTCTTATCTAATATTTCTTGCTTTTTTATATGAGTTTCTTTACAATATTCTCATGCGCCGGCGTTCTGCTGTATCTGCATACAGGCCGTCCGGTCACAGGACTTATTATACTACAAAGGAGAACTATTATGAAACCAATAGATAGTATTATTTTTGATGTGGACGGAACCCTGTGGGATTCCACTCATTTGGTAGCGGAAGCATGGAACCAGATTCTGATCCGGGAGGAGGTATCCATTCCCCGTCTCACAGCGGAGACTCTCAAATCTTTGTTTGGCCGTACGCTTCCGGATATTGCCAGGGCTATCTTTCCCAATGAATGTCCCGCCCGGCAGCTGGAACTAATACATCTGTGCTGTGAGAGAGAACATGAGGTACTGCTCCAGGCTCAGGTTCCTCTGTATCCTGATCTGGAACATACGCTTCAGCAGCTGTCAGCGGTCTATCCCCTGTACATTGTCAGCAACTGCCAGGGGGGATATATAGAAGTATTTCTTGAGAATACCGGTTTTGGGCACTACTTTCAGGATCATCTCTGTCCGGGGGATACAGGCTGCGCCAAGGCCTCTAATATCAAAGAAATCATTTGCCGTCACCGTCTGCAGTCTCCAGTCTATGTAGGGGATACAGACGGTGACCACAGTGCCTCCAGGGAAGCTGGGATACCCTTTGTATTTGCCTCCTATGGTTTCGGCACCACCAGGGATCCCGATTACAGCATTTCCGGTCTTAGGGATCTGAGCCGCTTATTTCTTTCCTGAATTTCTCTAAAAAAACGCCTCCAATTTCAGCAATTATTACCTAAGATATTAAACAAAATTCATTGAATCTTAATTTACTTTCGTCAAAATAAATTATATAATACTTATATAAATACAGACTATTTATGTTCTTCTTCTACACTTTTCAGAATTAGCCAGGCAGGCAGCGGATGGTGCGCTGTGCCCATTATGGATTGGAGGCGAATGGATATGAAGAAAACCAGGAAATGTATTTTATCTATTTTTCTAACTTTACTGTTAACGGCAGGCAGTGTGCCTGTCACTGCATGGGCCAAAGATGCTGCAGACGTTCTGGCCTTCGCAAAGGATTATATGAAAAACGGGGCCACATTTACGTACGGTACAGGCAAAACATCGGAAGCGCTTGACGGAACAGCCACTGCCAAAGACGGAAGCTCCGTCGTCTACCAGTGGTATACTTCCTCGGAGGGAAAACTCACACCGCTGAAGAATGCTTCCAGTGCAGTCTATACTCCCGGCACTGAAAAAGCCGGAACTACCGTCTATGTTGTGGAAGCCAAACTTGCGGCGTCCCCGGAAACGGCACTGAAAAGCAAAGAAATCAAAGTAATTGTTAAATCAGCTCCCGAAAAAATTACGGTAACATCCCCTCCTAAAAAGACCGAATACAAAGAAGGGGAGTCATTTGCCCCTGACGGCATGGCAGTGACAGCCGTATATAAAAAGGACAGTCAGGTTCCCTCTGAGGTACTCTCCGGTTCCGACTATACCATTGCTCCCAAAGGCAAGCTGACTCCTGCAGATACGGAGATAACCATTTCTTATCTGGGACTCACAGCCGTTCAGCCCATAACCGTTGTGCGGGAGCAGAAGCCAAAGGAAGATCCCCCTCCTGTTCTGACTGAACTCAGGCTCACGCCTCCGGACCGTACAGAATATGAGGAAGGGGACAGCCTTGATACTACGGGACTTACCGTCACAGCTGTGTACGACAAAGGAGAACCAAAGGTTCTCTCCCCCGGAGAATATACCATATCACCTACCGATAATCTGAAGCCATCTGACACACTGGTTACCGTAAGCTACAGCCAAATGACAGCCAGCTTCCCTATTCATGTAACACCTGCAGTTACACTGGAGCGGATCGAAGTGACCAGGCAGCCAGATAAACTTTCCTACACAGAGGGAGAGACGTTTGACCCGGCAGGTATGGAAGTCTCCGCCTTTTTTACCGTAGGGGAACCGAAAATCATCAGCCATCAGGAATTGTCTATGACTCCTGACCGGCCTTTGACCGCCAGTGACACCTCTGTAACCATTACCTATCAGGGAAAATCCGCTTCACTTTCTGTCACCGTACAGCCGGCTGTCACCCTCACAGGTATTGAGGTAACTCACCAGCCGGATAAACTGACCTATGAGGAAGGGGAACTCTTTGATCCCTCAGGTATGGAGGTAAGTGCTGTCTTCAGTAATCTTACAAAAAAAGCGCTGGATACGAAAGATGTAGGATATTCCCCTGAGGTAGGCCTGACCCCTCAGGATACAAAAATCACTCTGAGCTACAAGGGCAAGACAGCCACTCTGGATATCAAAGTACTGCCTGTTCTAACTATGGAAAGTATCCAGATTACTGCTCCCCCTCAGAAAGTAAATTATACAGAGGGTGAAAGCTTTGACCCCGCAGGAATGGAGGTATTTGCAGTTTTCAGTGACAATTCCAGAAAAGCTTTAGATACTAAAGATCTGACCTACACGCCTGACGGCGCCTTGAAGACCACTGATACAAAGGTTATTGTCTCTTACAAAGGCAAAACTGCAGAACAGAAGATTCAGGTCCTGGCTGCTGTCACCCTGGAGAAGATTACCATTACCACCCCTCCGGATAAAACAAAATACATTGAAGGAGAAACATTCAGCACAAAGGGAATGGAAGTAACCGCTGTCTTCAGCGATTCTTCCAAACTGGCAATTGACAACAAAGACCTCTCCATTTCTCCTGACAGAGCGCTGAAAACCAGTGACAAAATGATCACTGTAACCTATAAAGGCAAAACTGCAGAGCAGAAGATAAGTGTATCAGAAAAAACCTATAAGATTACAGTGAAAGACCCGTCAAACGGAACGGTCACCGTTTCTAAGACAACTGCAAAAGAAGGAGATAAGATCACAGTTACTGCAAAGGCAAACAAAGGATATAAATTAAAAAATATACTTGTGAATAAAAAAGCGATAAAAGGCAGTTCCTTTACCATGCCGGCAGAAGATGTCACCGTTACTGCCACCTTTGTGAAGACCGTCTCCTCTTCCAATGACTCTGACAACAAAACAAAAACTTTAAAAGCAGCCAAAACCGGAGATACCGCCCCCATACTTATGCTGTCTTTGATGGCGGCCGTATCTGCCGGGGCAGCAGCGCTGCTGCTCAGGAAAAGGTTTTTTGGAATGGCTTCTAAAAAATAAGTAAAAAATGCGCCCCCTTTCTTCTAATCCTAAAAAGGGTGATGCCGCGGTTTGTTAAGCCGCGGCATCACTCTTTTTATCATAACATCAACTGGGTATTGCCAATATCACTGCAAATACCAAAAAGAAAAGGACAATTCCTATGGCCGATGTTACTATCCCGGCAACTGCCATTCCTTTCCCCGGCTTATCCTTGGCAATGGAGATAATTCCCAGAATCAATCCCACAATACCAGGCAGTATTCCGATGAACAGACAGGTCAGTACAATAGAAACGATTCCCAGAACCATAGAAGCTATAGCCAAACCGGTTCCGCCCGTCTGCTCCGGCCTTTCCTCGTAAACGGACCCATAGGGAGGCTCATATTGAGAAATATCACTCTCCGGTTCATAATAGCCGCTTCCATCCAGAATATAGTCACAGACCGGACATTTTCTGGTATTATCAGGAAACTGAGAGCCACATTGGGGACATTTAATTAGTTCCATTCTTATCCTCCTAAACACTATGTATTCTAATGATAACTGCGCCCCGGTGTTTCTGTTCCGGGGCGTCTTTGATAGATATCCTACTTAATAAAAGCAGACAATCGGCACATCCTTTTCGATATTTTCGTACAGCACCTGTGCTTTGCTTCTTGGCAGGTTAATGCAGCCATGAGAACCGCTGGTCTTATAGATATTCCCGCCGAAATTGCTTCTCCAGGAAGCGTCATGAAGTCCCACTCCTCCATTAAAAGGCATCCAGTACTTAACCGGTGATTCATATTCATAAGTTCCATCAGGATTCTTCTTTCCTCTCAGGGTTTTGTCTCTCTGCTTATAGTAGAGAGAATATACCCCGGAGGGAGTTACACGGTCCTTATATGACATATTTCCGGATACAAAGTCTGAGTCTACAATCAGCTGTCCGTCTTTATAAAACCACATATGCTGATTTCCCAGGTCGACTTCCACATACGTATTGCCTATTTCATTGCCCTCTCTGGATACGGCGGTTGACGAATAGATCGGTTCTCTTGTGGTGACTGTACCAGCCTTAATCTCCTCGATCAGCTGTGCCACCTCTTTTTTCTGATTTATTTTCCAGCCATAAGAGCCGCCCTTTACTGTAATGTCTGCATCCGCTGCGGTACTGTGGAAGGAGCGTTCTTTCCCCACAGTGTCATATTTGGCAGCCAGAGACTTCACATATTCTTTAGCATTTGCCTTAAAAGTATCTTCATTTTCAATTATATTACCGTTCTCGTCATAATCGAACCAGTCTTTTATAATAGAACCGTCCAGCAGTTCTGTCTGTTCTCCGAACGTATAGGTAATGCTTGCCTTGGCATAAGTATTCAGCATATCTCTCTGGGCAATAAGATCTGGATTATCCTTTGTAACGGAGGGTGCGGCATAGGCACCTGCCTCTTCAGCTGAGACATCCGGTCTGCTCTCAGAGACTGCCGTCTTTACTGCCTCAAACATCGTATTTTCGTCAATGGTTGTGCCCTGTACCTCATCCACTATAACAAACTCCGTCTCCTGGAAGGTAACATAGGCATCCTGGGGCGCCTCCTGGTTCTCGGCTATCATACTGTCCAGGGAATCCAGTTTGGTTCTCAGCTGATTCTCATCAAAAGATATATTCTTGGCCGCCTCGTATTTTTCCGGCTTAAAATAGCCTCTAATCCACAGCAGCGGATTCTGCTCTTTTAGAATCTTTTCTGCGTCTCCATTGGATACATACTGATAACCAATATCACTTCCCAGAATCTCCTGAGCCTGGTCTCCCCTGAACTGAACAGTTATCTTATAATCCTCTACCTGCCTGCGGATCAGATCTTCTGTCTCCTCCACAGTCATATTCTCACAGTTAATTCCGTTAATCTCTGTTCCTTTGAAGAACTTGTCGTGATAGTAGTAAGCGCCGACCCCATAAGCTGCACCAGCCAGCAAAACAATCACACCTGCAACGATACCAGTCACCTTTAACGCCGTATTTTTACTCTTTTTTTTCTTCATCTTAGACTTTTGGCCAGAGGCCTTTGTAGCCTTTCTATTCTTTTTTTTCTTAGGCTGGTCATATACGGTATCATTGCCTATGGTGTCCTGAACGATCTTGGCCATTGCTTCGTCAATTCGAGGATCCACGGCACCTGCTGCTTCTACCTGATTCTCCTGTAGCTTCTTTTTTTTCTTCGACATCTCTATTTACACTCCTACTCTCTTCACAATAACGCTAACATTATAGCATAATTTTTTTTCTGATAGCAGAGGAAAACAAAGATCTTAACAAAAATTAAGATTTTTGTCACACTTTGTCAATGAAAGAAAAAAAGCTGGAATATTCCCGCCTTCTTCCTTTATTTTAACCACCTTTTCCTTATAAAATACCAGATCTCCAGCAATATGATGAAAAGGCTGAGAAAGGCGATCAGAGGGTATCCATATTTCCAATGAAGCTCCGGCATTTTATCAAAATTCATTCCATACCACCCGGTGATAAGGGTGAGAGGCATAAAGACCGTGGTAACAATGGTAAGAAACGACATGATGCGGTTCTGCCTGATGTCAATCTGGGACTGGTACATTTCCCGAATCTGCATGGTATATTCTTTCAAGGCCTGAGTGTTGGAATACAGCCTGGACGCCCGGTCACCGAACAGGGAAAACAGATAACAGTCTTTTTCATCCAAAAATCCATTGTGGTTCTCCACCAAAGTCTCACTCATATCTGCAAGCTGTTCGTAGTAGGAATTCAGCCGCAAAAGCTCTTTGCGGCATTGCAGAATTGCCCGGTTCACATTGTCCAATCCTTTGTCCAGCAGTTCTTCCTCCATAGTAGTAAGCTTCTCCTCATACTTTTGGAGGAAAAGGACATCGTCCCTAATCATGTATTCCATAAACTGAAAAAGCAGGTGTACCAGTGACGTCTTTTCGGAACTTTTCTCTTCTGCTATGCTGTCCATAAGTGACTGAGCAAAGCCAGTGTCATCAATAAATAGCAGCCGTTTCCGATCCAGGTAAAAGCAAAAGCCACTTTTATCTCCCAGCAGTGCTTCCTTTCTGGGAATCAAAAAGGTTCCGAAGATTGCCTGATCCAGCCAGTCTGCTTTGCAGTAATGAATGTGATGAAGATTTCTCTCAAAGATCAGCTCCTGGGAAACCCTCTCCTGAGAATTTCTGTACTCCTCCATGGTCATAACCTGAACCAGAGGACAGTCCTCGGGAATTTTATCGTCTTCTAAAGAATGGTTCATGTAGTTTTCTCCTTTCCCGGTTCCGGAAGCGGAACCGTCTGGGACATACAAAAATAGGAAGAGGTTTCAGCCTCTTCCTATTTTTGCTGCAGTATGTAACGGTCCAGCATCCTGTTTATGGTCCGGTTTTTTACCGCAATTGTTTTTTTTAGAACAATAATACTTTCTTTTAATATACTGTTCTCCTGCTGCAGTCTCTCTAACTCATTCTTTAATACTGCTTCATTCATCCCTGACCTTCCTTTCCTTTGCCGACTCACGTACTTCTATATAGAAATCATTATAAAGGGCAGTGTAAGGTGCCGGTAGTTAAGATGTGTTAAGATTTACTGCATTATTCGGCATAAAACGGCATTATTCACCATATACACGGATTACGGAAGAGATTTTTCTTATCACAGACATTCCCTGAAAGATTGCCAGAGAGTCATTAAAATGTCTTTCTTCCACAGAATCTGTGATCACCACTATCTCTGCGGCCTCTGAACTTTTTGCTTTCTGTATGACCTGTGCAATACTCACAGAGTTGTTAGCCAGCACACTGGCCACACTGGCCAGCACTCCCGGCTTGTCGTCCACCTGCATGCGAAGAAAATACCTGCTTCGAATGTCCCCGATCTGTTTGATGGGCAGTTCTTTATAGCAGGTACAGCTGATTCTTCCGCTGCACTGATACCGGATGTTTCTGGCTATATCAAAGACATCGCCCACAATGGCGCTTGCTGTCGGCATCTCACCTGCCCCACTTCCATAGAACATCGTATCCCCTACGGCGTCCCCGTGAACAAAGACTGCGTTAAATGCATCTTTTACTGAGGCTAAGGGGTGAGCACTTGGAATCAGCATAGGATGTACCCGCACTTCGATCCCGGTATCCGTATTTCTGGCGACCCCCAAAAGCTTTATATCACAGCCCATCTCTCTTGCGTATTTAATATCCTTGGCAGTGATTTTGGCTATGCCCTCGGTATAGACGTCGTCAAAAGTAACTCTTGAGTTAAAGGCAATGGAAGCCATAATGGCAAGCTTTCGGCCCGCATCATACCCTTCAATGTCCGCAGTGGGATCGGCTTCCGCATACCCCAGCTCGGTGGCCAGAGCCAATGCTTCCTCGAATTCCATTCCCTCTTCTGTCATCTTAGTCAGAATAAAATTCGTGGTGCCGTTGATGATGCCCATAACTTCCGTAATATGATTGCCCGCCAGGCATTGTTTCAGCGGGCGGATAATGGGAATTCCTCCCGCTACCGCCGCTTCAAATAGCAGATCACTGTGATGGGTTCCTGCCATGTCCAACAGTTCTTTGCCGTCTACTGCTATGAGGTCTTTGTTTGCTGTCACCACGTGCTTCCCTGCTGCCAGCGCTTCCATGATATAGGTGCGGGCCGGTTCCATTCCTCCCATCACCTCAATCACAATAGATATATCATCGTCATGGACAATGTCTTCCCAGCGATTTGTAAGTACAGCATCATCCTCTACCTTTTTTGCCGCCTTCTCAAGATTGCGTACCAAAATTTTTTTTATTTCCACCTCAGCTCCAAGCTTAGAGAGCATCTCCTCCCTTTGGTTTTGGAGTACCTTATAAACCCCCGTGCCCACAGTTCCCAGGCCCAGAAGAGCTACCTGAATTGTTTTCTTTTCCATACTTATATCCTCACATCCGGGATGTTCCTTCCCTTTTATAATTCTTTTTCTGAATACTCTGATTTCAGTTTTTCGTTCCTCTTATGCGCTTTTGACAGACCGGCAACCTTATTGTATACCCAGAAGGAATATACCAGCACTTTGTTAGCCTTTCCCATCTTTTCCTTTGTTGTCTTATTATAATAGCTTCCACCCACTTCAAAGGGAGTGTCTTTCATTACACAGGCAATCAAATCGGATTCGCTTTTTACTCCGTCAGGAACCTCTGTGTAGGCTTTTCCCACACACTCTATTTTATGGGCATCACTTCCTCCAAAGCAGGGCTTTCCGTACTTTTCTGCAAGCTTCGCCGCAGACGCATTGGATTCTTCGGATTCGCAGGCATTGAATGCCTCAATAAAATCAAATCTTCGGATAATCCTTGGGTCTTTGTAATATGACTTTGTGTTCGTAATACTTAGATACTTTTCTCCGCAGGGATGGGCAGGACCAATAATCCCTCCGCAGGCATGAACGATAGAGATCAGCAGATGTGCCGGCAGGCCCCTCAGTTCCAGAATACGCAGTTTAATTGTCTCGGGCATAATCACCAGCATGTGTCCTGCCCCAAACGTATCATACTCGATTCCTTTTAACACGAGAAAGTCCGTATGCCTCTTGCCCTTAATATATTTTTTCCAATGACGGTAACCGTGGTATGAATTATGGTCTGTTACCAGCATCCCGCCGAATCCTTCAGATTTCAGCTTTTCAATATATTCCTCGATGGGGACCTTTCCATCAAGGGAACCCTCTTTTGTATGGCAATGCATGTCAATCTTCATGACAAGCGCTCCTTCCTATCGTGTTCTATATAAATATTGTATCTAATTTTAGTCCGTTTTAAAAGGGCTTTTTACTATAATCCTATCTGCATATTCCCGGGAACAAGGCAGCTCCTTTAGTTTCCCTGTGACAGTTTCATCCTCCCAGCAGTGCATAGGATATACCCACTCCACGGATACATGCTTCATAAACCAGTCGAAACCATCGGCGAAATATCTTTCCTGCCTTGGATCTAAAGGCAAAAACGCCAGTTCTATTTTCTTATCCCTTAACTTCTGTATCTCACTGCGGTATTGTTCTCTGTATGAGCGGTTTACCTTCTCAGGCTCTCCTTCCCACTGCCAGTCGTTCAGGTCTCCAGCGTGGTAGATGACATGGTTCCCCACAGTCACAAGAAATGCAACACCTTCATCCGTAGACTTTAATGTCTCTGCCTCCAGTACCCCGAAACTTTGCTTTTCTCCCGGCCCCAGAAAAACGGTCTCATCCTTTTTATCCCCAGGAACTCTCTTCTTCCAGATATCATCGGAAAGAATGTAGGTTACTTTCCGTCCTTCCCCAGCGGGAAGGCGGAATATCTCCTCGGAAAAATGGTCCGGATGTCTGTGACTTGCAAAAACAAACAGAGGTTTCCGGGAATCAAGCACAGGAATATCCCCCTTAAAATAGTCAAACAGCAAATATGCTTCTTCCGTCTCCACCAGAAAGCTGCTGTGATAAATAAAATAAACAGTCATATCTAATCCTCTACACTTTCAGAAGTCTGACAGCATTGCCGCTGAACACAGCTTCCTCTTCCTCTGGTTTCAGCTTCAGTCTTCTGATGCATTCTATATTTTCCTTTTGGCCGCTCCACGGACTGTCTGTGGCAAACAATATCTTATCTGTGCCATGCTCTCTGGCAATTCTCAGAAACTGGTCGTCAGGCATAATACCCAGAGAATACCCTGTATCAAAATAAAGCTTCCGCCCTACCAGGTATTCCTCCACCTCATCCCAGCAGTCATACCCACCCATGTGGGCGATTACCAGCTTATCCGGATCTAACTGTTTCAGAAGATTCTGAACACGCCTGGGTGTACAGTGGATTTCTCCGGGGAGCCCCACATCTCTGCCTCCATGAACGCTGATGATCAAACCTTTTTCAGCAGCCCGGTCTATAATCCTCAGATATTTGATATCATCTATAAACAGCTTTTGGTAATCGGGATGGAGTTTTATGCCCTTTAGTCCCATTGCCGCAATGTCATCAATCTCCTGCTTATAATTGCCCGTCTCCGGATGGATACCCCCAAAAGATATCAGGTTTGGTTCTCCCCCGAAAAACTCCCGGGCGGTGATCTCCTCGGCAAAGCGGTTCACAGACTGAAACTGCCCCGGCCGGGTAACCACAGGAAGAATTACAGAGAGATCCACATGAGCTTCTCTCATGGAAGCCACAAGTGAATCTCTGGTACCGTCTGTATAGGCCTTGGCATCAGAATTCACCGCCAATGTATCTATGGTAGGTTTTGCAATTTTGTCCGGAAATATGTGCGTATGAAAATCTATTATCATTGCTGCCTTTTACTCCTGTTCAAATCTCTTCACGAACGCCGGAATCTGCTCTTTTAAAATAATGAGATTAAATCCAAGAGGATTTACCACGATCCCTTTGCTCTGCTCCATAAGAATACTTTGGAGCTTATCAAAGTTCATCACTACTCCCTTTAGATTCTTCTCCCTGTTAAATTTATTAAATTCACCCACATCTGTAAATACCGGCTGAAAGATCTCTCCATTGTTATTTTTTACAAAGGGCACCTGTACCTCTGATTTTTTGCCCCCCTCCACTTCCTCGTCATCCTTTTCATTAACCCGCATGGAGACGATATAACGGGCCTTCACCAGGTTGGCCGCCATCTCCTCTTCAAGCTCCGGAAGATTCTTTTTTTCCTCATTGTCCACTTTTCTGCGCAGCTCCTGCATAAAATAAAGACCAGTAAGCTGAAGCTGGGGATTGGAAAGGGGTCTTTTTTCTTCCGGCAGCTGGGAATAGTCCGGGGGCTGCACCAACTCCAGCAATTCCAGTTCCACAGTTTCCTCACCCTCAGTATATACGATGGCATTTACTCCCATTGTAAACAGGCTGGTATAAAAATTCAAAAATTGATCATTTTTAAACTTTACGCCCATAAGGGGAATACTCTTAGCAGTATATTCTTTGGCGAAAACCTGTACATCCTTTTCTTCTCTGAATATAAATATCTGATCGTTATACGTCTCCTCATCGCAGACAATAAATGGCATATTTGTTGCTCTTGCATATGGTACGTACATAACCTCCATCATCTGCAGCTTCTTTAACACTTGGTTCTTGTCCATTGTCTTTCCATGATCCTTTCTGATAAAAGCCCCACTCAGCAGAGTGCGGCCTTCTATGTAGTATTTTCTCTCATCGCTCTTCTATTGTATCATCAATTCCATCTTCTTGAAAAGTATTTTCTTCCATTTCTTCTTCCCGGAGCCTGCGCCTCCATCCAAGCCACTGAATTAAAATTCCCAGAATGGCAAACAGTACTCCCAGGGCGTATCCCATCCCCTTTTCCCTGGCATGAAGAAGATTGCCTATGCAGGTTCCTGCCATAATTCCTCCCTGCAGGCTGGTGCTGATAATAATAACGGGTTCCACAAACTTCAGCGCCAGAGCGCCAACCCCGGCTCCTGCCATCAGGCAGACAAAAAAACTGCCCGAAGATGTAGGATGAATCAGCAGATAACACACTGCTGTACCCATCAAAAAGCACAGAAGAAAGATTCCCCACCGGTAGATACAATATGCCAGAGTTGCCAGCAGAATCCCCCCTATCAGAGCACAGATCACAGCGATTGCTATGGTATTGCCAAAATGCATGCCCAGCATATAACCGCCTGTCATGCCAATGCCAAATCCAATCATACTTACCCACATTTTTAGAAGACGGAGTCCGAAGAAGCAGTTTATCAGTCCCAGCACCGTACATATAAGCAGTGCCGGTGCGGCAGCTTCATGCACAATTTCTCCCAATCTTGCTATATATTCCATGTTTATCACTCCTCAAGTCTTTTCCCGCACTTTGGGCAGTATACAAAATCCTTCTCCCCCTCATATCCGCAGTCAGAACATATCCTGGTCCCTTTGGCGGCCTCATTCGTCCACCCCAAAAAGCTTCCCTGTCCCCGTTTGATACGAATCAGATCCTCTTCCCTCAGCTCTACAGCATCTCCCCGCATAATCTGCCGGCCTATTTCCGGTGTAATCTCATACAAGGTATGGCAGCAGGTAGTCTCGGCATAGTAATGCCTGTCCCATTTGAATAAAGGAATAAAAAATAAACTGAAGCAGGAATACGTCATATAGACTTCATATCGCCCATATTTTCCGCAGCTGCTGCAGATAACTGTTTTAACATATTCAATATTTTTTCTTCCCTGGCTGATTCCCATTATAAAAAACACTGGTATACTTCCCTTCTGCGCATGATTCTCTGATACCTGTCCGGAGAGCATACAGAAACGGGTGCCCCCGGGTATACTAAGGATACCACATTTTATTGGCACATGAAAGGATAAAATCTTATCCCCGCTTCCTTTTCAACTGAAAAGGGCGCGTTCCTCTGCGGGATTGCGCCCCTTCGTCTTACCTGGTTTTGGTCCAGGCTCCACTGGCATTTACATAGTATTTTCCAATCCACTGGCTGGACGCCATGGCTCCGCTGTCCTTCAGATAATACCAGGTATTCCCCAGTTTCAGCCACCCTGTGGCCATCGCTCCGCTGTCCTTCAGATAATACCAGGTGTTCCCCAGCCTCAGCCACCCTGTGGCCATCGCTCCGCTGTCCTTCAGATAGTACCAGGTATTCCCCAGTTTCAGCCACCCTGTGGCCATCGCTCCGCTGTCCTTCAGATAGTACCAGGTGTTCCCCAGCTTCAGCCACCCTGTGGCCATCGCTCCGCTGTCCTTCAGGTAATACCAGGTGTTCCCCAGCCTCAGCCACCCTGTGGCCATCGCTCCGCTGTCCTTCAGGTAATACCAGGTGTTTTCAATGAGCTGCCATCCTGTAGCCATAGCCCCGTTTCCTTTTAGATAATACCAGGTATTTCCAAGCTTCAGCCACCCTGTGGCCATCACCCCGTCATCCTTCAGGTAATACCAGGTATCCAGAAGCTTCAGCCAGCCTTTGGCCTTCTCTCCTGCTTCATTGTAATAATACCAGTTTCCATCTTCATAGCTCCAGGTATTTAACTTTTCAGGTTTTACCTCTCCCATCAGGTTTTTGGCGTTTGTCACTACCTGACTGATTTTTTCGAAAGAAACCGTGGAATCCTCTGCATAAGACTCTCCCAGACTTTTCCAGTTTTTCATTTTCTGAATCTTGGCCGCTGTATAATGTTCTGTATCCCTGATCGCCTCATCCAGCTGTCCTAGAACCTCTTCCAGTTCTCTTTTATCCACGGAGATATAGCTGAGTGCATGATAATTGTCCACACCGGCATCGCTGTTATAGGTATCCAGGAGGGTATTGTATTCTTCCAGTGTAACAGGAATCATTCCCCCATGGCATCCCACATCACCGCCGGTTCTTCCGTAACCGTCGGAAACCTTTCGGATACTGTCTGGCTGGGAAAGGTCATATGTCACATATGGCTCATAGCGCACACTGTTTTTTCCGTAGTAGTCGATCATGACACACCATTCATCCCGGTCAAAGAACTTGAACATGGTGGCTCCTTCATAGGCACCGGAGTACTTCTCCATACCTGCCTGGTCAATTTTTTGGAAATGGTTGCCTGCAGACTCATTTCTGAACCAATTCCACACTACGTCCGCCCTCTGATAGTCGTTATATCCTGCCCCATTCAGTTCTTCCAGTGTAGTAAACAGGGTGCCGTCCTTTTCATAAGGAGTAATTCTTCCGGGATCACTGCTGTCATAATCCACATTGGGATCCAGAACAGAGTCCGCGCTCATCAGTTCTATGTGGTTGTCCGTCTCATCCTTGACCACCCGATAGACCGTACCGTAAGGATCTCCGGTCTCTGTGTCTGCCACCCAGAGCTGGGAAGTATCAATGTTGCCATATCCGTCATTGGCATTCACCAGCTTGCCCCAGTTCTTATAAAAAGCTTCCTGCTCATACATTTTTGTAGGACCAAATGTTACAAAATCGTCTGTTTCATTGCAGTAAATACGGTTTCTGGAATATCCATCTGTAGCGACACGGCAGGACCAGTATATCAGGTAATTGTCTTTCTCCGGATTGTATATGGCTTCCGGAGCCCATGCAGCTCCTGCTTCTATTTCCGATCCAACGTCTACCCAGCGCCTTGTCCAGTTTACAAAATCCTCTGTCTCATAGATGAAAAGGCTGGTACTGCCATCGTGTGACATAGTGCCCCAGTTTCCTCCGTATTGGGGGGCCATGGTATTGAGATCCGTTGCCAGAATCCATACTTTATCAGAGTCACTGCCATCTGCCTTAGCTCCCCGCAGCATATATGGATCCCGGATTCCCTGATCCTCACCCTCGAAGGGGAACAAGACAGAGGCATCCCCTGCAGTGGTCTCTTCGATGTTAGTCTCCTCTGCCACCGCATAATTTACATTGTCTGTTTTATACACCCTGTCCGTATAATCGCTGCCTGCAAGGAACGCTGGATTACAGCCGTTAAGCGCTGTCCAGTTCAGACCATCTTCACTGAGAAAAAAGTGAATCTGCTGCACGTCGCTTCCCCCTTTGTTGGCAAAGCATACGTACAGATATCCCGCATAAGAGTCGTCCTTATCTCCCTCTCTAATGGTCATGGGAAATTCCTTTACACAGCTGGCATCATTTGCCGCCACAGTTGCTGTCAGAGTAAAATCATAATTTCCCTGCCCCGCATAGGGACGGGTAATTTTAAGAGTATTCCCTTCCACCTTCACATAAGGGGCGTCCTCCTCTGCCACACTGTACTGTATAGAAGCTCCGTCCAGTCCTTCGACTGTATCCGGAAGAATCAGATCCCCTGTCAGCTGCTGGCGAATCTGGGATTCTTTAATATTTAGATTTGACTCTACAACGGATGAGATGTCAGACGCAGCCAGGACCTCTGCAGGGGGAACTGCCGATACAAGCATAATGCCGCATAATCCACCGGCTAAGATACGTTTTGCACTTGATAACTTCATATTTTCTCCTTTCCATATACCTGCTTCTCCTGTCTTCAGGAGGTCTGCCTTGTTCTTGACCATACTCCGCTGCCGTTTACATAATAACTGCCTACCCATTCACTGACCGCCATGGCTCCGCTATTTTTCAGATAATACCACTTGCTGCCCAACTGCAGCCAGCCTGTGGCCATCGCTCCATTGCTCTTCAGGTAATACCAAGTTTTTCCATCCAGCAGCCAGCCCGTTGCCATGGCTCCGCTGCTTCTCAGATAATACCAGGTTTTTCCGTCCAGCAGCCAGCCCGTTGCCATCGCTCCGCTGCTTCTCAGATAATACCAGGTATTCCCATTCAGCAGCCAGCCTGTGGCCATGGCTCCTGTGTCCCTCAGGTAGTACCAGGTTCCCCCCAGCTGTATCCAGCCGGTAGCCATCGCCCCATTGCTCTTCAGGTAATACCAGGTTTTTCCGTCCAGCAGCCAGCCCGTTGCCATCGCCCCGTTACTCTTCAGATAATACCAGGTTCTTCCGTCCAGCAGCCAGCCTGTGGCCATGGCTCCGGTATCCTCCTGAAGATAAAACCAGCTCCTGTAGGCAGTGTCATAGATCCAGCCTGTTTTTTTCTTCCCGTCTTCGTAGTAGTACCACTTGTCACCAGACAGCTTCCAGCCAGGTTTCAGCTGCGGCTCTGGTTTTTCACTTACAATCACGTATGTTGTGTATTCCATGGTGAATCCGCTGCTCTTTGCCTCAATTTTCGTAGTCAGCATTGCGGTCCCGTTTGCAACTGCAGTTACTGTGCCATCTTTGTAAACTGCCACTGCTTCATTGTCGGATGCATACGTCACATTCACCGCGCCCTTTACCGCCTCAGGAACTGTATAGAGCTTCTCTGAGGTGCCGGCTTTATACACTGCCTCCTCTTTTGGCGCACTGGCGTCAATTACCCCCCATGGATCCTGATATTCCGGCTTAAACACAAGCTTTTGCACCGTCCGGTCTATCTTGGCAATCCCGGCGTCTGCTTCTGTCTGGGTCTGTGCTCTGGAGGCCGCCGCCACAGCATCCCGCAGGGCGTTGGCTGACATTTCTGTGAAGTTGCTCAGATCCAGCGCATTTGCCTGCTCCAGCTTTTGCTTCAGGGCTGTTGCATCGAATGCCTTAACCGTAATGATAAATTGCTTTTCCGCTTTCAGTGTGCCCGCGGTAACGGTTGCCGTGAGCGTTACCTCCCGGTCAGTATCCCCGTTATATATCTTTCCGGTTGCAGCTATGAGATCACTATCCGCCGACCAGCTTACATCCAGACCGTCTAACTTTGAAGGAAGACCGAGATCGTAGCTTACGTTATCAAGTCCGGTATTTTTATTTCCCAGAATCTTTTCTTCTGTCAGAGATGCGTCCACCTTTGCCTGCAGTGCCTCCTGATACGCAGGATCCCCCTGCTGTATCTCTTCCTCGCTCAGGGCCTTGTCGTAGATTTTAAAGGAATCAATCTTTCCCACAAAATTACTGTCTGCACTCCAGCAGGATTTGCCCAGGTATCCCAGGATTCCGTCCTTGGTCCCTGCAGATACAATCTCTTCCATACGAAAGCCGGTATCCAACGCAGGTCCCGCCTCTATCCCATCGATAAACAGAGATACTTTCCCATTTTCAAAAACCATGTCTACGGTGTAGTACTCATCATTGGACAACACCAGGGATGAATTTATCAGATTTTCGGAAGACGCGTTCTTAATTCCTGCCCGGATACTGTTGCCGCTGTATTGGAAGTATGGGGCATAGAACATATAGTTTGTTCCTGTACTCTGGGGAATTGAGCCAATGCAGAAGAGCCAGGAAGCTGCTCCTGATTTTGAACTCCTTGCGTACGTAGCCTCCACTGTAAACGCTTCTTTATCCGTAAGACTCTCGTAGATTTTCGACGGGAGAGTAATATAGCTTTTATTGCCGGTGATTTCCATCACATCCCTGTCTCCGTCTCCTATGAATTTCACTGTCTCCGGATTTACAATGGAGGCGTCATTCCCAAGACCGGAAGCGTCAGGAATTACGCCGTTTATGGACGCTGTCATTGTATAGTCAGCCACCACGCCCTCTTCCCGCTCTGTAGGATTTTTTACTACAGTCACCGCTGTGTCCCTTGTCTGTGTGACAGTTCCCACAGACACCGTGGATGTCACCATTGTCTTGCCCTCTTTCAGCCCCAGTACGGTACCGTCTTCAGATGCAGAAGCTATGGTGCCATCCCAAACCTCAAAAGATATCTCAGCGTTTTCCTCTGTCACGCCGCCCGGCAGATTCACCTGGATCTGCTGGGAGCTTCCCTCATACATCGTAATTCTCTCGTCAGCCGTAAATCCCTCTTCCTCAAAGATTTCCTCTTCACTTCTGGAGTCATACAGCTGGTAAACCTGGGAGGGCGTCAAAGCCTGATCGTATACCTGTACCTCGTCAATCAGTCCCTTGTATAAATCATCCCAGTTATTAACCCCAATGCTGATGTCGTTGCTCTCTGCCGTCAGCGCCCTGGCCGCCTGTCCAGAGCCTGCCGGACTACCATTTAGATACAGGGTAAAATCATAGCCAGACTGGGTTACTGTGACCAAAGTCCAATGATTTTTCTCCAGATTTACATTAGAGATGGGTGTTTTGTATCCAAACTCACCGGTCACCTTATCATTTGTCCAAACTTTGAGAACTTGATTATTATCTCCAGCCACAGATACCCACTGTTCTGTTGCACCCAGGGCAGAACCTATATACAGCAGGGAGCCATTTACCGGCACCGCCTGTGAGGGGTTGACCCACATAGATACTGTGTATTCCTCTCCCGTATAGGGATGATTCAGCTTCAGACCATAGTCTCCAAGTCTGACAGCCTGTCCTTCATGCCCTTCGGCATAGGCAGCCTCACCCGTATACTCCGCCATCTTTTTCCCGTACATGGAACTGCCGTCCAGTTGATTCTCAAAGGAATAGGTTTTTACAGGCTGAGGCAATCCCTGTTCATTTCCCTCTGCGCTTACGATTGTGCTGTTTGCCGTTATCGCAGAAAGTGCCATCACACCTGCCAAAAAACCTGACATCAGTTTCTTTTGCTTCATCCTCTTACTCCTCCTTCTTTCTATTCATTTCCCAATATCAAACCAAATGCTGTGTGTTTTATCCCTCCCTTCTGTTCCATACCGTATCCTGACCTCCTTTCCCTTGAAATCGACCTCCTGTTTTATACAATTATAACAACCGATTTCCTCTGTTTTTGTAACTTTATTATGCAAAGTGTACATTTTCTTTCTGTACTTCTGCTGTAAATAGGTTTTTATAGGAACTTTGTACGTTTTCGTATTTTTCCCTGTCTGTCCGCAGAATCCGTTTGGACTTATTGACTTTCTCTCTTTTGTGAGATAGTATTTTAGAAACAGGAAATCTACTGATTCTTGTGATATTTCCCACTTAGGAGGCATTCACATGCTAAAAACGTTCGACGCTGCCATCATCGGCGCTGCCATTATAGATATCCCGGCCGGCCCGGTAGACGCATCTGTCTTTGAAACTGGTTCCCATCCCGTGCCGTCTGTCACCATGTCTCTGGGCGGCGATGCTATGAATGAGGCAGCACTGCTGGCTAATCTGGGACACTCGGTAGAACTCATCAGCAAAATAGGCGCTGATCTACCCGGTCAAATGATACTGGACTACTGCCATCAGACATTTATCAATACAGAGCATGTCATCCGGGATAAATCTATCTCCACGGGCATTAATCTGGTACTGGTAGATTCTGACGGTGAGAGAAGCTTTATCACCAGTCAAAAAGGCAGTCTGCGCAAATTAACTCTTGAGGATATCCCTCTGGATATTTTCTCCGATACGAGTCTGATATCCTTTGCAAGCATCTTTGTCTTTCCTTATCTTAGGGCACCGGAACTGACAGTCATTTTTCAGGCAGCAAAAAAGAGCGGCGCCATCCTGTGCGCAGATATGACAAAACGTAAAAACCAAGAGACTATCGATGATATGAGGCCTTATCTGCCCTATGTGGATTACCTCTTCCCCAATCTGGAGGAAGCCAGGCTTGTGACAGGTTTAAAGGATCCGGAACAGATAGCAGAGGCTTTTCTTCAGGCTGGGGTTGGCCATATTGTCCTTAAACTGGGGGCCAGGGGATGTCTGTGTGCCTCTGCCAGGGAACGTTTTTATACCAGAGCCTATCCCTATGCCCGCTGTGTGGATACCACAGGCGCCGGGGACGCTTTCGCAGGGGGATTTATCCATGGAATACTGAATCATCGGGGGCTGAAGGAATGTGCAAGATATGCCAATGCTGCCGCATCCATCGCGGTGGAACGCCCGGGATCCCTGCAGGGGGAGATTCATTTGGAAGAGATCCTAAAAAGAGCAGATGAAATATAAAAGACAGGAAAGCGGTACCCTGCACGCTTATAAGCATACGGGATACCGCTTTCCTGTCTTTTAAATTCTATTTTGATACTGTTTACTCTATGCCAAAATATTCCCATACATACTGTATATACATTGCCATACAGATGGGCAGGCAGTCTTCGTCAATATCAAAGGTTCCGTGATGATGAGGGGAGGCTATTCCTTTTTCTTCATTTCTGGAGCCTATATTCATATAGGTTACCGGGGCTGTCTCCAGATATTCCGCAAAGTCCTCGGCTCCCAGGCTAAGCTCCTGTTCTTTTACAGCCTCCGCCCCCAATATTTTAGATGCTGCACAGATAGCTGTGTCTGTCATTCTATGATCGTTGAAAACTACTTTCGCGGTGATTTCAAAGTCAACGGACGCCTGGCATTTGTAAGCAGTGGCTGTAGCTGCTGCGATTCTGCGTATGGCATTTCTGTTTACCGCTCTTTGGCACTCTTCCAGCACCCGGATACTGCCTTCAATATAAGCATCCTCCGGAAGGATATTGAAGGCGGTACCGCTCTGGAAAATCCCAACAGTCATTACCGTTGGCTTCAGGGGATCGCTCTCCCTGGTAATCACACTCTGCAGGGACTGAACGAGAGATGCCCCTGCCAGCAGAGCGTCCGCACCGTTTTGCGGCGCGGAACCGTGACAGCCTCTTCCCTTGATCCAGATACGGAACTTATCATTGGCAGAGGACATCACCCCTTTTCGTATGGTTGCCTCTCCTATAGGAAGAGAATTAGAGACATGGAGCCCAAATACACCGTCCACGTCCTTCACTGCGCCGCTTTCCACTACCGTCCTGGCACCCTGGCCGTTTTCCTCTCCCGGCTGGAAAATCAGTTTTATCTTTCCCGGAATTCTATCCCTGTGCTCCTGCAAAAAGGCGGCAGCACCCAAGAGGGCAGCCGTATGTCCGTCATGTCCGCAGGCATGCATCAGACCGGGGTGTTTCGACGCATAGCTGCACTGATTCAGCTCTGTCATTTCCAGAGCATCGATATCTCCTCTCAGGCCCAGGATTCTGCCCCGGCTGTTTCCCTCTATAATGCCCACGGTTCCTGTTTTTCCGGCCTCTAACCAGGGAATCCCCATCTCGTCCAGCCTCCGCCGAACATATTCTGCCGTCTCATATTCCTGCATACTCGCCTCAGGGTGCTGATGAAGATATCTTCTGGTGGAAACCAGCTCCTCCCGCTGCTTCTTTGCCTCATCTAAAATGTCCATTTTATTCTCCTCACACATAATCGTTATCCTTTAATCCCTTTTCTCACATTATCTACCCAGCTGTCATAAGTCTCAAAAATATGCTCCTTATTCTTCTGATAGATTTGATTCAGCTTTGATACTGCCTCCGGATCATCATCTACCCGGAAATCTATATAGGGAAACCCCTGGATCTTATCTACCCGGATAACAGCGGCCTGTTTTCCCCTGCGGTCTCCGCCGCTCCGATCTGCCGCAGTCAGCGCATTCATCAGCCGGTCTGCCAGATTTCCTCTGGTCTTTAGAAAAGCCTCTTCCATCTCCTGGAGCACCTCTTTACCTGTGAGAATATTGCCGGCTATCACATACCCGTCTCCCCGGAGATGTAGCTTTACCGGATCGTTCTCACTCCCTGTAAATGCCGCTGTGTTACCTTTATAGTCTACCACAGATATCTGTCTCAGTTCCTTTCCCTTATCTTCCTGTAGTGCCTTGTGCAGTGCCTCCTCCGCGGACGCTCCCCGCTGGATTCTGCCCATAACGTCCTCGTTCAGGAAGGGATTTACCCATCCTTGGGAAGCTATGATCCCGTGTGAGATTCTGATGAAAGGGGAAAACGCCCCCAGCCCCGGAAAACAGGAGGCTGCTGCGCCCCCCATACACCCAGTCTCTCTGCACACGGCAATAATAGAATATGTATTAAATTTCATGGATTACCTCCGCACTTTTATATTTGTCACAGGCCACATAATGGCCAGGCTCTGCCTCTGTAAGTTCCGGAACTTTTCCGGCACATGCCTCGTCCCCATAGGGACATCTCATCCTGAACGCGCATCCCCGGGGCAGATGAATGGGACTTGGAACCTCCCCTGTCAGCCTCTTTCTCTCCATCCCAGCGCCGGGCACCGGTATGGGAATCGCAGAGATCAGGGCCTGGGTATAGGGATGCAGCGGCCGTTCATACAAAGCATCTGATGGGGCAATCTCTACAATTCTTCCAAGATACATGACCGCTACCCTGTGGCTCACGTACTGGACCGATGCCAGATTGTGAGAGATAAAGATCATGGTCATCTGAAATTTTTCCTGCAGCTCCTTCAGCAGATTTAGTATCTGTGCCTGTATGGATACATCCAGAGCTGACACCGGCTCATCTGCTATGATAACCTTAGGATTCAGCAGAATTGCCCTTGCTATACTGATCCGCTGGCGCTGTCCCCCTGAGAATTCATGGGGATATCGTTTCAAAGCATCCAAAGGAATCCCTGTCATTTCCAGCATACGGGTAATTCTTTCCTCCCACTGTTCTTTTGGAATGCCGTGCGTCCGCAGAGGCTCCTCCAGAATTGCCTTTATGCTCATTCTGGGATCAAATGCAGCATAAGGATCCTGAAAAATCATCTGAAAGTCTTTTCTGTGTCTCCGAAGTTTCTGGGAGGAGAGATCCATCAGATTTTCTCCTTCCAGTACCACACTTCCACAGGTAGGCTCAATCAGACGCATAATCAGTCTTCCAAGCGTGGATTTCCCGCAGCCCGACTCGCCCACAATCCCCAAGGTCTCCCCCTTTTCAAGGGTTAAAGTAACGTTCTGCACTGCTTTGAGCATTTCCTTTTTATAGGGAAACATTCTTCCCTTGACTGCAAACTCTTTGGACAGGCCGCTGATTTCTAGTATTATTTCTCTATCCAATCCTGCCCACCTCCTTGCAAGAAACATAATGTCCGGAAGCAATCTCCAAAAGAGAGGTGTCCCGGCTGCACTCCGGCTTCCGATCTGGACATCGTTCTGCGAATTGGCATCCTGCCTTCTCTTCATATAATTTGGGCGGTTGTCCGGGAATAGGAATCAGCTTTTCTTTTCTCCCCAGAACCGGAACGCAGGCCATAAGCCCTTTGGTATAGGGGTGCAGGGGATGTTCAAACAATTCTTTTACCGGAGCCTTCTCCACAATCTCTCCCGCATACATTACAGCCACTGTATCACACACTTCCGCTACCACACCCAAATCATGGGTGATCAGAAGAATAGCAACTCCGAAGGTATCTCTGAGTTCCCTCAAAAGGTCCAGAATCTGTGCCTGTATGGTAACATCCAAGGCTGTGGTAGGTTCATCCGCAATCAGAATCTCCGGCTGACACATGAGAGAAGCGGCGATGATAGCCCGCTGACGCATTCCCCCTGAAAACTGAAAGGGATAGTCCTCCGCCCGCTCTTTTGCTGAGGGGATTCCCACTTTCTGAAGCTGGATAATTGCCTCCTCTAAGGCATCCTGTTTCTTTTTCTTTCGGTGAATCTCCAAAACCTCTCCCACCTGTCTTCCCACTTTCAGAACAGGATTCAGTGAAGTCATGGGATCCTGGAAAATCATGGCGATCTTGTTTCCCCGCAGCTTCTGCTGCTCTTTTTCCGGCTTATCCAGTATGTTTTCTCCGTGAAACCAGGCCTCACCCCTTACTATTTCATGTTTTTTCTTTCCCACCAATCCCAGAAGAGAATTGGCTGTCACAGATTTTCCGCATCCGGACTCTCCTACCAGTCCCAGGATTTCTCCTTTTTTCAGAGAGAAGTTCACGCCCCGGACCGCATGCATATGTCCCTGTCTGGTGGCGAATTCTACCTGCAGATTCCTAACCTCCAGAAGGTTCTCATTACTATTTGCTTCTTTCACAGCAGTTCCCCCTCTCTAATTTTCCACATTCCTGAGACGGGGATCCAGAACATCCCGAAGCCCATCCCCAAGTATATTAAATCCCAGCACAGCCAGGGCTATGGCGATTCCCGGAAATACGCCCACCCACCAGGCAATCTCAATCCATGATTTACCGTTGTTCAGCATAATTCCCCAGGAAGGAATGTCCGGCTCCACGCCAATTCCCAAAAAACTTAAGGCTGCCTCTGACAGGATTGCAAAGGCCAGAGACAAGGTAATCTGCACCAGGATAGGGGCCAGCACATTGGGAAGAATATGACGCACTATAATAGAGAAGTCAGATACCCCTATGGATCGGGCTGCCTCCACATGGAGGGATTCCTTTACCGTGAGGACAGCTCCCCTTGTTATTCTGGCAAAAATAGGAGTATAGACAATCCCGATGGCAATCATAATATTATTCAGGCTTGGCCCCAGAATAGCCATGATTAACAGTGCCAGCAAGACCTCAGGAAAAGCAAACATAATCTCAATCACTCTGGAAATAATCCCGTCCGTAAGTTTGCCGAAGTATCCGGCCAGCACCCCCAGGCATACACCTGCTGCCGTGGCAATGCTGACAGAGACAAGAGACACCTGAAGGGAGATTCTGGAACCATAGATGATTCTGGACAGAATATCTCTCCCCATATTGTCCGTCCCCAGAAGATGCTTCCCCCCCGGCGGCATCAGCACCGCTGTGCTGTCCATATAGTAAGGGTCAAAAGGAGCAATCACAGGGGCCAGAACAGCTGACAGGATAAACAGCAGCAGGATAAGGCTTCCAGCCACAGCCAGCTTGTTATGTATAAAACGATGCATAAACTCTTTCATACCAGCCCTCCTAATAACGAATCTGAGGATTTACCACACAATACAGCAAATCCACGATCAGATTAATCAATACAAACATAACGGCAATAAACAATACGGTTCCCTGGAGCACCAGATAATCTCTGTTATTAATCGCCTGCAAGGCGAGGGAGCCAATGCCCGGGAGTGAAAATATTTGCTCTATTACCACAGATCCTCCTAAGAGAGATCCTGTCTGGAGACCTAAAATAGTCAGCACCTGAATCATTGTATTCTTAACGCCGTGTTTTAAGATCAGCCTGGTTTGAGAGAGCCCCTTTGCCTTCCCCATCTTCATATATTCCTGATCTACTACCTCAATCATCGCTGACCGGGAAGAACGCATAACCACAGCGCTCACCGCCACTCCCAGAGCAAGAGCCGGCAGAAACATACATCTCAGGTTTGCCAGTATCCCCTCAGAAAGAGGGACAAATCCCCCGGAGGGGAACCACTTTAAGGTCAGGGAAAAGAACAAGACCAGCATGGTCCCCAGCCAGAACCCCGGGATAGAGATCCCAAGAAGTCCCAGCACGGTAACCGCAGAATCGGGCATACGGTTTCTCTTGCAGGCTGCCCAGTAGCCCATGGGAATTCCCACCAATACAGCCATCAGCAGGCTGAAGAGGGTAAGTTCCAGCGTAACCGGCACCCGGGAAAACAAAAGCAGGGCTACCGGCTGATTGGAAATATAGGAAAATCCAAAATCACCGGTCAGAATTCCCTTAAGCCATATAAAATACTGGGTGATTATGGACTGATCCAATCCATATCTCTGCCGCAGAGCCGCCGCAGCTTCTTCCGTGTACTGGGTTCCCAGAGTAACCGTGGCATAATCACCCGGAATCAGCCGCACGGCAAAAAAGACTACCACAGAGATTCCCAGCAGCACGGGAATGATACTAACCAACCGTTTCAGAATATATCGAAGCATTCTCTTCTCCTTTCACAGATATGCAAAATACAGGAAAGAGCCTGACGCATCAGACTCTTTCCGGAATTTCATAATTTACTCAAAATAAACGTCCTTCAGGAAAATGGTAGTAGCGGTTGGATGCACCGTATAACCCTTAACATTATCCCGCATGGCAACGGTAAAATTGTTCATGTACAAAAACGCCATGGGGGCATCTTCTGCAATTACTTTCTGTGCTTCTTTGTAAATCGCCATTCTCTCTTCCTTGTCCAGAGTGGAACGGCCCTGTTCCAACAGCTCGTCTACCGCAGGGTTAGAGTACTTCTGCTGGTTATACGCACCGCCTGTGGTAAACAGGTTATATAAATATTCGTCAGCGTCTACAAAACCTGACCAACCGCAAATTGTCAGGTCAAAGTCTCCCTGATTCAGACCGTCAAAATACACCCCTGACTCCAGTGCGGAAATCTCTGACTCAATGCCTGCCTCTGCCAGCTGCTGCTTCACCATCTGCGCGGCATCTACCTGATACTGCCAGTCAGAACCGACAGTGATTTTTAATGTTATCTCGCCCTCCTCATATCCGGCTTCTTTTAACAGGGCTTTTGCCTTTTCCAAATCTCTTGCAGGATAAACTTCATCACCGCCGTAGTACTCATGTGTGGATGGAATATTAGCCTCTTTCAGTACTTCGGCATTTCCCATTTTTACAGCCGTATTAATGGCATCCCTGTCAACTGCATTGGCAACGGCCTGTCTTACTTTTACATCCTTCAGATATTCTGACTCACAGTTCATGCCCACATATTCCCAGAAGGTACCCGGAACAGATTCCATGGTTACCCCTTCTGCGTCCTTCAAAACTGCAATTTCCTGATCTATGGCATCGATAATCATATGAATCTCGCCGTTTCTCAGGGCAGTGGCGCGTGCCGTGGCATCTGCAATTGTCTTTAAAACAAGGCTGTTTACTTTTGGAAGCCCCTCCTCCCAGTATTCAGGGAATGCTGTCAGGTTCAGACTGCTGCCCTCTGTCCACTGTTCCAGTTTGTATGGGCCTGACCCTGCGTCTGCATTGGCAAGGCTCCCTCCGTTTTCCTCCACCACTGCCTTCTCCACTATTGCATTTAATGAATTGGCAAGATAGGTAAGAAACGGTGCGTACTGGGAGGAAAGTGTAATTACAACGGTGTTCTCGTCCGGAGTTTCGATGGACGAAACCTTGTCAAACTGGGAAGCCCGTGCCCCCCCATTCATAATTCTCTCGAGAGAATATTTTACGTCCTCACTGGTCATAGTATTCCCGCTGTGAAACTTAACCCCCTCCTGAAGATGAAGGGTATACACAAGCTCATCCTCAGAAACCTCATAGGATTCGGCCAGAGAGGGCGCCACCTCCCCATAAGCCTCCGTATATGTAAATAACGTATTGTACATGTTCTCAATGCAGATCCCAGCCGCCTTATCGGTCACCATATGGGGATCCAGTCCGCTGGGGTCAGACTGAATGGCCACAATCAACTGATCCCCATCTGTCTCTTTGGACGTATCCTGCACACCTGATGAAGCAGCCTCCGAGGTATCCGATTCCCCGCTCCCTTTGGAATCACCGTACTCCGCAGGGGCATCTGAACATCCTGACAGCACAAGCGCCGCTGACAATATCAGGGCTGACAGCAAACTAATTCTTTTTTTCATACCATTGCCTCCATAATCTTTTGTAAATTACCTTGCACTCATTCCTCTAGGCTGCTGTATTCACCGGTTAATTCTGGTTTTCTTACAGTGTGTTCTTTATAAAATAAAGTACATTCGGAAAAAATATTTATTATATAAAGTTTTATCGCCTAAATAGTATGTTTTAGTAATTCCATTAGGGAAATCTTAGCAGAAATTAGTTGCTTTGTCAACCGCCAATTAATGCTTTGCCTTTGAAGAAGACAAAAAAGAAAATTTTGTTAATTTCTTAAAATAATACTAACAACAGCAGAGTATCTTATGGTATCATATACATGCAGAAAATCATTCCCTGCTTCAGAATGTGTCAAGCAGGGAAACCATAGGCGGGGAATATTCATGGACAAATTAGATAAAGAAATACTTAAAATATTAAGCCAGAATGGGAGAACTTCTTTTAAACAGATTTCTGAGGCTGTGGGACTCACCTCCCCTGCTGTCAAAACAAGAATAGAGAAAATGGAAAAAGATAATATTATCAAGGGCTATTCTGTCAATCTGGACAATAAAGCTGTGGGATTTATGGTGACAGCCTTTATCAGTGTGGCTGTGGAAACTGCCTCCAGAGATGAGTTCTATTCTTATGTGCAGTCCTGTCCCAACGTAATTGAGTGTCATGGGATTACAGGACAATATTTTGCTTTGCTGAAAGTACTTTTCAAGAGCACCATGGATCTGGATAACTTCCTGAACAAGATTCAGAAATTCGGAGAAACCAGTACTAATATCGTTCTCTCAACCTATAAAGAGCCGCACAATATAAATCTGATGGACGAAGAGATTTAAAAAAGAGAAAGCCGTATTTTGCTACAGCTTTCTCTTTTTTTATTCTAAGAGCAGTGTCTCTCTGTAATTGTATACCTCTCGTTTCCTCCAGAGCAGAAACTTCCGCTTTAGAAAAGGCTCTCCGTTCCTTTTGGCCTGGTCCTGGTCCCTGATTTCATATTCTCCGTTCGTCACAACTATGATAAGTTTGGACCTGGCATAATACATTTTCAGATATCCCGCCAGTTTTTCCAGAGTCTTTTTCTCTTTCACAGGTTCAAATCCCTGGTAAAAAGCTGACATCATCAGACGGGGCATAGCCGCCACGGTGGATTCCACTCTTCCATCCGCCTTCCACCAAAGTACATTCAGCCTCACATTGCGGAACACTTGGCCGTGGCCCTTCAGGGTTTTTACAAGCTCTATAACGGTATCCTCTAATTCTTCTTTTTCCATTGCGCAATCCAGTACCAGCGCCATCTCCAGTATTTCCTTGGTAAAGTTACCCGGTACATGGAGTACACGCTCTACCTGCTGCAGCAATTTCTGACGTTGTACAATAGTAATTGCCATTCTCTCTTCCTTTCCTGTTGTCTAGTGATATAAGAACAGACTGAAATAAGATATCTGTCTGCCGTTTCCCCAGTATGTCATATCACATGCCTCTGCCATTTTATCCGCCTGTACACAGTAGGCAGACAGGCAGGAGCTGATCTGTTCCGGATAGGCACACTCCTCCCCTTTTTCTCTTCTGCAGGGCCGGCACAGATCGCAGGGGCCAGCCAGCATAGGCAGTCCGGTAAGTCCCGCCTCTTTCAGTCTCCTGATAAAAGCTCTGGATCTCTTATTATGTTCCTTTTTCAAACGGGCCAGCTCTTCCTGGGAATTCATGTCTTCCACCTCACAGACAGTCTGAAATACCAGGGCATTTTCATATTCTCTGGCCCTGGCCTCCATCTGTTCCGGTGAACCACAGTCCGGAGGGCAGGAATAATTGTCCCCGTAATTGCCGCAGAGGTTCTCCTCACAGTAGCGCCGGAAATCGGCGTTGAATACCAGCTGTTCCGCTTTTATCACTTTAGCCTTTGTAAACCCTGCCTCAGCAGCCATATCTTCTATTAAATACTCTTCCATACGAACCTCCTTATGATCTTTCCCACAGTTCCCTTCCATGCTCTTTCAGCCACCTCTGATATATTCTGTAGTCCGGCATGGCATCCTCCACAACCTGATAAAACCCAGGGGAATGATTCATCTCCTTCCGGTGGGCAAGTTCGTGTATCACCACATAATCCAGCACCTTTTCGGGGGCCAGAATCAGCCGCCAGTTAAAATTCAGGCTGCCTTTTGCACTGCAGCTTCCCCAGCGGGTTTTCTGTTCCCGAATGGTAATCCGTGTAAAGGTAACCCCCATGATTTTGGAGTAGACCCGCACCTTATCTCCAATCTTTTTCCCCGCCATCTCAATCAGGTGCTGCTTTTCCTTGGGGGAGTAGGGTGGGACCGCCTTTTTCTTAAGTTCTGCCCTTCTCCCGGCAATTTTCTTTTGAATCCAAGGTTCTTTGGCAGCCACAAATTCTTCTATTATTTTCTTCGGGCACCCATAGGGTGCCCTCACCAGCAGTTCTGCCTTCTCTGTAATTTGTATGCACAGCGTCTTTCTTCCGCTGTACAGGATGTCATAGTTCATAGCAGACCCCTCTCATTTTCTACCCCTTCCAATGGATTCATTCCCTTGTTCCTATCCGGCCCTTCTATCCTTCTGACTGTTCATGCCCGAAAATCACCCTGCACAGATACATGTATTCCTGATAAGCCTGCGTATCCTCCAACTCTGACAGGATTTCGCCAATTGTCGTATAATACCACCGATGCATCCCTGGATCCGTGACATTAAACCTCTGCCATATAGCTTCGCCTTCTTTGTCATAGCCCCTTTTGGTGGCCCTCATATTGGACAGCTTATCCGCAAGTACTATTTTTTTTAACTCCGCGGGTTCTTTCTTAATCTGGCTGATCATCTCCATTTTTCTGATTTTCCAGGAATCTTTTGCCGGAAGATGCCGTCTCTTATCTTCGGTCTCTTTCTTCACCAGTTTCAGCACCCTCTGCCCGAACCTCTGTTCCAGTTCTAGCTCCCCGCTGGGGGTATCTTCCAGAACGTCGTGGAGTACCCCTGCCATAAGAATATCCGGATCCTCTGTCATCCCTCTTAAGATTGAAAGAACCTCCATGGGATGCACAATATATGGAATGCCGGTCCCCTTCCGAACCTGCCTTTTGTGGGCCTCTGCTGCAAACTGCAGCGCCTGTTCTATGGACTCCTCTGTCTTTTCCCTCTTTAAAATATAATCAGGAAACACCGGCACCAGACCGGCACCTATCAGACCGTCCGCATACTTTTTCCACTGATTGGGTGTACGGCAGTCTGTCCTCTCCTGCCACGGGAAATCATAATATCGGCAGACAGGCTGTCCGTTCCCGTCTCTCCCAGTAAAACAGGGACAATAGCTGCAGTATACCGGATTCTCTAACACTGCATTGGCAGCTCTGCAGTACAGTCTGCCTTCACGGTCACAGGCCGCGCTGTGGGGTATGCATCTGTAAGCATACTCCTTATTATGTATTGCCTCTTCCTCTTTTGTCATGACAAAAGCCCCCCTTGTAATCCCTTTATCCGTAATTGGAAACCGGGCTGCACGCTCCCGTATCACCCGCATATCTTCATTATAACAAAAACCTGCAGTTTTTATAGATACTCTTTTAAGATTTCCCAGATTCCTTCTTCATCGTTGGATGCCGTCACGGTATCAGCCACCGCCTTTAGCACAGGGTTCCCATTGGCCATGGCAACTCCCAGGCCGGCTGCCTCAAGCATTTCCCTGTCATTCTCACCGTCTCCAAACGCAATCATATGCTCTTTTTTCAGCCCCAGCCTTAAAAGAAGCTCCTCCAGAGTTCTGCCCTTTCCTGCCCCTGCCGGTCCGAATTCCAGATACCGGTCCAGGGAAGAAGTTACATAGAGGTCCGGAATCTGTTCCGCCCGGCTCCGCAGTTCCCTTTTCAGCTCTGGATCCGAAACTACCAAATCCATTCCCTCTATCCTTCCAAGGTTCTCTCTTATAAATCCTTTTATATCTTTGACAGGCTTCCTGGTTTTCTGCACATAGGCCGCGCTTTCCGGGGACACACGGTATGCCCCGGGGTTTTCCACGTAGGATCTGGAAGCGTATGCCTGTCCTTCCATAAACACCTCCACCGGACACGGACAGGAGAGTAAAAGTTCAGTCAATTCCTCCACCGTGCGGCGCTCCATATCGCGCCCGTAGACGCGCATCTGATCCTTCAGGGAAAACAAACTGCTGCCGTTGGAGGTAATCACATACTCCATGATCCCCCATTTACTCACTGCCGTGGGAAGTGCAGTAAAAGCTCTTCCGGTGGCTGCCACTATATGAATCCCCTGAGCTGCTGCCTTTTCCAGAATCTCCTTTGTTTTTGGCATCACCTGTTTATGAGAATTCAACAGCGTTCCGTCAATGTCCATGGCTATCAATTTTACCTGTCTTGCTTCATCTCTTCTATTCATATACTGTTAATCCTCTCAAGAAGATCTCTGTTAGCTTCCTCAAACAACAGCTGCTTATTATACCTGTAATATCTCTCACACTCATATTCCTGAAGGAATTTCACACTGTAAACATTGGCGTTCAGTTCTGTCATAAAGATTACCATCTCCTGGCTCTCTCCGAAGGCCGCCTCCATAAAGTCAAAGACATGCTCCAGTCTGTCCTCTGACTTCTTCTGGAAGGCTTCCAGCTTTTCCGTTTCCTCAAGAAACAATTCCTGAAGCCGCTCAACTGCTGTCTCCGGATCCCCGGCCTTCTCAGTGCGAAGAACTGACCGGTAAGCTTCCAGTGTATTGATTGTCCATACCAATGTCTTCTTCTCTTCCCTCCCCAGAATCTCTGCTTTCTTCTTGTTTTCCAATTCCTGTTCTAACAGGGAGATCCCCTGTGTAAGAACCTCCTCTGGTGCAGCTGCAGCTTCTTCCTGTGCAATATTTTCCTCCAGATGCTTTTTTATTCTCTTCAGCTGCTGGTAAAGCCGCTCTACATAAGCCTCCATCTCCTGTTCCTTCCGGAAAGAGGTACTCAGGCGTTCCAAAAACAGACCGATCACACTGAGACGCTCATCAAAGGATGCATGGGACAGTTTCTTTAGGAGCAGGCTGTCAATCTTCCCCTGCAGCACCTGCTCCACCTGGTAATCCGCCTGATACATATAGTACAGTTCCAGATAATTAGCGAAGTCTTTAGCTATCCTGGGATGCTGAATGTATTGAATGACAACTTCCCGATCCACTTTTTTCTTCAGTGTCTCATAGACTGCTATCAGCCTGGATAGATCCTCCCAGCCTCTGGGGGTGGCAAAAATCTTTCCGTCCACTGTTGTCTCCATCTGATAAAAATTCCCTGGTTTTGTATTCAGATAGGAAATCACGGCCCCATGTATATTTTCTCTGTAAGCGTACTCCTTCCAGGCCTGATATTCTGGCTCAACCTGGATCTTTTTTACCCGGTCCATAGTTACCACATCAAACTCCCTTACGGATTTGTTATACTCCGGAGGATTCCCCGCTGCAACTATCAGCCAGCCCCTGGGGATGGCATGATTTCCGAATGTTTTGCACTGGAGGAACTGGAGCATGGCAGGAGCCAGTGTTTCAGACACACAGTTGATCTCGTCGATGAAAAGAATTCCCTCTTTTCGCCCTGTCTCTTCGATTTTCTCGTAGACAGATGCCACAATTTCACTCATGGTATACTCTGTCACAGAATACGGCCTGCCGTCAAACTCCTTCTCGGAGATAAAAGGAAGGCCGACAGCACTTTGCCTGGTATGATGGGTGATGGTGTAAGAAACCAGTCCAATCCGGCACTCCTTCGCAATTTGCTCCATAATCTGCGTCTTTCCGATGCCCGGGGCACCCAGGAGAAGCACAGGTCTTTGCCGGATTTCCGGGATAACATATTCCCCTTCCTCATCCTTCAGCAGATAAGCCTCAATAGAATTCTTGATTTCTTCTTTTGCCCTTTTGATATTCATGTATATCTCCTTTTATTTCTCAATCCACTTCTATCCTTGGGTTCTCCAGATCCTCCGGTTCCAGTATCAGCTTGATGGCCCAGGGAGGCACATCCACATCCTGAAAGTCCTCTTTCAGAAAGACAAAGGCAGTTTCATACAAAGGCATGGCCGCAGGATAGGTACCATAACCGTCCGTAAAATAAATCAGGCCTTTCAGCTTTTCAAACGTTCCTTGTTCCACCAGTGTATTCACATAGGCAAAGGCCGGCCTGAAATCCGTTCCCCCCTGCCCAATGATCTGAAAATGGCTCATATATTCTTCCAGCTCTTCCCTGTTTGTGATTACCTTATCCTGCTGAATCCGGTCATCACACTGGATAATATGAATCTTTGCCTTCTGAAAGAAGCTCTCTGTCCCGCTGAGCACAGAGTAAGTCTCCTCCAGAAATTTCTTCACAAGCTCTCCCTTGCAGGACATAGAAGTGTCGATTACAATCACAAAATCCTGTATCTTTTTTATCTCCTTTGTCTCCTGCGGCTCTATGAGAGGCATATTCCCGTAAAGGGACATCCCATAGTGGTAAAAAATGTAATCAAAGGTATCCATATCCACCCTGATTTCCTCCCTCATCACAGAGAATTTTCTGAGAAAGTCTTTATAATCGTATCTCTGACGGTTTTCAGCCTGCACCTGCTCTGCCAGACTTTTAGAATCCTCCGATGCCTCCTTGGAGAATGTCTCCATCTCTGTCTGCATCCTGTCTCTGATGTCATCCCACCGCTGCTGCATCTGCTGCTGTCTGGGGTCCTTTTGGTTTTGCTTCCACTTGCTGTGGTCGTCTGCGTAGAATTCAGCTTCCCAGTGGGCAAGGCGGGCCATTCCATCCTCCCCGGGAAACATGTCCTCCAGTATTTTGTAGATTCCCTGGGCAGTCACTACCTTCAGCCGGCTCTGACAGATTTGGTATACTTTCTTCCTCAGCATATCTTGTCTGCGCCGTATACTTTTCTGCAGAAATCCGTCAATGGCATATTCTGCAGCTATGTCACAGGCGAGATGCCATCTTCGGACCTCCCGTTCCTTGCTTCCCCAGATGTGGCGAAACAGGCAGTGAAAAATCATATGAAGATAGGCCCGGTTCACCCAGACCCTTCCCTCTTTGTATCTTTCCAAAAGAGCTTGGGGGTGAAAAAACAGGCATCTTCCGTCGCAGCCTACCCCATCTACCTCCTCCTCAGGGGTGAAGGCAAGGGAGGACAGAGCCACATCCAGAAACCGCATGCCCAGATACAGCTCATTTCTGGCATTTCTGAGGATCTCTTTTCCAAGTTCTTGTTCCTTTACTTGTCGTTCTTCCTGTTTCTGCAGCGCATTCATAAGGTCTCCTTTTTTCTTCTACTATAACACAAAACGCCTTCTCACGGAGGGATACATGGTATGGCTGAAATCTAAAAGAAAGCTGCCGGCCTGGGCATACCCATCGGCTCCTGCCTTCTCTGTCAGAGTATGCAACGTCTCTCTGCCTTTTTGACCCCCAGGGAGACAGTTCTTAACCAGAAATTCCAGCTGATTCAGCTCTTTATTCTCTATAAGAGAGCACCCTACGCTACCGGCATTCTCTCTCAGATATTCTATATACCTTTCTTCTGCCTCCTTTGTCAGTCTTAAGGGGTACAGAAGCCTTCCCAAAGCAATCCGGGCCGCCAGCTGGATATTCTCCTGGGCTTTTGCCAGATAAAACAGGGAATCATATTCTTCAAACTGGAACTCCTTCTCCAAAAAACAATTGCGGTAATGAAGTCCCGTGCCGTGCACATGTGTCTCCAGAATACGGGCAGGTGTATTCTCCACCCCCTCCTCGTAATATTCCGGAAACCACAGACAGGCATCCTCCTCCCCGTGATAGCAGACACACAGGACTTCCGTCAGCTCAGTCAACAGTTCCTTCAGCCCTGCCGCGTCCTGGCCACATACGGTAAAGTCCAGAGTTCTTACCCGGTGACACCCGGTAAAGGCACCAGCCCCTATGTCCCTCGTCCTGCTGTAAAACCGAATGCTTTCCAGACTGCTGCAGTTGTAAAAAGTATAACGTCCGATTCTCTCCAGTGTTTCCGGGAGAGAAATCTCCTTCAGCCGCACTCCGCAGAGTGCCTGAGGGGGACTTAGCCGGTCAGCACTCCTTGCGGCATCTATCTTTTCCTTTATTGTTCCATCCATATGCTCAGAAAATGCATAGGAAGCAAGCTCCGCTACAGGTTTTCCTTCTATCTCCCCGGGAATCCCCGCATATTCTCCAAAGGAAAAACAGCGTAAAATTTTTACGCCGTCTCCTGTGACCTCATATGCGAACTCCCCGTTCCATTTAATTTCCATCTGTCTTCACCAGTTTTCTTAATACTTTTAATACCCCATCATTTCTGCTGGTGTCCGCAATGTGTTTCGCTGCCTTTTTTACTTCTTCCCTGGCGTTTCCGATGGCATAGCTTTCTTCTGCATTTGCCAGCATTCCCAAATCGTTTCCATTGTCACCAAACGCCATAGTTTCCGAGCGGTCTATCAGAAGTGATTTCTGAATACTCTGTATCGCCTTCCCCTTGTCTGCACTGTAGTCTGCGAAGTCAATCCAGATCCGGCCGGCCAGCATGGTGCGGAAGGTGCCTTCCCACCGGGTTTTCACTCCCTGACTTATACCGTCCACGCCGTCTCTGCAGTAAATAGATACCTTAATCATGGGGATATCCTCTTTTAAAACATCCTCAACCACCTTTACCTGATTGTGGTACCCATTTACCAGCAGATCATAAAGGCCTGTATCTGCCCGTTCGATATACATGGCATCTTTTGCTGCAACAGCGACCTCACATCCCTTCATCCTGCGGATCTCCTGCACCAGTTCTGCCGCTTTGGTCCTGTCCATCATCACTTCCAGCATATCCACATCCCGGCACACAACATACGCTCCGTTCTCCGCAATAAAAATCATATCATGAGCAACAGGATCAAAGAGTCTTCGGATGCTGGCATACTGCCGTCCGCTGGCTGCTGCAAATATAATTCCTTTTTCTTTTAAATCTCTGACTATATCAAACAATTCCGGATTCAATCTGTCTGTCCCCTCGTCCAGAAGTGTTCCGTCAATATCGGTGGCCACTAATTTTATCATAACGTTCTCCTCTGAATCTTGATAAAATACTATGATGTTGGGGGCAAAAGGTATTTTGTCCCCAACTGATGCCCACGGATTGTTCCGTTGCTTCGCAACTCCCACAATCCTGCAAACATTCGGAATCCGCTGATTTACTGCATAAATCGCTGCTTCCTCATGTTTGGCGGATCCAAAGTTCAAATGCCTTATCATGCAAGCATGAACGGCATTTCGACCTTTTGATCCTGGTATCATACTATATATTCATGTTTGTTATTTTGTCAATCCCTATTATATTTGATTTTAGTTCTTATATCTACACTTTTTATTTTCTTATTATAATTATTTAAGATTTCCTTTTCACTTCAAGCCCTGCAACATGCCTTGAAAGGTACATGGTACAGGGACTGTCTCTCAGCCAAGACTCTGATTGCTTCTGAGCGTTTTTAGGTGTATGATGTGCATAAGGGAGAAGAAATACGGCGAACGCCGTGCCCCGCCTTCAGAATAAATACAGGAGGGTCCCGCAGTATGATGTATATTTGGGAGGATAAGCTATGACGAAAGTAAGAATCAAACCTGGAATCTGTAATTTTGTAACCACTGTAATCGCCGAGTGTTCTGACGAAGAAGAAACCGAGGTAACCGTAAAAGTAAAAAGCGGCTGTCCAAGTGTCAAAAAAATGATGGAGGTGCTGGGCGATACCTTTGACGCCTATGAGGTCTGTCTTGTAAAACCGGGGGAGGGTCCCTTCTTTGAGTATGCGAAAACTAATTTTCCCGTTCACGCCGGATGTCCCATACTGGCCGGAATTACGAAATGTATCGAGGCAGAACAGCAGCTGGCTTTAAAGAAGGATGCTTCCATAGAATTTATAGAAGAATAAGCCGGTTCTTTGGCTTCGGAATCTCAAAAGACAGAAAACAGATCTAGCCGGCGCCGGGAAATTTCCCAATGCCGGCTAGATCTGTTTTTCTTTTTCCCTGCTGGTTAAAAAATGGTGTATCCCCCATCCACTGCAAGCCCTGTACCATAGATAAAGGAAGATTCGTCACTGGCCAGAAAGAGAATTGCTTTTGCCACTTCCTCCGGCTGTCCCGGACGTCCTGCTGGATCCATTTTAATTTTCATGGATACAGGATGCTGAGGCATCTGAAGAATTCGGGCGATCATCTGCGTATCAATGGGTCCCGGAAGCACTGCGTTGATGCGGACCCCTTTGGGGCCATGATCCATTGCCATCTGCCTGGTCAGTCCAAGAAGCCCGTGCTTTGCTGTGGTATAAGCAAGACCTCCTCTTCCTGCTGCGGTGGATGCCATGGAAGCAACATTCACAATATTTCCTCCTCCCTGTTTTTCCATAATAGGAATTACCCTTTTGCACAGGGAGAAGGGCGCTGTGAGATTAACCGCCAGAACCTTATTCCACTCCTCATAGGTAATGTCATCCATGTTCGCCAGACTTCCGCCCACACCCGCATTATTCACCAGAATGTCAATCCGGCCATAGGTTTCAAGGCATGCCTTCACCAGTCTGTCAAGCTCCTCTTCAGAGGCCACATTTGTTTTCTGATAAAAGGCCTCGTGGCCTGCTGCCTTAATTTCTTCCACACAGGAGTTCCCGGCCTCTTCGCTGGTTCCCACTACCACTACCTTTGCGCCTTCCTCCGCAAAGAGCCTGGCAGCTGCCCTTCCGATTCCCTTGGTTGATCCTGTGATTACTGCTACCTTACCCTCTAATCTCATATAATTAAACCTCCTCTTTTTATTTCAGCCACCAGTCCCAGCGGATGTAGGAATACGGCAGGAATTCCATAGGATTTATCTGTCCCAGATTTTCACCGGATTCCAGCACATTGTCACCCACCGTAAAGATTCCTCCGAGCATCTTAACCACCTCAAGCTCAGCCCACGGGTCATGAGGGGAATCTGTAAGCGCCATCTGGCATACTGCCATGTCTTTTTCCTTATTGTTATAGACCAGCCTCTGCCGTACAAGGGTTGGTGGAAGGTCAAATCCACTGCCGTCCACTGCCTTGGAGTACTTAATGTTATACATAGGAACACCGTCACCAATCTGGGTGTCCACCACATCTCTTCCTTCCTCCGCATTCATTTTCCCGGTAATCTCTGCATCAATGTGAAAGAATTCAATGCCGTTTCTGGCAATGCTGCCAGTCAGACTTTTTCCCTCACAGTTCATCTGGATATCCGCAGGTTTTTTTGGCAGTCCGCAGATTTCCCGCCCCATAGCCATGGCCATACCGTCGGTTATAGGCATATCCAGGCAGTAGTTTCCCAGTACTCCGTCTTTTTCCGCCAGCACAAAGATACCGGCCTCTTTATATGGAGGGCAGAAACTGGTTCTGGGATAGTCTGCAATAAATGCGTTTACCAGAGGCACCGGCCCTGGTTTCAGACATTTCGGCAAGATTTTTTCAATAATTTCCGGTTTTGTCTCCCAATATACGGTCAGCATCCGGGCATCAAAAAATATGGTTTTCCCCCCAGCTGTCTGCTGTAACTGTTCCATCGTTTTAATAAAGCTACCCATACAATTACCTCCTTTAATCACCTGATTATCTCAAACCACTGGCTGCCTCATAACCTGCCTGTACGGCCTGCGCGATCCGCCCTACCTTTGACGCGTCTCCCAGGATACATACCCGCTCAAAATTCTCTCTGAGCACTCTGCTGAACGTAGGATCATTTTTTACTCCCAGAGAAAGTACGATCTGATCCGCCGGTATCTCTACAGCGGCATGGTCCTTCATGTTCTCTGCCCTTACTCCGGCCTTGGTCACTTCACAGAGTTTGCAGGATGGGATCAATGTCACCCCATATTTTTTCAGCCTGGTAACAATATCAATAAGGTTAGGTGTGTACATGCCTGGCCCGATATTGGGAAGCATCTCTATTACTGTCACCTTGTTTTTCTGCTCTGCCAGGAATTCTGCTGTTTCCAGTCCTGTCATACCGCTTCCCACCATCACCACATTTTTTTCTGTTACTGTTACCTTCTTTCTCAAAATATCAGTTACTGTACATACATTCTCTCCCTGAATTCCCGGAAGCGGAGGTATGATATTTGTGCCCCCAACTGCGGAAAATACAGCATAGGGCTCCAAGGCCTTAATCTCCTCCACATCCGGCTCCCGCTCCAGGTGAATCTCTGCACCCAGGGTCCTGATCTCGTGCTCCAGATACTCCAGGTACCAGCTGATTTTTTCTTTTAACGGGGGAACTGCCGCCAGCCGTGCGCTTCCTCCTAATACCGGCTGTTTTTCAAAGAGCACGGGTATAAATCCACGTATAGCCAGAACTCTGGCTGCTTCCATGCCAGCCGGTCCTCCACCAAGAATAACGACCCGTCTGCCCGCTCCGTCCTTTGACAGCCCGGTCAGCTCAGTCTCACGGCCACACCTGGCATTCACAGCACACTTGATCATTTTTCCGTTCAGTACATCTTCAATGCAGTACAGACAGGAAATGCAGGGACGAATTTCTTCCTCTTTACCCTCCCTGGCTTTATTTCCCCACTGAGGATCTGCCAGCTGTGCTCTTCCCAAAGCCACAAAATCCTGAATACCTTCCTCCAGAAGCTGCTCCGCAAAATCAGGTTTTCTGATCACGTCACAGGCAATCACTGGTATATGTACGGCCTTTTTCACGGCTGCTGCCAGGTGCTTTTTCCATCCCTGAGGATAAGATGTGGGCTCAATAATAGTATTAACCGTTTCATAAGTCCCTGCGCTCACGTTGATGACATCAACCCCCAGCTGTTCCAGAGCTGCCGCTGTCTTTACCGCATCCTCAAGCCCAAATCCGCCCGGCACAAATTCATCTCCGTCGATTCTCACAGACACAGGAAACTTTTTTCCGCAGGAGGCTTTAATACCCCCGACAATCTCTGCCAGAAAACGGAATCGGTTGTCAAAGCTTCCCCCGTATTTATCTGTTCGGATATTACTTTGGGGGCTCAAAAAAGATCCTACCAGATATCCATGGGCAGCGTGAATCTCCACCCCATCCATGCCAGCCGCCTTAGCGATATTCGCCCCTATAATGAATTTTTTTACCATTCCCTCCACTTCTTCTGTGGTCATCTCTCTTGGCATCTCCCCGATGGCGCTGCTCATAATCGGGCTTGGACCTGCAATCTGCCTTCCGTCTATAAATTTGGAGCGGTTTTCTCTTCCGGGGTGATGCAGCTGAAGAAAAATCCTGGTGTCATATCTGTGAATCCGCCTGGCCAGACGCTCCAGACCGGGGATATAACGGATATGGTTTGCACACAGCTGACAGGGTGTGCCGATCCCAGTCTCATCATCCACTCTGGTAATCTCTGTGATAATCAGACCACAGCCGCCCTCCGCCCGCTCTTCATAGTAACGGATAATTTCCTCATTAACCTCACCATTGCATCCGGGAAGATTGGTGCCCATTGCCGGCATCACAATCCGGTTCTTTGTCTCCAGGCACCCAATCTGTCCCCTCTCAAATAATCTCTGATACTTCATTGCCGCACCCATCCTTTCTGACGATATTCTCTCTTTCCCCTCATTGCCTTATCAATTTCTCTGTGTTATAGTTGAATTATAGTCAATATATCAACAAATTCCTATGTTAACCAGTGCCAAAAATACCTACACCAATGGTGCACTGTGCATAATCATATTGAGGAGACTGCCTATGGAACTCACACAGATTCCCTCCCGGGATCATATCTATGCCAGACTGTTTGAAGCCTACGTAAATGGTGAAAGCCTCCAGGCCTTAATCCAGCTGACCGCGGATCTGCTGCTAAATCCTATTATAGTCATTAATGTCAGCTACCAGATTATCGGGCACTCTAATATCCTGGAGATCGCAGATTCTTTCTGGCTGGATCATATTAAAAATGGATTCTGTCCCTACGAATTCATCGTAAAAGTAAATACGCTTCCCTGTGTAAAAGAAGGAAAGCGCAAAGAGAATACATATGAGGTTTGGTGCGAAGAAAGCCAAAATAAAAAGCTGGTATCTAAATTGAAGAATAAAGATATTCCCATCGGAAATGTAATC
Source organism: Lactonifactor sp. BIOML-A5 (assembly GCF_009677585.1). Lineage (GTDB taxonomy): Bacteria > Bacillota > Clostridia > Lachnospirales > Lachnospiraceae > Lactonifactor. The sequence goes on along the minus strand of NZ_WKYV01000007.1, from coordinate 51,942 downwards.
ATGATGGGATGCAAAAGAGACATCCGTCCGGAAGATTATACCATTTTGGAAAAGATTGCCGCCCTGTACAGCATGAAATTGTCGGAGTATCAGAGGCCCACCCATCAGCGCCCCCAGTCTGTGTACTACGAAAACCTGCTCCTGGATTTAATTGAAAGAAAGCATCTGTCCGGAGAGGAGATTCTGTCCTATCTGGAACTGGGGAAGCTTACCTTCCCCTCCCGGATGTACGTCCTGTCCATGAATCCGGGAAACTTTAACAGCAGTGACTGTTCTCTGGATGATATCCGGGATAACTGCAGCTACCTGTTTCACCGTTTTCCCGCAGTCTATTACCGCGAACATTTTATTGCTGTCTGCGACGGGGATAAATTAGAGGAACAGCTCAGCAAAATTCAGGAATTTTTATACACAAATCACATTTATGTAGGCATCAGCCGGTGCTTCCGGAGGATAGAGGATTTCTATAAATTCTACCAGCAGTCTCTGAAAGCCATCACCCTGGGCCGCTGCGCCTGTCCGGGCGAATATATCATTTACTATTCCAGGGTACAGTATTTCGAATTCCTGGAAATGGCAGATTATCCCCTGGACAGTGACAGTCTGTGCCACCCTTATCTTCTCACACTGAAGGAGTATGATAAAGCCCACAACAATAACCTTTTTGATACACTTTACCAGTACATTATTAATGACGGAAATATGCAGAAAACTGCTGCAGATTTATTTATACACAGGAATACCGTGCGGTACCGGATGGATAAGATACAAGAACTGGTGCCCATTGATTTCTCCAATATTGCTGAAATATCGAATGTGTTTATCTCTTATCGAATCATGAATTATTTGGGGGAGAAGGAAAGGCATAAATGATAGTTTTGTGTAATAGTTTTGTGTATGTGAAGTTCGGGGTTATGCAGTCGGCGAGCAAGGCGTTGCAGACGGACGGATATAGAAGGGAGCACCGGGGAGACAGGGCCAGGCCAGGGGCCGGGGTATAGGGGCAGGTCAGCTCGAGGCTCCGTTCCCCTCAGCTAAGTCCTACCAGCTGCTAAGCTCGTCAGGAGAGCCTTCCTCGCTAATCAGCTGGTGGCCTGGATCTTCGGCTCACTCCGCTTGACCTCCCTGACCTGCCCCTATACCCCGGCCCCTGGCCTGGCCCTGTCTCCCCGGTGCTCCCTTCTATATCCTGGCAGAGACTCACTTCACATTCACGGAAAACGGGTGGGGAAGGTCGAGAGTTGTACACTTTTCCTCTGGTTTCACACTATTGATAACTCGATATTTTGGATAAATAGCCAACCCCCTGGAACTTCCCCATACCCAGGTGAGAGGAAT
>NZ_WKYV01000007.1:0-50590 GCF_009677585.1 Lactonifactor sp. BIOML-A5 | reverse complement strand
CTATATCCTGGCAGAGACTCACTTCACATTCACGGAAAACGGGTGGGGAAGGTCGAGAGTTGTACACTTTTCCTCTGGTTTCACACTATTGATAACTCGATATTTTGGATAAATAGCCCCCCCTGGAACTTCCCCATACCCAGGTGAGAGGAATTCTGTGGCGGTGGGCTGGCTGGTTCGGGCGGGAGGGAGGCTTAAGTTCCGGGGACGATTCCGCAGGAGTGAGTAGAGAGTCTTAGGCAAAACCGGGATTCACGCTGGAGATTTTTTCGGCAGTCAGGGCCGAAAAAAAGTGAGCATGGGCAGAGAATGCACATCAAGCATTCTTTGCACATACGAACGGTGCTCCGGCGGGGATTCCGGTTTTGTCTTAGACTCTCTTCTCGACGGAGGTGTCCCCGGAACTTAAGCCTCCCTCCCGTCCGAACCAGACGGACCGCTGCCGCGGGATTTGTCTCACCGTCCCCCTGCCACCTACACCTGCCGTCCTGAATCACCTTGAGCCGAAGTCCAAGTGCTACACCCCTAAATCCCAATTAGTAACAACTGCCCCATCTAATAAATATACCTATACCTCTCCACAGCCCTCCCCATCTCAATCACATTTTCAGGCGAACACCATGCCGGAATGCTGTTTGAGTCTGATAGGATATACCCTCCCCCAGGTCCCAGCAAATCAATGCAGTTTTTAACTTCCCGATCAACCTCCCCCAAAGGGGCATCTTTCAGAATGTAATTAATATCCACATTCCCTACCATACAGAGCTTTTCCCCATATGTCTCCTTCAGCCATCTGGTATCCATAGATCCTTTTTCTATGGGATGAATGCCGTAAGCTCCGATATCCACAATATCATCCAATAGCAGCTGATAATTTCCATCGCTGTGATAAATCCACGGCTTGCTTATGGTGGATGCTGCCTTTTTCATATTATCCTTGAAAAACTTCCTGAACATATCCGGGGATATCAGAAGACTTGAAGTAAATGCCACATCGTCGAAGGCCCAGAAGAAATCAAAGTCCAATTCACTGAGATTTTTGTTCATTCTGCGGCTCCAGTCTGTAAACATTTCAATGGTTCTGGGCAGCGTCTCATCTTCATCTGCGTAGAATGCGGCAATATTTTCCATTCCCATACTCAGGAGTGCAGGAGAAACTCCCAGCCGGATTCTGGCGCCCATGGCGAAGTCCCCTTTATAGCGTTTTATCATCTCATCAACAGATTTCAGAAGCTTTTCATCGTCCGGATCAGGCATCTGGATCTGTCTTAGTGCGTTCTCTCCGTCTATCAGTCCCTGACTGACACAAGCATCTCCGTCTTTTACCACCCAATTCACAAACATGGGAGGCAAAACCTGTATCTGAATAGCGTCCAGTCCAATCTTTTTGGCCGCTTCGGGTATTACTGTCAATGCCGGTACTACCTGTGCATTCTCTGCCGGACTGCCGAGCCATCCTGCATTATTCAGACCGTTGTAGGTAGGCTCCTCTATTTTGTGTCTGACTATCTGTTCCTGAACATTTATCATAACAGTGTTTAAAATAAACGGTACTTTATCCGGTTTGCCCCCTTTAAGAGCTGTCACAACACGTTCCGCATTTTGCATATGTATTCCTCCCATCAAAACAGTAATTTCGGTAAAAACATTGATACCGGTTCACAAAATACTGTAATTAAAAGTGCAATTACCAGGGCCGCAAAAAATGGCCACAATTTTTTGCTGAATTCCCCGATAGAACAGCCGCTGATTCCGCATCCGATATACATGCACATTCCGACAGGGGGAGTAATCAGGCCAATACAGAGATTCAATATCATAAACACACCGAAATGTACGGGGCTAATTCCCAAAGTTGTCATAAGCGGCAACAAAACCGGCGTCATTAAGAGCACTATTGCAGTTGTTTCCATAAAACATCCCAGCACTAATAGTATTAAGTTCACCAGCAGCAGAATAATAACCTTATTGTCAGTGACAGAGAGCAGTGCCTCACTGAGGATAGTAGGTATGCGCTCTTTTGTCATCAGCCATCCAAGCACCCCGGCTGCGGCAATTATAATTGTAACCTGAGCGGTTTGTTTGAATACCTGCCGGCAGATAGGAAGAACATCTTTTAATTTTAGTTCCTTATAGACAAATTTACCTACCAAAAATGCATATAATGAGGCAATTACTGCTGCTTCCGTAGGGGTAAATATTCCAGTCAGCATACCGCCTACAATCAGAATCGGCATTAACAGGGCCCAGAGAGCATCCAAAAACGCTTTGCCCCTTTCTTTTCAGGTAGCCTTTGGATCTTTCGGCCACTTTTCTTTTTTAGCTATAATCCCGGTTATCAGCATCAGCATGACTCCCATGACAATACCCGGGAAAAATCCCGCAATCAGAAGCTGACCCACGGATACGCTGGCCGTAACCCCATAGATAACCATCTGTATGCTGGGAGGGATAATAGGCCCGATGGTAGCTCCTGCTGCCAGTATCACTGTGCTGGTGGCTACAGGATATTTTTTTCCTTCATTCTTGGCAAAAGAACGGTTCCCAGCATAGAGGCATCCGCATAGGCAGAACCTGAGATCCCCGCGAACAGCATACTTGCCAGTATCATGACCTGGGCAAGTCCCCCCTTAATATGACCCACTAAGGTAGACGCAAATTTTATGATGCGGTTGCTGATGCCTCCATGATTCATAAATTGCCCTGCCAGTATAAAAAAAGGAATGGCCAGCTGTGAAAAAGAATCTACGCCATACTGCATACGCTGGGCCACTATTTGAATGGGCATTTCCGTCTGCAGTCCAAACACTACAGCTGAGGATAATACCATAGCTATAGCTATAGGTGCCCCAAGCAGCATCAGGCCAAAAAATAAAATAATAAGAAGTGCCATGCTCAATCCTCCCCTCCTCTGCTGAATGCGCCCTTAACATCCTGAACAATATTCCACAGGGAAAAGAGAATTATTAGCAAGGCTCCCAGCAATACGCTAAAACCTATATAGTTCATGGGTATGTGCATGGCAGTAGAAAAAGATCCTTCTGCCACATCCATAGACGCCTTCGCCGATATAGTAAGAAAAACAGAAAATCCCAGTATTATCACATCGAGAATAAGCTGCAGGATTTTTCTTATTCTTATGGGCAGATTGTTGAAAATAATTTCAACGTATAAGTGCCCCCGCTCATATATTAGCAGTGCAGCGCCCAGAAATGTTATGTACACAAACAGATATCTTGCAAATTCCTCCGTCCATGTCAGCGGGGAGTTAAATATATATCTCATAATCACCTGAAGCAGGACAACAACCGTCATCAGCAAAATCATTAAACCGCCTATCCATTCAAGTCCCTGTGACATTTTCTGAATGATTTTTTTCATATGTCAGCTCCTTTCGAAGGTTCCTGCAGTATTTACTTGTACGACATTACCTTGTCATATAAGCCGTCTCCCCATTCATTCACCATATCAGGAAGCATTGGTTCCACTGCATCACGGAATGGCTTTAAGTCAGGCTCATATACCTTAACCCCTTCCTCTTTCATCATCTTCAGATACTCCTCTTCCTTTTCGTGCAACAGATCATTCTGATAATTTCCTGCATCCACGGATGCTTCTTCCAATATTTTTTTCTGTTCATCAGACAGCATATTGAATTTCTGATCGTTAATCAGTACAGTCATTACAGAATACACATGATTTGTCATAACCAGATTCTTACACACTTCATAAAATTTATTGTCGTAAATCCAATCCAAAGGACACTCCATACCGTCAACAACACCTTGCTGCAGTGAGGAATATGTCTCGTTAAAGGCAATGATTGTAGGCTTTGCGCCAAGAAGTTCATACCCTTTTAAATAGGAATCTATTTCCGGCAAACGGATTTTTACCCCCGCAAAATCCGGCAGATCTTCCACATCCTTAGAAAAGATACTCTGTCTTGTACCCCGTTCCCAGTTTTGAGTAAGGACGCGCACTCCCGTCTTATCCAGAAACTTATCCGCAATTTCCTGCCCTAATTCCCCTTCCGCTACCTTTTTTAAATGTTCCTCGCTCTCAAACATATACATCGCATCGAAAATATAATATTCAGGAAGATAGAGTGCCGAAATTCCAGCCGCAGGAATTCCCATATCAATAGTGCCTCCCACGATTCCTTCCAGAATATCTCTGTCCGCACCCAACTGGCTGGCAGGATAGTTCGTGATCTTTATGGAACCCCCGGACCTTTCCTCTACCAGTTCTATAAAGTGCTCTACTGCAAGGTTCGAGGGAGATTCTAAGGCTCCAATATGAGCAATAGAAAGTTCTACTGTATTCTCTCCGGAAGACGCCTTGTCTGACGCCTGGGCTGTGTCTTCTTTTTTCGCTGTATCTGCATCTGATTTAGAGTTTCCAAAGCATCCTGTCAAAAGCCCGCAAGTCAACGCTGCCATACATATTACCGCGGTAATTCTAAAAAACTTCTTATTGTTTTTCATATAATCTCTCTCCTTTTCATCTTCTCAACCCAGACACCGTATTTCATCATTTACTACCGGAATTGTGACCGGGCCTTCCGGCATCACTGTCACACTTGCCCCAGTTCCTTTAATTAAAAAAGCTTTTTTCACAGCTTCCTCTATACTGACTGCATGAATTAGAAAAAGCTTTTCGGAAAGTGCTTGATCAATGCCGTCACTTACCAGAATTATTTTATATTTTTTTAATGCTCTGGCAAGAATCTGCACCTGCCATTTGTCTGCCGTTGACGGCGGAGATGACATTTTGCAGTGCAGTTCTTCAACGCTGCGGCAGGAAAGAATCAAATCCTCAAAGTTTTTATGACCTACTTTTTCCATGCACTCTGCAGCAACTATTATTACCCCTCCTTCCTTTACAATCTTTGATGCTGTATCTATCCCTTTTACAACCTGGTACAAATTTCGGTCTAATGGATAGCCGTTATTAGTGGCGATGACAATATCCGTTCGTTTTGCCGCAACTGACATCATTCTCTTAACATATTCACATCCGCATGTGTGGGCTTTCACCGGATCTCCCGCAAAAGCCCCCACAATCTTTTTACTGCGATCCAGCGCCACATTTAATATAAATGCAAGTTTTCCCATTTTAGCCGCCTCCTGGCACTCTTTATGTATGGGATTGCCATCTAAGTTAGCTCCTGTTGCATATGGGCTTGCTATATTTTCAGGCCTGTGATTATGTAATATTGTCTCTTCTCCTGCAACCCCCGGCAGTATACTTTTTCGCCCTCCGCTGTAACCGGCAAAAAAATGAGGTTCTATAAAGCCCTCTGAGATGATTAGGTCATGCTCCACAAGAAGCTTGTTCAGCCAAAGTACATTTCCCGATGACAGTCTGCCAAAATCAACTAACTGTGTACGATCCGAAGCATTATGATTCACTATTCTGTATTTGCTGCAGATTTCCTCCCCAAATTGTTCCCGCATTTCTTCTTCTCTCATCTCCCTGTGGAGACCATTGGCAATCAAAATAGTAATATCATAATACCTTTCATCCCAATAAAAACTCCTTATGATAGCAGGAATCGTTATTTTACTTGGCATTGGACGAGTATTATCATTGGTTATAATCAGAATTTTCTTCACGCCTTTTGTAAGTTCTTTTAAACTTATAGAGCCCATTGGATGCTCCAAAGCTTCTCTTACAATCACTTCCTCATCCCGTTCATTTAGAACAGGATTTGGTTCTACGAGCTGGACACTGCCCAATTTGTTCAGATCCAGCTCAATAAATCTTTTCCCATAAGGTAATTTTTGCACACGTCCCATAATTTAACCCCACTCTAATTTTCTACTTTAATATAATCCGGTGCACCTTCCTCGTTAAACTGCTTAATTAAGGCCAGTTTTCTCTGCTCTACATGGTTCTCCATAACAATCCTGGCTTTCTCCTCGTTATGTTCTCTAATTGCTTCCACAATCTCTATATGCTGTTGTAAAGAACTTTCTACTGTAGAGAAAGAAAGATTGCTCTGTGTAATATAATTTTTAAGGATATCTTTAATTGTTTTGTAGGTAGCAGACATAATGTGATTTCTGGACATTTCTCCAATCATCTCATGAAATAAAATATCCAATTGGTTAAAACGGTTGGTATCTTTATGATTCACCACCTCCCTCATTTTCCGCAACAGCTCATCTAAAGTCTCTAGTTCTTCTTCCGTCCGATTTCTGGCAGCAAGTCTGGCATTCCCGGATTCTACAAACAGCCTTGCATCATAGATTTGGCTAATCCCCAGATTATCCAATACAATAGCAGAGAAAAGTGGTTTCATCATTGTGCCGAAGTCAATTCTGTTTACAAAGGTTCCCTCTCCCTGCTTTATTGTTACAACCCCAAGCATGTTAAGCTTTTTAAAGCTTTCCCGGATTGTCACACGGCTTACGCCAAAATAATCCACAAAATAATGCTCCGGCGGCAGCTTCTCATTCTCCGAGTACTCACCTCTGCTGATCATTGATAATATTTCCTCTACTACAATATCACATTTCGTTTTTGCCTGAAGCATCCCTGACTTTTTCCCTGCCATATCATCACCATCCAAGTTCCTTTATAGGCCGATAATATCATAATACCTTTAACGTGTCAATATATTTTGAACTGTTCTCTATAAAATGTAACTTATCAGACTATAGTTAACGCTTACTGTATTATTTCTATTCTTTATTTGTTTTTCCGCACACCCTTCTTAAAAAGGGACAGGCCGGATCGATTTGGGGACGTGTTCCTTTTAGAAAGAACACGTCCCCAAATGCACCAAACTTATTATTTATTCTTATTCACAATTCTTGTCTCGTAGTCCCCTGTAGTAATATCAATAAAACGTACGAACAGGGATACTTTATTGTCTTCATTCAGGCTGGTCCATAACGTATCGGTAAAGGCGTCAATGTCATCCGGAATATCAACCAGGGTGGGCTCTCCCTCAAAGCTTGGGAGAGGATTGCCGTCACATTTATATGTATGGATAAAGTGTCCTTCCCCTGCTGCTGCATTTTCATAGGCAAAGGTATAACGGTTGCAGGAATCAGGGTTTCCGTTGTTGCTTTTTAAGATAGACATTGCATAGCTGTATGTTCCGTTTTCTACATGCATAACACCGGAGATCCTGGGGGTATAATTGGGTGCGTCCGGCTCAAATTCTCTGGAGCGGAGAGACTGCTCAAAGGTCATCTGCCGATCCATTCCCTCGTAGATTGTATCTGTCTGATCTCCGTTTGTGACAATGGTCTTATTGCCCAGCACTCTTACAGGTGCATAGATAATGAGACTGGGATCCTGCATTTTAGAAGGGTCGTAAGCCTGGGTGCGGATTCCCTCCCCGTCTTCTACGAAGATACGGTTTCTGCTGTTCTCACTTCTTCCCATAATAAAGTAAGCTGCCACTGCCTTTGTTCCGTCAGCGGATCGTCCAAGAACAATACCGCGTCCCGGATATGCATTCTCCTGTAATTCCTTTGCGATTGACACCATTTCCATAAATTTCTCTCCTTTTTTGCATTTGTTGGTAATGTTTTCATGTTCTTTTTATAATACCATTCCCTGTGAAGGAATAATATGCAGCAACACAATCAGCCTAACCTAAAGCCCCAGACGCTTTCTGAATTTATTCCACACCTGCACCTGAAAATATTCGTACGCCCTGTCAAATATAAACAAAACCACCTGACCGCCTGCGATAAAAGCCAGCATTACTCCTCCATGCACTTCCCCTGCAAATAAGAGTTTGGGAAAGAAGTACAGCATGGGAAGGTACATAACATTAAAAACCAGATATTTCATAATCCAGAAAACCGCTTTTCTGTTTTGAAACCGTTTGGTTTTTCCCAGGGCCACCCAGGATACCTCTACCATCAGGACATAGAATCCCATGGCTGCGAAGGTAATACAGTACAGCTTGTTAGGGGCAACCAATACTCCTAATATAATGGCCGCAATATAAAATGCCACTCCCATCCGCAGATTAAATTCACGGATGATAATTCCCACAAAAAAAGATGCGGCAGCTAAAAGAAACAGTGTATTAGTCTCAATGATGCCGCTGAGCACAATGAATACTACCGCAAGGGCCAGCGACAGGCCCCCAACTGCCATCCTCTTTCCTTTTAAATACATGGACAGAGATCTCCTCCCATACATTCACAGCAACTGTCAGCACACCACAAATCACAGCAGAAATTCCCGGTAGAATATGCCGGCCGGCCGCCCCCGTAGCTGTTCGTCTGATACCTCTGAGAACTCCACTGGAGCTGATTCAGAAGGTTCGTATATTCCGGATTGTTGGGTTCCATATTCACAGCCTGACGGGCATGATTCAAAGCCTCCACATTATTCCCGATTCCTGCATTGGCTGCAGCGCTGCAGTAGTACCATCTGGCACTTCTTCTGCTCATCCGGGTCAAAACGTTCAGGGCCTCCCGGTAATGGCGGGAGTTTATATAATTCACAGCCGCATTCAGCTGTACCATATCCTCACTGCTGTCCTGGCTGTAGCTTGTGCCGGCATCCTGATAACCGCTTTGGGAATACCCTGCCCCGGCATATCCGCCCTCTCTGTCTTTCATAATTTGATCGTAGGCTTCCTGCACCTCTTTAAATTTCTCCTCCGCCAGGTCTGCCAGAGGATTATCCACATAAGAATCCGGATGATATTTTCTGCTTAGATCCCTGTAAGCCTTCTTTACTTCATCATTGGAGGCATTTGGTGAGATTCCCAAAATGCTGTATGGATCATTTACCATTTTTTTGTTCCTTTCCTTCTTTCCTGTCTTTTTGAATTTTATCATATTTAGTCCAGACGCCTGCATACAGGATATTCCTCAGGATATCCGCGTCTAACAGGCAGGGCAGCTTTTCAAACTCACTGCTGCATTCTGCCATCATCATGGTCATCATCTGCCGGCACTCTTCTTCATAGACTTCATTTTCTTCTTTTTCATAAAGGAAATTCAGAGGATTGTAATTTCCTTTCTCCCTGTCTTTTTCCAAATCATCATAGGCATCCATAATGTAGATAAATTTCCCCAGATAAAAGGCAAGCCTTCTAAGGCCTTCCTCCCACTGATCCCTTCGGTAGATAAAGAGCTCTTCCATAAGCCTTCCGAAACATCCTGCCACTTTATCAATACTTGTCTCATTTGCCTCTTCACAGCGGGACAGTTCTTCCAGACAGGTGTAAATTTTCTTGCATTTTTTCGGATATTTTCTGATGACCCCGGACGCTTTGCTTTTTAAAGCATGAATCCCGGAGAGACCGGTTAGTTTTCTTTCATCCTTCCAGTCATCCAGGAAATGATAATAGGCTAAAAGCAGATTCATCTCTGCGGCATATTCCGTAATTTCATTCTGGAGCATCCCGGTCTTTTTCACCGGATGCACTTTACAGTGTTTCATAGACATCCTGGACTCACTTTCATACAAAGATGTCAATAAAAGGGTAACAAAAGTAAAATCATACGTCAGAGTCATCTGCCCAGTAAACCCGTATTTTTCTTTCAAGGTCTGGCACAGGCCGCAGTAGTATGCTTTATACTTATAGTAGTCCTTTACTTTCAGCTCAGGTTTATAAATCGTAACATATCCAAACATCTATCAGTTCTCCACTTATTTTTAGCCTTTATACCGGATTATACTACATAATTATTTAAAATACAATTTAGGACGTCATTTTTTCATAAAAACAACGTCCTAACCTATTTTTCTTCTGCTATTTTATAAGTTCTACTTCTACCGGTATGGATGGATCTACCGTTTCTCCTGCCAAAATCTGAAGTGCAGCTGCAACAGCGGTTTCCCCCATCTTGTCAGGCTTCTGAGCAACTGTTGCTGCCATCTTCCCTGCTTTTACAGCCTCCTGGGCATCATCCGTGGCATCAAATCCTACCACTTTAATATCTTTTCCTGAGGCGGCAATGGCCTCCACAGCCCCCAGCGCCATCTCATCGTTGTGGGCAAATACCCCTTGAATACTGCTGTCTGACTGGAGAATATTTTCCATTACCGTCATGCCCTCCGCACGGTTAAAGTTTGCAGTCTGACTTGCCACCACATCAAAAGCCGTATCTGCCACCTGATGGAATCCCTCTCCTCTGTCAATGGTGGCAGATGCCCCCGGTACGCCTTCCAGTTCCGCAACCTTGGCGCCTTTTCCGATGAGCTCTTCCAGATACTCAGTTGCCATTTTGGCACCCGCCACATTATCAGACGCAATCTGACAGTCAACCTCCACTCCGTTTACTACCCGGTCAACGGCAATGACCTTAATCCCTTTGGATACCGCATTTTTTACAGCCGGGGCAACTGCGTCGGAATCCACCGGATTCACAATCAATACCCCTACATTTCTGGAGATTAAATCTTCTATGTCACTGGTCTGCTTCGCCGCGTCATCCCCTGCATCTACCACGATCAGGTTTGCTCCCTCTTCTTCCGCCTTAGCTTTAGCCCCGTCTGCCAGAGATACAAAAAATGGATTATTCAGGGTTGAGACAGAAAAGCCAATGGCATTCCCCCCTTTTGCAGAACCTTCTGAGGTATCCTCCCCATCGATCGTAATCGCATTGCAGCCCGCAAGGCCGGCTGCCAAAGCGATGGCTGCCGCAAATACCGCACATTTTTTAAGGAACGTAAATCTTTTCATGAGTTCTTCCCCCTATCTTTTTCTATCAGATAATACAGCTACAAGAATAACCAGGCCTTTGATAACATCCTGATAGTAAGAGGATACCCCCAGAATGTTGAGACCGTTGTTCAGCACCGCTATAATCAGCACACCAATAAATGTTCCGTAAATCTTACCTCTTCCTCCGCTCATACTGGTTCCGCCCAAGGCTACCGCAGCGATAGCATCCAGTTCATACCCGTCCCCCAGTGTGGGCTGGGCCGATCCTAATCTGGAGAGAAGAATCAGTCCGGAGAGTGCTGCCATAAGGCCGGAGATACCATACACGATAATCTTTGTCTTATGTATATTTACCCCTGCCAGCTTCGCAGACTTCCAGTTGCTGCCGGTTGCGTAAACCCGTCTTCCAAACGTTGTCTTGTTCAGCAGAAAGAAGAAGATCAGGAAAATAAGAATCAGAAGAATGACTGGGATAGGTATATGATAAAAGTTCCCTTTTCCTACTAATTTAAGGACAAAGCTGTCACCCAGATTGGAAATGGGTTTTCCATTGGTAAAGATCATAGTCAGTCCCCGGTACACGGTCATAGTAATCAGTGTAGCGATAAACGGCTGGAGACGTCCCTTTGTAACCAAAACACCGCTGACAACACCCAGGGCGGCTCCCAGGATAAGAGCCAGAATCATAGCCAGACCTGCCGGAACTCCGGCTGTAATCATACCTGCACACAGAGCCGTACTGAGCGCCAGCACGGAACCTACAGACAGGTCAATGGCATCTGTGAGAATTACACATGTCATACCAAATGCAATCAGTCCGTTGATGGAAGACTGACGCAGCAGTGATAAAAAGTTGGACCAGGTTCTGAATTCAGGGCTTGCGATACTGATTCCCAGGATTAATACCACCAGAGCAATCAGAGCTCCGAAGTCCTGGGCATAGTTTAAAACTTTTTTCTTATTTTCATTCATTATAAGGTACCTCCCGTAGCTAATGTCATTACTTTTTCCTGATTTGCCTCTTCCTGAGCAATGATTCCCCGAATCAGCCCTTCCCGCACAACCATAATCCGATCGCTCATTCCAAGTATTTCCGGCAGTTCTGATGATACCATGATAATTGCTACGCCCTTGGCTGCCAGCTCATTAATAATACTGTATATTTCCTTTTTTGCGCCTATGTCCACACCCCTGGTTGGCTCATCCAGTATCAGAATTCTGGGATTCGTATAAATCCATTTGGCAAAGACTACCTTCTGCTGGTTTCCTCCGCTTAAATTATTGCATTCGTGGAAAGGACCAAAGCATTTGATGCGGAGCTCTTCTATCGCCTTGCCCACAAGTTCATCCTCCGCCGCTCTGCTGATAACTCCGGCCTTTCCTGAGATCCGCCCCAGATTTGCCAGGGAGATATTATTTTTGATGCTCTCTTCCAGCATAAGCCCCTCGGTCTTTCGGTCTTCTGTGATAAAACCAATGCCTTGCTCCATAGCGTGAAGCGGATTCTTTATCGTAGCCTTCCGGCCGTCAATATAAATATTTCCCTGATCCCAGGACAGATTTCCGAAGATAGTCTGCATGATCTCCGTCCGGCCTGCACCCATCAGGCCGGATACTCCCAGCACTTCACCGGCGTGCACAGAAAAGTTCACATCCTGAAACACTCCCTTTTTTGTCAGTCCTTCAACCCGGAGCATCTCTCTTCCTATGGTAACCTCCCTTTTCGGATAACGCTCTCCGATTTCACGCCCTATCATCATTTTAACAATTTCATTCATATTCGTCTCAGGAATGTTCTTTGTCCCTATATAGGATCCATCCCGAAGCACGGTGATCCTGTCGCACAATTCAAAAATCTCTTCCATCCGATGAGAGATATAGACAATAGACACCCCTTTTTTCCTCAAAGACTGAATCACCTCAAAAAGCACTGCCGTCTCGCTCTGGGTAAGGGCAGCGGTAGGTTCATCCATAATAATCACCCTGGCATCCACCATAAGGGCTTTGCAGATTTCAATCATCTGCTGCTGTCCCACAGAAAGCTCAGACATTACCCGATCAACGGGAATCTGAACCCCAAGCTTTTCCAGGGTTGCTTCCGCTTTCTTTCTCATGGCCTTCTGATTGCACATCCCCAGCCGGTTTCTAATCTCTCTGCCCAGAAACAGATTCTCTTCCACTGTGAGGTCAAACAGTACATTTAATTCCTGATGGATAAACACAATGCCGGCTCTCTCGGCCTCCTGAGGGTTCTTAAACAGCACTTCCTTCCCGTCTACGGTTACCGTTCCCCCATCTCTGGTATACACTCCTGTAAGAATCTTCATTAACGTAGACTTGCCGGCGCCGTTTTCCCCCATTAATGCATGTACCTCGCCGGGAGCCAGCACAAACCCGGCATCCTTCAGCACCTGATTCTGTCCAAAGGATTTGTCAATCCCCTTCATCTCTATCTGCATGGCAACTTCCTCCCTTCCTTCTTGCTGTCCTATACAGCATTCTAACTACGAAAATATACAGCCAGACTGCAAAATAATATTCGCATAGGGCGTTGTCTCACCGGTACGAATTACTGCCCTGCATTGTTTTGTCTGCTTTTTTAGTTCCTCATGGGAAACAAACTCCACGTTGAAACCGGTTTCTATAACCTGAAAAAGTTCCTTAATCTCGCTCAGAATAGCTGGATTCTTTTCTTTTATTTCTTCAGCCAATACAATCTTTTCTACTTTCATGTCTTCTGAAACCGCTTTCAAAACTTCCATAAAACCAGGTTTTCCCAAAGTCAGCGCCAGGTCTATTCTCTCCGTCTCATCGGGGACAGGCAGACCACAGTCCCCTACTGCAATGGTGTCTGTGTGTCCCATATAGCTGAGCACCCTGGATATATCGCTGTTTACTATTCCATGTTTCTTCATCCTTTTTCCTCCGCTTTCTCTGCCGGTATCTATTTCTCCCATAAGAAATCTATACCGGCCTTAGATTTTACCTTTTATGCTTCCATTTCCTTGATTACTTCTTCCAGAGTAGGCATACCGCCCTGTGCCCCGAACTTTTCTGTGGACAGGCTGGCAGCTGTATTGGCCAGTTTCAGTGCACTTTCTATATCCCTGCCTTTTGCAATCTCTACGGTGAAAGCTCCGTTGAGCGTATCACCCGCCCCTGTGGTATCCACTACATCTGCCTTTCTGGCTGGGACCAGGAGAATCTCACCAGTTTTTCTGCAGGTAATAACACCTTTGGAGCCCAGGGTAATCACAAGCTTTTCCGGATATTTTTTCAGGAGTTCTTCTGTGGAGCACTCATTTCCAAATAAAATAGCCGCCTCGTGTTCATTAGGGGTAAGGTAGGTAACCTTTTCCAGAATCCCCTGCTTTACCGGCCTTGCAGGCGCAGGATTCAGCACCACTTTAATCCCCTGCCCGGTGCAGATATCAACCACATATTCTACAGTCTCCTGAGGAATTTCATGCTGCAGCAGCACGATATCGCACTGGAAAAGTTCCTCTTTTATACTGTCCACATATGCTCTATCCACGCAGTTATTAGCGCCTGCCACCACGATAATGGTGTTGTCATTCTCTCCCACTGTAATCAGGGCGATGCCTGTGGGAACATCCTTCACAATTCTGATATGACCAGTACTGACACCTGCCTCCTGCATGTTCTTTATGAGCTTCTGTCCTGCCTCATCATCGCCCACACATCCGAACATCTCTACCTCTGCTCCCAGCTTTGCCATTGCCACAGCCTGATTGGCCCCCTTGCCTCCGGGGATATAATGAAGCTCGTCTCCCTTTAAGGTCTCCCCTTTTAGCGGAATTCTCTCCGCTGTTACTGTCATGTCCATGTTAATACTTCCCACAACTGCTGTTTTCATTATATTTACTCCTTTTCTTTATTTATTCACCGGCTTATCCACGGTGGTCTCTCTCGGAATCAATCTTACCGGGAACACATTCTGCCGCCGGATCTCTCTTCCTTCAATATGATCTGTAAGTACCTTGACCGCCTCCTGCCCCATCTGGGCAATGGGCTGTTCTATGGTAGTAATCTCAGGGGTAAACAGTCTGCTCAGATTTATATTGTCAAATCCAATCAGCTGAATATCCTGGGGAATCCGGTATCCTTTCTTTGCCAGCACTTTGTATACGGAGATGGCTACCATATCATTTGCCGCTATAATTCCATCGGTCTCCGGATAATTCTCTATGAGTTCTTCCGCCTTTTTTAACCCGTCCTCATAATCATACTCACACTCTAATGTAACCGCTGTCACGTTTCTTTCTCTGCACACATCTGTGTATCCCTGAAATCTCTGTCTGGCACTGGAAAAACGGCTTGGGCCGCTCATCTGCACAATGTTTCTGCATCCACAGTCCAGAAGATGTTCCATCGCCATGCGGCCCCCCATGTAATGGTCTGACTGGATGTATGCAATCTCACTTCCGGTTCCCACCTGACGGTCCAGCATAATGACCGGTATCTGACACTTTCTTACTTCTTCTTTTATCTCCTTCTGATTCGTCATAAGTATGATGCCATCTGCATTCATTCTGCTCAGGAGATTCATATTCCGTTTTTCCTTTTCCAAATCATTATTAGAATTGCATAATGTCAGTCGATACCCCTTTTTGTCACACTCCTCTTCGATTGCCCCTGCCAGTTCATTGAAAAATGGATTCTCGATATTTGGCACAATCACCCCTATAATCCTAGAGGACTTTTTATATAAGGAGCGGGCTACCTCATTGGGTTTGAAACCGGTTTCTTTTATGGCCTGCTCAACCCTCTGCCGCTTCACACTGTCCACATTCGCTGTTTTGTTCATTACTCTGGATACTGTTGCCGGAGATACCCCTGCCAGCTTTGCCACATCCCGAATACTTGTCATTTTGTACTCCTTTTATGTCACTTTGTTATTTGAAACCCGTTTCAAGATGATTTTATTATAAATCCTGACGATATATCTGTCAATGTTGATTTTCCAATTTATACTTTTTTTGCTGTTTTGCATAAATTTTATAAAGCTTCTTCCTACTTAACCACTGATTTTTTATGTACTTTTCATAGGATCAGATAAAATATATCTGCAGACAAAAGCAAGATGGGCATCGACTATTATTTATCGATACCCATCTCACTTTGATTCTTCAATCATTCTTGTACCTCTTTCTCTATAAAACCTTTTCTCATCTTTCACTAGGATTATGTGGTTGACATCACCTTTCTCCATTAAAAAGTATAAGTAAAGTTTTACAGTTCTTTGGGTTTGTTACTTTAAGGTTTTGGCGGTCCGTACCTCCTTATCTTAAATTGAATAACAAAAGGAATAAAGCATTTAATCTGTTATTTATTTCTTTTGTTATTTTATATTGTTATATTAACCCTTTTATACAATTTTGTCAATACTTATTTATATTTTTCATTATTTTATCTGTTTATTAACCGGATACACTACTTTATACATGGTGTTGGCTGACATGCAGTATACCTTGTAATATCCCGGCGGAAAAACTATAATTATAAAATATTTGAGTATGTAAGGGAATATAACCCCACTCTTTCCCTTGTTCCTCCTTATTCTTCCTCTGGTGGATTTTGTTCTACCTGAAGATGGAGCAAAACAATATCGGAAAATTTATTGCTGCCCGCAGAAAGGAACAGGATATGACACAAATGCAGTTTGCTGAAAAGCTCGGGGTGATAAATAAAATGTATTGATAATGTCACTACAAAATGATATACTTAATATATATAGAATTCAATTGTTATTTGACTATATCAGGAGGTATTTTTATGGAGAAAACATTTTTACAGGTGCGTACTGATGCTAAAGATAAGGAACAGGCCAGTGCCATTCTTGAAGAACTTGGAACTAATTTGTCATCAGTTGTCAATATGTTATTAAAACAAATTATATTAACAAAAAGTATTCCTTTTGAAATAAAAATTCCACGTTTATACACATCTGAAGAACAGGTTTCCGAAGTCAGTGCTTCAATGGCAATGGAACAAATGCCGCTAGACAGGGAAGATATAAAATTGTTGAAAGAATATCAGAAAACTAAGGACAAGGACACTATCAGGCAGCAGATTTTGGAGAACTATAAGGAGTGATAAATGAGTGATAAAATCTACTGCTATCCTAATTCAGATGTTTTGATTAACAAATTGAACGTTCAAGACAGTGATAAGCTTCCCGAAGTAGAACGGAAATTGACAATGCTTCATTAATGGATTTGCTGGAGAAACCAGTAACAGGTAAATTTGATTTTGAGCACTTGCGAAATATTCACAAATATATATTTCAAGATATATATTCCTGGGCTGGGAAAATCCGTACAGTTGATATTGCAAAATCAAATATGTTTTGCAAAGTACAATTCATTGAAATGCAGGCAAGTGAACTATTTAGAAAATTACAGAATGATGATTATTTAAAGCGACTCTCCAAAGAGAAATTTGTTCAAAAAGCAGCCTATTATTTTTCAGAAATAAATGCACTCCATCCATTTAGTGAAGGAAATGGGAGAACCCAGAGGGAATTAATACGGCAATTAGCATACGAATCAGGTTATATTCTGCATTTTGCTGTCATTTCTTATACTGCCATCCAGAACCATTGCAGACCGGTCAAAGCGGCAATGGTTTCCTGCCGTCTTCCGCTTGTACGGCGCAATTCTATGTATTGTTAGCGCCCTATTCATTTATGCCGTATTGTCAGGGAAAATCATATTGCCTTTGTTTAAGTAAACCTTACACACGACGGTAAAATAAAGGCCGTCGTGTGCCCTGTCACACGTGAGAACAGAGTGATGATGGTTTACAATGGCTTATTTTTCCTCCTGATCCTCATAAATCTTTTGTACATCTTTTGAGATCATCTTTGCAATCTCGTCCATATCCAAAGGATTCTCATACCCATCCCGGATTCTGTCCTGACGGTTCTCAGAAAGACAAGACTCTTCCAAACGCTCGTCTTCCGGTTCCGAATTTAACTTGTTTCGGTTTGAAGTTTGAGGCCTCTCAGAGTTTGTTCCGCTTTTTTTCTTAGTGCCTCCTGTTCCCCTGCTCTGCCGGCTGGTGGAAGTCTGAACATTCTCTGAGGTATCCGCCTTTCCCCGCTTCTTCTTTTTTTTCTTCCTGCGGGTAGGCAGGTAATCCCTTAGGCTCCTCTTTTTTCTCCGGCTGCGTCCCCGGCTTTTGCCGTCTCTGTGAAAGAGGGACTGGGAATCTTTTTCAAACTCCTCTTTTCCTCTCTTAGTCCCAAGCTGATATTGAAACAGGATCCCCAAAGCTGCAAGGATCAGTCCCACCAACACTGCAAGAATCCCCGCCTCCCGGCCGGTCATTGTAAATAAAAGCCTGGAAGCTCCAAAGCCTCCGCAGATTCCCGTTGTCAGAATCACAATAATTCTCTCATACTGGAGCGCCAGAACACCTACCACCACTCCTGCAACGATGCAAATCCCTCTAGCCATAGAGGTATCGGCTGAGAAAAGCTGTCCAAGCATCCAATAGGTCAGCCCCCCGCACAGAACAAAGAGTCCCAGACGATAGATTTGGAATGCAAATACCGCCAAAAGAATCGCTCCGCCTGCAGCAATGGCAGCTGACAGCTTCACATCCTTTAAAAAGTAATACCCCGCAGCACCTCCTGCTGCAGCACCTGCCAGCGCACCTACCAGGGTAATCCATACCTTTCTCAGTTTATACCCGAAAAAACAGTTCAAAAGTGCGAATACAATTCCCACTGTCATCAGTATACTGCTGTACTTATTGGTCAATCCCCCCAGATCTCCCAAATATTTTCCTATGTAGTTCATGATTTCCTCCCTTCGTAAAGTGCTTGTGCACTTACAGCCGATGATGCTCCCCTGTTTTTGCACCGGCATTATTTATACTCCTGCAAATGGCCCCCATCTGCTTCTGCCTTCTAAGCAGAATACAGAAGCAAAGGTTCCATTTATTCAACAGTTTACCCTATAAGGAGAAAAATTTCAATCTTAATAGTATTCCTGGATATCGTTATTCAATTTTGGAAAAAGGCTTTTTAAGGGCTCCCCCTCAAGCGCTCCGCCGCGTACGATTGCTCCCCGGGTCAGTAATTCTTCAAAAGAGGAGGAGCCCATCAGCAGCTGTGTAAAGCTTTCAATTCCCATACAGTAATCCCACTGGACCTCCTCTCCAAGCCTCTGAGACTCCTTCTTTCCGTCCGTCTCCCAAAACTTGAATACGGCATTATTCCACTCCAGAAGCTCATCCTCTATACGGATGATCACAGGTTCTTTCATGGCAAGAACTGCAAACTCCCGCCAGGCCTGTATTACATCCACAACTCTCGCCATCAGAAAAGGCTGTAAGGTGCATACACTTCTGCCGGGATTCAGATAGCAAAATGTTGTATCCCCGCTTTCTGCCGCCCACTCTGCCTTAACAATATGAGAACGGTGTCCGTAAATGAAGTCCAGACACTCCCGTTTTGCCTGCTCGCCTGTATATAGCATCTCATGGATGCGCATCACCGTACCCTCTATAGAGTATACCATATATGCCTGTTGGACTTCCTTCCCGGAAAGGACATAGCAGACTGCATGTTCCAATTCCCAGCTTTCCGTTAGAAGCTCCCATTGCTCCTCCCCTCTTAGAATACCGCCGTTTCTGCCGTTCTGATAGGATTGATAAATGTTCTGCATCACCTGAACTGCGTCCTTCATCCGAACCCGGCGAAAGGTCCCGTGTTCCTGTGCCGCCCCTCCCAGGTGCGGCTTTCTGGCATAGTTTAAGTCCCAAGGGTCTATCACATAGTTTTGTTTAAAATAGCAGAAAGTCCACTGCAGAGGAAGGTAGAAGCCAGGCGAGAATGGCATCAGAAGGCTGATACAGCGCTTTTCTCTGCGCATTTCTTCCATACTGTACTTCAGGAGTTTTCTTCCCACTCCGCCTCTGCGGTATTCCGGAGCAGTATCCAGCCCCACCACATAAGAGGCCCTCATTTTTTTTCCTCTTACTAAGAGTTCATAGGGAATCATCTGAACACTTGCGGTCAGATCCCCATTTAAAAAAGCGCCAAAGGTTCTCTCTGTCCTGTAATATCTGCTGAAATACCATTCTGTAAATTCTCTGGTATCAGTGAAGCAGTATTCCCACAGTCGCTTCACCTCCTCCTTATCTTCGTCCGATGCTCTATGACAGTAAAGTGTATCTTTCTCCTGGTACTCCGCCTTCCATTTCCTGGCGAACGCAGTAGGATAAAAAGAAAGCTTCGCTTTTCTCAGACCTTCATCTCCCATATCCTCTTCCCGGTTTACATACAGGATATCCGGCCATTCATGAAGGAGATACTCCTGATGAATCACCCCGTATAAACCAGGTATCTCTACGTTTGCTTTCTCTATATGAATCAGAACAGTGTCCTTATTCAGCTGCTCTCCTATGGTAAATGCTTCAATTTTTCCATTTACCCTCATAGCTCCCCCTGTGCATTTTAGCTGCTCCCAACTGGAAAAAGCTTCATAAATGGCTTTTTTTTCGCAGTACAGCTCTCTGTCAAAGTCGCTCTTGCACTGCCGGTAAAAGCACCAGCGCTCCAAAAATTCTTTTACCTCCGGAATGTTCTCCGCGGTAATCTTCTCATATCCATAATCTGAATATCGTTTTTTAAACTGGTTGATGTGATTGCGCTTACCGTGATATTTCTTTCCTTTTAAAAGCCTGAGATCTTCTCCCCGGTAGATATAATCAAATATTTCTCTCTCCTCCTCCATCCAGAACCAGCCGGGCACCTCTTTCTTCAGTGCTTCAGCTGCCGCTTCCGGAATGGCCCGGATTACAAATGGCATGGCTTTTTCCTGAAAATATACTTTCAGAAGTTCCATTACTTTTTTCAAATCTCCATCCTGATAATTACCGAACGGCGGTAAAATCCAGCTTTTTCCTCTGACCGTGGTCAGAATCACCAGATACCCTTCCACAATCGCCCACTGGACATGATAGCATTTTCTCCATATAAATAAATTTGTAAAACTGCATTCTGAATTATTTGCCTGAAGTCTCTCAAAGTAACTGTTTATCATATCCTGATCCTCCAGGGTGAGATCCCGAAATGTAACCATAATTTCCTCCAATCCCAAGTATGTTCTACTTAACAGCTTAACCAGATTAAATTTTCCTTATACCATAAGAAAAAGAACTTCCTGTGAGCGTCACAGAAGTTCTTTTTCTTTTTCTTATCTTCTATATCTGTTTTCCCGCAAACTGGGAATTGTAAAGCTGTTCGTAGAACCCATGTGCCGCCAAAAGAGACGCATGTGTTCCCTGTTCAACAATATTTCCGTCCCGGATCACAAGAATCATATCCGCATTTTTAATGGTAGACAGCCGGTGGGCAATCACAAAGCTGGTTCTTCCTTCCATAAGCCTCTGCATGGCATCCTGCAGTATCCGCTCGATTCTGGTGTCAACTGAAGAAGTAGCCTCATCCAGGATCAGGATATCCGGGTCCTTTAAGATAGCCCTGGCAATGGTTAGCAGCTGTTTTTCTCCCTGAGAGATGTTACTTCCTTCCTCGTCAATTACCATATCATATCCTCCCGGAAGAGTCCGTATAAAGTGATGGATATTAGCCGCCTTTGCCGCGTCGATGACCTCATCTTTTCTGGCATCCAGACGCCCGTAACGGATATTATCAAATATACTTCCGGAAAACAGCCAGGTATCCTGCAGAACCATTCCGAAGATATTCCTCAGATCCCTCCGCTTCATATCTCTGATATCAACACCGTCAATTCGTATGCTGCATTTGTTCACATCGTAAAAGCGCATCAAAAGATTAATCAATGTGGTCTTTCCCGCTCCGGTAGGCCCCACAATGGCAACCATCTGCCCTTTCTTTACCTCAATGGTAAAGTCCTGGATCACCGGGCGTTCTCTGTATCCAAAGGAGACATGGTCGAAGGTAACATTTCCCTCCGCCTTTTCCAAAATCACAGGCGGATCGGCCTCCTTCACCTCTTCCTCTTCCCTGAGAATCCCGAATACCCTGTCCATGGCCGCAAAGGCTGCCTGAATCTGGGCAGACAGCTGGGAAACCTGAGACAGAGGATCGTTGATCTGCCATACATAACGGATAAAGGCCTGGAGATTCCCTATGGTAATCACGCCGCTTAACGCAAACAGTGCACCGGTTACAGCTATAGCGCCTATGGTCAGATAAGTAACCAGTGAGATTAGAGGGGAAAGCATGGAGGAAAGGAACTGGGCGGAAAAAGCATGCTTCCGCAGTCTGTCGTTGATCTCCTCGAATTCCCTTACAGAGTCTGCCTGACGGTTAAACAACAGAATCTCCCGAAAGCCGGTGTACATTTCAGTAATAGCACCGTTCAGCTCTCCCATAGAATTCTGCTGGGCATTAAACTGCTTCTGACTTTTTTTTATGATAAACCTGGTAATCAGAAGACTAAGAGGGATAATAACCAAAGCCATACACGCCATCACAGGCTGTATCGTAAACATCATAACAATTGCCAGGATTAAAGTGAGGATCCCGTTGATGATCTGCATGAAACTCTGCTGCAGTGCATTAGATATGGTGTCAATATCATTGGTAATCCGGCTCAGTACGTCCCCAAAGCTGTTGGAATCAAAATACCGGACCGGAAGTCTTCTCACCTTATCCTGCACCGCATTTCTCATATCGTGCATAGCATTTTGTATGGAATTCGTCAGCATAATGGCGCTGGCTGCCTGAGCCAGCGTTTTTACAAGATAAATCACAGCCAGCACGGCCAGGATATGCAATACGGTTTTAAAATGGACGCCGGCTCCCGGCAGTTTCTGCATGAGATCCGAGGCATCCTTTGCCAGCTGTGTTGTAATCATACCTTCTATTCTTGGAGCTGTAGTCATAGCTGCAATGGAGATGATTCCCATAAGTACAGCTCCCCAGAACCCCCACTTGTAAGGGGCGATAAAAGGACTCAGCTGTGCGATATTATCTTTTAATTTCTGTAGCTTTTTATGCATTCGCCAATTCCTCCTCACTCAGCTGGGAGACTGCGATTTCATGATAGATGGAGCAGGATTTCAGCAATTCTCTGTGGGTTCCCATCCCCACAATCTTTCCTTCGTTGAGCACGACAATCTGGTCTGCGTCCATAATGCTGGCAATCCTCTGAGCAACTACCATGACAATCGCATTCCTTGTCTCCTTCTTCAGTTCTCTTCTCAGGGTCGCATCTGTCTTAAAGTCCAAAGCAGAGAAGGAATCGTCAAATATATAAATCTTCGGACGCTTTACCAGTGCCCTGGCAATGGAAAGCCTCTGTTTCTGTCCGCCGGAGATATTCGTGGCACTCTCAGTGATATTCTCGTCAAAGCCGCCCTTTTCCATAATAAAGTCATAGGCCTGGGCAGTCCTTGCCGCCTGCTCTACTTCCCGATCTGTGGCATCTTCTTTGCCGAATCGGATATTGTCGGCTATGGTTCCCCTGAATAACATGGTTTTCTGAGGAATAAAGCCAATGGCATCCCTCAGGGAAGCCAGATTAAAATCTCGGATATCCCTGCCGTTGATTCGAATACTCCCTCCGCTCACATCATACGCTCTTGGAATCAAATTGATAAGCGTGCTCTTACCGGAACCCGTGCTGCCGATAAAGGCAATGGTCTCCCCCTTTTTGGCAGAAAAGGATATATCTTTCAGAACTGCTTCTTCTCCGTCTGGATAGACAAAGGTAACGTGATCCCACACCACCTCTTCCACTTCCCCCTTGAGAGGGATGCCGTCTTCCTGATTCTTAATGGCAACCTCCTGATTCATTACTTTCTCAATCCGTTTTGCGCTGACTCTTGCCCTGGGGTACATCATGAATACCAGGCAGAACAGCATAACGGAAAACATAGCATGGAACAGATAATCCATAAAGGCTACCAGCTGCCCGATTTCCAGATGACCCGCGTGTATCATATTGGCAGCTACCCAGAAGATACCCATCCCAGCTATATTCATCAGAAAAAAGAAAATAGGCTGTGTCAGGGACATGAGCTTGAAGAGCTTTTTCGAATACTTCATATACTGATTATTCGCCTCATTAAACCGCTTCTGCTCATATGGATCATTGTTAAAAGCCCGGATCACCCGGATTCCGCTCAGGTTTTCCTTGGATATTCGGTTAATTGCCTCCATGGACAGCTGCTGATTCTCACTGAGCGGCTCGGAGATTTTTGCCACCACCAGCACCCCAATGATAATCACCGGAACCGTAGAGATAATGATCAGGGACAGGGGCAGAGAAGTCCGAAGTACCAAAGTAAAGCTAACGAATATCATCACAGGTGTCATAAGTGCTGTTCTAAATAGAATATTCATAAACATTTGAATCTGAAACGCGTCATTGTTCGTCCTTGTAATCAGTGATGCCGCCCCGAATTTTTGATACTCACGGTTGGAAAATCCCTGAATTTTACGAAACATATCATTCCTGATATCGCAGGTGATCCCCGTGGAGATAAATGCACAGCAGTATCCCATCAGGATCGTTCCTCCCACTCCCACAATAGATATGATTACAATCACTCCCCCCATCTTTAAAATATAAGACGGATCGTTTGTGGTCACTCCTTTGTCGATCATCTGGGCCACGATAGTGGGAATCCCCAGTTCCACTAAGGCGAAGCCAAAGACCGAGAGAAGATTCAGCAGAAAGACTTTTTTATAGTTTTTCAGATACTTTGCTATGAGTCTCATTTTTCTTCCTCCCTTCTTTTCTCACAGAAACTCTCAAAAGCGGTCAAAAAAATAGGCACATGGGAAACTGAAAGTTTCTGTCCTGCACCCTATTCCATCAGATGAAGCCACTTTATGAGTAGTAGTTCTATTATAACGAGTATTCCCATTTATTACAATCCCTGAAATATAAAAATCCGGTAAAGAAAAGGCGCAAGCCCTCTTTCTCTACCGGAAATCAGTTTATCTTATATTTTTGTGGAATTCCTGAAGTGACTGAACAGAGAATTTACCGGCTTTCGCCGCCCTGATTCCTTCTACCGTCGCCTTGGCTTCAGCCATGGTTGTCACGTATGGAATCTTATACTTGATAGCGGCCTTTCGGATGTAACTGTCATCCACGGCACCCTTCTTGCCCACCGGAGTATTCACTACCATAGAAATCTTCTGGTTTGTCATCTCATCCAGTATATTAGGCCTTCCCTCATTTATTTTAGCAATCTTCTTAACCGGAATTCCCGCATCTGCGATCAGTTCCTGCGTTCTGCCTGTGGCCATAAGCCTGAATCCCAGTTCATGCAGTCCCCGGGCCACCTCTGCCACCTCAGGCTTATCCCTGTCGCTGACACTGATAAGGACAGTTCCCTCCAGAGGCAGTTCTGTCTTAGTAGCTTCCTGCGCTTTGAAGAACGCCTCCCCGAAATTCTCAGCCATTCCCAGGACCTCCCCGGTGGAACGCATCTCCGGCCCTAGCAGAGGGTCTACTTCCTGGAACATATTAAATGGGAATACGGCCTCTTTCACCCCATAATGGGAGAAGGTCTTTTCTTTCAATTCCGGAACCGGAGACTTTCTGCCGGTAAGGTGTGAAGTCATAATATCCGTGGCCAGCTTCACCATCTTAATGTTGCAGACCTTTGATACCAGGGGTACGGTTCTGGATGCTCTTGGATTGGCCTCAAGCACATAGACCACACCGTCCTCAATAGCATACTGCATATTCATAAGTCCCACAACATTCATCTCTACCGCAATTTTTCTGGTATATTCCTTGATCGTTTCCACCTGTTCTGCGGTCAGATTTTTAGAAGGAAGTATGCAGGCAGAGTCCCCGGAGTGAATCCCGGCAAGCTCAATATGTTCCATAACAGCGGGGACAAAGACATCTGTGCCGTCGCTTATAGCATCCGCCTCACACTCTGTGGCATGGTGGAGGAAACGGTCAATCAAAATAGGACGGTCCGGTGTTACTCCTACCGCGGCCTTCATATAATAAGTCAATGCCTCTGCGTCGTGCACCACTTCCATCCCGCGCCCGCCCAGTACAAAGGACGGACGTACCATAACCGGATATCCGATCTTCTCAGCAATGGCAAGCGCCTCTTCCACGTCAACCGCCATCCCAGCTTCAGGCATAGGAATATTCAGCTTATCCATCATAGCCCGGAACAGGTCTCTGTCCTCTGCCATATTAATGGTCTCAGGAGTAGTGCCCAGAATATTTACCCCGGCCTTTTTTAGATCTTCCGCAAGATTCAGAGGCGTCTGCCCGCCAAACTGGGCAATGACTCCCACCGGTTTTTCCTTCTCGTGTATACTGAGCACATCTTCCAGGGTCAGAGGCTCAAAATATAACTTGTCAGAGGTATCGTAATCCGTGGAAACTGTCTCCGGATTACAGTTAACAATAATTGTCTCGAAACCCAGTTCTTTTAACGCTATAGCCGCATGCACACAGCAGTAGTCAAATTCAATTCCCTGACCAATTCGATTGGGACCCCCGCCCAGAATCATTATCTTGGGCTTGTCTGTATTCACAGGACTCTCATCTTTTATATGGTAGCTGGAATAGTAATATGCGGCATCTTTGGTTCCGCTGACATGCACTCCTTCCCACGCTTCCACAATGCCTGCCTCCGTGCGGGCTGTACGAATCTGTTCCTCCGGGACTTCCAGAATCTGGCCCAGATATTTGTCAGAAAATCCGTCCAGCTTTGCCTGACGAAGCACATCAGCAGCAGGAACCTTTCCTTTCTCTGCCTTTAACGCTTCTTCCTCCTCTACCAATTCCTTCATCTGCTCAATAAAGTACCGCTTAACCTTGGTAAGTTCAAAAATCTCCTCTACAGACGCACCTTTTCGTAGTGCTTCATACATAATGAAGTGGCGCTCACTGCTGGGGATTGCCAGCATTTTCAGAAGTTCTTTTTTGCTTTTTACAGCAAAGTCCCTGGCTCCCCCCAGTCCGGCTCTTCCTATTTCCAGACTGCGGATGGCTTTCTGAAAGGCCTCTTTATAGGTTTTGCCAATACTCATAACTTCCCCAACCGCACGCATTTGTGTGCCGAGTTTATCCTCAGCGCCTTTAAACTTTTCAAAGGCCCAGCGGGCGAATTTAATCACAATATAGTCTCCGCCGGGTACATATCTGTCCAAAGTACCATATTTGCCGCAGGGTATTTCATCCAGAGTCAGTCCGCTGGCGAGCATGGCTGAGACAAGAGCAATGGGGAATCCGGTGGCCTTGGAAGCCAATGCGGAGGAGCGGGAGGTTCTCGGATTGATTTCTATTACAATAATACGATCTGTAACCGGATCATGGGCAAACTGTACATTTGTACCGCCGATGACTTCAATTGCCTCCACAATCTTGTATGCCTGTTCCTGAAGGCGGTCCTGAACCTCCTGAGATATAGTAAGCATAGGAGCTGAGCAGAAGGAATCTCCTGTGTGAACCCCCAGAGGATCAATGTTTTCAATGAAACATACGGTTATCATATTATTCTTAGCATCTCTTACCACTTCCAGTTCAAGCTCTTCCCAGCCCAGTATAGATTCTTCCACCAGCACCTGTCCTACCATGCTGGCCTGAAGGCCTCTGGCACACACAGTTTTCAGCTCTTCCACATTATATACAAGGCCTCCCCCTGCGCCTCCCATGGTGTAGGCGGGACGCAGGACAACCGGATATCCCAATTTCTCTGCAATAGACAGCGCTTCCTCCACAGAATAAGCCACCTCGCTTCTGGCCATCTCGATGCCCAGACCAGCCATGGTTTTCTTGAATTCTATTCTGTCTTCCCCTCGTTCAATGGCGTCTACCTGTACGCCGATTACCTTTACATTATATTTCTCCAATACACCTGCAGCTGCCAGCTCGGAACAAAGGTTCAGCCCAGATTGTCCTCCCAGATTGGGAAGAAGTGCGTCGGGGCGCTCCTTCTCGATAATTTGAGTCAGCCTTTTTACATTCAGAGGTTCGATATAAGTTACATCAGCAGTCTCCGGGTCTGTCATAATGGTCGCGGGATTGGAATTGACCAGTACAATTTCATAACCCAGATTTTTTAATGCCTTACAGGCCTGAGTTCCTGAGTAGTCAAACTCACAGGCCTGTCCGATGATAATCGGTCCGGAACCGATTATCAGTACTTTGTGAATATCTTCTCTTTTCATAAAGTAGTGTATCTCCTTTTCTCTCTAGATAATAGTAGTTTACCATGAGATGTTTATTAACGCAATCAAAGGGAATGAAAGTTGCTGTAGATTATATCCGTCACAGAAAGTTTTTTTCGTACCATATGTATATATATGCAGATAATATATTGCATTCCGCTAAACAAAGTAATAAAATATATAGAAAACAGATACAATTTCTCTAAATCGATTCAAATAGTTTTAGTTAACAGGAGATATATAAAAATGTACAAAACACAAAATAGTGTATCCCACCGCCGCAGGCCAGCTTTCACCCCAGGAACGCAGCTATGTATTCTCTCTGTTATTTTAATTATCATTATTGTTTTAACACTTTGGAATACTTCAAATCTGCGGTCCGTGCTCAACTACAGTACAGAGAATTATGCAAAAGATGTTACCTGTCAGCTGGCAGAGGATATTACTGCACGCCTGGAGAGTAATCAGCAGAACATGATCCTGCTTGCAGACTCCATATCCAAAATTGATTACAGTACAGGTACTGAAGCACTGAAGGAATTTCTTAACAGAAAAGCAGAGATTTTGGACTTTGATATTCTAATTTTTATAGATTCCCGGGGAAACACAATTCCTTCTGTATCTGATGCTCAGGATCTTTGGCAACTGCCCAGTGTCCAAGAATCCCTGCAGGGAAATACTGAGGTAGCCTACATAGAAGGACAGAGTCTTCTCTACTCCACTCCGGTTTATTCCGGCAGCGAGATTATTGGTGTCCTGACAGGAATCCACAGGAAGGAAAATATTCAGTCCCTGATTCAGCCCAAGGCATTTTCAGGGGAAAGCCTGACCTGTATCATTGATAATAGCGGGAAAGTGGTAGTCTCTCCCACAGAGTTAAAACCTTTTCTACAATTAGATGATATATTTAAAAGCGGAAAAGACAGGAATACAGAAAATGAAATAGTTAAAATGATGGACAATATGAAGTCGAATAGGGATGGGGTCTTCCCTTTTACAGCAGTAAACGGTGATGAACTGATTATGTCCTATCACCCTCTCAATGTTAATCAATGGGTGCTTCTGACTTTAATCCCTGCGGACTTGATCTCCTATGGGGCTAACGTTTATACTGTGAAGACATTCCTTATTATCGGAGGCATTGCCGTTGTTTTTATTCTATTCCTGGCTTCTATACTCCGATTTTACAGTTACCACCGGAAGCATCTGGAGCAGCTTGCTTTTTCTGATCCGGTTACGGGCGGTATGAATTATTCTGCATTTCAGCTTCAGTATGAGGAACTAGTTAAAGCAGCTCCTCCTCTTACTTATACGCTTATCATGCTTAACGTAAAGGGATTTAAGCTTATAAACGAAAATTACGGAACTGCAGCAGGCAATGATACCCTGCGCTACATCTATAAGATACTGCTTCGCCATACGGAACCCGGGGAATTTGCCGCCCGCAGTGAGGCCGACAATTTCTTTTTGTGTATCAAAGAGCGGGAGAAGCAGGCCATTCAGTTCAGACTTGATGCCATGATTCATGATATTAATTCTTTTAACAAAACCAGAGAGACTCCTTACTATCTTACCATTCTGCAAGGTGCCTATCTGATAGATGATCCCACCCTTGAACTCACAATTATCCAGGATCGTACAAGAACCGCTTATCAGAATCAGGCCTCCGGCGCTCATCCGTCATGTGCCTTTTATGATGCTGATTTTACAAGGCAGCTGCAGACAGAGCAGGAGCTCAACGACTTGTTCGAGCAGTCACTGAAGAATCACGATTTTCAGGTATATCTGCAGCCTAAAGTCAGGCTGCTTGATGGCGGTATCGCTGGTGCGGAAGCTCTTGTCCGTTGGATACATCCTCAAAAAGGAATTATCTTTCCATCTGATTTTATTCCTATTTTTGAACGAAATGGGAAAATCTGCCGTTTGGACCTTTATATGTTTGAGGAAGTATGCAGACTTCTGCAGCAATGGAATCAAAAGGGGCAGCCCTGGCTCCCCGTATCTGTCAATCTGTCCCGGCAGCATTTTAAAAATCCAGAGTTTCTGAAATCATTCTCTGAAATTGCCGGGAGATACCATATTCCCCAAAATACCATAGAATTTGAGTTAACAGAATCTATTTTACTTGATCCTCAGCAGATTGAGATTGTGAAAAAAAGTATTCATAAAATGCATTGTCTGGGTTTTCTATGTTCTCTGGATGATTTTGGTTCCGGCTTCTCCTCTCTGGGCTTATTAAAAGAGTTTGATGTAGACACCATAAAACTGGACCGTCAGTTTTTCCTGGACATTTCGAAAGAAAAATCAAGAGACGTCATTGCTTGCTTAATTGAGCTTGCAAAGAAACTGAATGTACGCACAGTAGCCGAAGGTATCGAAGTGCAGGAACAGCTGGATTATCTTAGAGATATAGGCTGTGATATGGTACAGGGATATATCTTCTCAAGGCCCCTGCCGTCAAAGGAATTCGAAGTCTTCTGCGCTGTATAACCACATTTCCCATCTCTTTATACACAGAAAAACGGCATACTGCATGCCGTTTTTCTTACTCTGTACCCAGGGGTATATATTGGGGGGCCCCTGAGTATACACTATAGGAGGAAAGGATTATAAGGTTGTCGTAAAACCGCCGTCTACGCTGATGCTCCAGCCGTTTACGTAGTCAGACGCCCTGCTGGCCAGATAAATTATGGTCCCCATGAGGTCTTCCATCTCGCCCCAGCGTCCTGCCGGAATCCGGTTTGTAATCTTATTGTAGAAAGCAGGGTCCTTGCGAAGCTCTGCATTTACTTCAGTGGCCAGAAATCCGGGAGAAATCGCATTTGTCTGTATATTAAATTCTCCCAGCTCATTGGCAAACACCCTGGTCAATCCAATAACACCGTGTTTTGCCGCTGTGTATGGAGGACAGTGCTTATCAGCGGTATACGACAGTGCGGAACCTATGTTTATAATTTTGCCTCCGCCCTGCTGCTTCATAATCTTAGAAACCGCATGAGACAGGAAATATACCGCGTTCAAATCCAGATTGATGCACATATCCCAGTATTTGTCAGGGTACTCATCAAATGGGGCAAAGGCGCTGGCGCCTGCATTGTTCACCAGAATATCTATTCTTCCATATTTCTCCACACAGGTATCTACCACCTGCTGAATGTAATCCTTTTTGGTAAGGTCACCCTGAAGGAATTCTACCCGCCTGCCTTCTGCCTCTACCAACTGCTTTACCTCTGCAGTGTCTGGTGTAAAGTGCGGAATAAACAGATCTGCCCCGGCCTTTGCAAAGGCTGCCGCATATGCCATGCCAAGTCCCTGATTGGCTCCTGTGATAATTGCTACCTTCCCCTTCAGACTAAAAAAATCCAGGGAGAAATTTCCAAAATCCGTCATTCGTCTTGCCTCCTATCCCAGCATGGTTCTGATTGTCTTAGCAATACTTGCCCGGTCCATGCCATAGTATTTATAAATCTCGTCCGGATCTCCCAGTACAGAGAATTGATCCGGCATTCCGATTCGTTTGAATTTACCCCTGTATCCGGCTTCGCATAAAATCTCGGCTACTGCTCCGCCCAGACCGCCGTTGATGGAGTGATCCTCCACTGTCACAACGTTTCCGGTGGTATTGGCAACTCTTAAGATCGCTTCTGTATCCAGCGGCTTAATTGTGTGCATATCCAAAACACCTACACTGAGTCCTTCTTCGCCTAAAAGCTTAGCTGCCATCATGGACTCATAGATACTTGATCCGGTAGAAATAATTGCAGCGTCCCTGCCTTCCAGCACATCTATGGCTTTGCCAATCTCATATTCGTAGTCTTCCGCATAAATATTAGGTGAACCGGCTCTGTCTATCCGGATAATCATAGGGCCTTCATGGTCCATGGATTTCCTGATAACCTTCCGGCACTGGTCAGCGTCTGCGGGAACTACCACCGTAAGGTTAGGTATGGCACGGTATAAAGCCAGATCCGCAATGTCGTTATGGGTGGGGCCTCCCCCTGCGGTAACACCGGAATGGGTCCCAATCAGACGTACATTCACATCGTTGTACGCAATATCGGTATGGATTTGGTCTGCTGCACGCAGTGGAAGGAAGGGACCAAACACTTGAGCAAATACAATGTGCCCTGCCAGCGCCATACCTGCGGAGGCGCCCACCTGGTTTGGTTCTGCGATGCCAAAGTTAAAGCATCTGTCCGGATACTTTGCAACCATTTTTCCTGCACTGGAGGATGGGGCAACATTATCACTGTACGTAAACAGGAATTCTCTTCCTTCATCTGCAAGTTTCATTAATTCTTCTCCATATGCCTCTCTTGCATTGGATAACATCTGGTCAAAATCAAAAGTTGTTTGTACTGCCATACTATCTCACCTTCCTATTCTTTTCTACGTCAGCAAGTGCTTCTTCTAACTGTTCTTTCGCGATACCGCCTCCGTGCCATTTATAATTGCCTTCCATAAAGTCAACGCCTTTGCCTTTTATGGTATTGGATATAATGAAAATAGGTTTCCTTGGAGTAACCGGATCCGCCTTTGGAAGCTTCTCCAGCGCTTCACATACCTGAAGCATATCATTGCCGTCCTCCACATTGATGACCTCCCAGCCAAAGGCCTCTAACTTTTTATCCAATGGATCCAGGTTCATAACATTGGCTGTAGGGCCTGTCATCTGTACCTGATTCTTATCCACAATAGCAACCAGATTCCCCAGCTGGTAATGGCCCGCTGCCATAATTGCCTCCCAGTTGGTACCCTCGTCCATTTCACCGTCTCCTACCATAACAATGGTTCTCCAGGGTGCTTTTTTTGCTCTTGCACCCAGAGCCATACCCACAGCGACAGGAAGTCCATGCCCCAGTGAGCCCGCGGATACTTCTATGGCAGGCACATATTTTCTGTTCGAATGCATACCAAATTTTGCTGTGTCAAGGGTTTCGAAGTGCTCTACCATGTAGTCCATGGTATACATGCCCATATCCTGGAAAATCGTATATAACGTCTCGCTGCAGTGCCCCTTGCTTAACACAAAGCGATCTCTGTCCTCCATCTTCGGATCTGCCGGATCATAATTCATATATTCATAGTACAGGGCGACTGCCATCTCAACAATGGATAATTCTCCTCCCAGATGCCCCATTCCAATGCGGTAGATAAAGTTCAAAAGATCCTTTCTGATTTTTAAACACTTATCCTCTAATTCAATTACACGTTTCATTTCTACTGTACTCATTTGATAGCTCCTTTCCAGACTTTCTTTATATGTCCTCGCTGCATTTAATTAATATTTTCGGATACTTCCCGGATACCTGGGCCTTGAATGCTTCCTCTGCCTCATCGATGGAGAAGATCTTGCTGGTAAAATCGGAAAGATCATATTTGGATAAGACCTGCACCGCCCTGGGGAAGGTATAGGGGGCCACATAAAATCCGGTTACTGTCAGTTCATTAAAATAACAGTATTTATACAGATTGAATGGCATCTCAAAATCATTTGGATACATAGCACCGTAGATCAGTTTTCCGCCTTTTGCCGTAATTTTCGGCAAATCATATACCGCTTTTACAGAACCGGAACAGTCAATCACGGTATCAAAACCTCTTCCGTCTGTTATTTTCATTGCCTCCTCCACTGTGCTGGAATTCACGGGGTCAACCACATATTCCGCTCCGTATTTCAAAGCCAGCTCTCTTCGCTCAGGGATAGGCTCTATCAAGGTCAAACTGGTGGCCCCATACATTTTTAATGACTGCAGTGCCAGTAGTCCGATAGGGCCTCCCCCGGATATAGCGATTCTCTCCCCATATCTGGGACTTACCTTATCCATCAGACGGACGGCAATGGAAATCGGCTCCAGCAGGCATCCTTCCTCAAGGCTTACATCGTCAGGAAGTTTATATACCTGAGATTCATGCCAGACAATATATTCACTCATTCCCGGGCGGTTATACTCATCTGCGTGTTCACAGAACTGCTGCTGTCCGTTCTGGCAGTAATAGCAAGTACCGCAGAACCTGAGGAAATTGCCGGCAACCCGATCCCCCACTTTTAACCCTTTCTGCGTTGCTTTTTCCCCCAGCTCCACGATAACGCCGGAGACTTCATGCCCAAGGCCAAAGGGGGGTTCCCACCCAAAGATATTCTCCACCAAATGAGGATCCGAACCGCAGATTGCACAGTATGCGACTTTGATTTTTACATCCTCCGGCCCTACTTCCTGTTCCGGAATATCCAGAACAGCTACTTTCCCTCTCTTACTCTCGTCCGGGTCTCTTAAGCTTCCCACTTTAACTACTGATATTGATTTCAAATCAATCCCTCCATTTCGTTTTTTCTGTTCTATTTTTACTTTATTATGCCGATTTTCTGGCTGCATTTCTTTCTGCTATCTGCCTCTGAATCTCAACCACTTTTTCTTCATTGAGGTGATAGAAGGCTCCGAAGATAACCATGGTGACCACAACCACTGCCAGAGGAAGCAGGGACGTCAGATTCCTGATAGCTGCAAGAGTGCTCTCTGTCTGAGCTTCGTTTGCCACATAACCTGAAGCACTCAGCACTGCGGTAGGCAGAGAACCGCCGATAATCATAGCAAATTTTATTCCTAATCCAATTAATGTCATTACAATGGCTGTATATCTTTTCCCGGTTTTTAAGTCCGCATATTCTACCGGGTCAGTGATGATAGACCACAGAATTCCCATTAAGATACCATATCCAAATGCTGTTACTCCCCGGGATGCCATCATTCCGGCAATGGCGGAAGGAGGCATTAAGTAGAGAAGCAGAGACCCTGCTGCTGCCAGTGCAAGTCCTAACATAACCGTACCTTTTTTCTTTATCTTCTTTGTCAGGAATGGTACGCAGGGTACACCAAATACAGAGGGAAGCATCATCATCATAGAGAACCAGGAAAGCATATCCTCTCTTCCGGCATAGTATTTAATATAATAGGCACCCATGGTGGACTGTACCTGACTTAAGGTATATACACCCAGAAACAGGACAAACATAAGGAAGACAGGTCCTACCGTAAATAAAAGGGTAAATACATCTTTAATATTTGCCTTGTTGTTAGGGTCAATCGGCGGGGCCGGAACTCTCTCAACAATCTGATGGGAAGCCCAAAGTAAAATTGTTACCATGATGACCGCCATAATAACAGTCGTTACCATATATCCCTGAGCAAGTGTCATATATCTCGTAAAGAAACCGCTTAAATTCGGCAGCATAATGGCACAGAGAACACCGCCGGACTGTGCAAACATCATTCGTGTGGACTGAAGCTTCGTTCTCTCATCCTGATCGTTTGTCATGAGGGAGGCCGCTGATATATATGGCTGAATAATAAATGTATACAGCATATTTAACAGATTGTATGTAATAGCCGCCCACACAAGTTTCATGTTATACGCAAATCCAGGGGTAGTATACGTGAGCACTGCTACCACGCCAAAGGGAATCGCCCCATACATAATGTATATCCAGTACTTACCCTTCTTTGGATTCAGCCGTTCACATATAGTTCCCATCATAGGGTCATTGATGGCATCCCAGAGACGGGAAACCGCGAACAGCATAGCAACATGGGATGCTTTCAGTCCAAAAATGTCTGTATAGAAATAACTGATGTACAAGGCAATACACTGAAACACCAGGTTCATTGCAAAGTCTACCGATGAATACCCCAGTATTTCTTTTTTTTCCAACTTGTAGTATCCATACTGTGAACTGGTCTTCACCCAGTTAGCGGGATCCTTAAGGTTTTTACTCATAGAAATTTCCTCCGTCTGATTTGGATTTCTGGACGATAGCGGTTACTTGGGCGCCCTGTACTGCCTTTGTCCGGTACTTATTTCATAAGCCGCATACACTTCCCGTTATTTTAACCACTTATTTTTCCTGCTCCTCCCGTATGTTCGGTAATATAACTTGATTTGCGACTTATCTTTGTTGTATTTAGTATATATTGCACAACATTTTTTTACCATTCTTCAAAAGGACACGTAGAAATTCAATTCCGTCCTTTTTGAATAAGATTGTTGATAAAATATCAAATCAATTACGACGAAACAGATTCCTTTTTTTTACTTATTGTGTTATAATATCTAAAGGTTTTTCTTTTCAGAATTCTTTTTCTATACAGCATTATTGACTATCATTATCTAAAGGAGGGAATCTGTCATGTACCATCAGCCTATACACCCGCTTTGCAATCCTAACACAAACACGGTCTCTCTGAATTCCTATGATTTATGTATCAGCTATGTAGACCGTCATGACGAAAACACGGTGGAATTTCCCCACAGTCATCCAAGGGAATTTGAAGTATATTATGTTGTGGAGGGGGAATTAGATAATCTGGTGGAGGGGACACCGCAAAATGTCAAAGCGGGAGAGTTCTTATTTTTAAATCCCGGGGTAAAGCACGGTACGCTGTACAAGCCGGAACAAAGAAAGGTATACATCACCGTAGTTTTCAATATCTATCCCAGAACCTCCCCCTACTCAAATGACTATACCGTGGAATTCGAACCGATACATATGGATACTTTTTTTAAATTTGCTCAAAAGCAGAACTTTTTAATCTGTAAGGATAACTATAACTGTTCCAAATACCTTCCCTGGATGGAAGAAGAGGCTGTAACAAAGGAGTGGGGGTGGTTTTATATGCTGAAATCACACTACACTGCATTTCTGCTCTCTATCATCAGGAACTTTATGCCTCCTACTCACACAACCTCCCAGGCAGAAGCCACAACGCTGCCCATTGCATTCACTAAATTTCTGCATGCTAACTATCAGAACAAGGATCTGGCACTGAAAGATCTGGCAGATCATTTTTATATGACTCCCAGACACGCCAACCGGCTGTTCAAGGAGTATTTTGGAGCAAGTCTTTCCAAGACATTAACCCAGTACCGAATCAGTTATGCCAAAAATTATCTCCTTGATACAGATTACTCTGTTGACGAGATCGCTGACGCCGTAGGTTTTAGCTCTGCCAGCACTCTGTCCCGTCTTTTTAAGGAGACAGAAGGGATCAATATCTCAGAATACCGGTATCT
Source organism: Lactonifactor sp. BIOML-A5 (assembly GCF_009677585.1). GTDB lineage: Bacteria > Bacillota > Clostridia > Lachnospirales > Lachnospiraceae > Lactonifactor. The sequence goes on along the minus strand of NZ_WKYV01000007.1, from coordinate 13,688 downwards.
GTGCAAGCAGCAAAAGCTGCTTGCACAGAATCTGGACGCGCAGCCATAGAACAACCGCGTATTATAATAACAGGGACGGTATTGGCTCATCCTCATCGGATGAACCCATATCGTCCCTGCATCTTTCTTTATTCAACTATTCTATCACTTCATGTCATCCCGTATGCCCCTGGCATAAATGAGATGCTCCCCCTGTGGAAATGATTGGCAACTCATAAACTCTTGATTGAAATTATTTTTAGATTAGTCGATAACCTCAATACTCTCGATCACCGGCTGATCCCCTGCCGCCACAGTTCCGTTCGCATCTTCTGTCTGGATATCTTCACATATCTTATCTACAATTTCCATCCCTTCTGTTACGTATCCAAACACAGCGTAGTCCCCGTCCAGAGATGGACTGTCCTGATGGACAATAAAGAACTGAGAGCTGGCACTGTCCATCTCCCTGGCGCGGGCCATAGAAAGCGCCCCACGGGTATGAGACAACGGATTGTCCACGCCATTATTCGCAAATTCACCTTTTATGGTCTCATCAGCCCCTCCGGTACCATTTCCGTTAGGATCTCCCCCCTGAATCATAAAACCGCTGATAATGCGGTGGAATGTCAGTCCATCATAGAATCCCTCCCCGGCAAGCTTCATAAAATTAGTCACGGTTATGGGCGCACTGTCCCCGTCCAGTTCTGCAGATATGGTTCCATAATCTTTTATGTTAATTTTAATGTGATGTGTTCCTGTCTGCTGTTCCCCACCGGAAGTCACTTTATCTGCTTCCTCTTGTGTGCCGGCAGACTCTGTATCTGTCTTATTTTCTTCTGCATTCTCTGTTTTTCCACATCCGCTTATCAAAGCAGACATCATAGCAGCCATTACAAGTAGTGTTATTAATTTTTTCATGCTGTGTAACCTCTCTTATAGCTTATGGTATTCTCTTTTTTCTCTCTGCCCTCTTGGTTCAGGTCATAATAAAACATATATTGCTGTAAAATCCCCGCATACCCCTGATACCGCAAGTAGGGAAACCCCTCCGGATAGTGCAGATCCAATATCCTTTTTATATGTGTATCCACCGGAAAGGCTTCCACATGGTACAGGCCAAACAGGCAGATACAGTCTGCCACTTTCCTGCCGATTCCATATTGCAGCATCAATTCTTTGTGTGCACTTTCATAATCTGCTTTTTTCAGCTTCTCCAGATTCAAACTTCCTTCTGCAACAGCTTCTGCCATCCGGCAGATATACTTCTCCCGGTACCCAAGCCCCAGTTTTCCCAAAACTTCAGGGCCTGCCTCCAGCACTGCTTCCGGCGAGGGAAAGGTAAAATATACACTTCCCTGCCTTGTATCTCTCTTTTCCCCAGCTGCTTCGCAAAGACGCCGGACACTGTTTCTGATTCTCGGTATATTATTATTCTGAGAAATAAGAAATGTAATTATCATCTCCCATAAATCCTGCTTTAATATACGGATTCCCCAGCCATAGTTCGCTGCGCTGTTCAAATACGAATCTTCCGTATCTATAGAATTTTTTATTTCTCCGTAATCCGTATCCAAATCCAGATATTCCCGCCACAGCTTCTGAAACTCCTTTTCAGAGCAGGATAGCGTATAATCTTCCCCGTGCTGGGTGATCTCCAGGTACACACCGTGGGCGATGATTGAATATGTACTGCTGTTCTGTCTCTCCATACGAAAGCATTGGCCCGATTGAGCAATCTGCTGCAGATCCAGGTCTTTTATCTTTTTTTGTATCATTGTGTCCTCTTTTTCTAAAGGTGGCTGCAATTTATCTTGTTTCAATCCAAATTCGGCAATTTTGCACCGTCAGACTAATATTTTATAGATGCGCGGATTGACCTTTTGTCAATAAGGAATACCCACTCCCATCCGCCGGTAACTGCCTTTGCTCATGCATTTGGTGACTCACTTCTCCAACTATAGAGGTACAGAATCCTAGCTTCTCTTTTTGAAGAAGAAAATGTTACTTGTCTATGGTATCATTTTATTGTTTTATCTTCAACTGTAAATTAGTGTATGTAGGATATATAGATAAGCACAAACCCTCTCTCCCTTAGTTTCTCTGATGATTCCATCAAACAAAAGAACAATAAGAAGTTATTGAATTACATTTCCATCCGTAACATCTGCAGCCAGAAGCCGGAAAAAGCAGAGCAGAACATACCACTACACACTGGCAGGAAAATTGCCTATTTCCATTTGTCAGGCGTTGTGGGAATCAATCAAATGGTACTACCTATGGAGAGCGACGATGATGATGTAATCGCTGTTCTGAACGGATTTAATTTCAATCCACGCTCCCGTAAGGGGAGCGACATAAAGCCCTGCACCATTTCCTTTTCTTCTTTATTTCAATCCACGCTCCCGTAAGGGGAGCGACAGCAAAAGTGCACAAAATATCAGCATTCACAACGGAACATATATACATTTTATACACTTTTATCTTCTCAGCATATCATGTGGCATCCTTTTTGTCTACTTTTACTATACATTCTCTTGCTTTTTCAGGTGCGAATCCCCCGGCATTTTTATGTTCACTTTACATTCGCACTAGAATATTAATGTATCAACAACATCAACTCCGCGTTCCACACCCATGTGTTCAACCTTATTTTTAAAATTATTTCCCAGATAATAGAACCGCAGGCTGTCAACATTTTCATCAATAATTTATGATAGGATTGCTTTTAATGTAACACATTGGGTGTTATCCAAAATACATTCAAACACTGAATTTTGCACACGAGTTCCGTAATTCACGAACTGTTTTGCTACCTTTCTTAAACGAGCCTTACCTGCATTTGTTTCTGTATTGACATCATATGTAATCAAGACAAGCATATAAAACCTCTCTTACTTCCAAAAAAATGGTGGGTATTCATCCAAGTCTCCTCTCAAATACCTGGCAAGCAGCATTGCCTGAGTAAACGGTACCATCCCCCACTCTATCTTTTCACCAAGATATGGATGGGTAATTATATCCTTTTTCCTGTTCTGCCATTCTGTGAGTACTATTTTTCTAGTTGCATCATCCATCACAATCGCACCATCTTCTTTTTTTGTAAATCCCTTTCCATTGACTATCTTTTTATTAATCAGGGTTAAGACGAACCTATCTGCCAGCACGCGACGCAGTTCTTCAATTAAATCCAAAGCCAGGGAGATTCTCCATAGTATCAGTCAGCGGCTTAACAATCTCCATACGCCTATAGTGCTGCTGCAAATGTTGAAGAATATTTCCGAAACTGTCCTGATAAAAGAATCGGACAGCAATTCTTGCAGCATTGGGTGCAAGTCCCAGTATAAAAAACTTCTGAGACATTTGTAATTTTGTCGTTATGCCTTCCACATCAACGGCCTTTCCGGACGAAAGGTTTTGAAATACGCCTGCCACAATCTCCTGATTATCAACGCTTGGCTCAGACACTGCAGAGAACACGTTCTGGTACTCTTCTAAGCCATTTTCAGCCCAATATACCACCGTGGTATCCCCGATTGTGCAAAAATATTTTCTGTTTCTGAGCAGGTAATTCAGTGCTGTCGTATACGCAAAGGCTGCATATGTCCCAACCGGTGCATTATAGCTTTGCTCCTTTCCATAAGATTCGAATGCTGTGGCATTAAAGGATACAAGTGCTGCACCGCTGGATTGTGCTCCCTGCACCCCTTTTATTGTCCCATGGGTTCTGGCAATTTCCGAATGTCTTCCAGTTACCATGCAGAGACCGTCCGGAGCCTTGGAGCTGTCTTTCAGGTATTCCTTCCACCTCTCTTTAATCTCAAAGTCCTCCTGAGGATACACCCCGTCTACATAAAATAGTAAATTTCCACCTGCCAGTATCTCCTCTTTCATCGGTACCAAAGCAGGGCTTGTGAGGGCTTCCTCCGGATTCCAGTGTTCAAAAAAGGCTTTGACAGCAGCAGCGATTTCATTTTCTACAGGCTCAAGGATTTCCAAATGTTTTTCCTTTGCACATTGGAAGCACTCTATGGAGCGTTCGGGTTTTCCTTTATTGTCAACTCCCAAAATATAGCTGGAATTATCACACAAAAAATTTGCAGAAACCCCGGAAGATCGGGATACCATCTGGGGAACCTTCTTTCTCTGAGGCAGTTCTACTTTCTTCTTTCCCCGTTCTTCTACCCTGGTCAATGGAATTACACCAAGCAGCTCTCCCTCATAAGAAATATCCAAAGCAAAAGACACATTTGCCTCACACCATCCAGGTTTAGTCACCTTACCGTCACCAGCCAAAGCCTCATAGTAGTTTACCAGAGATTGAAGTATCATCGTACCACCTCACAGTCTCTTACATCTAAAATCCCTTTGCATAAACCAGCTCTGAAAAACATAGGCTGGATATTTTCCGGATTTGAATAATCGAAGTCATATAACATATACCCCAAATCCTTATCCTCCTCCGGATATGCAGTCTGTACTTCCTCGTTTATGTAAAGTTCAAATTTAGCAGGAAACTCTCTGCATCCAAAGTAAGGGGTGTGATAGCACTCTCCCCTTTTTAAGCGCCGTACAATAATATCTTTGAATTTGCCCGAATTGTCGCCGGCATTCGCCTGATTCGTCATTTCAAAGTGGGCCTCTATAATATAGTCTACGTCTTTTAACAGAATTGCTGCCCTCTGGGCAATTTCCTCTCTGCTGCACAAGTATAATGCCTTATCTCCCCCATTCATAACATTCAGCACATTGCTGCCTGAAATCTTACTCTTAACCTCATTCCTCCTTACACTCGTAAATTGTATTGGACTTCTTACATAGATCTTATCTATAATCCACTTCATGCCCGGGTGCCAGTATATGGCTTCCAACATTCCCCGTGCGGCTGATGGCGTAATCACATCATAGCTGCATCGTTCCACTTTCATCTCAGGGCGGCTAAATAGTGCATAATCACCCCAAAATCTTACTTTCACACCACGACTCATAACTATTTCATTTCCTCGTATTGATTCTCTAATAAAATACGGCATCCCCTCTGCTTGCATCAATGATAAGACCTACATCCTCTGAATACAGCTCACAGTTGCGCAGCACAGCAAACTCTTCATCCAGAACTTCAAGTTTTCCGGCAGCATTTAAGGCTTTAAAATCCTTTTCATAAACACTGACACAATAGTTTCCCACATCCCTCAGCAATTTCCTGGTTCTCAAACCTAACCGCATTTTTTCAGCCAGCCTGGCTCCTTCCTCCTCCTGACATATCAGAATGGTTTTTGTCTTATTTTCAATAATACGAAATTCATTTGCTGCGGTCTCAAAAGGGTAACTGCTGGTTTTTACCCCATCTTCAAACTGTGAAACGATCTCTTTTGCATCCAGCCCTTCGCCTTTAAAGCAGTATAACCGTTCGAAATATTCATGTATAGCTTCTAACGAGGAAATGTCCTTATATTTTCTGCAGATTTGTTCCGTCACAGCGATCGGCTGTTTCAATACGGAAGGCACTCTGAATTCATCACTTTTCGTAAACGCAAAAAACTTGGTCTTACAGTTTTCCCGGGTATTATTGCAGCTCTCCTTCACCTGAACCTCCCCTGGAAATATCTTATTCAGAGAGGGCTGTGTAGCCGTACACAGTACAGCAGTGCTGTGATAATTGCAGATCAACTCACTGATTGCACGTACACAGGGACTCAGATAATTTACCGGCAGCATCTGTGCCTCGTCAAAGATAACAACACTGTTGGCAATGTTATGCAATTTACGGCATTTGGAAGAGCGGTTGGAAAACAGGGACTCAAAGAACTGTACATTTGTAGTTACGACTAAAGATTTATCCCAATTTTCGGCTGCCAGCTGCTGATGCAGCAGCTCTTCTTCACTCTCGTAGGATACATGGCAGTGGTCTTCCAGCACATTTTCACTCCCCAGTATGTCCCGGAATACCTGGGCATTCTGTTCAATACTTGAAGTATAAGGTATCACATAGATTACTCTGTCCAAATGATGTTCTACGGCATGTTGAAGAGCAAAGGCAAGTGAAGATACGGTTTTTCCTCCCCCTGTGGGAACGGTCAGCGTGTAAAGCCCCTGTTTTTCTTTTCCTTTATCCAGGCAGGCCTGTAAGATTGCTGTTCTTTTGCCATTCACTGTTGCTTGTTCGGTCTGCTCCATCCATGGAGTAATGTAGGCCCGGAGACTTTGCAGCAGCTCTTCCATAGAAGCTTTTTGTATTCTTCTGGCAGTTCCGTCTGACATGAATTGTTCTGTATCCAGAAAGTCTGCATCTACCAGACAGGAATACAACATCCTGATAAAAAAAGATACACTAAAACCTCCGCGGCCCACAGGCACAAGCGGAGGGTTTGTAAACTCCGGCATCACAATCTCTGACTGATATGCCTGATAATCTTTTAATTGCTTTTTCATCCTGCCATACAGAGTGGAACTGCCTGCAATATCTGCCTGTGTTCCTCCATACGGCAGACCGGAATGGTGTCCGGCAACGCAATAGGCCGCCATAAGATAGCCGCGGCTGTATAGTTCCCTAGCGCCAGCAGTTGCATGATCTACAATAGGACCGCCGGGAAGTCTGAGTTGAAATTCTTTTGAATATTTACCAATATCGTGAAGCATTCCACAGCCGAAGCCCCAATCTCTGCAGCAAAATTTATCCGCAAACTGGCCGGCTAGCAGGGCAGTATTTTTAAGATGTTCTTGAACGCTTTGCTCTCTTGACTTATCATCGCTAATATGTGCCAAAAACTTTGCCATAAAAACTCCTTTTGTAGATATATGTTGGTTTTTACGCGTCTATTACAAATAATATACCAGGTTTATCCAGATAAGTCAGTATATATATGCAAATCGAATACTTTTTCTTGAGATAATTTGTGTGATTTGTTGATATCTGTACTTTTGCAACAAAAAAGAACGTTTACCCCTACTAGGAAATAAACGTTCTTTTTGTACATTTTAAATTATTTATTGTTCAAAGCCGCCTGAGCTGCTGCCAATCTAGCAATCGGCACACGGAACGGTGAACAAGATACATAGTTCAAGCCAATCTTATGGCAGAATTCGATGGAGCTTGGATCTCCGCCGTGCTCACCACAAATTCCCAACTTAATGCCTGCCTTTGTAGAACGGCCTTTCTTAGCAGCCATCTCTACTAACTGTCCTACACCGCTCTGATCTAATCTTGCAAATGGATCGGACTCATAAATCTTAGCTTTATAGTACGCATCTAAGAATTTGCCGGCGTCATCACGGGAGAAACCGAAGGTCATCTGTGTTAAGTCGTTGGTTCCGAAGGAGAAGAATTCAGCTTCCTCTGCAATTTCGTTAGCCAATAAAGCGGCCCGGGGAATCTCAATCATGGTTCCGATGCGGTACTGGATATCAGAGCCTTTTTCATCCTTCACTTTTTCAGCAGTCTCAACAACTACATCTTTCACAAATTTTAACTCTTTCTTTTCTCCAACTAACGGAATCATAATCTCCGGAACAATCTTAAATCCTTTCTCTCTGGATACCTCGATTGCTGCTTCCATTACAGCTCTTGTCTGCATCTTTGCGATTTCAGGGTAGGTTACCGCAAGACGGCATCCTCTGTGTCCCATCATTGGGTTAAACTCATGAAGGTCATCGCATTTTGCTTTTACTTCTTCCGGAGTTAAGCCCATATCCTTTGCTAATGCTGCGATATCTTCCGGATCTGTAGGTACAAACTCGTGAAGAGGCGGATCCAGGTAACGAACAGTCATTGGCTTGCCTTCCAGAACTTCATACATTGCTTTGAAGTCTGCTTTCTGGAAAGGAATCAGTTCATTTAAGGCTGCTTCTCTTGCTTCTACAGAATCAGAGAGGATCATTTTACGGATCTTCGGAATTCTCTCAGCGTCAAAGAACATATGCTCTGTACGGCAGAGGCCGATTCCCTGAGCACCTAATTTAATTGCATTTTTTGTATCAAGAGGAGTGTCAGCATTTGCTCTTACTTTTAATGTTCTGAACTTGTCAGCCCATCTCATGATTCTGTCGAAGTTTCCGCTGATTGCAGCTTCTTCTGTCTTAATATCTCCTAAATAGATTTTACCTGTGGATCCGTCTAAGGAGATGTAGTCTCCTTCCACGATTTTCTGTCCGCCAAGCTCAAAGTATTTAGCTTCTTCGTCGATCTGAATTTCACCGCATCCGGATACGCAGGCTGTTCCCATTCCACGAGCCACTACTGCAGCATGTGATGTCATACCGCCGCGAACTGTTAAGATACCCTCTGCTGCATGCATACCTTCGATATCTTCCGGTGAAGTCTCAAGGCGAACCAGGACTACTCTTTCGCCGGCTGCTGCTGCATTTTTAGCGTCATCCGCTGTAAAGTATACTTTACCGGCTGCTGCACCTGGAGATGCGGGAAGAGCGGAACCGATTACCTGGCCTGCTTTTAAAGCGTCTGCATTGAAGGTTGGGTGCAGTAACTGATCCAGTGATTTAGCATCAATTCTGCAAACAGCCTCTTCTCTCGTGATCTTTCCTTCGTCTACCAGGTCACAAGCGATCTGGATAGCAGCAGGAGCTGTTCTCTTACCGTTACGTGTCTGTAAGAAGTATAATTTGCCCTCCTGGATGGTGAATTCCATATCCTGCATATCACGGTAGTGATCTTCCAGTTTATGAGCGATTTTCATGAATTCATCATAGCATTCCGGCATATCTTCCTGTAATTTGGAGATTGGCTGAGGAGTACGGATACCAGCAACTACATCTTCGCCCTGCGCGTTGATTAAATATTCCCCATAGATACCCTTTGCGCCTGTGGATGGGTTACGCGTGAAGGCTACACCTGTACCGGAGGTTTCTCCCATGTTGCCGAATACCATTGCCTGTACATTAACGGCAGTGCCCCAGTCACCAGGGATATCATTCATACGGCGGTATACAATGGCACGAGGGTTGTCCCAGGAACGGAATACTGCTTTTACAGCTTCCATTAGTTGAACCTTGGGATCCTGAGGGAATTCATCTCCCATTTTTTCTTTATAAATTGCTTTATATTTAGCGATTACTTCTTTTAAGTCATCGGCTGTTAAATCTGTATCGAATTTTGCGCCTTTTTCAGCTTTTACTTCGTCTAAAATTCCTTCGAAGAATGATTTGCTCATCTCCATAACAACATCGGAGAACATCTGAATAAATCTTCTGTAGGAATCATATGCAAATCTTGGATTTCCTGTTTTCTTAGCAAAGCCCTCTACGGAAACATCATTCAAACCTAAGTTTAAGATGGTATCCATCATACCAGGCATAGATGCTCTTGCTCCGGAACGTACAGATACTAACAATGGATCTTCTGTGTCACCGAAACTTTTGCCCTGCATTTTTTCAAGCTCTTCTAAAGCTTTAAAAATCTGGCCCTGTACTTCATCGGTGATCATTTTACCACTTTCATAATAATCAGTACAAGCTTCTGTTGTAACTGTGAAACCCTGAGGGATAGGAAGCCCTAAATTAGTCATCTCTGCTAAGTTAGCTCCTTTTCCGCCAAGAAGGTTTCTCATATCTGCGTTTCCTTCTTTAAATAAGTAAACCCATTTTGCCATTTGATAATTCCTCCTAAATGTAAATGTATAATTTTTGAATATTTTCCGCTGCCATGAATTCGAAAAATACTCAATAGTTACCTTGTCTACGAATAATCGCACATAAATCATTTTAACACAAGACTTTTCATAGTCAAGTGTCATTTATAAGTTTTTCCCAGTTTCATACATTTACTCAAAAGCAGGTAAAAAAGTCATAAAATAAAGGGCGAAATCCACAACGGATCTCGCCCTTTTGCCTGCATTAACGCTTATTTCTTCGGAAAATATAAGTGTCTTGGGATTCCATTTACCATAAACGGAGCGTAGTCTCCCTGAATCAAAGGCCTTACATAATTAAGGAAATCCTCCGTGATATAAGTGCCGTCTCTCGTTATCCACTCTCTTGGCACCAGCTTCTCATCATTGGCAATCTTATGTACATCATAGATTCCAGTTGCACACTGGTACGGATCGTCAGATACTCTGTCAATTACCACCATCTTGCCGGTATCCCCTTCATCTGCGGCCTTCACAGCTGCCCCTCCAACCATAAATGCTTCATTAATATCTACTCTGGAGGCAAGATGCGATGCACTTCTTTGGAGGCTGCTGAACTCCACAGAGCGAGTCTTACATCCTATTTCTGAGCTGATCAGATTACAGAGATACGTAGCAGAACCTGTGAGCTGCTTATGTCCAAACGCATCTACATACTCTGCATTTCCGGAAAGCTCACTGACATACCGGCCATCTTTTAGCTTGATGCCCTCAGACACTGCAACAACAACATTATTCTTTTTCTTGATAAGATTTCTGATTTTTTCCATAAATTTATCTATATCAAATGGTATCTCTGGAAGATAGATAAGATCCGGTCCGTCACAGTCCTCGCCTACAGACAAAGCAGAAGCTCCTGTAAGCCAGCCTGCATTTCTGCCCATGATTTCAATCACAGTGATGAGAACCTTCTTATAAGAAAGGCCCATTCCGTCACGGATAATTTCCTTCGTCGATGTTCCGATATACTTTGCCGCGCTCCCGTATCCAGGGGTATGATCTGTAAGAGCAAGATCGTTATCGATCGTCTTGGGAACTCCCACAAACTTCTGGGACTGTCCTGTAATAATCGCATAGTCGGATAATTTCTTTATTGTATCCATAGAATCATTGCCGCCGATGTATATGAAGCATTCAATCTCCAAGCGATTTAAAATTTCAAAAATCTTCTCATAAATAGCCTTGTCTTCGTGGATTTCGGGCAGCTTATACCTGCAGGATCCAAGGTAAGCAGAGGGTGTTCTCTTTAAAAGTTCAATGTCCATATCACTCTTAATATGCTTTGATAAATCTACATATTGCTCATCCAGAAATCCCTGAATGCCGTATCTCATGCCGTAAACTTTAGCTGCTCCTCTGTCAATCGCTGTTTTATATACACCTGCCAGGCTAGAATTAATGACCGCCGTGGGTCCTCCTGATTGTCCTACAATTACGTTACCTTTCATATTCCGCACCTCCATATTTTGCACAATTTCTACGCATAATTATATCAAAAATGTACAAAATATACAAGTGTATTTTGAAGAAAAGGGGACGTGTTCTTTCTAAAAAGAACACGTCCCAAAATCATTACACGGTGTCCCAAACTGAACCAGACCTGTCCCTTTTACCTACAAAACCTTCTCAATTTGTTTAATCAAAACATCTGTTTTTTTATCGGAAAGATGTAGGTTTTTTCTTATTTCTTTCCTGAAATTTGTTTTAAATAATGGCATTTTCAATACCTCTTTCATTGGTATTCCAGATGCTTTTTCCTGCAAATCCGCTAAGATTCCCAAAGAGATATCAACTCTGACTATTTCCATATCAGATTCTACGTCATCCAGGAGTATCCTGTTAGGCTGTTTATGAAACCATAAAAATTCTTTTTGTCCCATAAATGCCTCCTCATATCGTCTCTTAGCATTTTCATGTATTATATTAGAATTTAAACTGGAAAATTCTCCGAAACTGGAGAAAAGATAGGACCTTATGTCCTTTGTCAGATTAGCTTTTACTGGATTCATATGAATATATCGAAGGCAGTTCCAGTAGTATCCTTCATCCTCAATACTTTGACTTTTATAACGACTCTGAAACACATAACCAGATCTATTCTTTTTTCTATTATAATATTCCGCAAAAGTAGAAAGAATATAAGCCATGTATTTAGATAATTCCGGCATTTCTGCCTTTATTAAAAGGTGGAGATGATTGCTCATAATACAGTACGCATGTATTTCCACAGGAACTTTTTCCAGATACTTTTTGATAAGGTATTGCATGACCTTTTTATCGCTTTTGTCATGAAATATGTCCTCTTTATTAATTCCTCTCGCCATAATATGGTAAAGATCTGTAGAACTTCTTTTTCTTGCTGTTCTCGGTATAAATATTCACCTTCTCTCATTTAGTTTTTTATAATCTACATATGGGACAGGTCTGTTTTGAAATGGGACACCCCAGATGTATTTTGGAACGTGTTCTTTTTAGAAAGAACACGTCCCCCTCCTCTGGACACTAGAACGTAAATTTATCTTCAAAATATGCTTTCAAATCTTCTATCTTAATTCTTTCCTGTTCCATCGTGTCTCTGTCTCTTACAGTTACTGCTCCGTCCTGCTCGGACTCAAAGTCAAAGGTTATGCAGAATGGAGTACCTATTTCGTCCTGACGGCGGTAACGTTTTCCTATGTTTCCTCTGTCGTCGAATTCACAGTTGTATTTCTTTGACAGTTCTTCATAGATTTTCCATGCTCCATCATTTAATTTTTTTGACAAAGGCAGCACACCAATTTTTACAGGTGCAAGGACAGGATGGAAATGAAGAACCGTACGTACATCTCCCTTTTCTTTATCCAGAACTTCTTCATCATAGGCACTGCATAAGAAAGCAAGTACCATGCGGTCCGCACCAAGAGACGGTTCAATTACATAAGGAATATATTTCTGTTTCTTCTCATCATCAAAATAAGTAAGATCCTGACCGGATACGTTCTGATGCTGTGTCAGGTCATAATCTGTTCTGTCTGCAATTCCCCAAAGCTCACCCCAACCAAAGGGGAAAAGGAATTCCACATCTGTAGTCGCCTTGCTGTAAAAGCTCAACTCTTCTTTATCATGATCCCTGTAACGAACTTCATCGTCTTTTAATCCAAGAGTGCTAAGCCAGTTCAGGCAAAAATTCTTCCAGTAGTCAAACCATTCCAAATCTGTGTCTGGTTCACAGAAAAATTCCAATTCCATCTGCTCAAATTCACGGGTACGGAAAGTAAAATTACCCGGTGTAATCTCATTCCTGAAAGATTTACCAATCTGTCCAATGCCAAAGGGTATTTTCTTTCTTGAAGTCCTCTGTACATTTTTAAAGTTAACAAAAATCCCTTGTGCTGTTTCAGGGCGCAGGTATACAGTATTTTTTGCATCTTCAGTAACACCCTGGAAGGTTTTAAACATCAGATTAAACTGACGGATATCTGTAAAATTATGAGCTTTGCAGGTAGGACATGGTATCTGATGCTCGTCGATAAAATTTTTCATCTTTTCCTGTGACCAGGCATCCACTGAACCATCAATGTCGATTCCCTTTTCCGCACAGTAATCTTCAATAATCTTGTCAGCACGGAACCTTTCATGACACTCTTTGCAGTCCATCAGAGGGTCAGAAAAACCGCCGAGATGTCCGGAGGCCACCCATGTCTGAGGATTCATCAAAATTGCACAGTCCACACCCACATTATATGGACTTTCCGTAATAAATTTCTGCCACCAGGCTTTCTTAACATTGTTCTTTAATTCCACACCTAAATTGCCGTAATCCCAGGTATTGGCAAGGCCACCGTAGATATCAGAACCCGGATACACAAAACCTCTGGATTTTGCCAGAGCGACAATCTTTTCCATTGTTTTTTCCATTATTCTTTCTCCTAACTTTCCAAACTTTCGTAATCAATCTGTCTTATTATAACCTTTGTATATGATCTTTTCAAGTTCTAACCCGTAGAATTGTTGTTAACTTGTGATAATGTCACCTTAGGATTCACTTATGAAAATGTCACTTTTGTGGAACCTATAATAGTATGA
>NZ_WKYV01000006.1 GCF_009677585.1 Lactonifactor sp. BIOML-A5 | reverse complement strand
TGACGAGTTTAGCAGCTGGTAGGACTTAGCTGAGGGGAACGGAGCCTCGAGCTGACTTGTCCCTATACCCCGGCCCCTGGCCTGGCCCTGTCCCCCTGGTGCTCCCTCCTATATCCGTCCGTCTGCAACGCTGCGCTGGCCGACTATTTTATCTCGAACTTTACATACACAAAACAATTACACAAAACTATAATTTACTTTACATCTCCCCCTCAACAAGCTATGATAAAAATCAGCTGATATTTTACATATCTGCAAAAAGGAAAGGAAAAAATATCAAAAATATGAGTCTATATAATATAGAAGAAAGTATTTTATTTGAAGATGAGTATCTCCTGGTATGCTACAAATGTCCGGGAGTGGCGGTACAGACAGCTAAGGTTGGGATTATGGATATGGAGAGTTTGATTAAGAATTATCTGTCGAAAAAGTTAGGTTCGGGGAAGCCGCCGTATCTTGCGGTGGTACATCGGCTGGACCAGCCAGTGGAAGGTGTTATGGTGTTTGCCAAGACTCCCCATGCTGCCAGAGAATTGAACAGGCAGCTGACCCAGGGAAGGATGGGAAAGGAATATTTGGCTGTTACCATGGGAATTCCACCGGAAAAAGCGGGAATTTTGGAAAATGAGCTGGTGAAGGACGGAAGGAATAATGTATCTCGTGTTGTGCCTGAAAAAACATCTGGCAGTAAGCATGCAGTACTGGAATATGAAGTTCTGGAAACTAAGGAGGGAAAAGCGCTGGTCAGAATTAAACTTAAGACGGGAAGGCATCACCAGATTAGAGTGCAGATGGCCAACATAGGATGTCCGCTGCTGGGAGACAAAAAGTATAATGTCAATCTTATGGAGGAGAAGAGAACAACCTTCCCTGCGCTATGCTCCAGCAGACTTTGTTTTTTCCACCCAAAAACAGGAAAACCAATGGAGTTTACTGTGATACCAAAGGGTGAGGGTTTTATTCTTTAAAATAGCTGGAAGCTCTGGCAAAGTTTCTACAGTATAGCTGGTGTGGGGCGGCACATACTAAAATCAGCAGATAAAAAATACACTGCTGACAAAGGTGTGTGGTGCTTATGAAATGGAAGAATACGAGTATTATCATTGGAGTCGCAACAGGAGTTTATCTCTTCATGAAATACCTTTTTCCTGTTTTGAGTCCTTTTTTTATTGGCTGGTTTCTGGCCCTTATAGTTTACCCAATTGGAGAAAAATTAAGCAGGCTCACCGTAAGCAAAAAAGTACATCTTACAAGGGAGAGAGCCGGCGGAGTGGTGATTCTGCTTTTTGCAGGTCTGGCAATTTTTTTGCTGTGGGAGGCTATGGAAACTTGTGCCAATCGGGTTCCGGGCTGGCTGTCCTGCCTTCCCGATTTAAAAGATGAGATGAACTATTTTCTTGCGAACTGCTGCGATCACCTGGAAAAAATAACAGGAATTTTATCTGAGGACAGCCAAGGCTTTGTGGTGAAGCAGATGACAGCAGCAGAGGAGGCTTTCCTCCAGGGCGGAGGGCTTGAATTCTGGGGACAGGCCGTGGATTCAGTAAAAAAGTGCATTGTTTTTTTCGGGGGTGCATTTCTCAGTGTACTGTCGTCCATATTATTTTTAAGAGATCTGGATGAGTTCAGGGAGAAGCTGCAGGGATATTCACTCTATGTCAGAATACACAATGTATGCATAGAACTGTGGTCAAAAGCAAAAAAGTATATTCTTGCCCAGCTGAGAATTATGGGAATTATCGGTTTGCTATGCCTGGGAGGATTTTACCTGCTTCATGTTAAACACTTTATTCTCTGGGGGATAGGACTTGGTCTGCTGGATGCACTGCCTCTCATCGGTACAGGGACAGTTTTAATCCCATGGTCTGTTCTTGAGTTTTTTCAGGGAAACACGGCAGTGGGAGCGGGTTTACTGGCGCTTTACCTTGTGACCAGTTTGGCCAGACAGTTCCTTGAGCCTAAACTGGTGGGGGAAAGCCTTGGGATTTATCCGATTTTTGTTTTACTCACTATTTATCTGGGGGTATATCTCTATGGAGGGCTGGGATTTCTTCTCGGACCAGTGTCAGCACTTCTGATATGGGGAATCATAAAAGAGTGGGATTTGTTAAGCTTAAGAAAAATTTAATAAAAATTTCCTAAATTCTTTTACAAAAATGTTACAAATGCATATGGACTTCGCAAAAGTATCGTGTATAATGAGACTGTAACGAATTTTTCAGGATTATATTAAGGGGAGAATAAGAATGAAAAGAATCGCAGTAGCATTATTATGCATGATACTGTCGGTGAACCTGCTCTCTGGCTGCGGCCAGAGCAAGAACGTAGAGGCCGGAGAACTGCCGAAGGATCAGGTAGTTACCAACCAGCCCCAGGACGCCGGCGAGGAAGGCACTGAACCTATAGAACAAGAAGATAACCAGGAGGAGACGGTTACAGAGGAAGATGATTACACGAAGGACCTGACAATGACTTCAGTCAAAGGCAGCAGCGGTGAAATCAGTTATACCTCTGTGGAGAATATTCCTCTGGAAAAAGGCGGACACATTGCAGTTGTAGTAAAGCAGCCCAAAAGCGAATACTGGTCTAAAGTACGCAAGGGTATGGAGGCTGCTGTGAAGGCATTGAACAAGGAACTCGGATATAAAGGGGAGGATAAAATCCGTCTGACCTTTGAGGGCCCTTCCGATGAATCCGATGTGGAATCTCAGATTAATATCATTGATGCGGTTCTGTCAGAGAACCCAAGTGTTCTTTGTATCGCAGCCGTGGATATGAATTCCTGTCAGGCCCAGCTTGAGACTGCAGCTGAGAACGGAATTCCCGTTGTTGTACTGGACTCCGGGGTAAACAGTGATTTGGTACAGACCGTTTGCTCCACAGATAACTACCAGGCAGGGGCTGAGGCGGCCAGAAGACTGGCTGAGGCAGTGGGCGAGTCTGGAAAAGTAGCGGTTATGGCGCATAACAGCAGCTCAGAAAGCAGTATGGATCGGGAGAAAGGATTCCGTGAGGAGATAGCCAATCACCAGGGGATTACTGTTGTAAGCACTTCCTACGAGAGCGAAGAGGAATCTGTGACAGAGATGGTGAGCGCAGTACTTGAAGCTCATCCGGATCTGACAGGTTATTTTTGTACCAACGGCACTATGACGGAAGAGCTGCTGTCGGCGCTGAAGGATCGGGAGGAAGTTCAGGTTAAGGTAGTGGGGTTTGACTCAGGGAAAGCACAGATAGAGGCCATTAAGGACGGAAGAGAAACCGGAATGATTGTTCAGAATCCTTATGGTATGGGGTATGCTACGATTGTAGCTGCCGCAAGAGCTGAGGCCGGTATGACAAACGACACTTACATTAGCTCAGGTTTCCAGTGGATTGATGTTAACAATCTGGAATCAGATGATTTTGCTAATTATTTGTATGAATAACTATTATTACCAAAGGTTAAAAAAGGAAACTGTTTCTATTTGTACAGTTTCCCTTTTTTTTATAAAAAAATCAATAAGTGGGCATTCTATCTTAGAGGATCTGACGAAAAAGTATGATAATAAATTGACAATATGTCTATTTCATAGTAGTATTAAGTTATTGTAAAGGTGGTGATATGGTGGTAGAAGAAACGATTAAAGCGATTAAGGAAACGGAAGTCCAGGCAGAACAGATAGTAAAGGACGCCGAACAACAGTGCGCACAGATTCTCGAAAAGGCAAGAGAGGACGCACTAGCTTTAAAAGTGGAACGAGAGAAGGAAGCTAATCGGAAAGCGGACAAATTAAAGGAAGACGCCAAAGCAGAAGGTGATCAATTTGCCGCAGAAGCTTCCAAGAGGGTGGATCAGGATATTGAACAGTTGAAAAACCTGGCCCAAAAGAAAAAAGAAGATGTTGCGAAGATGATTGTTACACAGCTAATCTGACGCAGGCATGTTCGAAAAGTTAAAAGTAAAGGAGGGATGCGGATATGGCAATTATGCAGATGCAAAAAGTAAGTATCTGCGCGCTGAAAAAAGACCGGAAGGCGATTCTGGAAAAGATTCAGTCCATGGGGATTATGGAGATCACCCCTGTACTGGAGGATGAAGAAGGTCTGGAAAAGCTGAATACAGCCAGCTCCAGGGCGGTTTTTGATAAGAGAGCTCAGGTTGCGGATCAGGCTCTGGATGTGTTAGACCTTTATGTGCCGGAAAAGAAGTCCATGTTATCCAGTCTTGAAGGTAAGGCTCTGATTGACAGGGAATCCTACGAGAAACTGCTGGAAGACAAGGGAAAGATCCTGGAAAAGGCAGGAAAGCTGGTCTCTATGAATAAAGAGATCGCGGAGAAACGATCTACGATTTTGAAGCTGGAAAACCAGATTGAGGCAATAACGCCGTGGCTGCCTCTGGATATTCCCATGAATTTTGACGGAACCTCCAGGACGGCTGTTTTAATAGGCACCATTTCAGGGGCTTTGACCCTGGAGCAGGTCTATGCCGTTTTGGCAGAACAGGCGCCGGAAGTTGATGCCGTAGATGTTTCCGTAGTTTCCGCTGATAAGGATGTCGCCTACATTGCAGCAATCTGCCTGAAGAATGAGGCGCAGGAAGTAGAAAATGCCCTGCGGACAGGTGGATTTGCCAGATTATCCGTAAAGTCAAGAGATATACCTAGTGTATATAAGCAGAAACTGGAAGAGAAAATTGAAAAACTGAATAAAGAAATAAGCGAAACTGAGGCAAAAATTGCCGAATATGCGGCAGCGAGAAGTGAATTCCGCCAGGTATCCGACTATTTCCGGGTAAGGGCTGAAAAATACGAGGTACTGGGTACTCTGCCGCAGTCTAAAAAGACATTCCTGCTTGGAGGCTTTGTGCCGGCAAAGGTTGTTCCGGCTCTTGAGAAGGAAATTGGTGAACGATTTGACTGTACTCTGGACGTTGAGGACGTGAAGGAGGATGAGGAAGCACCTGTTCTTCTCAAAAATAATAAAGTATCACAGGCAGTAGAGGGGGTTCTGGATTCTTACGGGCTGCCTGCCAAGGGAGATGTTGATCCCACGGGAATAATGTCTATATTTTATATTATCTTTTTTGGAATGATGTTATCCGATGCTGCGTACGGTTTAATTATCTCAGTGGTATGTTTTGTATTGCTGAAGAAATATCCGCGCATGTCCAGAGGTATGTATAAGAATCTGAGCCTGTTTATGTACTGCGGTATTTCTACCATAGTCTGGGGCGTATTATTCGGAGGCTACTTTGGAGATGTGGTAACGGTAATTGCAAGGGTGTTCTTTGAGAAGGATGTTGTGATACCTGCCCTTTGGTTCGTTCCCCTCAATGATCCCATGAAGTTATTGATTTTCGCAATGATCTTTGGTTTAATTCACCTGTTTACCGGACTGGGAATCAAAGGGTATATGCTTCTCAGAGACAAGGCATACCTGGATTTCTTCTGTGATGTGGTACTTTGGGTGTTCCTGTTAGCAGGACTTTTGATCATGCTGATCCCAAGTGCAATCTTTGCGTCTATCATCGGAACACAGCTGGTATTCCCGGCTGCAGTGAATATGCTTGGTAAGGTATTGGCAATTATCGGCGCAATCGGTATTCTGTTCATGTCCGGGCGTTCTTCCAAGAATTTTGCCCTGAGACTGGGACTTGGGGCCTATGATTTATACAATATTACGGGCTGGTTAAGCGACGTATTGTCCTACTCCCGTCTGCTGGCACTGGGCCTTGCAACCGGAGTCATCGCTTCCGTAGTAAACCAGATGGGAAGCATGGGCGGAAAGAGTGTATTCGGAGCAATATTATTCATAATTGTATTTATCTTCGGACACATTTTCAGTATGGCTATTAACATGCTGGGTGCCTATGTGCACACAAACCGTCTGCAGTTTGTAGAATTCTTCGGTAAGTTCTACTCAGGGGGCGGAAAAGAATTTGAACCATTTCACTCAGATACAAAATATGTTGATATTAAGGAGGAAACTTATCTATGAGCGAGTATATAGGAATTGTTTATGCATTACTGGGTGCGGCAGCAGCAGTATTTCTTGCAGGTGCGGGATCATCCATGGGAGTTGGTATTGCAGGTCAGGCGGCAGCCGGAGTTATTTCGGAAGATCCAAGTAAATTTGCCAAAGTTCTGATTCTGCAGCTTCTGCCCGGTACACAGGGTATCTATGGCCTGCTGGTTGGATTTATCGTATTATCTAAAATTGGTTTATTAGGCGGATCTATGGCTGAAGTATCTGTACAGACCGGACTGCTGATTCTGGCTGCCTGTCTGCCAATCGGTATCGTTGGTCTTGTTTCCGGTAAATATCAGGGAAAAGCAGCCGCTGGAGCTATCGGCGTTGTTGCTAAGAAACCTGAGCAGTTCGGTAAAGCAATGCTTTTCCCGGCCATGGTTGAGACATATGCCATCCTGGCTCTGCTGATTACGATCCTTGTAGTAAGTGCTATTCAGGTTTAATTTATTTCGTTACAAACTAAGTAAAAGGAGAGCTTGAGAATGACTGGATTAGAAAAAATGAAAAACCAGATTCTGGAAGAAGCAAAAACCTCCGCCGACGAAAAAATCAAAGATGCTAACGCGAAAGCTGAAGAGATTCTGGCTGCAGCCAGAGAGGAAGCAGAAAAAACAGCTGAGCGTATCTCCAAAAAGTCTGAAGCAGATATCGCTAACTATAAGGACAGGGTAAAATCTTCCTGTGACCTGAAAAAGAGGACCGCAGTACTGGAAGCAAAACAGGAGATGATATCTGAAGTTCTGGATAGAGCATTCGAGATGCTTAAGTCTATGGATGAGGCAGAATATTTTGGCATGCTGAAAAAGATGCTGGAAAAATATGTCCTGCCCCAGGAAGGAGAGATTTATTTTTCATCTGCCGATCTGGAAAAAATGCCGGAAAGCTTTAAGAGAGATATTGATGCTGTCGCAAAAGCAAAAGGCGGCAAGTTGACCCTTTCTAAGGAAGGCAAGAGGATAGAAGGCGGGTTTGTACTTGCTTATGGCGGAATCGAAGAGAACTGTACTTTCAAAGCCATCTTTGATGCGGAGAGAGACAGACTTTCAGATAAAGTACATGAAGTATTATTTGTATAAGCGCAGAACCGTAAAAAGGAGGATTATACATGTCTGATATAGATTTTACCTATGCGGTTGCGCGAACACGTGCGTTGGAGGTGCATCTGTTTTCCGCATCCACCATCGAGCAGCTTCTGGCCTGCACTACCTATGAGGAGTGTCTTGACTTTTTGCTGGAAAAGGGATGGGGAGATGATGACACACCCAGAGACGCAGAATCGATACTGTCCAGGGAAAGGGAAAAAGCCTGGGAGACGGTCAGGGAGCTTGCTCCGGATATGTCCATGTTTGACGTGCTTTTTTATCCGAACCTCTTTCACAACCTGAAAGCGGCCATTAAGGAGGTGTGCACGTCAGAGACTAACGCACATATCTTTTATGAGGACAGCCCGATTTCCGGGGAACAGATGATGGAAATCATCCGGGAAAAAGATTTTGGGCGTTTGCCCCAGAGTATGGTGAGAGCGGCGCAGGATGCATATGACACCCTTCTCCATACCAGAGACGGACAGTTATGCGATGTAATTGTGGATAAAGCGGCATTGGATGCTATCTATGCGGCAGGGAAGGCAGCAGAGGATGATATTATCCGGGATTATGCCGAATCTGTGGTAGCGGTAGCAGACATTAAGATTGCCGTACGTGCGCAGAAAACCGCGAAAACAGCAGAATTTATGAAACGGGCGATGGCAGACTGCAGTACCATCAGTGTGAATGATCTGATTCGTGCTGCGGGCAGCAGTATGGAAGCGATCCAGGAATACCTTTCCGGCACCGTATATGCCGCAGGGGCAAAGGCTCTGGAGGAGTCAACCTCCGCCTTTGAGCGCTGGTGTGATAACCGTATCATTGAGACCATTAAGCCTCAGAAATATAACTCCGATTCCGTAGGACCTATTTTCGCCTATGCCATCGCGAGAGAAAATGAGATTAAGACGGTGCGAATCGTTCTCACAGGAAAACAGAATGATTTACCTGTGGATTCTATCCGAGAAAGGGTAAGGGAAATGTATGTATAAGATTGCAGTAGTAGGCGACTATGACAGTATCTACGGCTTTGCAACCTTGGGACTTGATACATTTCCAGTAACAGCCCCTAAGGAAGCCGGAGAAAAATTGAACCAGTTGGCAGGCAACGGATATGGAATCATCTATATTACAGAGGTACTTGCGGCTGAGATTAGACAGGAAATAGAAAAGTATCAGGACCAGGTAATGCCTGCAATCATCCTTATTCCCGGAGTGAACGGGAACACGGGAGAAGGCATTGAGAACGTGAAGAAATCTGTAGAACAGGCCGTTGGTTCCGATATTCTGTTCAGTAATAATTAGAAAGGTGGGTGATTCGTCCCAATGAGTAGAGGTACGATTAAAAAAGTAGCAGGGCCGCTGGTTATTGCCGAGGGTATGAGAGATGCGAACATGTATGACGTGGTTCGTGTTAGTAATCAGCGTCTGATCGGGGAGATCATCGAGATGCACGGAGATCAGGCATCTATTCAGGTATATGAGGAAACTTCAGGCTTAGGACCGGGAGAACCGGTGGAGTCTATGGAGGTTCCCATGTCTGTTGAGTTAGGTCCTGGACTCATTGCCAGTATCTATGATGGTATCCAGCGTCCATTGGATGATATTATGAAGATTTCAGGAAACAGCTTAAAGCGTGGTGTTGAGGTTGCTTCCCTGAAGAGAGATAAAAAGTGGACATTTGTTCCAGTTGCAAAACCAGGGGATGAGGTTGAAGCCGGAGATGTGCTGGGAACAGTTCAGGAAACCATTGTTGTAACACAGAAAATCATGGTTCCCTATGGAATAAAAGGTAAAGTAAAAGATATAAAAGCGGGTGAATTTACGGTAGAAGAGGTGGTTGCCACCATCGAGACTGCTGACGGAGACAAAGAGCTTACTATGATGCAGAAATGGCCGGTTCGTAAGGGCCGCCCCTATCTGAAAAAGCTTCCTCCGGAGATGCCTCTGGTAACCGGACAGCGTGTGGTGGATACCTTCTTCCCCATTGCAAAAGGCGGTGTAGCTGCCGTTCCCGGTCCATTCGGAAGCGGTAAGACAGTGATTCAGCATCAGCTGGCAAAATGGGCGGAGGCTGACATCGTAGTTTATATCGGGTGCGGTGAGCGTGGAAATGAGATGACAGACGTTCTGAACGAGTTCCCTGAACTGAAAGACCCTAAGACGGGGCAGTCTCTGATGGAGAGAACCGTTTTGATTGCCAATACTTCTGATATGCCCGTTGCTGCCCGTGAGGCTTCCATCTATACAGGTATTACCATCGCTGAGTATTTCCGTGATATGGGATATTCCGTAGCTCTTATGGCTGACTCCACCTCCCGCTGGGCCGAGGCTCTCCGCGAGATGTCAGGACGTCTGGAGGAAATGCCCGGTGAAGAAGGTTATCCGGCATACTTGGGAAGCCGTCTGGCTCAGTTCTACGAGAGAGCCGGACATGTAATCTCTCTGGGGAAGGATCAGAGAGAAGGCGCACTGTCTGTTATCGGCGCTGTATCGCCTCCCGGAGGTGATATCTCCGAACCTGTATCTCAGGCAACTCTGCGTATTGTTAAGGTATTCTGGGGACTGGATGCATCTCTGGCCGCAAAGCGTCACTTCCCGGCCATTAACTGGCTGACCAGCTATTCTCTGTATGTGGATAATATGGAGCACTGGTTTAACGAGGAAGTAGCGGCTGACTGGATGAGCAACCGTCAGAAACTGATGGGACTTCTTCAGGATGAGGCGGAACTGGAAGAAATTGTTAAGATGGTAGGTATGGATGCACTGTCACCCTCTGACCGTCTGAAAATGGAAGCGGCAAGATCTATCCGTGAAGACTTCCTGCATCAGAACTCCTTCCATGAGGTTGATACGTACACATCCCTGAGAAAACAGTACCTGATGATGAATCTGGTAATTGCATTCTATGAGCAGTCAGTAGATGCCCTGGAAAAGGGTGCATCCGTGCAGAAGCTTATCAGCATGGAGGTACGTGAAAAAATCGGACGTTTCAAATACACTCTGGAGAATAATCTGGAGGAAGAATATAAGAAAATCAGCGATGAACTGGTTACAGAGATCGCTAATGTATTAGGGAAGGAGGACTTCTAATGCCAAAAGAGTATAGAACCATACAAGAAGTTGCAGGTCCTCTGATGCTGGTGCAGGGTGTAGAGAATGTACACTTCGATGAGTTAGGTGAGATCGAATTGGCCAGCGGAGAAACACGCCGCTGCAAAGTACTGGAAATTGATGGAAGCAATGCGCTGGTTCAGCTGTTTGAGAGTTCTACAGGTATCAACCTGTCTAACAGTAAAGTAAGATTTTTGGGACGAAGCATGGAACTGGGGGTATCCGGCGATATGCTGGGCCGTGTATTTGACGGTCTGGGACGCCCGATTGATGACGGACCTGAAATTCTGCCGGATGAGAGAAGGGATATCAACGGTCTGCCCATGAATCCCGCGGCCAGAAGCTATCCCGAAGAGTTTATCCAGACAGGTGTTTCTGCCATTGACGGTCTGAATACCCTGGTTCGTGGTCAGAAGCTGCCTATCTTCTCAGCATCGGGTCTTCCCCATGCCAATCTGGCGGCTCAGATAGCCAGACAGGCTAAGGTTCGAGGGTCAGGAGAACAGTTCGCCGTTGTATTTGCAGCCATGGGTATCACCTTTGAGGAATCCAACTTCTTCATTGAGAGTTTTAAGGAGACAGGTGCTATTGACCGTACCGTTCTCTTTATTAATCTGGCAAATGACCCTGCGGTAGAGCGTATCGCGACTCCCCGTATGGCCCTTACCGCCGCAGAATATTTAGCATTTGAAAAAGATATGCATGTTTTGGTTATCCTGACAGATATCACAAACTATGCGGACGCTCTCCGTGAGGTTTCCGCAGCCCGTAAAGAGGTTCCGGGGCGCCGTGGATATCCGGGATACATGTACACTGACCTTGCCTCATTATATGAAAGAGCAGGGAGACAGAAAGGAAAGAACGGAAGTATCACTATGATACCGATTCTCTCCATGCCTGAAGATGATAAGACACATCCCATCCCTGACTTAACAGGATACATCACAGAGGGACAGATTATCTTAAGCCGTGAATTATACAGAAAAGGCATTACGCCGCCTATCGACGTACTCCCCTCGCTGTCACGTCTGAAGGATAAAGGTATCGGTGAAGGAAAGACACGTGCCGATCATGCCAATACTATGAATCAGCTGTTTGCTGCGTATGCCCGAGGCAAGGATGCCAAAGAGCTTATGGTAATTCTGGGTGAGGCTGCCCTCTCTGACATGGACCTTATCTATGCCAAGTTTGCTGATGCATTTGAGGAAGAATACGTATCACAGGGGTATATGTCCAACCGGGATATTGAGGAAACTCTCCGTATCGGCTGGAAATTGCTCTCCATTCTGCCGAGAAGCGAACTGAAACGTATTGATGACAAGTTCTTAGATGAGTACTACGGTAAATTCTAATGTTTCAGGAACTACTAAGAAAGAGGTGATTGTGTGGCATCTACCCAGGTGAATCCAACCCGTATGGAGCTGACCAAG
Organism: Lactonifactor sp. BIOML-A5; assembly: GCF_009677585.1. Lineage (GTDB taxonomy): Bacteria > Bacillota > Clostridia > Lachnospirales > Lachnospiraceae > Lactonifactor. The sequence continues at coordinate 277,609 of NZ_WKYV01000006.1, read as the reverse complement.
TTAAAGAAAAAGCTTGTCACCGCTACCAAAGGCCATAAGCTTTTGAAAGATAAGCGTGATGAGTTAATGCGTCAGTTCATGGATTTGGTTAGGGAAAATATGGCCTTGCGCCAAAAAGTAGAAGCCGGCATCCTTTCCGCAAATAAGAACTTTGTCATTGCAAGAGCAGGTATGTCTGAGGAGATCTTAAATACGGCTCTGATGGCTCCCAAACAAGAGGTGTATCTGGAAGGCTCAAAGAAAAATGTCATGAGCGTTGATGTCCCGGTCTTTGAATATAAGACCAGGACAGCCGATGACAACGACATCTATTCTTACGGCTTTGCCTTTACCTCAGGGGATCTGGACGACGCAGTGAAGTCTCTGGCAGACATACTGCCCGATATGTTACGGCTTGCAGAATGTGAAAAGGCTTGTCAGCTGATGGCGGCTGAGATTGAAAAAACCCGCCGTAGAGTAAATGCTCTGGAACATGTAATCATTCCGGAGACCAGAAAGAATATTAAGTATATTACCATGAAGTTGGATGAGAATGAGAGAAGTACTCAGATTCGTCTGATGAAGGTAAAGGATATGATGCTGGAAGAGGCGCATCATTACAAAGAGAGAGGGTATTGATAGAATACCTTTGGCTTTGTTGGATAGGGGATCTGCTGCTTGAAAGAGCGGCGGATCCTTTTTTAATGTCAATTTAGAGTTTGACTTCCGATGCTTTAGAGCTTCTAGTCGGAAGGTATGGGGTGGCTGGGGGACGGTGAGAGGAATTCTGCGGCGGCGGGCTGGAAGAGCTGGGGGAGGAAGGGCTGGGGTCCGGGGACACCTCCGTCGTGAAGAGAGTCTAAGGCAAAACCGGAATCCTCTCCGGAGCACCGTTCGTATGGCCAAAGAATGCTTTATGTGCATTCTCTGCCCATGCTCACTTTTTTTTGGCCCGGACTGCCGAAAAAATCTCCTGCGGGAATCCCGGTTTTGCCTAAGACTCTCTATTCACTCCTGCGGAATCGTCCGCGGACCCCAGCCCTCCCTCCCCCAGCTCTTCCAGCCCGCCGCCGCAGAATTCCTCTCACCTGGGTATGGGAAAGTTCCAAGGGGCAGGTTCACCAGAGACATTGAGCTAACAAAAATGATAACAAGGTGTAAAGTGTACAACTCACGACCTTCCCTACCCGTTTTCCGTGAATGTGAAGGGAGTCTCAGCCAGGATATAGAAGGGATCACCGGGGAGACAGGGCCAGGGCGTAGGAAAAGGTCAGGGAGGTTAAGCGGAGCCTCGAGCTGACCTTTTCCTACGCCCTGGCCCTGTCTCCCCGGTGATCCCTTCTATATCCGTCCGTCTGCGACACCCTTCTCTTGACCATCCGTCTGCGACACTCCGTCCGCCGACTATATAACCTCGAACTTCACATACACAAAACCCATCATTTTTACAGATGCGGCTGAAAATACCCTTCTATTGCTGACACTGTCTGAAAGGCAATAAAGGAATGGGGATCCAGGGCATGAACCTTCCGTCTTAGTTTATTGACCTCATATTTGGAGAGTACGGTCATATAAACATGCATTTTTGTATGGCTGTATACTCCCTGCCCGGTCCATTCGGTGCCGCCGCGGCTGAGATCTTGGGTTATGACCTGTGCTACTTCCGGGTTAGAGGTTACAATGAATGCGCTTACCTTTACGGTCTGATAATGAAACCGATCCAGGGCAAAGGAGCTGGTGAAGGTAAAGATGGCGGAATATACTACAACTTCGAAGTCATAGAGAAACAGACAGGTTGTAAATACAAAGATTGCCACGATGACTACTACCTTGCCAACGCTGAAATTTGGTCTTTTTTGGGCAAAATACATGCCCAGGATATCGAGTCCGCCGCCGGAGCTTCCTTCCCGGAGGATCATGCCTGCGCCGAAGCCTGCCACAACGCCTCCGATGAGACAGGCGGTCAGGGGATCGCTGATAATGGGTTCCGGGGGTACCGGGATCAGGGAAAAGAACAGGGAGATCAGGGCAGTGGTGATTACTGTTTTCACAAAGAAAAACTTGCCCAGCTTGAGGAACGCCAGAGTGAGCAGGGGAATATTTATAAGAAATAAGATGATACCAGTAATGTCAAACCCCCTGGGCAGGGCCACATGAGCATAATCTACCAGCAGAGTCCGGAGGATCTGGGCGATACCGGTGAAGTTGCCGCTGTATAAATGCATGGGGGTGATAAGCAGGTTGTAGGGGAGTACAAAGATGATGGCACCTACCCCAACCAGAAACTGTTTTTTTATAAACTCTTTCTTAGCCGTATCCATAAGCTACCTCCTAAAATGGGCCATGATTCATTTTGATATATAAGAATTATATCATGAATCATGGCTCATTCATAGGCTGTTAAAGTCTGGATTTGTAACTGCCGGAAACTTTATTCCTTCACTTCTGCACGTGTCCTCACGGATGTCAGGCCAATAATAAAGATAAGGAACAGGCAGATACCGAAGATCAGAAAGATCATGCCAAGAGACTCTTCCAGTGGTGCATCGCGGTTCAGAATTACACCTGACACAGCGCCGCATACAGTGCCTGCGGCAGAACCGGCAAAAATCAGCATGCCTTGAGCAGCCCCATAATTTTCTTTTGGCATGGTGGACTGAAGGTAGGGGGTGTTCACTACCTGGTCACAGGCGTATCCGGCACCGCCTATCAGGGTCGTAATATAAATAAGGATAACCGATGAGCTGGGCGTCAGGAAAAAGGCCCATGCGAGAAGCGGTATGGCTCCGCAAAGTCCCATGAAGATATAAATTTTCTTGTAGTTCTTAGCACTCTTAGAAATGTACAATCCTACAAAGGAAGCAAGCACGGCACTGCAAATGGTCTGGGGCATGGCAAAGGTGGAGCTTACGGTCACTGACACCTTCATGACATTCTGCCCGAACAGAACAAGATAACCGCTTACCACTACTATGTACATGGTATATAGAAAATGACAAATCCAGGCAATGCGGAACTCTTTGTATTTAAAAAGCCTTACGGAGACTACCGGGTTCTTTGCATTATATTCAAAAATGATCAGCGCGATGAAGCCCACTATTCCTATGATCAGAAGAGCGATACCTATAGGAGAGGTTCTTGGGAAAATAACATTTCCAAAGTTCAGGAAAAATACAATGGAGCAGATGCTGACTACCAGAAGGAAAAGCCCCAAGATATCAATTTTATTATTTTCAGAGACAACTCCCAGCTTAACATGTGGATAGCAGGAAGCATAGAGGCAGATGACCACGATACCAAGGGGGATACCCACAAAAAACGGTCCCCGTACCAAACCGTTGTCAGCCAGAACCCCGGCCAGAAGAGGGCCGGCAAGCTGTCCTACTGCCGCAGCCGTTGCCAGATAGCCAATGTATTTGGGCCTTTCCTCAATGGTAGTAACGTCTGCAATCATGGAAAAAGAGGCGGAGACAAAGAAGCCGCCGCAGATTCCGGTGAGCGCCCAGAATACCATGAGCATCCAGCCGTTCGGGGACATACCTGTAATTGCTGCACATATGAGGAAGCCGGCCAAAGAAAAGATGGTGATCCATTTACGGCCCAAGGTATCACCAAGTTTTCCCGACACCGGGGAGGCAATCATAAGGCCTACAGAGCTGAACACCAGTACAGTGGCGTAAATATCCATAGCATTAAGTCCGCCTAAGAGCCTGGGAAGAGTCAGGCCGCAGCCCATGTTGGCAAACATGTAATTGAAATACATAATGATGGAGGCGAGGATTACCAGCCTCTTTTTCTTTGGATCTAAAACAATATTTACTTCGTTATTCATTTTACCCTCCTCTTTTAAGTAGTACCGTCAAATAAACGGGGTTTGGATTCAGCCCTCAGCTGGCTGTACATGATTCCTGGAGTGAGTAATAACTCATATGCCATATTATCAGCACCCGCATCGCCCCCCTTCGATCCTTTTACAGTCCTTTATGCAATAATTATAATCGGCTTCTTATGTATTCGCCTAAAATTAACCAAACACGTACTTTCGGTCAGATTCATTTTGCAGAAAAGCATTTTCTGTAAATGCAAATTTCGTTAAATGACTAGATTTTTTATTTTTTCAGACAACAATAGGAATACCTGCACATAAGGAGGCGGAACGTGAACTTGAACGACAAAAAAACATCCCCACCGGAGTCTTCAATGTTTTAAAACATTGACTCCAATGAGGATGTCATTTACCCTTGCAGATCCCATCTGCAAAAGCTCTATATTTAATTTTAGGGTCACGTCTTTACCCCGCTGATAAGTTTAGGAACAGGTAATTTTTACCCCGCAGTTTATCGGTTTTACAACCGAGACTCGTAATTGCCGGATACCTCAGTCACCTGCTGGAATACGATAAAGGCTTTGGGATCAATTTCCCGTACCTTCCGCTTCAGCTGACCCATCTCATATTTAGAAATGATCGTCATAAATACGTAAGTATCCTGGTGTGTATATGTACCTTCTCCCCGCCAGGTGTTGGCACCCCGGCCCAGGTCATGGGTGATAATGGGCCCCACATCAATATTCTTGGTGAAGATTGTTGCGGACATTTTGATATTCTGGAAATGTGTTTTGTCCAGAGCAAGGGAGCAAATAATGGTAAAAATTGCTGAAAAAATAACGGTTTCAATATTATAAAGGAAGGCGCATATCGTAAAGATAACAGCAGCCATCATCATGGTGATTTTGCCCACGCTGAAATTGGGATTTTTCTTAGTGGCATACATACCTACAATATCCATACCGCCGCAGGAACCGCCGTAACGGAGGATAATACCGCCCCCGAATCCGCTGACGACACCGGCTACCAGACAGCCTGCCATGGGATCACTGACTAAGGGTTCTGCAGATACCGGGATGATGGAGAAAAAGATTGTCATCACCGTAACATTAATTATTGTCTTGTAGAAAAAAGTTCTTCCCAGCGTTTTAAACGCCAGAACAAACAAGGGTATATTGATCAAATACAGGATAATACCTGTCCAGTCGAAGGTCATCTTAATGTGTGCGTAATCTGATAAGAGTGTCCTCGCAATCTGCGCAATACCCGTGAGATAACCACTGTATAAATGCATTGGAGTGGTTATGAGGTTGTACGGAACTACGTAAAGGAACACGCCGATGGTGATGATCAGCTGGTCCTTCCAGAAGTCCTTGCTCTTTAGTTCATTCATTTTCATCCTCCCAAAAAATTTTCATATACATGAAATAAATAATATAAATTTCTCCCAGCCCAATTATAGCACAAAGTATTCCCAGGGACTATACTATATATAGTAAAATATAATTATTTTTTAAGGGGAAAACAGTGTATTACGAAAAACCATTACCATTTTATATGACTTATCCGTATGCTGATATGTATGACCAGGAATGGATGCTGGAACAAGAGATGGAAAAAATGAAATCCTATTACCCAAAGAATGCAGCTATGGTACAGAAATTCGTGGAAGACGCCTGTGATAAGATAGAATATGAAGGAAGTATGATATACGATGAATACCCAGACCGGTTTATGATGAATCAAATGTGTGATCACATCTACAGCCAGGTAAAAGAGGAAAATGCTCGATTGGAAATGATGGAATTGGAAAAGATACAAAAGGAAGAAGAGAAGGTAATACCTATAGAGCTTCCGGAACGGCTGAGAAGAGAGCTGGAAAGGGAGAAGACACCCGGGGAAGACAATATGTATGAAGAAAATAAAATGTATGAGGAAGATAAAATGTCTGGGGAGGATCCGGAAGAGGAAATGACAGGGGATCCGGGATATGACCAGGAGAAGATAAAAAAAATCGAAAAAGATATGGCTGAAAAAATGCAGACCCAGGAGATTTCAGATCGGGCGCTGAGGGAACTGGTACAGGTTTTATTCTTTAATGAAGTGTACAGAAGACGCTGCAGAAGACGCAGATGCAGACGTTATTTTTAGGAATATTAGGTCTTGTGGTTTATCTTTAAAACCTTTACAATAATATCATGAATGAGCCGTGAGTTTTTCTCACGGTTCTTCTGAAGTGACAATAGGACAAACTCTCGCAGATGGAGATTATTATATGACAGATTTAATAGAATTTTTAAATAGATATGTAGAGCAGGGGCTGCATCAGATGACAATCAGCGGCCCAAGGAATAAAGAAGGGATTCGTAAGATTAAGATACGTCCGGTTATGTTGAAAGGTGAGCTGAAGTACCAGGTGTCTGAGACTCTGGGACAAAAGGAGCTGCACCATAATTATAGGAAGGAAGAGCTTATTCCCTATGTACAGCAGAAGATGGAAGGGCAGTTTCGGCAGCTTCAGATGGAGGGCGGCAGCGCCCGGGGAAGTGTACTGGTGAGCAAAAAGGGGAAAATGACGATCCAGGTGAAGGAAATGCAGGTATCCTGCTGCAAACAGGAGGTTTCTCTGGAGCATAACCGCAAAAAGAAATATCTTCTACAGGAAGGAATCCCTGTACCGTTTTTAATAGATCTGGGAGTTATGAACCAGGAGGGAAGGATACTCAAACCCAAATACGATAAATTTAAGCAGCTGAACCGTTTCCTGGAATTCATTGAAGATGTTCTTCCGAAACTTGACAGGGAGAGAGAGATTACTGTCCTGGATTTTGGCTGCGGAAAATCTTATCTGACCTTTGCCATGTATCATTACCTGAAGGAATTAAGAGGGTATGATGTAAAGATTATAGGCCTGGATCTTAAAGCTGATGTGATAGAGACCTGCAGCGGTCTGGCCAGAAAATATGGGTATGAGAAACTCCAGTTTCTCCAGGGGGATATTGCTTCCTACAAAGGTACCGGCCGGGTGGATATGGTTGTGACCCTGCATGCCTGCGATACTGCCACGGATTACGCTTTGGCAAAAGCGGTAGCATGGGATGCCTCTGTGATTCTGTCGGTTCCCTGCTGTCAGCATGAGCTAAACGGCCAGATATCTAATGAAATACTGGAACCAGTCTTTTCCTATGGGATTTTGAAGGAACGATTTGCTGCGATTCTCACCGACGGACTCAGGGCCAAGATTCTTGAGAGCCAGGGCTATGACACCCAGATACTGGAATTTATAGATATGGAGCATACCCCCAAGAACCTGCTGATTCGGGCGGTAAAGAGTTCTAAGGGAGTTAAACCGGGGAACCAATACCGGGAATGTATGGAATTCTTCCATGCCAGGCCCACTCTGGAGCATTTGCTGTGTGCAGGAGAGGAGGCCGAAGATGAAGCGAATTCTAACTAAGATTGGCATTTTGGCTGCTTTGTTTGTAATTGCCGTGCTGGTGATAAGCAGCAGAATGAACAAACAGACAACGGATAATAAGACAGATTTGGAGGCTGCCAGTCTGCCGGTGCTGTCGATGGAAATCGACGGCAATGAGCTGAATCAGCTGCTGGGATATAAGCAGGAGATGCAGGTAGACTTTATGCGGGACAGTCTGACACCCATAGATACGGATAAAGAGATTACGCTGGCAATCACCCCCTGCGGCCATAAGATAAAGAGCGTAGCCTACGAGGTACGTACCTCAGATGGAAGTAAGGTGGTAGAAAATGCAAAGATAAAATCATTCTCTAAAGAGGAAAATACGCAGAAAGCTACGTTTGCCATACAGCAGCCCATCCGGATGAACCAGGAATATTCCCTGAGGTTTGCCGTGGAGACGGATAAGGAGACGGTGTATTATTATACCAGGCTGATACAGAGGGCGGGGCTGAATACAGACAAATATCTGGAATTTGCGGAAACATTTTACCAGCTGTGTCTGGATAAGAGTTCCCGGTCAGAGTTGACCAAATACCTGGAGACAGACAGCTCTATGAATAGTCAAAGCTATACGGAGGTAAATATTAAGTCTACCAATGACATGGTGAGCTGGGGGAAACTGGAGCCTCAGCTGTTCCGGAAAGGAATCCCTACCATAAAGGACATTAATGAGACAACCGGGAGCATTTCCATTGAGTATATGATCTCAGCCAAGGATGAGGAGGGGAACCAGGAACTTTACCATGTGACAGATTTTTACAGGATGCGGTACACCCAGGCCAGGGTGATGCTGCTTGACTTTGAGCGTTCTGCCAGGCAGGTATTTGACGGAAATCTGCCCGTGATAACTAAGGATGGGATTAATCTGGGCGTGGCCTCCAAAGAAGTACAGCATGTGACTAACCAGAACGCAGATATTGTGGCCTTTGTTCAGGAGGGAGAGCTTTGGAGTTATAATAAGACGGCCAATAAGCTTACCAGAATTCTCAGCTTCAGAGAGGACGGGGAATCGGATATCCGATATGAAAGCACTGCCCATAGTATGAAGATTATCCGTGTAGGAGAGACTGGAGACGTGGATTTTGTGCTATACGGGTATATGAGCAGGGGCAGCCATGAAGGTGTCGTGGGGACAGGCGTCTATCATTACAGCAATGATCAGAATGTACTGGAAGAAAAATTCTTTCTTCCAACCACTCAGTCTTATGAATTTTTAAGGAAGGATCTGGAGAAGCTATCCTATATCAGTACTCAGGATCAGCTGTATCTCCTTCTGGAGGGCAGTCTGTACCGGTTCGATACACAGAGTAAGGAATATGAGGTGCTGAAATCCGGGATTCCCAAGGATGGGTTCTATGTATCGGCGACAAACGCTCACGCTGCCTGGATGGAGGGAAATGACGCTAATAATACAACACAGATTACGGAGATAGATTTTGAGTCAGGGGAAACCAGGACGATCACCGCGGCAGAGGGAACCAGGCTGAGAGCGGTAGGATTTATCAATGAGGATCTTGTTTACGGAATTGCCAATGAGTCCGATATCCTCACAGATGCATCCGGAAATATCCAGTTTGCTATGAATGAGGTTAGGATTGAAAGCTTTGACGGCACCCTGGTAAAGAATTACCAGCAGGAGGGGGTGTACATCCTGGGGATAACACTTCAGCAGGGGCTGATTGAGCTTTCCAGGGCTAACTGGCAGGACGGAGCTTATGTGGAGATTAACACTGACCATATTATGAACAATGTACAGCAGGAAGAGAAGGCAATCACCGTAAATGCGAAAGTGACAGAGCGGCAGGGAATGCAGATACGGCTGAACTTCAGCAGCAGTATCAGAGATAAGAATCCTCTGGTAATGGTTTCAAAGATGATGGAAAGCCAGGAAAACCGGACGCTCAATATGGAAGTTGAAAAAACACAGGATGGTCAGGCATACTATGTGTATGCAAAAGGAAAGCTGGACAGTATTTTCACCAGGCCAAATGAAGCCATAGTAAGGGCGGATGAACAAACCGGAGTCGTTCTGAACCGTGCGCAGCAGTATGTGTGGGAAAGAGGAAACCTGAAAACAAGGGTTACTATGGAACTGGGGGATATACCGGAGGTATTTAAGACTGGAGAGCTGGATACAGATGCTCTGGCAGAAGGGCTGGGCAGTTCCGGAACTGTGCATAATCTCACCGGCTGTTCCCTGCAGAGTGTTCTCTATGAGGTGAGTGCTTCCCGTCCGGTTATAGCTAAGATCTCGGATACAGAATCGGTTCTGATCATAGGATATGACCCATATAACACGATTCTTTATAATCCGGTTACCCAGGAAACCTACCCCTATGGTCTGAATGACAGCACTGAGCTGTTCCAGAGTGCAGGCAACGTATTTATCAGTTATATAGAATCCATAGATTAATCAGTAACAGGAGGACGCGATGGACGAGAGATTAAAAAAACTGGCCAGAGGGCTGGTACAGTATTCCTGCCGGGTACAGGAGAATGAAAAGGTGTATATCCACTATATTGGAGAGGAAACCGGGGATCTGGCCAGACAGCTGGTGAAAGAGGTATATGCCGCTAAGGGAATTCCATTTGTACATTACACGGATCCCCGTCTTCAGAGAGAGCTCCTTCTCTCTGCTAAAAAGGAACAGATGGAACTGATGGCAAAGGTGGATGCTCTGGAGATGTCAAATATGGACTGCTATATTGGAGTAAGAGGCAGTGATAACGTATCTGAGCTGTCAGATGTGCCGCCGGAGAACATGAAGCTGTACGAACAATATTATTCCACTCCGGTTCACCATGAGATTCGGGTGCCCCATACAAAGTGGGTAGTGCTTCGTTATCCCAATGCCTCTATGGCTCAGCTGGCCAATACCAGCAGGGAAGCTTTTGAGGACTTCTATTTCGATGTGTGTACACTGGATTACTCGAGAATGGAAGAGGCAATGAAACCGCTGGTAGAGTATATGAACCGGACGGACCGGGTCCGCCTGGTAGCTCCGGGGACAGATCTTACTTTCTCTATCAAGGATATCCCCGCGGTTTCCTGCAGCGGAACCTGTAATATCCCCGATGGTGAGGTATATACAGCACCGGTGAGAGATTCTGTAAACGGGACCATCACTTACAATACACCCTCTCCGTATCAGGGCTTTGTATTTGAAAATGTGAAGCTTACCTTCAGGGATGGGAAGATCGTGGAGGCTGCTGCCAATGATACCACAAGGATTAATCAGGTCTTTGACACGGACGAGGGAGCCAGATATATCGGAGAGTTTGCCATCGGGGTGAATCCTTATATTCTGGAGCCCATGAAGGATATTCTGTTTGATGAGAAAATACAGGGCTCCATCCATTTTACGCCGGGAAACTGCTACGATGAGGCGCCAAACGGCAATGAGTCTTCCATCCATTGGGATATGGTACTGATTCAGAGGCCGGAATATGGCGGGGGCGAGATTTATTTTGACGATGTGCTGATCCGCAAGGACGGAAGATTTGTAGTACCGGAGCTGGAAGGACTGAATCCGGAGAATTTAAAATAAAACTCTGCATACGAGGAACATTTGCATCACAGGCAATGTCCCCGGACACAGAGCGGGAGATCCGCCTAAGGGCGGTGCCGAAGCAGCTGAGGTGCGACGGCACCGCCTTTTCTATGCGGGTCTTGCTGTTATTTGGATATAAAATAGGATTTAATGCAACAAAAGGAAGTTTGAAGGACACTATATCTATGAATTCGAACTTCAGAACCAGCTGCTGAAGCAGGGTACCAGTGAAAGTGAAATCCATGGATGAGAGGTGAGGAGATGGGAGAATACAGTGAATTGGCCCAAAAAGCAAGGGAAAGGGATCCCAAAGCTTTCGCCAGTTTATATGAGATGGTTTACCAGGATATGTATCATATGGCGCTCTATACATTGAGAAATCCCCAGGACGCAGAAGACGCGGTCAGTGAAACAGTGACGGACGCCTATGCAGGAATACATAATCTCCGGGATGCAGATGCATTTCGGGGCTGGATATTTAAGATCCTTTCCAACAAGTGTAAGAGAAGACTGAAAGAATATCTGAATAAGACGGTGGAATTAGGGGAGGAGCTGACAGACTCGGTATCTCTGGAAATGCATGCTCCGGATCCGGATGAGAATATGCAGGTCAGAGAGGCCTTTTTCCGGCTGGGGGAAGAGGAGAGGCTGATAGTTGCCATGAAAGTTTTCGGTGGTTATCAGAGCAAAGAGATCGGTGCCATATTACATAAAAGCCATAATACAGTACGCTCAAAGTTAAGCCGGGCGCTGGAAAAGATGCAGCGCTATCTGGATGAATAGAAAGGAGGAAGGTGACATGAATGAATTGGATTTTCTGGAAAAAATCCGTCAGTCGGCCCAGGCAGATGAGATCCCGGAAGGACTACGTCCGGAACAGATAGAGAGAAAGCTGGAATCCTCCTCACAGGGACGGAAAAAGCATGTCATACGCCGCTGGGCTGCAGGTGCAGGAGCTGCCGCGTGTGTAGGTTTGGCAGTATTTTCATGGTTTGTCAGCTCGCAGACGGGAGACATGAAGAACCAGATGGAATCGGCAGAATCTCAAGCTGTGGCAGATTCGGCTCCCAGCAGTGACGAGAAGGCAGATACAGGGACAGAAGGGGAGATTGCGGCTGCAGAGGATGTTGAAAAGGTAATGGCCTCAGCTGCAGATTATCAGCAGGTCTATGATACGGTAAAGTATCCTCAGGCAGAAACTTATAAGGAAGACAGGGGAATTCTTGGAACTATATCCGACTGGATCAGCGGGGGCAGTAAGTCCGATGCTATGGAAAAGTCGGAATCTACCGCAGATACCGCAGCTGCTCCGGAGTCAGGCGCTGCCACAAATGACCAGGCAGCCGGTGCGGATACATCCGCAGACAGTGCAGACGGCAGCTCTTATTCTGATACGAATGTCCGGGAAGCGGGAGTGGATGAGGCAGATATCGTTAAGACAGACGGAAAATACATCTATCTTGTTACCCGGCAGGGAATGCTTCAGATAGTGGAAGCCAGGGGCGGGGACATGAAACTGGCATCCACGATCCGGCTGGAGGCTGCAGGTGAGGGGATACAGGAGATGTATGTAGACGGGGATGTGCTAAGTGTGATAACATCCGATTATGAGACTGCCCTTTATGAAAGAGAGAAGAATACTTACGATACCCTGGAACAGCAAACTACCCATTTGTATACGTATGATATCTCTGATCGGACGAAGGTAAGGCAGACTGGGCATATTTCTCAGGAGGGGTATTACCAGTCCTCCAGAAAGTCGGGGAAGTATGTATATCTCTTTACCAATTATACGCCGTATAATACAGAGGATCCGGAGGCTGTGGAGGAGTATATCCCCAGGGTTAACGGGGAGCTGCTTCCGGCAGAGGACATTTATCTGCCCAGGGAACAGAATATATCCAGTTATATTGTAATAACCTCAGTGGATACAGGAAAGCCTGATAAAGTACAGGATACCAAGGCCCTGGTTGCCGGGAGTGATATGATGTATGTGAGCAGCTCCAACATTTATATTACCAGGCCGGAATGGTCCCAGGGCGGAAACAGAACTTCCATTGTCCGATTTGCATATAAAGAGGGAAAGATCAAGGCCGAGGCGGCAGCCTCTGTCAATGGGTATCTCAATGATTCTTTCTCCCTGGACGAATATGAGGGGAATCTGCGGCTGGTGCTCACTGCCAGTGACGCCAGGGGAGTGGATACCAATGGGCTGTATATCCTGGATCAAAAGTTGGAGGTCACAGGGAAGATTGAGAATCTGGCAGAGGGAGAACGGATAAAATCTGCGCGGTTTATGGGGGATAAGGGATATTTTGTAACCTTCAGAAACACAGATCCCCTGTTCTCCGTTGACTTGTCGGATCCCCAGAATCCTGCGGTTTTGGGAGAACTGAAGATCCCGGGATTCTCAGAGTATCTGCATTACTACGGAGACAATCTTCTTCTTGGCATTGGCAGAGATGCGGATCCCGAGACGGGCAAGGAACTGGGACTGAAGCTGTCTATGTTTGATATCAGCGATCCATCCAATGTGACGGAGAAGAGCAAAATGATTCTGGACGCAGTTTCGGAGTACAGTGTTGCAGCTAACTATAAAGCAATTATGATAGATCCGGAAAAGAATCTCTTTGGGTTCGCCTACACAGAAGGAGGATATTCTCCTTCAGGGGAATATCCCAACGCATATTACGGTGTGTTTTCCTACGAGGAGGGAACCGGATTTGTCAATAAACTGGTCTGGCCTCTCTATGAAAATCAGGAGGATCACTACGGAGGGTTTACGGATGCCAGGGGTCTCTATATAGACAATACTATCTACATTTATAATGGGAGCAGTTTGACAGCTTTTGACATGAATCAGGAGTATCAGCAGACCGGGAAATTGGAATGGTAGTTTTTATGTTAGTCCTTGCGTGATAATTTGCAATGCGATATACTAAAGGGTGGAGTAAGCCAGGGAGAACTTACTCCGCCTTAATATTATAAAAGGAGTAAGAATATGGACCTTATAACAGTAAAGGATATTTACAAAGACAGAGATAAGTACATGGACCGGGAAGTAACCCTGGGCGGATGGGTTCGAAGCGTAAGGGACTCTAAGACATTCGGATTCATTGTACTTCATGACGGAAGTTTTTTTGAGACAATGCAGATTGTATACAGCGACAGTATGGATAATTTTACCCAGATTTCTAAATTAAATGTAGGTGCGGCTATTTTGGTTACAGGGACTCTTGTGGCTACTCCTCAGGCAAAGCAGCCTTTTGAGATTCAGGCCAGTGAAATCCTTGTTGAGGGAGAGTCCGCGCCGGACTATCCTCTCCAGAAGAAACGCCACAGTCTGGAATACCTGAGAACCATTTCTCATCTGCGCCCCAGGACGAATACATTTCAGGCAGTGTTTCGCGTGCGCTCTCTGATTGCCTATGCAATCCACAAATTTTTCCAGGAGAGAGGCTTTGTCTATGTGCACACTCCACTGATCACAGGAAGTGACTGTGAGGGCGCTGGGGAGATGTTCCGTGTCACCACTCTGGATCTGGAGAATCTGCCGAGAACAGAGGATGGCAAAGTGGATTACACCAGGGATTTCTTTAATAAGGAGACAAGCCTTACAGTGAGCGGCCAGCTGAATGGGGAGACATACGCACAGGCGTTCCGTAATATTTATACCTTCGGACCTACATTTAGGGCAGAGAATTCGAATACCACAAGGCATGCAGCCGAATTCTGGATGATTGAGCCGGAGATGGCGTTTGCGGATCTGGAGGACAATATGGCACTGGCTGAGGCAATGCTCAAATATGTCATCCGCTATGTCATGGAGGAGGCGCCGGAGGAGATGAAGTTCTTTAATTCCTTTGTGGACAAGGGCCTTCTGGATCGCCTTCAGGGAGTCGTAAATGCAGATTTTGCCCATGTGACTTATACAGAGGCAATTGAGATTCTGGAGAAGGTTAACGACAAATTTGAATATAAAGTATCCTGGGGATGTGATCTGCAGACAGAGCACGAGAGGTATCTGACAGAACAGGTATATAAGCGTCCTGTCTTTGTAACGGATTATCCCAAGGAGATTAAGGCGTTCTATATGAAACTGAACGGGGATGGCAGAACGGTTGCCGCCATGGACTGCCTGGTGCCTGGAATCGGGGAGATTATAGGAGGGAGCCAGAGAGAGGATTCCTACGAAAAGCTAACCGCCCGTATGGAAGAGCTTGGGCTAAAACCGGAAGACTATGAGTTTTACCTGGATTTGCGGAAATACGGTTCTACCAGACATTCTGGCTTCGGACTAGGATTTGAGCGCTGCGTGATGTATCTGACTGGTATGAGCAATATCCGTGACGTGATTCCATTCCCCAGAACTGTTAATAATTGTGAGTTATAAGCCATTGTGCTTAGGAGATGAGTGACTTTTAATGAGATTTATTCACATTGCAGATGTACACCTGGGGGCAGTGCCTGATAAGGGATATCCCTGGAGTGAGGAGAGAGAAAAAGAAATATGGAGAAGCTTTCAGAGAGTCATTTGTCAGGTCGGCCGCACAGAGGCCGACCTTCTTCTCATTGCCGGGGATTTATTTCACCGGCAGCCTCTGAAAAGAGAACTGAAAGAGGTGAATTATCTTTTTTCTACCATACCGGATACAAAGGTTATTTTGATGGCGGGAAACCATGATTATCTCAAGAAGGATTCCTTTTATCAGAGATTTCCGTGGAATCCCAATGTTTATTGCCTCTGGGGAAAAGAATGCGGGAAAGTCTGCCTGGAGGAACTGGATACCTGTATCTATGGTTTGAGCTATTACAGCCGGGAAATCCGGGAACCGCTTTACGATCACATACGCCCGGTCAGGACAGAGGGGTGTACGAACATACTTCTGGCCCACGGAGGAGACGAACGCCATATTCCAATCCACCGGGAACTTCTGCAGGTGGCAGGGTTTGACTATGTGGCTTTGGGTCATATTCACAAACCGGGCAAGATTCTGGGACACAGGGGTGCTTATGCTGGGGCGCTGGAACCTCTTGACAGAAATGATACGGGTCAACACGGGTACGTTCTGGGGGAATGCAACAGTTCAGGAACCACAATTCAATTTGTGCCTTTTGCCTGCAGATCCTATATTCCCCTGATTATTACAGTTGATCCTGAAGACACGCAGCTGTCGGTGGAGACGGAGATACGCCGTGAGATACAGGAAAGTGGAAGGGATAATATCTTTCAGATCTTTTTGGAGGGATTCCGGGATCCCGATCTGGAATTTGTATTGCCGGATTTGTATAAACTGGGGAATATTGTAGAAGTACTGGATGATACCCAGCCGGATTATGATTTTCAGACCATCCGTGAGAAATACGAGGGAAGTCTGATTGGCGAGTATGTGGCGCATTTTATGGAAAAGGACAGAACAATTATAGAGAATAAGGCTTTATACTATGGGCTGCGTGCCCTCTTGGGAGAAGAATAAGTTCCGGTGGAGATTATGTATGATTATAGAACATTTATGGATAAAAAATTTTGGTAAACTGCATAACAAAGAGCTGGACTTTGGAGAAGGCATCACTATTATTTTTGGAGAAAATGAGAGCGGAAAGAGTACTCTTCACACATTTATCCAGGGGATATTCTTTGGCATCCGAAAGATGAGGGGAAGGGCAGCCAAAAACGATGTGTACAGCCGCTTTGAACCCTGGGAGAACAGCAGCTACTACGCGGGGGTCATCCGGTTTTCCTGCGGGGGGAAAACCTTCCGTCTGACCAGGAATTTCAGCAAGGCAAACCAGCGGGCTGAACTTATCTGCGAGGATGACGGCGAGCAGCTGTCGGTGGAGGATGGAGATCTCGGTATTCTTCTGGGAAATATCAGCCAGGTGGTATACGACAATACCGTATCCGTGGGTCAGTTGAAGAACCAGACCGTAGAGGGGATCATGGCTGAATTACGCAATTATATGTCCAATTATCAAAGCGATACAGAAGGACAGATTGATATTGAAAAGGCTGTGGCTGCCCTGAAAGAGAAGAAAAGAGGGTTTGAGCAGGCAAGAAAAGAGGAAGTGGGAAAGCAGGAGGAGATACTTAACGGAATTAAGGGAAAGCTTTTATTTCTGGAGGAGGAAAGGGCGGAGCTGGAGGAGAAGATCAGTGATGCCGTGACGAGAAGGGAAAGGCTGAGGCAGAGAGACAGGAAAGCCGATAAAAGAGAGAAGGTTCCCGTTATGCAGAAAGAGCATCGCGGGAGCATAGGTGTCCTATTGGCAGGCGCCCTGGTTATTCTTCTGAGCCTTCTTCTGATCCCCGGGATGATAGGAGGAGTCACGGGGGCGGCAGCCGGTCTGGTGACTGTCTTTTTTCTGTTCCGATATCCGAAAAAAAGTTCCCCGGGCCCGCAGGAGGAGCACAATCTGCCGGAGGAGGAAGGAGATATTCAGGAAGAGGAAAAGAAACTGGAGTGGAAGCTGGAACATCTTAGGGAAGAGGCGGAAGAAAAAGAGACCTCCTGTGAGAATCTCAGGGAAGAATACCAGGAGCTGTTAGAAAAGCACAGCCGGGAGATGACTCCTCTCCAGGAGGAGATAAAAGGGATCGAGCTGGCTATAGACACCATACAGGAACTTTCCGGGGCAATGCAGACCCAGATTGGAGACCGCCTGAAGACCCAAACCTCGAAAATATTAGGCCAGCTGACAGGAGGCAGATATACGCAGATATCCATCAGTGATGAATTCCAGATTCACCTGAATACCAGCGAACACTTTAGCCCTCTGGAGCAGCTGAGCAGGGGCACTATAGAACAGGTATACTTTGCGCTGAGAATGGCAGTCTCAGATATCCTGTGCAGAGAAGAAGAACTCCCGGTACTGCTGGATGAACCCTTTGTCATGTACGACAGCCAGAGGCTCCGTAACACGCTGAAATGGCTGTCAGAGAATAAACAGCAGGTACTCATATTTACCTGCCAGGAAAGAGAGATAGAGGCGCTGGAAGCGCTGGGGCTGGAGTATCATATGGTCAGGTTGTAAAAAGGGACAGGGCAGTACTCAAAAGGGGACACCCTGGATCGAATTTGGGACGTGTTCCTTTTAAAAAGAACACGTCCCCTTTTTTAACTTTGACAATGCCGGTTCATTAATCTGTGGATTCTTTCCACTGGATCTAACAGCTTACTGATGGATGCATCGTGATTAATGGTATCAATCAGCAGTGCGATATATTTGCTCATGTCACAGTTTACATAATATGGTTTTTCCAGCAATTCAGGTGTCTGATATACAAGATTCGTTGTAAGGAGCCTGTCAAACAGTCCCTGCTCATACGCTCTGTCAAACTTTTCCAGGCCATTTGTGAAAAGTCCGAAGGTGGAACACATGAAGATCTTCCCTGCCTCTTTTTCTTTCAGCAAGGCGGCGACCTCCAGCATACTGTCTCCTGAAGAGATCATATCATCAATGATAATCATATTCTTGCCTTTTACATCAGCCCCCAGGAACTCGTGAGCCACTATGGGATTGCGCCCGTCTACGATATGTGCGTAGTCACGCCGTTTATAGAACATACCCATATCCACGCCCAGCACATTGGCAAGATAAATGGCTCTTTCCGTACCTCCGGCGTCGGGACTTATGACCATCAGATGACCGCTGTCCAGAGGGAGATCCGGTTCTACACGGAATAACCCTTTCAGGAACTGGTAAGTGGGGCGTACAGTCTCAAAGCCATGCAGGGGTATGGCGTTCTGGACTCTAGGATCATGGGCATCAAAGGTGATTATATTCTCCACCCCCATGTTCAGCAGTTCTTTTAAGGCAATGGCACAGTCCAGGGATTCCCGCCCGCTCCGGCGGTGCTGACGGCTCTCATACAGGAACGGCATAATGACATTTACTCTTCGGGCTTTTCCGCCCACCGCAGCAATAATACGCTTCAAATCCTGGAAATGGTCGTCTGGTGACATTCGGTTGGTATATCCGCAGAGAGAGTAGGTGAGGCTGTAGTTGCATACATCCACCATGATATACAAGTCATCGCCGCGTATGGATTCATTGATGACGCCCTTGGCCTCCCCGGAACCGAAACGCGGGGTTGAGGAAGCGATAATATAGGAATCCCTTTCGTACCCCTCAAACGCTATGGTAGATTTCAGCTCATTTTGGCGCTCCTTTCTCCAACGTACCAGATAATTGTCTACCTTCTGGCCCAGGCTCGTACAGCTTTGCAGCGGCAGAATACCCAGTCTTCCAACGGGAAGGGTATTCAGATTTGCATTTTCTTTCGGTGCCATTCTTACTTTCCTCCTAAAAGTTTTTTTTGTATTCTGATATCTTTGCCGATAAGTTTAATCATAGTGTAATTGCTGGATATCCGGGAAAAGGTTCGTTCCGAATAAGTCTCCAGGAAATTTTCTATGGAAAGATTTGTGGAGATAATCGTTGACTTTTTGCGGATGAGGCGCTCGTTAATACACAAGAAAAGCTGGGAAGACACAAAACTGTTGGTAAGTTCTGTTCCCAGATCGTCAATAATAAGCAGATCGCAGTCAAAGACATATTCATTCCCCTCTTCAGAACCGCTGTTTCTGTTAAAAGTGTTTTTCGCAAACAGGTCAAAGAGATCAAAGGCTGAAAAGTACATAACACAGTACGCCCGATCAATCAATTCTTTGCTGATGCAGTGGGACAGATAGGTCTTTCCCACACCTGTATCCCCGTACAGAAAAAGATTCCCAAAACTGCTTTGAAATCGGTTAATGAAGTCCCATGCCTTATCCACGGCCTGATGGGCAGTCTCCAGTGAGGTAAGCCCGGTAGCCGGATTGACAAGGGATCCGGAATAATAATCAAAGGAAAAATGATCAAAATTCTCTACTTCTAGTATATCCTTAATATTGGACTGTGTATACAGCAGATCTACAGATGCCTTTTTAAAACAGGTACATTTTTCGTTGTCAATATATCCCGTATCCTGGCATAGGGGACAGTCATAATGGAGATCCAGATAATCTGCCGGAAAACCATTGGCCGCCAGAAGACTTTTCCTTTCCAGGGACAGCGCTGAGATGGCAGAGGGGAGATCAAATTCCTCCCCCGGGGATTCCCCCAGAAGGAGTCGCGCCTTTTTCAGGCTTAAGGCTCCAATTTCCTGATCAATTTCTGCCAAACGGGGAATCTTAGTATATGCGGCGGCAATGTGTTCGTCCTGTATGTGCTTGTTGCGCAGCTGTCTGCGGTTATATTCCCGCATAATGGCATCGTATTGTGAGTTCTTTAGCGACACGTTTTGTCTCCTTCACTTTACTGGTTCAATAGTTGTCTTTCCAATGCACTTAATTCATCTTCGTCATAGTCCCGCTGGTGGAAATTATTAAACTTATTCTTAGAAGCATTACCGGAAGCCGGCTTGCGGGTATTGGCCTGAGGCGCAGAGACCGCCTTTTCGGCCTTTGCCTGCTGATGCCGGGTGTCCAGGACCTCGATATCCGATACGTGGTGTACACCTTGTTTTTTCCATCTGACGAGGATGCTGTCTGCATAGGGAAAGCTGGCCTGGTTGGTCTGAAGCACAGTGCGCTGGCAGGCCTGGGAAATAATATCCAGGGTAAACCCGTAATCCTTCATCCAGAGATCCATATAGCGGATCTCAGCCTCAATGGGATTGCGGCCCTTGATTCCAAATGCTTTTAAAATGGTATAGTAATCTTTATGGTAAGCAGAGGATTCCTTTTTGGCCATAGCCACGGTAGTAATACCATTCTTTGCCCAGGCAAGGGCCACCGCCTCAACGTAGTGCATACTGGCGCTCCCCTTGGAGACACAGTATTCTATAAGGTACTCAATGAGGTCTGCGGAAAAATGAAGCTCATCATAAAAATACAAAATTCGGGACACGTCTGTCTGAGACAGAGTTTTGCCCAGATACTGCTCTGCTATAAACAATAATTGTTTGATTTCATCATTTTCCTTCAGCTTTTTCTCCCTGTCGGAGGTAAGCTTTGCTTTTTTCGGACTTTTTTCCGCCGGCACACGTTCTGCGGTGGCGGCAACCGGGGCGGTGATATCTTCCCGGACAGCCAGGGACTCAGAGGAAGCCGGCCGGCTCTGCAGCGGCAAAAATACGATGTCCGTAAGATTTTTTTGTTCATCCAGGGTTATGTCCAGGATCCCGGCTTTTTTCCAGTAATTCAGTGCCCGGATTACATCCTTTTCCGTACAGGTAAAAGTATCCGCAATGGAAGAAAGGGTAATCGCCGCATCGGGTACGGCAGTTGCCCTTAACAGATGTAGGTATATTTTTACAAACTCTCCGTTGGCCTGAGGCATATAGTCATCCAAAAAAATATTAGAGATTACAGTAGTCTCAAGTGCACAATGGTTATGTATGGTAATCTGACGCATAAGTGTACACATCCTTTTTTCGTGTTCACGGTGATTATATCACACTTATCATTAAATGAGAACAAGCATTTTTTTGACAGCCTCTTTCTGAGTAATCCACAAGAATAATGTGGATAATGTGGATAGTGTGGGAACGAAAAGAAGAAAAAATATTATTTACAACCAATAAAGGTGAAAAAGCAAGGGATTTGTGGTATTTTGTAAAAAAATGCAGTCGAATTATGTCAACAGGGAAATGCACAAAAAAATCCACATGCCCTTCGCACACAAAATGTGTATAAGCATGTGGATAATGTGGATAAGTTAGATTCCCAGCAGGTTTTCCCCGATTTTAAGCACATCTCCGGCTCCCATAGTTATCAACAAATCTCCGTGGGTACAGTTTTCCAATAAAAAGTTTTCGACTTCATCAAAGGTGGGGAAATAATATACTTCTGTCCCCAGATCTGCTATTTTATCCCGGAGTATTTTGGAGGATATACCAAGGTTGTCGGTTTCTCTTGCCGCATAAATATCTGTCAGTATGACTTTATCCGCCAGTGTAAGCGCATGGGCAAATTCATCCATGAGCGCTTTTGTCCGCGTGTAAGTGTGTGGCTGGAAGACGCACCAGGTGGTATTATGGGGATAATTCTTTGCGGTGGTCAAGGTAGCGCGTATCTCTGTGGGATGGTGCGCATAATCGTCAATGACGGTTACCCCTCCTACCTTACCTTTATATTGAAAACGTCGATCGGTGCCTCCAAAGTGCAGCAGCCCTTTTTTGATAGTCTCTGCAGTGAGACCCAGCTTATTCCCAAGGGCAATGGCTGAGAGTGCATTGGATACGTTGTGAATGCCCGGTACCTGAAGGGTAAAGCGGCCTATCTTCTGTCCCTGGTACAGACAGTCAAAAGAAGGATGGGCAAACTCGTCAAAGGTAATTTCAGAGGCGGTGTAATCTCCCTGTTGTTCCAGACCGTAGGTAATGATGCCGCATGGCAGTCCGTCTGTGATTTCTGTATAATTGGGGATATCGCTGTTGATAATTAAAGTTCCGTCCTCGGGAAGCTTCTCTGCAAAAAGGCGGAAGGATCGGCGAATATCGTCAATATCTTTAAAAAAATCAAGATGATCAGCATCAATATTCAAAATAATACTGATCTTTGGGAAAAAGCTAAGGAAGCTGTTCGTGTACTCACAGGCTTCTGTGATGAATGTTTCCGAGGAACCCACACGGATATTCCCATGGATTGCAGGCAGAATGCCCCCCACGGAAATCGTGGGATCCAGTTCTCCCTCAAGGAGCAGGTGAGAGATCATGGAAGTGGTGGTAGTCTTGCCGTGAGTGCCGGAGACTGCAATGGGGGTATCATAATTCTTCATAATCTGTCCTAAAAGCTCAGCCCTTGACAGCATAGGCAGCTTCTTGTCTGCCGCGCAGGTGTATTCCGGATTGTCAGGGTGAATGGCCGCTGTGTAGACAACCAGCTGAGTAGTTTCTTCTATATTAGAGGCACGCTGTCCGTAATAGATACGGGCCCCCTGTTCCTCCAGACGCCGGGTGAGGCTGCTTTCCCTGGAATCAGATCCGGTAATGGTAAAATCCTCCTGGAGCAGAATTTCTGCAAGCCCGCTCATACTGATTCCACCGATGCCGATGAAATGGATGTGCATGGGTTTTTTAAAATCTATCTGATACATAGTACATTAATACTCCTTCATATATTTTCTCTAGAGTTATTATACTCTGAACTTCCAGAATTGAAAAGGATTTCTTCTCTTTCTATATTTTGGAACATGAAGGCGAGGAAAATAATTCATATCAATGAAAAAGGTGGAAATAACTATGTTTAAAATGCACAAAAAACGGGAAACCGAAGAAAAAGCTCAACAAATGTCACAAAAAGACAGAATATGGTTTTAAATTTTTGTTAAAAATGTTCACTAATTTCTGCTTTTATGATATAATAGAGAAATCATATATAGGACAAGAGGTGATTGCATGATTAAGAAAGAGATGATTGCGATGCTGCTTGCAGGTGGACAGGGCAGCAGGCTTGGCGTTTTAACGGCAAAAGTTGCAAAACCTGCGGTAGCATTCGGTGGAAAATATAGAATTATTGATTTTCCGCTCAGTAACTGTATTAATTCAGGAGTTGATACAGTAGGGGTATTGACACAGTACCAGCCTTTGAGGCTTAATACCCATATTGGTATTGGAATTCCGTGGGATTTAGATAGAAATGTTGGCGGGGTTACCGTGCTGCCCCCATATGAGAAGAGTACGAACAGTGAGTGGTACACCGGGACAGCCAATGCGATATTCCAGAATATGGACTATATGGAGACCTATAATCCGGATTATGTGTTGATTTTATCGGGAGATCATATTTACAAGATGGATTATGAGGTGATGCTGGATTTCCATAAGGCCAATAAAGCTGATGTGACAATTGCAACAATGCCCGTACCTATTGAGGAGGCAAGCCGATTTGGTATTGTGGTGACGGATGAAGTCAGCAGAATCAAAGAATTTGAGGAAAAACCAGAGAAACCAAGCAGTAATCTGGCTTCTATGGGTATTTATATATTCAGCTGGCCAGTGTTAAAAGAGGCTTTGATCGCTATGAAGGATCAGAGCAATTGTGACTTTGGTATGCATATACTTCCCTATTGTCATGAAAAGGGTCAGAGATTGTTTGCCTATGAGTATAACGGCTATTGGAAAGACGTAGGTACACTGGGCTCTTACTGGGAAGCGAATATGGAGCTGATTGACATCATTCCGGAGTTTAATCTCTACGAAGAATTCTGGAAGATCTATACTAAGGGTGACATTATTCCGCCACAGTATATTTCAGAGGATTCCGTGGTGGATCGCTGTATCATCGGCGAGGGCAGCGAGATTTACGGAGAGGTGCATAATTCTGTAATCGGTGCGGGGGTTACTATAGGCAAGGGTACTGTAGTAAAGGATTCTATTATTATGAGGCAGTCATCAGTGGGCAGGAACTGCGTGATTGACAAATCCATTATTGCAGAATGTGTACAGGTCGGGGATGATGTAGTCCTCGGAGTAGGAGAGGATGTACCGAATAAAGTAAAACCAAAAGTATATTCCTTCGGGCTGGTAACCATAGGAGAGAATTCCGAGATCCCATCCAATGTTAAGGTTGGCAAGAATACAGCAATTTCCGGCAGGACACTTCCGGAGGATTATCCGGACGGCACACTTGAGAGCGGTGAAACATTGATAAAGGACGGTGAGGAATCATGAGAGCAATAGGAATAATTCTGGCAGGCGGTAACAATTACAGGATGAGAGAGCTGTCTAATAAAAGGGCAATCGCAGCTATGCCAATTGCAGGAAGCTATCGCAGTATTGATTTCGCATTGAGCAATATGTCCAACTCTCATATCCAGAAGGTGGCAGTATTAACTCAATATAACGCAAGATCCCTGAACGAACATCTGAGCTCCTCCAAATGGTGGGACTTTGGAAGAAAGCAGGGAGGACTTTATATATTTACCCCCACAATTACCTCTGACAACAGCAATTGGTACAGAGGAACTGCGGATGCAATTTTCCAGAATCTCCAATTTTTGAAGAACAGTCATGAGCCGTATGTGGTTATCGCATCCGGAGACGGCATCTATAAGCTGGACTATAATAAGGTATTGGAGTATCACATTGCAAAGCGGGCGGATGTAACTGTGGTATGCACAGACGTCAACGGAGAGGATACCAGCAGGTTCGGAGTCCTTAAAATGAATGAGGACTGCAGAATCGAAGAATTTGATGAGAAACCAATGGTGTCATACTCAAACACGATCTCAACTGGAATCTATGTAATCAGAAGAAGACAGTTGATCGAGCTGATTGAGAAATGTGCCCAGGAGGACAGGCACGACTTCGTAAAGGATATTCTAATTCGTTACAAGAACCTTAAGAGGATTTACGGATATAAGATAAATACCTACTGGAGCAATATATCTTCTGTGGAATCTTATTACAGGACCAATATGGACTTCCTGAAACCAGAAGTGAGAAATTATTTCTTCCGCCAGTATCCGGAGATTCAGTCCAAGATTGACGATCTGCCCCCGGCAAAATATAATCCCGGGGCGGCGATAAAGAACAGTTTAATATCCAGCGGATGCATTATCAATGGGGAGGTAGAGAATTCTATTCTTTTCAAAAAGGTATT
Organism: Lactonifactor sp. BIOML-A5; assembly: GCF_009677585.1. Lineage (GTDB taxonomy): Bacteria > Bacillota > Clostridia > Lachnospirales > Lachnospiraceae > Lactonifactor. Next base: position 252,181 of record NZ_WKYV01000006.1, on the reverse strand, counting down.
TGTTGGCAATAACTGTGTGATAAAAAACTCCATAATTTTGAATGATGTATATCTGGGGGATAATACACATATCGAAAATTGTATTGTAGAAAGCCGTGATACGATTCGGGCAAATTCCTACTACTGCGGAGAAGATGGGATCAAAGTAGTAGTGGAAAAGAACGAGAGGTACGTGCTTTAACAATAAAAAAGAGAAGGCTTATGAAAGGGGCTTAGGGTATGAACATTACAGACGTAAGAGTGAGAAAAGTAGCAAAAGAAGGCAAAATGAAAGCAGTAGTATCTATTACAATTGATGAAGAGTTTGTAGTGCATGATATCAAGGTGATTGAAGGAGAAAAAGGATTGTTTATTGCTATGCCTAGCAGAAAGGCAACAGACGGAGAGTACAGAGATATTGCGCATCCCATCAACTCCAATACGAGAGAACGTATCCAATCAATTATACTTGAAAAATACGAACAGGCTATGGCTGAAGAGCCGGCAGAAGCGATTGGGGAACTGTAATAGAATTGAAAAGCTGCTGTACCGATTTGTGTACAGCAGCCTTTTTTATGAGCGGAAATCAAATAAATCCTTCACAGGTACTTCCAGAATATCTGCGATATCGAATAGTTTATCCAGAGAGATAGACGTTTTCACCTTTGGTGCTTCAATATTACTTATATGTGTACGACTTAAGTCAACAGCCTCTGCCAGCTGAATCTGTGTAAGTCCTCTAAGTTTCCTGTAATATGCAATTGTAAGACCTAGTTCTCTGTATTGTTGCTCTCGTTTTTTATTCATATGGCAGACACACTCCTTTTTTATAGTGTATGCCAAATAAAATGAAAACTAAACAATCCAGAAATTTACAAATGCAAACTTATAATTTGCAAAAACCTGCCCAGAATGTGTTTATGTGGGATCAACGGATTCGCCATCCTGCCGGATATTTGTTTTTCAATACTCCTCTGACAAGTTTTCCCCAACCCAGAGGGAAATCGTCGACGCAGACGAGCTGATATCCTTCAGAGCGGCTTGTCTCGTGCCTCTCTACGGGGAGAGTTTCACCTTTCAGATAGCGGATAACCCTGGGATCTTCCGGGACGAGGGAGAGTACAGATGGATAATGATTTTTTTTCATGGCCAGAGCCAAAGGCTGGCCTGGCTCAAACCTATTTTTCTTTAGTTCGCCCAGACAGAGCCCGTTTCGGAGAAAACGGGGACCCCGCACTGCAGGGCAGGGGCTGGGAAGGTAATAAGCCTTGGATCCCCGTACTTCTACCCGGCTCCAATCCAGAGGCATGGTAACGTCCTGAAAAAAGGCATCCAGAATCTTGCGATCCTCTTTCCTTAGGCGAAGGCTGCCTTCTGTCCCTGAATGCTCCAGAGGGATACCTTCCTTCTGAAAAAGAGCCATAAAGTGTCCTTCTCCGTTCATGCGGTGCGGCCAGATACGGACACATTTTTGAAGCTCCGGATTTCCATTGCCCCAATCGGGTTTTCCCTGGGAGAATCCCTCATACCCTTCCATCTGCAGAAGACGGAGCTGGGGATTGGATTCCAAAAGAAAGGAGATCACACCTTCATTTTCATCCGGAGAAAAGGTACAGGTAGAATAAAGGAGCAGACCTCCAGGTGAAAGCATAGCAGCGGCAGCGGGCAAAATCTCTCTCTGGAGCTTGGCGAATTCCTTGGGACGTTCCGGTGTCCAGGTTCCGGCCACGGCGGGATCCTTCCGAAACATTCCCTCACCGGAGCAGGGGGCGTCCACCAGGATTTTATTAAAGTATTCCGGAAAAACCTCCGCGAGACGATAAGGGACCTCATTTAGAACAAACGAATTGGGAATTCCAAACAGTTCTATATTTTTGAGAAGGGCTTTTGCCCTGGAATTACTGATTTCATTGGCGGCCAGAAGGCCTTCTCCTCTCAGACGTGCCCCCAGTTCCGTAGCCTTCCCTCCTGGTGCGGCGCAAAGATCCAAAACCCTGTCCCCCGGCTGAATCTCCAGCCTGGATGCAGGTGTCATAGCGCTGGGCTCCTGCAGATAGTAGAGTCCGGCGTAATAGTAAGGATGCCTGGCCGGCCGATCCTCTTCGGAATAAAAGAATCCATTGGGGATCCAGGGGATTGGAGTAAGATGGAAGGGGGAGATTCTTTGAAATTCTTCTGGACTGATTTTTAATGTATTTACCCGGAGACCGTATTGTCTCGGAAGGCTGTAGCTTGCTTCAAATGCAGTATATTCATCTTTCAGCATTTCCTTCATCCTGGATAGGAATGCATCGGGGAGCTGGTTCATACGTAATCCTCTTTCCTTAATGTTTTTAGTAGATTTTACTGTAGAAAAAAACACCGTAAACTCTTAAAAAAGAGTTTACGGTGCCCCTGCCAAGGTAGTCGAAGCGACGTGATTCGAACACGCGACCTCTGCGTCCCGAAATTTCAAAATCGCTCTTAATAACAGAATGTATGTTCATGTAAATGCCGTTTTTGCTGATAAATACGCGATTCTTTTAAAATAGCTTTTTATAGCTTTTAGCGGCTTTTTATAACTTTGTTAGTCAAATGTTAGTCAAACGTTAGTCAGAACATGTTCTGTATTAAGCTTTCTTTTGAAATAAATCGCTGAGTGAATTGGCAGCGGCTTCATCTTTGTTTCTTAATGCATGGGCATAAATATTCATAGTGGTGGAGCACTCAGAGTGCCCTAATCGGCTGGACACTGTTCTTACATCATTCTTCTGTGCAATCAGCAGAGTGGCAGAAGTATGCCGGAGGCCGTGAAGCGTAATTTCTGGTAACCGTTTATTATCTTCTGCAGTAGCGTTATACCGCCGTATGATTTTTTTAAAGGTATGATTAGGGGTAGATATATCCATCTGCGTACCGTCATCTTGAATAAAGATATGCTTATCCCCTTTCCAGTAATCACCTACTGAGATCCGGTAAATATTTTGCTCCAGTTTATATTTCTTAAGCAAACGCATAGTATCAATTGGCATGGAGACAGTACGGATTGAAGAAATAGTCTTGGGAGCTTTCGTAATAAGGCCATTTTTTGTTCGTGCAGTAGATTTTGTAATACTAATAGTATTATTCTCAAAATCTATATCATCCCAGGTCAGTGCGATTAATTCTCCCAGGCGGAACCCACCGAAGAGGGCCAAATAGAAGAACACCTTAAACTGCAAGGGGGTTTTATGTGTTTCATATCGTACCTTCGCAGCGGATCCATCTTTTTTTGCTCTGCCGCTGTGCGTTACCACATACTCTTTATCTAGCTGTCCCAGAAAAATCTGTGCCTCCTCCAGCGTGAAATTTTTAATGTCAGAGACGTTTCTATCCGCTTTAGGAGGTTTGACACGGCTGCAGGGATTAGATTCTATTAATTGCCACTGTACGGCCGTATTTAGCGTGCTGCTGATGATTTGGTGCACGCGCTTAATAGTATTCGCCTTATACTTTTTTTGCTTCCCATTCACCGTATAACCGGTTTCAATTAGGTTGTTGTAAAGTCCCTGTATGTGCAGAGGCTGAATCTTTGCCAGCTTCAAGTGGCCGATGGCCGGCAGTATGATATTATTCAGCGAGCTTTCGCTGCGCTCTATTGAGGTTTGCTCCATCTGCTTATAAGCGTAATCCTTTAACCATAGGTCAATATAGTCCTTATAGGTCATTTTCTCACCGTCAAGGAACTTCCCGCTTTTTACTTTCTCTTCAAATTCAAACACAAACTTTTCCAGGGCTTTTTTATTTTGCTTCTCTGTTTTATTGGGATCTGGTGTAAATGTAGTTGTCTCTACCAGCTGCTTTCCGTTAACATCCCTGCCATTACTTACTGTTATTTGATACGTAGCACCTCTTTTTCTAACAGATGCCATAAAATCACCTCTCATAAAAGGGTATACGAAATAACCCTCGTCAGATTGAGAGATTTATGGTATAATCTACTTGCTGAAGGTAGGTGTATACCATAACCTCTGGTTAGCGAGTTACATCTATATTGACCGTCCCTGGTTGCCGCCGGGGGCGGTTTCTTTTATTTATTAATCTTCATCTTACAACTTATTCTATATTGCTCTGCGTCTGGAACATCAATGAATTCTACTGTTTTATCAAAATTCTTTTTGACGACTTCTTTTATTTCATCTAATGTAACATTGAAAAATTCTCTTCGCTGATTTACCATATTTAGCTTTCTATCTTCAAAGGCTCTATGTAACGCGGCCTCCAACGCTGGAGCATCGTCTGAAAATATCATAGCATGTACATCAAAGTTAAAAGGTACAGATGCATCCCCTAATTCATCTATTCTGTCCTGTGGATCCAGACGCCGGGTCATTCCAATTTTATATACATTCTCTCCAAATGCACCTATATTTGAAATAATATAAACATATCCGGCTTTCATATTGGCTTGTCTATAGTCTACATCGCTTAATGCTTTATCAATATCTGAAAGTTGGTTTTCTAATTCTGCTTTTTTACTTAATAAGTCAGGATTATCAGGATTTAATATAAGCTGTGCTTTGAGTTTATCATAAGCTGTTTGATAATGAGTCTGCTCTTTTTCTATCTTCCGTCGTTGTTCATCTAATTCTTTCTGCAATTTTGCTTGCTCTCGTTGTTCGGCCCTTGCTGCTTTTAGTTCCTCTTTTTCTTGTTGCTTTTTGACTTGATATTCAAAGGCTAACCTAAGTTCCTTTGCTTTGGATGCCAAATATTCTGTCTTAATAGATATATCCATTACGGCCCCTAGTTTGGAAATGTTTTCAGCTGATTTATATATCCTATTTAAATACGCATCAAAATTAGTGTACTTTACCTTGGACACCAGTTCATCGCATTCGCTATTAAAAGCACGTAATAACAATTTTTGTGTATCTGAAACCATTTTTTTACCCTTAGATGCGCTACCGTTAACTTGCCATTTAGTATTACCTGTTACTGCCTGTTTATTTTTAATCAATTCTTTTTGGAGAGAACGAACATTGGCAAGTTCTTCTTTATAATCTAGAGAGGAAGCGAAATCAAATTGTGGTTTGTAGAGTCCAAATTCTTGAACAAGTATTTCATCATCCATCCAGACAATATGTTTTTTCTTTTCATCAATTATTTGCTCAAGATTTGAAATTTCATTATTTTTAGATGAAATAATTCTATCTAGTTCTGAAATTTTTGCTTTTTCATTCTCCTGTTGTCTTTGAAGATTAGATATTTCGTTTTTCAATGCAAGCGCATCTTGCATTTCTGGAGACATCAAACTTTTGAGATTTTCATGTTCGCGACTAAGATCTTCTAATTCGTTTTTATACTGTTTACCTTTAAAAGTATCTAAAAAACTCATAATATTTCCTCCTATGTAAATTATTATAAAATCTTCTTAACAAATCAACTACATCATTCTTAATTTAATAAGTCTCTCATTATATCCAGTGATGCGTGATATCTGTTCAATGTTATGCTCTTTATAGCTATTTATTAAATCATCTGACAAAAGAAGCTGAATAGCAAATTTATCCGCCTCGGCTTCAAATTTTGAAGTGTTAAAATGTGTCCGCGTGTCCATAAAAATAGCATTAGATTTCTTATGTAAAAACATATGACCAAGTTCATGCGCACAAACAAAAAGTTTTTCATGTTCCGGGAGATTTTCATCTATGTAAATTATATTATTTCGTTGAAAATATTGATAAAACCCTCTAACCCCGCTCAAAGGACACGATACAAGAATTACATTCATACCTTGTATCATCTCAAATGGATTCCTTGTCTGATACCTTCTAACTAGGCTATTCACCTCTCTGCTAATGTCCATAGACAATCAGTCCTTTTTATATTTCTTGGGAGTATATTTCTCCTTGTTCTTTTTTTTCGCCAACTCCATGCCAATCTGCATTGCAGACAGGATAGATTCAATAGCTTCCGGACTGGCAGGATCTCCGTCGAACATCAGACCTTCCTGAGAAAGTAACTGCTGACGAGTCTGCTCCAGAATCTTTGATATGTCACGTTCGTCTTTTGTTGTTAACAGGCTTTCTTTTTTGTCTGGGCTATCATTTCCTGTTATTAAATAATCTACCGTTACACCAAAGTAATCAGCTATTTTTTGTAATTTGTCTTGTTTGAAATTCCATTTTCCTTGTTTCCATCCAGTAAAGGAGGCGGTTGAGATACCAGTGGCTTTTGCAACCTGATAAGTTGTTACGCCATATTTTTTTAATAATGATTCAAAAATTTCATACATAATTTAGTTCCTCTCTAAAAAAGGCTACGAAAACTAAAATATGCTATTGACAAACTACGAAAACTAAGTTATACTAAAAACAACTTAGAAATCATAGCTAAGTTAAGACATACCTTTGTTTTCTTATTTAGTTCAGCTGGTAACTTAATTATATAAGAAAACTTAGGTAGTGTCAATATAGTATATTTTTAAAGGAGGTGTAAAAGTGTACAAAAAATTTGCGGAGTTATTAGAAAAAACTAATAAAACAGCATATCAAGTATCAAGGGATACTGGAGTTTCAACCGCAACACTCACAAATTGGAAATATGGACGATATGTACCAAAAGCCGATAAACTCAAGCTCCTTGCTGATTATTTCGGAGTTTCAATCGAATACTTTCTTGAAGAATAGTATATCAGAATGTATGTTCTTGTCAAATGTAGTGAAAGGAGGTGTGAGGGGTGACCGATTTTCCAAGGATGTTAACGCTGAGACAGTGCAGTAAGGAAACCGGGTTAAGCTATGAATATTTAAGACAGCTTTGTCTTCAAAATAAGATTGTCTATGTAAAAGCAGGCTCAAAATATCTTATTAACGCTGAGAAGCTGGCCGATTACTTTAATGGAAAGGAGGACAACCAGTGTTTAAAAATGTAATCATCTCAATCCTCGCAGCAACCATATTAATGCAAAGCGGATTTTTCCAACCGGATAACATGCTGCAGGCTATGATCATACCGGTGGTGTGGTACGTAGTTTTTGTAATCAGCCTGACCTGGATAGACCTGAGGCGGGTTACAAAGTTAGCAAGAAGGAAGGACCTGCGAGAAAGGAGTGAGAAAAATCAAACAAGGTAAAAAGCCATCATTGGCACAGAAAAAGCTCATATCAAAAAATGGTCTGGATCCGAAGCAATGGAGAGTTGTATTCGAAGATAACTTTTACCTTCACCTTGTGGAGAATAAGCCGGCCGGGGATATGAGGGAGATTAAAATTCTTGACAAACCACAAAAATAAGTCCTGCGCCGACCAAAGCAAACAGGACTCAGAAATTTATTCCATTTTTATATTAACATTTTTTTGCGGAAATTGGAAGAGAAACGTATCTATTAATTGAGAAGAAAATATGGAAGTAATAAGCGAATGATTTTAAATAAAATTACAACGGTAGAAGCTACTACCACTGATGGTAAGAGAATGGTGGAAGGAACAGACTATGTGATTATCCTTTCTGATCGCAGTCTGTGCGGTACGTACCGGGGAATCACCAAGAAGAGTGCTCTTATGTTTGAGACGCCGGTGAAGGGTGAGAATGTTCAGTTCAATATTATGCCAGGAAGCATCAAGAAAATTTTTGAAGCCACCATTGAGGTAAAGCAGGAGTATATGAATAAACCGGAGGGCGCCACACATGAGGATTAACATTAAATCATTACATATTGAGAATTTCAAAGGATGCCGGGAGCTAAATATTACTTTTGGCAATACCACGAAAATTTACGGACAGAATGCTTCGGGTAAAACAACCATTGTGGATGCATTCATGTGGTTGTTGTTTGATAAGAACAGCGCCGGCGATTCCAAATTCCAAGTACGTCCTCTGGATGAGTCCGGCAACCAAATAGATAACATCGAAATCAAGGTAGTGGCGGTGCTGGACGTAGATGGGGAAGAAAAGAAACTCCAGAAAGTCCAGAAGCAGAAATGGGTGAAACCCCGTGGCAAGCAGGAGAAAGAACTTGCCGGGAATATCAATGAGTTTGAAATCAACGACATCCCAAAGAAAGAGAAAGACTACAATGCCTATATCACCTCCCTGGTGGATGAAAAGGTATTTAAGCTGATTACTAGCCCGGCGGCATTCACGGCGCTGAAATGGCAGGAACAGAGGGATATTCTGCTGAAATTGGTGAGCGAAGTGACGGATGCCGATGTGGTTACAACTAATCCAGAACTGCAGACTCTTTCTTCTGAATTGGCCCAGTTTACAGCCGAGGAATTGACCGCCAAAGCCAAGAAGGCTCTGTCGGCCTACAAAAAGAAACAGGTTGAGCTGCCTGCCAGAATTGATGAGGTCAGCAAGCAGATTGTGGACATTGATACAGCAGAATTGGAATTGCAGGCTAATGCCATCAAAGAGCAGATTGCGGAGCTGGAATCTCAGATGGACGATACCAACGCTCAGTACGAACAGTGGCAGAAGCAGTCGGATGAGATTTTACAGAAGAAAATGGATTTGAATGAATATGTTCGACAGGCGAATGCCGGATTGGTGGAACAGAAAAGCCGGCTTAATCGGGAACTAATGGAGTTACAGCAGAAGCTAAGAGATGTCCAGAATGCCTTTAAGATGGCGGAACTGGACAAGCAGCAGTGTGAACAGAATTTGGAACATCATAACAAGGAACGTGATTCTATTCTGGCACAGTGGAAAGAATGGAACTCCAAGCGGTTTGATGAGGGAGCATGGCAATTTAATGAGTCCGCTCTGGTGTGTCCGATGTGTGGTCAGGATTTGCCTGCAGGGGAAATTGAGAAGCGCAAATGTGACTTTTTTACACGCAAAGAAGACGCGGTTATAAAGTTTAACACCGAAAGATTGGATCGCCTTAATGAGCTTGAAAAAAATGGCACAGAAGCTATGGCAGCCATTAAGGCCGCCAGCGCTGGAATTAACGCAGCATCCGATAAGATGGGTAAGTTGGCATTACAGTCTGGTTTAATCAAGAAAGACATTGCCACCAAAGAAGCAGAACTGGCAGCCTTGCCCGAATCCGTGGACTTATCCGATAACCAGGAGTTCCAGGCTATGCAGGCGGAAGTAATCGCAATGGAAGAAGCTCACAATTCTATGACCTCCGCGGCAAATATTCGTAGTCAGCTTAAAATTGCCATTTCTGGTAAGAATGAGGAATTGTTAGCGGTGCAGCGTAAGATTGCGTCTGGGGACAATACGGCAGTTGAGGAGCGTATTGAGGAGCTGAAATCAGAGCAGAAGCAGGTTGGACAGCAGGTAGCAGACTGCGAGAAAGAATTGTATTTATTAGAACAGTTTACCAGAGCCAAGATGGATATGTTGTCAGAGAAAATCAATGGGCGATTTAAAAAAGCCAACTTCATTTTGTTCCGCAATCAAATTAACGGCGGCATGGCAGAGTGTTGTGAATGTGAATATTCCGGAGTGCCGTACAGTTCCCTGAATAGCGGACACCGGATTGTGGTTGGACTGGATATTATTAATACTTTGCAGGACATCTACGAGGTGAAAGCCCCGGTGTTTATTGATAACGCCGAGGGATTGAATGACTTCAATCTACCGGTGATGGATTGTCAGATGGTAACGCTGGCGGTGTCAGGTGATGCAGAGTTATATGTGGAGGTGGTGTGATGGATGATAATGAAACACTTCGCACAAGTCACACGTCCAAACAATTCGTGGTAACCATTGCCAGAAATGGGGTTTGCAAATATATTGACCGGAGCTTTAGCAAAAACTTGAATTGTACGGTGTGTCTGAACCGTGCAAAAAGATTCCAAAGTGAAAAACAGGCGTGGAACTATGCAAAATATCTGGGAATTGAAAATAGATGCGATGTTTTGTCGGTGATCGTAGAAATGAGATTGGAGGTTGAATGATGAAGCCGGTTATTACAGAGGAAATGAAAGTCCATGAGGAATGGTATAAGGAAGCGGAGAATATGACTATGGGAAAACTTCCAAAATTCCTCAATCACCTCATGGAAGATTATCAGCATGATTATGGGACAATCTGCCATGCGTTATCCGCGGGCGCGTTAGCTACGGTACACGCAATGAATGAAGCTCCCAGTGCTCGTGGTGGCATTACTGGGTTTCAAGCAGCGTGCGTGATGTGGGAGTTCATTCGTGTATTTAACTATAAAAACAATAAATGTGGTTTGAGATTACTGGATATGGACAATCTTCTTTATCCACAGTATGCCGATAAGTTCTATACGATTTCGGAAAACACTTGGAAAGCAGTCCAGAAAGAAGCGGCAGAGAGAATCAAACAGAGCGAAGCTGCTCATGAAAAATATATAGACGACATGGAGCGGTATAAAAAGGATGTGAAGCAGTTTCTGATTGATGTGAAGCAGTTTGAAGCGGAACACCCGGAATATCCGAAATATGAGGATAATCCACAATTTTATCAACATATTGGAGCTGGAACACTTGAAGAACATGAGGAGCATCAGGAGAAAGTCGAAGCGGGATTCCTGTTTGAGCCACGAAAGCCTTATGATGGTTCGGCACATCCAGCCGTGATTGCGCATTGGCTCAGAATAGTGGATGGAGAAATCCCATTCGGACTAAGATTGGAGGAACAGTAGCATGAATTTAATCAAAGTCAGATTTTTAAAGGACAGCCAGCCAACAGGTAAGCCATACACCTATAATTCCCCGGTAACCGTCAAGCCCGGAGATACCGTCCAGATTAACAGCAACGCCAAAGGTATTGTGGTGGAAGTTGATGTGCCGGAGGAGGAAGTTGCGGCGTTTCGGGATAAAGTGAAATCTATCAAAGGCTTGGCTGAGGAGGTGCCCGTCAATGAGTAATGCAACCACCAACCAATGCTGCGGTACTTGCGCATTCCATATTCCAATGGCTGCAGATGAATTTTGTTGTAATAACGAGGACAGCGAGGGTTATGGACTGAGTACGACCTATGATGATTGTTGTGATGAATATGAGGAAAGAGAGGCGTAGGAATTATGAGTAATACGCAGATAGCAACACAGAACCAGAAAACCGGCATTGCTTCCTATCTCGGGAGTGATGCGGTAAAGAACAATATCGCTGGTGTAATTGGCGAAAAGAATATTACCAGATTCATTTCCAGCGTGGTGTCGGCGGTGCAGGTCAACCCAACGTTGGCGCAGTGTACGAATCCAAGCATCCTGTCGGCAGCGCTACAGGGTGAAGCCTTGCAGTTGGCACCCAGTCCGCAGTTAGGACAGTTCTATATGGTGCCATATGATAAAAAAGAAAAAGTCAACGGAAAATGGCAGGTAGTAGCCAAGGAAGCACAGTTTCAGATTGGCTGGAAAGGATATGTACAGTTAGCGATTAGATCTGGGGAATACGAGAAAATCGTGGTTAATGAAATCAAAAAGGGTGAGATTGAGTACAACCCAATTACAGAGGATATCGCCACTCATCCGATTATGGAGCCAGAGGAAAGGGAAAAGGCTGAGACAGTAGGATACTATGCCATGTTTAAACTACATAGTGGGTATAAAAAGGAGATTTTCAGTCCAAAAGCGGCGATATTGGCTCATGCAAAAAAATATTCTCAGGCGTATCGTACCGACTTGAACAAGGGCTACCAGAACAGCAAGTGGACAACAGACTTTGATGCTATGGCTAAGAAAACGCTTATCCGCCAGTTAATTGGAAAATGGGGGCCGATGTCCGTGGAAATGCAGCAAGCATATGAGAAAGATATGTCTGTTATTGATGAGGATGGTTCTGCCAGATATGTTGATAATGCCGTGGATGTTGAGATGCAGGTTGCAGAGGATATCGAGACTCACGCAAATACAGTGGATTTCGAGGAAGCAGAGGTTGTGGAGAATCCAAAGCCTGCCGATCAGCCCAAGTCAGTTAAGGTCGAACCACCAAAGCCGGAACCGGAGCAGACAGCAGTAGAAGATGATATCCCGGCATTCATGAGGTAACGCCATGACAAACAAAGAAAAGATTGCCTTAATTGCTCACAACAATGGACTCGAGCTGGCCTTAGATAAACTGGCGGAGGAATGCGCCGAATACGCGGCCGCCAGAATCAAGGATAATATTGGTGGAGAAACCATAAACCGATATCCTTATGAGCTTGCCGATGTGGTGATTATGGTTGAAGAAGTCAAGCTTCTTATTGAGGATTCGCGTCCTGGATTATCGGAAATTATTCAGAAGGAGATAGAAAGCAAGTTAGACCGTCAGTTGCAGCGGATTAAGGAGAGGGAATATGAGAATTATTAGTCAGGACGGAGGAATAGACCTCCCATACGATAATGTGATTCTGGAAGCCATGTATGATTGCAAGAGTATATTTGCTCATACGGGTACTGGACAGCCGTATAGAATGGCGGAATATTCATCGGTTGAGAAGATGGATAAGGCTATGGAGATGGTCAGAAGCAAGTATGGAGAATATCTGTACGGTGAGGGTGGCGCAATGGCAACAGCAAATTTTTATGTACCGGCATTTGCATTTACACCGCCAAAGGTGTTTCGGTTCCCGGAAGATGATGAGGTGAAATTATGAAGCTGCGTTGTCTCGGGAGTGGGTCAAGCGGGAATTGTTACATCTTGGAAACCACCACCGAAGCCCTGATAATCGAAGCTGGGGTGAGATTCAAAGACGTGAAGATTGCGCTGGATTTTGATGTGGGCAAAGTGGTCGGGGTGCTGGTAAGCCATATTCACAAAGACCATTCGGCATCCGCAGGCGACTTTGAGAAAATCGGAATCCCAGTGTTCAAGCCCTATGAATCAGATATGGAACGACAAGTTCGGAGATACGGAAATTTCGTGGTTAAATCTTTTCCTCTGGTGCACGATGTGCCATGCTTCGGATTTCTGGTGGTACATCCAGAAATGGGGCGGTTGCTCTACGCCAGCGATACTGAATATATTCGTTATAAATTTCGCGGATTGAACCACATTTTCGTAGAATCTAACCACGATAAAAATATGCTTGACGAGTCAAAGCCACAGTATTTCCATCAGATTACCGGGCATATGGAAATCAGTACAGCGTTGGATTTCCTAAATGCAAATAAAAGCGTCGAATTAAGAAATGTGATATTACTACACCTATCTCAAGAGTACAGTTCGGAAAGTGTGTTTTTGAAAGAAGCATCAAAAGTGACCGGAGTAAATTGTTTCATAGCAAACAAGGGGTTGGAAGTCGTATTAAACAAAGCCCCTTTTTGAGGTGGTGATAATTATGAGGCGTATTAAAGACTTAACGGGGCAGCAGTTTGGAAAACTGACTGTTATAAGGTATTCACATATAGACTCCACAGGTAGGGCAGTTTGGGAATGTCATTGCGAATGTGGAAAATCCGTAAATGTAAAATCAGTAAATCTTGTGAGAGGCTTCACGGAAAGCTGTGGATGCGGTAGAGCAGAAAATTTAGTTGGAAAAAATTTCGGGAGGCTTACTGTTGTTGAGCGTTCTGAAAATGGAAGGACATCTGGAGGGAGAAGCATTGTTAAATATTTGTGTAGGTGTTCTTGCGGAAATTATGTAACGGTTAGGGCGAATCATCTAAGAAGTGGAAATACGAAAAGTTGCGGATGTTTGAATAAAGAGAGCACTGCAAAGCGTTCTACAACCCATGGTTTGAGTCATGAAAGACTATACAATATATGGCAGTCCATGAAACAAAGATGCTACAATTCCAAAACTGAATTCTATATGTATTATGGTGGAAAAGGAGTCTGTGTATGCGATGAGTGGATGAGTAATTTTGAAAGTTTTTATAACTGGGCCATAGCAAATGGATACTCAGATAGCAAAAGCATTGACAGAATAGATGTAAATGGTAATTATGAGCCACTAAATTGTAGATGGGCCACTTCTGCTGAACAGGCTTTGAACCGAACAGATAACCATATACTTGAGTTTGATAAAAAGGCTTTAACATTAACGGAGTGGGAAAGAGAAACTGGAATACATAGATATACGATTTATAGTAGGTTGAAGAGAGGATGGTCAGTAGAAAGAGCATTAACTGAACCAATACATAAGTAATACAACAATTTTGACCGGTCAGATCAAATATAGTAACTGTAGATTTTGATATTGAAAAGGAGAGATACCATGAATAATCAAATTGAAAATAATTTTATGTATCATGTGCCAAAAGCAGGTCAGCAGGAGAAATACGAAGCAATCCGTGCAAAAGCAAAGGAACTGGCGTACCTGATTGATGAGGAATGTCCGCCTAGTCGGGAAAAGTCCCTTGCTATGACAAATCTTGAGGAGTCTGTTATGTGGGCAAATGCTGCTGTAGCAAGAAATTAAGGAGGAAGAATACCATGGCACTGAATATTGATTTAGAGAATTTCGCTGGTGGCGAACTGGCCGAAAAATTTGAGGATGCAATGGAAAAAGTCATTGCAAATATGATGGACCCGAACACTCCATATAAGAATAAACGGAAAATCACTATTAATTTGTCGCTTGAGCAAAATGAGGACAGAAGCGATGTGGCGATAGACTGCGTAGTTAAAACTACACTTGCCCCTGTAAAGTCTGCAACCACCAGAATGTCTATCGGGAAAAATCTGCTTACAGGAGAGCTTTTCGCTGAAGAGTATGGCTCTGCTATTCGGGGGCAGGCGAGGATGGAAGACTATGCCGACGAAAAAGGAAACTATTCCATAGAACAGAAAAAAGAAGCATCACAGCAAATTATTTATTAATTATTGATTATTAATTATTAAGAAAGCAGAGGTATAAACCATGATTAAAGAAGCATTACAGTACATCGTAGGATTACAGCAGCCAAAGATTATTGAGAGCGGAGACAGCCGTTACACAGATGTGAACCTGAGAAGAATTGACGAGGAACTTCGGGCAGATGCTATCGAGATGACGACTCTGTCAGGACTGATTGAGTACATAAAAGCTGGTGTAGATGATATGGCGGACAGTATGCTGGTGCAGGTGGTTTCTCCAACTGAAGTCAGATTAATTTCACAGTTGGATTTTGACCGGAAACGTGAGTGTTTGGTGGCAGTCAAGGCAGATATTCCGGAGTTCGCTTATGGGAAATTTATTGATTCCGAGGCGTTCTTGATTGGTGTGCGTTCCAAATTTATTCAGAATGAGGGGGCCGAAGTTATTCTAAAATTTGCCGGTACGGTGGAGAGTGGTACAGTTGCCACGTACGGGGACGATGGAGTTTCCCAATCTGCTACCGTCAAGAAAGGAATCGCCGGGAAAGAGGATAAGTTGGTTCCCAACCCTGTTAAACTTCGTCCTTATCGCACATTTACAGAGGTAAAGCAGCCGGAATCTGAATTTGTATTCCGCATGAAAAATGACAGCATGAGTGTATATTGTGCATTGTTCGAAGCTGATGGCGGAGCATGGAAACGGGAGGCTATGAAAAATATTAAAGACCATCTGGAGATTGAATTGGCCGAGCTTCCGAGGTTCACGGTGATTTCATAAATATAAATGTATCGGCTGTCCTTTGAGGGCAGCCGGGGATTGTAGGAGGTACAACAATGAAATTATATAGGTTTTACATAGACGCAGGCAAGCTCCAGAAAGAAATCCTGGAAGTAGAGGAAAAGCCAAAGTCCTACACAATAACCGGCTGTGATTGGCGGCAGAGAATCGCCAAGGATGATATTGGTGCAGTGGACTGTCACAAGAGAGTACATTTGTTGGATGACAATAAAGATTACGCAATAGAAATTTTGATGGATTTCTATTCGGATAAAAAGAGCCAGCATGACAAGTACCACGAAAAGCAGTTGCAAATGTATCATCAGATATTTAATGCTTTGCAGGTAGCCAAAAAGGAGGGATGACTTATCAATAAGGCAGTTTTGATGGGACGCCTCACCAGAGATCCGGATGTGAGATACTCCCAAGGCGATAACCCCATTGCCATAGCAAGATATACTCTGGCGGTTGACCGCCGCTTCAGGAGAGATGGAGAAGCTACCGCAGACTTTATAAGCTGTCTGTGCTTCGGGAAGGCTGCTGAGTTTGCAGAAAAGTATTTGAGGCAGGGAACTAAAATGACTGTATGTGGTCGAATCCAAACTGGAAGCTACACCAATAAGGAGGGGCAGAAGGTCTATACCACAGAGGTAGTTGTGGAGGAACAGGAGTTTGCGGAGAGTAAAGCAGCTAACGAAGGACATGGTACGGCACAACAAAGTACGCCAGTTCCTGGAGCAGATGGGTTTGTGAATTTACCTGACGATATTGATGAAGATCTTCCTTTCAATTGATAAGGCGGTGACAGTATGACAAAACAATCTGAATACAAGCCTTCGGAAATCATTGAAGACTTTATAAACCTTATTGTACAAAGCCACGAAGAATATGAGACAAATATGAGTATTGCAAAAGGCTACGACAAGAAAACTATTACTTGGATTCATGATTTTGAAGTGGCGAACAACTATGATGAGCGCTGCAAATTAGCCACGGCACTTCATAAGGAAAGGGAGATTCGTCGAAAACATAAAGACCGGGCCAAACTTTTCCAGAAAATCCATGAATTTGCGGGACAGGAACGAAACAAGCAGGTTTTAAAAAGCCTGAAATGGCTATTAAGCGAGCAGAGGAAACAGGAAGAATACCTGGAGAGTGACCGGGAATTTAAACATAGGGTAGGTGATGATGGCATTGGTGATACAAATTGACAGCCGGGAAAAGGCGCGGGCTATAAAGAAAATTGAGGCGGAATTTGACCGGCAAGGAATACAGCATCCAGTTTCGAAATTGTTGGTGGGAGATTACATGAACTACGACAATCCCCGCCTGATCGTTGACCGCAAGCAGAATCTCACAGAAGTCTGCGGTAACCTCACCCAGCAGCATGAGCGGTTTCGCCGGGAGGCAGTGAAAGCACAAGAACTGGGAATAAAACTCATTATCCTGGTAGAAGATGGTCTGAAAATTAAATCCCTTGCAGATGTAGAAAACTGGGTAAATCCTCGGCGCTGGCAGTATTGCAAAAAGCATGGAATCCCCACCAAAGGGGATGTTGAGGCTGAAATCGCTGAATTTGTCCGGGCAGGAGGCCAGAAACCTCCTACGCCTGGCCCACAGCTTGCCAAAACTATGCGCACCATGTCGGAAGACTATGGTATCATCTGGGAATTTTGTGATAAGCGGCACACCGGACAGCGGATTATAGAGTTACTGGGAGGCGACTAATATGGGGAGAAATTACACAGTATATGCTGTGGATTTTGATGGGACGCTTTGTGAGAGCGTATACCCAGGAATTGGTGCACCAAATATCGCGCTTATCAATCATCTAATTAAGCGAAGGATACAGGGAAATAAAATTATCTTAAATACCTGCCGTGAAGGAAGACGCCTGCAGGAGGCAGTCGATTGGTGTGCGGATTTCGGACTGGGATTTGATGCAATCAATGAGAATTTGCCAGATCTGATTGAGTTTTGGGGGCATGACTGTCGGAAGATTGCAGCGGATGTTTACATAGATGATAAGGCAGTAAATAAGCCAAAGTATCATGTTCCTTATAGGAGTGATCTGTTTGCAAAGACCTGATAATTGTTGTCATCCTGATTGTTTTTCCTGTCCCTATCCGGACTGTATGTGGGACGGGATGGAAATACAGGATTACCAAGATACTACTATTGACGATTTAAACCATCCAGTTGCTCAAAGCATATTGAAAGCCCGTGCCAGAGCAAATCGGTATGCGGCAAAGCACAGAGAAGAAATACGTGCCAATAGCTTAAAATGGTATTATGATCACCACGAGGAACAGAAAGCCAGAGGCAGAAAGTGGGCACGGGAGAATAAAGACCGGATGGCTGCCGCAAAGAGAAAGCGCTGGGCGGAGAACCCAGAATATTATAGGCAGAAACAAAGAGAATACAGGGCCAGAAAAAAGAAAGAGAGGGAAGCTGATGCTACGAGATGATGATATTGAATTGGTGAAATCACAAGTCAATATGCGGATGTTGGCTGAACATTTTGGTATCCGAGTGTATCGTAATGGGCTGGCCCTGTGTCCCTTCCACAATGATCGGAATCCCAGTATGAAGGTCCATAGTGGATACCTTGAGCATGATGGGTATTACTGCTGGGCCTGTGGTGCTGGTGGAACAATCTTTAATTTTGTTATGGATTACTGTAATCTGGATTTTGAGGCCGCCGTGAAATATATAGCGGGAGCATTTGGAGTCAGAATTACGGGTGAACAGGAGTTGTCTCAGGAGGAAAAAGTGAAAATTTTCCATCAGAAGAGGAGAAGAGAACTTGAAGTAGAGTTGCGAACATTGTCCATCCAGGCATTATCGCTGTTGTCTAAAAAAATAAGGCTCTATGAGCGACTACAGCATTGTGTAGAGCCGTTCGGAGAGTTGTTTTGCTGGATTTCTAATCAGCTTCCACTGCTTCAGGGGCAGTGGGAAGAACTTTTTGAGGAACTGTATAGCAAGAAGGGAGTGGGGCGTATTGGATGAGAAAATGACATATGCAGTTTATGTGGACTTACTTAGAATTCACAAGGAATTCTGTAAGAAGGATCCGAACTATAACGAACGGGAATTATTTGTGCAGAAGATTAATGTAATTAATTCGAATCATAACTCCTGCTTCTGCTTTTCAATGTGCAATGCACTTTATAATTGGTTCTTAAAAGGCTTTATAGGGATAACAGATATTGGAAAATATTACTCTGAATTATGGCACTTCCACAAAGCGTATCTAAACCAACCAATAAATGAATTGGATTGGGGAAAAACCGTGAAAGAGGCAGAGGCATTAAGCGGAACATATAAGATAGAAGCATGTGAGGATATGGTCCTAGCGATAGTTACAGATTTGGACTCAAGAATTAAACAGCAAGCAGGTGCATAATGAAAAGAAAAAATGGCGGTGAGGAACCGAGAGATTCTCCTGAAAAAGAGGTAAGAACCACATCAAATCCGATCTGGGAGTCTGGTAATAAATATATTGCAAGCAGAGGAGATAAGTCACCGAAGGATATAACCAATTTTGTGATGCGGCCAGTTAATGGAATACGAAGCGATAATGCATATTTGATGGACATTGAATTCACTATGGCTGACGGACAAGTCTTTACAAGCCAGTTTGACAGTTCAGTGTTTGCAGGAGCACAGATGTTTAAAAAGGCCATTAAGAAAATTGGCGGAATTGATATGGTGTTCTCTGGAACTGAGGATGACTTAGCAAATATCCAAAAGTATATGACTAATAAATACCGGGATTATAACCATTGTTTGGGTATTAGCTATGTTGGACTGTTTCAGATGGATGGTGAATGGGTATATGTTGGGACTGATGGGGCAATTGACCGGAAAGGAAAGCCTACTGATAGCGTGGTTTCCATTTTGGAGGACAATGAGGCGTTACGGTCTGGGATAGCAGAGTCGCCAATGATTAAAAAATCGGAGCTTAAAGAGATATCGGAGGATTTATTCCGGTTTAATACTTTTGAACGTACCATAAATATCCTTGGATGGGTGGGGGTGTGCTTTTTGAAAGAACGCCTTCGCCAAAGGAAAATTAAGTTATCTCATCTGGTTATTGCTGGCGGCGCCGGTTCGGGCAAGTCGGAAACGCTGGAAAAGATAATCCAGCCTATATTTGGATTACAAGGCAGCGGCATTGGTTGTAGCGGTATTACTAAGTTTTCCACTCTGAAATCCACCAGCAGCACTAATCTCTTACCGGTAATCTTCGAGGAGTACAAACCCCACAAACTCAGCAAGGTTGAGTTGGATTTGATATCCGGGACACTCCGTAGCACTTATGATTATCAGACAAGCCAAAGAGGCCGCGCCGACCAGTCCGTAGTAAATTACCTGCGCAGGAGCCCTATATGTTTGGTGGGAGAATCTTCTTTTGACGAGACCGCTATCAAGGAGCGTATTGTAGACGTCCAATTTGCAAAGAGTGACCGAACAGCAGAACATACTAAATCATACCGGAATCTATCCAAGCATGAGCTGAGGTTAAACGGGCTGGGTAAAGCCTTGCTCATGCTGGTGATGAATATGCCGGATGATGCAGTGGACAGCCTCATACAAAAAAGCCGAGTATTTGAGAAACTGGACTTTGAAACCAGGACAATCCTTGGAATGTCAAATGTGTATCTTGGTATTTTGCTTATAAAAGAGCTGTATGAATCGTTTGGATTGGACTTCTGGGGCGAGGCTGGAATTTCAGATAAATTGGTACAGGACTCTATTATCAATAATACTTACAACTCCCTGGATGGTAGCAGCAAGGTAAATAGTGCCGTAGACTTAATCATT
The DNA here is from genome assembly GCF_009677585.1 of Lactonifactor sp. BIOML-A5. Taxonomy (GTDB): domain Bacteria; phylum Bacillota; class Clostridia; order Lachnospirales; family Lachnospiraceae; genus Lactonifactor. The sequence goes on along the minus strand of NZ_WKYV01000006.1, from coordinate 231,922 downwards.
CAGACTTTTGATACCATGGCGCTGAAAAATCGTATCCGCAAGGATTACGATTATACGGTTAATCAATCTAATGGTGAGTTGTGCCTGCGTCTCAATCTAATTTATGACGAATTCACCAAATACGTCCGAGAATTTAATGTATCCGATGTAGAGGTCCTGGGTATACGGCAATTCACCAGGCAATTACGTCGGGAAACATACTGGTTGGACTATGGGTTAAGAAACTTTAAAGAGCGCGACAATAATAGTAATGATGTTAATATACGCCAGAGGTGTTATGTTCTGGATTTGAAAAAACTAAATGAAAATTTAAGCCTTGAAGCATTTGCATGCGAAATAGATGCCGGAGAAGATTCTGGTTTTATGAAAATTAACGAGCAGGAAGAGCTACCTTTTGACTAGCAATCATCAATATAATCCCATCCTTTTACTGCGTAAGCGGTTTTGAGCATTGTGATCATAAAATGCGAGCTGACAATAAAGTTTGGGGGTATTGAAAATCCGAAAGGGTTGTCTGGAATTTGCAAGAATTCCTCATACAACAGTGCTGCCTCAAATGATTCAAAAAATATAGTTGGAGTTTTAGATATTTTTTTCATAGGGCTCCTTGCGAGATACTAATAAATTTGGGTTATAAAAGAGAAAAGTATTTATGAGAAAAAATAAAAAACCATTTTATACAGAGTATATGATAAAACACTGGCCAAAGCCTCCGCGCTGTATATGCAGCAACAGAATTAACAGAGAATTAGGGATTGTATCCCCGTCACTGGAAATGTATACAGCCTTAGGATGGAAGGGGAAGCAGGCCGCAGATGAACTAAAAGAATATAAGGTACGTAGTTTGAAGTATCTATGCTATAAAAGAAAACTAAGCAAGGCACAGTGGAAAGCTTTATATAGGACAGTGTAAAGACTTTTGAAACAGGACAGTATATAAGGTATGCTGATGAATCTGCTCTTACTTCGGCAACTTAAGAGTTTACGGTTCAAACCAAGAAAGGGATAGTATGGGTAGAAACTTAAAAATGCCGTGGAGTATGGAGGACACCATAGAAAATATGGAGCATATCAGAGACATTATGATTAAAAAGGTACGCACCATAAATCTGGACGGAAAAGCGGAAGAGGATGTAAAAGAGGTTAATTTTGATTTTGGAAGAGTGAAAAAAGCATTGGAAAAGCAGATACCTATGAAAGTGAATCAAAGACATATATTAAGGGGTTTTAACAATTATCCGTATTCGATACGTGGAGATTGCCCAGTTTGCGGTTCAAAAAATTTAATGGCAACGGATACAGACTATTGTAATTGCTGCGGGCAAAAAATTAGATTGGAACTAACTTAGGATTTAGGCGATTGCCGGAAAGGAAAATGATGAGTAAAGAAGAGCTTGAAATGATACAGGAAGAAATAAGAGATGTAAGTTTTGTAGACATAGAAGAGGAGTATACGGATAATGGACAGCTACTTGTCTCGACAACGCTTGTATTACAGATATTAAAAAAATACGTAAACTGACAATTGACTTCATTAAGATTTAGCGGTCGGCTGCTGAGTGCCGGAGAAAGAGGTAGAGAATGAAATATAAGGTTGGTGATAGATTTTTAATTCCGGTTGAGATTACATTCGTAGATGAGGGAAGGGTAACACCCTATTTCGTGAGTGGGTGCACCGGAACTGGCTGGTGGAGCGAGGCGGCTTTGAGTGATATGAAAAAAATGGCTTGCGCTGATTGCAAATGGAGGGGGAAGAGACACCAGAAATGCTCTTGCTGCATAAGAAATACAGGGATGAAGGATAACTATCAAGATAACTAAACCGCAATTTTTAGAAAAGGGGATAGAAAATTTTGAGCCTACTTGTCCAAGAGGCACCTATGAATTACAGCTGGAGTCAATGCGAAACTACATGACAATTTTGGAGATGAGGGCAGTTATGGAAGGCATTGAGTTGGACACAACTGCATCTACAAATTAGGATTTCCGGTAGAACCGGAGAAAGGATATTATGAAAAAGAGTATAGATTTTTTTTACAGAGTGGCAAAAGAAGCAGGATTCGCAGAAGATGAAGATGGAAACCCATCGGATTGTTATTTAAAAATTGGCTTTAACTTAAAAAAACCAGTCAGTGCCGAAAAGATTGAGGTTGAAAGAGAAAAAACGAAAGACGATGCCTTAAAAGCTGCTGCCGAGTTCCTGAACATAGATGTTTCACTTTTAAGCATAGTCTCCGAGGAAGAATATCTCACAGAAACCGAAGAAGATTGATTTACAAAACTGGAATTAGATGGAGGGAAGCTCCATAGCTTGATTATACAAAACCACAAAATACATGTAAAGCAAAAAGACTCGACGATAATCGACATATTTCATATAATATGATATAATTGCAAATATATAATTTGCATTTTACAATAAGGAGTTGATGAAACGTTTGTTTAATGATAAGCACAGGGTACTAGGTCTTACAATAGCCTATTACCGAAAGATTAAAGGATACACCCAAGCGGAGCTTGCGGAGCAGGCAGGCATCAGCCGGACGCATCTTAGCAACATTGAGGCATCCAACATGGATGTAGGGGTATCGTTGGATACGGTTTTTATGATCGCAGATGCCCTCGAAGTACCAATATGCACATTATTTGAAAAATGTTAAAAACAGGCGCCTTGATTATCCAGGGCGCCTTAAGCATTTGATAGAAGATTAGGTTTTATTGCGCTATAATGCAATATTAGAGACTATATTGGTATATTTGGTTAAATGTTCGTATCAAAACTGTTTTAGTATAAAAACGCTAATGTAAGCAATCATTCTCCCTTTATTCTGCAAAATCTATATGTTTTCCATCACATTTACCGCTGTGTCCTGTATTGTGGGGGTTATATGACTATATGTATCCATTGTTATTTGACAACTACTATGTCCAAGGCGCTCCTGAACTATTTTGGGATGTACGCCATGCGCAAGGAGTACAGAAGCATGCGTATGGCGCAAAGCATGAAAATCTCTAGGAGGTATTCCTACTTTCTCGCACATTTTTTTTAACTCCTTGGATACATTCCAGGGGACCCGATATTCCCTAGCTGTTCCAGGAAATACAAAGGTTTCATTCAGGCTGTTTTGTTTTAAATCAGTCAGAAATGCGACCAATTTACTATCAATATCTATCCTGCGCACGCCCGCAGGTGTTTTGGTAGTTTTAAGAATAGTTTTCGAGCATGCGCTACTGATTGCTCGTTGCACAGAAATGTATTTTTGTGCTAGATTAATGTCTGACCACTTAAGCGCATATACTTCTCCTCGTCTCATCCCTGTCCGAAAAGCAATAATTATTCCATTGCGTACCCAGTCAGGGCCATCAGCGGTAATTAGTAGTTTGTATTCGTCTTCCGAAAATGGCTTGATTTCTGCTCGGGGTGGCCTGGGATAGAAGATTTCTGCAGCAGGATTATAGCTTGTGTAGTGATAATTCATTGCATATTTTAGGCTCAATTGCAGTATTTTGTAGTAAATTCTTCCGGAAGATAGTGTAGAATATTTATTCTTTAAAAAAATAATATATTCATATACCATATCGGAAGTGATGTCGTCAATGTAAAAGCCTGCGAAGTAGTCTTTAACAAATGGTATGCACTTTTCGTATTCGTAGGCGGTAGATTCCATTATCTTGAATCTATGGTCATGAAACCATTCATCAATTAGTTGCGACACAAGCATTTTCTTAGTATGGAAACGACAGATTTCTTCGTTGGATTCTGGTGATGTATTTGTCTTTGAATCCGATGCCACATCTATTTCATCCTCTGACGCCGTATTTATTTTTTGTTCAAGTATTGGACTTGATTTTTGTTTCGGTATCGGGCTTGAATCATGAACCAAAACTGGTTCGCGTTGTAACACGCGCTTAAACATAAATTTCAAAGTTCGATTTTCCATTTTTACACATCTCCTTTTCGTTTTGATGAATGCCGGGGCGGGTTAGAATTCTACTTTTTAGTATGATTATGAAAAACCCCATCTCTTGTCTGTACTATCTGATATTGTTCGCTGTGGAGCCTCTCCCATTTCTCTCCGTTCTGTTTCTGTTCTTCCGTGCGGTTGTTATTCATTTCTTCAGTTAATAAGTCCATGATCCCTTTTTTCATACCTTCCTTCTTTCTCCCGGCTTTACCCGGCCGGGGCGGGTGGAATATTGTTAGCGCGATAACGTTTCGATAAGATCGGATTTTTCAATTTCGGTAAATTCGCCATTAGAATATTGTACGTATCTATATCCGCCGTTACTTCCCCTGTAGTCCTTCTGGCCGTATGCATACACGGCGCCTTCCACCGGATCACTAATATATAATTCTCCGGCTTCTCCTTTTCCGTAGGCTCCAGTGTATCCACCTATCTTCTGGGAAAAATCTATCTTCCCGTTTTTTCCAACAATTGCCACCCACGGATTACCGTAACGCCTTGCATTAAATTCTTCATATTTTTTGATTGTTTTCATTTTATATCCTTTCTGCCCTCGTAACCTCCGGGGCGGGCGAATGATCATTCCCAAATGTGTGATTCAGTAAATGCTGCCCGCTCTTTTTTCATATCATCAAGGACTTTTTTGTAATCCTCTCCGTTTATAATGCGTTCAAGACCTTTTTTTCCGATTGTTGCAAGCTCATAATTTGATCTGCGTGACTCTTTGTCTGCTATTAAGTAAGCATCCGCTACCGGGTATTTCTTTCTCAGCTCTGCTACTTCTGTAGATGGTTTTTTGACCGTCATGTAACTTCTTCCGGTATCCACCATTCTGTCGAAATCCGCGTGCCATTCAGCCCATGCATCCATGCAAGCTTCGATTTCGGAAAGACCTTCGATAGAGTCTATTTTATGCTGTCTTTCATTGGCTACTCTTTTTTCGTTCCTTATATAATCAAGGATCGCCTGCTTGTTTCCCTTGATCATCTTCAGGTCACCGGATGCCTGAGCTTTGTTAACGTCCATGACCCTGATCATCCCGTCTTCCCGCTCCTGAATCCTGTATGTTTCTACAAGCCTTTTGATTTCTTCTTTCATGATGACTCCTTCCTTGGCTTCTTTCCAAGCCATACGGAGGCAGATAGAAAAAATGTTTTTTAACTTCTGTTTTTTGATTTCCCATGCTCTTTTCATGATGTTGGATAAGTTATATTTTTTCATCTTTCTACCTCCTGTGTTTGTGTTTTCCTTACCTTGTAATTACATTATATATTATTGGTAACCAATAGTCAATAGTTTTTTTATTTATTATTGTTTTTGGTAACCAATGATGATACTATATAGGTAACCAATGACAGGAGGTGACAAGGTGGTAGAAAGAAATGTAATAATCGCAAAAGCTGGTGGCTCAGCAGGTAAAAATTCCGTTAACTACAAAATAAGTTTGCCGGCCGATATGATAAAGGAGATCGGGGTCACACAGGATGACAAAAGTGTGTTGGTATCCTGTGTAAATGGAAAAATAATAATAGAAAAGAAGAAAAGCAATTGACATTGGTTACCAATAATAGTATAATATAAGTAAGTTAAGAGATTAACTTAATACCGGGCAAGCGGAGAAGGGAGGGCCACATGGACGAAGAAATGAATACTAGTGAACTGCTGGTGGAAATCACCGAAGAAAACCAAACAAGGAAAATTCTTGAAATCCTCAACGAGTGCGAAACCCTTGAGGAAGCGAAAGAAAAAATAAAAGCCTTACTTAAAAAGTAAGACAAGGAGTTTACCAGAGGAGGGCGGGCTTGCCACCGCTCCTCCGACATAAAATAATATGATACGTTATTTTAACCCACATTCCCTGACAGGGATGACTTATACTTATATTATAAACTAAAATCGGAAAATGTAAAGGGGCAAAATATGAAAACAAAATCAATCGGGATGAAGCTCAGAAGAGTTAGAACATACGAAACACAGGAACGTGTATTATCAGAATGGGTAGATAACTGGGAAGATGACCAGCTGGAAACCATCAAAAAGTTAAGAGCCGCTGCCACCAGAGATGACCACTCTGAGATCATGCACATGATCCAGCAATTGGAAGGATTATCCGTGAAGCGCCTGGGCGCACTGCGGAATGTGGTAAAAACCGTTTCTGACCCAGAACGGCAGCTAAAGAAAATGGAAGACGTTGAAAGCAGACGGGAGGAAGAGAATAGCCCAGGGAGATAATCCCCGGGCTTTCTTCTTATACTAACGCACCTCTGCCGTTTGTGGTGCCCATATGGCCCTCAGACGTAAAATAAAATAGTTCATTTCCAATCTTTAGCAGTTCATTACAGGCCATAGCTCCGCTGCTCTTGAGATAATACCAGCTTTTCCCCAGCAGCACCCAGCCCGTTTTCATCAAACCTGCGGCATCGAAGTAGTACCATGTGCCACCTATCTTTTCCCAGCCAGATTTTGTATAGCTGCCATCTGCGTGCCTGTACCACCAGCGTCCGCCCTGCTGTATCCACTGAGGCTTTGCGTTCAGCAGTTCATCAATCTTCGCCAGTGTCTTGATACCTGCCATACCATCAGCCGCCAACCCGGTAGCTTTCTGCAGTTTTTCAACCGCCGCCGCCGTCTTTTTTCCGTAGATCCCGTCAGCCGTACCACAGTTATATCCCAGGGTGTTCAGGTCTTTTTGGAGCTGCTTTACCTCTTCCCCGCTATCCCCTATCTGCATGTAATTACGCCCGGCAGAGCTTATCAGGCTTTTAAACTCCGTCCAGGTGTGCTTTGTGGTGTTATAGACATAAGGATTAGGGCAAATCTTCCCGGTAACATCATAATGCCGAAGTACATGATCTGCCGGCACATTGTATTTCTGCATCAGATGTTTGGTCAGTTCCGCCGCCGCCCAGACAGTCGCATCCTCAAAATACCAGTCTTTTGATGTATCAGTCTGGCTGCCTTTATTCCTTACGCACAGCTCAATGCCGATGGAATTCGCATTCCTACATTCAGGGTGTTTATAGCCGCTTTTTGTACCGCAGTGCCAGGCTATATTTGCATCCTCTACGCTCTGCCAGATATCCCCATTGTAATCTATAAAATAGTGTGCGGACGCTCCCCGGTCCCCGCCGGCAAAATACTGACAGTTGGCCTTTGCCCCGCCGACGGCACCGACGTAGTGTATTACTATATATTTAATCCGGTTAATATTGCCGGAGTTATGATTCTGTTGTTAAAAAAGTAATGACTTATATAATGAGTTTAATCTAAAAACAAAAAATTTAGAAAAAGAATATGATTCAAAACTTATAAACTTGGGAAATGAATATAACGATAAAGAAAAAATCCTTGAAAAGAAATACAGTGATAAGCAGTCAAAGTTGAATGTGGAAATTTGTAATTTGCGAACTGAATATAATTCAGTCAAACGTGAACTTGAGTCTTTAACCGCCGAAGTTATTATTAAACACTATGATTTTTCTGATTATGACGGTTTAGCATCAGAAGAATGCAAAAATAAACTAACACTATTAAAAAACGAAGAGAAAGATTTAATTAAAAATAATAATGCTCTGTCAATTACCTCTAATGGATCCCCGCCGTTGTCCGGGTGATTGGCCTTTAATAGGGCTTTGTATTGGCTTTTTAAATCTTCAAAACTAGACACATTCCTAAAATATTTTTTCATGATCATTTCCTCCGTTCATTTTTTGAGTTGTAATCCGGCGTTTCCCGGCCGGGACGGGTGTGATAATATTTAAGCAGCTAACGCCACATTCTCTGTTAATACTTCAATGACCATTGCATCTGCAATTATGAGTTCATTTTCGTCATTTCCGTATTCCATTCGGTCCCCTCCGATAACGATCGCTTCTCCAAAATATACGCTGGATTCCCTAAGTGCCTTTTCGAGTTTATCTTGAATTTCTTCCGGCTCATCCCATCCTAAGTCTATCCTCGTATCATACGCACATGTTCCAGGAAGCTCTACGGGGGATTCGGTATCATAAGTACTACAGTCTACTACGTAATCCCAATCATAGGAGTTTCTGCAGCAGTCACCTTTTTGGTAGCTTTCATCATTCGACATGTGGCGGATCCCGATAAAGGTATACCCACTGTTAATTATTTCATCGACTAATTTCTGCATATTCATTTTTGCTTCCCCCTTTCTTTATCTTGATTACATTATACACTAAAATTTAATGTATATCAAGATAAAATACACTAAAATTTAATGTATATAAAGAGGGCGTTTTGTGCATAGTGTACACTTGATTAAAATGTATATGGATGATATACTAAAATAAAGTATGGATATGGCTACGGAGAGGATAATGCGATGATAAAGTATAAAAGAGATATTATAAAAATGCTGAGCGATAAGGGTATTACAACCTATCAAATACGTAAAAATAAGATATTCACCGAGTCTCAACTTATGCAATTGCGGAATAATAAGCTTGTCACGCAAGAAACGCTGGACAAACTTTGCACATTGTTGGAGTGTCAGCCTGGTTTTTTGTTAGAGTACGAATCAGATGAAGACATGAAAAAATTTGAAGAAATGATATTGAAATACATTAAAAAATAGTGTATAATAAAGGCATCAATACAAAGGAGATACCGGGATGCAGATAGAGTATAGCAAGGCGGCGGCAAAGGCTATAAAGGCCATGGATAAACCCACAAAGCAACGAATCAAAGCGGGTATAGAGGGCCTAACAGAGAAACCGCCAAAGGGAGATATCAAAGTGATGCAAGGCTACACTGACTGCCGCCATCGTCTGAGGGTGGGGAAATATAGAGTGATATACCAATATCGTAAAAACGACGTCGAGATACTACATATCATGGACATAGGGAGCCGAGGGGATATCTATAAATGATATCTCTGGGATAAGAAAGGAGTGTATTTAAGATGAGCGGAGCAGTAAAAGAGGCAACAAAGTTACTTGAGATATTGCCAGAGCAGGATCAGGACTTTGCGCTTGAGTTTATAAAAAAATTAGTCCTTGCCTGGGATCCGGATTTTACAAAGGTAACGCCGGAGGAAGCGGCAAGGCTGAGAGAGGCAGAAAATGATATAAAACATCATAGGACCGTATCTCATGATGATATTGATTGGGATTGATTTGATTGGGGCTTATTGATATAGAATGATAATAAAATTTGATTTACTGGGGCTTGCAAATGTAGGCCCTTTTTTGTGTTCGTATCTATAAAATTGCGTAACTATGTGATACAGTTAGCAGTTCTGTAACTGTACAAATAGCTGTTGTAAGTGTATCAAAAACTAGTTCAAAACTAGTTCACGAGTATTTTTGAGGGTAAGATGTATTTAAGTAAATGCTTCCTTTCTTATCTCAAATCCTACAAAATAGCATCCGTAAGTGTATCATTGATACAGTTACAAGCCTGTTTGTACAGTTTCAAAATACTAAACTGTACATGTCTAGATTCAGTGTTTATGCTGGTTTAAGGAAAGTTTTATTATAAATGATACACTTGTACTAAATAATAATTTATAGGTATACACATGTGCGCGTACGCGTGCGCACGTATACCCTACATCCAAAAAACTAGTACAACCGTATCAGCTTGTAATATCAGGCTGTAGGTAATGGCTATACCGGTAAGTACTGGCTCCAGTAATTTTTTGGACCGCCAGGGCAGTGATGCGGGGGATTGTGTTCTTTCTGGTGGGAGTTTTTCTGCCAGGAAATTTCTTCTTGCATTTTTGGAGATACAGATATATAATACAGTCAAGTAATTTAGATATATCAAACCCGGTAAGTTGCCGGTGTTATAGTTTAATAAATTAAATCCGGAATACATGAGCCGGAGACACAATTCAATACATTAAATCCGGCCAGATCCCGCCGGTGTGAGAATGAGTTCGGGAGACTCCAGTTAATAGCTGGGGTCTCTTTTTTAGTTTACGGGGGATGCACAGGGAGGTGAGAGAGTGGAGAAGAAAGATATTGAGCAGGCAGGAAAGGAAGTTGTTAAGCGCAAGAGCAATGGGAAAAATAGCCCTGTCATAGGCGGAAATGGGATAGCGCCAATAAACGCCGAAGAAAACGCTTTATTCTGCCAGTATGCCCTTGATATGTTCCACGCACCTTCTGTCGATCTAAGCAATCCGGATGCGGTAGCGGATGCAATAGATGGATACTTTAAATACTGTGTGGATCGTGGACTTCGCCCTGGAAATCTGGGATTGTATGCCGCTCTGGGGCTTTCCAAGCAGGATGTAAGTAATGCAATTAATGGATATAGCAAAAAGTTAAGCTCATCAACCATAGACCTCATCAAAAAAGCGAAGCAGGCTTTATCCACATATCGGGAGCTTCTGGGCAGTCAAGGCAAGCTCAATCCAGTTACCCTGATATTCTGGCAAAAAAACTATGATGGACTTAAGGACCAGCAGGATATTGTACTTACACCAAACACGGGGCTGGACCAGGAGCACACACCAGAGGAAATCGGGGCCAAAGTACTTGATGACATCCCTATTGACGATGACAACATAGACACAATTTAACAATATTATCTGACAATATGTATGACAATACATTAACTATACAAGGTGCACAAATATAAAAATTAGATATGTGCATAATGTATAGCAATCTATTCCGAAAACAAGTGTTTAGCGAATAGATTATACAATACATATAATTGCCATACAATTGATGTGGACCTACCCCGGGGGTCTGTGGGATGTATGGACGTGGCCTACTTACCCCACTTACCATGCCGAAAAATAAAAAAGGCCTTCGCTAAGGGGACTAAAATTTTCCCCAAAAAACAAAAAGGCCGATTATAGCAGGAGGTATTATCCAGTGACAGAAAAAGAATATGAATCCCATAGAACTATCGTCAATAGATATGAGGCTGTAAAATCTGAGTACAACTCATTGATTTTAGAAAAAGAGAAAATCCAAAATGACAGATTCGGCGTGATCATTGGCGGATATTCTACCACAGATAGTCCAAGAAAATTTGATTACCGTAAAAATATACAGCAAGCGCTTTTGAATTTTTGTGACAGCCAGATTGAGTTAGCCAAGGCCGCCATGGAGGAGCTGCAGTGGGAGGTACAGAAGTGAAGCAAGGAGAGGTAATATCGTCTATAAAAGTAATTAGAGAGGAACTGTTAACCCATAAAGATTTATACGCCGGGTTTCTCGCCAGTATTGAATCCGCACTGCATGAAGCGCGGCCATATACCTTAGAGCATGAACATACCGAAAGCTGCCAGCAATGTACTTCGGCACATGACTTGGCCATGAGTATTTTAGATAGGATTATTGGGGAGGAGTAGTTAAAATGTATGTATTTGGAAATATTGTAGCTACTGTGGACCTTCTGTTGTTATTTCTTTTCTCTGGTGTAGGAATTCTTTCCAGGCCGCATGAAAAAGAGCTGAAGCTGGCCTGTGGATTTATTTCCAGTATCGTTCTGGTGAATTTGTTGTCTATTGTATGCAGGTGATAGGATGCGTTGGTGGGTATTACGTATAAATCTGTGATACATCTGTTGCCTATAGTGATTTGAGGAAGCTGCCGGGGTATATACCCTGTAGCCGTATGAGTGTCTATTGTATAGCGGTATGGGCAGGTGAACTACTCAATCCGGGAAGCAATCTAATCTGGTGAAAACATTGGACTGAAAATCCAAAGAGGCAGGGTCGGAACCTGCGCTTCCCATTTGCTGGCGGCCTGCATTACTATATGTGAGTTGTTGGCATAATTACCTTTGTTGCGGCTGGTGGGAGTCTGTAGGTTCTGGTAATAGTCTGGAATCCCCCAATATCACACCAGAACATAATTTATCATTTGGAGTTACCGTTTATGGCGAAGCGGGTTCTGACAAGGCAGCGTAAGCTCTGCTGCATTACTGCTTATGGCCCCTGGAGACACCGACGATGCCTGCGGAGTTCCGAGTAACCATTAATATCCCTTAATAATTCCCTTTTAATAGCAGACAAAAGAACCGCAACAGTGAATGGTTAACTTGGGCCATTCACTTAGGGGGTATAGCTCAATTGTAGAGCGGCGGTTTTAATCCGCATGATTCCGGTTCAAATCCGGATACCCCGATTATTGGAGTAAAGTACAGTGGAGGTGTAATTGTGGCAGATATATAGCAAATTACTAGTATGTAAGCTCCAAATATTGGCGTATAGCTCAATGGAAGAGCATCCGGCTGTTAACCGGAATGTTGCAGGTTCAAGCCCTGCTATGCCAGTTTCGGACGGAAAGTGAGCCGGGGAACCGATATCACTTGTCCATGTTCCGGGTTTAAGTCCCGGCTGTCCGTTTTGTACGTTGGTAATTGAATATTGATGGTTGGAATTTTATGGTGTATTATTTATTCATAAGATCAATATGGGGGATACTTATGAAAAAAGATAGCTTAAAAAAATTAGAATTAGAAGCCACACAAGAGATTGTTATTCAAACTTTTATTAATGATGATGTTAGAAGAAACGATGCGTTGTTAAATTTTATTGAGATATTAGATAAAATAGATGGCAGCGTGATGATATCGCTTGATGCTGAATGGGGAGCGGGAAAAACTTTTTTTGTGAAGCAAATTGAGCTACTTTTAAATTATTATAGACATTGTTCATTTGGTGAAGAGACGATATCAGATTTGGATACAGCAGTGAATCAGAAACAGAGGTTTCGTTCATTGGAAATGAAAAATACTTTTATTCCAATATATTTTGATGCTTGGATGCATGATGACCATGAAAATCCTATGATATCTCTATTATATTCTATAATTGAGCAGGGATACGTAAAGGAAAAGTTTGTAAATCAACGCAGTCTTAGGAAAGGGTTTGCTGATGTGTTGAGTGGCTTAACAATTGGCAATGTAAATATTGATTTAGATAAAATGATAGATTCTCCTAATGATTTCTTCAGTGCAGTAAAATCAACTGAAAGTATTAAAAAATCATTAGAGAATGTTTTTGATGAGATAATTACAGAGCATTGCCAAAAGCTTTTAGTAATTGTTGATGAACTTGATAGGTGTAGGCCTGATTATGCGGTGAGGATATTGGAAAAAACGAAACATTTAATTAACGATCAAAGAGTTATGTTTTTATTCTCCATAAATAAAACACAATTAATTCATACTATAAAGAAATTTTATGGAGACTCCTTTAATGCTTCAGCTTATTTAAATAGGTTTTTTGATTTCGAGTTTAATTTAGAAAGAATAGATACTGATTTGTATCTAGATTACTTGGATGCTCAGAGACAAGGACATTTATATTCACAAAAGTTGATTAGTGAAATGTGTACATATTATAGAATGACTATGCGTGAATTTAATATATATTATCAAAAGATGCAATATATTGAGGGCAAGATAGGACAGGATGGATTTAGTGAAATCAGTTTTATTACGCGCTTATTTGCCTCCATAATTTGGGCGCTAAAAATTCGGAATGATGAAAAAGCACAGAAATTTATTAATGGTGATTTGCAAGAAGAATTGATAAATATATTTAAAAAAGTACATATTTATAATGTTTATGTTTGTAGATACATTGCTAAAGAGGATTATGATGAATTAGAAGCTTTATGTGCGCTTTATGATTTTATGTTTTCATCAAGCGCATCCGATTCATTTAAAACCAATACTATAGAAATAGATGCTTATCACAGAAAAGAATTTTTTAGAATTTTGTGGATATAAATCTATTATTACCAACCATCAATATTCGATGGTTGGTTTTTTATTGTGGAAAATGGAGTTGCTAATGATAATTGACTAAGAAATAATAGATTGTGATGATAGGAGTATTACAATGAAAACAGAATATATTTTTTCTCCTGGCCAAGAGGCACGTTTACACTGCATTGATGAAACCATAGATATGTTACTACGTGAAAAAGCAAAGATTTACGAATCCGCATCAGTGAAGTATATTCTTAATGGCGAAGAATGTGCCATGGTAAACCGACTTATGTCACATGGAAATTGTTTATTAGAAAATTCCTATAAGCGTATTTAGTCCAAATAACAAACAGCAACACCGGCTATCAATCAGAGATAGTCGCTAACCTGCAACAGTTAAAGGAAGTGGCAATATGACAGATTTAAAGAAACACCTGCAGATTATTCGTGCGCTACATAAGAGGGACCTCAACCAATATGACAACCTCTCAATGCTCATGGATATGGTGCTGGCGGTCAAAGATGAAGATATTGAGCTGGCAAAGGATGAGGCGCAGTTCGTCAAACGGAAAGCAGCAATCGGCACTAGAGGCAAGGCGGAGGTCAAACGATTTGCGGACCTGTACTGGAAGTCCATGCTGTTTTTGGCGCAGAACCGAGATCTAGACTCATATTTGCTATATCTAGAAAAGGACCGGGATCCGGAAGAACGCTTTTATCTTCCTCGGCGCGAACAGTTTCGTCAGCACGGCATCGTACAGGCCCTGCAGAAACTTATTGATGATGAGATTGATATTTTATCTATATCTTGCCCGCCAGGTATCGGGAAGACAACTCTTGCCGAGATGTTCTTATCCGGTTGGATAGGATGGAATCCGGATTTATGTAACCTGTTTTCTTCTCATTCCGGTCATGTTACCCGGATGGTTTATGACGTAATCTGCAATATCATTGGTGTAGGCTTGAAACCTGGGCAGGTAGCTGAGTATTGCTGGCGGGACATTTTCCCGGATGTTCAGATTGAGAACGTCAATGCCAAAGAAGAAACAATTAATCTCGGCAAGTTCAAACCATTTAAGTCTATAACGTTCCGTGCGCTTGGAGCCTCCCAAACTGGTGTTACCCGTGCTGAAGGATTGCTTTACTGCGATGACTTGTGCTCAGGAATTGAGGAAGCTTTGTCTAAAATTCGCCTGGATAAGCTTTGGACCAAATACAGTACTGACCTAAAGACCCGTAAAAAGCAGGGGAAGAAAGGCAAAAAGTGTAAGGAACTCCATATCGCAACCCGGTGGTCCGTATGGGATGTAATTGGGCGTATACAGAATATTTATCGCGGGAACGACAGGTGCGTTTTTATATCAGTGCCCGATATTGACCCAGAGACTCATAAAAGCAACTGGAATTTCAAGTACGGTGTTGGATTCGATGAAGACTATTTCGAGGACATTGAGCAATCCCTGGATGATATTACATATAAGTGTCTGTACAAGAATGAACCAGTGGAGCGTGAGGGGATTCTTTATGAACCTGATAAGCTGCGGCGGTACTATGGTGTGCTGCCAGATAAAGAACCGGATGCGATTCTGGCGATTCTTGACCCGAAGGGAACTGGAACGGATTACAATGCCCTTGGTGTGTTCTACCAATATGGTCAGGATTACTACTTGCATGACTGCGTATTCCAGAATATTGACCCATATAAACTGGATGACTTGAACGCCGATTGCCTCGTAAGGAATAATACCCAGATTTGCCAGATTGAGTCAAACAAAGAGGGCGTGCGTACCGGAGATGTAATTCAGGCGAAAGTAAAAGAGCGTGGCGGGCGTTGTAGCATTGATAAAAAATACACCTCAACCAATAAGGAAACCCGAATCATTGTCAATAGCCCATGGGTTATAGAGCATGTTATCTTCCGGGCGCCCAAGACACCGGAGAATCCAGATGGATATGAAGTAAAGTCTGATTATGGACAGATGATGAGCTGGGTGTGTGTGTACAGCCAGTTAGTGAGAAACCCGCATGATGACGGACCGGATATGTTGGCGATGCTGGCGGTTCGAGAGAGCGGAGGATATACCGCAAAAGCGGAGCCAATGCAGAGACCATGTTGATTTAGGAGGAATACGGGATATGATTTTAACCAGAGAATTTTTTGCAAACTATAAGTACCTTGGTAGCATGATTAAATCTATGGAGCGCAGGCTTCGGTATTTTGAAAATCATCCTCTTGTATCAGAGCATGGCGTAGTCAATGGTTCTATGAAAATGTTTCCGTATGCAGCGTGTCATTTTGTTGTTTCCGGAGCGAGTGTAAAATCAAAAGAGGAGCGAGAAACCATGATTCGCCAGCTAATGGTGGATTTGGAAGGAAACAGGATACTATATGAGGATATGAAATTGGATATAGAGAGATTCATATTCGATAATCCAGGTTTAACCCTGGAAGAACAGACAATATTTCGATTGAAATACATTGAAAATTGGTCTCTTGAAAAAATCGGATATGAACTGGGTTATGACAAGAGTGTCATTTCCAGAAAAATAGATGCTGTGTTGGATAAAACAGGTAATAACAGTAATCTTGGAGAAATTTTTTCTATGTTGGGTTAATTTGCAACACATGCAACTTTTTGAAATGGTATTATGGTATTAGTGAAAAGTATGTACGGCACCGGCAAAACGCTGGTGCTATTTTCGTTCAGAAAGGCGGTGAAACCAGTGTGATATACCATAAAAACAGAGAATCCTTTTTAGATGTATGCCACGGGGTGTTTGGAAGAAAGGTCATAAAGTCTCACGTAAAGGAAATCAATGCAGCCAATGTGGTGCAGGAACTTGGCAAGGCACTGGTTGTCCATTGGCAGAATCGCCGCGAGATTGACTACCTTTATCACTATATGAACGGGAATCAGCCCATCCTTTATAGGGAAAAGCAGGTAAGGCCAGAAATCAAAAATAACGTGGTAGAAAACCATGCTTTGGAGATTGTACGATTTATGATGGCCCAGAGCTTTGGTGAGCCTGTCCAATACGTAAGCGTTGACAAGGACGAGGCAAAAACGCAGGAAATCGACAAACTTAATAAAATGATGAAATCCATTGATAAGCCCTATTATGACATCCAGATAGGGGAGTGGCAGAGTAATGTCGGAACTGCGTATCGGTATAATTGGAGCAATGCAATGGCAAATATTGGCCTTGGCGAGTGTCCCGTCGGAATTGATACGCCTGACCCACGATACAATTTCGTTGTGTATTCCTCGGAGTTTGGCAGCAGGCCGTTAATGTCTGTTACTCAGGCAAAGGATGATATGAATGAAAATGTATACTATTGCAGCACTCCGAAGCAGGTTTATTACATAAAAAATAGTAAGATAATCCCTGAAAAATCCGCTCCCAATGGATATGGCCGCATTATGCTGGTGGAGTTTCCAAATAATGTGAGGCGCTTGTCTGACATTGAAATAGTAATCACTATGCTGGATGCTGTCAACGGGATGCAGTCTAACCGGATGGATGGCATAGACCAGTTCGTGCAGGCCTTCATGAAATTTGTAAATTGCGAGATTAATGAAGATGATTTCCTTCGTATGTGCCAGTTGGGTGCAATTAAGATTAAATCCCAGCAGGGCGTTCAGGCTGATGTGGATATGATTTCCAATGAGCTGAATCAGGAGCAGACGCAGGTTGCTAAGGATGATTTGTATAAAAACATACTTATTATCGAAGGTATGCCAAATCGTGAACAAAATACCGGCGGAGATACCGGACAGGCCGTATATCTACGGAATGGTTGGGATTTTGCGGAGCAGCGAGCAAAGATTGATGAGCCGGTCATTATCAAATCAGAGAAAGAGGCGCTGAAAAATGTGCTGATGATCCTCAGGACGAAACAGCTTATCAGTTCAGGCTTGAAAATTAACGATATCGATGTGAAAATTACCCGGAACAAGACAGATAATATGTTGGTTAAAGCGCAGGCCCTGATTTATCTTCTGGAGAAAGGTATACATCCCAAGATTGCCATTAAGACCTGCGACCTCTGGGGAGACCCGGAAAAGGTTTATGTCCAGTCAAAGCCTTATCTGGATGCTCTTTATAAGACCGCCCAAGAGATGCAAGCCGAAGAGGAAAGGAAGTCTGCACAATCGTTAGAACTTTTAAAGACTCAGTCTAAAAATCCGCCGAAAGGTGGTGAGTAGATGATTGAAGTTCGATGCAAGGGAAAAGGCTGTAGCCTGCTTCTTGGGGAGTTTTCAGGAAGGGGCCGAATAAAATGCCGAAAGTGTGGAGGAATTAACACCTTTGATACAGAAACCGGTGAGCATAATTTTGAATCCGGTAAAAGACACACAGATTTAAGTGAAAGAACAACGAGTAGCGGAGTAGTTTTTCGTTAACGTTGTTTATATTTTTGCATGTCCGAGCGTAAGAGGATAGGAACTATGCGGAGCGCACCGTGTTAAAAAAGTGTATGTTCTGGAAAGGAAGAAGCAATGACAAGAGAGGATATTAAAAATCAGTTCCCGGACGCTACCGAGGAACAGATTACGGCAATTTTGAACATCAACGGGGATGATGTAAAGGCATGGAAAGACAAAGTTCCAAAGAAGGCTGACTTTGAAGAACTAACAAGAAAGGCTGCGGAGTATGACAAACTTCAGGAGGCAGACCTTACCGATGCGGAAAAAATCCAAAAGGCTCTACAGGATGCCGAGAGTGCAAAAACAGATTATGCGAAAAAGTCAAACAGACTGGATGCAGAAAAAATCCTTGTTGCTGCCGGGCTGACAGAGGAGGATTACAAAGACCTCATTGATGGTATTATTTCTGATGATGCAGATAAAACAAAGTCCATGGCAACTGGACTTGCAACCATGGTAACGAAGCAGAAAGAAGCTGCAATTCAAAAGACCAAAGAGGAGTTAATGGATGGTACTCCAGCTCCTAGCGGCGGTTCCGGTGGCGCGGAGGAAAAATCAGAGGATGTAAAATTTGCAGAAGAAGTAGCTGGTACGTTTTCTGCTTCAGAAGAAGCTTCAAAATCAGTTTTTGAAATCTATTAATGTGCGAGTAAAAGGAGGATAACATAATGAAATTTACACAGAAAGAATATGGAAGCCCTATTGAAATCTTGAAATTTAACGATTTTAAAGGAGAGGCCTGTATGGTTTCCGATTCTGGAGTCGTTGCAGATAGCAATGGAAAGAAAATTGTTAAGGCAGGCACCCCGCACCCGGCAAATGATGCCACCTGTAAAGGGATTTTGCTTCATGATGTGGATGTTACATATGGAGAAGCGCCGGGAACCAGAATTTTTGAAGGCTCTATTGATAACAAGAAACTTGCGAAAAATAGCGTTACTGTTTCAGCGGAAGCAAAGTCTGCCCTGCCAAGAGTAACGTTTTTTGATTAAGACAAAGGAGGTCTAATACTATGGCATTACCATTAAAAGAAGCATTTACAGCAAGAGCGATCGGAGTTCTGTGGGATGCATATAAACAGACTATGGGTATCGCACCTTATTTGGGAAGCGGCTTTTTCCCGGCGTCCAAGTCTCCTACAATGGACCTGAAATGGTTTAAAGGATCTAAAGGACTGCCGGTTTCCCTGACACCATCCAATTTTGATGCGCTGGCAACCGTCAGAGACAGAATTGGATTCAAAGAGATGGAAACTGAGATGCCGTTCTTTCGCGAATCCTATCTGGTTAAGGAAAAAGATGCCCAGGATTATGAGAATATGATGAATGCAGCGGACCCGGCTATTGCGCAGGAGCTGTTAAGACAGATTGCGCTGGGGCCGATGGATTTAATCCAGGGCGCTGATGTGGTTCCTGAGAGAATGATTTGGCAGTTGCTCTGTCCAGTGGATGGTTCACCTAAAATTGCAATTTCAGCGAATAATGTGGACTATGATTACAACTACGACGTCGATGGTTCCTACAAGTCAAAGAACTTTATGGAATTGTTAGAAGGAAGTAAGTGGGACAACCCAGAAACATGCGATCCCTTTGAGGATTTGAAGGCTGCTAAAAAGTCTATGAAAAAGCGTGGGAAAAGTATAACTTTGGCAGTGATGAATGATAATACCTGGAACAAGCTTGTGAAGAGCAAAAAGGTACATGACTATATCATAGCGAAAGCATCCACTTCTCCCGTGTTTATTGAAGAATCTGATATCAGGAGATTCATCCGCGAAAGTGAGGATTTGAGGTTGGAGATTATGGTATATGATAAACTCTTTATAGGTGACTCCGGTGCAGAAAAGACCTTCATCCCTGATGGCATGGTGGCGCTCCTCCCTGGAAAGACTGCTCTTGGCAGCACAAAATATGGCAAAACACCAGAAGAAAGAAGCGGTGATGCAAGCATTGGCAATCTGTCCATTGTTAATACTGGTGTGGCTATCTATACCTATACCACACCGCATCCAATCGTAACCCAGTGTATAGTGTCTGAAATCGTGCTTCCAACCTATGAGCGCATGGATGACACATTTGCTATCAAAGCATATTAAGGGGTTAGGCATGAAATTTGACCATACAGTAAAATATAAGGGTGAATATTATCCAGCGGGGACTGAAATCCCCGAACTGGATATGAATGTGACAGAAAGTGAGATGGAGCCCACTGACCTGAATATGAATGAACCCGGAGATGAGACGGAGATCACTGACCTGGATATGTGTAAAGCAGAAGTAGGGACAAAAACCTCTGAATCGGATGCGGTGGATGGAATGACAGAAGATGTACCAAAAGAAGCTCCGCCAGAAAAGGCTCCGGTTAAACGCGGGAGAAAACCAGTAGCAGGCAAATAAAGGAGGTGTGAGGAGTGGATAAAGAAAGCATCATTGAAAATCTCATAATATATTTAGGAGAAAGTGACAAGAGGATTATCTCACTCCTTGTTGACTTGGCGTGTCAGAATGTTGTGAACCGGAGGTATCCTTTTGGGTATGAAGAAGAGCAGGAGCAGGCTGCAATTGCCCAGTATTCCAATGTGGTGTTTCGGGCTGTAGTATATGCTTATAATATGCAGGGAGCCGAGGGGCAGAGCAATCACAGCGAGAATGGTATCTCTCGGACGTTTATTGATGAGGACAAACTCTATACGGAGATTGTGCCAATGTGTGGAGTGCTGTAGGCTCTATATTGTGTTTTGACGCAATAACCTATTTATATATGGAGAAACTCTTGTACGACGTTGTTTATTGCGTGTACGCTCAATATTCTGAATTATGGAGGTATATATGCGTTCATTAAAACGAAACGAGCAGCCTTTCTGGTATGCTCAATACAAAGACAGGGTTCCGATATTGGACAGTGACGGGTACGAAACTGGCGACTACGAGACGGGCTATTCAGCACCCGTCTCTTTTTATGCCAATATTTCCGCCGGACGTGGAGATGCGCAGAACGAGGTGTTTGGGAAAGAACTGGATTTCACAAGGACGATATCCACCACCGACATGACTTGCCCCATCAATGAACATAGTCTCATTTGGATTGAGACAGAGCCGGTATTGAAACCAGATGGTACCGCAGACCCGGATAGCGCTGATTATACAGTGGCGACAAAGCCTGCGAGAAGTTTGAACTCTATTATGGTTGCCATTAAATGGCGGCAGAAGAATGGAGGTATATAAAGTGAACAAGAAACCAGATATTGAGTTTAGATGCGAAAAATGCGGAAGTCCACAGCCAAAGAATGACAAGAAATCAAATGAAAATTACGATGTGTTTGACTGTAATCAAGTATGTGAATGTGGAGGTAAATTCTGTATGTACATGATTGGCCACAAGATTGGTTAGGTAATACTGATGGTTAAGAAAATCAGTTTTGGCTTATCAACCAGGGAAATTAAGGCTGCCAAGAAGCAGCTCCGTGACTACCAAAAGGAAATTACCCAGAAATGTGAAGAGCTGGTTCACCGTCTTGCTGACGAGGGAGTGATTCTGGCAAAAGTCAAACTCACACAGTTCCCTGCCATTGATTCAGGTGAGCTTCTCAACAGTATCATGGATGAGCCGGGGGCAGTGCTGACCAATGGGGCAAGATGGATTATTTACACTGGATGCGAGTATGCCGCTTTCGTAGAGTGGGGATTTGGCCTGCGCGGCGAACAAAATCCACACCCGGACCCATCCTTAGCAAATTGGAAATACGATATCAACGGGCATGGCTCCGCGGGATGGTGGTACTTCAAAAATGGTGAGTGGCATTGGTCTGGAGGGCAGCCATCTAAGCCGTTTATGTTTGAAACTGGCCGTGATTTACGCAATTTAGTTCCAAAGCTGGCAAAGGAGGTGTTTGGAAGTGCTTGATGTATTTAATAGAATATTTACCACCGTAAAGAAAGCAATCTCCGAAAAATGCCCTAACGCTGGAACTTCCACCGATGGTAGCCCACCAGCCTTCCCCTATACCGGATTTAAGCAGTTGGAAAACTCTTCTGCGGCCGACGACCTGGAGAACAATGAAAATGCTGTGACCTCCACAATAGAGATTACAGCCTATTCTAACAAGAATCTCACAGAAGCTAAGAGTATTGCAGCACTGGCAGCAGATGCCATGAGAGAACTTGGATATAGGCGTACAGGGCCATTTACGCCGGGTAATGCGGCAGATACCAACATTTATCGGGTGATATACCGATACAGCCGGGTGATTGGAGCGGGAGAAGAGATATAAATATGCAGCGCAACCAAAGAGCTTAACGGCTCTTTTTTTCGTGGCTTTTTAGTCAGAAAGGTTGGTAGTCCGATATCTCCCAGCTATGGGTAAAATAGTGGGGAATTAAAATAAGACTGTAAGTACCGGCTATGAATTGCCATAGTCGCTGACCGCAGATATTTAGCGGTAGATACAAATAAACCAAGAATACCGGTTGTGGATTTGGCACAGCCGCTGACCTGTAACAGCTACAGGTAGAAAGGATGATAAATTATGGCAGGCGGAAGAAGTACTATTAATACCATTTTAGAAACAAGTGCAAATGGGACTACCTGGGAAAAGCTCTGTAAAATCAAATCTTATCCGGCTTTAGGCGGATCACCGGAGCAGCTGGAGACTACTGATTTGGAAGATGAGACACAGACCTATGTTCCCGGGGTACAGTCAATGGAAGCAATGGAATTTACGGCAAACTATGAGCTGGAGGCTTATTTAGCTGTAAAGACCAAGGCAAATACGGATTTGCATTATCGGGTAAGTATGGGAAAAGAGGGTGTAGATGGTGTGGCTACATGGCAGGGGCAGCACTCCGTTTACATCAATGAAGGAGAGGTAAACGGAGTACGTGAGATGACAATTTCGGTTTCTCCATCAACTAAAATTGATGTAGCGGCACCGGCAGGAGCGGGATCATGAAATGCAACGGGAGATACTTGGCAGTATTTCCCGTTTTTAGTTTATTAGAAGACTGTTAAAAGTCAATTTCCCTGCGGAGTGGGAATTGATATTAGCTTGTTAAAAGGAGATTGAGTATGGCAAATATAAAAATTAATCAAAAAAATTATACTGTCCACCAGTTGGGCTTTAGAGATATGGTAGCTATGGAAGATATGGGTTTCTCTGTCATTGAGCTATTTCAAAAGCAAAAGATTTTTTCTTTGGCAGTTGCTTTTGTTGGTGTTGTCGCAGATTGTGATAGGAGTGAAGCAGAGGAGTTATGTCAGCAGCATATTCTTGGCGGGGGAAATGTCCTTGAGATTTACGAAGCTTTTTCGAAAGCGGTTGACGAATCAGCTTTTTTCAAAAAACTCCTTGGGCCGGGCCAGGAGAAAACGAAGAAGAATGTGAAACAACCCGAACAGGAAGAATAACAGATTTAAATAAATACAGTACGTATTCTCAAATTATATATGATGTTTGGTTGCCCGTAGCCATTAAATACGGGATTCCTTACGACACGTTTTGGAAAATAAACCCTAAAATACTGAAAATGTATCAGGATGCAAAAACAGAGGAAGTAGAAATGCGTAGCAAGGTTACTGACTATACTGCATGGCTAAATGGTGTTTACGTGGCAAAGGCAATAGCAAGCTGCTTTCCTAAAGGGGCTAAGTATCCTGATAAGCCGTTTGGAACAGAAACAAAAGAAGTATCACCTGAAGACGAATTCAAATTATTCATAGAAGTGTTCAATAGCAGATTCGAAAAATGCAATAATTAGAGCGCCCATGAGCGCCATAATGGAAAGTGTGGTGAAATCATGGGTACGCAAATAGATAGATTAGAAATTGAGATTGAGGCACAGGCTCAAAAGGCTAACCAGCAGTTGGAAGGGCTGTCTAGAAAATTAGACAAGGTATCCGAAGCATTAGGAAAATTGGATAATAGTGGGTTAGGTACGCTTGTGAGGGGCATTGATTCCTTAAAAAAATCAGTATCTGGCACTAAAGATCTTAAGGCTTCTGATTTCAGCAAACTGGCCAGGAATATTGAAAAGCTTGGAAATGTTGATGCTTCGAAACTACAAAAAGTCGGTAATGCCCTGAAGTATCTTTCAATAGCCGTTAAGGAGCTGGACGGAAAAAATATCTCCATCAAAATCAACGATGGAGACTTTAAGAAGATGGCCCAGACAGGAAAAAAGGCGTCACTATCAGCAGATGAATTAGCAGAAAAATTTAAATATGCCGGAAAAATAGATTTGTCGGAGGCCGGAGTATCAGATCTTGAGAATCTTAAAAAGGCAGCTGTTGAACTAGAGAAACAGTTAGATAAACTTTTTGCTAAAGAGGAAAAAACTATTGCAACCTCAGAGGGCGCCCCATCTGGGAAAGCTTGGGAAAACCTTCAGTATGATATTAACGCCGCAGTCAATAAGCTTGATATTTACCGGGCCAAAATTGCAGAGTTGGAGTCAATCAAGGAGACGCAAAGAAGTGCTTTCCCTATCTATCGAGGAGAACCTGATGTGACCGCAGATGAGTGGTCACGAACTGCATCTGTAGCACCGGATTCCATGAAATATAATGCGGATGCTATGCGCATGGTATTTGGGCAGGCAGCTGAAAACATAGAAAGATGGGACGATGCCGTAAAGCAATTCGGCGTCAACGCATCTGCAGTACTTAATAATCTTTCTGACATACCAGTGAGCCTGGATTTATCCACATATGAAGGTCAGATACGTAAGCTAAAGGCAGACCTAGGTGAAATGCGTTCTAAAGGGCTTGGAGCAGGCAATTCCCAGTATGATGAAAAGTATCTTGAACTTGAGAAGGTGCTGCAGAAGCAAAAAGAATATAAAAAATACATGGCAGAACTGGCGAAGCTATCCAACATGTCAGCAGATGCGATAGGAGGAGAAGGGAAAAGCGCTGGCCTCACGGCAGATGAGATGGAAGCACTGGCCAGAAAAAAGAGCAGAGCGTCCAGGAGTAATCGGGAATTAGCCAAAGAGGCAGAGAAAACAACCAGGAGCCTTATAAGAGAAGGGAATGCAGGTAGTGGGATATTTGGCCTTTTTGGTAAATCAAAGGGGCAGTCCAGAAAGTTAGGCAGCTTTTTCTCTGACTTATCTAAGGGACTTTCCGACTTAGGTAAAAAATCTAAAAAGTCAGGCAACAGGGCCATGAATGGCCTAAGTATCGGGCGTATGGTTGGAATGTCTGTGCTGTATTCTACTGTGTTTAGGATGATCTCCACAATAAACGAAGGATTTGTCACCGGAATGCAGAACCTGGCACAATATTCTGACCGGACCAACCGAAGTATCTCTTCTTTGATGTCAGCCATGACGCAGCTGAAAAATAGCTTTGCTACGGCATTTGCGCCAATTTTGGATGTGGTAGCTCCGCATTTGGTGACGTTTATCAATTTGATTTCCCGGGCCGTTACATATGTGGGTATGTTTTTTGCAGCCTTGTCTGGGAGGTCAAGCTTCACAAAAGCAATCCCGGTTACAGAAGATTATGCGGCCAGCCTGGACAAAACGTCTGACAGCGCAGATAAAGCCAACGAATCTACAAAGGAACTTGAGAAAACTCTCCTTGGATTTGACGAGATAAATAAACTAAGTGACAATACGGATCGTGGTACTTCCGGCAGCGGTAGCTCTGATGGGTACACACCGCCATCTCCATCAGAGATGTTTGAAGAAGTGCCGATTGATAAGGAGATTTTGAAGTGGGCTGACAAATTCAGAGAAGCCTTAGAAAGTATCCGGAAAACTGCAGAACCGACAACGGCGGCATTAAAGAAATTATATAACCAGGGGCTAAAGAAACTTGGGAATTTTTCTGTCAGAGCTTTAAATGACCTCTGGCATAATTACCTAAAACCCATGGGTAAATGGATGCTGGCTGATAACTCCGGACTTCCGAGGTTTTTTAATATAACAAATGACCTGCTAAATGAAATAAACTGGGGACGTCTTAATAGGGTGTTGGCAAAATTCTTCACAATGCTGCAGAAACCTACGAAATTTACCTGGAATGCCCTGATGGACTTCTATGAGTATTTTTTGAAACCAGTAGCTGTATGGACTATGGGGGAAGGAATTCTCCAGCTGGTAGATGCGCTGACCGATTTCGGAAATAAAATCCAATGGGAGAAACTAAACAATTCTCTCGCGAGGTTATGGGATGCCTTAGCTCCATTTGCCAAGTCGGTAGGCCAGGGGCTTGTTAATTTCTTCAAAGATTTACTTTCTGTTGGCGCTGATTTTATTAATAAAGTCGTGCCGGGCGGGTTAAATTCGTTGGCTGATGCTCTCAAAAAAATCAACCCTGAGACGGCCGAGCGCATAGGATACGCCCTGGGAGAATTATTCACCGCTTTTCTTGCATTTAAAGGATTAACATGGTTTGGGTCTATCTTCGGTGACGGCGGAGCAATTGGTAAGGGATTTTCATTATTGGCAGCGCACCCATTCGGAGCAATAGCATTAGGGATTAGCGGCATTGTACTGGCACTGGATGCCTTCGGCGTGATTGACGTTGATTGGGATTGGCTGTGGTCTAAAATATCCCAGATGAAAGATATACTGATGGAATTCGTGTCAAAGGTAGATTGGGAGAAGCTTGTACAATCCATCGGTAACTTATTTGAGGCGCTGGCACCATTCGTAAAAGGATTTGCGGACGGATTCCTGGATTTCTTTGATTTTATGCTGAATGAGATAGGAGCGCCGCTTCTGAATTCGCTTGCAGATATAATCGGTGCGTTGGCGGATGCTTTAAAGAAGATGGATCCTGATGAATTGGAAGCCATAGGAAAGGCTATTGGGACGATTGCGGCTTCTATTGCGGCGATTAAGATTTCAAGTTCATTGATAACTGGGTTAGCTGGACTTTTTTCCGGATTAAGTAAAGTTAAAACAGTACTTAGCGGGGCCGGATTCGGAGCGGCAGTTACAGGTGCCGCCACAGCGAATGGAGCAGCAGGCGGTGTCGCTACAGGTACTGGCTGGATGACTTCTTTCGGCGCATTTATGACAAGTACAGCTCCAACTTTAGTGTTTGCACTGGCAGGGCTTGCGGAAACCATTAATGTTACGCAGACTGCGGCTGATAGAACAAATTATGGTGTGCTTTTAGAAGCTCTCACAGCGCTTAAAGATAAAGGAGATATTACTCAGGAAGATTTTGAGTATTTGTATAAGACCTTGTCCAATGCCCAATGGCAGGCCCCTTTTGAGGACGGGATGGTCTATTTGCGGGATGCATTACAAAAATCCGGAGTATCATCCGAAGAATTTGAGTCGACACTATCTGGTGTAATGGATAGGCTAAAGATAAGTGCTCCAAATCAGGCTAAGATAATTGGAGCTGGTATAGGGGATGGTACAGCTGAAGGAATTGAGTCGAGTAAAAATAAAGTTGAAAATGCATCCAAGGGCATAGTAGATAGAATAAAGGACCTATTTACAAGTAAAAGTGATGGATTTGATATTCATAGCCCATCAAAATATATGTATGGCATAGGGACAAATCTTGTTAATGGCCTAAATAATGCGTTAGGCGATAAGTGGGGTACAATTGATAGTAAGTTATCAAAATTAATTGGACATACATCAAAATCCATTAATGATTCACTGCGTGATATAGGAACAATGGGCAAGGATGCGATTTCTAATTTAAAAAGTGCCTTTACTAATTTGCATATACCATTACCACATTTGCAAATCAACTGGCGAAATCTTACATTAGGTACAAGCAGCTTCTCAATTCCTTCATTTGGAATTAGCTGGTATGCAAAAGGGGGATTTCCGAATACCGGAGAGCTTTTTATGGCGCGTGAAAATGGTATTAATGAGATGGTTGGCCGTATGGGTAACCGCTCCGCTGTTGCTAATAACGATCAGATAGTTGATGGCATAGCCGCCGGCGTTGGTCCGGCTGTTTATAATGCAGTGGTGGCGGCCATGGATAATTATGACGGAAGTCAGCTACCAGAGGTCAATATCTATGTTGGCGGCAAAAAAGTAACGGATGTGGTTATAGAAGAGGTAAATAAAAGAACTAAATCAACGGGAAGGTGTCCTATAATCATCTAACACCCTAGAACTTTCTGATGTTTACTGCATTCTTTTTATTTGATATAATTATGATAGTAAATATTTTATTAGAGGGGGCGGAGATATGGCATTGATAAGGTGTCCGGAGTGTGGTAAAGAAGTGAGTAATAGAGCGTCAATATGTCCTCACTGTGGGTTTCCTATAAAAGAATTAGACCGTGGACAAATAAATTTGGATGCGAACGAAGATGAAATGATATTATGTCCATTTTGTGGGACTGAAAACACTCTAGGGGTATCTGCATGTAAATTTTGTGGTGCTCCATATAGTTCAGATTGGATTCTGAAACCGAGAATGCTTTCTCCTGAGGAAATTCCGCAGATGTTTGAGTGCTATAAGTGCAATAGAAATATTCCAGAAGGAATAGATAAGTGCCCATTCTGCGGATACTCATATGGAAGTTTGAAAAATAAAATTCCATCTGATATATTCACCAAAAAGCCCACCAAAAATAAAATTGGAGATAGCAATGGAGAACAAGCAACCAATCAGGACCTTAAAAGTCGTTCGCCTAATAGCAATGCGTCGTGGATGGTGAATTCACTACGTTGCCCAAGATGCGGTAGCAATAATGTAAATCTATTGAAGAGCGATGTAAACATGGAAAAGGAATACGAAGTTGTTGGCGGGCAAATTAAAGAGAAAAAAAGAGAAAAAACATCGGCTGGTAAAATGATTCTAGGATTTGCTACATTAGGAATGTCAGTTCCGTTTACTGGGCTAAGGCATAAAAAGCATAACAAATATAATTGTTTAGAATGTGGTTATTGTTGGGAAGGAAAGTGATTTACATAAAGCATCCCATGTATGCAGGATAAATTGTAACGAGAATTAAAATGTTAAGTTATAACTGTAGAATTATAGTAAAATTACACAAAAATATGATATAAAGTTGTGCGATTTTGCTGTGTCAGCCCTTATGTGGGCTGTGGATTGAAATTTGAGCGCTGTAGTTCATTTGATCAACAGCGGTGGTGTCAGCCTCATGTGGGGGCTGCGGATTGAAATGGAGGGAAGTGGAAAAATATCATGGATGGTATCAGGTGTCAGCCCCTTATGTGGGGCTGCGGATTGAAATATGGGAGGGTCAAATTCCGCACCACCATCTAATAGCAATGAATTAGAACGCTCTATTCAGGGCGTTCTTTTTATATCCCCACAATAAGGAGGTGATCATATGCCACAGCCCATTGTTATCAATGGAGTCACAATGCCTACTTTAAAGAAAGAGGGGCTGACAATAACAAAAGAAAAAATCTGGTCTAAAAACACCGGGCGCGCGGCAGACGCAAGCATGATAGGTGACATTGCAGGGTATAAATACAAATTACAATGTCAGTGGCCGCCATTAAGTAGGAGTGAAGTAGCTATAATTGATGCTGCAGTCACCCCTGCTTTTTTTAACGTCACTTTTCTGGACCCTGGGAGCAATGCAAGGATAACCAGGATGTTTTATGCCGGAACCCCTACATACCCTGTTTATAGTTATGCGAATGGAACGAAAACCTATCAGGGGGTGGCGGTAGATTTAATCGAAAAATAAAAGGAGGCAATTTTATGTTGAAGACAAGCAAAAGCATTTCGTTAACAGGTAACAGCATGATTGGAGAAAAATCTGTGCTTTATATGTCCGCCACGATTAACACAGCGGATGGCAGATCTAATTCTTCCACAACGGTACAAAATATGGAGCTTTACGAAGCAAACAAAACAGAATGTCGGCAGGATGAGGATGATTTCAAGGCTATGGTCCGCGAATTAGAGGATAGTATTAATACAGTTAACACGGAGGTGACGCAGCAATGAAGATTAAGAACAGTGACATATTAGGGTTTTACAATTATGCTCCTGGGATTATGGATAAGAGTATTCCACGTCCCCTTTATACAGCAATAAAAATCAACCTGGACACATTGAATAATGCTGCAAAGTGCTATGCCGAAGAACAGCAGAAGATAGTAAGGCAATATGCAGAAAAAGACACGAATGGGGCCGATATAGTAGTGGATGGCAATTATAAAATTACCGATCCTGAAAATTATAAAAATGAGATTGAAGAGCTTCTGAATATAGAAGTAGAATTTAATATTCAGACAGTGACGGAAGAAATTCTCAACCGATGCGATGAAAACAATAAGTATGATGCATTAACTGGCAGAGAGTATCAGGCCATAGAATTTATGACTGTTTACCAAGAATAGTTTGGAGGTGGGAAGGTGTATCAGTCAACAACAGCATTTGGGGATGTGATACAGCAGGATTCCCGTACTTTCCATGCAAGGCTGGTTGTGGATAGCAAAACTACTATAACGGATGGAATTAAAAGTATTGTAATAAAAGGCGGCTCAAACAGTGGTGAATCCTTTATTATAGGAAGCTGTGTGAGTCAGTATATTGAGGTAGAGCTTTATAAACCGCCAGTACCTATAGAAAGCCATGAGATAGAGCTTTCTTTTGGAATATTGGTAAATACTGCAATAGAGTATATTCCCATGGGAGTGTTTACAGCAGAGAGGCCAGAAGCGGACGAAGGAAGTATAAAATTCTCCGCATTTGACCGAATGATGTTGACCGAGCGTGCATTTTTTTCAGGCCTACCAGAGAATACAACTACAATGGCTGTATTAAATGAGATGTCCGCATTCCTGGGGATTGATATTATTACCTCAGGTTTAGTGAATTATGATATGAAACGCCCAGACGGATATACTTGCCGGGAAGTGTTGTCTTATATTTCTCAGATGTATGCAGGATTTGCCATCTGCAACCGTAGAGGGCAGATAGAAATTAAGCGATATTCTCCTATTCAGTACACAGTGGAAAGCAACCGATACTGGGACAGCTTTATTCATAACGATTTTCCATATGATTTTCTTCGGATCGTCTGCTATACCGGCAAGGATGCAGACGGCAACAGTATATCCATCGGAGCAGGAACCGGTACGAGAGAGATGGCTATTTCAAACCCGTTTATGACCCAGGAAAGGCTGAATGGTGTGTATGAAACTCTAAAAGGTTTTTCATATATGCCTGGAAGCCTTAAATTTATGGGGGACCCCAGATTAGATGCTTGGGATATAATTTCGGTTAAGGGCACAGATGGGACAACCTATAAGGTCCCCATAATGATGATATCTCAAGAGTTTGACGGTGGACTTACTACAGAAATTAAGGCTACAGGAGAATCTGAGGTTGAATCTGACCAAGGATTTAAAGGACCCATGGCTCAGAGTATAGATAGATACTCTGTTCAATTGGCGCTGGTTAATCATGCTATTATAAACAAACTAGATGCTGAGTATGCAGAAATTACGTTTGCAAAAATAAAGGATCTGGAAGTCATTAATGGCAAGTTTGAGAATCTTGACGCAATATATGCGAAAATAGAAAACCTGACAGCAACTAACGGAAAGATTGATAACCTGGAAGCTAATTATGCCAACATAGAAAACTTACTGGCTGGCAACGCGGGCGTGGGTGATTTGGTAAACATACATTTGACCACTCAAAATGCAGTTATAGATAATGCCCTTATTAAAAATGCAGTAATAAACTCAATATCTGTAAATGACCTTCTTGCTGGGAAAATTTTTACTAACAAATTTGAAATCTGGTCAGATGAATCCGGTGGTATGAAGATTGTAGGGGCAACGCAACAATGGTTAGATAAAAACAATATTGTCCGTATGCAAGCCGGTTTGGATTCGGGCGGTGTGTTTAATTATTACATATTAGATGCATCCGGGAACATAATGTTTGATGCGCTGAATGGAGTAAGGGCGGATGGAATCAAGACACCGGTAATAGTTGATGGGATGGTAGCTGATAATGCCAATATACAAGGTAAGAAAATAGATATTCAATCTTTAGTTACTCAGGTTAATGAAAGCAATGTTCAGATCAATTCCAGCAAAATTATTATGGACGCTGGCGGACAAAATCTGCAAATCGCATTTGATAGTATGCAGGAGGAGATAAATGGGATATCGGTTTCGGAGGGTGGTTTAATTCTTCAAACTTATGTTGAGGGTTCTGTAAAAGACAGCGTAGAGACATCTGTTATCCATGCAAGGGTTTATTCCAAGAATAGAGATGTGACCCAGGAATATGGACCGGAACATTTTGTCTGGACCAGGAGTTCAGAAGAAGCAGAAGAGGATTTGGTTTGGAATAATCAGCAGATTACTGGGTATTCCCTTGAACTGCGAGGGGATGAAACCAATTTTGAAGCCGAGTATTCTTGCAATTTTTATCTTTGGGAGGAGGCGCCCCTATTAGATTTTTTAGGTAATGACATTTTAGCATTGGATGGTACCCCTATAATAGGAATGAAGTAGAGCTACCGCAATCCCATTGCCTTTAGTTAATGGGTAGTTCACATAGGAGGATAACAACATGGGTAAAATTAAGGATTACGATGAGAAATTAAACGCTGATGATTCAGATGTGTTTATTATAGAGGATGCAACGGCTACAAAATTCACGAAGTTTATCAGCTTATATAACTCAATTAAGCTTAAACTTGGGCTTGGGACTGCAGCCACAAAAGATATAGAAAGCG
This sequence comes from Lactonifactor sp. BIOML-A5, assembly GCF_009677585.1. Taxonomy (GTDB): domain Bacteria; phylum Bacillota; class Clostridia; order Lachnospirales; family Lachnospiraceae; genus Lactonifactor. The sequence goes on along the minus strand of NZ_WKYV01000006.1, from coordinate 199,157 downwards.
ACTTGGACTCTGCTGTCGATGGTAATCCTGCAGATGTGAGTATTTGTAAAAACTTAAAAAGTCAAATTGACACACTCAATTCCGAAAAGGCGCCTAAAAGTCATTCAAGCTCTGGGACAGAATATGGTTTGGCATCCAATACACAATATGGCCATGCAAAGCGTTCAAATACTTTACCAAAAGTTGCCGGGACTGCAAATACAGGTTCAGAGAACAGTACGTTTGCGGCAGGAGACCATGTTCATCCACTACAAACTACGGTTAGCGGAAGCAGTGGAAGCTGTACGGGGAATGCAACTACCGCATCTTCACTACAAAATACACGCTATGTTGATGGAGTAGGATTTAAAGGCGATTCCAATATACACCATTATGGAGTCTGCACAACTTCAGCATCAACAGCCGCAAAAACGGTTAGCATATCAGGCTTTTCTTTGTTAACAGGTTCCCGGGCAATCGTCAAGTTTACTTATGGAAATACAGTGGCTAGCCCAACACTAAATATCAGCAGCACAGGGGTAAAGGCTATCTATTACAAAGGCGCTACAGTACCATCAGGTCTTATTACGGCAAATTCATTTGTCGAATTAGTCTATGACGGGACTCAATATAACGTTGTGGGGGAGCTGGAACAAGTTGTGACAGATATCACAAGTTCGTTTACGCCGTCCACTGACAAGATAAGCATAACTAAAGCCTATAAATATGGGAAGCTTGTTATTGTTCACGGCTTTTTGATGGCTGGGTATGCACAGGGGTGGCATACAACCGAAACAATAACTACATCTTACCCGCCCTTGACTAACGCAAGCTTTATCATGGGTAGCCAAAACAGCGGAGACCAGACCACAGGAATAAAACTGGATTATCGCCCGAGTGGAGCAGTATACGGTACGGTATCCGCAGAGTTATCAGGAAATAATCTATTCCAGTTAATATATTTTATTGCATAATAAAAAAGCTAAAGAACATGGAAATAAAAGGTGAATAATATGGCAATGAGGCTTGTATCAAAGACAACCGTATATGATAAGTACGCTATATCGAGAAAATTTAGCGCCCAGGATACCTCCATAAAGGCTATACAGGGCAACATCTCTTTATTAGTATCTGAGTCAGAGATAGAGGAACTTAAGAATGGCAATAAAACTATGTATAGTAAGTTGTCATCTGTACAGATGGATGTAGACTCTATAAATCTTTCCGTTTCCAGTTCAGAATATAAAGATATAGATGGAGTCCTCACAGCAATCTCCCAGGCAAGATCGGATATCACTTTAAACAAAGAAAGCATTGAACTTAAGGTTAGCAAAGATTCAGTGATATCGTCGATTAATCAAACGGCTGAAGCTATAAAAATAGATGCGAATAAAATAAGTTTGACTGGTAACGGCCTGATAGAGATTTTGAATACAGGAACAACTTCTATTGTGGCGGATAGAATTAAATTAGAGGGGCTTGTTACCGCCAATGGAAATTTTAGAATACTCGAAAACGGAAGTATGGAGGCGTTAAACGGAACGTTCAGCGGTAACGCAGTTATTACGGGCGGAGAGATAAGTCTAAAAGATTTAGCGGGTAATAAGGAATTGATTATAATTGAGGGGGCGAATGACAAAGCATTTATTACCAGTAATTCTTTGCACTTTGGAGATAAAGGTGTTCCTGGAGATTATTGGATAGGGATAACTTCTAGAAAAGATAATTGCTTTTTTTCTGCAAATGATATTAATGGTTATGCCCGTTTAGGACCAGGCGGAATATCAACCAGCGGAACCTGTGACATTAGCGGGACTTTATCTGTTAATGGTATATCTCAATTCAGAAATACTGTTTATATTTATGGAAGTCTTTATCCGGATTATATTTCTTGTAAAGGGAACGTAATGATATCTGGAGCCCTTGTAGCAAGCGGGGGAAAATCAAGAGCTGTTAGTACACGGCACTTTGGAACAAGAACTCTTAATGCGTATGAAACACCAGAGCCTATGTTTGGAGATTTGGGCCATAACACAATAGGCATGGACGGTACTGTAAATATACAAATAGAACCGATATTTCAAGAGACAATCAGTACAGAATATGGTTATTATATTTTCTTACAAAGTTATTCAAACACTCCAGTATGGGTAAGCTCAAAAGAGCTTACTTTTTTTGTTGTAGCAGGAGCACCAGGGACAGAATTTGATTGGGAAATAAAGGCGCATCAGAAGGGCTTCGAAAATACAAGACTGGAGTGCATTGATATGGAGCTTTTAGAGGCGGAAGCAAATGCTGCAAATTATATATAAGTAAAGGAGATTACATATGGCAGATTTAAAAATATTACAAGCTGAGACACAGGCGAACGTGCCATTTTCACTAGAATTTGATGTGCTTGGGCTGGAATACTTTGTAATGAATTGCACAGACGATTATGTCTATGCATCACTTAAAAAGAACGCCCCATTGGATGAGTGCCTACCAATACCTCCCGGTTGCGGTATAGTGCTAACCGTAAATAAGCGACGAGAGCCAGAAAACTGTAGTAAAACAGTATATATCATTCCGGAAGGAACCAGTGAACGGAAGGTGGTTGCGCAATGTATACTATGGCAATGAGTTTAGAGCCAGGTTTTCTCTACCGCTTCAACAGGGACTTATGGCAAACCATAACCTCCTCCCACCTAACCCTGCAAACGAAACAGGGCCGAATAAAGAACTTTAAACTATCCGGGGTAACAAGGCAGGTAGAGACTACAACCCCCGACACGCCCCAGGATATACAGGGGGTAGGGAAAAGAACCAAAAACCTATTTGATAAAGATGCCTGGTACGATTTCTTTTATAGTAAAAAACAAGACATCTATTGGGTAGATGATGATCATACTATTTTGAGATGGAGAGGCTCAAGTGGTCATGATGCTGTAAACAACAGAGCTTTTGAACTTCCATTCGCTAAGGTTCCGGAAAATACATGGATTTCGCTATCTTTTGATGGGAGAAAAACGGTTGCATCAGAATTTAATGAAACGGGAATATGCATCGCAGAAAACGATAATACGGCTAGCCGCGTAATAGCAACCATTGGTACACAAGATGGTACTGACTGGGTGCATAAATACGCTTGCGCAAAAGTAAGTGGTAATCTTACTCTTACAACGACTTATAACATGAATGGATATTGCGAATTTAAAAATATCCAAATCGAGTTATCTGACCACGAAACATCCTACGAACCATATGGCTATAGGACAGATGTAGTGTGCAGAACGGAGGATGATACAGAGAGCTACACTGCACCTATATACACTCAATCGCCGGTATACCAGGGAGACAAGATTCAGCTAGTTAGCGGGCAATACTGCCATGTGCAAAACAGCATGACAGTGGATGGAGCTAGTGTAAAATGGGTGGAACAAGCAACAGACGTGACGTCTTTCGATGACTCTTACTGCTCTCACGCCGCGGTCCCTGGGGTATTATCAGCACGGGAGTATAGCGACATAAAATCAACGCATTTTCCAAAAGACGAAACAATTAAGACCGCTAATGCTAATGGGACATTTTTGTATAACGGGCTACTTAGAGCCAGGCTTTTAGGTATAACAACCTTAGATGCATTCAAGGCCTGGATGACGGAGCACAATCCCCAGTTTCTGCTTCCCCGTGCAGAACCACAGACAGAACCCCTCCCTTCTATCTCCCAACAAGCGCTAAATAATCTTAAAACATTCCAGAATTATACATATATCGTTTGTCAGGATAGGCTACACCCAGAAATAGAAGCCAAAACTAAAAACCTTAATCGAAATCTCCCACTGCTATATGACACTATTTCTAACACAACTTTGAAATTAGATACAAAGCCCGGGAGAATAAGGAACTTTAAACTATCCGGGGTAACAAGGCAGGTAGAGACTACGGGGGCACAGCTATTGGAATGGGAAAGCATTAAATTTGCTGACTGCGTTTCAGTGGCGGAAGGGACGATCCGGTCAAATATTACAAGTGGATATCATTGTGTCCTTTCAACAACGCAGCTAAATGATTACATTATTGCGCATAAAGGTAATAGTATAACCCTATCATGTAAAGAAAATCCGTCTGGAAACCGCGTGGCAATAGTTGTATATGGGGAATATCAAGATGGTAAAGAAGTAAAAGAAATAGATGTGGTTGGTAACAAAGCGACATTCATTATACCCGATGATATATTAACGGTTAAAAAATGCGATTTGAGACTAAACAGAAAAACTGCTGTCTTTTCTGACACTTCCTCCGTAATCTCTGGCATTATGCTTAACGCCGGTGACACCGCACTGCCCTGGGAACCCTACACCGGCGCTACATCATCCCCCAGCCCGGAATATCCCCAGGATATACAGGGGGTTGGGGTACGGACGAATAACGAACCATATGGCTATAGGACTGATGTAGTATGCAGAACGGAGGATGATACAGAGAGCTACACTGCACCTATATACACTCAATCGCCGGTATACCAGGGAGACAAGATAGAGTACCGAAACGGTGAGTATGGTCTGGTACGTAAAAACGGATTACTTACAGATAACGGGGCACTGGCATGGACAAAGTATACCGGAGGCGGGAGTTTGGGTGTAAACCGATGTTTCCGAATTAGTGTACCAGATATGATTAATTACCCCGACAGCGTTGTTGCTGCAAATGCCAAACTGGATCTACTGTGCAACCGTCTCCCGTCAGGGGTATTTGTTGGCCAGGATAAACCTGTTTCTGTGGGATATAGTGACAAGCAATTCATCTATATCCGCTTAGACGATGACAAGTACGCTGACATTGACACCGTAGACCAATTTAGAGCATGGCTGGCCGATCACCCGGTAGAAATCCTTTATCCGTTGGATCGGGAAGTCTGGGAACCCCTCCCAGCCATATCCCAGCAAGCACTACGCAACCTGCCAACCTACAAAGGCACAACAATCATAGACACCACAGACCCACTGGAGCCAGAGATTACCGTATCATACAGACCGCAGACAGACTACAGTAAGTTACCTGGACTGGAAGTGGATTACGAAAAATGCACCACAACCCGCCTGGGTGCCGCCAAAAACCTAACCGCTGGTTCACAGTTCAACCGCTTCCCAATGTACGGAAACCGCCGCCGATGTAATGTACTGGACGATGGGACTATTGCAGCTTACTATGGCGATCCAACCTACACAGAGGACGGCAGCAACGGTCAAGTAATGGTCTATCAGCCTAAGTTTTACTATCAGGTAGTGCCATTAAAAACAGACCCGCAGACAGACGGTATAGGCTATCACCTGCGCCGGGCACAGTATTGGGTATCACACAAACCACAGCCAGGATTCAAGCTTCATCCAGCCTTTATCAATGCAGAGGGCATGGAAGTAGATTATGTCCTGTTATCGGCCTACGAGGGCAGCTTGTACGACGTATCAGCCGCAACCTACATCATGGATGACGCCCAAGTAATGGACGTGGCGGCGGACAAGTTATGCAGCATAGCAGGTGCCAAGCCAGCCAGCGGCAAGATCCAGCAGCTAACGCGCCCCCACGTGGAGCAGTTAGCCCGTAACAGGGGACCAGGCTGGCACAGCGATAACATCAAAGCGGTGTCGGCCAATCAACTATTGATGATTATAGAACTTGGAAGGATGAATACCCAGGCGGCAATTGGTCGGGGCGTCGTGTCAATACCGGATACGCCTAATACCGAAAATAACAGTATTATTACTGGCAGCACGTCCAGCCTGGGAAGCAATACCGGAATGGCAGACGGTACAAACGGTAAAGTATCCGTGTCATACCGTGGAGTAGAAAATCCTTGGGGAAATATCTGGAAGTTTGTATATGGTGTAAATATACACGGGAACGGTTCACAAGGCGGCGGTATTCCTTACATTTGCAAAGATTATAATTATGCTGAATCAAAAAATAGCGATAATTATGAATCAGCCGGATTTATGGTTGCTAACGCAAATGGTTATATTTCCGCTATTGGTTATTCTGAATTATATGATTGGTTGTTCTTCCCGGCTGAAACCCTTGGTAATAGTTCCCTTCCAGTTGGGGATTATTTTTATGCAACACCTAACCTTAACGGTTACCGGATTGCTCTATTGGGCGGTAGTTGGTATGTTGGCGGTGATGCCGGTGGGTTCTTTTGGGCTTTGCATTACGGTGTTGGGGGTCGTTTTCGTTATCTCGGCGGTCGCTTAATATATGTACCACAATAACAATTTGAAAGGAGAACAAAAATGGCAAGATTTTTACACATGCAACCAGGAAAGACCGAGGGGAAATACATCCCGGTTATCACTAACCAAAGAGTAGATGGCCAATGCTGGGAATTAGAAGAGGGAGGAATTACCCATGATACCGTTACCCCTGCGGCAGAGGTAAGGCTGCAGTCCCAGCTTAATAGCATCCAGGAGGCCCAGGCATCCATGCAGGAATCCCAGGCAATCACGGACCAGGCAGTGCAGGATTTAATCATTACAACGATGGGAGGTGCAGTATAATGGCTGAGTTTTTAGCACGCAGGATTATCAACGGGTATATGACAAAGGAGCAGGTCCCGCCAGCTTTACGGGATGCAGTGTATGCATTGTTGCCGCAGGAGCCGGCACCAGAGGAGCCAGTAGAAGTACCAGCAGAGGCTTGATAGGAGGTGATCCGATACATCTCCCGTAGAGACGCCGGGTGAAGCGTCTTATTTTAGTGCAAATGACTTGAAAGAGAGGATAAGAAGATGAAAGTAATTGACACATGCAATGCAGTAGTGGGGGCAGTGGTTGCTGTCCTCTCGATGGTTTTCGGGGAGCACTGGATCTTGTTTATGGCGTTCCTGATGCTTAACATAGCGGACTGGTTTACCGGGTGGATGAAAAGCCGCATGGCCCACAAAGAGAACTCAGTGGCCGGCTGGAAAGGTGTCCTGAAAAAGCTGGGATACTGGCTAATGATTATGGTTGCATTTGTTGCCAGCGCAGTATTTATAGAGATTGGGAATGTGCTGGGAATCAACCTGCAGGTGACTACTTTACTGGGCTGGTTTGTATTGGCCTCCCTGCTAGTGAATGAAATCCGGTCAATATGTGAGAACTTTGTGGAAGCCGGGTTTAATGTACCTATGATACTCCAGAAGGGGCTAGAAGTGGCAGATAAAGCAATTAATAAGGAGACAGGGGACCAGTAATAGGTCCTCTTTTTGATGGAGGAATCACAGATGAAATTTAGAAAAAAGCCGGTTGTGATTGAAGCGTATCAAACAGACCAGGAGCTTATTATTCAGACGATGGAGGGACCATTAAAAGCTTCGCCTGGAGACTGGATTATCACTGGAATACGCGGGGAACAGTATCCATGCAAACCAGATATATTTGAAAAGACATATGAACCTGTTGGGGAGGGAAATCTATGGGAACATTAATCATGGGCACCGCCCTGGCCACGGTGGAGCAGATGCGATCCTACATTCGTCGGGTAAATCCCAGTGTGCCACAGAAGGTCATAGACATGCTGCCGTTTTACCTGTCAGAGGGGGAAGCAGAGGGCGTCCGGGGTGACATTGCATTCTGTCAGAGCTGCATCGAAACAGGGAACTTTGGCTTTAAAGGCAGCGCTGTGAGCCTGGACCAGAACAACTTTGCCGGGATAGGTGTGACGCAGAACGGAATGAAAGGCAATAGCTGGGATACGCCACAATTAGGCATCAGGGCACAGATACAACACCTGAAAGCCTATGGCAGTAATGACCCGCTCTCCCAGGCTTGTGTAGACCCCAGGTTTAAATACGTCCCCAGGGCCAGCGCGGTCTATGTGGAATGGCTGGGCATCCAGGAGAACCCCCAGGGAGCCGGATGGGCGGCAGGCAGGAACTACGGTGACAAGATTTTGTCAGTGCTGGACAATGTAATGAAAGAAAAAGGAGGAACAGGATTGAACATAAATAAGCTGATATCAGCATACAATCATAACTCCGGTAATATTAACCGGATTAAATATATAGTAATACACTACGTCGGTGCCGTCGGCGGGGCAAAGGCGAACTGCCAGTATTTTGCCGGCGGGGACCGGGGAGCGTCCGCACACTATTTTGTGGATTACAACGGGGATATCTGGCAGAGCGTGGAGGACAAAAACATAGCCTGGCACTGCGGGACAAAGAGCGGATACAAGCATCCTGAGTGCAGGAATGCGAATTCCATCGGTATTGAGTTGTGTGTAAGAAATAAAGGCAGCCAGGCCGACACCTCCAAAGACTGGTACTTTGAGGATGCGACTGTCTGGGCGGCGGCAGAGCTGACAAAACATCTGATGCAGAAATACAATGTACCGGCGGATCATGTGCTTCGGCATTATGATGTTACCGGGAAGATTTGCCCTAACCCTTATGTCTATAACACCACAAAGCATACCTGGACAGAGTTTAAAAGCCTGATAAGCTCTGCCGGCAGGAATTACATGCAGGTAGGAGACAGCGGGGAAGAGGTAAAGCAGCTCCAGAAAGACCTGAATACCCTGGGATATGACTGCGGTACGGCTGACGGTATTTACGGCGAAAAGACGGCAGCGGCGGTTGAAAAGCTGCAGAAAGCTACCGGGTTGGCGGCTGATGGTATGGCCGGTATCAAGACCCTGGCGAAAATTGACGAACTACTGAACGCAAAGCCACAGTGGATACAGCAGGGCGGCCGCTGGTGGTACAGGCACGCCGATGGCAGTTATACGAAAAATGGCTGGGAGAAGATAGGCGGCACCTGGTATTACTTCGATGCGGCCGGCTGGATGAAAACCGGATGGGTGTTGCTGGGGGATAAGTGGTATTATTTGAAATCCTCCGGGGCTATGGCGTCGAATGAATTGTTAAAAATAGGCAGTGAATTGTTCTATTTTACCGCCGAGGGTCACATGGCCACTACAAACAGCCGTGGAGCCTTAGTATAAGAAGAAAGCCCGGGGATTTAGGTCCCTGGGCTGTTTTTGGTTTCGTCGGTTCCTTGCCGGGAGTGCCGTCTTTCTATAATTTTTTTCCATTGTGAAGGATATGCTTTTGCATACCACTTGAGGAAATTTCCATGTAACTGCTTTTCAGCGCGCTTCCTGGCGTTTATGGCATCCTCTTTTGAATGATACCCGCCAAGATAGTATTTTTTACCTCGGAACGTTATAGCAGCTTTCCATAATCCCACAGAGATGTCAAAGGATACCCCGGTATACCCGCTGGTATTGTTGCTGTAGAGTGCATTGCTGACTATGCGCAGGGCGTCTGTACCGGAAACAATATATTGTTGTCGCTCGTTTAAAGCGGATTTTACAGACGCTTTATGGGCCTCGGCAGCCATGCAGCCACAATTTTGTATAACATTTTTCCGCAAGTGTATAGCGGCAACCATGCGCTGATTTCCGCAATCACACTGACAGCGCCAAATAATAGAGTGCCCCATACGCTGGCTGGTAGGCTCTATTGCAACCAGCTTCCCAAATCTTTGCCCGGATATGTCAATGGCATTCACGCCCTTTTTTGCACAGCCGCAGCTTATGGTACTCCCACCAGTAAGGTGTGCTGTTGATACCTCACAGGTGTTACCACAGTCACACAGGCATTTCCAATATGCCCGGCTCTTTCTGCTTTCGGCGCGCTCCAGCACTGTAAGTTTCCCGAAGCGCAAGCCGATTAAGTTCTTCATAGTGTAATTGAAAACTCGCCCTTCAGCAAGTCTTCAAAATCAGGATCTAATTCCACATATCTAATAAGAAATTCTTCCGGAGTACATGGTGCTAATTCAAAGTGTACTTGCTCCCGCTTTTCGTCATCCATATAGGTAGCGATTACATCAAGCAGATCCTTTGATAACACAAAATCATCATTATACCTTTTCATATCGAAAAACCTCCTTTTCTCATGTTTGTCTCCCTATATATTGAAAATTTGTCATCTACTTGTTATAATTATGTTGCTAGGGGAGCGGTGGCAAGCCCGCCCTCCTCTGGTAAACTCCTTGTCTTACGGTTTCGTAAGGCTTTTATTTTTTCTTTCGCTTCCTCAAGTGTTTCGCACTCGTTGAGGATTTCAAGAATTTTCCTTGTTTGGTTTTCTTCGGTGATTTCCACCAGCAGTTTACTAGTATTCATTTCTTCGTCCATGTGGCCCTCCCTTCTCCGCTTGCCCGGTATTAAGTTAATCTCTTAACTTAAGTACATTATAAACCGTATTTGGTTTAATGTCAATATATTTTTAAACTTTTTTTGGTTTATTTTCGTTTTCTACATATTTAATAATGTTACCCGGCTGCATATCTAGTAATTCGCATAATTGCTCAAGAGTCTTTATGCCAACCATTTCTCCCCTTCTCAGTTTTTGCATTGCAGACTGGCTCAACACGTTCTCTTTCAGGATGCGTGTACTATTATATCCTGCTTCTTTCAACGATTCTATTATATCTATTTTGTAAGTCAACATATAATTACCTCCTTTTTTCTATTGTATATCCTGTCTGTTTCTGTGTCAACAAAATAATCCAAAAAAAAGTTTATTTTTGTATTGACATTAAACCAAAAATGGTTTATAATGTAATTACAAGGTAAGGAACAGAACAAAAAAGGAGGAAAACAGGATGACAATGGAGAGGTTAGTAAACGAAGTGATGAACAGTGGATATGCATTTATAGGAATTCGCCACATGGCAGATGATGAGAACTATCAAAAAGGTGACTGCTGCAGAAACTCCTATGATTGGGATTACGTAGTAGACTGTAGTACTTATGATACCGAATCCCCCGTAGAGCTTCCTGGAACATGTGCGTATGATACGAGGATAGACTTAGGATGGGATGAGCCGGAAGAAATTCAAGAGAAACTCGAAAAGGCACTTAGGGAATCCAGCGTATATTTTGGAGAAGCGATCGTTATCGGAGGGGACCGAATGGAATACGGAAACGATGAAGAGGAAATCATCATCAACGGTGCAATGGTAATTGAAGTACTGGAAGACAGTGCAGCAATAGCAGCTTAAGAATACTCACCCGCCCCGGCCGGGAAAAGCCGGGCAACTAAAACAGCCGCATCCCCGCGGAGGGTGCGAGGGTCCGAAGCCCCTAATGTTGACGGGTTGGCGTATAAAGTCCATCAGCAAGTTACTGCCAGGGTTTGGTGCGAACCGGGCGTCAGGCTATCATCACGGGGTATCGGGAGCCTGTCACAAATAATACCGGGACCCCGGAACCTATATGCCGGCAATAAAAAAGGCAGGTCATATAACCTGCCGTATCATTCACGTGGGGCCAGCGTCCTGGATAAAAAACGAATGAATTAAGATAAGTGCAAAAAGATGAACTTTTTTTAAATAAAGCACGGTTTTGCATTGATATTTGTACAGAATGATGTATAATATAATCACAAATAGTGAATTATAAAATATAATAAGTTGTATTGATTATGTCAATTTAAATGGTGTAGCTGTATAAAATTAGGGAGGTGGAACGTATGGCAACGAAGAGCATGTTAAAAAATGTTGATATCAAAGATAAGCGACTTGCCCGTACATTCGTGGAAGCCTTGGAAAATGCAGGAGCAAAGAAATACACATCGGTGCAATTGAGCCGGGAATGTACAGAAATTACAGGAGATAAAATCAAAGAATTCTTTGGTAAAAAGTAAATATGCCGCAGTTTGTTCAATTTAATTTAAGCGATTTAACGGATATGCTTGGAGAGGATGATGTAAAATCTATTCTCTCCAGTTTTTCTTGTCCTATGAATAAGGATGTAGAAGATTTTATCAGAAATAAGGCCATAGAATTCTCGAAAAGAGGGTTCGCTAAAACGCATCTGGTGTTCTGGGTATCAGATGACCAAACGGAAAAAGAATTGGTTGGTTATTATACGGTAGCGCCAAAGGTTATAAAGGTAGATAAGAAAGCGGTATCAAAAAGTGTTGGAAAAAGGCTGCGTGCTCAGGGGATAAACAGTCATGATGATAATGAATATATAGTCCCGGCCCCATTAATAGGACAACTAGGCAAGAATTATGCAGATGGAAACAATTGTTTGATTTCAGGCAATGAGTTACTGGCATTAGCAGTAGAAAAAGTAAAGCTGGTGCAAAATGAAATAGGAGGCCGTTTTGTATATCTAGAATGTGAAGAAAAGGAAAAGCTATTAGAATTTTATCAGGAGAATGGTTTTAAAATTTTCGGAAAGCGATTATTGGATAGAGATGAAACCGGAATAGATGGAGAATATCTCATACAATTATTTGCAATATTGTAATGTTACATATCCCCGATGAGTTAATCGCCGGCGATTTCTGCGTTGTTAGGTATGATTATGGTAAAGGCATCCGTCTGCGTAAAAGTAGGCTGTACCGGACGCAGGAAGAGGCAAAAGTGGCTGCGCATGTCCCGGAGCCTCCCCGTAGGCGGGTGAATCCATATATGTATTTGCATTGAAAAGCCCCGGGCTATTCGTCCGGGGTTTAGCTTTGCAGATATAAACAGTCTATGTGCAAGGTTTTCACCTGCTTAATTAGCAACATTAATATTTCGATCCACAGGATTATTAAGTCCTGACCGCTCAGGAGTCGCCTCCTAAACTTAGATATATTGTAACACATGCATTACAGCATGACAAGAGTTATTGACCATTTTGCCTTAAATACTCCTCTTCATGCCGTTGGACTTCTTCCATAGTTTTCAGCTTGCGTTCGGGGTCAGAGAGCGTTTTAAGAACGTTTTCCAGCGCCGCGAAACGCTTATCAGACAATCCCTCTAACTGCCCTATCATCTGCATGGCTTTTTCCCTGTCATTGCGGACGACTGCCCATTTTAATTTCCGGATCGTCTCCAGCTGGTCAGTCTTCCAGTTTTCTACCCAATCAGCCAGCACCTTGCTATCTGGATTTATCTATTGCGGGAAATGCGGAGCAAGATTTCACGGAGAACACGGAAACTATTCCTGTTATAGCAGGACAAAAGGTGATAAAAAATATATAGTAGATCCGAATTGCAAAAATAAGAAGTGGAAAATTCCTGACCTGGATGCCGTTGTAACAGACTATATTTGTCATTTTGAATTTGAATCACTTGAAAAAGAGGCAGTAAACGATGTGCCTGCGCCTGATTACTCTAAGCGAATAACGGAAATTGATAAACAGATTGGAAGGATGCTCGACCTGTATCAACTCGGTAGCATCCCAATAGATATCATTTCCAAAAAAGTCGATGACTTATATAAGGAAAAAGAAACCCTCCAAACCGCAGAAATTCCGCAGCAACGGCACATTAGTATAGAAGAATTGTTGCAAGCCAGGGATAAATTTATCTCGGTTTTAAACGGAGGGAGCCTTGAAGAGAAGCGCGCTTGTTTAAGTCTTCTGATTAAGCGAATAGAAATAGACGACGATAAAGTCAATATAATCCTGAACGAATTATAATTGCAGATATCAACACTCTATGCAAATCGGGAGGAAACTCCCGTGGATTGAAATGCAAAAATTATTATTTCTAAAAAAGAGGCTATTATGCCTCTTTTTTATTTAAACAGTATATTTACTATTCATTGGTATTCCTCAGTAATATCTATCTTGTTTTGCCAAACAAAAAGAGCCTATTACTAGACCCTTTCATGTATTTACTGTTGTTCGGATGTAATTTTATTCAACGCATCTTCAATGGATAATCCCTGCTTCTGAATTTCCAGATACAGAGCCGCCATATCCTCTTCTTCTTTCTTTTTCTTCAGTTGTCTTAATTCGGCTTTTAAATCTTTCAGTTCAGACTCCTTGTCCGCAATCTGCTGCTCTACAAACTCCAGCCTTTGGATTGTTGTCATGTTTTTTGGTCTTCTTCCCATTACGTTGTCCTCCTGTATTTTATATGAATATCATATAACGGACAACATCCTTTATCAAGTCAAACTTTACCCTGTTATGCGACATTTATTTTAATTTTTCTGGATTTGGCCGCTGCCCAGTACATTGTCAAAGCTTTTTCTTCTGTCAATTCCTCCTCGCCCGGAGCAAGTGTAAAGTTTAGATAATGATGCTTTACTGCTTCGAATAACAATCTTGCATTTTCGTTCTCAAAAATCATACATGCTCCTTTCTAGATTAGCCGCCAGATATGTTCGCTAATCTCATAAGCAAGTTTTATCTGCTGTTGCTGATTGCCAACCGTTACCAAACATTGGAACAGGATAGTATCCCATTCTTTACTTGATGACACTACACGGTCTATACGGACGTCAAATCGCTCGTTTTCGGTTTCAAAACGTATTGCGACAGGTTCCATATCACCTTTGCGATTGAATGTCGCTATGACGCTTATAGAGCGGTACAAGTGCATCTTAGGATTGGCTACCTCGTGGATGGTCATTGCATCCATATTAAAATTCTTGGGCACTACTGTCATCTCCTTATTTTGCTGTTATTATATTGTCCCCTCAAATGATAATAATATTTACAAACATATGTTCTTTTTATATTATATCGAATATATGTTCTGGTGTCAAGTCATAAAAATACTTATATGAGTCAGTACATTTCTAACCCACTGACTCATATAAGTATTTTCACGAAAATCTCCTTTTTTCTCATATCAAAGCTCTTTTAGATTTTTAAGTTTAATTGGTGTAAAAGTGGTGTAAAACTCCAGTTAAAATCAAGAAAAACCGCCTATTTATGGGTTTTTTTATACTTTTGTTAATCTTACGAAACCGTAAGGTTGCTTAACAATATAATACCCGTTATAATCGCATATATCTGCATATTTACAGCATTTTTCATGGATTTAGTTGGATAATTATTCAGATAACCCTTTATAATTCTTTATATTATCTTGGGCAATTGGTGTAAAATACGATTAAAGTTTTCATTATACCGCAATCCACTGGGAAATGTGAACGCTAAAGTAAAACCGGGTTTGACTTTCGTCGCACCCGGTTTGTAATTATTTAATTAACATATTTCTTTCTATATCTTATGCCAATAATCAATAAACATACAATGCTAATTCCAAAAAATGTAAGGCTTTCTTTATATGGTATACGAGCCTGACCCAAGTCAATAACTGCTCCTCCAGTTCCACTTCCGATAGGTGCTGCTGTGATCTTTGCTGCGAGCACCTTTGAGTAATCATATGCGGTAAACCCATCCGCTCCGGTCTCCATAACCCCAAAGCCGGTATCTGTCTCCGCGTTACGAGTACTTGGTTTTTGAGAACTGTCCGTAATCGCCACAGTTGCTGAACTTTTAGCAGGTATAAGATATTTAATTCCCTCCTCATTCATAGCGAGAAATACTGGATATCTAATTGGGTTATACCACCAATTAATTTAAACTCGTAGGAGTCCGGATCGATATTATTTTTTTCAAGAGATTGTCCTAATTGTTCTGACAAAGTATATGAACCTTCTTGGGACACATATACCATATCCATCCGCCAGTTCCCATTACCGTCATTTAGTTTTGATATACATGCTTCATATAAGAATCCATCGACTCTCACTGGTATTATCCACATATATATGCTAGAGTTCAAAAGTTCTATAGAATCCTCATATGATGTAACCTGATCTACAATAAATTGAGGATCAAGATATTCCTTAATGGCATTTTGAAAATCTATATCAGACTCTATAGCATCCCTTGTACCAGTTTCGCTGACAGGTCCTCCATTTACAAAACGTAATATATCATCTTTTAATAAATAGATTTCATCATAATCTTCTGATTCTGGAAGTTTTTCAATGGGGGATGCCATTACATTAGAAAATGTAAGCATCGAAATAATAAATACGCCAAATACAATCTTACCCAGTTTATTTGTCATAACAATCCCTCCTCAATGGTATTACAATTGTGTTCTTATATCTGCCCGTGCCAGTCATATATTCGGTTTGACCATCCATCATTCAGCATCAAAATAATACTAATTACCCCAAAATAGCCGCTGTCAGTAATACGCAAATTACCTTCATCTTTTCATTCTTCATTTAACTCCCTCCTAAGTTTCTTGATTTACAGTTCATTAGTATTATTTTAATTCCCCATTGACCTGTACCTCCTTTTGAAACCTTAATATATTTATACATATATTAGCCGTTATTAGTATATTAGTAAATTTTCCAAATTCTGCAAACATTACATTGTTTTTATCAAATTAATATTGTTTTTTTATATTGTTTTATAATTTAAAGTATACTATAATACTATTTTATATTCAAATTTATTCTTTGACTGATTCCGGCAAAATATTATAAGCAGAAACGGCTGATTATGGTATCATATCATAAACAGACTCTTCTATTTTATATTCACTGCCTCTAAATTAAGGGGTAATCAAGCCTGTCTAACATACTGACTGGTGTAATCCAAAAACAGCGCATATAAACAATAGTGTCGGATTCAGCTTGTACGATCGGGTTCATGTCAAGACAACGAGGCTGGGAAGGTTGATGATTAGGGCGTTTAACGGCTCTTCCCAGCTTGTGCTGTAAAATGTTTACAGGTCATGATTTGACCAAAATTCCGCCCGATTCCCGCCCTAATTTTATAAAGACTTGGGGCACAATATAAGAATAGATATAGCAACTTGACAGTTTCGGCATTAGCATTTAGAGTAGAAGAAACAAAAATATTCGCATTAGGCGGATAAGGCGCAGCACGACAAATTCCAGTTTGCGAGGTAAATATGGTTGAAATAAGAGAAATACAAAAGAAGGATTATAAAAAGGCGCAGAAGTTTGCAATTCAAGGAATGCACTTGGATTGGTATATGGACAACGAAACCATTCTTTCTCTGTATAGCAAATATTTCTGGCACATGGAGTTGAATCGGGCAACGAAAGCCTACGGTGCGTATGTGAACGATTGTTTTGTTGGCGTGTTGCTTGCTGATATGAAGGGGGAGAAAAAACGACACCATAGCTTTTGGCGAACAATCTTTGTGAAAGCATTTGATATTATGCAAAACATCGTAGCAGGGGAAGGTGTTGGCGCATATGACACAGCGAATAAAGAGATGTTTGCGTCCTTCCGCAAAAAGCAGGAACCTGATGGGGAAATAGTTTTCCTTGCTGCCGACCCGGAATGTAAAGTCAAGGGGGTTGGCACAGCCCTGCTTTCCGCATTTGAAGCGGAAGAACCGGGGAAACTGGTTTATCTCTACACCGACAATGCCTGCACCTATCAGTTTTATGAACACCGAGGATTTACGAAATCAGAAGCAAAAGATGTAGTAATTGACTTGAAAGATAAAAAAGTACCGCTACAATGCTTGTTGTATAGCAAAACAATTCATTAAGGTTTGTAGGGCTGATTTAAGTGCGTCCTATTGGTAAAGTACGCCTTATTGGTATAAAACGCACTTCCTCTTTTGACGTTTTCAATAGTGGCAAGCAGGGCACAACGGTACACACCGTTATGCGTTTTCCCATTTTCCGCTATGCGAAAACTGTTCAAACCGCTTGTTGGGGGCTACCCCCAATCCCCGTCAAAGGGCGCTGAAAACGGAAGGTTTGACCGACTTGCTCACAGCGTCCGGCAGGACGCGCAGCCGCCCAGTTAGGGGTGATGAAAATGACCCCCGCTGAACCCTTTTCCGGGGTACAAGTGAAAGGATATAGAACCCCTCGGTTCCGCGCCCGCAGAGACCCATTCTGTTAGGGTTCGGGAGACCCTATTTTTCCGCTTTCACAGTCGGTTCTTTACTCCGCGTCATCCCGCCCAAATCCCGCCCAACTTCACAAAAGTATGTTGCAAGAACTTTTACCATAGAACGGATCCGATACGCGCTAACTCGCATGAAATAAGGAACTTTCGCATGGCGGTATAAATTCTTATACGGTCTGCTGAGCTGTTTTTTTACTATTTGGGAATAAAAAATAGTTTACCTACTTTCTATTCTACTATAGGTTCCACAAAAGTGACATTTTCTTAAGTGCATCCTAAGGTGACATGATCACAAGTTTACAACACTCCCCTGTTGTTTTTTCTTGTAGGGGATATATGGAACTGTTATAATGTGGATATAAAAACAACCCAAAAACGTGAATTTGTGGAGGTAAAAGTAATGAAGTTTGCATTTTTGATTATTGGAAATTTTAATTGTATGGTTGATAGAGCTATTATACATAACGGAGAAGCACAGATTGTTGGAGTTGCAAATATAGAAGAAGCATGTACAGTGGCTAAACAACTATATGAAGAAGGAATTGATTGTATAGAATTATGTGGTGCTTTTGGAGAGGTGGGGGCAAAAGCAGTTATTGAAGCGACGGAAAACAAGTTACCGATAGGCTATATTACACATTTACCAGAACAGGACGATGTGTATAATATAGCTTTTTCCAAATTATAAATTCAATTTTAGTAACCTCATAACTATATATACAACACTGTTAGCCATAGGATTGACTGCTATATATACAAAAGTAACATTTTAGGTGTCTTCTAGTGTAATTTATATCAGCATATCAAGGTTCATGCAATCGTGGTAAATTCGTGGTAAAATGAGTGTTTTTCTATACTGCAAAATGTTTGAAAGTATAGTGTTTACACGGATAATCGAAAACCAGATATAAAATTCATCTGAAAATCTGCTATACTTTACAGAAGTTTATTGTTTGCTAACCGGATATATCGAAGAAGGCGTTTGGCAGTGAACGTGAATAATTCTATAATAAAATCAGATTTACAGGGCTTTATCCGACCAAAAGGGTAAAGCCCTTTTATCGGAAAAATAAATATAGCTGTTTCCAGTTCTTCTCTTATATCAGAAGAACAATTATAATGGTGTAAGTTGAAAAAAGGGGAGAGAGATAAACGTGGTAAATGGGAGAAAGAAGAGGTAAAAAGAGTATGACAAAATCCATTTTAATGATTGGGCAGTCCAATATGGCAGGACGAGGATTTTTGAATGACGTGCCAACCATCTGTAATGAACGGATTCAGATGCTCCGCAACGGCAGATGGCAGATGATGGCAGAGCCGATTAACTATGACAGACCGACAGCAGGTGTTGGGCTTGCCGGTTCCTTTGCCGCAATGTGGTGTATGGAAAATGAAGACGATAACATCGGACTCATTCCATGTGCAGAAGGCGGAAGCGCTTTAGATGACTGGGCAGTGGACAAAACTCTCTATAAACACGCTGTCTGTCAGGCAAGGTTTGCCATGCAGGATTCAGAACTGCTTGGTATTTTATGGCATCAGGGAGAAAATGACGGCTTTGGCGGAAACTATCAAACATATTATGAAAAATTACAGGTTCTTGTAAATCAACTGCGAAAGGATCTGCATGCAGAAAAAGTTCCTTTTGTGATTGGTGCTTTGGGTGATTATCTGGGGAAATCCGGTTTTGGACTAAACTGTACAGAATATGAAATGGTTAATCAAGAATTATTCAGGTTCGCAAAAGAGCAGAAACATACTTATTTCGTGACAGCAGCGGGATTAACATCAAATCCTGATGGAATTCATCTGAATGCGGTCTCACAAAGGAAATTCGGAATTCGCTATTATGAAGCTTTTTCAAAAAAGAAACATATTATAACGCCATTGGAGAATGAGACAGAAATATTGGATGCTTGCATTAACAGACCGCATACAAAAGGCGAAGAACTATATTTGCAAATGTTGAACTTCTCCTTCGATAAGATTACCTATGAGGAGTTTGTGTGTCCCCCTGCATGACCAGCTCCTTCTGGCCCTGCAGGGGGAATTCTTCAAGTATGTAGTTGCTTACACTTCCGCAATTTCAGCCTGTACTTCCTCCTCAGCCTCCGGAATGTGGGAGGTACAATGGGGACATCTGGTAGCATTTATGCTGATTTCGCTCTGGCAGAAAGGACAGATTTTGACAGCCGGTGCTTCCGGCTCCGGCTTCCTGGCACCGATGGTCAGTAACTTATTCATTGCTTTCAGAAGAAAAAACAGGATAAGCGCCATAATCAGGAAGTTCACCACCGATGAACCGAATGCAGACGCATACCCTGCAATTTCTTCCAAACTGTAAAATTTGCGTGTTATAATCATGTTAATAGTCGGCTGAATGAAATTGTCGGTAAGGGATGTTACGATGCCTGAGAACGCACCTCCGATAAGTACGCCAACCGCCATATCCATCACGTTGCCCCGAAGGGCAAAGTCTTTAAACTCTTTTATAAGCTTCTTCAAGTTTCTTCTCCTCCTTCGTAATTTATTTACTGCATAAATATATAATAAGTCCTTCCCGATTGTCTAGTAGGACTCAGCAATACCCATCTGTATTATTCAAACTCTCTGTATCTGGCTGAATAATCAATCTTTACTTTGGTTCCCACCCCGACTTCTGAGGTTATCTCTATTTTGTGGGACAGCCGCTCCAGCACCTCTTTGCAGAGATACAGGCCAATGCCCGTAGACTTTTTATCTTTCCTTCCGTTGTATCCGGTAAAGCCTTTTTCAAATACCCTGGGGAGATCCTCTGCCTGAATGCCAATCCCGGTGTCCTCAATTACCAGGGTCTGCTCTCTGTCCGGATCCAGATAGATAGAGATACTGCCCTGTTTCGTATATTTCAGCGCATTGGAAAGAAGCTGTTCCAGAGCAAACACCATCCATTTTTCATCTGTAATCACTCTGCTGCTTACCTCTGAAAGATGCAAGGCAATATGTTTCAGGATAAAGAGCCTGGAATATTTGCGGATTGCCTGCCGGATAAGGTGTTCCATATTGTAAAGACGCAGATTCATATCATTTCCCATATTTCCCATGCGGAGATACTGAAGCGCCATCTCCACATACTGTTCTGTCTGAAAAACCTCCAGTTCCATCTCCTCTCTCAGCCGGCTGTCCTCCGACTGCAATAAAAGACGCATGGCTGCAATGGGCGTCTTAATCTGATGTACCCAGAGAGTATAGTAATCCACTGACTCCTGATAGCCCGCCTCCATTGCCTCCTGAAGCCTGTTTTTTTCTTCATACAGCGTTCTGACCAGTTCCTGATAATCCCGTTCCAGCAGTTCCCCTGTCTCAGGAAGATTCTCCAGGTGCACAGTGACTTCATGCCTCAGGTCCCTCAAAGCTCTGTGCCGGATCCGAAACCGGAAGAATCCCCCCAGAAAGAACAGCACGCCTGCCGCCAGACAGAGCAGGGCTGCATACCCAACAGCCTCCGCCGGCAGGTTATAAAGCGAAAACACCATCCAGAAAATACCGGTGCACAGTGACAGGTACAGAAACAGAGGAAGCTTCTTTTTAGCATATTCCAATAAAACCTTTGGCTTCTTATCCTCTCTCATCTACTCCACCATATATCCGATCCCTTTTTTTGTCTTAATAAAGTCTGTGAGCCCGGCATCTTCCAGCTTTCTCCTGAGACGCGTCACATTCACCGTGAGGGTGTTGTCGTCAATATAGCTGTCGCTCTCCCAAAGCTTGGTCATAATATCACTTCTGGATACTGCTTTATTGGCCTGTTCCATGAGCGTCTGCAGGATTCGGAATTCATTTTTGGTCAATTCCACCTTATCCCCCTGATAGTACAGGGCCGCATCACCCAGGTTCAGGATGACTCCTTTGTGCTCTATCATATCCACCTTGCCCTGAAAAGAATAAGCGCGCCGGAAGAGGGCCTGAATCTTGGCTGTAAGGACATGCAGGTCAAAGGGCTTTTCAATAAAGTCATCACCCCCCATGTTCATCGCCATGATAATACTCATATTATCTGTTGTGGAAGAGAGAAAGATGATAGGCACCTTGGAGAGCTTACGGATCTCCGTACACCAGTAGAATCCATTATAAAAGGGCAGTGAGATATCCAGCAGGATAAGCTCCGGCTGGAACTCTGCGAATTCTGACAGTATTTTTTGAAAATCCTCCGCACAATACACCTCAAAGTCCCAGGATTCCAGATGCTTTTTTATAGCTCTGGCTATCACCTGGTCATCTTCCACAATCATTATTCTGCTCATAGCATCCTATTCCTTTCCGATTGATTAGAATTCCACATACCGCAGCCCGGGTGCAAAGTCCGGACAGGTAGAACAGACAGCGACCCTGGCGTCCGGCGTCGCTGCCTGGTATTCCTGAAAATAGTAGGTACCCGGATATTCCGGGGGATTACGGGTAAGCACAGGCGCTGTACTGCCTCCCTCCTCAGCAATTGTTATCTCAAAGCTGTCCATGGAAAGTCCCATTCCCCTGCCCGTCGCCTTTAAAAAGCTCTCCTTCAGGACCCAATACCTGAAAAATGCCTGCTTTTGTCTTTCCTCATCCGGCTGCTCCAGAATATATCTATATTCCTCAGGCCGAAAATAACGGCTGGCTACAGATACTCTCGGCGTCTTCACAGTTTCCACGTCACATCCCAGCAGCACTCCCCCATGAACATCTGCATCCTCTGTCACAAAAGAGCACAAAGCATAGGGAAAAGAATGGGACAGATTATACAGGGGGTAGCCCCTGAAACCGAATTCCTCTCTGGCTCTTTCCAGCAGTGTCCATACCCCTGCACTTAGAGCTTTGTCCTCCATACGGGACAGGCGGTCCGCCTTATCTCTGCGCATGGCAGGCAGCATCCGGTAACAGTGCTCATAGAACGCTTTTTCCAACAGCGGCCGTATATCTCCAATCCAGGTCACTATCAATGTATCACATCTCCTGTCCTTATATATTGAATTCTGTCTCCCAGCTTTCTGCGGAGGATCCCATATGCTTCTTCCCCAGTACAGTGGCAGACCATATAACTGCAGGGATAGGCAGACAGCCTGTCCCCGATTTCCCGGACGATTTCCGGCTCTATGGATGTTCCGGCTCTGGGATTTGTCAGGTGAAGCCCTCCAACTACAAGATCCGGCATTTCATTTTTCAGCTGCCTATAATGTTCCAGAACGTTGATGATCCCATTGTGGGCACATCCGGCCACCAGGATTTTTCTGCCTTCTTCTGAAATCACCAGATTCTGTTCATGTGCAAAGTCATCCTGCACATACCTGTCACCAATTTTCACCTTCAGATTTTGGTTGGAGTCTGGCCAGAGGATCCTTCCTTTTACATTGGAAAAAAGGAGCAGGCCCTCGTCTATCTGAAACTCCTGCTCTGTAAACCGCATCCTTGGGGAGTTCTTTAATTTGGAACAGATACCGATATCTGTCCATCCCTCCTGTTTTAAGGAATAATGGGGCAGAAAAGCATCCCTTCGGATGTAGATCCCAGCTTTTTGATTGATTTCCAGAAAGGCCTCCATTCCTCCCCCGTGGTCGTAATGGCCATGGGAGATTACCAGGGTGTCTGCCTGAGAGATATCGATGTCCAATGCCTCTGCATTGGTTAGAAATCTATTGCCGGCCCCGGTATCAAAAAGTATTTTATGCCCTGCCGCCTCAATGTAAAAGCTCAGTCCATGCTCCTTCTCCAGGCCGTCATCTCTTCCGGTGTCTTCTATCAATGTCACAATCTTAGCCACATCAGATCTCCTTTCCGTTCAGGACCTCCTGATAATCTTTGTAGTTTGCCTCCAGCAGCGCCGGAGTGTCCAGCCCATAAGGACATCGCTGGGCACACTGTCCGCAGTGAATACAGTCTTCTATCTTCTTCATCTTGGCCTGCACATCCGCAGTCAGCTGTAGCTTTGACGGAGACCGGCGCAGAAGAAGAGACATCCTGGCACAGTTGTTAATCTCAATATCCTGGGGGCATGGCATGCAGTAGCCGCAGCCCCTGCAGAAATTACCGGACAGCTCCTTTCTGTCCTTTTCGATCAGCTGCCGTATCTTGTCGTCCATCACCGGTGGTGTCTTTACATAAGAGAGAAACTCATCCAATTCTTTTTCTCTTTGGATTCCCCAGATGGGGAGAACATGGTTAAACTGTCCCATATAGGCAGCCGCTGCCCGGGAATTGTTTATGAGTCCCCCTGATAAGGCCTTCATAGCAATAAATCCCATTTCCTTCTCCCTGCATCTGCGGACAATCTCCAGATCCCTGGAGGATGCCAGATAGCAGAAGGGAAACTGCAGTGTGTCATAGTATCCCGATGCGATGGCTTCCTCCGCTACGGATAAGCGGTGGTTTGTAATTCCAATGAAACGTATTTTTCCCTGCTTTCTGGCCTCTTCCATTGCCTCAAAAAGTCCTGTCCCGTCCCCCGGAACAGGACAGAAGGAAGGGTTATGAAACTGAAAGATATCAATATAATCTGTGTCCAGCATTTTCAGACTGGTGTCCAGATCCTTCCAGAAGTCTTCCGCTGTAACAGCGGGTGTTTTTGTGGCTATATAAACCTTCTCACGCATGCCTCTGAAGGCATAACCGATTTTTTCTTCACTGTCTGTATACATTCTGGCAGTATCAAAAAAGGTAATGCCGCTGTCGTAGGCCTTCTTCAAAAGATAGGCTGCCTCTTCTCTGCCGATTCGCTGGATAGGAAGGGCTCCGAACCCATTTTTATTTACTGTAATGCCGGTTGTTCCCAGTGTAACCTCTGCCATATATTCTCCTCCTTATTATGAATGCTTTGCCAAATCCCCCTGTGTTTCTCCTGTGAGGCGGGATGTTAATCCGCAGATACCGCTATTATTATACCTCCTGACCCATCTGACCCGCAACCATTCGATAATAAACTCCTTTTTTTCTCATCAGCTCCTCGTGGGTTCCTGTTTCCTGTATTCTCCCGTCCCCTATGACCATAATTTTGTCCGCATCCCGAATAGTGGAGAGCCTGTGGGCGATCAGAAAGCTGGTGTGGCCTTCCATTAAAGTCACCAGTGCTCTCTGAATGGATTTCTCTGTTCTGGTATCCACAGAGCTGGTTGCCTCATCCAGAATAAGAATAGGCGCCTGACAGAGGACTGCCCTGGCTATGGCAAGCAGCTGCCTCTGCCCCTGGCTAAGTGTATCTGTGCTTCCTGATACTTCCGTCTGATATCCCTTGGGCAGACGGGTTATGAATTCATGGGCACAGGCCATACGGGCTGCCTTTATCACCTCTTCGTCCCCTGCCTGGGGTCTGGAATAGCGGATATTATCCATAATCGTGCCGGTAAACAGGCAGGTATCCTGAAGCACTACAGAAAAGCAATCCCGCAGGCTTCTTCTGGTGATTGTAACGGTATCCACTCCGTCTATGAGAATCCTGCCCCGGTCAGGATCATAAAACCTGGTGAGAAGATTGACAAGGGTCGTCTTTCCTGCTCCGGTCTCTCCCACAAGTGCCACCACCTCTCCCGCATGCACCTGAAAGCTTACATCTTCCAATACTTTCCTTCCCTGTTCATAGGAGAAATCCACATTGCAGAAGGCCACCTCTCCCGCCGGATGTTCAAGAACGGCCGCATCCGGGGGATCCGGAGTCTCCTCCCTCTCGTCTAGGATCTCAAAGACACGCTCGGCCCCGGCCAGAGCTGCCTGTATGGTATTAAACATCCCTGCCACAGAGTTGAGCGGCTGGGCAAAATGCTTAGAGTATGTTAAAAAGCTTATTACTGTGCCGATAGAAAGCCCATAGGAAACCGTCCCGATTCCTCCGGCAATGGCAACCAGCGTAAAGATTAGGTTATTAATTACATTCATCAGAGGCATCAGAAATCCTGACCAGGTCTGCGCCTTTCTGCTGTTTTCAAACAGCTGTCCGTTAAGAACAGAAAACTCTTCCAGTACATCCTCCTGTCTGCCGAAAGCTTTAACCATCTTAAGTCCCCTGATATTTTCCTCTATCAGTCCGTTCAGAGTACCCAGACTCTGCTGCTGGCGAAGGAAATAACTCCGGCTTCTCCCTGCAATCAGCTTGGTGAGTCCTGCCACCAGCGGGACACACAGAAGAACCACGCCGGTGAGGGGCAGATTCAGGGAAATCATAACCACCAGTGAGCCTGTCAGGGTAAGAACCCCTGAAATCAGCTGGGTAGTGGCCTGTGCAATGGTAGAGCTGATATTGTCAATATCATTGGTAAGTCTGCTCATAGTGTCCCCGTGAGACCGGGTGTCGTAAAAGGTAAGGGGCAGTTTCTGAAGCTTGGAGAAATATTCTGAGCGCAGAGCAAACACAAGCTTCTGCGTCACCTTGAGCATACACAGGCCGTTTGCGGTGGTAATCAGCCAGTTGGCTGCGTACAAGCTCCCCATAATAAACAGCGCTGTTTCCAGCAGGTCTCTTTGTACAGTTCTTGTCTGGGCCTGAAAGGCATCAAAGGCCCTTCCAGTAAAATAGGGCAGAAGAACGGTAATGACGGAGGCAAGCGCAGTTAAAACCACTGCTGCAAAAATCGCCCTGCCCCATTTGAGATAGATTCCGAGAATCCTTTTTAACGTGCCTTTTGCATTCTGCGGTTTTGCCGAGGAGGAAAATCTTCTGGCTCCGCCCACATGTCCCCGTCCCATAGACGGCATCTTTCCCATGTCGTGCAGACCTTTTCCCTGTTCCATTTTATCCCTCCTCCCTTTTGTGCTCCACCTGAGAGGCATAGATCTCCTGGTAGGCTGTGCAGGAAGCCAGAAGCTCTCTGTGGGTTCCAAAGCCCGCTGCCCTCCCGTTTTCCAGCACCAGGATCTGATCCGCAAACATGGCCGTGGTGCACTTTTGTGTAATGAGAATCAGGGTCTGGCGGTTATCCCGGGCCAAAAGGTTTTTCCTTACTCTTGCCTCCGTAATTCCGTCCAGGGCACTTGTGGCATCGTCCAGGATAAGAATCGGGGCCTCTTTCAGAAGTCCTCTTGCCAGGGAGATCCTCTGCTTCTGCCCTCCTGATATATTTACACCGCTGCTGCCCAGATAGCTTTCGTATCCACGAGGCATCCGGGAAATAAAATCTGCCTGGGCACAGGCTGCAGCCCTTTCAACCGCCTCATGCTCCGCTCGTTTATTTCCCCATCGGATATTGTCCTCCACCGTCCCGGAAAACAGCATGGGATTCTGAGGAACAATCCCTACATTTTTCCTGAGTCTCTCCGGGTGAATAGACGATATTTCCTGGTTCCCCACCAGTATTCTCCCTTTGTCGGTATCGTAAAAGCGGAGGAGGAGCCATGCCAGTGTTGATTTTCCGCTTCCTGTGGGTCCGATGACGCCAAGGCTGGTGCCTGGGGAGATCTGAAAGGATATATCCTTCAGAGCCGGTTCTCCGCTCCCCCCGGGATAAGCAAAGGTTACATTTTCAAAGACTACTGCCCCCTCCAGAGGCTCTTCCTTTTCCGCCGCTTCGCGCTTATCAGCAGCCCAGTCCTCTTCACATTCCATCACTTCCCGGATACGTGCAGCAGATGCCTTGGTCCGGACAAAAATGTTGAAAACACTAGTTATAATCACAAGGGAAGTTAAAATCTGAGCCATATAAATTGTAAAGGCCGAGATGTCACCGGCTCCGGCCAGATTCCAGGCGAACAATCTGCTTCCTCCATAAATTACAAGCAGCGTCCCCATCCCTACGGTAAGGTTCAGAAGAGGGGATATCCAGGTAATAATTTTCTGCGCATCCAGACTTTTATCCATCAAAGCTTCATTGGCCTCCCTGAATTTCTCAGTTTCCTCTCTGTATGTGCCGAAGGATTTTACCAGCCGAACCCCAATGAGATACTCCTGAATCACAGCATTCACCCCGTCCATGGCCTTCTGAAGGCGGAAAAACCTGGGATAACTGAGCCGCATGCTTAGTACGATGAGAAAGGCGACCAGGGCAACTACCCCGTAGACAATTATACTCAGTCTGTAGTTTAGCACCGTTGCCAGAATAATGCTTCCCATGCAGGTTATGGGAGCTTTCAAGAAAATCCTCATAATTCCATTGATAAACATTACAACCTGTGAGGTGTCATTTGTCATCCTTGTAATCAGGGAACCGCTTTCTATGGTATCTACACTCTCCTCTGAAAAGTACAGGATTCTGTAAAATACATCTTTCCGAAGATCTGCCCCCACACTCTGGGAGACATAGCTGGCCAGAATATTCCGGGCAACGGCAAAACAGGCGCCAACTCCTGTCACCAGCAGCATAAGCACTCCCCAACGCAGAATGGTCCCCATCTCCCCTTTGACAATTCCTTCGTCTATGATCCTGCCCATAAGGGTAGGACCCAGCAGGTCACAGAATGCCTCGAAGGCCACACAGATGACACCCGCCAGGAACGGAAACTTATAGTTTAAAAAGTATGTTCGATATATATTCATACGTATTGTCCTTGCACTGTTTTATATCATTATAACACGGGACAAAGGGAGCGTGCAGGGGCAATTATCATTTCCATATGTAAGGTCTGCTTGACACATCAGAGGGACTTTTTTATAATGGTAAATATTGCCCGAATTTTCGGCTGCAGAATTGAAGAAGTCTTTATGTTTGAGGAAAGCAAACGAAAAGCAAGGACAGAAAAAAGCAGGAGGTGCTCTTATGGCTATACGCGTACTGCGGTATGAGAATGACCCTATCTTAAGAAAAAAATGCAGAATCGTGGACTGTGTGGATGACCGCATACGGGAGATCCTTGAGGATATGATGGATACCCTCCATCACACAGAAAATGGCGCTGCCATTGCCGCCCCGCAGGTAGGTATTCTGAAACGTCTGGTTGTAATCCATATGGATGGGCAGCAGTATAAGCTTGTCAATCCTGTAATCCTAAAAGAAGAAGGTACCCAGGAGTGTGTAGAGGGTTGTCTCAGTCTCCCGGATCGGTTTGGAAAGACACTTCGTCCCTTACAGGTTACGGTACAGGCGCTGGATGAACAGGGGGAAGAACATATCTATACTGTGTCCGGTGAAATGGCAAAATGTTTTTGCCACGAACTGGATCACCTAGACGGTATTTTGTTTACGGATAAAGTAACTGAATATATCCTTCCGGAATAAAACAGCCCGGGAAGAATACAGAGACGATACTGAACCTAAATGTAACAAGGCTGATTTACGGGGCATTTGTGGATGTGCATAGGTTATCATATCACATGGAATATTTTTCAATCTGTAATTTATGGCATGCCGGTCAGCGGGCTGAACACCAGCAGTATTATGACCTCACACTACCCTGCAGCAAACCTGCTGAACGGGGACGACTTCGGCATAGAGGGAGGGATTCTGACTACATGTGTCAATGTACTGCTGTTTTTGTATCTGCTCTATCGCTACAGAACTTCCACCTATGAGTTTCTGCCTGACCCACATATAAATTTTCAAGGGACTTCAGATTCCCGCAAGGACTACTAGTTCCCCCTATCATAAGAAAGAGATGGACAGCATGATCTGCGGGTCCATCTCTTTTTATCGAAATTATTAGAAAATGAATAGCTTAGTAAGTAAATAACTGGGTCCAGTAATTTACGCCTTTGGCGTTCTGGTAATATCCTACTCCTATGGAAGTAAACTTCTCATTCATGATATTGGCTCTGTGTCCGGGACTGTTCATCCAGCCCTTCATTACTTCCTCCGGAGTTTTCTGTCCCCAGGCAATATTCTCTCCGGCACCCCGGTAGCTGGCTCCGCTCTCTGAAAGAGCTGTGCTGAAGCTGCTTCCGTTTGGTCTTGTATGGGAGAATGATGTCTCAATCTCTCTGGCTCTTACCTGCGCTGCAGATACTGCCTTTTCATCTATGGAGAGAGGAGAGAGACCTTCTTTGGCACGCTCCTGATTTACCAAATCAACGACCTGGCGGGCAAAGGATATATCCTCACCAGAATTGTCATCTCCAGGCTGGTCATCCCCTGGCACATCCGGCTGTTCCGTATCCGGCATATCCGGGAGCTCTGTATCCGGTGCGTCGGGAAGTTCTGTATCCGGTTCCTCCGGAAGTTCTGTGTCCGGTTCCTCCGGAAGTTCTGTATCCGGTTCCTCCGGAAGCTCTGTATCAGGCACATCCGGCTGTTCCGTATCTGGTTCCTCAGGCAGTCCTGGTACCTCAGGAAAATTGCAGTCTGGTAATCCGGGTATGATAATGCCTGGAAGATTTAATTCCGGGCAGTCAGCCAACTGGCCTTTGCCAATTACGATTACACCCTTCCCATTGGTCTGCTGGGATATCATATCTTCTGCGCCGGAAGCGTATACAGGTAAACTGCTTCCCGCTACAGCTATTACAGTTGCTAAAACAGATAATGAATGTTTAAACATGTTGTCCTCCTTGTATTACATATTGATTATGTAAATATTACATTTTTGTTACATCCATTATATTAGCACAGTCTAACCACAATAGAAACAAGCAATTCCTGGTAATTCCCTTTAAGCAAGAGAGGACAGCACAGCCGCTTTAGTAAGAATTCCTTCCAGATGCCCCACAGGATCTACCACTGCAATTGGGTATCGGGTGCGTGCCGCCACAGGAAGAATATCTCTCACCGTAGTATCTGCGGTTGTTGTCTTCGCCTCCTGCCACTGTATTTCTTCCAAAGACTGGTGCCTCTGCCTTCCTCTGACTGCCGCCTCGATCGTAAGGATACCTTTCAGCCGCTCTTCCTCGTCTACCAGATAGGCAGTAGAATTCCCCTCCCTTTGCATGAGGTAAATGGCAAAATCCAGACTGTCTCTCTTGCTCACCACACAGGAGGGTACTGCCATCACATGCCCCACTGTCAGCACCTTTGCTTTATCCGCACTCTCAACAAATTCCTTTACATAATCATCGGCAGGTTCCGCGCTCATCTCTTCCGGAGTTCCCACCTGTACCAGCCTCCCGTCCCGCATAATAGCCACCCTGTCACCCAGCTTAAATGCCTCATTAATATCATGAGTAATAAAAACCACTGTTTTCTGCAGCTTCCTCTGCAGGGACAAAAGCTCAAACTGCATATCCTTCCGCACCAAAGGATCCAGAGCGGAAAACGGTTCATCCATGAGCAGAATCTCCGGATCATTGGCCAAAGCCCTGGCGATCCCCACCCTCTGTTTCATTCCTCCGGACAGGCTCTGAATGGGTGTATGTTCCTGTCCCTTGAGTCCTACCAGCTGTATCATATCTGCCGCTGTCTCTTCCCTCTTACTCTTTGACATACCTCTCGTCTCCAGTCCATATGCCACATTTCCCAGCACATCTCTGTGGGACATTAGCCCAAAATTCTGAAATACCATAGAGATCTTTTCTCTCCGGTAGTCCAAAAGCTCCCTTTTACCGAAGCCAGCTATATTTCTTCCGTTAAAAATGATTTCACCGCTGGTAGGGCGGTGGAGAAGATTAATCATGCGCACCAGTGTGGATTTTCCGCATCCCGAAAGCCCGATAATGACGAAAATCTCCCCTTTTTGTACTTCAAAATTCACGTCCCAAAGCCCCAGAGTAACCCCAGTCATCTCATAGATACTGCTCTTCCCTTCTCCTCTCTCAGCCATCCTGAACGCCTCTGTTTTATTCATGCCGTAGAATTTTGTCAGGTGCCTTATTTGGAGCATGTGCTCTGTGTTCTGTTCAGCCTTATTTTCCATTTCTCTCCTCCTCCCCTTTCTTCAGACATCCCTGGGTCATACGATCCATGAGTATGGCTACGATTACTACTGCAATACCTGCCAACAATCCTCTTCCTATCTCGATCCGGTTCACACTGATGAGTACTTCCATCCCCAGACCGGAGGCTCCAATCATAGAGCAGGTAACTACCATGGACATGGCCATCATCAGTGTCTGGTTGACACCGGTAAGAATGGTAGGCATTGCCTGTGGAATCTGTACTTTCCACAGACACTGCAGCCAGGTAGATCCAAAAGACCTGGCAGCCTCCACCACCTCCGGTTCTACCTGGCGGATCCCGTGGCTGGTAAGGCGTATTACAGGCACTACTGCGTACACTGTGGTAGCAATGACCGCCGGTGCTCTGCCCAGACCGAAAAACAGAACCGCCGGTATGAGATAAACAAACACAGGCATGGTCTGCATCGTGTCTAAGATCGGACGCAGGATTCGGTTCGCCCTGTCACTGCCTGAGATAAGAATGCCGATAGGAAGTCCTGCCGCCAGTGAAATAACTACCGATGCAATCACAATCGCCAGTGTCTCATACATCATTGACCACAGCCCTATCATTCCTACAATGAAAAGAAGTATACTATAGAGAATTCCCGTTTTTACTTTTCCGCCGATCTTCCATCCTCCTAAGAAGACGAGAAAAATCATAAGCCACCAGGGAATCAGTCCCAGAAGCCCGTGAATTCCTCCAATCATCCCATCCAGTCCATCCCGGATCCCATTGAAAAACCCACTGAAGTGTGCGGCAAAGGCCTTTACAGCACTGTCAAAGTCATCGGTATGTACCGGAAGCTCAAAGGGAAACTCCAACAAATAGTTTTTTTGAACTTTTTGAAGCCCCAATGCTCCTTTTACCGCATCAGCCTTCTCTTTGTCCGGCAGCCACTGTTCAATCAGATCTTCGTGTTCTGTGAGGAACCATTTTGCCGCAGCAGTATAGTCATCCCTCGTCTCCTGCATATGAGCCAGAGCCTCGCTGGTTAATTTGCTGGAAGTGTGATAATTCTCAAGGAAACTGCAGAATTCCGGATTTGACTGTGCAAATGCATTGCTCACCGCTATGGTAACATTTACTGCAGGGCACTCTGTCTTCCCCTCCCGAAACTGCTCCTCATCCACGTATGTTTTGTCCTCCAGCAGTACCAGGTCACATTTTCCCGTCAGCCACGTAGGTTCCCAGTAATATCCCACGATCGGTTCTCCTTTTTCATAGGCAGAGGTAAAGGCTGCAGATAATGCAGAATCCGAGCCCGGCTGAAAATAATTATATAAGCTGTCCAGGCCATTATAGCTTACCTTTTTTCTCATAGTCTCATTGATGTCCCATCCCGGGATTCCCCCATAAATCCTTCCCTTGCCTGGATTCTCCTGATCTGTAAAAACATCCGCATACTTTTCCAAATCCTGTACCGTCTTCAAATCAGGAGCAGCGGCTTTGATCCCTCTGGAGGGATCCCCCTCAATTACGTATCTGGGCACATAGAACCCTTGTTTATCATCATCGTAATTGGATCCTAACTCCTGAAATGTTCCCGCTTTTAAGTCCTTTTCATAGGAAGAGATATTATCTGTCCACTCTTCCATGCTCACATCAATCTCGCCCTTTTTCAGAGCCTCATGCATAATCGGCGTAGACCCCGGCGTCTCCGTCCAGGTATACCCATAAGCAGACTCTGCAATCAGTCCTGCCACTGCATTGTGGAATCGCACACTGTCCCATCCCACATCGGCAAATGCTATCTCCTTTTTTTCTGTCATCCTGCATCCCCCAAGCAAGAGACAAAAAGCCGCAAAAAAGAGCAGCAGGAACCTGTAATTTCCCCTCTGCTTCATAAGATTTCACTCCTTCTCTATTAAGAATTGATTTTTCTAAATTATAACATTCTACTGGGGGGAGATGTGTGAAGTATGCGTTAAGAAATTAGTGACTTGTATATGTGAAGTTCGGTGTGAAATAGGCTGCGGGGAGAGTCGTCGTCGGACGCTTAAGGGAGGAGACCTTGGAGTCGGGGGCAGAAAAAAAGCTAAATTTCCCCTTGCAGATCATGTTAGAATATGGTACAATTATTTTCGGTTCGGAATGAACATGCCGGCGTGTCGGAATGGCAGACGAGGCAGACTCAAAATCTGTTGTGGGCAACCACGTATGGGTTCAAGTCCCATTGCCGGCAGTATGAAGTCCAGTATTCACTGAGAATACTGGACTCTTTTCTTTGTGCAAAATCAGACAAATCAGCAAACGTAAGGTTACGGGGAGGATTCGTCCGGCGAATGCTCGGGGAATTTACCTGACGGAAATAGGTGGGTTGACGCCCCGGTAGTCAAAAGCGTTGAGGCTGCGGATACGGCACACTTAAGAGCCGATACAGTGACTTTGGCCGGATCTATAATTCCCGCCTCCGCCAAATCTCTGTACTCTCCTGTATCTGCGTCAAACCCGTATGCTGCCGGAAGGGTTTTTACCTTTGCCAGAACCTCTGTTCCGTGAAATCCGGCGTTTTCGGCAATCAGCCGCAGAGGCCCCTCCAGGGCCCGACTCATGATATGGGCACCGGTTCTTTGGTCACCTTCCAGCGTTTCAGCAAATACCTTCACGTGTGGGATGGATTTAACTAAAACACAGCCTCCGCCTGGTATAATTCCTTTTGCCGCCGCTGCCTTTGCCGCATTCACGGCATCGTCAATCCGCATCTTGCGTTCTTTCATCTCCACTTCTGTGGTTCCCCCCGCATCAATAAGGGCAATTCCCCCGACGAACCGGGCCAGGCGTTCCTTATATCGCTCTCTTTTAAATGCATACGCTGTATCTTCCGCTCTCATCCGAAGCTCATTGATGCGGAATTGAATTCTCTCTTTGCTGCCGCCACCCCCGGCGATCACGGTTTTCTGTGAATCTATGGTGACTGAGTCAGCGCTTCCCAGCATATCCAGGGTTGTTTCCTCTATTTTATAGGAGGATTTCGTGATTACGGTTCCCCCGGTCAATACCGCTATATCCTCCATGGTTTCCTGACGTCCCTCTCCATATTCCGGAGGCATGACGGCCGCCACATCCAGGATCCCCTTTGCCCGGTTTAATACCAGGGTGTCCAGTGCCTCTCTCCCAAGCTTTTCAGCAAGGATTAGCAGCGGCCGGGGCTCCTCCAGATTCAGCACCTCCTCCAAAATAGGTACCAAATCCTCAATCTCCCATATTTCATAATCGGTAAGCAGAAGAAGCGGATGTTCCAAACGGATTTGCATTTCTCCTTCTTTTAAAAAACTGTTTGTCACCAGTCGGCGGCTGAACTGCATTCCCTGAGCGACGGTCAGGACTGTCTCCAGTTTACTGCCCTCGGAGACGGTGATGACCCCGTATTTCCCTATTTGCTCCATGGCGTCTGCGATCATGCTGCCCATCGCGGGATTCTGACAGGCGACTGCAGCTACCCGGGCCATTGCCGCTTTATCCTCCACGGGCACAGCCGCTTTTTCTATTTCCTCTGCCACAAGGTCTGCAGCTGCCTGAATTCCCTTTCTCAGTTCTATGGGGTTGGCACCCGCTGCTATGTTTTTTAGGCTTTCATGGACAATATATTGGGCCAGGACAATGGTTGTGGTAGTCCCGTCTCCCGCACCCTCTTTCGTCTTTAGAGCTGCCTGTTTTATAATCTGCGCACCCATATTCTCAAAAGGGTCGGGAAGCTCTACTGCCTCCGCGATTGCGGCACCGTCATTGGTTATCAGCCAGCCGGACGGTTCCTTACCGATCAGAACATTCCGCCCTTTGGGACCCAGCGTTACTTTTACCGTGTTGGCCAGTTTGTCTACTCCGGCGGCAAGCTTCTCCAATGCATTTCTACCATGTGTTATTGTTTTTGCCATTGTATCCTCCTCCCTCAGTATCCCCTGTTCAGACCAGAACAGCATGCTCATAAATCAAGTCTATCGCCTTTCGCCTCAGGAGATCATTTTTAAGAAGTCCGTAATCATCGCCATAAAACATCCGGGCCATCTCAGGTGTGACTTCCAGTCTTTTTGCAGAAGCCAGCCCTTCTCTCTCCAGCTCTTCCCGGGAGATTTCCAGGTGTTCCGCTTCAATAACAGCCTGGAGCAGCAATTCTGTCTTTACAGAACAATATGCCTCCGCACGAAGAGACTCCAAAGCGGTGTAAAGAGACTCCGGGAATCCATAAAACGGTTTTCCCTCAGCCATGTACTCATACCGGATTTTTTGTTTCGCGGCCTGGACCAGAGCGGTGTATTCCCTTTGCACCTGATCCTCCGGCACGTCGATGGTACTTTGTTCTGCGGCCTTTTCCAAAAGAGCCTCTTTAATTTGCGGTTCATCCATATTGCTTTGATCCAGCCTTATCTGCAAATACTTAAGTTCTTTTACATAGTCTGAGCATCCCAAGCTCTATCCCCCCTCTGCATGTTAATAAAAATGATAGCCAATTTCCCCATGTTTCAAGAATAAGGACTATATTGACATTTCTCTCAAATAACTTTATATTTAAAAAAAGTGCACCATTACTTTCCCCGCATAAGAGTATCATTAGGAACTCACTCACTTATTTGTAAAGAGGAGGATGACATGAACGATATCAAGATCCCCTGGCGTGAGCTATATGATTTCTGTCTGCATTGCGGAAGCTTCCATGAGCAGAGGCAGTTTGCCATTGAGATTATGACTGGTCTGCGGGAGTACTGCAGCTTTGACAAAGGACTCATCTACTTTTTTGACTCTAACGGGAAGGTTTATGATCAGTATTTGTTCAATACGGACAGCCACTGGTCTACCCTCTACCTGGAGTATTATTCAAAATTGCCGGAAAACAAGCGGTACTCCATTTACACCCCCTACATAAATAATGAGGCAGATTCCGAGATTTCCCTTGTGACCTGGAAGGATGAGAGCGCAAAAGAATTTATCCCTGATTTTATACGTCCCCGGGGGCTCACCTATACTTTGGGCTATGCTTTTCAGGACCTGAACGGGCACGTAAGAGTTCTGTCCTGTCTTGATAAGACAACGAATGAAAACTTTCTGCCGTCAGAGATTGCATTTATCAAACTGGCAGTTCCCCAGTTTAAAAATATGTACAAAAATTTCTTCAGCTATCAGATGCAGGATACAGATATCAGCAAGATAGACTGGAAGTCTACAAAGCTCACCCCCAGGGAAATAGAGATTGCAACCCTGCTGTGCAATGGTATGTCGCCTGCTCACATCAGCAGGACCCTAAGTGTCACCCGGGCAACTGTGCAAAAGCACATCTCACACATCTACGCCAAGCTACATGTGTCTTCCCAGAGGGAACTGCTTGCCCGGCTTTTAGGATAGAAGTCCCCAGGGCAGACGGCTGTAGGCCTGCCCTGGGGTGTTTGTCCTGGGATTAAAATTTTTCTAATGCGTTCATAAACTTATCCAATTCCTCAGGATCCATATGCCAGCCATGTTTGTCTTCCGGATATGCCCCTGTGCGCACATCATTCGCCCACATAGCATATGCGGTGGCTGCAAATTCCATGAAGTTCGCATAGGTTTTTGCATGAGATGCTGCAGACGGCATCATTCCGAAGGTATCCATATCTACCATCTCAGAACCGTCGCATGCCGCACCACCGGCGATAGACACTACAGGAACGCGCAGTTTCTTTGCTATGGCAGCGCTGACCTCTATGGGCGTCAGCTCAACAGTCATTCCGCCCATCCCATTTTCCTGATATTCATATCCCATCTTGAAAACTCTCAGGGCATCCTCTGCAGTCTTACCCAGCTTTGAGTAGCCGGTGGCATTGGTCTGCCATCCCGAGATTGCCCCGATATGGCCGTATACAGGAACATAATTATCTGTCATATAGCGCAGCGTCTCATTGCTGATTCCCATAGGCAGCATAGAATCCGCCCCCGCAACCACATAATCAGAGCCATAGGAAAGAGCCTTTTCCTTTGACGCATACGTAGGCGTGGGCATATAGAAATTAATATGGAGTCTCTGTGCTACCGCCCGGTAAGATTTAATGGTGGGAATTGCGCTGTCAATAGCCTCCTGCTGCGTACCGGAAAACCATGATGGAGTGCGGAGAATATCACAGTCGGCAACCTCCGCCGCCATTGCAAACATAGGACCCAGGGCTGCCGGGCACATCTGGACAATCTTTTCCCCTTTATCCTTCTTTTTCTGCAAATAAGCGAGATTTTTTCTGGATTTCCTCACCGTAGACATATGAATACCCTTCTGGGCTTCTTTCTGTTCTTCCTCAGAAACTACTACTTTGTTTTCTTCCATGTCACTGTTCCCCTTTCACATTTGAATTTGCTTTGCCTCATGTTCCGTATTCCAATTTCTTTCCCCACATCTTCCGGTAAAGAAACGAACACCTGTAAGGACCGGGACTATTCTGCTTTCGGACCAGGTATACAGCCCTCTACGTGATAACTCCAGGGCTTCTGCTGGAAGCTCATAAGAGATCCGCCGTCCACATCAATAGTCTCTCCCACCACATAGTCAGACATTGCTGTACACATGGCCAATACCACCAGTGCAACCTGATCCGGACTGGATGCCACGGGTACCTCTGCCCCGTACTGCATCCGATCTGCCGCCAGCTCCTGGCCATACAGCTCAAATGCCTCGGAGGAATTGCTGACGGCACCGTATGTTGTCATCCCGCCTGGAGCAACGCAGTTGACACTGATCCCGTATTGGTGCAGCTCCTTGGCGACCCCCTTAGTCAGGCTGACCACTGCCCCCTTAGCCGCATTGTAATGGGTCATCATACCGATTTTAGGAGTGTCGGATCCCTTATGCGCCACAGAGGCGATAAATACAATCTTCCCTCTGATTTTCTGACGCACCATAACACGGGCAGCTGCCTGGGCAATAAAATACTCTCCCTTTAAATCTGTGTTTATGACATGATCGAAGGCTTCCTCCGGCATGTCAAGGAAGGAATACATAGACCAGGTAGCAGCATTAGCTACGACAATATCTACCCTCCCGTACTTTTCCACAGCAAAGTCCACGGTTTTATAACAGTCGGCTACCTTTGTCACATCCGTCCGGCACCAGATTACCTCCCGTCCTTTTGCCCGGAACTCCTCTTCCGCCTTTTTCCCTCTGACTTCGTTCCGGGAAGCGATGATCACAGATGCCCCGCCCTCCGACAGGCGATTTGCCACACAATAGCCAAGTCCGGTGGCTCCGCCTGTAACTATGGCCACCTTCCCTTTCAGATCTGTACAGAAAATCTCCTGCAGACTGCGTGTATCCTGGGTGCTCATTTGCGTCAATCCGAGTATCATTTTTTCTGTTAATTCCATTCAGATTCCTCCTTTCCTAACGTTAACTGCGGCCGGTTAACGTGTGTTTTATCGCTGCCCAATCCCTATATTTTTATTTTACTTGAATTCATTTTGCGGAGATATTACTCAAATGTAGAAAGATATATTATCTCAACAGGTACTATTATTTTGTCAGTTACTGTGTTATAATTAACAGTTATAAAAACTGCCGCCCCAGGGATACTTTCGTCCCTGGGGCGGCAGTGCTTTTCTTCCTTATATACTTCAGCATTCTCATAGGCATCTTAGGTTGCAGGCTTCTTCCTTTCTACTCCTGACATACAATACGGTTATTCTTTTTTTCATATGCCACGGATGTCTCCTCTCCGTGACCACAGTGGATTACCGTATCCTCCGGAAGTGTAAATATCTTTTTTCTGATACTTTCTTTTGATTGAGGCACATCTGCCCCCGGAAGATCACTGCGTCCTATCTCTCCCTTGAGAATGGTGTCTCCGCAGAATAAATGCCCCGGAATACAGGCAGATAGTCCTCCCGGGGTATGTCCCGGTGTGGTCAGAATTCTTACCGCCTGAGTTCCAAGATACAGGGCATCATGGTCCTTCAGGGGGATTTCCAGAGGAAAGACCGGAACCGGAGACCTGTGAACCAGGTCAGCTGCGTTCCATCGGGAATCCGTAATGAATTGTGCGTCCAGAGGACTCATACAAATCCTGGCTCCTGTTTCCTCCCTAAGCTTTGCCGCGCCTCCTATATGGTCAAAATGCCCATGAGTGAGCAGAATATATTTCAGCTTCAGGCCATGCATCTGCAACTCTCTCCGGATTCGCTCCGGTTCTCCCCCCGGATCAATGACAAGTGCCTCTTTACTATCCGGTGTATATAGCAGATAACAATTTACCCTCACCGGATCGGCCAAAAGATGATAAGATATATATTGAATTCCATCGTCCATCCTATTCCTCCAATCCTAAAACATTTACCATTCTCCCTGTCTTCCTTACCGCTTCAGCACGGGATCCGGGAACAAAAAGCTGAACACAGCCTGGAAACCTGGCGCTAACACAGATAGCGCCCAGAAGGCAGAGCTCTTTTATTTCCTTACACAGCCTGATCCGCAGCAATCAGCTCTTTCATCTTACGCACCCCATCCTCCGGCATCGGTTCAAAATTACCGAGGACGTTTGCATAATATGCAGTTGTAGCCATTTCTTCTGTATAGATGGTTGCCGCCATGGCTCCCTTCATATCTTTGCCGCAGCAGAACATTCCATGATTTTTCATAAGAACAGAACGTCCGTCCTTTCCCAGTGCTTCCACTACCCTTTCTGCCACTTCATTGCTCCCTGGCATTGTAAAAGGAACTTTTCGCACTGGAGCAAATTCACACTGAGGAGGGGTAACCGGAAGCAGTTCCCCCTCTCCCATGGCCATGATTGTTGCAAACATTCCATGGGTATGTACCGTTGCCCTTACATCTGGTCTGGCACGCATTACTGCTGTATGCATAGGTACCTCCGAGGATGGCTTGTAGTTTCCATCCAGCCATTTGCCGTTCAAGTCTACAATAGCGATATCCTCCGGCTGCATTCCTTTGTAGGGAATACCACTGGGAGTAATTGCCACAACATCCTCTGTTTCGTCCCTCATGGCAATATTTCCAGAGGTGCCTTTGATCAGCCCCTGTTCCACTGCATCCAGAATTGCCTCTAATACTTGTTTCCTAATAGTTTCATACTTCATAATCTCAATTTCCTTTCCTCTGTTTTTTCTTTCTCTGTGCGGAAAACATATTGCTGCTTTAGGGAACTGCCCCTTTATCCGCCCGCTCCATCCCTTTGTCTGTATGTTCCGCAATATCCTCTGCAACCCGGTAAAAACTTCCCAGATATTCCCGCTCTTCCCTGTTTAATATAAGAACCAGTACTTTTTTTATATTCCGGAACTTTTTCCAGGTAAGCATATAGTTCAAATCTGCCGCGCAGAACAAGGTATCCTGTGATGATGAGCCAAAAGTGTGGGCAAAAAGCACTCCATGCTTTAAGACTGAAATGTTCCTCTCCTCCCAGGTAAACTTCCACTCAGGATCTGTGTAGAGACAGCACTGCAGATTTTCCTCTATCAAGCTCAGGACTGCGTCCAGCTCCATTTTGTAATCAATCTCCAGCATAAGCTCACTGCGGAAATAAGCGGAACGTGGTCTGGGAAGCTTCGCATACATACAGTCATCCTCCGCTTTGGAAATACAGCACTGGATTTGTTCCTGCTCTTGTCTCTCCAAAGCCGGAGATACCGTAACCACGGGCACTTCAAATTCCCGGAATACATC
This sequence comes from Lactonifactor sp. BIOML-A5, assembly GCF_009677585.1. GTDB lineage: Bacteria > Bacillota > Clostridia > Lachnospirales > Lachnospiraceae > Lactonifactor. The sequence continues at coordinate 158,125 of NZ_WKYV01000006.1, read as the reverse complement.
CATCTGCACGGTTGTGATAATAAATGACGGACATTCTGCCTCCATCTCTTCCCTGTCATACACGGGATAAGGGCCTAAAAGCTTAACTCTGTTCCCGAACTGCCGCCGAATTTGCTCTGTGAGATAATATGTCAGACCAAAATTCAGATGGCTTACCACAGCCGCCTTAATTCTTCTGCTGTTCTGTGTTTCCAGATACCGGTTCCGGGCACTTACAAGCAGAGGGAGCAGATAATTTTCTTCCTCCGGCCCAAGTTTAACCCCGCAGAAGTTCTCCAGACGTGTACACAGACCGGCTGCTACAGTCCCCAGGAAGGGGTAATTTATACGCATTTCATTCAACAGATACCGGGTCTGGGGCTGTACAGAGATCAGCCCGTTTACCAGCGCCTCCATATGGAACAGCATATCCCCGCAGAACCTTTCATCTCTGCTTAAATCCCAGCCGCAGTGCTCCCTGATTTCAAGCAGAACCGTCCCCAATGCTTGGCTGCATGCCGGGTGGGTCTTTGCCTGGACTTCGTCTATAGATTTCCTGTGAAAATTCAGAATACTAAGCTGGTCCAGGATATTTGACAGCCAGGCAGCTTCCCCCTCTTCTACAGAGAGCTCCCAGGCTTCGGAGAGACCGTCCAGTAGTTCCCGGACCGCTGCTTTCGGGCACAGATCCTCACAGGAATACTCTACGTCCTTCAGATACAACGGCTTATCCTCAAGAATCCTTACATAACATACGGCAATTGCCATGGTCATATAAATCAACCCGAAGTCGTCCAGGGCAATCTTATACTTTTTGAGGATATCCTTCACCATCAGACGGATCTGCTCCAGAACATCAGACTCTATTCCATCCTCTCTCAGCATAACCCCTTCCCTGGAATCATAGTCCCAGTTTTCACAGTAGAGGTGAATCAGGATATTTCTGCGTTTGATCTCATCCTCCTCAAACCGGATAAGGGTTCCTTTTCTCTCCATTTTAAGAAATGGCTGATGATCCGTAATTCTTGACTTGATTTCCTTAAGATCACTCTCCAGTGTTGTTCTGCTAACGTAGAACTCCTCTTCCAGGTCACAGAGCTCCCAAAAATCCCCGCTTTTTGCGAATCTGCGGATCAAGCTGCGGATCCGGTCCTCTCTGGTCTGAAGGCTGTCCTTTTCCGAAAAAAGACTGTGAAATACTTCCCTGTTATGGATTTTCAGCAGATATCCCTTCCCGTGAAGCGCCTTTACCTGTATCCCGTATTGCACCAGAGACTTGTTCATCTGCTGAATATCACTCCTTACGGTTCTCTCTGATAATTCCAGTCTTTCTGCCAGTTCCTTTCCTGTCACGATACCGTGCCGTCCGTTCAGGAAAAGCAGCAGCTTTTTATGCCGTGCAGGCAATACCAATCCTTCCATCCTGCGCCCCCCTATCCTGCCTGCTGCGCTCTAGTCAGATGAATAACTCTGTTATTATAATTGTAACACGAATTTTACTTCCCATGAATTCTTATGTAAAAAACAACTTCTATTCTTGGGGAAGCAGTACTACTTTAATCGCCTCCCCGGTTCTGGTCAGCCGGATACCTTCCTGGATCTTATCCAGAGGCAGCCTGTGGGTTATGAATTTTTCCGTGGGAAATACCGGAGAAACCGCAAGCTGAAAGGCACGCTTTGACTGACTGTAGGAGGCCCCGAAATGACCTTTGATCCAGATATTGTTGTAGTGGATCAAGTTACCGTCCAGTTCAGTCAGAGAGCCTTTGGGCACCCCGCCGAAAAACACTGCAAGCCCGCCCTTTTTTACCATATGGATACTCTGGGCCTGGGTAGCGTTGGCAGGTGTGGCAGATATCACTTTATCAGCCCCTCTGCCTGCGGTCAGCTCCATTACTGCTTTTATAGGATCCTCCTTCGTGCTGTTTACAGTGAAATCTACGCCGAACTCTTTGGCCTTATTCAGGCGGTTATCATTAAGGTCAATCATAATCACTTTGGCAGCCCCCCGGATCTTGGCAAGCTGTGCCATAAAGCACCCAATAGGGCCTGCCCCGATAATTGCCATGATGTCCGGATAACCTGCCTGTATATTTTCCAGGCATGCAAATACAGAAGTTAGCGGCTCCCCCAGACTTGCCGCCTCAAAGGTAACATTCTCAGGAATCTCATAGATACCTCCACGGCGGATTTTTTCTCCTTTTACCGCCACATACTGGGCAAATCCCCCGGTACCTGCCAGTGATCCCACTTCTTTATCAGAGCAGTTCTCGCTGTGGCCGCTGATGCAGTCATCACACTCCATACAGTATGTCCCCGGAAACAAGAACAGCCTGTCACCTACTTTATATTTTGTTTCCTGGGGTCCCGCCTCATCTACAATTCCAACAATCTCATGTCCGTAGATAAAGGGATAGTTCCCCTTTCTGGAATCTGTAGTTAGATTCCGGATGTCTGAGCCGCACAGGCCTACTGCCATAATTTTAAGAATCAGGCCATCCCCAGGACATTCTGGTTTTTCTGTCATCTCCACCCGGATATCATTTGGCCCATACATTACCGCTGCCTTCATTTTCATACTGAAATTCTCCTTTCCTGTCATTGTGTTTCCTTGCTGTATCCAGTGTAAGAAATTATTCCTGCAGGTTCAAAAAGGGATTTGCCGCTTGGAAACGGCAAAACCTTTTTTGCTCTTCCCGCGTGTTTTTAGTAAGATGTAACAAAACAAACTGAGGAGGGAAAAACCTATGACCAATACCAAAAATTATCTGCTGGGAATGGATTTGGGAACAACAAATATAAAAGCTATTATTATGGATGAGGAGGGAAATGTGGCAGCGTCCGCACAGGAGGCCAATGCGCTGGAGTTTCCCGGACCGGATATGACGGAACAGGACCCCGGCCTTTGGTGGGAAAATGCAGTGAAAATCTTGCAGTCCGTCACGCAGCAGGCAGGTCCGGATATTACTGCCAGAATCAGGGGGATCTCTGTCAGCTCCCAGACCGTTACTCTGCTTCCTCTGGATCAAGAAGGAAACATACTGAGGCACGCCATGATCTGGATGGATAACCGTTCTGCCAATGAACTGAACTACCTTATAAATGCCATTGGTTTTGACCGTTATGTATCTATCATTGGCGCACAGCCTGATGTGGCCTTTCTCCCAAATAAGATTCTGTGGTTTAAAAAACACGAGCCGGACTTATTTGCCAGAACCCATAAGATACTTCAGGCAAGCTCTTACATCAATTATAAGCTGACCGGAAAAATGACCATGGATATGGATCAGGCCGCAAGGTGCCAGTGCCTGGATATTCATACATTAACATGGTCCGATGAAATATCTCAGGTCATCGGTACAGATCTGAACCAGATTCTCCCCCGTCCTGTTCCGGTCAATGAAATTATAGGCACTGTTACAGAAGAGGCGGCACGTGTCACCGGATTACTCAGCGGAATCCCCGTAGCAGCCGGAGCCAGTGATGCCATGGCCTCCATGTATGCTACCGGCTTAAGCCAGCTTGGAGAGGCCGGGGAATCCTCAGGCACAACCTCTCTTGTCTTTGTGGGCGCCCAAAAGGCCAGTGCCCCGGATCTGCCTATTGTCACAAAGCCCTGTTCTATCAGCGGGATCCCTTATATCTTCGACGCCCCCATCAATACCAGCGGTGCCTCTCTGAAATGGTTTCTGGATACCCTGGGACAGCCGGAAACCGACTATGCCCGGAAGCATCATATCAACGTATACGAGTACCTCAATCAACGGGCAGCAGAAGCCCCGGCGGGAAGCAACGGTCTTCTCTATTTTCCCTATCTTCTGGGAGAGCGTGCCCCCCTCTGGAATTCCCACGCCAGGGGAATGTTTATCGGCCTGTCTTTGTATACCGGAAGAGAGGATATCATCCGTTCCGTTATGGAAGGCACTGCTTTTGCTCTGCGCCATGTCATGACTTCCATCCAGGAAGCCGGTGCAGGCGCCAGATGTCTGAGAATCACGGGAGGCGGGGCCAAAAGTAAAGTATGGTCACAGATAAAAGCCTCTATGCTGCGTATGCCGGTGTATCTGCTGGACGAAAAATCCGGAGATGTACCTTTTGGAGATACATTGATTGCAGGCAATGCCGTAGGTGTATTTCCAAATCTTACGGATACCATTCAAAAGATCATTAAAGTAAAGGAAATGATTCAGCCTGAGGAAGAGTGGGCCAACGTTTATGACAAGCTGTATCCATACTATGTTGGGATGTATCAGGATCTGGACGGCAGTCTGCGCAGGCTGAAAGAAACCATGGAGCATATTCCGTAACTGCATTCGTCACCTTTCCCGGCCTCCTGCAGTCACCAATGCGTGATACTGCAGGAGCCTCATGTTACAGTTCCATCGCCTGCTACACTCTTTTTGCCGCATAATAGGCTGCATTCACCGCCTGGTAAATCTGGCCCACATTGCTGCAGTCTCCGATAATATAAGCTTCCTCCACCAGACTGCAAAAGGCATCCACCCGGCCATAGGGAGCCCTGAATCCCAGGGCGCAGACTACGGAATCTGCCTCCAGTATCAGTTCTTTCCCGTCTTTTTCACAGACAACTCCCCCAGGTATAATCTTTTTTACCTTCGTATTCACATAAACTGCGGCAGCCTTCTCAATCTCAGGCAGCAGTCCACCCCGGTAAAAAGAGTTCACTTCTTCCGCAACCTCCGGCTTCATCTCTACAATCGTACAATCTCTGCCCTCCCGGGAGAAAGATACCGCTGCCTCACTTCCCACAAGGCCTCCGCCCATAATCACAACCTTTTTCCCAAGCTTCTCCGGATGAAGCTCTGCGTCCACAGCCATCCGCACATGCGGCAGATCCATCCCCTGAATGGGGGGTACCAGTTCTTCAGAGCCTATAGCAACGAACAAAGCATCCGGGGAGAATTCTTTGATGTACGCTTCTGTCACTTCGGTATTAAGCAGAACTTTCACTCCGGCCTGCCTGGTTCTTCGAATCATAACATCACAAAATTTCCGGATATCTTCCTTAAAAAAAGCAGAACCCGCAGGATGCAGATTTCCTCCCAGACGGTCAGACTTTTCAGCCAGTGTCACCTCATGTCCTCTTTTGGCTGCTGTTATGGCTGCCTCCATTCCGGCAGGGCCTCCTCCTGCCACCAGAATCCTCTTCCTGTATTCCGGTGCCTTTTCAGGGAATTTTTCTGAGATTTGCTGCCCCATAGTGGGATTTACCGTACATTTTACCGTCTCGCTTTTGCTGGTCTCCCCAAAGCATTCATAGCAGCGCAGGCATGGAGTAATGTCCTCTGCCTGTCCCTTCCGGGCTTTTTCCGGCAGATAAGGGTCTGCCAGGAGTGCCCGCCCAATCTCTACAAGATCTGCCTGCCCGCTGGCAATAATCTCCTCCATCTGGGCAGGATCATTCAGGGATCCAACACAGGCAACCGGTTTTTTTACATGCTTTTTAATCTCAGCTGCCAGATAGACATTCACCCCCCTGGGATAGAAAGCCGAGGGGTGGGTACGGCAAAACAGCGCAGGATCCTCATGATTCCCGCAGGAAATGTTAAACAAATCTACTTTGTCATCAATCATCCCTGCTACCTGGATGCATTCATCCAGATTCAACCCGGCCTCTGTCAGATCATCCCCTGACAGACGCACCTCAATGGGAAATCTCGGTCCCACTCCTTCCCTCACTGCGTCCAGTGCCATGAGCAGAAATCTGGCCCTGTTCTCCAGACTTCCTCCATATTGGTCTGTCCTCCGGTTCATAACCGGGGACAAAAACTGGGAAAACAGCCATCCATGGGCGGCATGGACCTGTACCATATCAAACCCGCAGTCTCTGCAGAGTTTTGCCGCTGTTTTATAGGATTCTATAATCTCCAGAATCACAGACTCCGGCATCTCGTGCACCTCTCCCTGAGGGGTTATCTCATGGCTGGGTCCGTAGGCCACCTCACAGGTATCCTGATCTCCTCCCACACTGGCAAGACCTCCGTATTTTCCCCCGTGGGACAGCTGAATATTGGCATAGGCACCTGCATTATGTATAGCTCTTGCCGTCTGAGCCATTCCCTGTTTCACTCCGAAGGAATCCAGCTGCAGCTGCTTATTGTGAGATTTTCCTGTGGCTGAATGTACGATGGCCTCTCCATAGGTAACCACACTGACGCCTCCCATAGCCTTTTCTTCCAGATAGGCTGTCATCTCCGGCGTAAAATGCCCTTCCGCTGTAATCATACTCGGGCTTGTAGGGGCAGCTATGATCCGGTTCTTCAGGCGGATATTACCGATCCTGAGGGGAGAAAACAAATGAGGATACGCCTCACCTTTTTTACAACACATTTTATCCATAAATTCTCCTCCTATTTTTGTACTTTCCAGATATATTTTCTCGGTTTGCCCTCCAGATAAGCAATCACTTCTTCCCCCATCATGGTACCTGACCATTGATCCACATCTGTGGTAAGCCCGGCCATATGGGGCGTCAATGTCACATTTCTCATGGAGAGCAGGGGATGATTGGCGGGAATGGGTTCTTGCCAGTATACGTCAATGGCAGCCCCTGCTATGGTTTTGTTCTGAAGTGCCTCCACAAAATCCCGCTGGTGGATGACTGCGGCTCTCGCCGTATTGATCACATAAGCCGTGGGTTTCATTCTGGAAAACCATGTCTGGTCTACCATTCCTTTGGTAGAAGGCAGTACGGGCAGATGGATGCTCAGCATATCGCTGTTAGCTAACAGGGTATCCAAATCTACAGCCCTGGCTCCGTCTGCCTCTATTTTCTCTCCGGGACAGTAAGGATCGTAGGCAATCACTTCCATTCCAAATGCCATAGCTCTCACTGCCACTTCTCTTCCGATGGCTCCGTATCCTGCAATTCCAAGGGTTTTTCCATACAATTCAAATCCAATGCCATAGTCGGTAAAAGGATGATTCTCATCCAATGGTCCCCAGATTACATTTTTCACATCCGGAACTTTGTATACATCTTCCGCCGGTGCCCCCAGGTGCTCTCCCTTTTGCAGTCCTGTGCTGCTAAGAGCCAGGTTCCTGGCTGCGGCAATCATCAGGCCCATGGTAAATTCCGCAACTGCAACCCGGTTTCTCCCCGGTGTATAAGACAGTTCCAGTCCCGCTTCCGCAATGGCGCCCCAATCCACAGTTGCCGGTGTCCCCTTTGCCACGCCCATGAATTTCATTCCCTGTTCTGCCCATGCGCCAATCGTGTCCCGTCCCGCTGTTTCGTCTCCCAGAATAATAATCTCATTTCCCAGACATTCCTCTTTTGTCTGTTCTTCCGTTGTATTTCCTTTGCCGTGCCTTAATTCTCCGCATATGGTCACTTCACACTGTTCTTTAATCACCCCCAGCTGTTTCTCGGGAATCGGCGTACACAATGCCATTTTTTTCTTCATTTTTCCATCCTCCATTTATTGAAAAGTCCGTCACTCTTTTGGGAGCACCGGCTGTTTATTTGCCTGTCCTGTTTTTATCACCGCCGCCAAAGCAGCTGATACCGCCATGCCTGCTGCGGCTATGATATATACATGACCAGTGGTTACATCTTTAAAAATCACCCCAGAAAGGGTGTTCAATACTGCTGGGGAAATCATCTGTCCGATACACATAAAACAGGTAAAACAGGCGGATGCCATAGCTGTGGCAACCGGGGGGACTGCATTTGCCACCTCCACCATGGCAGTAGGAATAAACATTCCCTGTGAGAATCCGCAGAATACAGCCCCTGCCATAAGCATCACAAACTGGTCCGGAAATACCACCAAAATGGCCGCCCCCACTGCAAAGCTTGCCATTGCAGCCGGCAGGGTACCTGATTTAGTCACCCTGGTAATTCTGCCCAGTACCATCCCCATTACAATCTGCGCCCCGGAAAATATTCCGGTAAGGGTTCCCGATACTCCGGTGTCTCCCCCAAGGGCTCCGCTGATGTGCATGGCAATATTTGTCGTAAATGTAATCAAAAAAAGAAACTCCAGAAATCCCAGCAAAGAAATCTGGAACACTTTGCGGTTCAGCCTGATTTTTTCTGTACCTGAGGTTTTGGCTGTCCCCGTCTCTGGCAGCATAGCTGCAATAAGAATCATGGCAATAAACCCAATCGTATGTGTGGCATAGGCATTGGCAAAACCAAATTTTCCAAGGATTCCCCCAAGGGTGGTTATCACCACCATTCCGGCTCCCACGCTGGCCGCCTGTATTCCCATCACAGATACCCGTTCCTCCCCCTGGAAAAACTCTGCCACCACCGCAGTATTAAGGGCAGTGGCCAGGCCAAGTCCTATGCCGAAGAGGATACGGCAGATAAACAGCAGCGCAAAACTGTCTGACAGAAATGGCACAAATCCTGTAATTCCCGCTACCAGGCTGCCGAAAATCAGCAGTTTTTTCTTACTGATTTTAACAACAAGCCATCCGGATAGAATTGCCACAGCCATGGCAAGCAGAGCCGGACCTGTGATGAGCATCTGGATCAGGCTTACATTTACTTCCGGAAAATGATTCTGAATCTGCCCCAGCACAGGGGATACCGAATACTGAAGCCCCTGGGTAAAGGAGATGCACACAATGGCAGTAATAATCTTAATTTTTTTCCCTTTGCTCAATTTCTTTTTCCTTTCTTCCTCTGCTGCAGTCATTTTTATCCTGTATGTCTAAAAGGCTTTGTGAAGGATTTCCAGAACCTGTTCCTTTGTCACTCCCTGCCGGGGATTAAATCCCAATACCGGTTCATGGAGGACTTCTTCCGCCAGCATCTCCAGATCCTGTTCCCGGATCCCCTGTTCCGACAGCGTTTTGATCCCCAGTTTCCTGGTCAGGGCCAGGAGTTCTTCTGAGAGAAGATACTTATCCTTTTCCAGATTCCCACTTAGTTTCAGGCCGATGGTTTCTGCCATATCTGCCATTTTTTCCGGGCAGCTTTCCGCGTTAAAAGCAATGACATAAGGCAGTACTGTGGCATTTGCCATCCCGTGTGCCAATTTAAAGTGTGCGCTTAGTGTATGGGCAATCCCGTGAACCAGCCCCAGGTTCGCGTTGGAAAACCCGAAGCCTGTAATCACGCAGCCCAGCATCATCTGCTCCCTGGCCTCCATATCAGAGCCGTCCTTTACCGCCCTGGGAAGGTTATCATAGAGTATTTTCAGTCCTTTCAGAGAATTGTACCCGGTCAGAGGGGTTGCCATATTGGAAATATAACTCTCTACTGCATGAGTAATGGCATCCATACCGGTAGCCGCCGTGACAGATGCCGGCATGGTTTTTGTGAATTCCGGATCAATAATCACTTTGGATGGCACAATTTTATTGTCAATCACCACGTATTTCACTACTTTTTCAGTGTCGATCAGAGCACAGACATTGGTGATTTCACTGGAGGTTCCCGCTGTAGTGGGAACAGCGATTAGCGGAAGCACCGGATATTTCACAAGACCTATCCCCCCGTACTGCCCGATGGGACCGGGATTCGTCATCAGCACATTAATGGCCTTCGCAAGATCAATGCTGCTGCCGCCGCCAACCGCCACAAACACATCCACTCCTGCCGCCCGGGCAATTGCCGCTGCCTCTTCCACAGTCTCATTGGTGGGATTGGGGATTACCTTATCGAAAATCACTGTTTCAACCTCAGCCTTATGTACAGCGGCTGCCACTGTCTCTGCAATCCCTGCTGCTTTTACACCGCTGTCATATACAAGCATTACTTTTTTTGCTCCGTACTCTTTTAAGATATCCGGCAGCTTATAAATGGAATCCCGTTCGAAGACAATGTCACTATTTACAAAAAATTCAAACGCCATTTTTCATTCCTCCTAATATTCCAGTACTCTCCGGTGTGTCTGAAAAATCAAAACCCTGAAAGATGCACACTCCCCGGTATTTTTTTGCCTCTTCTTTTCCATCCAGCACACGGGCGGCACCGGCCGCCATAGCTTCCATTTCAAATTCCCCCGGGTAGGCCGTCACTGGTGCTATCCATCCGCAGGCTTCTCTGATCTGGCCTACCAGATCTTCGTTATACACCATACCGCCCCCCAGAAGGATACCGTCTATCCTGCCGTGGAGAACTGCGGCCATGGCCCCGATGCATTTGCTGATCTGGTAAATCATAGTATTCCAGAGCATCTCTGCGTAACGGTCCCCGTCTGCCGCCCGTTTCGTCAGTTCCAGGGCATCTGAGATGCCCATATGGCTGACAAATCCCCCGCTGTTAGTACAAAGTTTTTTTACCTCTTTTAGGTCTTTTCCTTTACAGTACTCAAGCAGTTCCGCTGCCCCAATGCTTCCGCATCTGGTAGGGGCCATGGGGCCTTCTCCCCCTACAATGTCAAACCCGTCCACCATCCTGCCTTTTCTATGGGCAGAAACAGAGATTCCTCCTCCGATATGGCAGACTATAAAATTGCAGTCTGCATATGGTTTTCCTAGGTGTTCAGCATGGCGGATGGCCGTCTCCTTCAGGTTTAGCGCGTGGAGATGGATGACCCGAAACACGCCTTTTATGCCCGTCATTCTGGCCAAATCCTGCAGTTCATCCACATCAGGGGGATTTACCACAAAAGCCTCTCCGCCGTAGCGGTCTGTCAGTTCCTTTGCAATGCTGGGCCCCAGGCAGGCCGGATGCAGGACCCCATTGGCACAGTTCAGGGAATGCTTCAGCACCAGTTCATCGATTCTGTAAGTACCCCCTTCCATTGCCAGAAGGCCTCCTCCCCGACCTACACATGCGTCAAGGCCGTCTAATTCCACCCGGTTCTCCCTTAAGAGTTCTTCAATGGTCTCCTTGCGGTACCCCATCTGTTCCCCCAATGTTTCATATTTTTCCAGGATCTTTGCATCGTGGCTCACATTGGCGGAGAAAATTTTTTCATCCCCCTGGAATAATGCTATTTTAGTGGAAGTAGAGCCGGGATTTACTGTAAATATTTTATATGTTTTCATCAGCAGTCCCCTTTCTGAGAAGCCGCACGGATCACCAGCATCGCCAGATTCCCCAGCATTTCCTCCACCGGAGCGCTTCTGGAAAAGTCGCAGACCGGCCGTGCAAATCCCTGAAGCACCGGCCCGTAGGCATTGGCATGGCCGAATATCTGAATCAGTTTTACTCCGATATTTCCCGCATGGAGATTGGGAAATATGAGGATATTAGCCTTTCCGGCCACTTCACTCTCCCATTTCACTTTTTTTGCCGCCACTTCCGGTAAGATCGCGGAGTCCAGCTGAAATTCTCCGTCAACTTTAAGTTCCGGCCGCAGTCTGCGCACAATCCCTAGTGCTTTGCGGACCACCTCCAGGCTTTCGTGCTCGGAACTGCCGCAGGTGGAAAAGGACAGCAGCGCCACTCTCGGTTCCCATCCCAGCAGAGCTTTTGCCGTCTCCGCAGACGATATGGCAATTCCGGCCAGATCCTTTGCATCCGGCTGGGCTGTTATGGCACAATCCGCCAGTCCCAGCATCGTTCCCTCCGGTCCGCAAAAACCTGGAATATCCGCGATTCCCAGACTGGATGGACTTTCTACCCCTTCCTGAAGCCCTACAATACTCATAGCTTCAAATACCACATCTCCTGTGGAATACTCCTTACCAGCTGCCGCACAGTCTGCCTTCTGCAGCTTCAGAAGAAACATCGCCGCCCGCACCGGATCCTTTGCTTTCCTGAACACAGCCTTTTCAGAAAAGTCTTCGTATACGGCCGTGTATTCTTCTGCCAGTTCTCTGCGGTTTTCTTCACTGCTGCAGTCATAATAGTCAAATCCTTCCGTGGATACGCCCCACTGTGCCGCAGCATTTTCTATCTGTTCTCTTACCCCCAGCATTATCGGAAAGCCGATACCTGTCCGGACTGCCAATTCAGCAGTCCTCAAAATATCTGGATTTAATGCCTCCGGAAATGCGATTCTTCCAGGGGCGGCTTTTGCCTTTTCTGTCATCCTGCGAATAAATTCATTCATATCTGTCTCCGGTCCTCCCTTGTAATGACACAGTACCTTTATTCATCCAGCAGTTCTGCGACATAGTCTGCCGCCTCCCCAAAGGTTTTGCAGCGTTTGAAGTTCATATACGGCACTTCCGCGTCAAACTCATCCTCCAGAAATGTGGTAAGCTGGGAATAATGGGCTGATTTTGGATTCATGGATGCAAATTCTGTGTTTTCATTTAAAGATGCGGGATCTGCGTTCCAGATACTGCTGGCTTTTTCTATGATTTTGGCTAAAATTTCTTCTCTCATTTTTTCACTCCTGTTCTTTTTGTGTTCTTAGCGAATGATTATATCTCCGTCCTGAAATCTTGGGGGAACCACTGGTATCTGCAGGAAGGATTCATACCTGCCTCCTGTATACACAATGTGTCTTCCTTTATTGTCCGTGTCCCAGGTAAGAGGTTCAAACCAATCCTCACGGATATAACGTCCGGCAATCTGCACCCGTATCTGCTGGCCTTTGTGCCAGAAGCGGCTGGTGGGTACAAGCTCAATATCCACCGGGACAATTTGACCTGGTTCCAGCTTTTCCTCGCAGGTATGAGCCTGCACCGGACAGTAATCGGTAGACAGCTTCTCGTCCAGCTTCCTTCGGGAGACTCTCATCTTCCCCCAGACACCCGGATGGGGTTCCCCGAAGAGGGTGATGGGAAGGAAGGTTCCGTCGGTACTTAATTTCTGGACATTGATAAACAAGTCCATATCGTTGTAGCTTTCGGCAGCCACATACAGGCGAAGCTTCATATATCCGGTGAGTTCCGTATCTTCCTCAAACCTGTAGTCAAATGTGATCTCTTCTTCTGCGCTGTCATAAGCCGCTTTTGCTTCCCCTTCCACCGGTTCTTTTTTCATACTCATATCCGCTGCATCCAGATACAGCTTTTCATATTTGGTCCGCTTCAGAGGAAAGTTCTCTTCCGGCCGGTTAGTCATATAATTAAATTCTCCTGTATCCTGTACCTCGATTCTCACCTTGGGGGTAAGTTCCCATCCATTCCTCTCCAGCTTCAGGTAACGGGCAAAAAAGCGCTCCAGCTCCTCCAGATTTTCATAGCTATAGGCATCCGGCCACTCAAAATTTCTATGCACCCTCAGCCATTTCTTTCTGGATTTGCACTTGCGGAAAGCATTGATGGACCCCCTCAGATGGAAATGATTCCAGCAGGCTGCCTGGTATACCGGAATTGTGACATGTTCAAAAGCCGGGTTCTTATCCTTCCAGTAGGCACAGTTGATGTAAGGGTATTTCTCCAGATTGTCCGGCATACTGTCCATATAGTTGGGTCCGCAGGCCTCCTGCATCACCAGACGCACAAAAGTGTGGGCAGGAATTCCGCCTTCAGCCAGAGATTCCCGGTACATATCCGTGGTGGACTCCCAGGGCGCTATGCAGGCCAGGTGGGGCGGGCATTGTGAGGCGATTCTCCACTGTGTCATGGCAACACAGCTGTTGCCTGACAGTGCACATCTGCCATTGCACCATTCCTGTTGGGCTGCCCACTCAATAAAATCATACCCATCCTTTCCGTCCTGGGTTCCAAACTGTACAAAATCTCCCTCTGAATGGCCGATCCCCCGGGGATCTACATTGGCCACCGCATACCCTCTCCTGCACCAGAACCCTGGATCCGGGCTTTCAAACTTAGACATATCCGATACGGTCTGGGGAGGCACCCCCATGATCTGCCATTCAGACTGCCCGTCAAAAGGCCTTTTTCCATAAAAACTCCAGGAGATAACGAGGGGATATCTTCCCTCCTCCTCCGGTTTATAAATATCTGCGTAAATAGTCACTCCGTCCCGCATTTTTACCGGTACATCCTGCATACAGATGATTCCGTCCTCCGGTGAATAGACACGCCGGTTCATAGGCGGCTGAATCTTAGCATGTTCCCTTTCCTCCACGGACATTGCCTCATACTCTTCGGGTGTGCAGGGTTTCATCATCTTTGTCATAAAGATCTCCACCGGTTCCCCGGACATATCCACTGTTTTAGTAATTCTGTCTGCCAATTTGATATCCTCCTTTTTCGTGTCTCCCGCATGAAACTTTGTTTGTCACCAGGATGCCTGTTGAACTGACAAAGTTTTCTGTGCTATAATTTCTCTGGGATAACCTGTTATGTCTCCAGTTTAAGTGTTTCTGTCCAAAGATCCCATGACACTTTTGGCTGCATTGTTCAATTTGAACACTTCTTATAAATATGTAGAATTTTATTTAAATCATTGCCCCGGGAAAGGAGAATTGACATGACTGAATCATCTGCCGGCAGCAAACCAGCGAAATCAGAACTGACAAAAAAAAGAATCATGGAGACCTATCTTGCTATCGTCCCCTGTAAGAAATGGGATAAGATTACAGTAAAAGAGATCTGTGCAGGAGCAAATATTACAAGAGGTACCTTTTACCAGTATTATAGTGATATCTATGATTTAATGGAGCAGATAGAGAACGCTCTGATCGACGATTTGACAGAGAAGTACCATGCTATTGTAAAACACCCCAAAACTTTTTATCCCCCGGAGCGCTTTGAAGAAAAATTTGATTACAGCCCGCCCAGGTTTTTAAATGTCTGGTTCGAATTCTGCCGGAATAACCGGAAAGCCATGGCGGTGCTGCTGGATCCTCAGAACGGGGATACCTACTTTGTTAAAAAATTAAAAGGGATATTAAAAGACTATATCAATACCATGATGGATGATGACGGCATGCCCAGAGACGGCCTGCGAGAATATTTTGTTAAGATTTTCATGGAACTTCATTTTCTGGCTGCCCGAACCTGGCTGACCTCTGAGGACGATGAGTTTCTTTCCGTACATGAGATTATCAACCTGTTAAACACCATGCGGGTGGGCGCCAATTACCTCACCTACCGGCGCCTCACCTCTGAGGACTTTGACATGAAAATGGAGGTGCCAAAAGAATCAGCACCCCCGAAAGGAGAACGGCCATGATCTACGGTATAGGTACAGATATCCTGAATATCCGAAATATAGAAAAAGCGGTATCGGACATCACCGATCCCTTTGTGAGAAAGACATATACGGAGAACGAGCTTGCATTAATCACAAGCCGCCCCCTTCCCCTGTACAGCTTCGCCACAAGGTTTTCCGGCAAAGAAGCCGTTTTTAAATCCCTGTCCGCAGACGGAAACAGCCTCCGTCTCAACGAAATCGAGATCCTGGAAAACGAACTGGGACAGCCAACCGTTACCCTCCACGGAAACGCCAAAAAACTGGCGGAAGCAAAGGGGATTTCACAGATACTGATCTCTTTATCTTATGATACGGACTATGCGGTGGCTTTTGCAACAGCAGTTCTGGAAAGATAAGGTTTTGTGTATGTGAAGCGCGGGGTTACTTAGTCGGCGAGCGGAGCGTCGCAGACGGACGGTCAAGGGAGGAGGTCTTGGATACCCATGAGACGATACCCAGGTTACGCCACTAAATCTCAATTCTCCTCCTGTCAATCATCATCTTAATACTATCATGCTCCTCTTTCCCCAATTTATAAAAATACATAGTAACAAAAACCCCCAGAAAACTAAAAACAGGCAGTCCGATAAAAGCCACCCGGACAGCATCAAGAGCTGCCGGTGACTGTACCAAACTGCCTCCATTATACCCGCCCAGATATAGAATACCTGTGATTCCTGCGGTTGCCAGGGCACCTGCCACCTTGCTTACAAAGCCTATCAGTGCCGTCTGGGTACCTGCCAGGCTTTTTCCTGCCAGGTATTCCCCGTAATCCATAGTGTCAACAGTAATTGACCAGTAAAGCGGCTGGGAGACTCCGTAACACACAGCGTACAGCATAAGCCCTGCCATAACCAGCCCGGTTCCTTCCCCCAGCCATATGCCCAGAAAGCCCACGGTCTGAAATACCGAACAGGCCATAACGGTATCTCTCTTGGAAAAATATCTGATGATTCTTCCTGAAACTGCCATTCCCGCCATATTTCCCACAGTCATACAAGATATCACCTTACCCATCACAGTGATATCCCCTACAATATACGTAAAATAATAGGACATAGCTGCAAACATTCCCACATACCCCAGAAGCCAGGAAAAAGTATACGGCAGAACAAGCAGGTAAGGCTTATTTCTGCCCAGATATGTCATATCTGACCGGATACTGCTTTTTTTCTCATTTATCAAAGGTGGATTAATCTCCCGTATGGATGCCACACTGACTGCCATGATCACGCTGACAATTGCGGCAAAAGCCATGCTGGTTCTGCAGTACGCGAGTGCCTGACTGCCCCCTCCCAGGGATTTCAGGAAGCAGCTGGCCAATGTGGCAGCAATCATACTTCCCAGGCTTGCGAAGATGGTTTTTGCCGTAACAATCTTATCCCTCTCCCCGGAGTCAGCACTCAGAGAGGGAAGAATAGATGACATAGAGATATTAATCATAGTGTAGCCAAAGGTAACCATCATGTACGTCCCCCAGGCCCAGAGAGTCTTCCCCGTCAATCCGGTATCCGGGGATGTAAATACCAGAACCATCCCAAGGCCCAGAACAGGTATCCCTCCCAGCATCCAGGGGCGGCTGCGTCCCACTGGGGTATTCGTCCGGTCAATCAGCCGCCCCACCAGGCAGTCCGTAACCGCATCAAATATCTTAGTTGCCAAGAACAGAACCGACACCCTGCCTGCTGGAAGGCCCACCACATCCGTATAATAAATCAGCAGATATGTATTCACCAAAATATAGCCGATGTTGCACGCCAGTTCCGAGATTCCGAACCCAATCCGCTGACGCCACAGAAACCCTCTGGACAACTCCCCCGCTTTCCCCAATGCCGCCTTCTCCATCATGTATACCTCACTTTTTTCTAGTGTTATCTAAAACACTTTTAATAATATCATAGCAAAAAGTGTGCATATTTTAAATGGAAAAAAGTATTTTTAGAAATTTCCCAAATCCTAGCCCTATATATCCCGGGTTCTATAACTTGCTTACTTATTTAATATCCACCCATATACTATCATAGTCTGAGCTTTTCACCGCTGCATGTACAAATTTCACTCCTTCAGCCCCTTCTTCTACCTTTGGATAGTCCGCCTGTGCCGCTGCTTCCGGATTGCCTTCCAGCATCCTGCAGACAGCCTCCATAAAGCCATGATAATGATTTGCCACTGCAAACACCAGGCCCTCCGGATGCCCGGACGGGATATGATTGAGTTCTGCCGCACTTCCTGTGATGTATCCTGTCCCCCTGTGATAAATCTGATCCGGCTGTCCTTTTTTTACTACCTTCAGATAGTTGGGATTCTCCTGAACCCACTCAATTGCCCCATTGCTTCCGAAGATACGAACCACCAGACCGTTGAGATGGCCTGCACATACCTGTGAACTGCTGTAGATTCCATGGACCCCGTTTTCGTACTCCACCAGGATGTTGGCATTCAGATCCAAGTCCATGCCGTAATTGTCCAGGGCTGCGCACACCCGTCTGGGATGGAGTCCAGTCATATAGGCTACCGTATTTTCAATATGAGTTCCAATATCTCCAACGCAGTTGGAAATACCGGATTTGGCAGGGTCCGTACGCCAAACGGACAATTTGGTTGTACTCTGGTCTCCTCCGCCGATTTCATCTATCAGCCAGTCCTGGAGATATTCGGCATTGACGTTGACAATCTCACCGATCTCTCCTTCTTCAATTAATTTTTTTGCCAGTTTAACCATTGGATAACCGGAGTATGTATACATTACCCCAAAAAGCAGCTTTTTCTCACTGGCAATGGCACACAGTTCTTCTGCCTGTTCTGTGGTAAAACACAGAGGCTTCTCGCACATAACATGGATCCCAGCCTGCAAAAATGCCTTGCTGATCTCATAATGGGTAGAATTAGGGGTGACTATGCTGACAAAGTCAATCTTATCCTCCCTGTCCTTCTCTCCCGCTGCCATTGCCATGTAATCGTCATAAATCCTGTCTGCTGAAATCCCGTAAAATTCTCCGCATTCTCTGTTTTTTTCTTCCCTGGAACTGAAGCAACCGGCGGTCAACTGTGCCGTCTCTTCCAGGGCAATTGCCTTTCTGTGAACACCTCCGATAAAAGCTCCAGGTCCTCCGCCTACCATACCATATCTAAGTTTTCTCATTTTACTTCCCTCCCATCTTTTGCTTAATTCGCAATAGCACTGTCAAATGCAAAATCGGATGCGCAAAAATCAATCTTTCTCACAAATGCAGCAGCTTCTTTTGCCCCATACTCACGCTCCATGCCGCTGTCTTCCCACTCGACTGAAAGAGGTCCCTGATACTCATAAGCATTCAACACACGGATTATGCTCTCAAAGTCAACATCACCGTGGCCAAGGGAACGGAAATTCCAGCCTCTTCTCAGATCCCCGAAGTCAATATGTGAGCCCAAAAGTCCGTTTCTTCCATTAAGAGTAACGGCTGCGTCTTTCATATGTACATGGTAAACCCTGTCAATAAAATCTTCCAGGAAAAGATGAGGCGTAACCCCCTGCCAGATGAGATGGCTGGGATCAAAGTTCAGCCCGAACTCCGGCCTGTCTCTGAATTTCTCCAGAAGCCTCTTGGTAGAGTAATAGTCAAAAGCAATCTCCCCCGGATGTACTTCCAGCGCAAATTTAATCCCGTTATCTTTAAACACATCCAGAATAGGTGCCCAAAGATTATAAATCTCCTGGTATCCCTGCTCAACCATTTCCTCTGTTGTCTGGGGGAAGGAATAGATATATTTCCAAATGGGTGAGCCCACAAATCCGGTAACCACATAACAGCCCATTTTTTTCGCCGCTACAGCGCAGTATTTCATAGTTTCAATGGCCCAGGCACGGATCTCATCCGGCTTATCTGCCAGCTCGGCAGGTGCAAAATTATTCAGGCGGGGATCGTTATAGTCCCCCACGCACTGACCAATGATATGTGCGCAAAGAGCTTCACATTTTAAATCATATTTTTCCAATACTGCTTTGACCTCTGCCACGTAGGCATCATCCTCTGCCGCACGTTTGGGATCCAGATGCTGTCCCCAGCAGGCCAGCTCCAGACCGTCGTATCCGAACTCTTTAGCCTTCCTGCAAATCTCATCCAGTTCCATGTCTGCCCATTGGCATGTCATAAGTGTTAAAAGTCTGCTCATAATATAATACCTCCTACTTTATAAATTCAATATCGTCTTCATCTTCCTTTTGCAGAACCATCAAAGCTGCGCCGATAGCGCCGTCAAACTCCCCTCCGTTGCTGAACTGCAGATAGTCTTTTTGTTCCTGATAGATGTCCAGCATGCGGAGGATCTCTTTGAGTTCCTCTTCCCACCGTTTCAGGTAAGGCGCCATCTCACCGCCTATCATTACATTAATATCAAAGATCACCCGGAGATTGTAGACAGCCTGGATTACATTTTTTTTATAGCTGTTCCACACAGACATCAACTTTTTATTTCCCTGCTCAATCTCTCTGAAAAAGTCTTCCAGCTCCATACCGCTTTCTTCCCGGATGACATCACTGGAACAGTAGGTCTGAAGGCAGCCGTAATTGCCGCACTGGCACTTCTTATTATTTTCTCCGAAATACATGTGGCCGAATTCCCCGGTTCGGTTGGACAGCCCCCAGAATGTTCCGTTGGCGATCACAGCCCCGCCCACAGTGCGGTCAAACTGAATATAGACACAAGTATTTCTGGACGAAAGCTTGCCTACATTGGAATAAGCCGCTGCCTTCACACTGTTGCAGAAATATACGGGGCACAGATACATATCTTTAATGACTGATACATCCAGTCCGTCAAAAATACCTACAGGTATAATATCTTCGTATCCCGCATCCGGAATAATATTTCCATCAATGACAAAATTAAGGCCCACGAAATTCCGGCTGGTAATCCGTTCTTTTTTCAGCACCTTCATTACTTCCTGATAGACGTGTCTCCAGTAGGTTTCTGAATTGCTGTAAGTGATTTTTTCCCGGTATTTTTCAATGACTTCATGTTTCCAATTGACCAGGGCTATGCGGATATGATGTCCCGTGAGGGCTACCCCCAGAGACAGCTTGGCATTCCCCACGATCTGATAGACCACTGGTTTCCGTCCCCCTGTGGATTCCAGCAGCTCACCCTGCTCCACAATCCCTTCCTCCGTTAATTCCTTAATTAACGTTACTACAGTTGCCAGACTCAGATTCAGTGTTCTGGATATCTCTTGTTTTGTCATCGCTCCCTGTTCATGAAGTGCCCTGACTACACTGTGCTTGTTCACATGGCGGACTTCCATCAGGTTAATGCCAGGTGGTGACATCTGCATCCCCCCTCCCTTGTTATTTCTAGATTACAATACTTCCTTTTTTCTGTCAATCTTTTTTTAATACTTTTCTTTAATTATTTTACAAAACTATTGACATTACTATCTTTTTCCTTTATCTTAACAAGTAGGAAGGCAACAACTTAACCAAATATTGAATTCAGGAGGTAACCTTATGAACATGAGTTTTAGCGCTGAAGCCGTAGATTTACACCATCAGGCCCCTAACCGCAACAAACGGGAATCAAAGTACTATTGGGATGAACTTTATACCCTTATCCATGCAGCTGGATTCCGGCAGATTGAATTTCCTTATGAGCCAAAATGGGATTTCGGAGGGCGATCCGGTATTCCTCTCACCGTTCGTTCCGTCACTGTCAAGTACACATCCGTAGAAAACTATATGGAATTTCTGAAAGGAAAAGGAATTGAAGGGATCAGCTGTATCCATCTGGACCCTACCCTTTTCTGCAGCGGTAATATGATGATGTACTTCGGGGGATTGAAACATTATGCAGAAGAGGCTATCCAGTTTGCAAAGGCTGCAGGTACCGAAGCAGTTACACTCTCTGTCACCCCCACTTATTATGCTGTATCCTCCCTTCTTCAGGACGGAGAGTCCATGGGCGAACTGGAGAAGGAATTTCTGAAAAAAACTGCTGAAGTCATAGACGAACTGGCCATCTATGCAGAGAAAGCAGGCGTAAAGCTTTGTCTTAAGAATGAATACTGGACTTTAGTGAAAGGCGACAGCATCGAGGAATTCGCTGATAGACTGAAAGGTCCTGTATACCTGGACATAGACACCGCCAATCTTCAGATTGCCGGGACAGACCTTGCTGCCTTTATCAGACGGAACCGGGAAAGAATCGGTGTGGTACATTTCACAGATACCGCATTCTCAGACGATCAGGAGGCATACAAACAGGTTATGCCTGAATATCCGGCAAAAGCAGCCACTAAGGTATTCCGGGATATAGGCCAGGGAACGGTGGATTTACGGGCCGTGTATGATGCCTTGCAGGAAGTCGGCTATGACGGACAGGTTGTTTTTAACTGCCGTCACTCCTACGATGTGTGCCGCTCTCTTTTAAGAACCCGCTATTATATTAACCAGACACTTGTTTCATAAGAAATGGAGGTATTCAACATGTCAAATATTAAACTTTCCCATATGAGCCACTGGAAAACCATCCCGTATAAAGAGATACCGAACTTTCGTGATTTGTATTATGAAGATAAAAGCAATGTTTCCTATTTTATGGACTGGGACCGGATTTTAAGGTATCACAAGGCAACCGGTTTTGACGGAATCGAGATTGCGCCCTGGGACTTAAATGAAATGCTGGGGCTTTTCGGCACACCTCAGGAATTCGCTGCATTTGCAGGGGAGAGGGGGGTAAAAGTGAGCGGTATGTTCCACGGATGCGATGATTCTGAGATAGCAGAAAAACATGATGAAGTTGTACAGGCCGGAAAAGATGCCATCGATATACTGAAAGCCTTCGGGGGCAGACATCTGAATGTATGCCCTGCCAAAAATTATTCGGAGGCAGGCCCCCTAAGCGACGAGGCCCTGAAAAATACGGCCCGGGTACTGGATGACATCGGCCGGTACGCCGTTGAAAACGGGATTCAGATTGGGATTCACAATGAATTTTTCTGTGCCGTTAATAAAGAAAACCACCGGAAACTGATTGAACTGACAGATCCCAGATATGTCTTCTACTGCCTGGATACCGCCCAGATAGCAATTCTGGGAGACGATCTTCTGGATTTCTACGATACATATGCAGAGCGTATCTGTACCTTCCATTTCAAGGACACAGATTCTATTAATGTTCCTGACGAGATCCGCCACGACAGGGATGTCGAGATAAGAGATGACGGCTGGCGCTGGTTCTGGGAGCCGGGAGAAGGCGTACTGCCTATGGAAGCGCTCTGGAAACTGGTGAAAAAGCATGGGTTTAAGGGCTGGGTGTCTGTGGAAGATGACGGAACTCCTGATTTGCTTGCCTCTATGGCGCTTTCTTCCTATTATATTCATCAGGTTCTGGGAAAAATATATAAGTAACCTGTTCTCATAAAACAAGTCCCCGCCTGCCGATATAACCGGCAGGCGGGGACTTGCTCCTATCCGAAGGGATAAACCTCCCGTACTCTTTTACAGTTTTATGGATACAAACGTACCGTCTTTAGCCTCTACATGAAGGATTTCAAGTCCCTTATTCTCTCTTAGAATATCCGTGCATTCTCCCAGTATCATGCTGATATTCTCCTTTGTAACCAAGCTGCAGTAAGGAGCAGGCGTATTTGCACGCATCTCCTCAAACACCCTGTCAGGGAGCATCTTTACAACAACTCCAATCAAAGTGACTGGTACAGGCATAAAAAAGCGAAAATCCTTTGTCCTGATTTTAACCCGCATATACCTGCCCTCTATTTGTCAACAAATACCCTTACTGTGGTTCCGTCTGCCGCTTCAACATTCACAAAATCACCGTCAATCTCATCATCCAGGCATTCGGATATGGCATCCATCATACTGGAAAGATCCACTCCCTGCAGGTCTTTTTCCGGTATAGGGAGTTTTCCGGTTGCTTTCAAAATCTTTCTCACTGCCCCTACTGGGAACTGCACTTTCACCTTATCGCCAGATGTACTGTCTACGATAATGCGGAACATTTTCTTATCATAGCTGCTTCTTACAAGCCCTGTCTGCTGCGCCGGCAGGTCAATATTCAAAGCTGCCATCAGCTCCGCACCCTGCTCAGCGGTAACTGTTCCCTCTTCCACCATTTTTAATATTCTCAGTTTTTCGTCCATAACTAACATCCTTCCCTTTTTATTATTTTAGCTGCGCAATAGCCTGTTCTGCTGTTATCTCTCCGTTTTCCAGTGCTTTTAGGATCTCTTCCTTTTTCATAGATTGTTCCCCGGCGTCTGTCTCATAGCCAAGTTTTTTAATCACAGCGTCCAGTTTAGACCTTACTGTGGGATAGGATATACTGAGCTCCTTCTCCACTTCTTTTATATTGCCCCTGCACCGGATAAATGTCTCCGTAAAATACAGTTCTTCGTCTGATAGATAATCAAATTTACTGAGTTTAAAATTATTTTCAATAACTGTATCACAGGAATCACATTTTAGCCTTGCCACAGTGAGCTCATGATTGCATACCGGGCAGCGGCTTATGATTTTATTCATTGCCTCACTTCCTCTCTTGTTAACAATATAACACCGTGTTTTTAAAATGTCAATAAATATATTAATATTATTTATTTATATATTAATATTTTTAATTTTATGTTTAATATTGTTGATTTTTGAATTGAATTTAGTCTGCCCCAGGTATTCTTAAAGTAAAATGCCATATAAAATAAAGGGAACTACAGCAAAAGCCGCAGTATCCATACTCCATACTGCGGCTGCTCCTGTCTTTTTCTTTTATTCAGTGTCCCAAAGCATTAGTCCTTCCGGCATAGCTTCAGGCCTTTTACATGTTGTTTTCATCTCATATACAGTGTTTGTATCTGCGGCTATTTGGAAAGCAGCCAGAGCTTCCACGACATGCCTGGAAAGTTCACTGTTCAGGCGGCTGGCCCTGTTGTTTTTCAATGCCCGGGCCATATCTGAGAGCCCAAGTCCTCTCATATTACAGCGGGGATCCGGATCTGCAGGAAACAACAAATCAACCCTTTCCGAACATTCCCCTTTTCGTGACACCATAGTCATAAGCTTTGCCGGATGAGGCCTTGTCTCTGCATCAACCATAGATTTCAGTTTCTTTCCACTGTAAATCTTTACTTCTCCTCCAAACATATTAGGATCCGGTACAGATAAAGCCCCGTCGGTCCCGTAGATCTCCAGCATAGGAAGATCGGAATCCCACACATCGAAGCTCATATTAATATTCCCCACAGCTTTGCAGGCGAATTCCATAATTCCCGCATAATGAGTAGGAACCTCTGTCTCAACCATTTTCCCCTGTATCTCACGGCAGGTCTTTCCTGCCACAGCAAAGCAGGAAATCCTCTGAATGGGACCCAGCAGAGAAACCAGCGTAGTAATATAATAGGGTCCCATATCCAGCATAGGGCCGGCCCCCTTCTTGTAATAAAATGCAGGTGCCGGATGCCAGAGTTCATGCCCCGGCGCTACCATATTTGCCGTAAATCCTACCGGTCTGCCTATGGTACCCTCGTCCAGCAGCTTTCTGCAGGTCTGTGCTCCAGCTCCCAGAAAAGTGTCCGGTGCGCTGACCGCAAGCAGCCCTTTTTCCCTGGCTGTATTCACAATAGTATCTGCCTCTTCCAGGCTTAATGCCAGTGGTTTTTCACAGTATACATGTTTGCCGGCGTTGAGAATCTGCATGTTAATCTGGTAATGTACGGCCGGAACCGTAAGGTTCAGCACAATCTCAATCTTTTCATCTGCCAGCAATTCCTCTGGCGTGCAGGCAGTGGGAATTCCATATTTTTCTTTTGTCTGCTCTGCCTTCTCCGGATACATGTCCGCGCACGCAATTACCTCCAGATTATGGTAATGCTCTTTGATATTCGTCAGGTACACGTCGCTGATCGTCCCGCACCCGATTACACCTACTCCTGTTTTTTGCTGTAACATCTCCATCGCTCCTTTTATATTATACTTTTACAAAACTATCTTAATAACTTAAGTATACCTTAATACAGGTGGAAATGTCAATATATTTGGGAAAATTGCTGGAAATTACAGGAGAAAGTTTTACGGTAAAAAGAAACGGCAGAGCCGAAGCCCTGTCGTTTCCTCAAATCCTCTATTTACAGTTCATTATAGCCAAACTCCAGGAATTCATCAATGGGAAGCATAGCCGCCCCTACAGCGGCACCGTAAGCCCCCAGATCACTGATATGAATATAAGAAGCATCCTCTTCTTCCAGATCATTCATCCTGCTGATTTGATATTCCAGCTTCTCTTTGCTTCCGGCCAGATAAGGGCTCATGGAACCCCCAATGACAATTTTCCAGCCAAATATGCAGTGTAGATTATAGAACATAATGCTCAGAGTGTCCAGGTATTCCTCCCAAATCTTCTGAAATCTGATATTGCCTTCCTCTATTCCTTTCATCAGCTCATCCACAGAAGCCACACCAGCCCTCTGGCAGATGGATTTTGCCGTGCACACTTCTTCCAGCTTCTTATGTTCCGGTCCCATCATAAGACTGCCAAACTGTCCGTTTAGCTCTGAAAATCCCATAATCACACTATTATAGACAATTCCTCCTCCCACATAAGAGCCAAGAGAAACAAAGACAAAATTCTCCCTGTCGTTCAACGCCCATATCTGGGCAATTGCCGCCATCTTTGCACTGTTTCTGAATTTGACAGGCAGCTCAAAGCAGGATTCCGCCAGTTCCAGATCCACTCTCTGTTCCTGGGGGGTATCCTTTTTCCACATTGCTGCACCGTCCTTCATGGGAATCTGAAGAGTGATGCCGATATCCAGAAGCTTATCCCTGTCTTTTATATTTTTATCCATAAAATCCATTAACACGCAGTTGATCTTCTCCCAGTACTCTCTGCTTCTCTCCAGACCATAGGGGTAAGATTCCTTTACTACAATATTAGATCCAAGATCGATCATAACAAGCCGTATCTCATGCATGGATATCTCCGCGCCGATGGAATACTTAATATCATAGACAGGGGTGATACATACCGGCTTTCTTCCCCCGGTGGAACTTAATACCTCTCCCTTTGTCACAAGTCCTTTTTCTGTTATCTCTTTTAGAAGCAGTGTTACTGTAGGCAGGCTGATATCCAGCCTTAACGCCAGTTCCTGTTTGGTCATAGGCCCCTCACGAAATAATGTATTGACTACTCTTTTTCGGTTATTGGCTCGAACATCGCTATTCTTTGTACTCTCCATATCTGTCTCCTACTACTTATTGTCCATTTTGATCTTATAAGAGTAGCCTAACATTTTGTTAGAGTTTTGTCAAAGCATTTTCTAATGGGTATGTGTCTTCCTTTTTCTCCTGGCACCTCCTGTTTTTTCAGTAAAGCTGCCCACCGGAACTGGGGCCTCCGGCAATTTAGGGCGCATCTCCCCGGCTTTGCCTCTGGCACCGTGAGGGCATGCCTCTATACACCTGCCGCATCGCAGACAGAGGGATTCGTCCACCACACAGATCAGTCCGGGCCCTCCTGAAATAGCACCGGCGGGGCATACCTCCATGCATGTTGTACATCCCTGGCATTTTTCCGGATAGCAGATCACTGAGTAATAACTTTTGCAGACAAAAGCAGCGCACCGCTTTCTCCTGCAGTGGTTGTCCCACTCTTCCCGGTAGAGCTCCAGGCTTTTTAGCGTATTAGCCGCTGCTTTTTCTGCTGTCCTGCACCCTCCGGCTTCTGCCACATAGGAAGCTGTCTGTTCCAGCAGTTCCAGATCCCGGGCACGTCCTGCCCCTGACGTAATGTCTTGGGTAATCAGGTACATCTGTGTAAGTCCCTCCCTGCAGGCTACCGTCTTCCCGCATATATGCAGCCTGGCAGCCCGGATGCACTCTTTTGTCCAATGGACCGGACACAGGGTATTTCCATCTTTATCTATTCCTTTTTCCAGTTCTGAAAAATCAGGAACATATTCTATTCCCACATTACAGTTCATTCCGCCGCCTCCTATCTGTTTCCATATTCTGACCAGACCTTCACCCGGTTAATATCTTTCCTCAGATCACACTGGAGGCATCGGCTAGCCTCACAGTCTGCCTGTCCGCAGGTAAATCCGTCTGCGATGGGCTCAAAGTTCTCTTTGCGGTCCTTTGCAGGTTTTACCTGCATATGCTCTCTTTTGGCCTTGGCAAATCCTTGGGCTTTTCCGATTCTGGGGCTGCGGCTTCGGGGAATAAGATTCTCGTCAATCTCTCCGTCCCCTCCCAGGTAGCAGTCAATCCGCCGCGCCGCCTCTCTTCCCCCCGCGATTGCGTCGATTACAAACCGGGTGCCGGTAATGACATCCCCTGCGCAGAATACGCCGTCTATACTGGTTTCATAACCGCTTTTTCCAGACTTGGGATCCAGCGGAAACCCAAACTGATTCAATTTCAGACCAAATGACTCCGTAAGTCCGGTTGCCTGCCCCGCGGCAAATACGATAGAATCACAGGGCAGTATTTCTGTGGAATCAGGAATCTGGTTCTCCACCAGTTTTCCGGTTTCCGTGTCAAAATAAAAATCATATATCTGATGGACCCTCAGGCCGGTAACTTGTCCCGGGGTGCCCTCAATCGCCTCATTGGAGTATCCTTCCAGCACAGTTACCCCTTCTTCTATGGCTTCCTGCAGTTCCTCCGGATCGGATTTTTTCGCCTCTCCCTTTTCCAGACATATCATAGTGGCGGAAATGCCCATACGCACCAGTGTTCTGGCGGCATCCACAGCCACATTTCCGCCCCCGATTACACAGCAGTGTCTTCCCAGCTGGATTTCCTGCTGCAGCCTGCTTGCCCGGAGAAGATCCACAGCCGTATAAACCTGCTTAAAATCGGAGCCGGGAAGGTAATTTAGTTTTTTTCCTATGGAAGTTCCCACCGCTACCAGGACAGCATCGTACTCCTTTCTCAGCAGCTCTGCAGATTCTACCGTATGACCGCAGATCAGCTCCACACCGGCTGCTACGATATCATCCAATTCCTTCTTTACATCCTTGGTGGGAATCCTGTATTCCGGCATCCCTCCCGTCATATGTCCCCCTGCTATCTTCTGTTTTTCATATACCGTTACCTTGTGTCCGAGTTTTGTCAGATAATAGGCAGCCGTCATTCCCGCAGGTCCTCCTCCCACCACGGCCACCTTCCTTCCCGTGGGCGCTTTTCTGAAGCCTCTTCCTTCCCAGACCCTTTCTGTATCATGTTCCACTGCAAACCGTTTCAGATCCCGGATTGATACAGACTCATTTAATGCACTTCGTTTGCAGCCCGACTCACACCTGTGATTGCATACATATCCAAGCGCATGGGGGAAGGGCACTTTCTCCCGGATAACCCCCACGGCTTCTGAATAGCTTCCCTCTTTTATCAGCCGGACATAGGAGGGAATATCAATGTGCGCCGGACATTCTGCCGTACAGGGCACCAGGGCATCCTCCTTCGGAAGATCCTCCCGGAACAGTCCGGGGGCATCCTGAAGCGCTCCTGTGGGGCATACCTCCACGCAGGCAGAACAAAAACGGCAGTCCGCCTCACAAAGCGCTATATCATCTTTTGTGCCTATATAGGTCTCTCCATCCCTCTGCTTAAACTGCCAGATTCCAACGCCCCTGACCTCCTCACACATGCGGACACATCTTCCGCATTTGATGCAGCGCTCCATCTCCCTGACAATAATGGGATTATCCGTATTGATGGATGTGGTTTTGCTGTGAACCGTTCTCATTCGGGAATGCACTGTCCCCAGATACTGGAGCATGGCCTGGAATTCACATTTGCCGTAGCGTTTGCAGGTGCTGCAGTCGTGGGGGTGTCCGGCCAGCATCAGTTCCATGGCCATCCCGCGTTTCTTAGACAATGCCGGGGATTTTGTGACTACTTTTATCCCCTCCCGGACCTTCGTCTCACAGGCGCAGGGATATCCTTCCTGCCCCTGAATCTCCACCACGCACAAATTGCAGTTCCCCTGTACCGGAAGGTCCGGATGGGTACAGATATGCGGAATATAAATATCGTTTTGCAGCGCAGCCTCCAGGACACTCTGTTCCTCAGATGCCTCGATCAGGCGATCGTCTATGACAAGCTTTACTTTACCCATAAGCCTTCCCCTCTACTCTTCTTCCATGGTATCTATGTAAGCTGCTGCCCGCTCTGCCGCCATCCTCCCGGAATTCACCGCAAATCCCATGGTGTTGCCGGGAAGCTTGTACAGATACGTTCCGGCATATAAGTCACATACATCGGATCCAGCCGCGTATAATCCATACAGTTTATGTCCGTCTTCCTGGAGCACTTCAAGGCGGGAATTAACCTTTATTCCTCCCAGAGAGCCGTAAGCGCCAAGAAGAAATTTCATAATATAATATTTTTTGCCCTCTATTGGCGATAAGTATTTTCTGCTCTTGCAATACAGATCATCAAAATGCTCCCTGCAGCCAGTGTTGTATTCTTCTACGGTTTCCCGTAAGGCCCGGGCATCTATTCCTATTTCTTCTGCTGCCTCCTCCAGAGAATCTGCAATAGCAATGGATCCGGGAAAGGCCTCCATTGCCCGTTGCATTTCCTCGTCCACATGAGCCAGATAATCCCCGTGAAGCACACCGCTTGGCCAGTCAACGCCCTTCTGGCTGTAGAGCTGAAAGATATTGTCGCAGCTGACCGCATAAAATGCCTGATTTGACTGCCGTCTGCAGACATTTGCGGACTCCGCTGCATTCTGCATAATTTCTTCATTCATAATACGTTCGCCTTCTCTATTAACAATCAAAGAGCGGGGCTGGCTGAATCCCACGGTGAACAGATAGTCTTCCCCGGAAGCAGTCACCTCTGAGGAGAGGATCATTTCCATCTCCATATGCCCTTTGCCGGCACCTGCTTCCCAGGCCATCTTCACTCCGTCCCCGGCAACACCCGGTACCCGGAAATTAAACATATTCCTGCCGTATTCAAAGCCGCAGTTTTCCTGAATCATCTTCGGATTATCCCCAAATCCTCCTGTGGCGATCACTACACTCAAGGCGTCTACCTCATAAGTCTCCCCGTCTTTTCCGGATGCGTTCAGCCCGATGATATCATCCGCTTCCCGGAGAAGCCGGGTAACCGGGGTCTCAAAGTAGAAATGTACACCCAGTTCCACGGCTCTCTCATACATGATTTTCGTCATAGTGGAAGCTGCTCTGGGACCTGGGATACTGCCGTCAGAGGGCTGAACCACATGCCAGGTAGCCTCTGATTCCGGATAGTATTTCATGGCTCCCGCGAATTGAACTCCCATATCCTCCAGCCACTGGATGGTATCCGCCGACTTCCAGAAATAGTCATGCACAAGGCGTGCATCTGTCTGCCAGTGGGTATAATCCATCATCATCCGGAACGCTTCTTCTTTTGTGAGACCTATCATATGTTCCTTTTGAATATGACTTTCCACAGCAAAAGGCCCCATTCCCATATTGGCAGTTCCCCCCGCTACTTTTGCCTTCTCAAATACACACACATCCAGTCCTTTTTCTGCGCCTGTGATGGCTGCGGCAAGGCCGGCGGGTCCGGCTGCCACGACTGCCAAATCTGTCTCTATTTTAATCATACCTTTTCCTCCTGGGGAATTATTTTATAATAGTTATCTTTCTTTTTCAGAGGGGCGGGAAACCCATCTTTGGGATATCCCAGAATGCAGGATCCTATTCCTATATATTCCCCCTCATATCCGGCCTCTCTCAAAAGTTCTTTTCCAAGAGGCTGCTCAAAGGTTTCCCGGATACGGTGTATCCATCTGCCGCCCAGCCCCAGAGCATAGGCGGCGTTCAACATATTGCCTATAGCCAGTGAACCGTCTTCCACCGGATTTCCTTTTCCTTTCTCAGCCAGAACCAGAATAATGGCAGGGGCCCCGTAGAACACATCAAATCCTTCCGGCGCTCCCGCAATCTCACCGTTCAGCCGGCGAAGGCGTTCCATCCATTCTTTGCTCTGTACTGCAAGAAAAACGGGGCTTTGCTGATTGCCCCCCGTGGGCGCGTTCATACCGGCAGAAAGAACTGTGAGCAATTCTTCCCTGGTAATCTGCTCTTCTCTAAATTCTTTTACAGATCTTCTGTTTAACAGATCCTGAATTGTCTCTTTCATTAAGACTGCCTCCCCTTTACTTTTCAGTAAATTCTTTCCTGTCCAGCTCCTGAATCTCATCCAGCGGTTTCAGCAGTTCTTTGATCTGCTCCCCCTGTTCCCGGATTACACGGATGCAACGCTTTGTCATAGAATCTATCTCATTTCTGTGGTCAATTACTCCCTGGGTACGGTATCTGCACTGAGCGATCTGTTCCGGTGAAAATTCCACCCTGACATCCTCCCCCTGAAGTTTCAGTTCCCCGTACATTCCACAGATGGGACACTCCACATGCCGGGCATCTTTAATGGTAAAGGTTCTGTTATGGCAGACGGGGCACAGCCCCTTGTCATCCCCGTACCATTTTGCCTCTTCCCGGGGTGTCCCCACTGAGGCGGCCACGTGTTCTCCCATCGCTGCCAGCCGTTCCATCAGTCTCTCATCCAGCACCGGACTCACCCTGTCTCCCATGCCATAGACATTCATCTGGTCAACCACCGTCATCTGCATAGAGGGGGCAAACAGATGCATATTCAAAAGTCCCAGAGAGGTCCAGTTCTCTGTTCTGGCACCCCCTACTGAGATGAGACCTAAAAACCTGTCTTTAAATAACCTCTCATCCATGAGTTCTTCTTTGGTTTTTCCCTCCGCCATACGTTTCTGCTGCTGCTGCATCATATAAGCCCGATCGTGGGAGGGACCCAGCCGATCCGTAAGATTTTTAAACTGTCCCACCGGTCCCAGCACATAGACAGGAGCCGACAAAATGATGCCGTCCGCTTCAAGTATATGTTCTTCCAGAAACGGAAAATCGTCTTTTATGACACATCTGCAGGGACCTCCCTTTTCCATTCTTCTGTCACATGCCCCGCATCCGGTACATCGGTCTATGTTCAAATGACAGGTATTGATAAATTCTACTTCAGCACCTGATTTCTTTGCCGCTAACAATGCCTGCTTACAGACAATGTCGCAATTCTGGCCTTTTCTGCCAAAAGAGATTCCTAATACTTTCATGTTTTCCTCCTTATAAATCCATCTGATATATGTAGATCCAAAAATCTTCAGCCGGGGGTAAATCGCTGCCAGCGCACAGATAAAGCAGGGGGCAACGGTACAGCCCCCTGCTTTATCCTGATTGAGAATTCATACATTCCCGGAAAATGAGTGGGGCCTCTTTATCTGCAATCTCTCTCCAAATCAAGCCATTCCACTTCCTTCTCTGTCAGTTTCACCTCCAAAGCCCCGACGCTGGAAGCGAGCTCCTCCTTGTTTGCCGCACCTACGATAGGGAATACATTCATTTTTCCGCAGAGAATAAATGCAAGTGCAACCTGGGGAATAGAAACTCCTTTTTCTTCTGCTAATTCGGCTGCCCGCTCCAGTCTGGTAAAGTTTGTATCCCCGCAGTACGCTTTCGCACAAACCGGGTCAATCTCTTCCGGACGGTTTTCCCACTGTTCACGGGTGATTCTGCCCGAGAACAGCCCTCTGGCCATACTGGAATAGGCCAGCACCGGCATCTGGTTTTCGGCGTACCATTGTCTTGCTTTTGCATTTTCCGGACCGCTAACCGTTACGCAGCCCGGAGCCCAGGGTTCTGCATACTGCTGAGCCAGGCTGTAGTTGGGGCTGGATACGATAAGGGGAGGGATATTGTTGTCTTTCGCATAAGCATTGGCCTCCTCGATTCTCTCTACGGTCCAGTTGGATACACCATAGCCCAGAATCTTACCGGCTTTATAGTATTTATATAAGGTATCCATAATGGGTCCCACCGGCTTGGTCACATCATCTCTGTGGAGCATATACAGGTCAATATAATCGGTATTCATTTTTACCAGGGCATCATTCAAATCCGCTTCCAGGTCAAAGGTGTTTACACGGGTTCTCCAGGGTGACGGATGGCAGGCCTTGCTGATAAGGAAGATGTCCTCCCGGTTCCCCCTGCTCTTAAAATATTTTCCCAGGGCAATCTCAGTGGTTCCCCGTCCGTATCCCATTGCAGTATCCAGGGTATTGATTCCCATCTCAAGGGCATCGTCCAGGCGTTTAAAATCCTCCGTGAGATCCTCTCTGTCCACAATTGCCATTGTACCCACAATAAAACGGCTTACTTTTTTGTCAATTCCTGTAATTTTAGAATATTCCATGTCTTTGTTCTCCTTTTATATAAATTCTATTTATGCCTGTTTTGCTTCCTCTTCCAGAAGCACCTGTGCCATGATCTTTTCATCCCTCTGCTTTGTGTAATTTTTAAGGAAGTGGGTCATTATGATGACGATCAGAAGGATAACTGCCTCCACAAACTGGTAGATGCCGGCATCCACACCAAGAATAGTCAGTCCGCTTTGTATAATAATCAGGCAGGGCAGGCCTATGATGGTCTTAAAAAGCTTCGTCTCCATTCCCCCTTCTACAGGGATACCGCCCAGGAACATGCCCAGCATCACAGTCATCTCAAACCCGGACCCCGTATCTGAAGTGATTCCCCCCTGACGGCTGCACATAAATAATGCGGCAAGCCCCGCGAAAAGTCCGCTGAGAATATAGGCCGCAGCTTTCACTTTTTTCACAGGTATCCCTGACATAAAAGCACACACTTCACTTTCCCCACAGCTTTTAGCTTGCTGCCGTAGGGAGAAAATTCCATCAGATAAACCACAGCCAACACGGCAATGATTAAAATTGTAAGCTTAATTGAAAGTGTATTAAACTTTAAAATCTCCTGGTTAAAGGTAATACGGCCATCGGGGATTAACAGGAAAATTCCTTTGATCGCCCCCCGAAGCCCTATCTGGAGGGCAATGGTAACCATAAATCCCTGTACATGGAACAGTGCCACAAAAAGGCCATTCACTGCGCCGATGAGCGCTCCGATTACCATACTGCACAATACGACTGCCAGCCATCCCTGTTCTCCCACCAGAACGGTTGCCGTGACACAGGATAATGCCACATTCACTCCCATGGACATATCGATCTCGCCCAGAGCCATGACAAAAATCATTCCCAGCCCTCCGATCAGGTAGCCGATGGACTGTGTAAGCAGGGATTTTAATGTGTTCGACTGGATCAGCCTTCCCTCTGTCAGTACTGCCAGAACTATAATCAGGAACAATATAAACAATACCGGCGCAATACTCCCCCAGGCAATTCTATATTTTTTTCTCATATCATCACCTCTATTACCTGTGCTTCTGTCAGAAGGTCACTTCTATCCAGAACCCCTGATACCTCACCATTTTTCATAATCAGCAGATGATCTGCCATCCCGATTGCCTCAGCCATCTCGTCTGCAATCAGTATCATAGACTTGCCGTCCTTTTTCAGCTGCTGCATCAGTTCATAAATGTACTGCTTCACCGATACATCCACTCCCCGGGTAGGACAGTCCATAATCAGAATGTTCAAGTCCTTAATAAGCCAACGGCCGATACTGATTTTCTGTTTGTTTCCTCCGGAAAGTGCGGCAATTGCCTGATTCATTCCCAGGCAGCGCACATTAAACCGGTCAATGGCCTTTTTAGCAAGCCTGGAAGCACTCTTGGGGTTTATGAATCTTGCCCCGCCAGCCAGTTCTTTTGTGGAGGGCATATACAGGTTGGATCGAATGTTAGTATTCATCATCAGTGCCTCATGATCCCTATCCTTTGGAACATATGCTATTTTTGCATTCAGGGCATCCTGGGGAGTTTTGATCTCCCTGCCTCCCTCCGTCTCTTTTATCACACCGGAATTTGTCTTTATAATGCCTGTGAGTGCTTTCCCCACCTCATGAATCCCTGCATCAGACAGGCCGCAGATGGCCAGTATCTCCCCTTTATGCAAGTCAAAGCTCACATTAGAAAAGTGGCCTTTTGCACTGATCCCCTCTACGTGCAGGGATACCTCCCCGCTGTGGGACGGGGTCCAGTCATTGCGGTAATAGCTGCCTACCATCTCCCGTCCTACCATGGCCGTTCGGATACGGTCTACACAGATCTCATCGCCGCTTAAGTCGGCAGATACCGCCCCGTCCTTCAGAACAGTGACCTCATCAGCCAGTTCCACCATTTCCTCCAGATCATGGGTAACCAGCAGCACTGCGGTCCCTCTCTCTTTTGCTTTATGTATGATGGTATATAATTTTTTTCTATTGTCGTAGGATAATGCCTGGGTGGTTTCATCCAGAATCAGTATATCCGGCTGAATGGAAAGTGCTTTCACTACCTCAACAATTTTTCTCTTTTCCACAGACAGGGCTCCTGCAGGATATCTGGGATGAACGCCTGCAAACCCGTATTTGCCCAGTTCTGTCTTTGCATCTGCATAGATGCGGTTCATGTCCAGAATCCCCATCTTTTTATATCTTTCCATATGTCCGATATACATATTTACCGCAACAGGAAGGGTATTGATAAGACCCAGCTCCTGAACTACATATCCGATTTTTTTATCATTTGCCTCGATTGGGCTTTTAGGGCAGTACTCTTCACCGTTCATCTTCATTGTACCGCTGTCACAGCCGTGAAGTCCGCAGATAATTCCCAGGAGCGTAGATTTTCCGGAACCGTTCTCCCCGGCCAGCGCGTGGATTTTTCCCTTCTCAACGGTCAGGCTGATATCTCTGTTTGCATGGGTTGGCCCGAAAAATTTATTAATGCCTTTTGCCTCAAATATAATCTCCTTTGCCATTAAACCGCCTCCTTGGAAGTGCGTGCAGAAATACATAAGAACAGTATAATAAACGCACCTAAGATTGTATCCAGCCAGGTACCCTGGGGAACCCCCAGCCTTGTCAGGAAGTTGAATATTACAGCGATAAACAATGCACTGATAAAGATAGCGGTAGGAGGATTCACTTTATTGTCCATTCCGGAGGACAAGAGCCATGCGCAGAGTCCTTTGGAAATGGATCCGAAGCTTCCAAGATTGGAAGCAACCGTAATCCGGCTGCTGAGAATCATGGTCAGAGCTCCTGCTATCGCCATCATAACTGCTCCGATGCTTACCCCGATGTAAATGGTCTTTTTCCGGTTAATCCCCATATGCTCCGCTACATACTCATTGCAGGATAATGCCCGGTAATTCAATCCAAAGCTGGTTCTGGTGTGAAGAAGATACATAAAGATAATGCCTGCGGCCAGAAGAATTACAATCCACGGCATTTTCGTTATTCCTGCACACAATCCGGAGGGTATTGTCACGGTCTCATGCCCCTTTGCCGCACAGGCGGTAGAGTACATAATGCCGAAGGATTCATAGATGAGACACATGGCAATTCCGATTACCCAGGGCCTCATATTTAATTTTACCCGGATCCCCGTGGATATCAGCTGCAGAACCACCGCACACAGAATGCATCCCCCGAACATTCCCAGATATCCCAGAGGATAATTTACCGCGAGAATTCCCCCAACCTGTCCGGCCAGAACCATACCTGCAGCACAGGAAAAATCAGGGCCTGTTGACCATATGTAGCTGACACCCCACGCAACAAATACATTGGGAACACAGTTAACAAAAATGATGCTGAGATTTTTTGGCGTCAGCAGGGCACCTCCCACGGCAATGTTCATAATAAGTACAGCCACCAAAAAGAGCACGGGATAAATTAGCATATTTAGGATCCGACCCTGACGGGTCTCCTGGGATAAGAAAGATTTCTTGTCACTCATACAACTACTCCATTTCTTACTGGCCGGACTCTCCAGACAGATTTACCGCTGAAGAGCCCGGAACCGTATTTCTTCCGATTGATGTCCGTCTGCTATTTCTCAATTGTTATGCCTGCTGCATCCAGTTCTTCCTGGGTCACTTTTCCGGCATCCAGCTTATTTTTCAGTACACTTTCTACAGAATAATTTTCTACAAAATCAGTGAAATCAGCTGCAGTCACATCCGGATTCTCACGGTACAGAAGATTCTTAATTTCGTCGTAAGAATAGGGCATTTCGTCAATCCAGAACTTCTGATACAGATCAGCTGTTGCCGGTGTGATAACTACAGGATCTACAACCAGATTTAATGGCTTCCCATCCTCATCTGTAGTTTTCTTGCCGTCAATGGTGTTGAGAAGCAGCGCTGCGGCCACATAGTTTTCAACCCAGTGTCCTCCGTTTAACCCCTGAATGCTGTTGTTTTTCAGATAGTCTAAGGAGTCCGGGGTAATGTCTGTAGCATAAATATTAATCTTTCGGTCCGGCATCTGGGAGGTAATTGTATAGGAACCCAGCGCGTAGGCAATGGAAACACCGTAGATACAGTCTACATCCGGATAGGTGGCCAGCATATTCTGGGTTGCCTCAATGTGGGCATTGGATGTAGTAGAAACATGAGAGATCTCGTCCACCTTTCCCCCGCCGGCTTCGAATACTTCTTTAAATTTCTCCGCACGGATCGCTACGCTGCTCCCGATTTCATTGGCAAATACGATGGCTTCTTTGCATCCGTCTGCCAGTGCCTGTTCTGCCATCTGCTCCCCGAATGCCTCGTTATCCCCGATACAGCTGCCTGCATAGTATTCCATCTCATCGATAGGCGCCTGTATCTCTTCTGTGGACGGTGCACAGTCGAAGAAAGCAAAGGGAACGCCGGCTTCGTTGAACTGCTGGGGACCCACCTGGAAATAAGAGTCCAGAACTCCCCACCAAAGTGCCCCGTCAACACCAGAATTAATCATGTTCTCTACATCTGACTGAACATTATTGATATTTGCATTGTCTGTCAATTCATTCAGTGTATTCTGACTTCCCTCTATCACAACCTCAGAAGCCTTTTTCATAATTCCAAATGCATAATCCCCGGATACAAAGCTATTCTGTGCTATGGTCATCCCTGTTTTAGCCTCTGTTTTCTTATCTGTACTGCTGCTTTCCTTACTTTCCTTGTCATCTCCCGATCCGCAGGCACTGAGGCTTACGCACATAACTCCGGCTAACAAAAGGGCCATAATTTTCTTCATCCTATTTTTCATAATCCTATCCTTTCTTTTCCCTATAATAAGTACTAAACAGAACTTCTCGATGCAGATTGTGGTTTTAATTCTTACCTCTTATTTTCCCGGCTCTCCCCCCTGTTCCTCTATTAGATTAGCAACATGTCACTTTGTGTTACGCATGAACTCCTGCGCGCCGTTTTGTGGAATTCGTATCACATTTAACTTAAGCACATTATTTCATACGCATATCTGTTTGTCAATCTTTTTTTTATACTTTTAATAAATATTTTTTCAAAAGTATTGACACATGTTTTTTTTCGATGTATGATTGTCTCATCACAAAACATAAGGAATGAGGAGGAACATATCATGAAACCTGCATTTAAGCAATTATTACAAATCGGTATCATCGTAAGAGATGTAGATACTTCCGTAAAAAACTTCGAAGAAAAACTGGGCATGGGTCCA
Organism: Lactonifactor sp. BIOML-A5; assembly: GCF_009677585.1. Classification (GTDB taxonomy): domain Bacteria; phylum Bacillota; class Clostridia; order Lachnospirales; family Lachnospiraceae; genus Lactonifactor. Next base: position 119,660 of record NZ_WKYV01000006.1, on the reverse strand, counting down.
TGGGAAGTGTCTTATATGTGCAATGAAGGCCCCTGTGAAGACCTAAAAATAGACGGAAAGCCCTTTAAAGGAAAAGTGTCTAAGATGGCCTTCTTACATAGATACGGAATGGAGTTTGAGTTGATTGAACCTATCGGCGATACCCCGTACAAAGAATGGCTGGATGAACACGGTCCGGGGATACATCATATTGCTGTTGTAACTGAGGACCAGTATGACGATGTCCTGGCAAAATACAGAGAAGAAAAAGGCAGTGAGCCATGGATCCGCGGTCAGGCCATGAATAACCTCATGGACTTCTCTTATCTTGATCTGCGGGAAGATCTGGGATTAATCGTAGAATGCTACCGCAACATCGCACCGGGACGTCCGGCTATTGATTACGATCCTAAATAATCAGATACTTTTATGGCCTCCTATGATCGGTTTTCCAGTCATAGGGGGCCACATTTTGTTTGCCATGGGAATGTGATATAATAGGAATACTTACAATCAGGAGGAATCATAATATGCTGAGTACCATAGCCGAAAGAAGAAGTATCCGAAAATATAAAAACACTCCCATACCCCGGCCTTTCATAGAAGAGATCCTGCAGGCCGGAATCCTTGCACCCTCTTCCAAAAACAGACAGCCATGGAAATTCACAGTAGTTTCCGGGAGTTCTAAGTCTGATATGCTAAAAGCCATGGAGCAGGGACTGGACCGGGAATCCCGAACCCCTCTGCTTCCCGGCTGCCGGCAGCATCTTGGGGGAGCACGGAATACTCTGGAAATCATGAGACAGGCTCCGGTTACTATTTTTATCACCAACCCTCTCGGGCTTAACCTGTCAGAACCACTGACGGAAGAAGACCGGATTTTTGAAATCTGCAATGCACAGTCTGTGGGAGCTGCCATTGAGAATATGACCCTGGCAGCAGCCGGGCTGGGCCTGGGAAGCTTGTGGATCTGTGATATCTTTTTTGCTTTGGAAGAACTCCAGGCGTGGCTGAATCCCCAGGGGACCCTTTTTGCGGCGCTTTCCCTTGGCTATCCCAAGGAAGCTCCCTCTGCCAGGCCCAGAAAGCCATTCTCTGATGTGGTGGAATGGAGGGTCTGAGACTTCCTGTAAAACAGCAAGAATGATTAAAAAATGTGATTACTTTTCAGGTATAATGCTCTTGCTGGCAGCAGAACAGCCAGAAGACAAACTGCTGTATCAGCCTAATAATGCTTGAAAGGAGGCTGCACATATGCCAAAGAACAGTGTCGGCAGTATTTTATCTGTCATTGACTATATTGAGTCGCATCTTGCAGAGGCCCCTGACCTGGATGCTGTCGCAGAGGCGGTTCACTATTCTAAATATTACCTTCACCGTATGTTTACCGAGGCCACAGGACTTACGATCCACGACTATCTGCAGAGAAGGCGGCTTACTGAGGCCGCTAAACTGCTGGTTTTTTCCGACCGTCCCATCCTTGGGATTGCCCTGGATGCGGGCTTTGAAAGCCAGCAGTCCTTTACTTCTGTATTTACTGCAATGTACAAGATACCGCCCAGCCGGTACAGGGAGAATGAGGAGTTCTATCCTCTGCAGCTGAGGTTTGAATTGGAGGGAAGTTATCAGATGCTGAACCGGAAAGATGATGTCTTATGGGAAATTGCCTTTGCTGTAGAAGAAGATATCCCCTGCTGGATGGAATTGGTCCGTCTTGTGATTGACGGATTTCCCCATTTGAAAGAAGAGGAATATCTCTCAGAGCTAAAGCACCGTATTCGCACCAGACAGGCCTTAATCGTAAAAGATGGAAAAACGGCAGTTGGAATCCTGCTCTTCTCATACAACAGGGGGAGCATTGATTTCCTGGGATGCCATCCCCTGTACAGAAAAAAAGGGATTCCCCGGGCATTTCTGGGTAAAGTGATGAATGAATGCCTAAAAGGCAGGGAAATCACCACGACCACATTCCGCAGGGGGGATCGGGCTGACACAGGACACCGAAAGACAATAAAAGAACTTGGATTTGCTGAAGGAGAACTGCTGGAAGAGTTCGGCTACCCCACCCAGCAATTTGTCCTCAGGCAGGAGGCATCCCATGAGTAAAGAGCATACCATTTCCTTTCCAGATGAACAAAAGCACTTGAAACTGACTCTTGCAAAGCTGGAGGAAGCCCTGAAGAAAGCCGAGGAATCGGTACAGAATCTGGACAGCGATTACAGAAATGCTAAAAGATATATGGCAGAAAACCGGGGAGAGCTTGACCCTCACGAAATGTTCCAAAACGAACTGCTGCTGAAACAGACGGACCAGACAGGGGCATTTGCCGTTGAAATCCGGAACAGACTGACACGTCTGAAGGAATCCCCCTATTTTGCACGGATTGATTTTCGTTTCCAGGGAGAGGAGGTGCCGGAAGCTTTTTATATCGGGAGGTCTGCTTTCTTCTGTGAAAAGCGGCCTCTTATTTTTGACTGGCGCGCCCCCATATCCAGTATGTTTTATGACTGTGAGCTGGGACCTGCGGGTTATGCGGCCCCAGAGGGAAGGATAGAGGGAGAACTGACCAGAAAAAGACAGTTTAAAATTAAGGACGGCGTCATAGAGTACACCCTGGAAACCTCCGCCACGGTCCAGGACGATATTCTCCAGAAGGAATTAAGCCATACCTCTGACGAGAAGATGAAGTCTATTATATCCACCATTCAAAAAGAGCAGAATCAGATTATCCGAAAAGAAAAAGTACAGACTCTTATCATCCAGGGCGTAGCAGGGTCCGGGAAGACTTCCATCGCCCTTCACCGGATAGCCTTTCTCCTCTACCGGTTCAGGGGGCAGCTGAATGCCAATAATATTGCCATTCTGTCACCCAATAAGGTGTTTGGGGATTATATCTCGAATGTCATTCCTGAACTGGGGGAAGAACCTATTTATGAACTGAGCCTGGCAGAGATTGCCGGCATCCAGCTGGGACATACCCTTAGATTTGAGAGGGAAAGAGATCCCCTTGCGGTGCAGGATGCCAAATGGATACAGCGCATGCGCTTTAAATCCACGCTGCAGTTCCTCTCTCTTTTGGAGGCATACAAAAAACAGGTGCCGGAACTGGTGTTTCACCCTTTGGATTATTCTTTGGGTTCTTATACCATACCAGGTGCCTGGATCAAAAAACGTTTTTTATCCTATCAAAGTCTTTCTGTCAGAGAACGGCTTAGAAGGACTGCAGAGGATATCTGTGACCGTTTAAAAACAGATCTTATCATGGAGGATGAATTTCCCACTGTAACCTCCATTCAAAAATCGCTTGCCGGTATGCTTACCGTAAAAAGCTCTCTGTCACTCTACAAAGCCTTTTACCGATCGATCCATGCCCCAGATATGCTTAAACTTTCTGGGCAAAAAGAACTTGAATGGGCTGATGTCTGCCCCTATCTTTATCTGGCTTCAGCCTTTGACGGCCTAAAGACCAGCCGTCTTACCAGGCATCTGGTTATAGACGAGATGCAGGATTATACCCCTGTTCAGTATGCAGTGATTAATCTTCTCTTTCCCTGTACCAAGACCATTCTGGGAGACTTTGGGCAGGGGCTGAATCCCTCTCATCTGCATACACCGGAAGACATCCGCCGCCTTTATCCGGAAGCTGAATATATCACACTGAATAAAAGCTACCGCTCTACCTATGAGATAATTACCTTTGCCAGACAGTTTCAGGATGTCCCTTCCATGGAGGCGGTAAAACGGCACGGTGAAAAGCCGGGAATTCTCTGTCTGAAAAGCAAAGGGGAAGAGGTTCAGTATATATATAAAGCTATTTGTGATTTTCGTTCAGGAAACCTGGCATCTCTGGGGATTATACTCAAAACAGAAAAGGAAGCAGAAAATCTGTATCACATTCTTTCCCGGAAATGCAGGATACATTTACTTACCCCGGAGAGTTCCTGCTTTAAAAATGGGGTTACTGTCACGTCCGTACGGATGGCAAAGGGGCTGGAATTTGACGAAGTCATCCTACCCGGAGGCCACAAGTCACACTGGTCCTCAGCCTTTGACAGAAGGCTGCTTTATATTGCCTGCACCAGAGCCATGCACCGCCTGACGCTGACCTTTATAGAAAAGAAGTCTTAATTCTTTAAGTTTTTATTCATCTTTTCTTCAATCTTCCATCACAGAATTATCACACTTACCGTGTATTATAATAATTGTTAAGAGGCCAACAACCTAACGCAAAACTTTTTCTTTTTCATAAGCCAGTATCCCTAAGGGATACTGGCCCTCCTTCTTTATACAGAAAAACAGCACAGACGCCATAGTCTGTGCTTTCGCCTCCGCTGTACTGCCCTGCAGAGCATTCTTCTGTACCTCAGTGAAGCCTGTCCCGGATTCTTTTCCTGCATTCTGTTCACCAGAATCTCTGTTCCAGCTGTAAACAGCAATTCCGCAGATAATCGCCAGGACCACCGCACCGATTCCCAGCAATACTAAGACTTTCCCTTTGATTCGCTCCGTCAGACCGGCAGGACCTCCCTGCATTGTCTGCTCGGGTACATCAGACGATTCTTGTTTTTCTTTTTCATACTCAAAATCATAGCCGCATTCCGGGCAGGTCTTTAGACCTGCACAAATCTCCGCTTCACAATCTGGACACTTCATATCATTTCCTCCCTCAATCCTTAAGGCATTGCCAGAAGGCAATGCTAAACCAGTGATCCGCACCATGCTGCCGTATGTAGGACTCCTCCCTTTTATCCTTTTTTCCAATGGTTTACTATGCAACCTATTCTATTATACCATTAATTGGTAAATTCTTCCATCCTATTTCTTCCTTTCATGCAGGCAGTGATATTTTGCACATGAAAAAAGGGGGAGCAAATGCTTCCCCCTGCTATCGTATATTATTTGTCAGACACTAGTTTCTGATAGATGTCAAAACAGTCAAAAGTTGCAAAATAATCCTTTGCAGTCTCCGCTCTGCGTATCATCTGCACGCTTCCGTCCTCTTTTAAAAGCAGCTCCGCAGATTTCAGCTTTCCGTTATAGTTATACCCCATGGAAAATCCATGGGCTCCGGCATCATGGATAAACAGCAGATCCCCTTTGTCGATCCTGGGAAGCATCCGGTCAATAGCGAATTTGTCATTGTTTTCACAGAGAGAACCTGTCACATCATACATATGGTCACAGGGGGAATCCTCTTTTCCCATAACGGTCAAATGATGGTAGGCCCCATACATAGCCGGCCGCATAAGGTTTACGGCACAGGCATCGCAGCCAATGTATTCTTTGTGGGTATGCTTCTCATGGATTGCCTTTGTCACCAGGGCGCCGTAAGGCCCCATCATAAAGCGTCCCAGCTCTGTATAGAGAGCCACATCCCCCATCCCTGCAGAGACAAGGACTTCCTCATATACTTTGCGGACTCCTTCCCCAATCACACGGATATCATTGGACTCCTGATCCGGGCGGTAAGGGATTCCGATTCCACCGGAAAGATTGATAAAACTAATATGGGCGCCGGTCTCTCTCTGAAGCTTAACCGCAACCTCAAAAAGTACCTTTGCCAGCATGGGATAATACTCATTCGTCACAGTATTGCTGGCCAGGAAAGCGTGAATGCCAAATTCCTTTGCTCCCTTTGCCTTTAATGTGCGGAAAGCCTCAAACAGCTGCTCTGTGGTCATGCCGTATTTGGCGTCCCCCGGATTGTCCATAATATCATTGCTGATCTTAAATAATCCTCCGGGATTATAGCGGCAGCTGATGGTTTCCGGAATGCTCCCTGTTACCTGTTCCAGAAAATCAATGTGGGTAATATCATCCAGGTTAATGATAGCCCCTATCTCTCTGGCATACTGATACTCTTCCGCAGGAGTTGCGTTGGAAGAGAACATAATTTCCTCCGGCCTGCAGCCCAGGGCATGGGCCATCATAAGCTCTGTCATAGAAGAACAGTCACAGCCGCAGCCATACTCCCTCAGGATATCAATCAGGAAGGGATTGGGCGTGGCCTTTACTGCAAAGTATTCCCGAAACCCCGGGTTCCAGGAAAACGCCTCTTTTACCGCCTGCGCATTCTCCCGAATCCCCTTTTCATCATAGAGATAAAAAGGGGTGGGATAAGCTTCATTGATCTCTTTGAGTTTTTCGTATGTAACGAATGGTTCTTTAGTCATTTTTTCATCTCCTCGTTTTGTTTCTGCTATTTTGCCTCTACCACATGCATCATGTTGGTAATGGCTCCCTCACCGGTTCTGGTGTTGGTCGCAGGATCTCCGGCTGTGAAGACTACCAGATCCCCCTTCTTTACCAAACGTTTTCTTTTTACCGTACCCATGGCATGGTTAATGATGTGCTCTGTGGTATCTTTTTCATATCCCTTTAGTGGAGTCACCCCCCAGTAGAGCTGCATCTTGTGCTGTGTAGACTCATTTGGCGTCACTGCATAGATAGGAACTTCCGGACGGAAACTGGAGATCAGCCTTGCGGTCTGTCCGGAAATGGTAGGTGTGACGATACAGTCTGCATTAATGTTCTTGGCTGTCTGCACTGCTGCAATTCCCACTGCACTGGATACACTGGTTTCCCGGAACATGCTTCTGTGCAGCATATGGGAACGGTAATCCACATAAGGCTCTGTGGCCTCCGCGATCTCACCCATCATCTTAAGGGCCTCAATGGGATATTTGCCCGCAGCGGTCTCTCCGGAGAGCATTATCGCATCCGTTCCGTCGTAGACTGCATTGGCCACGTCTGTCACTTCCGCCCTGGTAGGTCTTGGATTGCGGATCATAGAATCCAACATCTGTGTGGCTGTGATAACCGGAATGTATTTCATGTTGCATTTGCTTATAATCTCTTTTTGTATATGGGGCACTTCCTGTGCAGGTATCTCTACCCCCAGATCCCCTCTTGCTACCATAATGCCGTCGGAGACACTGATAATCTCGTTAATATTTTCCACGCCCTCTGCGTTCTCTATCTTGGCGATGATGGCAATATGCTCTCCGCCGTTATCACGCAGCAGCTTCCGGATCTCTTTGATAGCGGCAGCGTTGCGCACAAAGGAAGCAGCGATAAAATCAAACTCCTGCTGGATCCCGAAGAGAATGTCCTCTTTGTCTTTTTCCGTGATTGCCGGCAGTTTTACCTTCACATTTGGCACATTCACGCCTTTTCTCTCGCCCAGCTCTCCGCCGTTTAAAACTTTGCAGATAATTTTCCCTGCCTTTGCTTTTTCTACTTCCAGCTCAATCAGACCGTCGTCTATTAAAATTTTATTGCCCGCATCAACATCTCTTACAAGTCCGGGATACGTAATAGAACATCCTTTTTCATTGCCCACAAGCTCTTCCGTATAGAGGGTAAACTCTTCCCCTTCCCGCAGGGTCACTTTTTTTCCGTCTTCCAGCAGCCCGGTTCGAATCTCCGGACCTTTGGTATCCAAAAGAAGAGCTACCGGTTTGTTCAGCTCTTCCCGGACATTCTTCAGAAGATCAATCCGGGACTGCTGCTCTGCATGGTCTCCGTGGGAAAAGTTGAATCTTGCAACATCCATGCCATTCTTTACTAATGCCCTCATGGTTGTCTTTTTATTCGTGTTCGGCCCCATCGTACAAATAATTTTTGTTTTTCTCATAGATTCCTTGTCTCCTCTACTTTACATGTTCATGTGTAAATAAATGATCCTGACAATACTCATAATTCCCATTGCATTTGGAGCAGAAACGGAACTCCAGGTTGGCTCCGTCCTTTTCAGTCCTGCCGCAGATTGCACATTTGTGCTTTGTCACCCCATCCCCGGTGCGGGTGGGGTTCACTGCTTTGGCAAACTTTTGCTTTCTGTGGATTTCCTTTGGAGATATCCGGTTTAAGTCCCTGGTGGCGAAGAAAAATACAATAAAGTTAAACAGGGATGCGATGATTGCCACCCGTCCCCCCCAGCCGGACTGATAGAAGGAAATGGCCAGGTATGCGATATCCAGGTATGCCATCCACTTAATTTTGATGGGAATTACAAAATAGAGCAGTACCTGCATATCCGGATAGCTGGCTGCAAAAGCCAGAAAGATTGACAGGTTAATATAGTATGTGCTGAAGGCACCGCTGTAGTTGCTGCCCCCTGACACAAAAAACAGGATAAAGGAACCAATCACGGTTGCCACGAGTCCTGTAAGAATATACATATTATATCGGAAATCCCCCCAGGTTTTCTCAAGTGCTGACCCTAAAGAATAATAGAAAAACAGCATAATGATAGTAAATATACTAAGTCCTCCGGGAGGAATTAAAACCCACGTTACCAGACGCCAGACCTGCCCGTGCAGAATTTTACCAGGGTCCAGGGTAAGTATGGTAAGAAGCCATGGCGCCGCCAGTGCAAGCAGATACCCTATCACATAGCAGATGATAATATATCTGGTCAGATTTGAAATTGCATATCTTCCATATTTTCGTTCTAATTTATTGAAAAACTTCATAATGCTCCTTACTTAAAATAGATTTTTCTTTGAGAAAATAAAAGCAACCACAAGGCTTAACAGCAGAGACAGTAAAATCACAATCAAAAATCCGTAGGGACTTCCCGCAAAGGGCATCCCCGCGCTGTTGACATTCATGCCGTACGCGCTGAAAATCATGGTTGGTATGGACATTACAATGGTTACTGTTGCCAGAAACTTCATCACAATATTCAGATTGTTTGAAATTACAGAGGCAAAGGCGTCCATCATACCGCTTAGAATCCCGCTGTAGATATTCGACATCTCAATGGCCTGTTTATTCTCAATAATAACGTCTTCCAGAAGGTCTGTGTCTTCCGGATACTGCTTAATGCTCTCCACCTTTAGGAGCTTTTCCAAAACCACCTCGTTGGCCCTAAGAGACGTGGTGAAGTATACAAGACTCTTTTCCAGCTCCAGAAGCTCTATCAGCTCCTGGTTCCTGGTAGACAGGTGGAGTTTTTCTTCCACCTCCACACTCTTCTTATCAATAATGCGCAGATAATGCAGATACATACTGGCATTCTTATACAGAATCTGAAGTATAAATCTTGTCTTCATATACGTATAGAAATTCCTGACACGGCCGTCCATAAAACGCTCCAGAATCAGGGTGTCCTCCAGGCAGACAGTAAATATCATTTCCTTTGTTACAATTATACCCAGAGGGATGGTCCCATACCAGTCCTTGTCGTTCCGCTCTTCTATGACCGGGATATCCACCAGAATCAGGGTATATTCATCCTCTACTTCAATACGGGAACGCTCTTCCTCATCCAGAGGCGCCCTGAGATCGTCCACCTCTATCCCGTATTTGTTGGAGATCTCGAACAGCTCTGTTGCCGTTGGATCTGTGAGTGCCACCCAGCAGCCCTCTGTTGCCTCATTTACCTGATGGATATTTCCATCCATTGTCTTAAAAACTCGAATCATGGTTATCTCCTTTCGCTGCCTACAGACAGGGGGCAGCGAAAAATGGCCGCATCCTGCCTATAGAACTTTAGTATTCATTTTTTCAAAAATTCTATCCCACCTAGGACTAGGCCCACCTTCCATGAACAACACTTCCTTTCTTAATTCACAGGGCTTTCTTCTATTTTAGATATGAGGATACAATTCGGCGTCTCTACTTTCAGTGGTTTCCCTTTCATAACTAAAATATTCTTATCATAGTCAATTGTAAACGTCGTAATGGTATTGGATGCATGATTGGCAACTGCAATGTGCTTTCCGTCCGGGAATATCTCCAGATCCTTGGGGTACTCTCCGCTTATAGGCAGCACAAATCTTTTCTCCAGAAGTCCGGCGGTGGGATCTACTTCAAACATTCCCACGGTATCCTCCCCCGCTGTTGAGCAGAACAGGTGGCTTCCGTCAGGTGACAGGCAGATTCCGGAAGCTGCATCGTGCTTTTCATCATCTGTGGCCGCCAGAACGCTGATCTCCTGGAGGCGTTCGAACTGCGGCAGTTTTCCGCTTCCGTCGTAGGAATACACCTCTATGGTATTGGCCAGCTCAAATATTACATAGGCAAATTTGCCGTCTTTGCTGAACTTGATATTTCTGGGTGCAGACTCTCTTTTACATCTAAGTACATCCACCAGCTCCAGCTTATGGGTTCTGTCATTGATCCGGTAAATTTTAATCTGATCAATTCCATTGTCCACTGCACAGATATACTTGTTGTCCGGCGTAGGCCTTACACAGCTCACATGGGGGCGGAAGTTTCTCTCAGCCACGCTGCCCAGGCCCCTGTGAAACACACCATCCATGACGCTGCCCAGTCTGCCGTCCCTGTGGGTATGTACTACCGTAACCTTTCCGTCATGATAACCGGAAACAAAAAGATATTTACCGTCCACATCTGTGGACAGATGACAGCCTCTCATGCCGTCGATGTCTACCTGATTGATGAAGGTAAGATCACCGTCGGGAGCTATGGAGAATACGGCCACACCCTCGTCTGCAATAGAGTACAGATATTTGCCGTTCTTAGATTTTGCTATATGGGAAGAGTTATTGACAGGAATTACTTTCCGTTCCTTCATCGTGCCTTCTTCCACATTCAAATCATACAGATGAATTCCGATACTGCTTCCATGGGTATAGGTTCCTACATATGCCACATATTTGTCTTTATTCATGCAATACCCTCCTAACTTTACACTAATCTTTAAACATTCTACCACAAACTTTTTCTTTGCACAATCTTATTACGTATTTTTAACATCTTCCTTCCAAAGGATAAAAGTGTGTAAAATTTCTTCTTATTATTATGGAAAACATAAAAAAATGGTATTGACATACCTGCCTCTTCCTGTATAATTTGTCTAAGAATGGTACTTTAACCGCCTGGCAAATAAGGAAAAACTTCTTATTTGCCAGGCGGTTAAAGCGCCCGTACAAAGGAGACTGGAAATGGATCGTATTTTAATTGATTTGATAGATATAACGAAATCCTATGATGATCAGGTGATTTTAGATAATTTGAATCTCTCCATAAGGGAAAATGAGTTCCTGACACTTCTGGGCCCCAGCGGCTGCGGCAAGACTACCACCCTGCGCATTATGGGCGGCTTTGAGACACCGGATTCCGGACAGGTAATTTTTGACGGAGAGGATATTACCAGCCTTCCTCCCAACAAACGGAATCTGAACACAGTATTTCAAAAATACGCGCTTTTTTCCCACATGACCATTGCGGAAAACATTGCCTTCGGACTTAAGATAGCAAAAAAGACGGATACCTATATCAGGGATAAGATCCACTACGCCTTAAAGCTGGTGAATCTGGAGGGGTTCGGCAGCAGATACCCCGATTCTCTCAGCGGCGGCCAGCAGCAGCGGGTGGCCATTGCAAGAGCCATTGTCAATGAGCCTAAGGTCCTGCTCCTGGACGAACCTCTGGGGGCACTGGATCTGAAGCTTCGGCAGGATATGCAGTATGAGCTTATCCGTCTGAAAAACGAACTGGGAATCACCTTTATCTATGTGACACACGATCAGGAAGAGGCCCTTACCATGTCTGACACAATTATTGTTATGAACCAGGGATACATTCAGCAGATGGGGACTCCGGAAGATATCTATAATGAACCCCAGAATGCATTTGTGGCTGACTTTATCGGTGAGAGCAATATTCTGGACGGCATTATGCTGGAAGATAAGCTGGTGGAGATACTCGGGGTGAAATTTCCCTGTGTGGACGTGGGCTTTGGAAAAAACAAGCCGGTGGATGTGGTCATCCGCCCGGAGGATATCGATCTTGTGGAGCCCAGTCAGGGGACGATGCAGGGAATTGTCACCCACCTGATCTTTAAAGGTGTGCACTATGAAATGGAAGTGGAGGCCAACGGCTTCTGCTGGCTGGTGCACAGCACAGATATGTCCCCGGTGGGCCAGCGGGTGGGGCTCCATGTAGATCCCTTTGATATACAGATCATGAACAAACCAGAATCTGAGGATGAGGAGGCGGTATCCATCGATGAATAGTCATAAAAAGTTACTTACAGGGCCGTATCTTATCTGGGCCGCCGCCTTTATCCTCATACCCCTCGCCATGATTTTTTATTACGGTCTCACCGGGGAGGACGGAGGCTTTACCCTGAGCAATCTTTTGGCCATCGGCACCCGGGAGAACTTTAAGGCCCTGGGGCTCTCTCTGATCCTGTCCATCATCAGCACAGCGGTCTGCCTGATTCTGGCCTATCCCCTGGCCATGATCCTGGTGAATATGAATGTCAGCCAGTCCGGCTTTATTGTCTTGATCTTTATTCTTCCCATGTGGATGAATTTTCTTCTGCGCACCATGGCCTGGCAGACGCTTTTGGAGAAAAACGGGATTATTAATCAGATACTTGGGTTTCTGCACCTGCCCTCCCTGCAGATTATCAATACGCCTTATGCCATTATCCTGGGTATGGTGTACAACTTTCTGCCTTTTATGGTGCTGCCCCTGTACAACGCCCTGCTGAAAATCGACAGGGACATCATCAATGCCGCCCGGGATCTGGGGGCGACGGAGGCTTATACCTTTCGGAAGATCATACTCCCTCTGAGCATGCCCGGTGTCATCAGCGGGATTATTATGGTATTCGTTCCGGCTCTGACTACCTTCGTCATATCCGACCTCCTGGGAGGAAGCAAGATCCTCCTAATCGGAAATGTCATAGAACAGAAGTTCAAACAGGGCAGCAACTGGCATGTGGGCAGCGGTCTGTCCCTGGTCATGATGGTATTTATCCTTCTGAGTATGGCGGTGATGAATAAATACGACAAAGACGGGGAAGGAGGTATGTTCTGATGAACCGGAAGAAGACACATTTTATGGGCAGAAAAATATATCTGGGACTGATTTTATTCCTGCTGTACGCCCCTATCGGAACCTTGATCATCCTCTCTTTTAATGCCTCTAAGTCAAGAGCCAAGTGGGGGGGATTCACGGGAAAATGGTATATCTCTCTGTTCCAGGACAATGCCATTATGAATGCCCTTTACACCACACTGATTATTGCATTTGTCTCAGCCATTGCGGCGACTGTCATCGGTACTGCGGCATCCATCGGCATCCATTCCATGAAATCCCGGGCCAGGACCATCTGTATGGGCATCACCAATATTCCTATGCTGAATGCAGATATTGTCACGGGCATCTCCCTGATGCTGCTGTTTATCGCCTGCCGGTTTACCCTGGGCTTCAGCACTATCTTGCTGGCGCACATCACTTTTAACATACCTTATGTAATCTTAAGCGTAATGCCTAAGCTCAGGCAGACCAATAAGCGCACCTACGAGGCCGCCCTGGATCTGGGAGCCTCCCCGGTGTATGCCTTTTTTAAAGTAGTATTTCCGGATATTCTGCCCGGTGTGGTTTCCGGATTTCTTATGGCCTTTACTATGTCCCTGGACGACTTTATTATCACTCATTTTACCAAGGGACCTGGGGTGGACACACTGTCCACAAAAATTTATTCCGAAGTGAGAAAAGGGATACGTCCTGAGATGTATGCCCTGTCCACGCTTTTGTTTGTGACAGTTATCCTATTGATGATACTTATAAACACCTCCCCGAAAGAATCCAAAAATGACAGGAAAGATCCCTCGGCAAAGAAGAGACGTCTTCCCGTACGCCAGGTAATTCCTGTGACACTAATTCTCCTTATCGTGGGGGGAGGAATCTTCTACCGGGTACAGGGAACCTCCTCCTCCAATGAGCAGGTGGTGGTATATAACTGGGGAGAATATCTAGATCCGGAGGCTATAGAACTGTTTGAGAAGGAAACTGGAATTGATGTGGTGTATGAGGAGTATGAAACCAATGAAATCATGTATCCCAAGATTCTCTCCCATGCCATCTCCTATGATGTGGTCTGTCCCTCTGATTATATGATTCAGCGCATGATTGAGAACGATCTTCTGGCGGAAATCAATTGGGACAATGTGCCCAACATAAAGAATATTGACCCTACTTATATGGAGCAGTCAAAAAGCTTTGACCCGGAAAACAAATACTCGGTTCCCTACTGTTTCGGCACTGTGGGCATCCTCTACAACAAAACAATGGTGGATGAACCCATTGACAGCTGGAACGTATTGTGGGATGAAACTTATAAGGACAACATTCTCATGCAGGACAGTGTCCGGGATGCTTTTGCCGTGGCTCTTAAGCGCCGGGGCTATTCTCTGAACTCCACAGAGGTAGGAGAACTTACCCAGGCCACGAATGATCTCATCGAACAGAAGCCCCTGGTACAGGCCTATGTTATTGATCAGGTGAGGGATAAAATGATAGGCAATGAGGCAGCCATCGGCGTCATTTATTCCGGAGAGGCAATCTATACACAGAGAGAAAACCACGATTTGGAATATGTAATCCCAAAGGAAGGCTCAAACGTCTGGATCGATTCCTGGGTAATCCCCAAAAATGCGGAAAATAAAGAGAATGCAGAAGCCTTTATCAACTTTCTCTGCCGCCCGGACATAGCCCTCATGAATTTTGAGTTCATCACGTATTCCACCCCGAATCTGGAGGGACGCAAGCTGATAGAAGATGAAGATATCAGAAACAGCCGGATCGCATTTCCCACTGGGGAAGATCTGGAAAACTGTGAGACCTTCCGCTTCCTGGGAGATGATGTGGACAGTTATTATAATGAGCTTTGGAATAAAGTGAAATCCAGCTAACATAGAGTATACCTTAAGGGGGAAGAATAATTCTTCCCCCTCTCTTAGCACTGCCTGCAAACCCATGCCTCATAAGCCGGGACACTTTCCTTCAGGCGTTTCAACCCATCTTCCACCTGTTTTCTGGGGCAGGCAAGGTTCATACGCAGAAACCCTTCTCCATTCCGGTACTCGTTTCCGTCAGAAAGATAAAGACCGCTGTGGCTGCGGATAAAACGGCAAAATTCTGTGCTGTTTCCAATTATATTCCTGCAGTCAAGCCAAAGCAGATAAGTAGCTCTGGCAGAAACAGCAGATATTCCTTTGATTTCCCTTTTGATATAATCCTCTGCAAATCTCCTGTTTTCCCATAGATATTCCCGCAGGGCATCCAGCCATTCTCTGCCGCAGGTAAATGCGGCGATTGGTGCAGCAGCGGCAAATACATTTGGCTCTGCCACCTCATCCGTGTGCAGACCCCGGCTGACCTTGTGCCGTAGGTTATCCTCCGGGACAATTACCGCAGCAGTCTGGATTCCAGCCAGGTTAAACGCCTTTGTGGGCGCCACACAGGTAATGCTGTTTCTCCGGCAATTTTCGGAAACGCTGGCAAAGGGAGTGTATTCCCATCCTGGTTCTGTCAGATCGCAATGGATTTCATCCGATAGTACCAGTACATGGTGTTTCCTGCATAAGTCCCCAATCCTCTCTAAGGTTTCTCTGTCCCATATCTTACCGATTGGATTATGGGGATTGCATAAAATCAAAAGGGTGGTCTGGGGATTTGACAGTTTCTCTTCCAAGTCGTCAAAGTCAATATGATACTCTTTTCCATCGTATTTCAGCCCGCTTTCCAGTACATGTCTCCCGTTGTTTAAAATGGAATTAAAAAATATATTGTACACAGGTGTCATAACCAAAACATTTTCTCCCACTGTGGTCATCTTTCTGACGACACTTGATATAGCAGGCACAATCCCGGTACAGAAAACCAGCCAGTCCTTTTGTATCTCAAAACCATGGCGTTTCCCCCACCAAGTCTGATAAGCCTGATACCATTCATCCGATACCTGCGTATACCCAAACACGCCATGTTTTGCTCTTTCAATCATACATGACCTGATTTGCGGGGCCGGCTGAAAGTCCATATCCGCCACCCACATGGGCAGTTCGTTTGGCTTCACATCCCATTTCATAGAATCTGTATTTCTCCGGTCAATTATGTTATCAAATTGAAATTCCATTGTATTCCCTCCTATTCTCCTGCCTCAAAGGTTATTTCCACAGTTCCTCCTGGCAGTACACTTACAAACGCTTCTTCCTCATCGATATGACCAATTCGGGTATAATTGTATGAGGTGCTGAACTCCTCGAAGAACAGAACAAGGCAGTCAGAACCAAACAGCATAATATCCCCAGCCTTAATGCTTCCTACATTTTCAGAATTGGCGGGCAGTCCCTCATCCAGATAGTAGAATTTTTCGTTTCCATGCAATTCCTCCATATCAAGTGTCATAGGAAGTTTTTCCCGAAACGCACGTACTGTTTCATTATCATATAAGGACACCTGAAATTTCTGCCCTCCTACTTCTATTGTCATTTCCTGCATCTGTGCACCCCCTGTCTCTTTACTGTTACCTGTACTCTCATCCGGGGATGCCTTTTCTCCATCCGCGGATATATCCTCCGTAATTTCTGCCAAAGTATTTCCGTCTTCCCCACCTGAACTTTCCACACTGTGTGTTTCTTCCCCTAATGGTGGATGAAACGATTGATCTCCATCTGCACTGTTTCCGCAGGCACACAGTACCATTACGGAAAGAAGTACCAGCAACACGCTGCAATATCCTTTTTTCATAATAGTGCTCCCTTTTTGTTTAATGTAGAAAATCCCGAGCCAGAATCACTGCTCCAAAAAGAATTAATATGAGCCCAAACATCCGGTTCATAACAGGTAAGTAATCCTTTTTTGATTTTTTCTTGAAGATGGCCGCTGCACCGGAAAGAGTTACCCACCAGATGTACGTTCCAATAAAAACGCCGCAAACCAAACCGATCCCTTCTGCCAGCCCTGTCTGCCCATAAATCCCAAACCAGGAAAATGCAAACAGGAAAGTGAGAATCGCAGCCGGATTCGTCATTCCTACCGCAAAGGAAGAAACGAACATCTGGATTCCATTGGTAGAATCCGGTGTATCTTTCGCCTTACTGCTTTTCATTATAAGCATCCGTATACCCATTCCCAAAATCAGGCACCCCCCGGCCAGATTAATGTTGTTTTGGTATTTTAGCAGAAAGTCTGAAATAAGAGTGAAGCCAAATGCTCCGACACAAGCATAAAGGCAGTCGGCGGCAGAGGACCCCATACCGGTTATAAGACCTGCTTTTACACCGTAATTCAAGGTTCTCTGTGCTGTCATTGCCCCAACCGCCCCGGCCGGCACGCCGAAGAGAAGGCCGATAAGGATTCCCTTTATTAAAAATAAACCCATCTGTTATCCTGCCATTTTTTCTGTACTGCCGTCCATTTGACAGGTGATAACTGTCTTATCAGGGTCTACCTTGTCTTTTTCGATAATCAATTCTTCAATGTAGTCTGCCTGAATCGTTCCTCCGGACGGATTCATTACACTGTCAATCTTACCCTTAACCTCCACGTCCACTGTAGAATATTCAAAAGCAAGTGTGGTGTTCAGCAGACGGCAGTTTTTCATGACAAGGTTCTCAATATAGCACATTCCCTGCAGACTCTCGATGGTACAGTTGATCAGTGTCAGATTCTTTGCATTCCAGCCGAGGTATTCCCCTGATATGAAAGAATCATATACCGTCACGTTCTCACTGTTCCAGAAAGCATCTTTGGAGATCATCTTTGCATTACGGATTTCCATATTTTTCACTCCGTCAAAGGAGTAATTCCCCACCAGTTCAAAATCCATCAACTTCATATTCCGGCTGTTCATGGCAAAGTAATCACCTTTTGCTGTCACCTGCTTCATCGTTACCCCGTCACAGTTCCAGAGTGTTTCTGCGGCATTGTGAAAATGTACATTCTGAAGTGTGACGCCATGACACCGCCGGAAATTCTTTGGCGCTTCAATGACTGCATTTTTTACTGTAATGTTATCTGTATACCACACTCCGGCGCGCCCCATTTCAAACCAGGTACAGTTACAGGCCAAAATGTTTTTTGCGTACCAAAGCGGATATTTCCATTTAAACATGCTTCCATACAGTTCAACATTGCTGCTTTCTTTCAGCGGAGATTCTCCTTCTGCAAATATGGTATCATTTATTTTTAAATTTTCTCCTTTGAAAAGCGGGCGTTCCCCTGTTAAATATTCCTGTCTGATTTCTTTCATTTCACTCATAGTTAATCTCCTCTTTTATTATACATTTTCTACTTCTGCTTCGGTTTCTTTCTGTTTGTTCTCAGGTTGTCAACACATATTTTATGGTCTTGCAATCTGCACGATTTTGTTGTCCCATCCTTCTAATACCGGGTTCTCCTCCACTGCAGTCACAAATTCCTCTGTTGCATCAAAAGTTCCTATTTTGGTATATTCCCCGGTAATCTCTGCGTCATGGTAGAAGAGCACGATACGGTTCGGGTCTGAATAGTAAACTTCTCCTGCCTTTTCCGATGTTACTGTTTCAGGGTTAGAGGGAATGTCATATCTGCTGGATACATCATAATACTGCATTACATCATAGTCCGCATCTTCATCCCTCTCATAAATTGGTAACCTCCAATCCGAAGTTCCCACATAGCGGACAATCGCCGCTGCTGTCTCGTTATCCTCCATTTGCATCATAAAAGGTTCTCCGTCATCCCCGAACCGTACCTCCAGTTCGGATACATTGCTTACTGCCTGACTGTCTGCCATGGTTTCCGATTCTGAGTCAGATTCTGCCTCTGCAACATCTCCTGCATCTATATCACTCTGAGGTACTTCCTCCTGCTCACAGCCTACAAGGAACGCTGCTGATAACATCATCATGGCTGCCATTCCTGTTACTTTTTTTACTATTTTGTTCTTCATACTTTGTCCTTTCTGCGCTTTTGCGCTATGCTAACTATGTAAATTCCTCCGTGTACCAGAGCATATTTGAAACACACTCTAGTCCGCTGTCAATATCGTCATGTCCGACCTTTTCATCCTTCCTGCAGACAGATATGAGAAGCCAAGAAACAGGAGGGTGACTGTCAACCCCGGTATGACCATATTTGTGATTGTCGGTTGGGATGTAAAATTACTAATCCCCGCAAGCCGCATGACAGCGGATACCATGGGGTCTGTAATCATGGCTGCCAGTATGGTTCCCACTGCGGCCCCTATCGCCGCTACAATCCCAAACCGGAGGGAAAAGGAGATGCGCAGCATCCTTGTGGAACATCCAATGGCTTTGTAGATGCCCAGATCCTTTTGTTCCGCCGTCAGAATACGGCTTCCGGTCATGGCTGTTACAATCAGGATAAATACTGCGATCATCCCATACATAAATGCAATCAGTCCGTGCATGGCCGAAATGATTCCCAAAAGTCCCGGCCAGGTATTTTCATGTACATGTACATCACCTCCATAAGTTTCTTCCAGCCTTTCTGTGATTACCGCTTTTGTTGACGTGTCGGCGAGGAAATAGTGACGGCACCAGATCTGCGGGTCATCCTTTCCGATGGTAAGATATCCCTCCCGGTTCATCCCGATATTGGCACCCATGTCATTGGCGCAGTGGTATATTCCGGAAACGGTAAATTCCCCGCTCCCCATATCGCCCCGGATGGTCACCTTTTCTCCGATAGATACCCCTAAATCAGAGCTAATTGTTTCGGTGAGGACTACCTCATCTGCCCCTCTGCTGGTCTCCCCTTTGCTGATATGAAACCTTTCCGGCTCTGTAATTACGTTTGCCGTATAGTTGCTTCCGTTTACCGATACACTGGGCATGGCAAGAAGATATTCATCCGTAATGTCTGTATAAGAACGCACTGTTTCCTCCAATTCCCCGGCTTCCAGTTCTCCCAGGGCCTGTACGCCGATGTCCAGGTCTGCAGGGTTAAAAGCGTCCATCATCCCTTTTCCCTCCGGGCCAAGCCAGGCATTCATCTTTCCTGCCAGCGATGCAAAGAATACAAGAAGAACCGCAATCAGGAAGGCGCTTGCATACCGTTTCTTCCCGGACAGGAGCTGGCGCACAGCCAACCGTAAGGGAAGCGCTTCCGCCCTCATTTGAAATTTCCTGCCCGGATTCCATTTCACCTCTGACGCTTCACCCTGGATTGCCGCCATGGGTGTAACCAGGAGGATGTTTCTTAGTTTCAGAACCGTAAATCCCACCAATATAAGCAGGATAACTGTGAACGCCCCTAAGCATGGGAGAACCGGTAAATCATCCGGAAGGAGGATCCCTGTGGTGGTAACGGTCATTCTTCCAACCATCCTGACTGCCGGAAATGCCGCCAGCATTCCCAGCAGGATTCCAGCTCCCATACTCAGGCCATATTGCACAAGCGTAAGCAGGATGAGTTGGTTTCCCGTAAACCCTGTCGTTTTTAGGACCCCCAAGTTCTTATATTCCTGTTCCACCATGCCTGTGATGCTGTGCCCCAGAACTGCCATGGCCGCTGCCAGGAGAATCAGCACAAAGACCGCCAGAAGCGCACAAAAGGCATTTTGCAGAATACTCATAAAGCCAAGGATCGCTTCCTTGCTATGTATAAACTCCGTATATTGGGAAATCGGCGTGTTTTCATTCAGGAGCCTGCTAATGCCGGATGCGCTGTTGCTGACGTCATCCGTAAAAATATGGATCATAGCGCCGCCTCTTACCAGGCTGTCCATGCCCGCTTCCCGGGCGGTCTGAAGGATTGCTTCATAATCTTCCGCTGAAATCAGAAACCCTTTCATGCCAATCATAGAACTTCCCATAAAAGGATCTTCATAATATCCGGCAACGGTGAACTGCCTGCTGACCCCACCCCTTGCCACCGGAAATGTGATGGTGTCCCCTATTTCAAGTCCCATAACAGAAACCATGGAGGGAGAAGCATAAACGGTCCCGGCTGCAATTGCTTCGGGAGGTTCCTCATATCCTGATAAGCCGTCCTGAAAGAAGTGATATGTTCCTTCCCTGCTGTTCCATGGAATCAGCTGCCCCTCACTGTCCGATTCCATGCCATTTGCTTCATACTCGGAAAAAATAAGGTTCTGAACTTCTGTTCTTTCAATCTCCTCCTGAGACTGGATACTGTCTATAAGCGCATCCATATCCGGAACACCGGATACCCATGCGGTAAGGTTCCCGAACCCTGCCCGCTCCATTTCCTGACGGATATAGTTTCTATCTCCCAGATAGACGGTGAGAACACAAGTCAGGGAGAGGGCGGCCAGAAACAAGAGTACGGCAATGCCAAAAAGACTTCCCTTATGGCGTTTCATCCCCGCCATGCATATAATTTTATTTACCATATTCCGCTCGTGCCTCCTACCACTGTAACCCGTAAAGCCAGTTCTGAAGCTTGTTTTCCCGTTCCCGCTCTTGTGCCTCCTGGTAAGGGGGCAGTTTCAGTTCGTCCACGATTTTCCCATCCTCCAGATATAAGATCCGGTTTCCCCTGAGGGCAGCTTTCAGGTCATGGGTCACCATCAGGATGCTCTGTCCGGAATCATTGATTGCAGACAGCAGGTTTAAGACCTCTTCCGTATGCGACCGGTTCAGAGCGCCGGTGGGTTCATCGGCGAACAAAAGTCCGGGGCTGCCTATCATTGCCCTTGCAATAGCTGCGCGCTGTGCCTCCCCGCCGGAAACTTCACAAGGCAGTCGGTTCTTTGCCTTCTCAATTCCCATCTGGGAAACCATGCGCTCTGCCCGGTCCTGTATTTCCCCGGCACTCCCCTTTTTGCTCACGTAGCCTGCCACTACTATATTTTCAAAAAGCGTCAGGTTGCTGACCAGATGAGTCTGCTGGAAGACAAAACCAAATTCTTCCGCCCGTATCTTTGCCATCTCTTTTTCTTTCAGACGGCTGATTTCTCTTTCTTTATAAGTAACCGTTCCGTCCGTAACGGCATCCATTCCGCTTAAGACATATAAAAGTGTGGATTTTCCCGCCCCGGAAGAACCCATGATAACGGTGAAATCTTTATCGTAAATATCCACATCCACGTGATCCAGCACTTTATTTTTTGCGGAGCCTTGTGCAAATACCTTGCTCACCTTTCTACCCTGCAATAACACTTTTTTCATCCTGTACTGCCTCCTTTTTCTGAAGGATTAAGGGTTTCTTACCCGTCCTTGGATCCGGAAGGATCTCCGGCACGAAAATCAGATAGAACTGTACATAATCTAATTTCTTCTCGGCAAGTATCTTTTTCATCTGTCCCATCATCTCTGTCCTTATGTACGTTTTATCCGCATTTTCTGAAGCTTCTGCATACATTTCAAAGGCGTCCTTTGCAATCTGCCGGAACTGGTAATCTAAAAGCCCTTCGATGCAAAAGCCTTCAATGGCAAGAGGATGCAGAAACTCCCGTCTCCCGTCAAAATCTTCAAACCAGAGGATATCTTCATTTCTCCCCAAAAGCCCACAGGCTTTCGTAAATGGATACGGGCTGTTTTCTTCTGCCGCCTTTAAGGTCAGGCTGTCAGAGATGCGGTAACGGATCAACGGCTGTGCAAAATTATACAGGCAGGTCAGATACATCACGCCGCTTTCCACCTCAATCAGATTCATATCGTCGAATAGGAGCATTCCATCCTCAGGCTCCATCTCTACCCCCATGGTGAGGGATTCGCTGGCGCCGTAGAAATTGACCACTTTTGACTGAAATATCTTTTCCAGATAGCTTCGAAGAGACGCTCCCAGTGGTTCCCCGCAGGAAATCACCCGTATGGCATGTACTTCTACACTTCCCTGCTCCACAAGCTCGGCCAGGATCTTTACCGCCGACGGATAGCCGATGATGATGTTGGGCTGAAATTCTTTGATTTGCCTGATCCACTCTGTAAGCGGCGTCTTGATATCCAGATAAATCTGCTTCGCCCCCACTTGGTCAATGCCGTCTCCTACCGCCATTGCCCCGCCGTATCTGCCGTCCGTCGCGGCAATGTACGCAATTCTTGGACGTTTTGCCAGAAGGGACAGTATCTGCGGTATGGACATATCCCATAGAGCCGCCCTTAGCATACCGAGGAGCATGGCAGACCATGCGGCTTCATCATAGACAAAGTACCCCGGCTTTCCTGTGCTTCCTGATGAATGTACCACATGGTATTTCCCTTTATAGGGCTTGCGGTCCGGAGATTTTTGTGCGTCAAATTCACTGAGTTCCCTCTGGCGTAAGTCCTTTGGCACCACCAGCTCATCAAAATGCCCCAAAAGTTCTTTCTTATTTAGGGTCGGAAAACAGGAAAGGGGAAGTTCATCCAGCTGCCCCTCTGTAATTCCCGCGGCTTCAAAAGTCCTCCGGTAGTAAGCGGAGTGTTCCCATGCATGGTGCAGCATTTTCCTTAATTTTTTCTCCTGCAGGGTGCGCATCTGCTTTGGAGTAAATTTCGCCTGTCTCTTCAAACGGTATAAGTCTATCAATGTTTTTAAATAATTCATCGTTTTCTCCCTGCGCCTCCTTTACTCTACGGAAATGGTATATCCCTGTTCGTAATTTTCTCTATGGTAATACGTCAGTTCCTTCGTCTCCTGATTCATGACAATGCTCCATTCCGTAGATTCAAATTCACCGAAATTATCCTTACTCACACTGTCCAGTGCATCCCTTACGTCTGCCTCAGTCATGGCATCCTCTTCTGCCACCGTTTCATTCAGAATATCGTATCTTTCATGGGACTGGGCTGTTCCAATCCCGTTTTTCCTCCCCTCTGCCAGATAAAAATTGGTGACAACAGGCGTTTCTGTTACAATCATCTCATTGTCTACATATTCCACGACAACGCTGGTTCCCTCCGCATCGGAAAGCGCCAGATGAACCATCATTCCCATGGAAGCATGAAAGTCGTATTGTTCCAGTAAATCCAATGCTTCCTCCACATCTGCCGCTTGTTCAAGAAGAAGACGGATGGCTGTTGTGGTGGTAATGTCAGGTTTTTCCGTATCCTGCTCTATGGTATCAGAGTCCTCAATCATGTTGACGGATACCGCAAATCCCTCCTCATTCATGCCGTCCAGCGGCGCATACATCCCGATGACCGCCTGTGCTGTGTCCGGAAGTCTTGAGATATCCAAGCCTCCTGCCTGTATAAAATCCATGTTGACTGTGGAAACAGAGGCATATCCGTTGTCCGGCCGGGCACTGATAATCAGTCCGTTACAAGTATTCCAGTCAAAGTTTCTGCCAAACAGGTTCCCGCCTTCTGAATTTGTCACAGACAGGGTACTGTATCCGAAGGGATTGCCGCCAAAAAGGAGTTCCGGAATATTGTCCATCAGCCGGCCGCTGACATATTCCACCACACCCATGTCGGAGGATGCACCGCCCTGCTCCAGAAATTCATCAAACCCGTAGTTTCCTTCATAGCGGACGACAGATAATCCATCCTCCAGTTCTGTTATATCAGCACCTGGTGTGATGGTATTCTTTGCCATGTTTTCTCCTTCTGCCGTTTTTGTCTGTACCGTATTTTCAGATGTATTTGTATTATGTGCACATCCGGTTAAAGTACTAAATACCAGGGACATCATGCATACCATGTATAGTTTTCTCTTCATTCTTTTGTGCTCCTTTCATCTGTGGGTAGTGTAAGCCCCGGGAATAACATGCCGCTAACAAAAAGATAAACAATTTCTAAACGAATTCTTTCCTATCCTTTAACTGTTTTTATCATAGCATCTGCAATTATGAATAACAAATACTTATAAATAATACCTTTTAATAGGTTTTATCAATTTACTTTTGCCGTTCATGTATACGCTTCTAAAAAAACCGGGAGAGAAAGGGCGGTTAGTGCGTTGATTATCTAA
Organism: Lactonifactor sp. BIOML-A5; assembly: GCF_009677585.1. Taxonomy (GTDB): domain Bacteria; phylum Bacillota; class Clostridia; order Lachnospirales; family Lachnospiraceae; genus Lactonifactor. The sequence continues at coordinate 95,044 of NZ_WKYV01000006.1, read as the reverse complement.
AACAATACCCTATGCTGAAGCGTATTAGTATCTCCATGCACACGCAGGCTGTTGCCGATGAAATTGAAAAAGCAGAACAGATTTATGTATAAAATGAAACGGTGCTGCTCGAAACAAGAATCGAGCGGCACCGTTTCTTAATTTACACCATGAATGCGATATCCAGACATTTCATATATTCTAAGAATTCTACTATATCTATCATTTCTCAATCTCCAATGTCAATTAATCCTGAACCGATACCCGGCTCCCCAGACTGTCTCAATAAACTGCGTTTCTTTCACATTCTTTCCCAGCTTATCCCGCAGACGGTTGATATGTACTGTCACTGTAGCCACATCGCCCAGGGAATCCATTCCCCATACCCGGTCAAACAAAGTATCTTTAGAGAATACAATATTCGGATTCTCGGCCATGAAAAGCAAAAGTTCAAATTCCTTATTCACCAGCACAACCTCTTTGTCATCCAGATACACCATTCTGGATTTTGGGAGAATCGTGAGGTTCTGATAGGCGATAGCTGTCTCCTCTTCCCTTTCTTCCTGGGAGGAAAGAAGCAGGCTGTGGATGTGGATATGGGATTTGACTCTAGCTACCAATTCTGCCGGGCTGAAGGGCTTCACCAGATAATCGTCTGCTCCCAGCCCCAATCCCCGGATTTTGTCAATGTCTTCTTTTTTTGCCGTCACCATGATAATCGGAAGATGCAGGGTCTTCCGCAATTCCCGGCACACATCGAAACCGGTTTTTCCCGGAAGCATCACATCCAGTAAAACAGCATTATATCCGCCTGCTTTTGCCATTCGCTCTCCTGCTCTCCCATCGGAAGCAATATCTGTCTCGAATCCATTGGCTTCCAGATAATCCCTCTCCAATTCCGCAATCAATTCGTCATCTTCCACAATCAGTATTTTTTCCATTGGTATCCTCTCCTGTTATAGGCAGATGGATGATAACCGCCAGTCCTTCCCTGTTATCTGCCTGCACGCTGCCGCTGTGTCCGAGGATAATTTCCCTGACCACCGCAAGCCCAATACCGCTTCCTTTTTCTGACTGGGTTCTTGCATCATCCACCCGGTAAAAACTGTCAAATATTTGTTCCAGGCTCTCCTGTGGCACTCCGGGGCCGTCGTCCTGATATACCAGTTCAATATCCGTCCCTGTCAAAGTGCGTTCCAGGGATATCTGAACACGTGATTTTTCTAAAGTACGGTATTTCACTGTATTTGTAAAAAGATTGTCAAATACCCGCTTGAATTCTTCCCGGTCAATCCGCACCGGATAAGTTTCTTTTCCATATGAAAATACAATCTCTATCTGATTTTGTTCTGTGTCAGGTTTTAAGGTCTCCAGATATTGCTCTACAAACTCCCTGAAATCTGCCGCCTCCATGTGGTACCGGAATCCATTATCCAGCCTGCTGTACTCGGAAAGACTGTCTACCAGGCTCACCAGATTTCCGGTTCTGGTCTTAATTGCCTTAAGATACCGCATCCTTTTATCCGGTGTGTCAGCAATCCCGTCCATTAAACCATCCAGATAGCCGCTTATTGAGGTCAGGGGTGTCCGCAGATCATGAGAAATCCCGGTGATAAGAGCCCGCCTTTTCTTTTCATCTCTCAGACGCTGTTCTACAGACTCTTTCAGAAAGTTGCGCATCTCTTCAAAATCTCTGCATACCTGCCCAAATTCATCTTTTTTCTGGTATTCCATTCGGGTATCCAGATTCCCCTCCCTAATCTCTTTTGTACCTGTGCTGAGCAACCTCAGAGGCTTTAAGATACTTCCGGATATCCACCAGGATGTGATCCCATTCACAAGCAGTGTCAATACAATAAAGAAGAGGATAATCCCATACAAATATTTGAGAATATAATTCTTCAGGTAATTCACCACCCCCTGATCCGTCTGCTGGCGGTGAACTGCTGTAATGCAGAACGTCTTTTCCCCGTGGTAAAATGTATTCTTTATGACAGAGACTTCATGCCTGCTGGCAGTCAATGTCTTTGCCGTATCAATGGCATCTCCTGCTACCGACCGTGCGGCCTGCATATCTTCTTCCGACAGGTTCGTATAAATCAGTTTCTCATTTTTTGTGATCATAAACTGATATCCCATTCCGGACAGCTTATTTTCCAGATGGTACATTTCATCACTTCTCTTAATTTCTTCTGATGCATCCGGATGTTCCCCCTGGCCCCAGTTGTTCTCCCACAGCTCCTGCTGGTATGTATAGATCATGCTCTGGGCGAACTGTATGCTGTTCTCATCACTGTACATGGCTTCCAAGGTATACCAAAAGCTGCCAAGTGAAGTGTGCAGGCAGACGTTGATTACGACTGCTGTAAATATAATCGGTATCAGAACCATCATAATATTGGACAGCCTGATTTTTTTCTTAATTGTCAATACAATGCTCTCCTTTATCCTGTATCTTTACGGAACCCGGTATCCTGTCTCAAGCAGTGTATACCCAATCTGGAAATGCGGATACTATCCTTATATTCTTTATACAGCATCTTGTTTTACCATTCTTGTGCAGAGATTATCATTTTACAGAAACGCACCATTGCAGACCTGCAGCACCTGCCCACGGACAGCTCTGCCCATCTTGCTGGCAAGATACAGGCAGGCATATGCCTGATCCATTGCTTCACATTCCGGCCCAGGAAAATAAACATAATGGCTGCTGTATTTCAGCATTTCATTTCCTCCCGGCTGCTCTCCCGCCTTGTTGGCAAGGTGCGCCGGTGTGATGGTTGCCCCGGGTGCTACGGCGTTACACCTGATATTCGTGTCAATCAGCCTCATAGCCACATTTTTTGTCAACGTATTCAATGCACCTTTTGTGGAAGTATAAGTTGCACCGCAGAAGGGACGGTTTCCATTTACAGAAGAAATATTGATAATGACCCCTTCATTTTTAGGTATAAATATTTTCAGTGCTTCTCTGATATACCTCATAGGTCCCCCCAGGTTGGTGTTCATTACCTGCATCATCCATTCATCCTCTGTCTCGTCAATCATCTTCTGCTCTCCAATCCCAGCATTATTGATCAGGATGTCTAAATCTCCAAAAGTCTCAATTGTTTTCTCTATAACCTTTTTCGTATCTGCTGTAGAACAGGTATCCGCAACAATTCCGATAGCCTTTCCACCTTTTTTGCAAATTCCCTCTACTACCTGATTCAGTTTCTCCTTACCCCTGGCGGTCAGAATAACACTGGCACCTTCCTCTGCAAAAAGTTCCGCCATAGTCTGTCCCATTCCATAGCTTGCACCTGTAATAACCGCAACTTTTCCTTCTAACATTTTTGCATCCATGATTTACAATCTCCTTTTCTCTTTTATAGGCTCAGCCCAAATTCCCTTAGTTCGTTTAACTTTTCCTCTGAATTGCTCCCTTTTCCCAGACTGGTTGATATGATTAAAATATTTTTTCCCATCTTTTCTTCTCCTCATTTTTAATTTGGTATACCAAATAATCCAGACAGTAAATCTTCTTCTCTTCTCTATGCACGTTGCTCAGAAGCTGTCTCCTATGTTTTTCCAACAGTTCCAGTTGTTTTTCTTTTTGATTTTCATTTAAGTATAATAGAAAATCTTGAATGGTCTCTATTCCACACCCAGCGTCCTTCAGATTTTGGACGATCTCTTCTTTAGGTTCTTTATTCGTCATTGATTGCGCGGCACCTCCTATACCATTTCTGCTCTATGTATAGTATAATTCCGCCGTCATATAATAGCAAATACTTATATATAATTGCTATATATAGTTGAAACCTATTCATTTTTATGTTAAACTTACCTAAACTACTTATAAAAATAAGTTTCTATTTAGGAGGTCACCATATGGAATTACGAGTTCTCCAATATTTTCTTGCGATTGCAAGGGAGCAGAGCATTGTCCGCGCAGCACAGTCACTCCATCTTTCCCAGCCCACACTTTCTACTCAGATCAAGAACTTAGAAGAAGAGCTGGGTAAGCAGTTACTGATACGCGGCACAAAGGGATCACGTAAAGTAACACTTACCGAGGAAGGTATGATTTTGCGAAAACGTGCCGAAGAGATTCTTGATTTGGTGAAGAAAACAGAAAAAGAGGTTACCCTCTCCGACGATATTGTTATGGGAGATATTTATATCGGTACAGGTGAGACTGATGCGGTACGAATTTTAGCGAGAACAGCTAAAATTCTGCAGAATGCATATCCCGGTATTCGCTGCCATATCTCCAGCGGCAACTCCACCTTTGTAATGGAACGTCTGGATAAAGGACTGCTTGACTTTGGGATTATATTTGGGACGGTTGATTTGAAAAAATACAATACACTCAGATTACCTTCTAAAGATGTCTGGGGAGTCTTAATGCGGAAGGATTCTCCCCTCGCATCCAAAAATAAAATATCGCCGGAGGACTTATGGGATAAACCATTAATCCTCTCCCAGCAGGAATACAAAGGCGGGAAGATCATGCAGTGGCTGAAGCTTCAAGAGACCGATTTGAACATTGCAGCCACTTATAACCTTATTTTTAATGCATCCTTACTGGTAGAAGAAGGGTTGGGATATGCTATTGGTTTTGATAAAATTATCAATACCTCCGGAAACAGCAGCCTTTGTTTCCGTCCACTAACTCCTGGGCTGGAAGATGAAATTAATATCATTTGGAAAAAATACCAGATTTTCTCAAAACCTGCCGAAAAATTCATTGGAAAACTGCAGGAAACCTTATCTTCTAACAACATAAAAGTCTTTTAAAGTGCTAAAGAATGTTGGCTGCCACTTTTGTTTACACAATTCCATTCTCGCACTTTGGGCATATAATCCATCCACAGAACCTACCACACAACCCTTGCCTGGCCGTGAACAGCGCACACAGAAAAAATACATCTGTTTTAATATCAGATGTATTTATCCAGGAATCAATATTATGTGGTGAAACGCCTGTGCCGCAGGCCATGTTTATTGCAGCAAACATAAAAATCACCGCCGTACATTTTAGGAAACCGTACTTCCGCGGCTTGTTCCGGGTAAAGTTTGATCAAAAGTACCCTGTCACAAGCAACATATGCCACAAAAGTAATGTAATGCTGCTTGCTCATTTCATGCTGCAACGTGATATAAAAATCATCCTCAATTTCTTCTATACAGAATTCATGTTGTGAATCTTCTGGCTGCGGAATCAAAGCGGCTAGTTTTCTGCCACAGCATGATATCTCATTTTCTCCCGTGCTGAGTAAAACATTTCCGCAATCCGGGCAAACATAAATCTTTATTTTTTTCATATTCCCTCTGTCCTTATCGTTTGGTTCTAAATCGCCTACTAATATTTTTTCAATGTTAACTTCTAAAATGGCAGACAGCTCACGAAGTAACGATACATCGGGACAGCCGATACCGCGTTCCCGCTTGGATATGGTCCTGTCGCTAATATTCATTTCATCTGCAAGAGCTTTTTGTGTCATACCCTTTTCCTGACGCAGGGTAAGTATCAGCTTACCAACTTTGCTGCAATTCATTTTCTTCACCTCCTCCTTAATCATATCTTTGTTTTGAGATAAATGCAACAAACGCTCCGTAGAGTATCCAGTTAAATCCTTTTTCCAACTCCTGCTCGGGCAGACTTCTACAACGGAAACCTTAAAAATTCTCACTTTCCAGTTGTTGACATGAGTTCAAAATAGAACTATACTTTTAGTATTGGCATTTCAACACAGGAGGGCGTAATGGAAAACGATTATTGGCTGCTTATCGCATCACTCAAAAAAGAATATTTCAACCGAAAGAAAACTGTCATAAACCGCTTTCAAATATCTTCTGCCGAACTAGACATTTTACTGTTCCTTGCAAATAATAAAAGCTTCGATACCTCTGCGGATATTGTGAGACTGAAAAAAATGCAAAAATCACATGTTTCCCTTGCCGTAAAAGAGTTAACGCAAAAAGGGTATCTTACGTGTGAAACGAATTCTTTAAACCATAAAAAGATCCATTTAAAACTGACAGAATCCTCAAAAGAGATTGTTCATGCCGGACAGGCGATGCAAAGGGAATATTTAGAATTTATTTTTGCGGGATTTTCAAAAGAGGAGCGATTGCTTATTTTAGAGTTATCCAGCAGGATAGAAAGTAATCTGCACGGTAAAGCACCTAAACAGGAGAGTAGTACATATGGACACAGCGAACAAAAGATTGTTTGAGGAAATGCCCGTAGTGCGGCTGTTGCGCTGGCCGCTCCCGCAATGCTCGGCTTCAATGCTGTTATTAATCTTTTTGGCGTTGGTTCCTCTAGTATGATGAGCCGCACACTTGGTAGGGGAGATACCTTTGTTAGGGGCTAAAGCGGATACTATGGGAGCCACAGCAGCAGATATGCAAGTATTGGAACTATGAGCGGCTGCATAATGAATATTATTCTTGATCCTATCTTTATCCTGCCCTGGGGATTGGAATGGGCGCAGCCGGAGCGGGACTTGCCACTTTCCTTTCCAATTGCTCCGCCTGCGTGTATTTTTTTATTCTTCTGGCTGTTAAGAAAGACAAAACGAATATCTGTCTCAGTCCCAAGTACCTTTCCCTGAGAAAAGAGATTGTTTTGGGGGTGTTAGGTGTGGGTGTTCCTGCTTCTATTCAGAACATTTTAAATGTCACAGGTATGGCGGTTATGAATAATTTTGTTGCTGCTTATGGTGCTTCTGCGGTAGCAGCGATTGGTATCTCCCAAAAATCTTCATGGTTCCCATTCAAATCGCTATGGGCGGAACCCAGGGAGTAATGCCATTGATTGGATATTCTTATGCAGGTAAGAATATCCGCAGATTCCAGGAGGCAATCAGCTCTGTCGCAAAAATCATGGTCCCATGTATGCTGGTCATTACTATCTTCTATTGGATACTGGCTTCGCCGTTAATGAGCCTATTTATTAAAAGCAGGGAAGTAGTTGCCTATGGTAAACTGTTTCTTCGCGGCTTCAGCCTTTCGATGCCCTTTATGCTGGTGGACTTTCTTGCAGTGAGTGTATTTCAGAGCATCGGCATGGGAAAGAAATCTCTGCTTTTCGCTGTACTCCGCAAAATCATATTTGAAATTCCAGCTATTGTTCTGTTAAACTCACTTTTACACGCGAGAGGAATCACCTATGCAGGTTTTATTTCTGAAACCTTTTTATCCGCTTATGGGGTATTTCTGCTGATACGGATTATTCGGGATTTTAAAAAGTAATCCCCGCTTCACCTTTTTTACTATCTCATTGCTGTTTAATCCGAATTTTTCCTGCAGATATTCCTGGGGTCCTACTTCTCCGAAGCAGTCCTCTGCCGCCACATATTCAACCGGTACCGGCAGTTTCTCTGCCAACACTTCTGTCACTGCACTGTATAAACCGCCAATCTTGTTATGGTTTTCTGCAGTCACTACAAGGCCCGCAGCTTTCGCATGCCGCAGAAGGCACTCTTCATCCAGAGGCTTTACCGTAAACATATCAATAACTGAAACAAAGATGCCCTCTCTTTCCAACTGCTCCGCTGCCTTCATTGCCTCGCTTACCATGATTCCGCAGGCAAATACTGCAGCATCCTTTCCATTTCTGAGTAATATTCCTTTTCCCACAGGCATATGGGAATAATCGCCGTAGAGCTTTGCCGTACTCTTTCTGGGTGTCCGGATATAGGTCACCCCCTTTTTGCCTCCTGTCTGAATTAATGCGCTGATCAGCTGATTCCCATCAGAAATATCTATGACTGTAGAGCCAGGGACGGCACGGAACAGTGCCATATCTTCAAAGGCAGTGTGGGTTCCCCCATTAAAAGCAGCGCAGACACCAGGATCACTTCCGATTATGGTAATGCTGTTCTGACCGTATCCACAGGATAAAAACACCTGATCATAGCATCTTCTGGAGGCGAATGCACAGAAGGTATGTACAAGCGGCTGGAATCCCATCTCCCCATTATAAATGTGGCTGACTTCATACATAAAAATGCCTGCACAAATGTAAAGCTAATGGTGGATACCTTTCACATGAATATAGAAGAGAAGGATATTCTGGATTCTCTTGCAAAGCACTATAGAGATATCTATTATATTCACTTTGCAGATTCGAACCGCAGCTGGCCCGGACAAGGGCACATAGATTTCAAAAAAATCGTTGCTTTTTTAAAAGACTGTAATTATAATAAAACCATTAGTGCTGAGTGCCAATATTATCCAGATGCGGGAATTACCGCTTCCCATTGGCTGTCTGCTGTAAAGGAGTTGTATAAAGAAAATGAATGCTAATCCGCCAAAAAAGCCCATAGGCATTAAAGATGTGGCCAAATATGCCCAGGTATCTATCTCTACTGTCTCCAATGTTCTCAACGGCACCAAGACAGTAAGTGATGAACTCAGGGAAAGAGTTATGAACGCCGTCAATGCACTGGGCTATGAGACGAATATGATTGCGCGTGGGCTGAAAAGCGGAAAAACGAACAATATAGCAGTTATTGTCTCTTCCATCAACAGCATCTTCTTTCCTGCGCTTTTGAACAGCATACAGACCGCTGCGGAAGAGAAAAATTATACCATCAGTGTATTCGGAACCCATTCCAGCCTGGATCAGGAAAAAAAGTATATCCAGCTGCTCAAATCTCAGTGGGTGGACGGTATTCTGCTTTCCTCCTCTCTGGATACAGAAAGCCCCAAGGCCCAGGAGTATATCCATATGCTTACCTCTCTCAACACAAACGGGCACTCTATCCCTGTTGTCTGTCTGGAGGCTGCCATCAGCGATATGCTGGACGCGGTTGTTGTAAACGATACTGCGGGGATAAAAACTGCGGCAGAGCATCTGATTGCCGTTGGGAAAAAGAACATCGGCTATATTGCCGCCCCTTTTCAGTTTACTATGGGCAAGCTGCGGAAAGCCGGGTATATCAATGCTCTGGAAGAGCATCATTATCCGGTGAATGAACGTCTGATTGCGGAGGGAGACTACAGTCCCGTCAGCGGTTACCGCTGTATGCAGAAGCTTCTCCAGACCCATCTTCCACTGGACGGTGTAGTGGCGGGAAATGATCAGATGGCTATCGGCGCCATGCGGGCGATTATGGAAGCAGGTTTAAAAATCCCTGAGGACATTGCCGTCATTGGATTCAATGACAATTTTCCCTCTTCCCTAATTACCCCTTCTTTGTCAACCATACGCGTTCCCAAAGAAGAGATGGGGACTATGGCCTTTAATCTGCTGATGCGCCGTATGGAAAACCTTTCCGCCTCCAGAATGCTGATAAATTTGGACGGCAAACTAATCATACGTAATTCCACAGACCCCAAAGCGGAAACCGCGTGGGATATGAACTGGTAGAAATGAGGGCAATCCACGCCTTTCTATAAGATGCAGACGTACTCTGTAAAATTTATCCGGCGTGAATGAAAACTATTATGAAAAGAACATTTACTTATAGCATCACAGCAGAGGACGCAGGCGCAGATGTGGGTTCTTATCTCCGGAAGCTGGGCTACTCACGCCATGTCCTGGTCCATCTGAAAAAAACCCAGAATGGGATTCTGGTTAACGGCCAATGGGCATATGTCCGGACCTTACTTAAAGAGGGGGATTTCCTCTCGGTCTATCTGGCACCGGAAGATTCCTCCCCCAACATTCTCCCTGTATCTATGCCCCTGACCATTGTGTATGAGGATGAAGATATTCTGATCATTCATAAAGAGGCAGACACTCCCATTCATCCATCACTGAATAATTATGACAACACGCTGGCCAACGGCATTGCTTACTACTATCAGCAGCAGGGAGAAACTTTTGTCTACCGGTGTATTAACCGTCTTGACAGAGATACTACGGGTCTTCTGATTATTGCCAAACATATGCTAAGCGCTGCTGTCCTGTCTCAGATGATGCTGGACCGGCAGATACACCGGACATACCGGGCTGTGGTAAGGGGGATTCCCCCCGAAGAAGGAACCATAGACGCCCCTATTGCCAGAAAAGAAGGCTCTGCCATGGAACGGCAGATTGATTTTCACCGCGGGGAACGGGCCGTCACCCATTTTCGCAGGATTGCTGCTGTTGGGTCAGACACTGGGGATTCTTATTCACTGGTGGAACTTCAGCTCGATACGGGCCGGACCCACCAGATTCGGGTGCATATGAAATATCTGGGATATCCGCTTATCGGGGATTACCTCTACAACCCTGACTATCGGAAAATCAAACGGCAGGCGCTGCACTCTTACCGCCTGGAATTCGAGCATCCGGTTACACGGCAGATGCTTTCCTTTACCGACGATATCCCGGAGGATATGAAACGTATTCTCACCGCTCCTCCTTACTAGGATAGGGTTGGACAAGTAGTTCGGCCGGATTATATGCAAAGTGCTGCGCTAAGGCAATGGAGCGTACAGTTGGAATGTAATAGAATCAGAGGCAAAAAATCAGAAGGAAGCTGCGCAGGCGAGCACAGCTTCCTTCTGATTTTTTGCCTCTGATTCTATTACATTCCAACCGTACGGATCCTGGGTACCTCGTCAATATGAAGATACCGGCTCACGCCCTTAATTACAATATCATGATTCACAAAATGGTTCTGGTTAGATACTACAATGGCACCAATCACACCCACTTCCTCCACCCGAATGGGAAAACCGCCTCCGCAGCAGGCATATTCCTTCTCATCCAGGAACAAATCTTCCATAGATTCCCCTGTTTTCTGCAGTTCACTGTATAACCTGAGACTGCTCTTCTCTATGGTCTTCACAGTATTGAACTTTCTTCTCATCCACCTTTCATCATTCAGATTGGTGGTATTTCCTGCGTACTGGAACACGGTATATCCATTATTCAATCGGATGCTGACAGCTACATCCAGTCCTCTTCTCTTAGCTTCAGAAACAATTATATTTCCAAGCTCCCACGCATCTTCATTTGTAAAATGGTTAAACTGAAGAATCTCCTCCTGCATCTGCAGTACGGCAATAACCTCATCAATCGTCATATTCATTACCTCCTGTCACTTTCTTGCTGTCTTAATTATAGCTCTTTTTTTGACCTGTGACAACGGCAATTAGGGACAGGTCAATTGGAATTTGGGACACCCCGGGACGATTTTGGGACGTGTTCTTTTTAAAAAGAACACGTCCCCCTTTTCAAGTCTAACGAATCCGATCCGGAAAACCTACTTTCCTCTGTACTTTTCGAAGTGTTTTTGTTGCATAATAGTTGGCCTTATCTGCGTTTTCTTTGATGATGGAGTCTATATAGGCTTTGTCTGCCTCTAACTCTTTTACTCTGTCCTGCAGAGGCTTCAGGATACTTACCACTGCTTCACCCACTGCCATCTTAAAGTCTCCATAACCTTTTCCCTCGAACTCACACTCTACTTCGGCAGGTGTTTTTCCTGTACATGCACTATATATGTCAATAAGGTTTTTCACCCCCGGCTGCTCATCCCTGTAAGCAACGCAGGCTTCGGAATCTGTGACGGCACGTTTGCATTTCCGTATAATGGTATCCGGGTCGTCCATGAGGTAAATGCTCCCGTTGGGATTCTCATCTGACTTTGACATTTTCTTTCCCGGTTCCTGAAGGCTCATGATTTTGGCACCCACTTTGCCGATATATGCTTCCGGAACGGTAAAGACATCACCGTACAGATTATTAAAACGGATGGCTATGTCTCTCGTAAGCTCCAGATGCTGCATCTGGTCAATGCCCACCGGTACCACATCGGCCTGGTAGAGCAGAATATCTGCCGCCATAAGAACCGGATAGGTGAAGAGGCCGGCATTAATATTGTCTGCGTGCTTTGCAGATTTATCCTTGAACTGGGTCATACGGTTCAGCTCTCCCATATAGGTAAAGCAATTCAGAATCCATGACAGCTCTGCATGTCCAGATACATGGGACTGATAATAAATACAGTTCTTTTTGGGATCTAAGCCTGCTGCAATATATAAAGTCAGAAGTGCTCTGGCTCTTTTTCTAAGGGTAGCAGGATCCTGACGTACCGTAATCGAGTGCATATCCACGACACTGTAGAAACATTCGTATTCGTCGCTCAGATTCACCCAGTTTTTTAAAGCTCCCAGATAATTTCCCAGGGTCAGATTTCCTGTAGCCTGCATACCGCTAAATAATATTTTCTTGTCGTTGATCATCTGATTTTCCTCCATACTCGGGCCTTTCTGCCGGCTTTTTCGCTAGGTTTTATTGTATCACCGGGGATATGGAAAGTCAATGGAGGGGTTGCACGAATGCCCTCAATTCATTATAATGGATATACTAACGAAAAAAGGAGAATTAAAATGGAAAAAATCACAAGCTTTACCATCGACCATATAAAACTAAAACCAGGTGTCTACGTCTCCCGCAAGGATCCGGTGGGTGAACAGGTAATCACAACCTTTGATATCCGCATGACCGCTCCTAATGACGAACCTGTCATGAATACTGCAGAGGTTCACACCATTGAGCATCTGGGCGCCACTTTTCTTCGGAACGATCCTGACTTTAAGGATAAGATTATTTACTTTGGCCCCATGGGCTGCCGCACTGGCTTTTATCTTCTTCTGGCAGGGGATTATGAGTCCACCGACATTTTAGAGCTTCTGACCGGTATGTTTGAATTTATTAGAGATTACCGCGGTGAGATTCCCGGTGCAAGCCCTAAGGACTGCGGCAACTATCTGGACATGAACCTGGGAATGGCCAATTATCTGGCAGATAAGTATCTCAGGGAAGTACTCACAGGTATTACCGGAGATCGATTAATCTATCCGGAATAATAAAAAGAAAAGCAAAGGACTATATTATGAAAAACGACTTATTCAGTATCGGACCACTCACCATCCACGGGTACGGGCTAATGATTGCTATTGGTGTTCTGGCTGCCTATCTGGTGGGGGAATATCGGGCAAAGAAAAACAATCTGAACCCGGAACCTGTGTTTGCCATCACCTTTCTCTGTCTGATTGGTGGTTTGCTGGGAGCCAAGCTGCTCTTTTTTATCACCGATATAAAAGAAATTCTGGAAAATCCCAAAGTACTTTTGGATCTCTCCTATGGATTTGTTGTCTATGGAGGAATCCTGGGAGGAATCCTTACTTTTTATATTTACAGCAGATATAAGAAACTTAATTTTCTCCAATATTTTGATATCCTGATCCCCTCCGTTGCACTGGCACAGGGTTTCGGCCGCATCGGATGCTTCCTGGCGGGCTGCTGTTACGGAATGGAATCCAGTTGCCCCCTCAGCATCACATTCCACAGCTCAGAATTTGCACCCAATGGAGTACCCCTTATCCCTACACAGCTCATATCCAGTGCGCTGAACTTTATCCACTTTTTCCTGCTCATCTATCTGGCAAAAAAAGTAAAGGCAAACGGGCAGATCGCTGCTCTGTATCTGATCTTATACAGTGCGGGACGGTTTATCCTGGAATTCTTCCGGGGAGATTTAATCCGGGGAAGTGTGGGTGCGCTGTCCACCTCCCAGTTTATCTCAATCTTTACCTTTCTGGCAGGCATCATTTTCTTTTGGTTCTGCGGGAAGAAATATAAAAAAGGGACAGGCCTTTCCGAATCTGGGACACCCTGATCTCAAAAGGGGACGTGTTCTTTCTAGAAAGAACACGTCCCCCTTTTGTACTTAAAACCTGAAATCTCTCTTCCCTTCCTCAATATCCTTTAAATGCTCTTTTGTGAGCTCCCGGATCTTATCGCTTTTCACATGGGAAAGTTCTTTTTCAATCTGCTTTTCTCCAATCTCTCTCGTCTCCGGTGAGGCATAGTCCATCAGGTATTCTTTGAATGTCATTATGGCATTGGGCTGGCAGCAATTTGCTATCTGTCCTGATTTTAGCAGGGTCATGAAGCGGTCCCCGGTTCTTCCCTCCCGGTAGCAGGCGGTACAGAAGCTGGGGATATTGCCCAGCTGGCACAGCCACCTCACAACCTCATCCAGGCTTCTGGTATCGCTTACATCGAACTGGGCGGAATTCTCTTCCTCTGGCTCTACGTAGCCTCCCACGCTGGTTCTGGATCCTCCGCTTATCTGGGAAATTCCCAGTTCCAGGACTTTTTCCCTCACTCTCTGGGATTCTCTGGTGGAAACGATCATGCCTGTGTAGGGAACCGCGATACGGATAACAGCTACAATCTTCATAAAGGTTTCATCATCTATGGCATTGGAAAAGTCTGCGGTGTCAATATCGTCCGCAGGGCAGATTCTGGGAACGCTTATGGTATGAGGCCCTACCCCCATAGCTGCCTCCAGATGCTCTGCATGCATCAGCAGTCCCACAAAATCATAACGGTATGTATTTAATCCATAGAGAACCCCCAATCCTACATCATCAATGCCCCCCTCCATGGCCCGGTCCATGGCCTCGGTGTGATAAGCATAGTCGTGTTTGGGTCCTGTGGGATGGAGCGCCTCATAGTTTTCCTTATGATAAGTTTCCTGGAAGAGGATATAGGTCCCGATACCCGCATCCTTCAGCTTTCTGTAATTCTCCACTGTGGTAGCCGCAATATTTACATTTACCCGTCGAATGGCTCCGTTCTTGTGCTTAATTCCATAAATGGTCTCAATGCTTTCCAGAATATATTCAATGGGATTATTCTTAGGATCCTCACCGGCTTCCAGGGCCAGACGTTTATGTCCCATATCCTGCAGTGCAATTACTTCTTTGCGGATTTCTTCCTGGGTCAGTTTTTTTCTGGCAATATGCTTATTCTTGGAATGGTACGGACAGTACACACAGCCGTTGATACAGTAATTGGACAGATACAGAGGGGCAAACATGACAATACGGTTTCCATAGAACCTTTCCTTGATTTCTTTTGCCACCTCAAACATTTTTTCTACTAGATCATGCTCTTCGCATTCCAGGAGGACAGCTGCCTCCCGATGTGACAGACCCTTACAGTCTTTTGCACGCTCAATGAGAGAATCAATCAATTCCCGGTTATTCTTATTCGCCTTGGCATATTCTAAAGTGTCAAGGATTTCCTCATGATTGATAAACTCCGTAGCTTTTTTGGACATAACGTCGTACATAGGATTTCCTTCTTTCTTAAATAAATTTGTCGAAACAATATGGCGGCCCTGCAGAGGACCGCCGCATTAGTTCTATTATAAATGATATTTCTTATCATTGCCAGTAGTTCAAGCATTTTTCTGACATTTTTTTCACATTCTTTTTTTGTTCTGCCGTAATTCCCGGACATTTTAAAATGTCAGGTATTGTTCCAGGTCCTTTCGGTCATTGGAATACTTAAACGCACTGCTGCTACTGATTACTTTTTTCCGCACCAGATTGGCCAGATCTGCGTTCAGAGAGTGCATCCCCACAGAAGCACCGGACTGCATAATGGTATTCATCTGATGGCATTTATTCTCCCGGATCAGATTGAGTGCCGCATCAGTTCCCACCAGTATCTCCGTAGCCGCGATCCTGCCGGAACCGTCCATTCTTGGGATCAGACACTGGGTAACAACACCGGCCAGTATTCCGGAAAGCTGAGTCCGCACCTGGTTCTGGGCAGCGCCCGGGCAGGCATCAATGATACGGTCAATGGTCTGGGCAGCTCCGGTAGTATGAAGGGTAGAGAGTACCAGATGACCCGTCTCCGCAGCGGTAAGGGCAGCTGAGATCGTCTCATAATCCCTCATTTCCCCTACCAGGATAACATCCGGATCCTCCCGGAGAGAAGACCGAAGGGCTGTGGCAAAGGATTGAGCATCGCACCCTACTTCCCTTTGATGAATCAGGGACAGTTTGCGGGTGTATACATACTCGATGGGATCCTCTATGGTAATAATGTGTTCTGCTCTGTTCTGGTTAATATAATCGATCATGGCTGCCAGAGTGGTGGATTTCCCGCTTCCCGTGGGACCTGTCACCAGAATCAGACCTCTGGGTTTGTCTGCCAGTTCCCGAAGCACCTTAGGAAGCTGAAGCTCTTCCAGGGTGGGAATCTGGTTGTTCAAAAGACGGATCGTAGCCGCATACTTCTTTTGCTGGCAAAATACATTGACACGCTGCCGGTTCCCGTCCGGTGTCTCAACGGCAAAGTCCAGATCCTCCCCTCCCTCCAGCAGTCCTTTTTGTTCCAGAGAAAGCATGGAAAGAATCACCTGTCTGGTCTTCCCCTCATCCATTGCTCCCCCGGCCTCCCCAAGACTTCCGTTGATGCGGAACAGCATGGGCAGTCCCTGGGAAATATGGATATCTGAGGCTCCTCTTTTCCTGGCTTCCTGGATTATCTCAAAGATTTCATTCATAGCAGTCTCCCTCTCTATTCATAATAGGCAACCTTCATCAGCTCTTCTATCGTCGTCACCCCGGTTTCCACCAGCTCCAATGCGCTGGTTTTCAGAGTCTTCATCCCCTGTGTCTTCAGTGCATATGCAGAAATTTCCTCCATGGCGGAGCCAGCAGATATCATCCTGCGTATCTCTTTGTCAATGAGCAGAATCTCATGGATGGCGATTCTCCCCTGGTATCCTGTGTGATTGCAGCGATTGCATCCTTTGGCCCTGCGCACAGCCTTCCTGTCTGTTCCCAGCAGGGCTGCCTCTTCATAAGTAAGCATATCTTCATAGGAGCAGTGTGGGCACAGCTTTCTCATAAGCCGCTGGGCTACCACTCCCACCAGAGAGTTTGCGATCAGATAAGGCTCTAAGCCCATGTCCACCAGACGCACAATGGAAGACACGGCATTATTAGTATGAAGGGTAGAGAGCACCAGATGGCCGGTAATGGCAGAGCGGACGGAGATGGAAGCAGTCTCTGCATCTCTTGTCTCCCCCACCATGATGATATCAGGGTCCTGGCGGAGAAGCGCCCGAAGGCCAACCTCAAAGGTAAGACCTGCCATGGTATTGACCTGCATCTGATTGACTCTCGTCAGGTTCTTCTCTACAGGGTCTTCAATGGTGGAGATATTTACCTGCTTTTTGCACAGCTCCTCCAGTACCATATACAGAGTCGTAGTCTTTCCCGATCCGGTAGGGCCTGTGAGGTAAATAATACCGTTGGGAGATTGAAGCATCCGGCGGAATTTATTATAGTTCTCATCATTCATTCCGTACTGTCCGGCATGATCAATCACTGAATTATTCGCCAGAAGACGAAGCACTGCCTTCTCTCCAAACACCGTGGGAATAACCGACACACGGACATTCACATTTTCATTTTCAATCTTAATGCGGAAATGGCCATCCTGAGGGATTCTTTTTTCTGCAATATCCAGATTTGAAATTATCTTAATACGGGCAATAAGCGAAGGGTGCAGGGACCGCTGCAGGGTCACATAGTCAACAATTGTCCCATCCATACGCATACGCACCAAGGTTTTGTCCTCAAAAGGTTCTATATGAATGTCACTGGAGTTAGTTTGATATCCCCTGTGAATCAGACTGTTCAGCAGTTTGATTACAGGCACATCACCGCCGCCGTCCTCCACTTCAAGCTCTTCTATCACCGGCTCTTCTATGCTCTGGTTGGCATCCTTTGCCGCCATACGGGCATTTACTTCCGCATAGTAGTAATCAATTGCCTTATTCAGAGGGGCAAGTTCAGCCAGCAGTACTTCCTGATTCATCCCTGTCAACTGACGGATGTCCTCCAGACCGTAGAAGTTCAAAGGATCGTTTGTCACCAGCGTAAGGGTCTGCCCGTCGGTGTCCACCGGCAGCACGTGGTACCGGGCCGCAAGCTGCCTGGGCACCTTCTCCACAGCCTCAATATTCACGGTAATCTGGCTCAGCTCCACTGTTTTCATTCCAAGGCGCTGTCCCAAAGCCTGGATCATCTGCTTTTCTGTCACAAACCCCAGTTCCATCAAAATAGCACCCAGACGTTTTTCTCTGTGCTCCTTTTGATATGCCAGAGCTCTCTGAAGCTGCTCTTCGGTGATATAGCCATACTCTTTCAGCACTTCTCCAATAGGAATATTCTTCACAATCATTTCCTCCGAACCAAGCCCGGGGCAAGTATGATAGATGCCCCGGGCATTCTTTTCTCTCTATTTGCCGCACATATACATCTCCAGACTAATGGTCAGCGTAGAATGTGTGCGTACGCTCTGGTCTGTGTCCAGGATCAGCGCATCCTTATCTCCAATGGTATAGCTCACAACTCTGAGAGCCGGATACTCATTGGTGACACTGTCTATAAGTACCTGAAGGCTTTCCAGGCTTCCGATTGCCGTCACTGTGATATCCGAGATATAGATTTCATTTCCGGCGGTATCCTTTTCACTGTCCTGGGCTCCCTCCTCCTGGGTAAGCGCTTCCTCCATTCCCATGGCCGAGGCTGTATACGGCGTAAAATTCCTGTTCTCCGGGCGGACCGACACTGTAAAATCTCTTGCCATAAGGCCCATATCCAGAATCATA
This sequence comes from Lactonifactor sp. BIOML-A5, assembly GCF_009677585.1. Classification (GTDB taxonomy): domain Bacteria; phylum Bacillota; class Clostridia; order Lachnospirales; family Lachnospiraceae; genus Lactonifactor. Next base: position 76,640 of record NZ_WKYV01000006.1, on the reverse strand, counting down.
TTGGTGATCATTTTGTCAATCTCCTGATTCTCCATCATAGGATACAAATCCTGGATTAGTTCCCGGCGTTTTGCCTCATTTTCTTCTTTTCTCTTCTGGTAGGACGGAAGCAGTGCAATCTCTGACTCCATCTCCGACTTCTCCGTCTCTGCCTGCTCAATCTGCTGCTGAAGCTCACTCCTCTTGTCCACGGCCGGAAGTATGATAAACACAACGAAGCCCGCGATCACAAGGAATACAATTAAAACCGTGATAAGAACTTTATCCCTGTTTGTCAATTTTGTCGTCACTGCTTATCCCTCCTGCCTGCCGGCTGTCTCGCTGAGGAAGCAGCTCACATTAATAAGGTAAGACTGCCGGCTGTCCTCGTAGCCATATCCGGAATACTGTACATCTGCAAAAACCTCAGAGTTCTTCAGTGCGGCAATAAACGCATTGCACTCTTCAGCGTTGGCTGCCGTTGCCGTAAACTGGAACATCCCGGTCCTGGCATCATAGCTGTTAATCTGTATGCCAATCTTTCCCTGCCCGCACGCCAAAATCTCATTTACCACAATGCTGTTGGCTCTGGGATAAGACTGTATCGCCTTCCATGCATAGGTATCTGACGCGATATAAGCCTCCAAAACAGAGTTCTCCGTCTCCAGGGCCTTCACCTCATCGTATTTCTGCAGATTTGTTTCATCGGTCAGATACGCATTGATTCCATTCAGCTTATTCTGGAGCATCAGATTCGAAATCAGAAATACCAGCGATACCGCAACGCAGACACCAACAAGAACACCGCCCGGAACCGCAATAGCCAGTATTTTCTTTTTCATCTGCTCCTGATTGGGGTTCTTCTTAAATTGAAGATAAAAGTTAATATCTTTTTTATTCGCCTGTCTCATTTTGTACACCTCATTTTCCCTGGAATTATGCCTGCTGATTCAAGTACGCCTCGGTGTACTTGCTGCGAGCTGCACGTCATACTCTGCATGACATAATACATCTGTGCAGCTCTGCAATCCGCCGGAGGCTTTATCTTGGAAGGAGATTGGACTCCCACCAAGACGATTTTGTTTTTTACTCACCACCTATAGGGGTGGGAGTCTTATCTGCTTACAAGATAAAATTTCCTGCCGCATATACATAATCGCAGAGCGCAGGGGACCCCATTTTTGTCTCCACATAAACCTCCCGCTCCGAAGGCATCTGGATCCGCTTTGTCTCCGGAACCCGCTCCACCGCCAGTCCCAGTCCTGCAATATTCTCTGCAGACAAACGCGCGTCTGTTCCGAAGAATCCCCCCAGATAGACGTGGGTGATTACATTTTCAAGTTTCTCCGACGTATGGAACTGCATAATTCCACTGACATTTCTCGCCACTTCCACGGCAAATTCCGGTGTACCGTGCTCACTAAAGAGCCTGGCACGGCTGGAATACACATACTTTCCGCCCACAAGAAGGGCGCTTACCAGATTATCCCCATCCAGAAGAAGAATAATGCAGGTACTCTCCGCCAGCGCCTCATGGGCACCCAGCAGAAGAACCGCACTGCACAGAGCAGGCTTTACAGAGATAATGCTGATCCCCATCCGTTCAAACAACTCCACAAAACTGCCGACAAAGCTTCTCTCAGCTGCGGCGCACATGACCTTCCCCATCTTCGCTCCCCGGTTCTCTTCCAGGGGCATATAATCGTAAAGAGGATCCTGAAGAGAATCCATGTCCGAAAATTCTCTCTTTAACAGCTCCCTCATTTTCTGCTCCTTCAATACCGGAAGGGTAGCCAGCCTGGTGGTAAAATGGGTGCTGTCGATCACCAGAGATACCTTGGACACCGGGAGATTATGCTCCTTCCACAGTCCAAGAAGCTCCTGCTGAAGTCCGTTTTCATTGGTAATGACTCCGTTCATCAGATTTCCCTCTTCCAGGTCAAAGCAATATAAATGCTCCACTTTGCTGCACTTTCCCTTCTCCCCGGTCAGAATCTGTATGGTATTATTTGATAGATATATAGATGTTGTCATGTGTTATCATTCCTCCTGGTAATTTAGACAAATCCGGTATCCCCGCATTCTGGGCCGTCTAATACTCTCCCCCGGAATTCTCAATGGCAGAGTAGGACTGGAAAATCGGAAGCAGGACTGCAATCATAATAAATCCTATGATCACGCCCATTACAATAATCAGCACCGGCTCCAGCAGTGTGGTAAGCTTTGTGATCGCCAGCTCGGCGTCATATTCCAGGGCATCCGCGATAACATCCAGCATACTGTCCAGGCTTCCTGTCTCTTCTCCTATGAGTATAGTGGAAGCCAAGCGGTTCTCAAAGCCGTCAATCAATGCCAGAGAACTGGCCAGCGTCTCTCCGGCCCGCACAGAACGTATAGACGCTTCAAACTGGGATTCTATGTAGGTGTTGCCTACCGTCCTCTTTCCCACCTGCAGAGCTGTGATAATGGGCAGGCCGCTGGAATACAGAGAACTTAAGGTTCTTGCAAATCTGGCTGTATAGATTGTCCGCAGCAGTTTTCCGATCACAGGGAGCTTTAATTTCAGCTGATCCATTCCCAGCCTCACCTGCGGAATCCGGAGGACAAAAGAGAGAATCACCCCTGCGATTAAAAGGATAATACCGATGAGCAGCCAGTGGCTCCTGATGGTATCGCTGATCCCAAGCACCATGCGGGTGGGAAGCGGCAGCTGTTCCATTGTGTCAAACACTTCTGAAAACTGGGGAATGATATAAGATACAATAAATATTACCACCGCCACAACCATAACAATCAGGATCAAAGGGTAGATCATGGCATTTTTCACTTTGCTGTTCAGTCTGTGCTCTTTCTCAAAGTGCACTGCCATACGTATGGCGGTTTTGTCCAGACTGCCGCTGGCCTCTGCGGACCGGAACATATAGATAAGGATCTCCGGGAAAGCAGGACCCTGGGATTCCATAGCCTCCGACAGGGGAACGCCCTGCCGAATCAGCCGGAGCACGTTTTCATAGATCCCTCTGCTTCTGGGCTTCAGATTCCTTTCCTGGGCAATGATATTGAGGGCCCGTACTAACGACACTCCCGCTGTGAGAAGCGTCCCCAGCTGTCTGCAGAAATCTGCCAGGACAGCCGGCTTTAACCGTTTCTCTGAGCGATTTTCCTTTTTCTCAGAACAGGAGATCAAAATCTGTCCGGCTGCTTTTAATTTTTCGTACAGCTCCTCTTCCCCAGCGGCATCTTCATACCCTTTTGTCTCCGTACCGTCCAGTCCTCTGGCCCGATATTTATACTTTGGCAAACCGTTCACCTGCCTTTACTTTTGGTCTTTGTTGTCAAAATTGAAAAAATCCCAGATACCAGTTCAGTATCTCATTTCCGCAAAAAAAAGCAATTCCCATCCCGGCACACAAAAAAGGGCCAAATGCAAAATGCTCCTTTCTCCCTTTCTTCCCGGAAGCCAGCAGTCCCCCTCCATAGAGCCCTCCGCTCAAAACTGCCAGGAATAGGGAGAGCAGGCTTAACTGCCATCCCAAAAACAGCCCGCAGGCCCCCATTAACTTTATATCTCCGCCTCCAAACGCCCCCGGAATCAAAAGGGTAATGAGCAGCAGCGGAACACTAACGGAGAATACTCCGATTATTCTCGAAAGCAATGTGATATCAGGAAACACAAAAACTGAGACCAGGCCGCAGCCGGCTGCCGCAAGCACCAATCCATTGGGTATCTCCATGGTATCTATATCTATAAAAGCAACTGTTGTTAAAATGGATAAAAAAGCAAACACTGTAACTGCAGACAGCGTGATCTGATAAAATCCTTCCACGGTATTTCCGAATTGCCGCAGGCAAAGGGCGCTAAAAGATCCGCCCAGGGCTTCCACCAGGGGATATCTGGGTGATATAGGTGCCCCGCAGTTCCTGCACTTTCCTCTTAGAAGGAGATAGCTGAGAATGGGAATCATGTCCCGTCCCTTTAAGGTCTCCCCGCAGATCGGGCAGAAGCTCCTTCCCCCCACAAAAGATATCTTCCCCGGCAGCCGGTAGATTACCACATTCAAAAAAGAAAAGAAAGAGGCGCCGAATAAAAATATCAATACAAACAATAAAGTCTCTAAAAAGTATAACATACGGTCTCCTGGTTTAAAAGTTATGTCTCAATATAAGCTCTTACAGGCTACTGCTGTCCAAACCAGCAGTAGCCTGTAAAACTTTTCAGGAAATATTCTAATGTTGTATTACGTGTTTCGAATAATACACATTCCAATGTTCCCCTTCCTCATCCTGCGAGTAGGTCACAGTGTATGCGCCTTCTATATAGAGCAGTTTGTAAAACTCTATCTTTGCTGCATCATACTGCTGCAAATAAACCTCTCCGGGACAGCCGGCAAGCTCAACTACTTCTTCCTCCACGCCTTTTGCAAAGCCATAGGGCTGAGACTGGTCCTGGAAAGGGCTCCCTTCTGTTGCGTGCTCGAGAGCGGTTACGTAAGCTGCCATCTTCGCAGATTTTGCCTCCGTCAGAATAGCCCTGGCGTCGGCGCGTTGCATGTAATATCGGGCAGTGGGCGCAAGCACTGCGGTGAGAACTAATATAATAATACTAAGTACCAGTATATCAATTCTTGATAATCCTGCTTTATCAAAACTCTTTTTTAATATTAGTTTCATAAACTAATTAACTTAATTATTCTCCAGCCGGCGGATTTGGAGTACTTGCCTTTACTACCGGGTCATCACCAACGCCTGCCTCGGAAGATTTTTCTACGGTCCATCCTTTGTTAGCGCCTGTGGTAGAATAAACGGCCACTTTTTTGCCATTATCATATTTTAAGCTTTCTACTTTATACGTATCAGGGTTAGCAACTACTTCATAACTACCTGTCAACTCTCCATCAGTTAAATCTGAAATCTCAGCAACTATATCAGCTGCCACATCTGCAATCTTTCCAGTGTCAGTTTTAGCCTCATACTGTTCTGACAATGCAGTCTGTGCAGCCATTAAAACATTTCTTCCTTCTGCCAGCACTTGTTTATCCTGTGCCTTCCTAATATACCCAGTCAACGCCGGAATCAAAATAGCCATTAATATCGCCAAAATTACCAATACAACGATCAACTCAACCAGCGTAAAACCCTTTTTATTCTTCCTGGAATCTTTCAATTTTTTCATTACATTCATGTAAATCTACTTCCTTTCTCTCCTTTTCTATATGTTCCCGCCCTCGCCCCACGGCTCGTGACGTTATAAAACAGATACAGAGGCTTTGCGCCTAAATTCTTCTTAGAAGCCTTTCCGTACCTGATGAACACCAATCATTATTCCTAACTCTATGTTCAAAGCTGACTTTCTGTTCATAAAAATCACTCAATAATTAATTCAGTTTATATATTTTATAACTTCTATAAATTGTATATTCTTAACAAAAATTATACAGTACTCTCCTGTGTAAGTCAACAAAAAGGAGTTTGGAAATCAACACAATTCTACATATTATTTGCAGTATTGTGTATGCATCAGCCGCCTTCCCCCTGCACATCATTCGGGTCCAGATCGATACATTCCACGCATTTTTCTGTTGTTTTTTTGTACCGGCCTTTTTCATCCGATACCGTTAGGATTACCTCAATACACGCCGTATTCTCTATCTTCCTGAACCTTAGGTCCACCTGGTTTTTCTTGTAGAAGCCCTTACCCATATACCACTGGGAGCCTTCATAGAGGATGGCTCCATCCGGGGAATTATTCTCATATATGGGCTGGTATTCCAGAAGAAGTCCTTTCTGGTTTCCCTCCCCGTCTGCCTGTGTGCTCATCCGCACCGGATTGCCGTCCTTGTTGCTGTATTCTGCCACAAGATAATTCCCGCTGCCGTCCTCCCCGGAGAGCATCACGCTTCCCTTTATCTTGTCTGGATCCACTTCCGTGGCAGTTTCCGATGCATAAGTCAGCTCCTCCACAACCTTTTCCATTACAACATTGCTGATATCCTGAATGCGGTTTCTGTTGATAATGCGCAGATAGACATTGGTAAACGAAGAGATCAGCATTGTAGCAGACACCATGAAGATTCCGGCTATGGCAAAGGCCACCATCAACTCCACCAGTGTGGTTCCGTTTGTCTTCTTCAGCTCATTCATTTGTCATTCCCTACTCTCCGCCCTGGGGGGTAAAATAATAAATCACCTTATCCGTATCCACACTGTTCTTCCCGCAGAATTCCGGATTCAACTTTACTGCAATGGACGAACCGCTTCCTCCGTCCTCTGTCATGTTCAGAATACAGGGTGTAGCCTGCGCGTTGGTCCCTGTGTAGTAAGTATTCACTGCCTCCGTAGTCTCCTGTAGAATTTTATCAGCTTTTTGGGACAGATTCAGTGATAAAGTCACTGAACGGGAAAACAGTAAAATAACAATCATAAGAATGGCAAAAGAAACGATTACACTTACAAGAGTAGTTCCTTTTTTATTTTGTATCATTATTCATCCCTCCCGATTCTGTTCCAGGTTCCGTCCCACACATTTTTCTCACCGGTTTCACCGCCGCTTTCCTTTTCAACAGTGGCCCGGTATCTTGTGGTGACATTGTATTCCTGCTTCCTGAAGCTGCAGGTTACGATCACCACCAGCTCACTGTCCGTATACTCCGGATGTTCCGGATCATTCACTGCCTCCTCGTCATTGGTCTGCCAATACATCTTTACCTTTAACGTTCCTGCCTTTTCCTCAACCTCAGGCTGGAAAGCGGTATCAACGGAAAAATTCTTCATGGCATTCATCTTATTATGCACACCGGAGGTATCGTCCTCATCATAGTACGGCCACTTCTGGCCTTCTATCTCATGGCGGATGCCAATAGTTAACTGGTTGGTATCACGCCCCAGATAGTCTTCCAGCAGTTTGCTAAAGGAGATGGCCGATATCCGGCACTGTTCCTGGGCGTATGCCTGATTTGCCCGGCTGACAGCCACAGAGGAGGCCAGGATCAGCGACAGGGCAAGAGCCATAAAAAGGGCCATAAGGCAGAGCACTACGATCATTGTATACCCCTCCCGTTTTCGGGAGGCGGCATACAGCTTATCTTTCCCTTTACTCCTTGTCATTCTCTACACCATCCCCGCTTTTTTCTGCTGCTCCCCTCAGGAGATCCGCGGACAGCAGCTCCTTAAGCTTTCTATCCATGATATCGTCGAACAACTCCTGGGTCAGGAAATCTCTTATCTCCGCCCTTTCCGGCAGAAGTCCTATCTGGCCCGCGCTCTCTGCAGTATCCAGCGTTTCCTGAATTTCATAAATATACTCACCGTAAGCAGTGATCCGGTTGAGCTGCCAGGATACCGGATAGGAAGCCTCTCTGTACTCACTTTTTTCCCAGGAATACGCCCGCAGTACCGCCGATGCTGTCATATGGTATTCCTGATTATGAACTGTCATATCCGGTGCGATATAGACAAAACTCACATCCCCGGCATCTGTGACCGTGCACTGTATCTGTGGATTCACATACAGCTGATACTGATATCCGGCTGCGCTGTCCCTTCCGCTGACCTGGTAACTGTGGGGAATCTGGAAGGTATACCGTGTCCGCCCGGTTTCCTGGCTGACGGTGGAGGGCAGTTTCACATACCGGTTCTCCCCGGTTCCTGCCGGTCCGGCATCCTGGATAACTTCCTGGAATTCCGGATCCATATCCTCGGGACGCATCCAGAGTTCAAAAGGCTCTCCCGGATCTTCAGTAGAATGCAGATAGACAGTATAAGCTGTGTCCGCACCTGTATCCAGCGGTACCCAGGTAAGCTGGTAGCCGCTGCCATAGGTAACCCCATTCCATGCAAGTGCCGTGTGTACCGCCTTGATAGAGCTTTCCCCTGTGGTAACTCCATTGTTAGTTTTTTCTTTCCATATAATTTCCCGGCTGTCTGTCTGAGACAGGTCCGGTGTGGCTATCTTCACCTTCGGCAGCCGGAACGTATACCACTGGCTCCATTGGGAAGATACAATGTTATTCGATACCGCTCTGACTCTTATATGCAGGTATTTGCCCGCATACTCCGTGGGGACTCCCAGGAAATTATAGTCTGCGGATTTGAGACTTCCGTTCATCGTATAGGAATTCAGCTGATACAGTGGAGTTTCCTCCACTTCCGCCGTCTCTGTGATATATGCCTCACCTGCATAGGCGCCTTCCTCTGTGGTTTCCGCCGCTGCGCTAAGGGTAAGTCCGTTCAGACGGAATTCTTCCTCCGTCAGTCCCCCGCCGTATTCTGCCTGATAGTCCGGGTCCAGAGTTATCTGGAAGCCTGTGGTATCCGGATCCGGCTTTGTCAGCCGCTGGGGCAGTTCTACGGTAACCGGAACACTGGCTCTGGAATTCAGATACCTGGAGGTATCGGCTGAGACAGCTGTAACGGTAATGGAAATCCTGTCATGGGCATTGAATTCCTCCAAATTCAGGAGGAAGCTGGTATCCTCTTTACCTGCCGAAGCTGTCACAGTCTTAGCTCCCGCGGAGGCTGTGAGCAGATAGCTGTCTAAGCACTTCAACTGTTCCTCATCGGTGAGAGGGTTCCAGGTAACCTGGTAAATCAGGTTATCTCTGGAGGGCAGCACTGCCTTCGGCTGAGATACCGGCGACAGTCTTCTGGTTATTCGGTAGTCTCTGGACTGCCTGCTGTCTATGGATTCCCCGCTCACCCCTCTGTGGGTGACATACAATCTTACCCGGCTGTAACTCCAGCTGGTTCCGTCCACAGTCAGCGTGGTATCTGTCATTCCTTTTCTTGAAATAATCTCAACTCCCTCGGTATCTGTTTCACTCTTATATCCAATCAGTTGGACATCATACAGCCAGGGCGCTTTTGAGTTCCATGAAAATGTATACCTGTCTTTTCCTCCGGTTTCCTCATACCCCATCGTGTCGCTGATGGAAACCAGATCCAGCCTTGGAGGCATAACAAATGTAAATCTGTCCTCTCCGGCGTACGGTCCCTGGGCCAGAGAAACACTATAGTATCTGTCTCCGTTCAGGTAAGAGCCGTTGGCTCTTGCATCACTGTTCTCCACATTCTGATAATATGTGCCGATGCCGCTGGTCCACGCAAAATATCGTATGGTAATCGTCTCTCCGGCGGCTTCTACCCTGGTCAGCTTCTCAAATTCTTCCTCGGACAGCGCCGCAAAATCCAGGGAAACTGTAGTCTGCGCACCTTCCTTTTGAATCTTGGCCGATGTCTCCGCCAAAATCTCATCCCCATGGAGCATCTCTGCCCTGTAGTCTATTCCGAAGGAGTCCCCCTTGTTATTGTTTCTAACCTCAAATTGGTATTTCATATCGCTCACGGAGGTTCCGGATAAGCTTGAACTGTAGATCGTTCTGGCCACCCTCGGAAGCTGCTTCGGTGATCGGAGATAGGAGAGCTGGGACACCACAGCTGATGTCCTGTAGGTTCCGGTGCTGTCCTCCGCCCAGCAGACAGTAGAAAGATTCCTTTTTCCGGAATTAAAGGTATGAGATACCCTTCCTTCATTGGACTGCCCAAGAATCATCTCTCCTGTTGCATCTGTAGTGATGTGAATCTGCCAGCTGTCATTCGTCAGTTTCTTATACTCCTCCAGATTAGCCACTGAGAAATATCCCTGAATCTGGGAGGAGCTTCCCCCTGTAATATAATATACCAGCTCCGGCTCAGGAAGAGATTCTGCCGTGTAAAAGGTTTCTGTCTTTAAAATGGACGAGCTTCTGGAAGAATTGCCGCTCACAGCCTGGAGAGTAATCCAAAAGGCTGTACCGTCCGGCCATGCACTGTCTATGGAAAATTCGGCCGAAAACTGGTTTTTCGGTACCTGCACCACCTTCACAGGCTCGGTCTCTCCCGCCCGGTATAATTTCAGTTCATAATAATATACCCTATCCCCGTTGGTCCCCCGGCTCCAGGACGCGGTGTAGGTATCCCCATTGGCTTTAGCCCCGAAATTCTGGGGTTCTCCCAATGTAACAGCTCCATAATACTGGGCAAAATATTTCTCAATGGGCGCCTTACAGATATCTTTTATCTTATTTGCCGCTGTCTGCAGCTGTTGAGCCGTAGAAGCATTATCGTAGATTTTTCCGGCGGCCGGATTGGATGAAAAGGTCAAATCAAAGCCATTCAGCTTTTTATTTGCATTAGATAATGAGCCCCAGCCCGAGGAGTCCCAGCCGCTGGGGTAAGCCAGCCGTTTCCCTCCGCTTGCCGATGACACATTCCCGTATCCGAAATAATAATTCAGGCTTCCCATGCTTTTGTTTGTTCTGGCGAGAGGGTAATCAGCCTTTCCCACCCCGAAACAGTGTTCCATAACAGCCTTTGTACGGCCGGTAATGCCCGAGAAATCCCCCGATGGATTCAGTCCGCTGCCATAGTTGACACACCGGATCAGCGTAACTGACATGTTGCCGTTCAGATTAGACACGATTCCTCCGCCGTCTGTAGAGTTTTTCACAACCCCTGCGTTGTAGCAGTCGCTGAGGGTAACCTGAGAAGCAGAAACCGCATTGACATAGCTGAAGATTCCCGCCGCATAAGGGCTGCCGGACATGCCGGTGTCAATGATTCCTTCATTGCCGCAGTTCATAATAGTTATCTGCATGTCAGCCGTATTGGTCCAGGCATCTCCCAGTATCCCCGCAGCCCTTGCCCTGTAGGCAGTGTCCCGGCTGCAGTCCGCCGTCACCTTTCCCTGGTTCACACAGCCCCTTACGGTGACTCCGTAGTCCCTCAGAAAGCCTATGATCCCGCCGGCGCCGTACCTGGAGGTGTAGACGGAACCTGTATTTCTGCAGTCTGAGATTAAGGTTCCCTGGGAAATCCGATTGGCCTGAATGCCTATGATTCCTCCCACATAATACTGATCCGTTTTAACGGAAGCATGGTTTGTAAGCCCGCTCTGGTCGCAGCGGGACACATTGTTTCCAATGATGCCCCCTGTGCCGAATTCATGGGCTGTATTCTGGCTGTTGACAATGCTCCAGTTCTTGCTTTCCTGTGTACTGTCAGCAATGCCCACAGAGACATTGGCAGTCCTGCCCTCGTCCCCGTTATATCCCACAGCACCTCCCACACAGCTGCTCTTTATCCCCTGAACCACCACGGACTCTGTCTGCTCAATACAATCCTGGATAAGTCCCTGGTTATAGCCTGCGAGGCCGCCCAGGTAGGAGAGGCTTCCTGTAATGCTGCTGCCGCCCCCAATGGTGCATTGGCGGATCTCTCCCCTCAAGAGGTTCTGGCCGGTTATGCCGCCCACACGCGCCAGATCCTCACTGGTGGTAGAGATGCCATTCCCGTGTATGCTGCCCTTTCCCCCTTTCAGGCTTTCTCCCTGATATGTACAATTGCGGATTACCGCTGTATTTGTTCCGTTTCCATTGACGCCGGCAATTCCCCCGATGCCGTACGGCTGTCCCTGGGCCTGAGATCCCTGGATGCGGCCCGCCGCCCCGTAATAGGAGATAGTGCCCTCATTGACACCGGCGATCCCTCCCAGATTTCCCTGGGCCTTGCCCTCCAGGATAATATCCGCATAGCATACCGTTTCCGGTGCTTTCATCCCGTCCACGCGGCCTTCCGGCCCGTTATAGCCGGCCACACCGCCCACATTGGAATTGTCCTCGTCGGAGGATAACCGTACCGGTGCAGTTTTACTGCCCACCTTGCTGGTGACAATAACCCCTGTGTTCCTGCCTGCTATGCCTCCGATATAATTTTCTGGCTGTCCCCCCATAATAGCAAGCTCTGCCTTGCTTAAGAGACTGCTGTCTTCAATTCTTCCATAGTTGGCGGCGGCGATTCCTCCCAGAGCCCCCTGGCCAGACAGAGTTCCGCCGAGCGTTCTGCATCCGGTAACTGTCCCGCTGTTTTCCCCGCAGATGCCTCCCGCCTCTCCGTTTGCAGCAGTGACCTCCCCGCTGTTTTCCGAAGCCTCTACTCTGCCCCGGTTGTCACAGACAATCCCCCCGGCATTTCCCTTTTCCGCAATAATACTGCCTGTGTTTCCGGTGCCTGAGATATTTCCTGTTTCCCTTTGCAGGCCGGCGATTCCCCCGGCGTTTCCTTCCAAAGCCCTTACTGTAAACGTATTCTCCAGAAGTTCCCCTGAGGCATAAATGTCCCCTCCGTTAACTCCGGCGATTCCGCCCGCATGCTCCCCGCCGGTAATGGTTCCGGACTGGGCAGCCTCCTGCTTTTTCTCAAGACCGATAACGGCCGCGTTTTCATTGCTTCCGGCGATTCCGCCCACAAAGCTCCCGGCACCTTCTATATCTCCTTTGATCTCCCAGCCTGTAATGCTGGCCTTATCACCGCTGTTCACCGCGGAGATACCGCCGATATAGCTGCCGTCTCCCATAACCGAAGACACTTGCGCATCGTCAGGGAGCACACGGCAGGAGACAATCTCCCCCTCGTTTCGGCATACAATACCGCCCAAATAGGAATCTCCCCTCATCTGGCCGGTAAGGGTGCAGTTTTCGATCCGTCCGCCTTTATTAAGCCCTGCGATTCCTCCCAGGAAGGATTCCCCGGTCATGGAGCCCACGGTACAGTTCTGAATCGTCCCCTGGTTTACCTCCACGATCCCGCCGGTATAGGTTCCCTGTCCCCGTACGATTCCTTTGTCTGTATTTCTGCAGTCATCAATGGTAACCCGCTCGGAGGCTATGCCTATCACCCCTCCGGCATAGGAAAAGGTTTCCGTATAGGAGAGCTCCTGATTTTCAGTATCCGAATAGGCGTATACCGGTGTGTTGTTCTGAATGCCTTTGAGAAGAAGGCTGGTGTTACCGGCATTATAGCCCACTACACCGCCTGCATAGAGCTCAGCCTCAACAGATTTTAAAGTATTCTGATTTCCTCCCCGGCCGTCCTCTTCGTTGTACATTTCTAAAACAGCATCTGTAGTAGAAGCTGCGGAAAGTTCATTTGCCAGTACCTCACCTGTCATCCCGGGAACATCCCCGGCATGCCGGTCAGCTATGGTGCAGTAGAGAGCGGCTGTTTTTTCTGCCTCCTCCCCGGTTGCCACGAGCTGGGTATAGCCCGCATATCCCCCGGCAAAAGCCCCTGCTTCTGCCCGGATACTTCCCAGGAAGTTGTCTGTCCCGCAGTTAATGGGGATCCTTTTCTCCTCATAGACGGAGATAATATTTCCTCCGAATACACCTCCCACAAAATAGGAGCCCTCCACCGCATTGGGATTGGAGTCAATCCTGCGGCTGCCCTCTGTGAAAATATCTGTCCCTGTGTTCAGACCCACATATCCGCCCACAAAGCAGCTGCCGCTGATGTAACCCCCCGCAAGGGTGTAGCCCCGTATGCTCGCATTCTCCCCGGTATCCCCTGCCCGGTTATACCCCGCGATTCCGCCCACATAGTTATGTCCGGCCACTACACTGGTCACCCTGGTGCCGTCCTTGCTTCGTATGGTTCCTTCATTATAACCGGCAATTCCCCCGATATAATCTCCGTTTTTCCCAAGCTTTTCCGTCCTGGCAAGGAGCTCTTCCCCATCCTGGGACAGGGTATTCACACTGCTGGTGCAGCCGAGAATCCTTCCGCCGTTATATCCGGCAATCCCGCCTCCGAAGGCTGCTGTGGCCACAACTATCCCTTCATTGGTCCAGTTTTCCACAGTTTTTTCATTCTTGCCATCCTTTGATACTGTACCCGTTTCCGCGTCCAGAATCCCGTTGGCTCCCACGATTCCGCCCACATAGGATTCTCCCAGAATATTTGCCTGGTTCGCCTGCAGGCTGCCGTCCAGTATACTGTCCTCCGTAAATCCGGCAATCCCGCCCACAAAACGTTTTCCCACAACGTAAGCGTCTGTGATTTTATTATGTATATCACGGTTGCTGGTCTTGCAGCCGCTGATGGCGCTGTCTTTCGAGTATCCCACAATTCCGCCCACAAAATCTCCAAACAAATCCGCAGGCTTCTCTTCTTCATAGTTCACAGATACGGAAGGGGTGCTGACGCAGTCCTTTAGGATCCCTCCGTCGCTGTATCCAGTGATGCCTCCTATGTATTTGCCGGAGGCCTCACTGGCTGTAATGCCCCCGTAATTTCTGCAGTTTTCAAGAGTATCCCCTGTTTTTTCCTTTTCATCCTCCCCTGCTGTTCTTCCAATGCTCCCGATGATCCCTCCTACCCGGAGCTTTCCGGAGACATGAGCCTGGTTGGTCAGGTTTTTATACACCGCATCCCTTTCTCCTGTCTGGATTCCGACAAGGCCTCCTACATCTGTAGTCCCTGTAACAGAACCGCTGACCGTGCAGTCAGAAATACTGCCCTTATCATTGCCGCAGAGCGCGCCCACACAGCTGTCCCCCTCTGCGGTCACCTCCAAAAGGGCCGCCCCCTGTATGGTTCCTTCATTCACAGCAAACAGACCCAGAGGTTCTATCACCTGGGGGGTTTTGTCACCTTCTTCCACTTTTGGGCTGTCTGCCTTTAGAATCAGGTTTTCTATGGTGTATTTTGTATTGCCGCTTTTTCCTGTATATGCGGAACTTTCCGTTAACTTCCGGATGGGAGGAAAGGCTGTATTATTTATATCTTGTTCGGAAGTCAGTACAGCGCCGTTTTGATAGACGTGCTCCCTGCTGAGAATGCTGTTCTCCCGACTCCACCTGATATTTCCTGTCTGGGAATAAATAATTTTGGATGTGTCCTTTTTCTTCCCTGCAAGAGCCTCCCGTTCCTTCTCAGAAAACCGTATATTATAAAGATGCCTTGCATTCTTCACGCCATAGACTGTCTGGTTTCCGTTTTGGACGGCAGACCCAAAGGTGGTGCAGGAACTGTTGCTCTGTTTCCAGGCGCTGGCTTTATAATTCTTGGCAAAAGCTTTGACTCTGGCATATATGGTTTTCTCCTGAAGTCCCAATCGGATGACACTCAGGGTATCCTTCATCTCATCCACGGAGGTTTTTTCCACAGCTCCCAGGTCCACGGCATCCAAAACCAGAGTGAGCCTGCTGCCCTCCCCGTAGGCATAAAAAGGACAGTCTTTCATCACGGTATGGCTTTCTTCTTTTCCGTCCGCCCCATAGCTGTAAAGAGTAACATCACAGAATATCTTATTCCCCAGGTCAGAACCTTTTTTCAGAATCTTATTCTTATCCTCTGTGTTCACTTCCAGCGTGGCCTGGAGCTTTTTAGACTCTTTGTCATATAGCTTAATAGAATAATTCAGATACTGGGTCAGTGCAGAATACTCCTTTTTCAGATACCAGTTCAGGGTAAGTTCTTCGTCGTTTACCAGCTCCACCTCCTGAAGCTCAGGCTTGCCCAGGGCTCCCGGTGACTGTTCGGACATTTCATCTGACGAATAATAGCCAATCATCCGCTCTTTGCGGATGCTGCGGGTACGGCTGCTGATATTCACACTTCCCCGGTCTTCCTTCGTCCTCTCTCCCTTCTGGTAGTAGAAAGAGTCTGCGTAGTCACTGTAACAGACCGAATAGACGAGTCCCTCCGCAGGATCGAATTCCACAGTAATGGCCGCGTCAAGCACAGATTCATCATAAATATAAGGCTCCAGCAATTCATATAAACGCTCCGTGTCAGCGCTGCCGGGCACCAAAGTCAGATAGTACAGACGTCCGTCATATTCCTCCGGCATATCCTCCACCATAGAGCTGTCCACAGTCTGATTCTTTCCGGCTCCCTGTGTCATATACTCCTGAAGTTCCTTCAGCTGCCCGGTGGACTTATAGTGGTTCAGGGAAGAAGATGCCGCATAATAAATTGTCTGGGCATAATTATTATTGCGCACAAAGGCAGAATGGCGCAGATACGCCGATAAGCCTAAGCCCGCAATCGTCAGTAAAATTCCTAATATGGTAAGTGTTACAATCGCTTCCACCAGAGTGAAGCCTTTGTTCTTATTCTTTTTATTTCCGGCCATAGAGGGTCATCTCTATTCTATCATTTTAATTTTAATTGCAGCCGCACCCTGGCATTCCTGCCAGAAGGTGCAGCTGCTATTAAGATAAATCACATATCCTTTAGTCTTTAAATTTTATCATATTTATCCAGTTTCGTAAATGCAAAAAATGATATTTGGCATGTAAAGTTCTGGGAGCGTTTACCTTCCCTCTCCGGCAAATGTTTTGCGTATCTCTTCCTGCACCTCTGCAGATGCCAATACATCATACCCGGTGAGAGCCAGGACGCATGCGCCTCTCTCTGCCGCCTTCTTTCCATTCTCAGAAACCGTACACTCCGCCACTTCTTTTGTGTGAAGCACCAGCTCGTGGTCTCCCAGACCGATGAAGCCATGGGCGGCCGGAGCCACATGACTTACATTTCCCATATCCATGGAACCCATCTCCCGGCTGGCAGGCCGTACCTCTGTTTCACCCATATACCTGAAATTCTTGGCCATAAGTCTTCCCAGCACCGGGTTAGTCACCATATCGTCATTAGACAGCTCATAGTAGTCTATCTCCACGGACGCCCCTGTCATCCTGGCCGCTCCCCTGGCACATTCCTTTGCTTTTTCTACCACCTCATTTAGGTTCTTTCTTTCCGCAGCCCGGAAATTAAATCTCGCCTCCGCATAATCAGGCACAATATTGGGGCGCAGTCCCCCCTCAGCGATAATTCCGTGCATCCGCACATCGTCTGTCACATGCTGGCGGAGCGCGTTGATTCCATTAAACATAAGGAGTACGGCATCCAGCGCATTGACCCCCTTTTCCGGCGCCGCAGAGGCGTGTGCTGTCTTTCCCCGGAAGCGGAAACGCAGGGCGTCCAGGGCCAGAGAGCTTCCGCTTTCCTTGGATACGCTGTCCGGATGAAGCATGAGCGCTGCCAGGATATCCTTAAAAATGCCTTCCCTGGCCATTGCCACCTTGGCGCCGTTGGTTTCCTCCGCAGGGGTCCCCAAGACCACAATCTCTCCTCCGGTCTCTTCAAGCACAGCCTTCAGCCCCAGGGCAGCCCCAAAGGACATGGCAGAGATAAGGTTGTGCCCGCAGCCGTGACCAATCCCCTCCAATGCATCGTATTCGCACAGAAATGCAATCCTTGGGCCCGGCCTTCCCCCTTTACAGACAGCAGTGAACGCGGTGGGTATTCCACAGGTCCCGTGCTCTGTCTGGAAACCGTGTTTTTCCAGATGCTCCGTCAGGAGTTTTTCCGCAAAATACTCCTGTTCGCTTATTTCCGGATGCTCATACAGCTCCCTGGCAATCTGAAAAATCTCTTCCCGGTGTCTTTTTATTTCCTGCACAATTCTTTCTTTCATATTCTGCTCCTTATTCTTTCATTTTGCACCTGCCCCTAAAACGGCCCGTAATGAATGGCCTGGGCAATAATGATGAAGACAGCACCCAGTAGATACTCCAGAAGAATCAGAGGGCCGATCCATCTGGCCCACTTATTCCAGGGAATCTTCCCCAGAGCCAGTCCTGCCATTAACAAGCCCGAAGTGGGGGTGAAAATATTGGAAATCCCGTCTCCCAGCTGAAATGCCAGGACTGCCGTCTGCCGGGTAACCCCGACCAAATCGGACAGAGGGGCCATGATGGGCATGGATACAGCCGCCTGCGCGCTCCCGGAGGGAATCACATAATTCAGCAGACACTGGAAGAGATACATTCCCATGGCCGAAATCTGAGCCGGTAGCCAGGCAACCCCTTTTGCTATCCCGTACAATATAGTATCCAGTATACCTCCCTGCTGCAGGACGACCAAAATGGATCTGGCGAATCCAACGGCAAGAGCTCCCCCGGCGATCCCCGTCATTCCTTTGACCAGATTTTCTCCGTATCTGTTGGGAGACATTCCCGTAAATACAGCGGCAAGCACAGACATCCCGAAAAAGAGGGCTGTGATTTCCTGAAGATACCACCCGTAACGAAACACTCCGTATATGAGCACTGCAATAGTCCCCACAAAGGTCAAAAGCACCAGAATCTGACCGGCGGTAAGCTTTGGAGTTTCCTCCAGGTTCAGGCGATCTGTCCTGCCCCGGTCAATCTCCCGCACTGGGCTGATCTCCGGAGACTTTTTTACCTTCAGGGCATACCGCAGCACATAGCCGATGGCCAGGGAAACCATACAGATATAGAGAGCTACCCGCAGTCCCATGCCGGAAAGCAGGGGAACGCCCGCGATTCCCTGGGCGATCCCCACAGTAAACGGATTCAGAAACGCAGCGGCAAATCCTGCGGTGGAGCCGGCAAGCACAATCCCTGCTCCCACCAGGGAGTCATATCCCACAGACGTAGCAAGAAGGATCATAATGGGTATAAAGGGCAGGGTCTCCTCCGCCATTCCGTACAGTGCTCCTCCCATAGAAAACAAAAACATCATTACTGGAATTACCACAAATTCCTTTTTTCCCAGTTTATTTGTCAGAATCGCAATTCCTGTGTGAATTGCCCCTGTCTCCTGTACCACTTGAAAAGCTCCCCCCAAGATAAAGATAAGAAAAATCATTCCCGCAGATTCCACAAGTCCCTGTGGAACGGTTTCCAGAAGCCCCATAATGCCTACAGGCGTCTGTTCTCCATAACGGAAGCTGTCAGGATCGACTACCTCCTGTCCCCCGCTTCCTGTTACCCGGCTGTATTCGCCGGCAGGAATTACATACGTAAGAATCCCGCAGATTAACACTACAAAAAGCATCAAAACATATACATTGGGGACCGGAATCCCCTTTCTTTTTACTTTTTCTCTTTTCTTCATAGCCTGCCCGCCTTTTCCATGGATTATTGTGGAGATAGCAAAGGAGGATCGCAGGGGGCTCCCTGCGATCCTGACTGTTATTTATTTTTTCCCTGCCAGTCAACATCCGGCGCCTCGGAGGGCAGCGGCTGACAGCGGATCCTGGCTGCTTCCCGAAGGGTAATGCCCTGCTCCTTCTTCATACGGAAGAGATTGCTGATGTGATCCCGGATAATATTCTGAGAGTCGTCCACAAGAGCCTGTGGCTCTAGGGGAATCAGTCCGAAGGGCACTGCGTCGCAGAGTCTGGTCGCTCCCAGATTTACGATAAAATCAGGTGCCACAGGGATATTTCTCCTCTCCAGAATCACGTCTGCCTCTGGAGTGGTGGGTATATTGGCAGCTTCCACAATCAGCTTAAACTGCAGCTTTTCAGCATTCTTTTCGTTGATCACCCCGTCCAGAGCTGCCGGCATAAAGATGTCACAGGCGATTTCCTCCCACTGCGTGTTCTTCATCACCTGATATTCCGGAAGGAAGGCTTCCTGGTTCAGATAGCCTCTGTCTTTTACAGAGTTTATAAGGAGATCCACGTCCAGGCCGTTCTCACAGTATACCATGCACTTGGCATCGCTGATGGCCACAACCTTGTAGCCCATCTCGCTGAGACAACGGGCTGCCCCGGTCCCAACAGCGCCGAAGCCCTGAATCATAACAGTGGCTCCAGGCCCGCCGCCCATCTGCTTCCAGCTCTCATCCAGCCCTGCCGCCGCTCCGTAGCCGGTTATAGCATCGTACATCACAAAGCCTCTGTACGGCATATCAAATAAGGTATCGTTGTCCTTTAATCCCTGGATAATCTTAGGGTCGCTCTCATATTTCTTCGCAACCAGATGGGGAACGCCCGGGATGGCCAGCTCTTTGTACAGATCCATCACCTGTCCGTATCCAATCCCCAGATCGCCGCCCAGTGATACTCCGTTTTCCAGATAGGGGGCTATGGCCAGAAGGAAGCGCTTTACTACCTCTAGTTTATCCGGTTTTGTATTGTCATACCGGATGCCGGCCTTGGCTCCGCCCCCCACTTTGGAGTGGCAGGCAGCGTATTTGTATCCCATTCCCGTGGCCAGCTTAATTACTTCTTCTCTGGTAACCGTCTCGTGTACCCGCAGGCCGCCGCTGCAGTAGTTGCTCACAAAGTTAAAACAGCACAGCCAGCCCACAGCATCCGTTTCCGTATCATTCCATTCAATTACAATATAAGGTTTATTCAGCATATTCATATCCTCCTTCAATTGATTCCTCATGCCTCTGCCTTCTTTGGGGCATCTCCAAATACATTCTCTCTCCTGCTCTTCTTATACAGAAGGAAGGCGCTGATCCCCCCTGCGGTCAGAAGTACCAGGGTAAATATAAACATATAAATATATCCCGTATTTCCGTACTTATCCAGCCAGTGTCCGAACAGCGTATGCTGGAACAGATCCGGCGCATAGGCGATGGCTGCATACAGCCCCATAGCCGTCCCGCTTGCATTTCTGGCCACATTGGCCTCCGGTGTCATAGCCAGACAGATGTTGGTAAAGAGTGTGGAAAGTACTCCGGTTCCCAGAGATACGGCCACAAGAACTCCCACCGGCACATAGGCTGCAAAGAGCAGTACCAGCACAAACAGAGTAATCAGGAATACTGCCCCGAACACTACCATCCGGGAGACATACTTTGTCTTTGTAGCAATCTTGCCCAAAATAGGGCTGAAGAGTCTGCCTCCATACATATTCAGCACGCCCAGCACGCCTGCAAAGGTAATGGCAACTCCGAACACATCATGGAAATAAGGAACAAAATACGATGCGGTAAGGGTTGTGGAGTATAGACAGAACCCGCAGATAATCATCATCCAGAGCCCCGGCTCCTTCATAACCAGCAACAGCTGGCTGAAGGTGAACTTATCTTCCTCTTCTCCCTCTTTTTTCACATCCTTGACCTTTCTGAACACCAGCATGCAGCCCAAAGCCGCAACCAGGGTAAACGCCGCATAGGTCCACACTACCCTGGAAAATGCCGTTGCCTGGCTGACCTTGTTCTCCGACAGGTTATACACATACAGGGAGGCAAAATTAATGATCATATAGCTGATGGACTGGGCAAAGGAAAAAAATCCAATGGATTCTCCTACCAGTTCATCCGGAACTATCATACGGGGCATTTTAAATATTGCGGGGTTAAACACAAAGAATGTGGTCAGTCCGAACAGCCCCCAGATAATATACATGTTAATTACCGACGGAGCCAGCGCCAGCCAGACACTTAAAATTGTGGTCCCCAACAGGGACACAACGATACATTTTTTGTAGTCCAGTTTATCAGTCACAAATCCCCCGATGAGGTTAAACACAATATTTCCGAACCCATACACGGACATGATCAGCCCCAGCTGCGTGTTGGAAGCGCCTGTTGCCTCCATCATGGGACCATAAAATACACCTTTAATATAAGGCAGGGAGTATGATGCCGCGTAGCATAGTCCTGCGATCATTAATGCGGCCATCACCCATCCGCCAAGACCCTTTTTCTGTTCCATCCCTTTCCTCCTTTCGCGCACTGCGCCTTCCCGTTGCTTCTGTTATGGTTTTTCACTCAATACCACCAGCCCGTCGGCAGCACTGACCCCCTCTTTATCGGGGTATACAAATACAGGGTTAATGTCCATTTCCACAAGGGTATCCTTATACTCTGCCGCCAGATTGCTTACCTGCACCAACACCCGGGCCAGAGCCTCCGTGTCAAGGGGCGGTTTCCCTCTGTAGCCGCGAAACAGCTTACTGCCCTTTAAAGAGAGTATCATCTCTCTGGCCTCCCATAGATTCAGGGGGGCGGGATAGAGGGCGGCGTCCTGGAATACCTCGGTAAAGATACCTCCCAGACCAGTGAGAATCATAGGTCCAAGCTGGGGATCACAGGTTACTCCCACGATGGCCTCCATGCCCGGTTCCAGCATTTTCTGTACCAGAACTCCGTGAATCAAGGCCTGGGGATTATACTTCTTCGCATTTTCCAGAATCTTGCGGTATGCGGTTCTCACCTCTTCATCGCAGGCAATCCCTACTTTCACGCCTCCCGCTTCTGATTTATGGAGAATATCCCCGGATTCTATTTTCAGCACCACCGGATAGCCGATGGCAGCCGCAGCCTGCACTGCCTCTTCCTCTGTCTCCGCGATCTCCTCAGGGGGACAGGGAATCCCGAATTTCTGAAACAGCAGCTTTGACTCATGCTCTGACAGGGCAGTTTTTACCGGTTCCCTCCCGCTGGCCTCACTTTTAGTTACAATAGAAAGCGTCCGGTTTTCCATTGTCTCCAGATAGTCTGTGTAATCCAGGAGTTTTTTTATGACCCGGTATCCATAGTGGGGCGGAGGGAGAATGGGTACCCCTACGGCCCGCAGGCGTTCCAGCACCTCTTCCTCTCTGCTGGATTCAATCAACGGCACCACGGCCACCGGCTTTTTCTGTTCCTTTTCACAGTGCCGGATGAGACCGTTCAGGAAATCATAGATGGTGATATCTGAGATCTTTTTTGTAATCTGCAGAGAGGTGATGAGCATCTCAATGCCCGGATCCTCCAGCACAATATCAGCCACCCGTTCAAAGGTATCCCCGTTGGAGCCGCCGGTGAGATCCATTGGGTTCTGGGCTGTGGCAAAGGCGGGCAGGACTTCCCGCAGCTTCTTTGCAGTCTCAGGGGAAAAGTCGGGCAGCTTCAGTCCGTGAAGATATCCTGCGTCCGCGGAGATGGTAGTCTCCCCTCCTGAAATATTGACAAAAGCCAGCTTATTGCTTCTGGGAAGCACCGGCAGGGTTGCAATAGCGGTACATACAGAGAGCAGTTCCTCCAGGTCATCCACCCGGATGACACCGAATTTCCGGAAAAATGCATCTACATTTTTATCGGAACCGCTTAAATTCCCTGTGTGGGAGGCCGCCGCTCTGCTGCCCTTTTCCGACCGCCCGGCTTTCAGCACTACCACAGGTTTTTTCTTTTCTGCGGCTTTTTTCAGCACCGCTGCAAATTTCTCCGGATTCTGAATCCCCTCAACATAGGCTGCCACCACCCGGGTATCTTCGTCATCCACCAAAAATTCCAGATAATCCTCAATATTTACAATTTTACAGTTTCCTGCAGAGATGACGTAGGAGAAACTGGTCTTCTCGCTCTCCATCAGCGCCATACAAACCTGGCCGCTCTGGGATACCAGCCCTACCCTGCCGGCGGATTCCCTGGCGTGAAAGAGGAATCCAAAAGCGAATACCCGATCCACGAAATTCAGAAATCCGGCGCAGTTAGGTCCCATTAAGGCCAGATCCAGTCTTTGGCACTGATCGATCAGCTCCTCCTCCAGCTTTTTATCTTCCACCTTCCCGGTTTCCCCATATCCGCTGGCAAATACAACAGCACCTTTTGCCCCCTTTTGGGCCGCCTCCTCTAAAAGGCCGGCGACTGTCTGTTTGGGAGTGCAGATCACCGCCAGGTCAATGGTTCCCGGCAGTTCACTCAGGGTACGGTAGCATGGGATCCCGAATACAGTTTCATTTTTGAGACTGACCAGGTACAAGTCTCCGCGGCGTTTGCCGCACTGTTCAATAAACATTCTGCTGGCGAATCCTGCCATAGTTTCTTTTTCTGTCGCTCCGACAATTGCTATTTTTCTCGGGCGCAGCAGCCGGTTTAAGTCCACACGGTTTCCCCCTCTCTATACTCCCTCATACCCGGCACGATATGCCGCTTTGTTTTTCTCATTGTACTTACCTTTTCCCTTTTTCTCGAAGAAGCCGCACATTGCCTCCTCCAGTTCCTCTCTGGTAAAGAGATTTTCCCTTCTGGCCAGCGCCCCCAGGACAGCGATGTTTGCCCCTTTGGGATTCTCTGCCTCTGCGGCCAGATGGTTGGCTGCCACGGGAATGGCCTGGATATCTTTCCTGAAGCTGCGGCCGGGGTCTACCATATCTGAGTTATAATAGAGGACTCCTCCGGGCTTCAGCATATCTTCAAACCGGTCCAGAGAAGGTTCATTCATTGCAATCAAAAGATCCAGCTCACTGCAGTATGGATTCCCGATTTCTTCATCGCTGATTTTTACATTGCAGTTTGCGGTTCCTCCCCGCATCTCCGCGCCATAGGAGGGATACCAGGTCAGCCTGCAGCCCTTTTGGTATGCCGCCTGAGCCAGTATCAGCCCTGTGGTCAGCACTCCCTGGCCGCCGAAGCCAGCGCAAATAATTTCTGTAGTCATATGCTCCTCCTTTCTTATCCTAAAAATTCCCCTGTCGGGAATACCGGCAGAATCGTTTCTTTGATATATGCAGCAGCCACGCCGGGATCCATATTCCAGTTGGTGGGACAGGGAGAGAGAAGCTCGATAAAACTATACCCTTCCCCGTTCATCTGCTTTTCCAATGCTTTTATAATATATTTCCTGGCCTTCTTAATATTCCCCGCATCGCATAGGGCTGCTCTTGCCAGATACGAAATATCCATATCCTTCAGCATCCTGACTACATCCATAGTGGCCCCTCCCTCTTCCATGCTTTTCCCATGGATGGAGGAGCTGGTAACCTGCCCCTGCAGAGAAGTGGGAGACATCTGGCCCCCGGTCATGCCGAAGACACAGTTGTTCAGCACAATAACTGTTATGTTGTCATTTCTTCTGGCTGAGTGTAGGGTCTCCGCGATACCGATAGAGTATGCCGCCCCGTCCCCCAGATAGGCAATCACTGGCTGGGAGGGTCTTGCCATCTTCACTCCCACTGCGGTTGCCACCGGCCTTCCGTGGGCAGCCTCTATGGTATCGTAGCGCCACACATCAATGGGCATCCCCCCGCAGGCCACATCCAGAGAGATAATGGCCTGTTCTTCCAGGGCAAGCTCCTGAAGAGCTTCGCCGATGAGACGAATGGCAATCCCATGGCCGCAGCCAGGACAGAAGGAATGGCCGTCTGTATATGTAATCCGTTCCGGTGCCTTAATAACCATCTAAAATACCTCCTTATCCATCTTGCCTTCTAATATTTCCACGGCATATTTCACTACATCCGCACTCTTTGGAACCTTGATTCCGGTTCCGTATGTGTATACCGGATATTTGCATTCCACAGCCAGCTTCACATCCTCGGCCATCTGTCCGGTAATGCTCATCTCCACGGTCATCAGCGCTTTACATTCCCCTGTAAGCTCGGCAAATGCTTTTTTCGGATAGGGATAGATAGAGATGGGCCGTATCAGTCCCAGGGGAATTCCCTGGCTTCTGGCCTTTCTCACCGCCTCCTTGCAGACTCTGGCACTGATTCCATAAGCCACCAGCACCAGCTGGGCATCCTCCACACAAATCGCCTCGTAACGCTGTTCATTCTCCGTCATTCTCTGGTATTTGTCCCGCAGAAATGAATTATAGTCGTCCATGTAATAGAATACATTGGTTATTTTTTTCGACTCTTCCTCTCCCTTACAGCCTTTCACTGTCCAGTCATCCCGGTCGATGTCAACCTCTTCCATAGGCGGAAAGCTGACAGGTTCTACCATCTGCCCGATGGCGGCATCAGAAAGAATAATCACCGGATGCCTGTATTTCTCTGCCAGTGGAAAGGCTTCCATCATCAGGTCCACACTCTCCTGTACCGATGCCGGTGCCAGCACCAGAAGATGAGAGTCTCCGTGGCCGTTGCCTCTGGTGACCAGCTTATAGTCACACTGTCCCTGGCTGATCTCTCCGATTCCGCTTCCGAACCGGGCAACGTCTACGATGACAGCCGGGATATCCCCTGCGATAAGATAGGAGATTCCCTCCTGAAGCAGTGAAAATCCGGGGCCGGAGGATGAGGTCATCGCCCTGGCACCTGCGGAGGCTGCGCCCAGCACCATATTAATCGCTGCCAGTTCTGATTCTGACTGTACAAAAGCGCCTCCCGCTTCCTTCATCCGCCAGCTTAAATATTCCAGAATCTCATTCTGAGGTGTAATGGGATAGCCGCTGAAAAAACGGCAGCCCGCACGGACCATAGCCTCTGCCAGGGCTTCATTTCCCTTCATTAACCCTTTTTCCATAGTTTGCATCTTCCTCCTTACGCTCCTTTTTCCGGTTTACATACTTCAAATACATAGTCGGGACAGACGGTATAGCAGGTTGCACAGGCGATGCATTTCTCCTGATCCACCTGGATCACTTCATATCCTTTTTTGTTGCTGGCGCCCGATTTTGTGATTGCGCCTTTTGGACACGCACGTATGCAGTTGTAACAGCCTTTACATCTTTGCAGTTGCAATACAATTTTTTCCATTTTATTCTCCCTTTCTACTTTTTGTGCGCAATTGTGCTACTTGTCTAAAAAAATGCATTTTTATCTTTAATATTTAGTAATTTTATGTTACAATATCCCCTAAGGGGAGAGTCAATAGAAAGTTAAAATTTATGAAAAATTATTATAAAATCGGAGAAATATCAAAAATCAAACATGTGACCATCAAGGCCCTTCGTTTCTATGACCGGGTAGGACTGCTAAAGCCCGCCTATGTAGACCCTGAAACCGGATACCGGTACTACAGCTCCGAACAGCTGTTTCAGGTAGAGATGATACAGTATCTGCGCAGACTCAATGTCTCAGTGGCAGAGATTAAATTTTTGTTTGAACACTCAGAGCTTCCTGCCTGGAATGAGGCATTTGAAACCCTGCAGACAGCTATGGAGGAAAAACTGGTCTCTCTCCAGAGAGATGTTCTGAAGCTGAGAATGTTTCAGGCCCATATCTCTTCCATCGAAAAGATACAGAATCTGGAGGGTTTCTACCTCCGGCCTATGGAAGAGAGGAAGATTCTGAGTGTTCCCTGCACCTGTCCTCCATCCTCCAGCGAGGCGGTCAGCCGTTTCCAGGGACTGTACCAGGAGATTGCCAAGGAAAATCAAGTCACCACCTATCAGTCCGGCTCTCTTTTTTCCTGCGGGTTCCCCTATCAGGAGCTGGTTCGGACAGAGATTTTTCTGGATATTAATTCTGTGGCTCATGACCCTCCCATGTACTCCAGGGTTCTTCCGGCCGGCACCTACCTCTGTCTGAACCATCAGAATTCTGATTTTGAGAGTAACTCAGCCTATGAGGACGCGGCGGACGCGCTTTTGCAGTTTATCCGCAAGAGACATATAAAGCCTCTTCTGATTCTGGAAAAGGAGGCCTTTTTGGATTTTATCGGATATACGCGGCCCCTCACCGCCTTCCAGGTACTGCTTCAGGAAGATCAGATACCGGGAGATATACCTTACATCGACTGAGACTGTCTTCCCACCAGCTAAGATATGGAGAAAAAACTTATGAATTATGCAGTGAAAAAAGTACTGAGGGCGCTTTCCTATGGTTCTCTGGATGTACAGGCAGAGAGACGGCTTGCCGAGCTTAAGAAGCTGGACCCTATGCGGATTTTCGCCAGGAAGCTGGATGTACATATTATGAATGGAACCCATGAAGTTCCGGTACGAATTTACTTCCCCACCCAAAAAATGCTGGAAGAAGAGCTGATCTTTCAGTACAGCGGGAAGGTTCTTTTATTTTTCCACGGGGGAGGATGGGTGACAGAAAGTGTTGAAACTTATGACCGCATATGTTCCCGGATGGCCCAGTCCACGAATCAGCTGGTACTCTCCGTGGAGTATCGGAAGGCTCCGGAACACCGCTTCCCCACTGCCCTGATGGATGGGTACGCAGTTGCCGAGGTCTTATTTTCCGGCCAATACCTAAAAGGGGTGAGACCGGAGAATATCACACTTATGGGAGACAGCGCCGGCGGCAGTCTGACTGCCGCCCTTACGCTTCTGGCCAGAGACCGGAATGCCTTCCGCCCAAGACAGCAGATTTTAATCTACCCTGCCCTGTGGAATGACTATACAGAGACCTCCCCCTTTCCCTCCGTACGGGAAAATGGCCGGGATTATCTCCTCACTGCGGTTAAGATGGAGGAATATATGAATCTGTACCAGAGCAGAGCGGAGGATCGGAACAGCCCCTATTTTGCTCCCCTTCTCTCGGAACATCTGGAAGATCTTCCCCGCACCCTGATTCTGACCGCCCAATACGATCCCCTCAGAGACGAGGGGGAGGAGTTCGGGCGAAGACTAAAGGAAGCCGGAAATGAGGTTACGGTAAAAAGAATCGAACATGCCCTGCATGGATATTTTGCTCTTGGCATAAAATATCTGTATGTGCAGGAAAGCTTAGAGATTATCAATCAGTTTTTAAAGGAGGCGTAGCCAATGTATCCCCCTAAGAGAATACGAAGAAAACTTGACAATGCCGCAATTGCCTTTCCCGCAGCAGCCGGGAAGAAGGACAGCAGGGTGTTCCGGGTGTACTGCAAATTAAATGAGCCCGTACAGCCCCAGGTTCTTCAAAGAGCATTAGAGCAAGTAATTTTAAAGTATCCTCTGTTCCAATGCAGGTTACAAAAAGGATACTTCTGGTATTATTTTGAGCCAAGCAGTATCCGCCCTGTGATAAAAAAGGAGAAAGACGTACCCTGCAGTGCCATTTTTTCGCCCGGCCGTGATAATCTGCTCTATAAGGTTACCTACAACCGGGACAGTATACATCTGGAGGTGTTTCACGCATTGACAGACGGCACCGGGGCATTTTGTTTCTTGGCAGATCTTGTGAAAGCTTATCTTGGCCTCCTGCACAGGATTGACGGGGAGGATGCCGGGGGCGCAGGGACACTGGAAGAACAGGAGGAGGACAGCTTCTCCCGCTATTATTCTCCGGTCCGTACCGCGGTACAAATCAGAAAAAGCAGCCGTGCCTATCAGATGAAGGGGCGGAAGGTAGCCCAGGCTGATATGAAAATTATGGAATATACGGTCTCCGTCAAACAGCTTCTGCAGCACAGCCGGGCCTGCCAGGTTTCTATCACGGTATATCTAACCGCCGTCCTGCTTCAGGCGCTCTCCCGAAAGATGACAGAAGCTCAGAAGAAAAAACCGGTTGTAGTCATGATTCCGGTTAACCTGAGAAATTATTATCCTTCGAAATCCATGACAAACTTTTTCGGCTGGATGGAAATTGAGTATAGATTCCATAAAAAAGATTCCTTTGAGGATATACTGCTGCATGTGAAAAAACGCTTTTCCCAGGAACTGCTCCTGGAGCAGGTGGCCTTCCGCATGAACCATTATGTGAGAATTGAAAAGAATCTGCTGTTAAAATACATTCCCCTGGGAATAAAAAACTTCTTTATCCGGCTGGGAACTGGTCTGGGAAGCGGTAACGTATCTGCTGTATTTTCTAATATGAGTGCCCTCAGAATGCCTAAGTCCTATGAGCCATACATCAGGCGCTTCGGAGTAATCTCAAGCACAGATAAACTCCAAATGTGTGCCTGCTCCTACCGGGATACCTTCTATTTCAGCATTACCTCAAAACTGGAAGATGTAAGCGTCCAAGAGGATATAGTGTCGTTTCTCAAAGCAGAGGGATTAGATCTTGCAGAGGTTCCCTAAAAGTAACTGCGAAAGCGGGGTCCGGCATTGTTAGAATTATGTCCCCAATGCCGGACCCCGCTTTCACAGTTACTGCTTTATCCATATTTACTTTACTAACCGATACCCTTTCTCCTCTAACAGCTTATCCGCTTCCTCATAAGACTGAACAGTGTTAAGCCAGGAGATAGACTTGCCATACGGTTTTTCATTTACTCCCTCGGGCAGCTCGTATACCTTACCGTTTACATACATCAGCGCCCCCCTCCACTGGGCATGGGAGGCGGAATTCTCGTCGGTGGCATACATGACCATAGTGCCGTCGTTCAGGTAATAGGGTCTCCAGTACATCTCTTTTCCGCCCTCATAGGCAGTGCCTTTGGTAAACTGGGAGGATACTTTCAGCAGAGATCCCCGCTTCTTGTATATATCTTCGATCAGATACTTCCTGTCATCATATTTGCTTCCATCCGCCAATTTTCCATCGTAAAAGTTCTTGGCAAGCGCCAGATATCCGCCTAAGGAGGTCTCATTGCAGGGACAGATAAAGTCTATGTTCATCTTCCCGTCTGCCTCTACAAAGAAGTCTACCTCGTATTTCTGGTGGTACACCGGACACTCTGTGTCTTCCTCCTCACAGTACCCGTTCTTCACCATATACCCCAGAATATCCTGCCCCGCTGCCTGTTTCAGTTCCACAATATCTGTGCATTCTCTCAGGGCATCCTCCCCCGCATAGGCAGCCTTAAAATACCGCTGCATGCTGCTCCGGCGCACCTCACAGCTTCTTGTCTTTGCCTTGCTTATGTATCCGGTGAGCGCAGGGATTAAAATTGCCATCAGGATTCCTATAATCACAAGCACAACAATAACTTCTACTAAAGTAAACCCCTTTTTCTTATATTCCCTTCTGTATTCCTTCATCTCTGTATCTCCTGGTAGTTTAATCCATCTCCTCATAGCCAGACTCCTCTTTATGATCCACATCCTCCAGCTCCCGGAAATCGGCAATAGGGTAATAGAAAATGTCCCGGGGATACTTTCTCATAACCTGTTTTCCTCCCACATCACCGGAGAGGTTCATCAGCTCATCGGTATACATTTCATGAAAAATCACGGGATTCCCCGGCCTCCCATCTGCGGACATGCACCCAATCCTCTTGTCCTGACAAGAAAATGCCTGAAAGAAATCCTCCACACTCTTCTTTTGAAGATAAGGCTGATCCCCCACAAAAAAAGCATAATAGACTGCCTCTTTCTCCTCACCCGGCCGCCTTCCCCGCAAAGAATCCAGGCCAATCTGGAGGGAAGAAGAAATCCCCCGCTCACTGTGAGGATTCCAGAGCACAGGTATCCCCATCTCTTTTAGCCCGCTGCGCACAGCCTCATGCTGGGTCACCGCGGTCAGAGAAACTGTCTCCGCCTGGTCCCTCAGCACCGCCGTGAGAACCTCCGCAATATATCGGTACATCGGTTTTCCGTCTATCTTGTAAAGCAATTTATTTTCACCAAATCTCTTACTGAAACCAGCCATCAGCAGAATCATATGAATCTTCATCTCAGTTCCTCCCACCGGCCGCCACCTCTGAACCTTCTGTCCGGAAATGAACTTAGTATCTCTATCATATATAACATTTTGGGAAAAGTCACGTAAAAATTATAATTTTGTGTATGTGAAGCTCGCCGGCAGGCGGAGGATCGCAGACGGCAGTGTTTGCATAACCAGGCCTCCCTCCCGCCCGAACCAGACAGCCTACCGCCGCGGGATTTCCTCACCGTCCCACTCTTCCAAAAACCTCTCCACCCTCTCCTGGGCATTTTCTTTCAGGTTGTAATAATAAAACCGGAAATCAAACCTGTGAAATATCCCCAGGGGAAAGTGTCCCACGTCCGAGCTGTGATAAACTGCCGGATCTACGGTAGAGCAGATCACCGTTCCCCGCTCTTTGTCAATTCTGGCATCTGCAAATCCCTCCAGCTTTTGTTCCCGCCCTTCTACTTTGATGAGAGAACCGGCATTCTCAGAAGCAGAGGCTGGGGTTTCGTCCCTGGTCCAGGAGATGGGGTTGATACAGATGGCTCCGGGCAGAACGGTGGGATTCTTTTCTGTCATCCCCGGAGCCTCTGTGTTGTAGGAAATAATCACCCCGGTATCATCCGGCCCCTCGGCAAATTTCAGATAGGGATGCTCCTGAAGCTCCTGTTCTGTGACAGAGTAGCCAATTACATAGGCAGCCACCATACGCTTATATACCTCAGGATTTTTATCCATATAGTCAAACAGTATCTCCTTGACCATCACTGCACCCTGGGAATGGCCTACCAGGAGAAAGGGCCTGCCCTGATTGTAGTGTTTGATATAGTAATCAAAAGCAGCGATCGCGTCTGTTTTTGGCACACCTCCATAGTACGCTGTCTGCTCCTCCTGATCCCTGTCCAGGATAAATGCAGCCTCAACCTGGCGGTAATAGGGAGCATACAGATTTCCGGCCATATCGAAAACTCTTGCCTGGGACGCCGCCACACTTCTTGCCCGCTTTCTCATATTTTTATCCTGTATTGTGCTGACAGGATAATCCTTTTTATCTTTTCTTGCCCAGCTGGTGGGATAAAGATAAAAGACATCCACAGGTTTCTGCCCCTTCTCTTCCAACAGCATCCAGTTTTTTTCTTTTGCGTAATTAGAAGGGACTATTTCCTCCCCTGCAACGGGAACGCGGGAATTGCTGTCCTGTGCTCCGCAGCCCCACAGAGCCAGGAGGAACAGAAGAATTATACTCAGCAGTTTTTTCCTCATGACAGTACTCCTCTCATGGTATTCTTTATATTATGCCCGAAGGGCACTTCTTCGTGCATACCCTGCGGGGGGATATACAGCTCTTGCTGTATATTAAAATATACTATCATAAGTTTTGCCCTTTGAAAGAGATGTAATCACCACTGGCATATCTTTTATCAATTGCCTGCACTTGGACGCTTTTTCTCTGCGTTCTCTGGTATCTCCCTGATTCAGGATTACGGTAACCGGGATATCTTTGCCTGTCTCTCTCAGAGGGAGCAGATATCCTTCCCTGAGCAGCACCGCCAGATCTTCCGGTGTGATTCTGTGCTCCTGACTGCAATTGAGTATCCGGGCAGCCAGCTCCCTGCGGTGGCATATCTCCCCCAGTTCACTTCCCAGACAGGAAAGTCCGGCAAGCAAAAGTATTTTTGTGGTCTGGGGAACAATCACCGGCTCATGGGGGGCAGGCACCTTCACAGGCAGCCCCCGGGAGCCGTCCCCTTCTATCAGGGTAACATCCGCCTTTGCTATTACCCGTGACAGTATCTCTGGGGGAAGCCCTTTTATTTTATCTACACTGCCCTCTTTCAACGGGATGCCGGCAACCGCATATCCTGTCCCTTCCAGTGTCTGCAGGATCTCCTCTGCGGTTCCTCTCAGGCAGGCGCCTGTCAGAGGCCGTCTCATGTGGGTTGTTGTAGTTACCAGCACACGTTTTCCCATACTTGCGTATTTCTCCGCTAAATAACGGATGCAGGTAGATTTCCCACCTGCACCTATCACTGTAATAATCTCTTTTTCACTCGTCAGTTCTTCCCAGCCATTCACTTTTTTCTCCTTCGCCAAACCGGTCATGCCAGGCCTGCTGCCCCCCTTCCCAGGCGCATACAAGCTCCAGCACACTTCCGGCAATACACCTTGCTTTGTCGGAAATCGTATCACAGTAAAGTACGGCATCCTCTCTTGGGTCTATGTCGGCAATTTTAAAACCTTCTGTTACCGGATATCCTTCCCGTATCATGCCTCTTACAATTCCTGAGATACTGGCTCTCACGGGAATCCAGTTCTCAGAATCTTCCGGCTTTTTCTGTATCTTTCCTATAATCCGGTCCTTTTCCACCCATTCACCGATCCCGGCCAGGGGGAAAAACCTTCCCGCCCCTCCGGCATGAATCACCCGTTCCTTCCCATAACCGCCGATGATTCCAGGAATCCCAGTATTGGGTACGGCGCTTCCCCTGGAAATAATCCGGCCAAGATCATGCCCACGCATAGTCTCAATAACGTAATGGGTATCCTCACCCGCTGTGAATCCCGGCCCCAGGGCAATGGTAAGATTCCCCATATCCCGCCTGGTGCCCATATTCCTTTTTGCCAAAATGGCATCGATTAAAACGTCCGGGTGATATTCCCTCAGGATATCCCCCAGGGGATCTACCAGAAGTACGGGGGAACTAGGGGACACCGCTTTCTGTGCCTCTCTCCAATCTTTTGCCAGACGGCAGGTAATGCCTTCGACTGTCATACTTCCCTCATAGACAGCTTCACAGAAGGAAACCCTCCTGCGGATGGCAGACGGCTGCCCGGCCTCCAGGATAATGACCGGATATCCGCTTCTGCACAGACGGTGGATCGTCCCGGTCGCAAGATCCCCTCCCCCTCTGACAATAATTGGTTTCATCTTCCGCTCTCCTTATGGTCTGATGATTTTGGCGGCCTCAGCCTGTGTCTCTGCAATCACATACATATTCGTAACCGTACCGGCAGCCAGCTTCTCTCCTAATCCGTAATGGTTCAGGCAGGTACCGCAGGTCAAAACAGCAGTGCCGGCCTGCTCCAGAGCCCTGAGGTCTTCCACTGAATCCGATCCCTCACAGGAAAGCTTAGCCCCGCCGTTGTACAAAAGCACAGTTTTTGGAGGAACCGGCAGCTGGGTAAGGGCATAGATAAATCCCTTCATGAGTGTTCTTCCCAGTGCCTCATCTCCCTCGCCCATTTTATCTGAACTTATGACTACTACCGTATCTTCCTCCGGCAGGCAGCAGTCTTCATCTGCTGGCTGAAGGGCTGAATCCTCTCTGCCCTCCCCAGTGACTGTAATACGGACCTCATACTGTTTCTCTCCCTTTTGAACAGATGCATATTCTGCATTCTGGGATACGGCCAGCTTCTGCAGATTGCTCACCGCAGTCTCATTATCTGCCTGTACAAGCAACACTGTACCGGGAGCGGCTTCCTCCATTGCCTTTTTTGTCATGATCACTGGTTTCGGACACTGCTGTCCTCTGGCATCAATGGTTTTTTCCATGTCTGTGGTTCTCCTTTAGTTGAAATCTGTCTGATACTTTCCCCGGGAAATATACTGTCCCTGTTTTTCTGAGACCACCTTTCCCTGATCTACTACCAGATTACCACGCAGATAAACTTTGTCAATAGTGCCTTTCAGATTCCAGCCCTCAAAGGGTGCATAATCCATATTATATTCCTGTGTCTTTGCCTGGATGATCCCTGGCTTATGAGGATCCAGAATCACAAGGTCGGCATCGCTTCCCGGCTCCAGGCAGCCCTTTTTCGGATACATCCCATAAAGCTTAGCAGGATTTTCCGAGAGCACCCTGCACATTTCCTCCAGGGTCATTCTTCCTTCCTCTACCCCGTAGGTATAGAGCAGTACTCCTCTGGTTTCTACGCCAGGCATACCGTTGGGGATCTTGGTGAAATCTTCTTTTCCCATCTCCTTCTGCGCCAGAGTGAAACTGCAGTGATCTGTGGAAACGGTCTGGATATCCCCTGTTTTTAAAGCCTCCCACAGGCATTCCTGATCTACCTTTTTCCTCAGCGGCGGAGAACACACATATTTGGCAGCCTCAAATCCATTCTTTTTATAGCAGCTCTCATCCAGAAGCAGGTACTGAGGGCAGGTTTCTGCAAATACGATCTGCCCTCTAGCCCGGGCTCTCTGAATCTTGGCAAATGCCTCCCAGCAGGTCAGGTGAACCACAATCACCGGTGCATCTGCCTCCTTGGCGATGGCAAGCAGACGGTTTACCGCCTCCGCCTCCAGGCCTGCAGGCCGCACCCTGGGGTGGGTATCCGGTCCCAGATGCCCGGCCGCTTTTGCCTCTGCAGTCAGAGCATCGATCACCTCGGCATTCTCACAGTGAACCCCGGCGATCCCGCCCTGTTTTTTCAGCTGTTTTAAGATACGGTAGAGCTCCCCATCTCTCAAAAGCATATCCGGGTACGTCATGTAAAGCTTAAATGTGCTCACCCCGGCGTCAATCATGGCCTGTACCTGGGTTTCCCCGGCCCCTTCCAAATCAGAGATCGCCATATGGAATCCATAGTCGCAGGAGCACCTTCCCTCCGCCTTTTTGTTCCAGTTTTCCAATGCCTCTTCCAGCGTCTCCCCCTTGTACTGTGTGGCAAAGTCTACAATGCAGGTGGTCCCCCCCGCAACAGCCGCCCGGGTTCCGGAGTAAAAATCGTCTGCGGTAACCGTTCCTGCCACCGGCAGATCCATGTGAGTATGAGCATCAATAAACCCCGGGAAGATGAGCTTTCCCTTGGCATCAACTACCTGGGCTTCCCCGTCGCATATCTCCGGAGATACTTCCCTGATAATTCCGTTTTCAATTAAAATGTCCTTCTTGCAGCAGCCTACCCCTGACACTACCGTGCCGTGTTTTAGTAATTGCTTCATCCTCATTCCTCCATTTCCATCTTCCTCCATACATCCGAACCCCGGTGAATGGCTCTCTGTTATTATTTTGCTTTCCTGTAGAATGTATTCTCCAGTGGAAGCCTTGTTCGCTCGATTCCGTCATAACGGTAATAGGCATGGGCACAGGCGGGAGCTGTGGGAACGGAAGAGATCTCCCCTACTCCCTTAGCTCCGCAGGCTTCCTTTAGCACTTCATCTGAAGTAATCAGGA
The DNA here is from genome assembly GCF_009677585.1 of Lactonifactor sp. BIOML-A5. GTDB lineage: Bacteria > Bacillota > Clostridia > Lachnospirales > Lachnospiraceae > Lactonifactor. The sequence goes on along the minus strand of NZ_WKYV01000006.1, from coordinate 40,714 downwards.
TCGCCTGAACCGGCGGTGTCTGGCTGGCTCTTAAAAGTCCCAGTTTTCCATAGTTCAGTGTGGGCCTTCCTTCTACCATAGGGAAGTCTTCCGTAAGGGCATATCCCAGTCCCATCACAACGCCTCCCTCCACCTGTCCCTCGCAGGACTGCACATTTACTACCGTTCCCACATCATGGGCGGCAACTACCTCCGTTACCTTTCCGGCCTCATCCAGGATCACTACCTGGGTGGCATAGCCATAGGCAATATGGCTGACCGGATTGGGCTTGGAAGATCCCATGGGGTCTGTCTCTCCCAGGTATTCCCCATAATAGCTGGTCCCCTCCAGTGCTTCCAGTGAGCCTTTCTCTTCCAGTGCCTCTCTCAGAAGTGTGGATGCCCTTCTTGTGGCTTCCCCTGTAAACAATGTCTGGCGGGATGCGGTACTAGTTCCGGAATCTGGCGTTCTCTCTGTGTTGGGCCTCTCGTGCACCAGAAGTGCAGGGGAAAGTCCGGTAATCTCACAGACAATGTGGATGGTCACAGTCCCCACTCCCTGTCCCATACAGGCGGCGCTGGTAAGTACATGAACTTTGCCGTTTTCCACAGTAAGCCGGCATCTTCCAATATCAGGGATTCCTACACCTACCCCGCTGTTCTTCATACAGGAAGCTATCCCCGCATACGGATGGGAATCATACACCTCTTTTACTGCCTCCAGAGTCTGGGCCAGGGCACAGTCTTGTGTGGCAATCTGCCCGTTTGGGAGCGTCTGCCCGGGCCGTATGGCATTCCTGTAGCGGATTTCCCAGGGAGTAATGCCTGCCATCTCTGCCAGCAGATTCAGATTGCATTCGGTGGCAAAGCAGCTCTGGGTCACCCCGAATCCCCGGTATGCCCCCGCCGGAATATTGTTGGTATAAACCCCGTATCCCACAATATCCACATTCTGGTAATTATAAGGCCCAGCCGCGTGTGTGCACGCCCGTTCCAGTACCGGTCCGCCTAAGGAAGCATATGCGCCGGTGTCAGAATAAAGCACTGCCTTCATCCCTGTGAGATATCCATTCTCATCACAGGCAGTGGTAAAATCCATCTCCATCGCATGGCGTTTTACATGCACCAAAAGGCTTTCCTTTCTGGAAAACTTCACCTTTACCGGACGTTTGGCAAGCCACGCCGCTAGAGCCGCATGGTGCTGGACACTCATATCTTCTTTTCCCCCGAAGCCTCCGCCCACCAGCTTGCTCTCCACAATCACCTTTTCCGCAGGGAGCTTCAAAATACTTGAAATCTCATGCTGTTCATCATACACAGACTGTCCGGCTGTGTAAAGATGTACGCCGTCCTCCCCCTCGGGAAATGCAATGGCGCATTCCGGTTCCATAAAAGCATGATCTGTAAAGGGTACGCTGTAATGACGGGTTACCACATATTTTGAGCCGGCAATGGCGCCCTCTGCATCCCCTCTTTTACACACCTTCTTTGTCAGAAGGTTGCCGCCCTCATGTACCTTTGGGGCGCCCTCTTTTAAGGCATCTATGGGATTCGTTACCGGAACAAGCTCTTCTGCATCCACCTGGATCAGAGAAAGCACTTCCTCCAGATTTTCCTTATGATTCACAACCGCCAGCGCAATGGCATCTCCGATATACCTGGTAATTCCTCCCTCTGGAATCAGAACATCCCAGTCCTGAACAATATGTCCGCAGACATTATTTGGAACATCTTTGGCGGTATACACAGCCACGCAGTCCTCGTGAGCCAGCGCCCGGGTGATATCAATCTTGTGAATACGGGCTCTGGGATAAGGACTCCGAAGCGCTTTTGCATAGGCCATATCCGGAAGTATAATATCGTCAACAAATTCCCCGGTCCCCCTGACCTTTTCCTCCACATCCACCCGTTTAAACCGCTGGGTAAGACCCAGATGCTCCGGATCCTCCGGAATTATACGTTTTTCTCTGAAATATTCTGCTGCCATGAGGATAGCATCCTCAATCTTCTGGTAGCCGGTGCACCGGCAGATGTTCCCGTGTATGGCCTTTTTTACCTCTTCCCGGGTAGGATTCAGATTGGCATCCAAAAGGACCTTAGCGGAGATGATCATACCCGGAATACAAAAGCCGCACTGAACCGCCCCCGCTTCCGCAAAGCAGTGGACATATACCTTCATCTCTTCCTCCGGGATTCCCTCCACGGTAGTAATGCTTTTTCCCTCAAGCTTTGACAGCTTCAGGATACAAGCCTTCCCTTTTTTTCCGTCTACAATTACGGTACAGGTTCCGCAGGTTCCCTCGCTGCACCCCTCTTTCACTGCTGTCAGTCTCAGTTCGTCTCTCAGATAGTCAATCAGCCTCCCGTCCCGGCTGCTCTGACATTCCTTTCCATTCACTTTAAATGTAAACATTCTTTAACCTCCCAATACCTTACTGCCTATACTAATGTTTCGTAAACCCCTTCTGCCTCAATCTGGCTGTCCTTCAGAAATTCCTCCAACGCCTGTCTGTCACTGATGTCTGCACACCAGGAGATTCCGCAGCCTGCCGAGATAGCCCTGGGCACAGGTATCAGCCTTCCCGGAAGATTCCGCTCCCTGCATCTTTGCTCCATAGCCATAGCATGTGCTGTTGTATGAAAAGTTATCACTAGTTTTAAGACTCTCTCCCGCATGTAAATACCCTCTTCTTTGGTTTTATTTCTTACTTATGATGCCTTAAATATACCACCTGATTATTTAAATAGCAATACTTCCGGGAAAGAAAATCAAAAAAGTTTTAGATTGCCTAAATTTTTTTGTAAAAAACTCTTGTAATTTGAAAAAAGTGTGTTATGATGGACTTATAAACAACGTCTGGCAGCACAGAGAAAGGAGTTTATTATGGGGCGACTGACCTTACTGAAACAAATTGCACATGGGCTGGCCCAGCAGTTCGGCTCAGACTGTGAAATTGTAATTCACGACTTAAAAACCCAGGATCTGGAGCACTCAATTGTATACCTGGAAAACGGACATATCACAAACCGCAAGCTGGGCGACGGCCCATCCAACGTAGTACTAAAAGCGCTCAAACAGGATCCCGACTCACTGGAAGACCGTGCCGGCTATCTCACGAAGACATCCGACGGCAGGATTTTAAAATCCTCCACCTTCTATATCCGGGATGAACATGAAGTCATCCACTACATTTTCTCTATTAACTATGATATTACAAAGCTTATGATGGTGGAAACCGCCATCCACTCCTTTACAGACACTCAGGGAAAGGATACGGAGGCAAAAACCACAGAGATCACCAGAAATGTCAACGATCTGCTGGATCAGCTCATCGAAGAATCCGTGGCCCTTGTGGGCAAACCGGTGGCTCTTATGACAAAGGAAGACAAAGTAAAGGCCATTCAGTTTCTGAATGACTCCGGTGCATTTTTGATTACCAAATCCGGGGATAAGGTTGCTAATTATTTTGGTATTTCCAAATATACTTTATATAGTTATACCGATGTAAACAAGTAGCATAACCGATGCAGCAAAAATATTTTAGGAGGGATTTTTACAATGGAACAAATGAAATGGACACCCAATGAGATGCCGAAGACAGATGACACACAGCTGTCTGTCATGTCTCTGGAAAACGTAGTGAAGGCAAGAACCTTTCACGAGAGCTTTCCCCAGTATTCCCAGACACCCCTTGCCCGCCTGCAGCACATGGCAGACTATCTGGGAATCAAAGAGCTGTACGTAAAGGATGAGTCCTACCGCTTCGGGCTGAATGCCTTCAAAGTACTGGGCGGCTCCTTCGCCATGGCCCGTTACATAGCAAAACAGACAGGAAGAGATGTCTCCGCACTTCCTTACAATGTTCTCACTTCAGAGGAACTGAGAAAAGAGTTCGGCCAGGCAACCTTTTTCACTGCCACAGACGGCAATCACGGCCGGGGGGTTGCATGGGCAGCCAACAAATTAGGACAGAAATCCGTTGTACTGATGCCAAAAGGTTCCACCAGGACCCGTCTGGAAAACATTCGGAAAGAGAATGCCCAGGCTACCATAGAAGAAGTTAACTACGACGAATGTGTCCGCATGGCCAATGCCCTGGCCGAAAAAACCCCTAACGGCGTTATGGTTCAGGATACCGCCTGGGACGGCTACGAAGAAATCCCCTCATGGATTATGCAGGGTTACGGGACTATGGCTATGGAGGCAGACGAACAGCTTCATGAATATGGCTGTGAACGCCCCACTCACGTATTCATACAGGCCGGCGTGGGCTCCCTGGCAGGGGCTGTGCAGGGCTATTTTGCCAACAGATACCCGGAGAATCCCCCCAAGGTTATTGTTATGGAGGCTTCCGTAGCTGACTGCCTCTACAAGGGAGCTGTTGCCAAAGACGGCAGCGTTCGATTTGTGGATGGGGATATGCAGACCATTATGGCCGGTCTTGCCTGCGGGGAACCCAATACCATCTCCTGGGATATTCTGAAGAACCACGTGACAGCTTTCCTCTCCTGCCCTGACTGGGTATCAGCCAAAGGTATGCGTATGCTGGCTGCCCCCTTCAAAGGAGATCCCCAGGTAGTCTCCGGGGAATCCGGCGCTGTGGGAATGGGAGTCATCGCTTCTGTCATGCAGATGGATGAATACAAAGAGCTGAGAGAATTCCTTGCACTGGATGAGAACTCCAGGGTTCTCATGTTCTCCACAGAGGGGGATACTGACCCGGACCGCTACAAAGAAATTGTGTGGGGCGGCAAGCAGTACGAATAGACAGTGATCACGCAAACCAGGAAACAAGCAAACATATATAAGGATTAGGAGGATATTACCATGGACTATAACAAAATCAAAGAAGCCGCACAGGGTTACGAAGGGCAGATGACAAAGTTTTTGCGCGATTTGGTGCGCATCCCCGGAGAAAGTGCCGATGAAAAGGGACACATCGACCGAATTGCAGAGGAAATGAGAGCGGTTGGATTCGACAAGGTTGACATTGACCCTATGGGCAATGTATTAGGCTATATGGGAACCGGAAAAACTTTAATCGGTTATGACGCTCATATTGATACTGTTGGTGTGGGCAACAGAGACAACTGGGAGTTTGACCCCTACGAAGGCTTTGAATCCGATACCGAAATCGGAGGCCGGGGCACCTCAGACCAGTTAGGCGGTATTGTCTCTGCGGTATACGGTGCTAAAATCATGAAAGATCTGGGCATGTTAAATGATAAATACAGGGTAGTGGTTACAGGCACGGTTCAGGAAGAAGACTGTGACGGACTCTGCTGGCAGTATATCATCAATGAAGGTAAGGTACGTCCCGAATTCGTTGTATCCACAGAGCCTACAGACGGCGGTATCTACCGGGGACAGCGGGGACGTATGGAGATCCGCGTGGATGTGCAGGGCGTTTCCTGCCACGGTTCTGCTCCGGAGCGGGGCGACAACGCCATCTACAAAATGGCTGACATCCTGCAGGACGTGCGTGCGCTTAATGAAAATGACGCAGAGGAAGGCACAGAGGTGAAAGGTCTGGTTAAGATGCTGGACGAAGCATACAACAAAGATTGGAAAGAGGCCCGTTTCCTTGGCCGGGGTACCATTACTACCTCAGAGATATTCTTTACCTCCCCAAGCCGCTGTGCGGTAGCCGACAGCTGTTCCGTTTCCCTGGACCGCCGTATGACAGCCGGAGAAACCTGGGAAAGCTGCCTGGATGAAATCCGCGCACTCCCAAGTGTTCAGAAATACGGGGATGATGTAAAGGTATCTATGTACAATTACGAGCGGCCTTCCTATACCGGACTGGTATACCCTATCGAGTGCTACTTCCCAACTTGGGTAATCCCGGAGGATCATGAGGTAACCAAAGCCCTGGAAGAAGCTTACAAAGGCCTGTACGGTGACAGCCGCATCGGTACTGCCGAGACAGCTGACATGAGAAAAGTCCGTCCTCTAACAGACAAATGGACCTTCTCTACCAACGGTGTGTCCATCATGGGAAGAAACGGGATCCCCTGCATCGGATTCGGACCCGGAGCAGAAGCCCAGGCACACGCTCCCAATGAAAAGACCTGGAAAGCTGACCTGGTATGCTGCGCTGCTGTATATGCTGCTCTTCCTGCCTGCTACTGCAAATAACAGACCTATCCGTTACGTTCGGCAACTATACTCATTTCCTGTCCTGCCCTCCTTTTTCTGCCCTATTTGGCATAACAGGGAATGAGTCTCTAACTACCAACTATTTATATAAAAGAAAGGATTACGCCCATTATGAAAACTTTACAGGATTATATCGATAAATTAAATAAATTAAATTTCAAGGAAATGTACAACAATGACTTCTTCCTCACCTGGGAAAAGACCGATGAAGAACTTGAGGCTGTCTGGACAGTAGCTGACGCACTCCGCTTTATGAGAGAAAATAACATCTCTACAAAGGTCTTTGAGAGCGGCCTTGGAATCTCTTTATTCCGTGACAACTCCACACGCACCCGTTTTTCTTTTGCCTCAGCCTGTAACTTATTAGGACTGGAGGTACAGGATCTGGACGAGGGCAAATCTCAGGTGGCACACGGAGAAACCGTACGTGAGACCGCTAACATGATCTCCTTCATGGCAGATGTTATCGGTATCCGTGACGATATGTATATCGGCAAGGGAAATGCCTACATGCATGAGGTAGCTGATTCAGTAGAAGAAGGTCACAGAGACGGTATCTTAGAACAGCGTCCTACCTTAGTAAACTTACAGTGCGACATTGACCATCCCACCCAGTGTATGGCGGATATGCTCCACATTATCCATGAATTCGGCGGCATTGAGAATTTAAAAGGAAAGAAGCTTGCGATGACATGGGCGTACTCTCCTTCTTACGGAAAACCGCTCTCTGTTCCCCAGGGTGTCATCGGTCTGATGACCCGTATGGGTATGGAAGTTGTCCTGGCTCATCCGGAAGGGTATGAGGTAATGCCAGAAGTAGAAGAAGTTGCCAGAAAAAATGCCGAGAAATCCGGCGGTTCCTTCAAGAGAACCAACAGCATGGAAGAAGCCTTCAAAGACGCTGATATTGTATATCCCAAGAGCTGGGCGCCTTTTGCAGCCATGGAAAAACGCACCAATCTTTACGGTGAAGGGGACTTTGACGGCATTGATAAGCTGGAAAAAGAACTCCTGGCACAAAACGCACAGCACAAAGACTGGGCTTGCACCGAAGAGCTGATGAAGACCACAAAGGACGGAAAAGCGCTTTATCTCCACTGCCTGCCTGCCGATATCACCGGCGTAAGCTGCGAGACCGGCGAAGTTGACGCAACCGTATTTGACCGCTACAGGACACCTCTTTACAAAGAAGCAAGCTTTAAGCCATATGTTATCGCCGCTATGATTATGCTGAGTAAATTCGCAGATCCGGCAGATGTATTGAAAAAACTGGAAGAAAAAGGCACACCGAGAGTCTTTAAATAAGTAAAAACTGCCCGGGCGGTTGTGCGGCGCGCATAGTTGTCCCGGGCTCAATCTATTTTTAGGGGGAATTTACAATGAACAAAAAAAGAATCGTTATCGCATTGGGCGGCAATGCCCTGGGAAATACCCTGCCGGAACAGATGGCTGCCGTTAAGATCACGGCAAAGGCCATTGTCGACCTCATCGAAGAAGGACATCAGGTTATCGTGGCCCACGGGAACGGGCCGCAGGTAGGAATGATTAACAATGCCATGGCAGCCCTTTCCAGGGAAGACCCTGCACAGCCCAACACCCCTCTCTCCGTGTGTGTGGCCATGAGTCAGGCCTACATTGGCTATGATCTGCAGAACGCACTGAGAGAAGAGCTTTTGAATCGCAGCATCAAGGACATTCCTGTGTCCACCATGGTAACGCAGGTCCGGGTTGACGCGGAGGATCCTGCCTTTTTGAACCCTTCCAAACCTATCGGAAAATTTCTCACAAAGGAGGAGGCCGATACCGTTGCCTCCAAATACGGCCATATTATGCGGGAAGATGCCGGAAGGGGCTACCGCCGTTTTGTGGCGTCTCCCAAGCCAAAAGAAATTGTGGAGATCAAGGCCATACGCTCCCTGGTGGAATCCGGTGAAGTGGTTATCGCCTGCGGCGGCGGCGGGATCCCTGTGACCCTTCAGGGCAACCATCTCAAAGGCGCCAGTGCGGTTATAGACAAAGACTTTGCCAGCTGTCTGCTTGCCAAGGAACTGGATGCCGACTATCTGATCATTCTGACTGCAGTAGAAAAAGTTGCCATTAACTTTGGGAAAGAGAACCAGGAATGGTTATCGGATCTGAAGGTAGAACAGGCCCTTCAGTACGCGGAGGAGGGGCAGTTCGCCCCTGGTTCTATGCTGCCTAAGGTACAGGCTGCCATTGATTTTGCATCCTCCAAGGAAGGGCGCACGGCTCTGATTACTCTGCTGGAGAAAGCAAAAGACGGAATTGCAGGGGAGACGGGAACTCTGATTCATAAATAAAGCCTCTCTTACTTAAAAGAGGGTTTGGACAGCTGCAATGGCAGACAGTCCAAACCCCTTTGTGATCTCTATCCGATTTTCAGTCCCTCCCGGGCTGCCTCCCCTTTTTTTGCCGGTCCACAGATAAGTCGGTCCTTTGATATATGGTAAAGCGCCATACTCTGCTCCAGATACAGATTCAGGCACTCTTCTTCCCCCTGAATCTCCGCAGCTACGATTCCCTCCGCTTCATGTTGAATCCAGCCGGACAGGCCCATCTGATCTGCCAGAAAAAACAGTTTAATCTTCAGGTCCTTTTGATTATTGCTTTCCATAATTCTAAGTCTTTGTCTTATCTTCATTGAATGAAACCTCCCCTTTTTTCTATTTCAGATATTCCTCCAAGGTTATCTGCCTCTCCGTAATCTCTCTGGCTGCCTCCTTTCCCACATAACGGAAATGCCAGGGCTCATAGTCAATCTTGGTTATCTCCTCCTTGCCCTCTGGATACCGGAGAATAAAGCCGTATTTGCTGCAGTTTTCCCTCAGCCACCGGTTTTCCGGCGTATCCACCTGCGTCTCGTCCAGCATTTGATTGGAGAGAGCCGTAATATCCACTGCCAGACCGGTTTCATGTTCGCTGTACCCTGCAGGCATTACCGTTCTTGTTACATTTTGATAAGCAGTATCATAATCCATACCTTTTGCTGTTAATTTCCGGATATCCTGATCCAGAATCTCCTGCTGCCTCTCCGAACTTCTGTAACCCGATGCAATGCAGAAGCTCAGTCCCTGGGCATTCCCCGCCGTCAGCATATCCCGCAGATCGTTATAAATCACTTCGGCAACGCTTTTATTGCCGCTGTTGAGCACTTTCAGCTCAGGATCGTAATCCTTGGGCAGCGGTGTATCCTTGTTCACAAGAAGCAGCAGCGGGTCCTCCTTATTTACTGATTTGGAAGCCCCTTCAGCTTCCGCCTCCGCTTCCTGTATGGTCTCTCCTTCGGCCTGAGAGGTTGACACATCCCGGCTTTTTTTTGGAGAGCATCCAAGAACGCAGAGGCCTGCTATGATAACTATCGAAAAATGGTAGTATAATTTTCTTCTCATGCAGCATTCCTCCTCTTATGTCTCTTCTCTGACTTAAAGGATAAGCCTCTCTTGCATCGAAAACGTTTATTTTTTGTATCATAGTTGTATCATTTTTCTTCTGTGGTATTGCTGTCTGTCCAGTCCAGCATACTGCCGAGCCCAAGCTGGGCATAAAATCCCCTGTCATCAAAGGTCTGCCTGCTTTTGATGTCAAATTTCGTTTGCCCCAGAACCGCATGCATCCAAACCTCTGTTTCCATCCCCACAGCATTCCAGGATCCCTCCTCTACCTTTAGGTAGTCGGTGGCATATGCCTGAATACTTTCAAAGATTTCCTCATAATCCACCATAGACTCCGACCTGGACGCATCCGTTGCAGATATTCGGTAATTCTCCAGCATCTCCCTGGAATAAGAAATCCTCTGGAGAACATTTATGCAGTATATGGTATAGGTATATGCATCGAGGCATACTTCCCCGTAAAAGCCGTCGCTGTTCTCGAACTTCAGCTGCCAGAATAATACACTGTCTCCTGAATTTTCTGTGTCAGAGCTATCCTTTACGCTATAAAGCTGTGCCGACTGAAAGCAGTCTTGCAGATCGTAGGATAGCATCCTGTCTGTCATACTGTTTGCTGACATCTGTTTCAGCTCTTCGGTCAGCTTTTCCACAAGCTTTTCCTGGCTGACCGCATTTTCTCTTGTCTGGCGGACCGGCCGGAGGGGTTCACCGCCGCTCTCCTCCCGGGTCAGTATCTTTATTTTCTGCTCTATGGAGGTATCATATTCATGGGAGATGAGACTTTGTTCTCTGGAAAACAGGGTGACATGTTCCTGATATTTGCCGTCCCACAGCCTTGAGTACGCCTGGGGAAGAAAGATAGCTGTGATCACCAGCATACAGACCAGCAGAAAGCTGAAGACATATTTCCATCGCCCTCTATGCATTGAGTTCCTCCTTTCCGGGAAAGAAGATAGAGATAGATGTCCCCTTGCCCTGATCACTCTGAATCTCCCATCTGGCTCCGTGCAGATATACAATTCTGCTGCAAAGAGTCAGCCCCAGCCCTGCTCCCCCCTGTTTTCTGGAACGGGATTTGTCTACCATATAGAAGGCCTCTGTAATCCGGCTGAGCTCCTCCTTAGGAATACCGCAGCCATTATCCCGGACGCAGACTTCGTAACCCTCTCCCCGGCTCCTGCCCCAGAGGGATATTATGCCTCCTGCTTTCAGCGCTTTTCTGGAATTATCCATCAGATTTATGAACAGGGACATGAGAAGATCTCTGTCCCCTTTGACCTCCCCCTCCTCTATGTCCTCCTCCAGATGAATCTTTTTTTCCGCCAGGGATGCCGCCACTACCCGTCCAGCCTCCTCCAAAAGAGGCTTTACAGAGAGTAATCGAAGCTCCTGATCCTGGTTATCGGTCACGATAAGCTCCAGCAGTTTTAAAGACAGGCTCTCCAGGCGCTTTCCCTGGGAATAAATGTAGTTGGATGCCTCCATGATCTCCTCCCGGTTCAGATCCATCATACGGAGCATATCGGCATAGCCGATAATGGAAGTGAGCGGAGTCTTCAGCTCATGGGCAAAAGAAGCCGTAAAGTCCTCCTGTTTTCTGGCTGCCTCCTGAAGCTCCTCAATTTTTCTGGACAGCTTGTCCGCCATACTGTTAAAGTCCTTAGTCAGCTCTCCAATCTCATCCCCTCCGTAATGCCTGGCCCGGATCTGATAGTCCCCCTTGGCAAACCGCCTGGTGATTCGGGACAGGGATACCACGGATCTGGTGAGCAGCTGAGAGAGAATCAGGGTTACACACCCGGTGAGAACCAAAAGAACCAGAATGGCTATGCGGTATCTGGCAAACAGAGCTTCTCTTTCCCTGTAAATATATGAAATATCCATAATATTTTCCAGATAAAAAGGACTTTCCTTTTCTCCGGCCCTGCATATGACTGCCAGATAATACCCGTCGTTTCTCTCCCCTGGATCATGGTAGATTTGATAGCCCCCTGCCGCCCCGTCCAGACTGGAGATAAAGTCCATATCTGTTTCCATGCCTGTATTGTCAAACAGCAGCTTTGCCTCTCTGTCATACACCCGGATAAAACTCTCTCCCCCCGCACTCCCGTCCCTCATAGAGTTGGAGATATCCTGGAATACGCTGTCCTGCATCACAACATATTCTTCTCCAAGAGAATCCAGGGCCATCTCAAAAGCGAACTGAAACATCTGGTTCTCAGACTTTCCCCGGTCAATTTCCCTCTCCAGAGAGGTCTGAAAGGTAGCATTTACCATCCACGCCCCGAAGATACTGAAAATCAGAGTAATGAAGGATATGAAAATGAAAAAGATCTTCCAACGGAATTTCATCTATGCCTCCAATCGGTATCCCACTTTATACACAGACACTATATGCTTTTCCCAACCCAGTTTTTTCCGCAGCCGCTGTACGTGGAGATCCACCGTTCTGCTGTCTCCCAGATAACTGCTCTCCCATACATTTTCATAGATGGTCTCCCGGTAAAGCGCTACATTTTTGTTTCTCACAAAGAGCAGCAGCAGTTCAAACTCTTTCAGAGTGAGAAGCACCTGCTCCTTGTTCTGTCTTACGATCCGGGAAGGCACATCAATCTCCACATCCAGGATCCGTATTATCTTCTGGGCCTTGTGATACCTTCGGAGAGTGCTCTCCACACGGGCCAGAAGCTCTACGATCTCAAAAGGCTTTGTGATATAATCGTCCGCTCCCTGGCGGAGCCCCTTCACCTTATGGTTCAGGGTTCCCATAGCTGTAATAAAAATCACAGGAAGGTCCAGTGTCTTGGCATATTCCAGCAATTCGTACCCATCAATCTTAGGCAGCATGATATCTAAAAGGATCAGATCATATCCCCCTTCCGCCATTCGGTCCGCCGCCTCCAGACCGTCAAAGGCGCAGTCACACAGGTACCCCGCCTTTCTAAGATTTATCCGTATAAGATTCGAAATTGGTTCTTCGTCTTCCACAATCAGTATTTTGATCATCTTTTTCTCCCCTGTATCATTTGTATCCATTATACCTCAAAGATGTATCAAAATTGTATCATTTCCAGGATTTTCTGCAGAAATGAAGGGATTAATCTGTTCCTTCACCGGAAGCCGGGATCGCTTTATATGCGTACAGTGCATCCTCCACATGCACCGGTTCTGTCTGATGGTTCCCCTCCCCTTTCGCAGATACAAAGATATATTCCCTTCCGTCCTTCTCTGCCAGACTGGCCAGGCAAAGCCCTGCCTCCTGGGTATACCCGGTCTTGCCGCCTTCGATTACTCCCCCCGGAAATGTCGGGTCCTCCAGACTCTGAGAGAGCGTACTGTAAAAAGTGATGCCCTCCGGATGCAGATTGGTTCCTCCCGTGGAGTATCTGGAGGAGGTAAAAATCTCCCGGAACGTATTGTTTTTTAGGGCATTGTCCAGAAGACAGGCAATATCCTCTGCCGTAGAATAATGGTTCTCATCCGGAAGCCCGGTGGTATTGGTAAAGTGTGTATGCTTCATCCCTAATTTTTCTGCTTTTTTATTCATCAATGCGGCAAATTCCTCCTCGGATCCGGCTATTTTTTCGGCCACCCCCACACAGCACTCCGCGCCGCTTGGAAGCATGGCTCCGTAGAGAAGATCTCTGGCTTTCACCTGTTCCCCCGGCTGGAAGCCCGCCATAGACGCCCCCTGGGCGTACAGCGGGTCGAAAAGCTCTGCCGGGAGGAGAATCTCCTCGTCCAAATCCGGGAGCTGTTCTATTGCTGTAAGCACTGTCATGATTTTGGTAAGAGAAGCCGGATAGATCTTCTCCCCGCCGCCTTTTTGAAACAATATCCGGCCGTCCTCTCTTCTGAGTAAGACTGCATTCGGACTTTTTACATCTATCTGTAATACTTCCCCTGGTGCGGCGCTGTCTAATCCGGTTTTCCCTGACACAAGCCCTTCCATCTGCCTGCTGGCCGGCAGAAGCAGAAGCAAAAGAACCAACAGCAGAAAAACTGCGGCCAGATTCCCCAGCCTCTTCATCCCTCTTCGTCTCTTTCTTCTTTTTCTCGTCATAACTACTTCCTCCTATCTATAACAATTAAAGCACAGACAAGGAATGCATTTGATCCTATTCTCTTAGTAAGCTCTTAAAAATTACTTAATTCTGCCCCTGATATCCTCCTCTCTTCTGCTAAGAAAAGCTTTCTTTAGAGATCTAACTATGTTATGATTTAAGAAATTGTTAGAAGGATAGAGAGGAAGCTATCATGGGAAAAAAGACACTGCCGGAAGTGGAAGCGCTGGCCGGAAAAATATTAAAAACCTATTTCTGCGACTCTGATCTGGAATTTATGATCTCCACTTTTGCGGATGATATCATATGGCTGGGTGGAGGGGAAAAGCAGAAAGCAGAAGGCAGGGATGCGGTAGAAGCCTGCTTTCGCATGGGAAAAGATGATATGATTGCCTGTGATATGTCTGATGAGGAATATCACTCTTTGGATCTGGGCGGAGGCTCCTATCTCTGCGAAGGCGTCAGCCGGCTGCGGAGCAAACCGGGGTGTGAGGCGTATTTAGATGTCTGGCAGCGGGTAACCTTTATCTTCCGGGAGAAAGGGGAAGCCTTAGAAACCGTACATATCCACAACTCAGTCCCTTATGCTGCCATTAAAGATGACGAATTATTTCCTGTTGAGGCCGGCCGGGAGGAATACCAGCGTCTGCAGCTGGCTCTGAACGCAAAAAGCCTGGAATACGAACAGCAGGCCCAGTTTCTGGAACATCTGTACAATACCATTCCCTGCGGGATTATACAGTTTGCCACCAAACCGGATCACGAAGTGATATCCGCTAATCCTATGGCCTGGAAAATTTATGGGTACTCCTCGGAAGAGGAATTCCGCCATAGGGCAAAAAGCCCTCTTCTGGAGGCGGAATCCGAGGACTATACACGTATCGCCTCTATAATAGAAGAGCTGACGCTGAACGGGGAGGCGGGAACCTACCGAAGGAGATGTTATAGGAAAAACGGGGAGGAAGCTTGGATCAATGCTGTTATGAGAAGGATTATTAACAGTGACGGTCTGGAGGTCATACAGGCGGTGATTACAGATATCACTGAGCAGGTATCCCTGGAGAAAGCTCAGGAGCAGGAACGGGTTTTGGAGAACCGGTTTCTTAGGGCTGCTATTCATACGGCCTATCCTCAAATAATGAGCCTTAATCTGACCAAGAATACATACAGCCGCTTTTCTTACAGCCAGAATGGCTATTCCACACCAAAAGAAGGTCTGTACACTGACATGATAAACAGCAGCCTTCCCGATATTTATGCTTCCTATCAGAGTGATTTTGCCGCTACCTTTTGCAGGGAAGAGCTTATAAGACGCTTCACTGCGGGAGAGCAGGAAGTATACATGGAGCTTCAGCAAAAAGATGCAGACGGCATCTACCACTGGATATCTGTCCATATGATCAAGGTAGAGAACCCCTTCAACGACGACATCCTTGCCATTGATTTGGTTAAGGTTCTGGATTCCCAGAGGAGGGAGAAGGCACGTCAGGAGCAGCTTCTCCGGGATGCTCTTGCCTCTGCCAAAGCCGCCAGTCATGCCAAATCTGACTTTCTGTCCCGCATGAGCCATGATATCCGCACACCTATGAATGCCATCATCGGTATGAGTACCATCGGGCAACTGAAGCTGGAGGATAAAAAAGTCGTTCAGGACTGTTTTAGAAGAATTGATGCCTCCTCCCAATATCTGCTCTCTCTGATCAACGATATACTGGACATGTCCAAAATTGAAACCGATAAGATGGAGATCGCCAGAGAACTTTTTAGCTTTAAGGCATTTCTGGATGAAGTGAACGGTCTC
The DNA here is from genome assembly GCF_009677585.1 of Lactonifactor sp. BIOML-A5. Taxonomy (GTDB): domain Bacteria; phylum Bacillota; class Clostridia; order Lachnospirales; family Lachnospiraceae; genus Lactonifactor. The sequence continues at coordinate 25,297 of NZ_WKYV01000006.1, read as the reverse complement.
ATATACTCCCAGACTGTCGAAAAGGGGATCTCTTATGAAATGCGGCACCAGGAGCCTTTGGATGCTCATTATATCGGTGATTCCCTGCGCATGAAGCAAATATTGATGAATCTTCTCTCAAATGCATTAAAGTTTACCCCCTCCGGAGGGAAAATCACCATAGATGTAGAAGAAGAAAGACGGACCAACGGGTTTGCCTATCTGCAGTTTACAGTCAGCGATACGGGAATCGGCATGTCAGAAGAGTTCATGAAACGGATGTTCCAGCCATTTGAACAGGAATCCCCTGGCAGCGCACGGAACAACGTGGGCAGCGGACTGGGCCTTTCTATCGTCTATAACCTGGCTCAGCTTATGGGAGGAGAAGTAAAGGCAGAGAGCACTAAGGCAGAGGGAAGTAAATTTACGGTTACGATCCCCTTCCAGCTGGTTTCTGATGACGCTGAAAAAGAGTGGAACCGGAAGCGTCAGAATCTCCTGAAAGGGTTTCACGTGTTAGTGGCAGACGACGACCCTTCCGTGGGAAAGCAGACTGCTTTCATTCTGGCGGATATCGGGGCCAAAACGGTCTGGGCCGCATCCGGCTTTGAGGCAATCGAAGAAGTGAGCAAAAGCCTGGAAGAGCACCGGGTGTTTGACATTGCTATGATCGACTGGAAAATGCCCGGCATGGACGGGATTGAGACTGCACGGCGTATTCGCCGCATGGTTGGCCCGGATACAATGATTATTATGATCACAGCATACAGCTGGATCGAAATCGAGCAGGAGGCCAGAGAGGCCGGGATAGATTATTTTCTTGCCAAGCCGCTGCTGCGCTCTTCCATCTTTGATACGCTTTCACAATTGGATAAAAAAGATATGGCCCCCAAAGAGGCCTCTGACTCCCCATTGGAGGGCCGGCGGATTCTTCTGGTTGAGGATAATGAGCTGAATCAGGAAATAGCCAAAACACTGCTGGAGCTTCATGGGGCCGCAGTAGACGTGGCCTCCAACGGAAAAGAAGCTGTGGACGCTTACCAGAGCCACCCCCCCGGTACCTATCAGGCAATCCTGATGGATATCCGAATGCCTGTTATGGACGGCCTTGAGGCCACAAAAGCAATCCGGACAATGAACCGCAGTGATTCCTCCACATTGCCTATTCTCGCCATGACAGCCAATGCCTTTGAGGAAGATAAAAAAGAAGCGTATGCCGCCTGTATGTCAGGCTATCTTATAAAACCGCTGGATATCACTACACTGCTCAGGGAACTGAACAGAGTACTGTAATCATAAAAGACACCTCAGGCACAGGAAATTGCATTCTCAGCCTGAGGTGTCTTTTCAATTTTAACTGCTCTTTGGTCTGTCCGTTAGTCCGCCTTTCTCATTCTCTCAGAGAGGGTCTCCTTCTGCAGCATCTGAACTCCGTACCGTGTCAAGCCTGCCTGCATAGCGCCTAGTACAGCTACAAACAGAAGAACCGGAATCCACGGGTACTGGTATTTGACACTCATTCCCATCTGATCCAGGGCGTCGACCAGCCCATATCCCAGCAATCCCCCAAAGGTCAGCGTACAGACAATGGTAGCTGCCACATAGATGAGACTTTCTCTGCCCAGCATCTTTCTCATCTGCTCCCTGGTCATCCCCACTGCCTGAAAGATTCCCAGCTCCCTCTTTCTGGTAAACAGATTCGTCAGTACGGTATTCATCAGGTTAATCACTCCAAACACTACCAGGAATCCGGCAAGAACAAAGAGAATAATCTTTGCCGGCAAAAACATCTGGTCCAGATATGCCATGTTTTCTGTCTTTGAATTGAGAAACAGGTTCTCCTCGGTGCCGTACAGCTTTTCCAGCGTTTCCCCTACTTCCCCGCTCTTGGCAGGGTCTGTCTCAATCTCAAACCCATAGGTGGTATCCATGCCGGCCCAGTCATCAAGGATTTCCGACGGCATCAGCAGCGTACTTCCCATAATGGTTATAGGCAGCTTTTTATTCTCCTTTCTGTGATCCATCATCCAGGATATATAGTGAAAAGTACCCACTACCGGGAAATCTTTTTCCAATCGTTCTCCCCTGCCGTTATAAGTGACAACATGAATCATATCCCCTCTTTTTACCGGAAACTCTTTAAAGTTCCTGTTGCTCTCGGTCTCAACAATCAATCCCGGCTGGCTCATAAGCTCCTCATATGTCTGAGGGCCGTCATAACCCATCTGCTTCACCCATTCAAATTCATCCTCACTGAACCCATTGATCCCCAAATTTGTCTCCTTCTGAAAAAGATCCGTACTTACATTCAGATATCGCCAGGGACGGGTCGCAGTTACGCCGTCGATCCCCTCCACTTCTTTTCTCGTCTCATTACCGATGATACCGCTGCTCTGCAGCGCTGCATACTGCTTCATTCTCCCTTCTTCACTGAGATCCTGATTGCCAAACCCGGATTCCGCAGAGAGCTGAAGCTGGTAATCCCCGTTGGGAAAAGAGGATTCTACAGAAGCGCCTGGATTGTAGGAAATCACAAAGCTGCTGATGGCCCCCAGCAGAACACCGGCAAGCACAAGAGAGCACAAGGTCAGAAGGGATTTCTTTTTGCTTCTCTTCAGATTCAGGACCGCCAGATTCCCTGGGGTCAGATAGGAATACCTTTTTTTGGATGAACCCTGGTTCTGGGAATAGCCTGTATAACTGATGGCCTCAACTGGTGCTGTTTTAGCTGCGATCTTTCCCGGCTTGCTCACAGATATACGCACGGCTGCAAGCCCTAACACGGCACACACAGCCATCCCACCAAGAGTGGTCTTCCAGTCCCAGCCGCCGGGTATCAGCACATATCCCATAACAGCTCCGATGATAAGTCCCAGAGGTATGCCCTTTGCAGCCAGTGCAGTCCCCTCCCGGGACACCAGGGCCCTGACCTGTTTTCTGGTCATACCCAGGGTCCTCATCTGTCCGTACTCTCTCACCTTTCCTGCCACAGCGATATAGAAAATATTATGGATTACCAGCCCTGCTGCCGCTAAGATAAGAATTGCCACAAGGGCCAAAGCCGCCACACTGTTCATCGTAAGTCTGGATATGCCTGCCTGATTAAAGAATGCCTCGCTGACTTTAATCTGTTCCTGGGTCAGCCCTGCCTTCTCACCCAGCGCTGCCGCAGTCTCCTCTGCCTGAGGGAATGTCATATTTACTGCCTGGTTCAGATTCACCGTGGCATCCAGAAGACTTTCTTCATCTCCGGTAAGAGCAATCGCGCAGGGCAGTGAGACATAGATCCTGTGGTTATTGCTGGTCTTAGATGGGGTATCCACAATTCCCGTAACCTTATATTCTCTTTCTGTGTTATCTCCCAGATCCAGGGAGACCGTATCACCTGGCCGGATTTTCAGGCCCAGCTGCGTCAGGTAGTCCCGGGGTACCATAATCTCCCCGTCCTTTTGGGGAAGCTCGCCAGTATAAGAGATTTCATTTTTTTCCATCATAATCTCATCCTGATAGGTTACGCCCAAACGGTTGCTGCCCACTTTACCGCTTCCCACACTCTTGGATAAGCCCAGCCATTTTATCTCAGGAAACCCTTTTAACTGTTCCGCCTGCTCCGGGGTGATGTCCATATAAGATACCTGGGGTGTCTCTTCCTGGGTCCTAAGCTGCTGCTTTGAATTTCCAAAAAGATATAATACAAAGGTGAGTACCAGGGCCACTCCCATGGCTATGGTAAGACAGGTGAATATATTTCTGGTTCTGCTGCCCGCAAGGCTTTTCTTTGCAATCTGTCTTATCACAGCCCCATTGTTGTTCTGATCCATCTTCATTACTGCCACCTGCTTTCTGCGATTTTTCCATCCTCGATACGGATAATGGTATCTGCAAGCTGCGCAATCTCTTCATTATGGGTAATCATAACAATGGTCTGCCCAAACCGCTCCCCGGTTGTTTTCAGAAGTCCGAGAACATCCTGACTGGTGCGGGTATCCAGATTTCCTGTAGGTTCATCCGCCAGTAGGATTGCAGGTTTGGCTGCCAGCGCCCTGGCGATTGCCACACGCTGCTGCTCCCCGCCTGACAGCTGATTGGGCATGCTTTTCAGCTTTTTCTCAATGCCCATAATTCCCACTACATCCATGACGAAATCCTTATCTACTTTACTTCCGTCCAGCTGAATAGGAAGCACAATATTTTCATAGGCGTTCAGTATAGGGACAAGATTATAAGCCTGAAACACAAACCCGATCTGCCGGCGGCGGAAAATCGTTAGCTCATCGTCGCTCATCTGGGATATCTCACGTTCTGCCACTTCAACACTTCCGCTGGTGGGCACATCAAGTCCCCCCATCATATGAAGGAGGGTGGATTTGCCGCTCCCCGAAGTTCCCACAATTGCAGTAAAGCTCCCTTTTTCTACTTCCAGATTCACCCCATCCAGGGCTTTCACCTGAGATTCCCCAGAACCATAATATTTTTTTAAGTTTTCAACCTTTAATATACTCATGATACCTTCCTCATTTCCTTCGTTTTTCTATAGTCTTATCCTATCACGCAATTGTTGCAAAACCCTCTCACAGAAAAAGAAAATGGTATCAATTCTGAAACATTCATCGTTGATCATTGGGTAGATACAGCGAGAATTCTGTACCCTCCCCCGGTTTTGAGCGGACGCTTACGTATCCTCCCTGGAGAGAAATAATCTTCCGGGCAAGATAAAGACCCACACCGATTCCCTTTGCCTCATGTACCTTGTTTTCCCGGTAAAACCGTTTAAAGATATCGTTCCTGTGCTCCGGATCTATCCCGATGCCCGTATCCCGGATACTGATCTTGGTGTAGATCTGCCACTGACACATGGAGATGGTTATGGTTCCTCCCTCCGGCGTATATTTGACAGCATTATCCAGCACATTAAAAACAGCCTCCTCGGTCCACTTGGGATCGTGCCACAGGCGTATTCCTTCCCTGCACTCTGCTTTAACAGTTAGATTTTTTTCCTGTGCCGACAGGGTTACTGCCGCCACTGCCCTGGCCAGGGTATGGTATAAATCCCCCTCTGACTTTTTCAGAACGATCAGATTGCTCTCCAGACGCGACATTTTAATCAGGGCCTGCACCAGAAATTCCAGTTTTCTTACTTGTTGGTGCAGAACCTCCAGGAACTTTACTTCCTCCTCTCTGGGCAGCTCACAGTCCCGTATGGTATCCGTGTACATCAGGATATTGGCAATGGGGGTTTTCAGCTGGTGAGAGATATCGGAGATAATCTGCTGCACTTCTGTCTTTTTCCCATTGCTTTCCTCTACGGTATGGCGGGTAATCTCAGCCAAGGTCTCCAGCTTTGCGGCTATTTTGGAAGAAATCCGTTCTTCCTCCCGGTTGATCTGCGGTTCTTTTCCCGCAATCAAATCATCCACGCAGCTGCAAATACGGCCCGTCAGTTCCAGATAGATTCTCCTGTGCATCCGATATCCAAGGAACACCATCACAGCCATGGCCAGCGCAAAACCCACACAGCTTACCTGTATCCTTTCCACGCTCCAGACTTTGGCTCTCAAAAAAACAGTACACAAAAAAGCTGCCATTATCAAAGCAAATACACTCCAGTAACAGACCGTCTCTCCTGATCGTTTCTTACTCATCTTCTCCCTCCGTCCACTGGTATCCCATACCGTATATAGTTTTTATGTATGAATTCTTCTCATCTGAAATCTTGGATCTGAGGCGGCTGATATTGATGGTCAGAGTGTGCTCATCCACAAAATTCCCTTCACTGTCCCATAGCTTATCCAGCAGCATTTCACGGGTAAGCACCTGCCCCGGATTTCTGCAGAAAGCCTGCAGAAGCTTGAACTCTGTGGGGGTGAGTGTGAGGGGCTTTCCCCCCTTTCTTACGGTCATAGAGGCAAAATCTACCTGAAGATTTTTGCAGCAGTAAACCATGTTTTTCTCTTCTTTCCTGCATCTGCGCAGGATTGCCTCCATCCTCTGCATCAATATCTTAATATTAAAAGGTTTCGTAATATAATCATCCGCACCTGCCTCAAATCCCCGGATCATATCCTCATCCATATCCTGAGCCGTCAGGAATATAATGGGGGTATTCGTTTTTTCTCTTATTTTACGGGCAAAAGAAATCCCATCCCCGTCAGGAAGATTTACATCCAGCAGAATCAGTGCAATGGTATCTTTCTTAAGTACTGCTTCTGCGGTCTTTAGATCGTATGCTGGCACGGGCTGCCTTCCCCCTTTCTCCAGGTGAAAGCACACACCTGCATTTAACATTTCATCATCTTCTATAATTAGTATTTTATCCATACAGCACCTCTCGCCTTCTGCTTACTTATACAGCCTGCACAGTGCGGCAGGCACACATAGTATATCATATTTTGAATCCCATTCCTATAATGGGGATTTCGGTTATTGGATGCTCCTGCCCTGCAATAGAGCAGCCGCGCTGTATCTCCTTCGAGTTACAGCGCGGCTGCCGGGTATCTCCTGTTCCATCACATTTTTACACTTCTGTCACTGTCAAAAATCCGGATGCTCTACCTTCAGCACCACAGAGCGAATCCGTTTCCCTTCCATCTTTTCTATGATAAACTTTACAGACTCCAAAGCAACACTCTCATTCTTCCCGTCTGGAATATATCCAAGAGTCTCAATGAGAAACCCGGACAAGGTGTCATAATTCTCTGTTTTCAAGTCCAGATGCAGCTGTTCATTGATCTCCTCAACCAGAACACCTCCGTCCAGGCGATAAGTGTCATCCTCTATTTTTTCTATATCCGGAGTTACCATATCATACTCATCATTGATATCTCCCATGATTTCTTCCACAAGATCTTCAATGGTGACAATGCCGGAAAATCCTCCGTATTCATCGATCAAGACTGCCATGTGATCCCTGTTCCTCTGCATTTCCCGGAACAGTTCGTCTGTGTTTTTACTGTCCGGAACAAAGAACGCAGGGTGGATCAGTGCTCTGATGTCCAGATCCGACCATGCCGTTTTGTGCATCTCTATCATGAAATCTTTCATATGTAGGATTCCTACAATATTATCAATACTTTCTTCATAGACAGGAATCCTGGAATGACGGCTCTCCAGTACCTCATCAATATATGCCTCAAATGGTTCGCTCAGATCGATAGCAAATACGTCCCTTCTGGGAATCATAACATCCCTGGCCAGTTTATCGTCAAAAGAAAAGACTGAATTAATCATATCCCTCTCTTCTTTATTGAAAACCCCTGCCTCGCTTCCCATTTCCAGCATGGCTTTGATCTCTTCCTCCGTTACTGCCTCCTCCAGATGATCGGTCTTCATCCCAGCCAGACGGAGCACGCCGTTGGTGGACAGCGACAATAATTTGATAAATGGGGACAGGATCCTGGAAATAATATAAATCGGCTTTACCGTCATCATACTGAACTCTTCTGCTTTCTGTAAAGCAATCCGTTTGGGAACCAGTTCTCCGAAGACAAGATTAAAATAAGACAACAGTATGGTAAATGCCACAACTGCAATGGTCCCGCTGTAAGGAATCCCAAACTGTTTCAGCCACTCACCAAGAAGCTGCGAGATGCCCGTAGCCGCGGAAGCACTGGAAAGAAAGCCAGCAAAGGTAATCGCCACCTGTATGGTAGACAGGAATTTGGTGGAATCTTCAAAAAGGGTCTGCACAAGCATTGCCTTTTTGCTGCCCTCCTCGGCCAATACCTTAATCTTATTCTTGTTTACAGAGACCACTGCCATCTCCGCTCCGGCAAAAAAGGCATTCACCAGTGTCAGAAATACAAGAAACAGCAGCTGAAACATAATAGAGTTCCCGTCAGGGTCTGCGTCCATAAAAAATACTCCTCCTAAAAATAATTTTTAGAAGGAGTATACCATAAAATTTAGGGGGAGTGGAGACATTTATAAAAGATTAACGAAAAATTTATATTCCCCGAACCCCTTTTTCTACTTCACCAGTTTCTGTATCTTTTTGCTTTTTTCTGTTCCTGCCCTGACGAGCAGCTCAAACAAGACGGATTCACAAGTGGTTAATACTGCGCCTTCCGCCTCAGCCCGCCTGAGGGCTATGGCTTTATCCTCCGGCTTTCTGGAGGATATACAGTCTGTCACAAGAACGGGAACATACCCATTGGCCGTAAGGTCCAAAAGCGTCTGAAGGACACAGATATGTGCCTCAATACCGCAGAGTATGACATATTTTTTCCCCTGAATATAGGGAAGGACTGCTTCATACGCACTGAAGCTTATCTTTTCCGTATACTGTTCTGTGCCGGCTGCCTCTGTGATCTCCCCTACTGTCGTTCCCAATCCTTTGGTATACTGCTGGGTTATAAAAAGAGGGATGTCCAGCACTCTCAGCCCCCTCAGCAAAATGTCTGACGCCGCTGTCAGCTTCTCTCTCTTTGCCATCACAGGCATTAACCTCTCCTGATAGTCTATCACAATGGCAACTGTTTCGTCTGCTGTTATCTTCACACTAATTTCTCCTTTCCTTCTCATAGTTTCAGCATACCTGATATTCCCCCCTCTGTCCAGCATTTCCCAAGTATCGCCCTGGTTGATTTAGACAGCCTGAAGTCAACTTCTGCTCCCTTGTTCCCGGGAGTCCCGGGCTTTACAATAGAAGCACAAACTAGTAAAGAAGGTGACCTCAATGCAAAGACAAAGAACAGAAAAAGATATTCTGGTAATCCGGAATTTTTCCAAATCCTACCAGAAGGGGAAGAAAGCGGTAAGCGATCTGAGCCTTTCGGTTCAGGCAGGAGATATCTATGGATTCATCGGGCATAACGGGGCAGGAAAGACAACTACCATCCGGGCCGTAGCAGGCATTCTGGAATTCCGTGAGGGAGAGATATTGATCTGCGGCCATTCCATTCAGAAAGAACCCATTCTCTGCAAATCAGAGATCGCGTACATTCCCGATAACCCGGATCTCTACGAATATCTCACAGGGATTCAGTATCTTACTTATATCGGCGACATTTTTCAGGTGTCTGCCGCACAGAAGGAAGCACGTATCCGCAAATACTCTGATCTTCTGGGGCTGACGGATCATCTGGGCGACTTAATTTCCTCCTACTCTCACGGGATGAAGCAAAAGCTGGCCATTATATCTGCCCTAATCCACGACCCACGCCTCCTGATACTGGATGAACCCTTTGTAGGCCTGGATCCTCAGGCTTCCTACCACCTGAAAAACATCATGAAAGAGCTGTGTGACAAGGGAAGCGCAATCTTTTTCTCCACACACGTTCTGGAGGTGGCTGAGAAGCTATGCAATAAGATAGCCATAATAAAAAACGGCAGTCTCATTGCCAGCGGCGCAACCGAAGAGATTCGTGGCAGCAGCAGCCTGGAAGAAGTATTTCTGGAGGTGGCAAAAGATGAATAGCTATAAGGTTTTGCTCAAGGTTCAGCTTCTCTCCTCCTTTGGATTCAACCGTTTCCTCCATTCCACGGACAAAAAAGACAGGAGAAACTGTATCCTGATGGGAGCTGTCTACGGCGTCCTGTTTTTGATGGGTACCTTCTACAGTATTGCCATAGCTTATGGCTGCCAACAGATGGGGATGACAGATCTTCTTCCCTCCCTTACGCTGATGGTCAGTGCTGTCCTCACTATAATCGTTACTTTTATGAAGACAAACGGGATACTGTTTGGAATGAAGGACTATGACATGGTAATGTCACTTCCTGTCCCCGTTCCCGCCCTGCTCTTATCCAGGCTTACTGCCGTGTACTTTATGAATCTTGCGGCTTCCGCCATTGCCATGCTGCCTTCCGTGATTGTATACGGACTGGAGCATCAGAGCAGTCCCGGGGGCTGGTTTATCATGATAGTATCTGTCTTTCTGGCTCCGCTCCTGCCCATGGTTCTGTCTGCCGTGGCAAGCACTCTGATACTGTCTGCTGCACTCCGGTTTAAATACAGAAATCTGGCAACGATCCTTTTAAGTGTAGGGGCAGTGCTGCTGGTGGTGGGCGCTTCCTTCCGTATGCAGAATATGAACGCAGAGGATTTTGCCGCCATCGGACAGGCAGCCGCACAGCAGGTGAATGCCGTATATCCCCCGGCCGCCCTTCTCTCAGGGGCTCTGAATCACGGCAGCATTTTGTATTTCCTGTATTTTGTCCTTTTATCCCTGGGAAGTACCGGACTGTTTTTGCTGCTTTTGTCCCTGAGCTTTGCCAAATTAAACACAGCCCTCTTTTCTCATCACACCAGAGGGGCCTACAAAATGCAGCGGCTGGGCACAGCGTCGCCTCTGGCTGCTATATATAAAAAAGAGCTCCGCCGCCTTATGTCCTCCTCCATCTACCTGCTGAATACTTCGGTGGGTGAGATTTTGCTTCTTGTCTTAAGTGTCTTATTTCTCTTTACAGACCAGGGACAGCTGCAAGATCTGCTGGGAGGATACGGAATTATCCTGGAATTCTCCCGGTCTATTCCCTTTGTCATCTCTCTCTTTATGATTATGAGCTGCACAACCTGTGCATCTATCTCTCTGGAGGGAAAGGCCCGCTGGTGCCTTTTTACGGCCCCCGTGGCGCCCGGTACCATCTTTCTGGCGAAAATAGGAGTAAATCTGACACTTATGCTGCCAGCAGCAGGGATCGCCGGCATCCTCTTTGTGATACACTTCCGGCCGGATCCCCTCACCGGAATTTTCTTTTTCCTGACGCCTGCTGCCTACGCCTTCTTTACCGCAGTCCTTGGTCTTGCCCTGGATCTGAAGTATCCCCGGTATGACTGGGCTACGGAGTATCACGCGGTGAAGCAGGGACTCCCAGTCCTTGCAACCATAGGAGCCGGAATGCTCATGGTTCTGCCGCCCCTTGCCGTTACCTTCCTGCTTTCCTCATGGGCCCTGCCTGTAACGGTCTGCTTTACGCTTCTTGCAGGGGGAGGCGCCTGGTATTTATACAGGAGAATCTCTTGTTTCTTTTCTTCAAATCTATTACAATAAAAGCGTGTTCCTTTAGAATGGAACGAGACTTAGGAAGAAAAGAAAGGAAATGAAAATGAAAAATTCAACCGATTTAAAGACGCTGCTGCTTGCAATTAACCATAAAAGTTATCCGGCCTATAAAGATACCCGGGGGAGCTACCAGTTCCCCGGGTATCTTCTGTCCATTGACCACGTACAGGGAGATCCCTTTGCTTCTCCCTCCAAGGTAAGCCTGGTCATCGAGGGCAGACAGGCCGGCTTCCCTGCCGGACTTTTTGACACGTCCTACAAGCGGACCGCGCTCTGCGACTACCTCACACGTATCTTTGGTCAGAAAATTGACCGATATAACTTTAAAGCAAAAGGCTCCGGCAAAAGCGGCCTTATATCGGTCAGCCGCTGCGGGCAGGAGGTCCTGGAGCGTACTGCCTGTACCATTCACCCCAGGACCGGTACTCTTACGGTTCATCTGGAGGTAGGCTTTCCGGCTAACGGAAGAACCATTAATTCCTCAGAGCTCATCAAGATCCTCTATGATTTTCTCCCTGACTGCGTCACCTCTTCCTTTTATTATCAGAAGCTGAATGCCCGTCAGGTAACCGAAGTCATCCATCTGGCAGAGGACCAGGAATATATCCGCAGCCAGCTCTCCTCTCTGGGTCTCACCGCTTTTGTGGCAAATGGCTCCATACTTCCAAGGGAAAGCGGTGTCTCCAGCCGTCCCATGAGACAGGCGATTCCCTTCCAATCCCCCAAGTCCCTGGAAGTCACTCTGGAGCTTCCCCACCGGGGAGCTCTTTCCGGAATGGGACTGCGCAAAGGCATCACAATCATTGTAGGGGGCGGTTATCACGGAAAATCAACCCTCTTGAAGGCGCTGGAACTGGGGGTATACAATCATATTAAGGGAGATGGAAGAGAGTATGTTATCACGGACCCCACAGCCGTTAAAATCCGGGCGGAAGACGGGCGGAGCATTAAAAAAACGGATATTTCTCTGTTTGTCAATGACCTGCCCAACGGAAAAGACACCGTTTCCTTCACCACAGAAGATGCCAGCGGCAGCACCTCTCAGGCTGCCAATGTGATCGAAGCCATGGAGGCGGGAACCTCCCTGTTTCTCATCGATGAGGATACCAGCGCCACCAACTTTATGATCCGGGATGAGCTGATGCAGCGTGTGGTTCACAGGGATCAGGAGCCTATCACCCCATTCCTTGAGAGAGTCCGCCACCTGTACGAAGCATACGGAATATCCTCTGTGATTGTCGCCGGCAGTTCTGGTTCCTTTTTCCACATTGCCGACCGGGTGATTCAGATGGACCGGTATCTCCCCAAGGATATAACCGAACCGGCAAAAGAAGAGGCCAAAGCGTTTCCAACTCTCACCCTTCCTGGAAAACTTCCCGCCGTCCCCTCTTTTCTGCGGATGCCTGGTTACAGCTCTTCCGTGAAGGGAAACAGCCGTGTAAAGATTAAGGTAATGGGAAAAGACGGAATATCCATGAACAAAGAGACCATTGATTTAAGGTATTTGGAACAGCTGGCAGACAGTGAACAGACTGCCGCCCTGGGTTACATGATAAAGTATGCGGAGTGTAATCTTTTGGACGGAAAAAAAGATTTGAGAACCATCGTGGACCTTCTGGAGAATCTCATCCGCCAGAAAGGGCTGGCCGCAGTCACTGAGAGCAGCTACCTCCCCTCCAACCTGGCCATGCCAAGGCGGCAGGAGATTTTTGCCTGCTTTAACCGGTACAGAGGATTATCCCTGAAGTAATTTTCCTCCTTTTCCAACAGGATTCTCCATTTACACTTTTCCTTCTTTTTAACCTTTAGACTGGCAAACCTTCTTTTATTAGTGCTATAATAGTGTCAATACTCAAGTCAATCATAATGTAGGAGGAATAAAACATGCCACATCTATTTGAGCCTTTCATTACCAAGCATCTGTCGTTAAGAAACAGATTGGTCTTTCCGCCCATGGCCACCGCCAAATCCCAGGCTGACGGTACCATCACTCAGGACGTTCTGGATTATTACCGGCAGAGGTCTCAGGGGGGCTATATCGGAATGATCATTGTAGAGCACAGCTATATTTCCCCCCAGGGGAAAGCCACAGCCCATCAGATGGGGATTCACAGCGACGACTGTCTCCCCGGTCTGAGGCAGCTGGCGGATGTCATAAAGAAAGACGGCAGCAAAGCCGTCATTCAGATTAATCATGCAGGAAGCGCCTGTGATCCTGATCTGAATCTCCATCCCACCCTGGCCCCCTCTCCCATTAAGAATATACGCAAAGGGTTTCTCCCTGACAAGGTTATGAACAGAGATGACATGCTTCAGGTAATTGAAGAATTTCAACTGGCCGCCCGGCGGGCAAAAACCGCCGGCTTTGACGGGGTGGAGATTCACTGTGCCCACGGATACCTTCTGAATCAATTCTACTCTCCTCTCAGCAACCACCGCACGGACGAATACGGGGGAACCCTGGAAAACCGCCTTCGTCTGCCTCTGGAGGTTGTCACTGCGGTCCGCTGTGAGGTAGGCCCGGACTATCCGGTTCTGCTTCGTCTGGGCGCCTGTGACTACATGGAGGGAGGCACAGTACTGGAGGACAGTATTGCAGCCGCAAAAATGTTTGAGAAAGCAGGCGTTACCCTGCTTGATATCTCCGGAGGCCACTGCGGCTACACTATCCCGGAAGCCTCCGCCCAGCCCCAGGGTTATTTTTCTTCCCTGACCCAGCCCATAAAACAAGCCGTATCTGTTCCTGTTATTCTCACAGGGGGAATCACGGATGCCAGAGCTGCCGATCACCTTTTGGTTTCAGAAAAAGCAGATCTGGCCGGTGTAGGCAGGGCTATCTATAAAGACTCTGCGTGGATGCAGAGGGCCTGTGAGGAGTATCTTCTATAGTCCAAGTGACAACCGGCAGTCTCCGTGCTATACTATTAACCAGAGACTTCTCTTAATTTTGTATTACAGAAAGGCAGGTATTATATGAGTTTCAAAGAGATATCACCAGATCAATTACAATTTAATCCCTTTACTAAAATCGGAAAAGAATGGCTGCTCATCACTGCAGGCACCAAAGATAAATTCAATACTATGACCGCCAGTTGGGGCGGTGTAGGAGTATTCTGGGGCAAGGACACTGTGACCACCTATATCCGTCCCCAGAGGTATACCAAGGAATTTGTGGATGCCAATGACACATTTACCCTTGCATTCTTTGACCCGTCCTACAAAAAAGCCCTGAATCTCTGCGGCACCGTATCCGGAAGAGATACAGACAAAGTAAAGGACGCGGGACTGACCCCTCTTTTTGTGGATGAAACAGTTGCGTTTGAGGAGGCAAATCTCATCCTAGTGTGCAAAAAAATATATCAGGACACCATGCCGCCGGAAAACTTTATCGCAAAAGAAATGGACGAAAAATGGTATCCCAATAAAGACTATCACACCATGTACATCTCTGAGATTGTAAAGGTACTGGAAAAGGAATAAGACAGCGTAAGAGAGGGCAGGGGGTTTTGTAAATTTCCCCTGCCCTCTCTTACTGTTTGTCATTTACTCCACAGCAAATTCCGGGAACTTTTCCTGGAATACGCTCTGTGCCATCCTGCGTATCTCCTCCTCCATCTCTTCATATCTGCGCAAAAGTGAATTTCCTTCTTCAGTCAGAAAGCTGGCGCCCCCGCTTTTCCCCCCATGCTGTCTTTGAATCACCCGGTACCCAAGCTGTTCTTCCGCCCTGTTGATGATGGTCCATCCTTTGGTGTAGGACATATTCATCTGCCTGCAGGCTTCTTTCATAGATCCGGTATACTGTAAAAGTGTCAAAAGCTGGGCCGTACCTGGGCCGAAAATCTGCTGTTCTTTCATAATCCTCACAGTAACCGATGCAGTATAGAGCTGACGGCTCCTCTCTTCCAGGAGTTCTTTCTTCCCGTGGACTTCCCCTGCTCTGAGAAGAATCCCCTCATCCTCTACCTGCACCAGAGTCCGACCGCAGGACGCTGACTGCATGGCGCCTGCCAATCCCCGGCTGCCGTCATAGGACAGCAGTTCCGGGATCACAGAGGTATTGATAAGGACGGGATGGCCTTTTCTCTCCTGGTATACAGGCACCCCCAGAGGAGCCTTAGCATCCATCAGCCGATGGAGGGTATGAACTGACACCATGGGAAGATCCACAGGGGTACAGATCACTTGTCCGCAGAGATCTTTTATATATTCCAGTCCTGCTTTGATGGTATCAAACATCTGGGCACTCTCATATTCTCCGTAATGCATACAGATGACTCCCATTTTAGATACTGCTTTTTCAAGGTCTTTTGCCCGGTATCCGGTAACCAGGACAATGGGAGAACACCCGGCCTGCCGGAGGGTCAAAATCAGCCTCTGAACTGCGGTCAGGGCCCCTATTTCCAGCAAAGGCTTAAATTCCCCCCTGTAAAAGTCAGCCCTTGCGGCTGTAATTACCGCGCCGGTACGTATCTTTTTTTCCATAGGCTGTTCTCCTTATCTATCAGTCAGCACGTCCTGTTTTCTTCTGGCCCTCTCCTGTATCAGCTCCCCGGCAATGCTAATGGCTATCTCTGCCGGTGTCTCTGCCTGGATATCGTTTCCTACAGGCATATGGCATCCTGCAATCTCTTCCTCTGTAAATCCCTGTTCCAGCAGTTTTTCAGTAACCGCAGCAATCTTCCGGCGGCTGCCCATGATTCCGATATAATAAGGCCTCCGCTTTAATACCTGAGCCTGTACCTGAAGATCTGACAGATGGCCCCTGGTCATAATAATCACGTAATCTTCCTCTGTAATGGTGACGTAGTCCCCGATTCTGGAAAAATCACAAACCAGTACCTCCCCGGCCCCGGGAAATCTCTCTGGACTGGCAAACTCCGCCCTGTCGTCCAGAACCACGCAGGAAAAATCCAGGTGGCTGAGCACCGGAACTGTCTCCTGGGCTACATGCCCGCCGCCAAACACATACACCTTTCCGGACGGCAGCAGGGGTTCACTGTACAGGCATCTGCTTTTTTCCCGGAGAAATACCGCCCGGTTTTTAAGCGGGAGATTTCCAAGGGATCCTTCCATTCCCCAAAGCCCTTGTTTCTTCGTATATATCCCCATGTTCCAGGATTCCTCTTTCGTAATCTCCAGGATCATCCAGGCGCCTTCCTCCCCCTGGCACATATCCTTTAGTTTCCTGCAGATCATGCGTACTTTGGCGTCTTCCCGGGAGAGAAACTGGAAATAAACAGTGATCCTTCCTCCGCAGATCATACCCAGATCAGCCGCCTGACCAGGTGCCAGACTGTAGTTCAAAATGAGGGATTTTTTTCTCCTCAGCACCTCGGATGCCTTTTTGGCAGCCTCATATTCCACGGCCCCTCCCCCTATGGTACCCAGGCAATCCCCATTCTCACTTACCAGCATCTTTGCGCCCGCGCCTCTGGGGGCGGAACCGGATCCGTCTATTATCGTAACTAATACAGCATCCTGTCCAGACTCCAGCCTTTCACTTGCCTCTTGAAATATTTTATACATATCATCCCATCCTGCCATTTTTATCATTATTGTACAAAAGTTGCTGTCGAGTGTCAATCATATGTTATTCGGCGGTTTTTTCGGTAAAATTTCAGAGATTCTGGCGACACTGTTCATGCAGTTGAGCGCCAGTGTATTGAAATAAATCTCCTCTTCCAGCTTCCCATAGACCCGGAACTCACTGCCTGCTGTGAGAAAACTGTTCAGTTCATTCTTTGTAAATCCCCTGCGTATCCGCTTTAACGCCTGCTCCATATTCCCGAGAAGTTCCTCAATGGCGGGATTTTCCCTGGGGCTTACCTTATATTTCTTCAAATACGCATGAATCTGCTCGATCTCTGAGAGGAGCCGGCGGTTGATGGGCAGCAGCCGGCTATAGAACTGCTTCTCATTTTCCCCCATATTTTCCTTCATATAATTCCGGATCTCCTCAGAGAGGAGATTTGAGACCATCATATACTCCCGAAGCAGGCTGGGATCCTCTTCATCATACAGGCTTTTTTGCAGTTCACCTACCAGCTTCTCATCAATATCAAGCAGATCGTTAACGCTTTTTAGAAATTCCGATTTTGCAGTAATCGGAAGAATAAAACGGTTGGCCAGCCATACGGTCACAGCAGCCAGCCCCACACATAAGATTCGAAGCGCAATGGCCTGACCCGTATCCAGGCTTAAGGTAGTCAGGGCCATCCCGTAGCAGGTACTGTACATAGGCATCGTCCAGGAGGTTACCGGAACATAGTACATCAGGCAGGTCATCACCACTATGATCCCGATATGCCCCCAGAAGGACTTAAAAATCTCGGTCAGGAAAAAGGTAATAAAAAGTCCCGTCACAGTGCCGATGATACGGTTATTCAGCTTGAGCATACTTTCTTCTGAATATGGCATCAGCATTAAAAAAGCACTCATAGGAAACCAATAGCCGTGTTCCAGGGAAGTAATCCTGCAAAAGGCAAATGAAATACAGAGCACGACAGACAGCCTCAGGGCAAACCGTACCTGAAATCTGTCCGGATGAAATTTCCGCAAAAACTCCTTCGGACCTCCTGTCTTGCCTCTGGGCCGTCTCCACTCCCTCCCCCTGTTTGCTTTATCTGTGGAAGTTACCTCCTTTAAAGCAAAACAGATAAGTCCAAGAATAAACTCCATGGCCTGATTCAGCTTCTCATCTCCCAGTCTCTCATGACTCTGGAAGTAATTGATCTCTGAGATCAGCCCATGATTATCCGCCTCATTCATCTGCTGTTCCACATTCCGGAAGACCCTCGCCAGCTGCCTGTGATACTCCTGCTCATTGAACGCTATACCCTTTTTTGGATCCAGCAGCTCTGTCATATAGTAGCGGAACCGCTGAAAGACAATCATAAAGTAATAATTTATCTTTCCATATCCGTCAGCCAGATACCTGTAATTCCTGCTGGCATAGATCACCTGATTCATATGGTACATCATCTGCACCAGATCCGCCATATCCCCCCGGTCTCTCCTTCCTTCCGAAAGTTTCTCCAGCTGCAGCGCCATATTTGCCATTCCACTGCGCACAGTGCCATAATGCCGCTTTTTTCTGAATATTTTTCTGTGAAGATATAAAGCTGCCGTCAGAAAACAAAACGCATACAGCAGAGCCCCTATACGTACCAAAAGCAGCTTTGCCGGTATGGGCAGCAGCTGCAGAAAGACAAACGCCATTCCATACACAAAATAGGCTTTTGGTGTAAATTTGTCCGTGAGAAGATATACAAGCAGAAAGGGAACCAGCAGGTTCAGCAGAATACAGAGAGGGAGGTTCCGGGTCGCCCCATAGGCTGCCAGACCTGCCAGCAGGATCCTTCCGTAAGCCTGGAGCAATTCCCCGAAAGTAAAATCCTGAGTACTTTTTGTCTTGAAAAAGAGAGTTAAAAACGAAACCAAAATCACCTGCTTGGAACCAAACAGAAAAAATATAGTAAAAAACAAAAAAAGAGAGACAAAAATAGTAGGAAAAGCGACACGCCATTTTGTCAGCAGCTGGGCTGTCTTTCCATCATCTGTCATGGTCTTTCCCCGCCGGCTTGCACTTATAATCATTTGTCTCCTCCCTTCTGTCTCAAATGGAATCAGGGACACTGCCAGCAAGCAGTGTCCCTTTTATTGTATCCCCGTTTACAGCAAATAGGAATAGTCTTTTATTACGGCTGCCATGAGATCTCTCAGGCCTTTGGGGATTCTCTCGTTATCTTCAGAAACTTTCAGCGTTACTTCGTTCCCAAACAGTCTTACCCTGCACAATCCGGCCTCTCTGTCCAGTACGGCAAAGCCCTGGTTCTTGCTGTCTGCCATATCCTTCTCGTTGGCAAACAATGTGAATTTATCCAGATAAGGAGCACTGGCATATGGGCAGAAACTCTTGCAGTTGCCGCATTCATTGCACATATAGTCCACGTGGATAATCTGGGCCATAGGCATTCCCGGCACCTGGATAGATATATTTGCCCGGTTTGGACATACATCCACACAGTTTTCACATACAGCGGCACAATTCAGGCAGCGTTTGCTCTCATGAGGAGCCTCGTTTTCGCTGACCAGAATCCCTTTCTTGGCAAAACATTCTTCCCTGGATCCTTCCTTTTCACATTCACTGACTGCAGGACTGCTAAGGATCGCCGCAGCCACCTTCTGCGCATCCCGGATTCCCTCCACTACAGTCGCCGGACCGCCGAGACCGTCACCGGCCAGATAGATCCCCTTCTGACTGGATTCCAGGGTTTTGTCATCCCTGTATGCTTTTCCCCTGTCGTCTGTATTCAGCCCGTTAGCCTGGTAGAATTCTGTGGGGACCTTCTCGCCTACCGCAACAATTACTGTGTCGGCCGGCACCGATTCTTTTTCCCCAGTCCCGCTTACGCTCTGCCGGCCGGATGCATCCAGGGCACCCAGCTGCATCTTTTCACAGAGAAGCTGGCCGTCTTCCAGAGATATAGGAGCCAGAAGCTCCCTGAAGATAACCCCATCCTTTTCTGCCATATCTAATTCTTCCTCGTCAGCCGGCATATAGCGTTTGGTTCTCCGGTATACCAAATAGACATGTTCCACCCCTTTGGTGCGTTTCGCCGCTCTTGCTGTATCCATGGCAGTATTTCCGCCTCCGATGACAACCACATTTCTGCCCAGTGAAAGATCTCCGTCTTTTTCCTTGAATTCTCTCAGGAATTCCAGGGCATTCATGGTTTCCCCTTTCTCCAGCTTCAGACTTCCGGGCTTGGAAGCACCCAGAGCAAGCACAATAGAAGTGAATCCCTCAGCCTTCAGTTCCTCCAGAGAAGTTATCTCTGCATTGGTCTTAACAGTCACTCCCAGCTTTTCAATGAGGGCAATGTCTTTGTCAATAGATTCCCCGGAAATTCTGAATCCCGGGATTACATTGCGGACCACACCTCCAAGAGAAGCCTCTTTCTCGAATACTGTAACCCCCACGCCTTCCCGTGCCAGGAAATAGGCAGTAGCGATGCCTGCCGGCCCTCCTCCGACTACAGCAACCTTTTCCGCTCCGTTTACAGGCACCGGCTGAATCCGGGAGGCAACGGCATCATAAGCCTTCTCTGCTGCCTCCAGTTTCACACCCCGGATGTTGACGGCCTCTTCGTAGAAATTTCTGGTGCATTTTCCCATACAGTTATGAGCACAGATAGTACCGGTGATAAAGGGCAGAGGATTTTTCCGCAGGATAACCTGAAGCGCCTCTTCATACTTGCCTTCTCCAGCCAGCGCTATATAATTGGTGATATCCTGGTGAATGGGACATCCCTCCTCACAGGGTGCCATAAAACAGTCCAGAAGAGGAACCGTCTCCTTAGTCTTTCTGCTGGGAAGCGGTTTCGCGGCCTTCACATGGTGGCTGTCTTTCTTTGCGTCCTCCGCCAGCTTTGACAGTGCATCCACATCTACCCCGCAAAAAGGCCGGAAGCCCTGCTTTGCGAGCAGATCTGCCATCTGCGTACCCCTGTTGTATCCCCCTGGCTTTAACAGGGTGGTTGCAACGGTAACCGGCCAGATACCGGCACCGATAATTCGGCCGATATTATAGTAATCTGCTCCTCCGGAGTAGGCAATGCGAAGTTTCCCGTCAAACTCTTTGGAAAGCTTTGCAGCCAGAGAGATGGACAGAGGAAAGAGAGACTTTCCTGACATATACATTTCTTCGCTGGGAAGCTCACTCCTTGTTACATCCACTGGGAAGGTGTTGGTAATCTTCACGCCGAATGCCAGGCCCAGTTCCTCAGACAGCTTCATCAGCCGGCGGAACATGGGAATAGCGTCTTCATACTGAAGATCGTCTTTAAAGTGGAAATCTCCGAATACCATATAGTCATATCCCATGTCGTCCATAGTTTTTCTGGCAAAATCATATCCCAGAAGAGTGGGATTGCACTTGATAAAGGTGTTCATATGTTTTTCTGTAAACAGATAATTGGCTATGCTTTCAATCTCCTGGGGAGGACATCCGTGCAGAGTGGAAATGGTAGCCGAGTTGCAGATATCGGAAGGAATTTTCTCCGCATCCTCTGCCGTGAACCGTTCAAACATATCAATATGGTCCAGAAGCCACTGTCTGCACTCCCTGAAGATATCCGTATCCTTAGCTTCCTTCATGCTTTCAATGAATGTATCGATCTTTTCCGACTTGATTCCTGCCAGATCATACCCCACGCTGATATTGAACTGAAAACCGTCCTGGCTTCCCAGCCCCCATTCTTTTGCCATCACGTGAAGGGCAAACCATGCTTTAATATATTCACCCATAGCCTGGGGAACAAACAGCTCTGTGGACCACTCACAGTTATAGCATTCGTCCTCTGCCAGAATACAGGGCTTGTTAACGCAGGCAGACAGTTCATCTCCGTCCATGATCTGTACCGTTTTCAGTTCGAAAAAACGGCTTCCTGTATAGTAGGCAGCAATAATATTCTGGGCCAGCTGGGTATGGGGACCTGCGGCCGGTCCGATTGGGGTCTCCAGCTTTCTTCCGAACAATTCCAGAGTCTCATCACCTGCTGCATAAGGACTGTGGGTACCAAATACTGTATTTCTCTTCTTCTTTTCCTCCATAATCCAGGTCATTAACTGGGAAAATGGCATACATGTCATCCGATCACTCATTTTATCTACCTCCCGCACTATCTGCTGTTAATATCATCTGCCAGTTTTTTGGCTTCTTCTCTGCATTTTGCCAGAGTCGCTTCCTCGTCAATACCGGTGAGCACTCTGTCTCTCATCAATACCTTCCCGTTACATACAGTGGTAGTAGTATCTCTTCCCTGCATGCCGAACAGAATATGACCGTTGCAGTTGTCACCATTCATAGGAGTCAGTGGATCATAATCTACTACTATCACATCTGCCGCCGCACCTTTTTTCAGTACACCCAAAGGTTTTTTAAAGTATCGTCCCGCTATCCTGGCATTTCCCTCGAACAGCATCTGAGGAACCTCTGCCCAGGCAGCATTGGGATCGCATAAATGGTGTTTGTGAAGTACATTGGCTACTTTATAGGATTCTGTCATATCATGGGTATACCCATCGGTTCCAAGCCCTGTAAGAATTCCCTTGTGAACGATTGCCATAGTTGGCGGGCATCCGCAGGCATTGCCCATATTCGATTCCGGATTATGTACAACCATGGTGTCTGTCTCTTTGATCAGATCCATCTCATGATCATTTACATAGATACAGTGTCCAAGAAGCGTCTTATCCCCAAGCACATTACAGTCCATAAGCCGGTCTACGATTCGTTTTCCATAGGTTTTCAGACAATGGTGGAGATCTTCTATCCCTTCCGCCACATGAATGTGGTATCCCACTTCCCCGGGTTTGTTCTCAGCCGCAAGGGCCATGGTCTCATCCGATATGGTAAAGGACGCATGCATTCCCATCATCCCCGCAATCATATCGCTCTCATCTTCCAGGGCATGTTTTATAAATCTGGCATTTTCCATCACGGATTCTCTGGCCTTTTCTTTGCCGTCCCGATCCGACACTTCGTAGCACAGACAGGTCCGGATTCCCAGCTCCTTTGCCGCGTCTTCTATAGTAAACAAGCTGTCTGTAATATGGCCGAAGCTTGCATGGTGGTCAAACACTGTAGTCACTCCGTTTTTAATGGAGTCCATGTACGTTGCCAGCGCACTGTAGCGGATCTGCTCAGGAGTCAGATGCCGGTCAATGGTCCACCACATACCGTCCAGGATATCCAGAAAACCGTCAGGATTATACCCATTGATGGACAGCCCTCTGGCAAAGGCACTGTATATATGCTCATGCACATTGATAAAGGCGGGCATAATGATTTTTCCTTTTGCATCTATGTATTCTGTCTGCGGATAAGCACCTTTCACCGCTTCTGTGGTTCCTGTCATCACGATGGTGTTTCCATCCATAGCCACTGCCCCATTTTCGATAAATGGATTCTCTGCATCTCTTGTAATCATTCTCCCGTTGCCAATTACCAGCATATGTGTTACCTCCTTCATTTAGAAAAAAATATAAAAACCCTCTTGATAGTTAGAGTGTACCATGGAAAATAAGCAATAGCAATAGTTTTTAACAAAAATTTTTAAGTATATCTAAAAATTTTTGTATGCCATGTCGGAAACTTAACCAAACAGAAAAAAGCTGAGGAAAATTGTCCCAAAAATTCTGGGGTTCCTCAACTTTTTCTTATGCTTTTTGAATTATTTCAATTATTTTCTCAACTTCTCCACCTGGCTGTCCAGTTTATCCTTTTCCCTTGGAAAATAATCATAAAATGCCTGAGTGGCCGCTTTTGTAAACACCTCCATCTCCTGGACAAGGCCTGTGTTCATAGGAAGCCTGTACGCATTCTGCAGTACTTCCTTTGCGATTTTCATGGTAATGTCTTCATCCTTCATGGACATCATTCCCATAAGCTTCGTTCCGTACCCCTTATCCGTTGCGCAGAGATGGTAGTAAAAGGAACAGAGATGATAAATCTCACGGTAAAGGACCTCCCTGCCCGTCTCCCCGTACTCTTCCGCCTCGGAAAATCCCATTTTTTTTATGGTTTTCCTCAGCTCTTTTGCAGCATACCGGAAGCCGAAAAGCCCCCCGTTATTCCTGGAAAGATAGAGCATCTCCATCCATCCTCCGATATAATTGTCCACCTGCTGGCCGGTGTTTTTTTTGTCCCTGGAGACATAACGTATTTCCCACAGCTTCTGCCTCAGATCATTCTCCGAAACTCCCGGGTGCTGCCGTATCTCTTCCTCCAAAAGTATCCTTCTGAGCCCGGGATCTTTTTCGCTGTAGTAACTCTCCGGCCATGTATTTTGCGTAGTGCCTTCCATATCCCCCGTTCCTCCTATTTTCCTCCCAGCATAAAGCTCACCAGAGCGGTTGCTATCGTCTTGCCTGACTGTTCTCCCGTGCATTTGGCAGAGACATTTACCAGATGTCTGCCGCACCGCTCCATCTTGGCGGTTACCAGCATATCATCCCCCTTCACTGCCGGGGAGAGGTAATTTATGGTGAGATTAATGGTGGGTGTAACCATATTTTTGCTTCTGTTGCCAGAGAGTATGCCGCAGGTAGTGTCCACTGCGGCGGCTATAAGTCCTCCGTGCATGGAAGACATATGGTTCAGCGCCCAGTCCTCCACCGGATAGCGCACCGTCAGCCACTCTTCCCTGGCACTGCAGGCACAGAACCCGGGCTTCATCATATTGTAAATATGCGTAGCGGGTTCTGAATCTATTCTTCTAATCCTCTCTCTCATGGCTTTCTCCATGGCTTCCTGCTCATCCCTCCAGAAAGCTTCGCTCTTATCTTGTTCTGTCATTTTGTCTTCTCTCCTTTTCTCCTGTACCTTCCCTAATATTTCACTTCCGCCAGAATCAATCCCCTGGCAGGAGCTGTATAGCCTGCTAGTTTCCTGTTTCTTCCCACCAGAATCTCTTTCATAGAATCCGGACACCGTTTCCCCTGTCCCACTTCTATCAGAGTACCCGTGAGGATGCGCACCATATTGTACAGAAATCCATCCCCCTCGTAAGTAATCTCAATTTCTCCAGCTTTTTCCCGGATGTCAATCCTTCTCAGTCTCCTCACCGTTGACTTTTTCATTCTTTTATTTGAACAGAAGCTTTTAAAATCGTGTTCCCCTACCAGAAGAGCAGCGGCCTCTCTCATCCCGGCCACATCCAGTTCCTTCCCCAGAGGATAGTAATACTTTCTTTCAAATACATTCTTATACGCCCCGATGCCAATCCGGTAACGGTACACCTTTCCTGAAGCATTCAGCCTTGCATGAAAACGGTCAGCTGCCTGCCTTACCTCTACCACCCCGATGTCCTCCGGTAGATACAAGTTCAAATATCGGCAGATTTCATCCTCCGAAGCATCCGTATCCAGATACACACTGGCCACCTGACCCAGCGCATGTACCCCCGCATCTGTCCTGCCGGCCCCCTGCACTTCCACAGGAGCCTGTACCATCCGTGAGAGAACCTCCTCAATCCTCCCCTGAATCGTATTCTCAGTATTGCCCTGCCGCTGCCATCCGTCATAGCGGGTACCGTCGTATTGGATAATTAGTTTATAATTCATATGATTTGAGTCCTATCTGTGGTTTTTTGTATTATACCATAGAATTCTTTAAAATTAAATTATAGTTTTGTGTATGTAAAGTTCGAGATAAAATAGTCGGCGAGCGGAGTGTCGCAGACGGACGGTCAAGGGAGGAGGTCTTGGGGCCAGGGGTACTGTGTGGATCTGCTTGCTACTGCGTTTCT
>NZ_WKYV01000069.1 GCF_009677585.1 Lactonifactor sp. BIOML-A5 | reverse complement strand
TGGTCCCGAGCGGCAAGAAGCAGTTTACAGATGCGCTCAACAACGCACAGACCGTCTACGACGACGAAGCGGCCACGCAGAAGGAAGTCGACAAGGCCTGGAACGACCTGATGGATGCGATGCACCTGTTGGCATTCGAAGGCGGGAACAAGGAAGTCCTGGGACCGGCGATCAACACAGCGGAAGAACTGCTGAAGAACGCAGAGAACTTTACGCCGGACAGCGCGAAAGCGCTCGAGGAAGCACTGGAAGCGGCGAAGGAAGTCTATGGACAGGATGAACCGCTGAAGGTGGACGTCGACAAGGCGTTTGACGACCTGCAGAAGGCGATCGACGGGATCGTGGTCCGCGCAGACTTCTCCCTGCTGCAAAATGCAGTGGACGAGGCGGAATCTCTGGACCTGAGCAAGTATATCGAAGGCAAAGAGATGGACGCGTTTAAGAACGTTCTGAAAGAAGCACAGGCACTGCTGGAAGATGCAAACGCAAAACAGAACACAGTGGACGACAAGACGTTTGAACTGGTAGAGGCGATGACAGCCCTGCGGAAGATTCCGACCCGTGAAGAGATGAAAGCCCAGCTTGCAGAGATGGAGCAGGTGGACTTGAACGGCTACACGGACAGAAGTGTGGCGAACTTCCAGGCGTCGAAGAACATCCTCGCAGCAGCGATTGCCAATGAGAACGCAAGCGACGAGGAACTGGCGGCTGCATACTACGGCATGAAGGACGCCTACAATGCACTGGAAAAGGTGGAAACGCCGGATCCGAAGCCCACACCGAAACCGGACAGGAAGAAGGGCAGCAGCTCTTCGAACAAGTCGAACACCTATGGAGCAGAGGGCACGGCAGTGGCGAACCCGCTGGTGAATGCAGCCCAGAACATTTCCAGCCAGAAGGCGTATGTGGTGAGCGACACGACGGTGAACTTCACGCTGAAGAGAGGCAGCGCATACTGCTTCAAGATGACGGTTGTGAACAGCGACGCAACGCCGAGCTTCACGGTCGGCAACGGCAGCGTGCTCAAGACCCAGTTCGTC
This sequence comes from Lactonifactor sp. BIOML-A5, assembly GCF_009677585.1. Taxonomy (GTDB): domain Bacteria; phylum Bacillota; class Clostridia; order Lachnospirales; family Lachnospiraceae; genus Lactonifactor. The sequence goes on along the minus strand of NZ_WKYV01000069.1, from coordinate 65 downwards.
GCCAAGGTTGGCAACGACTACTACTACAGAGTGTACGCAGTTGGAGCGCCTGGCCAGAGCACCGG
>NZ_WKYV01000068.1 GCF_009677585.1 Lactonifactor sp. BIOML-A5 | reverse complement strand
ATAATAGGTTAGTCCGCTCGCTCCGCATCGCGTCCGTTTTGCTCCGCAAAACCGTCCGTTGGAGTCCGCCGACTGCATTGGAAAAAGGCGAGGTACTTATATTGCCGTAATAATGTCCTCTTCGGTTCCCTTCATTCCCCGCCGCAACTGTTACGTTAACCTGAGGCAGCTGACAGAGATTATTTATATAGCTGCTTGTTGCACCCAATGCCTCATGTCCGGTCATACTGGAGCTAATGGCCAAACAGATAACAAGGGGCCTGCCCAATCTTCTGGCAAAGGAAAATACATAGCGTATTCCAAGAATAATATCTGTCTCCTGATAGCACAGCGCGTCCTCATTTACACAAAAAATTTTTTTCAGATTCTGCTTTGCCTCTTTTAGCTTAACTACTATGAGCTGAGCTTCCGGTACTACTCCTGAGAAGGATTGACTTGCATCAGGGCCGCCTGCAATAATACTGGCAATAGCTGTTCCATGCCCGTTTTCATCATTCGTAGGCACGATTGACAGAGGATCTCCTGACTCTAACGCAAAATTAATGATCTCCCTGTTATATTCTGAACCAAAGGTAAATCCTTCCGGAGGTTTTTCTGTCTGTATTGTCTGATCCCAGATGGACAGGATACGGGTTGTATTGCCACTGAATTTGAAAGCAGGATGACAGTAGTCAATTCCTGTATCAATGACACCAACAATGACACCCCGGCCATAGAGAGAGAGCAAGGGATTGGACTGGATCCGGGTAATGCCAGATCTGCTTATACTTAATTCGGATGCTAATGTATAAAGTGTAGGGAATCTATAGTATGGATACAAACCCAAATTGCACAGATCCATATCCGGTACTTCCGCATGCAATATACAGTGTCTTTCATTCAGAGCCGTAAAGGTATCGTTGTTCTCTAATATCCCTTTCCTGTTATTCACAATCAAATCATAATAATTCTCATCTAATATCTTATTCATACATTCTCCCAATGAATACTATATAATATAGTCATTATATGATTTGTATAAAATAAGTATAACTAATTCTTTATCTGCAGCAAGTTTCAGAGAAAAACAAAAAGCCCTGCAGACATTACATCTGCAGGGCTTCTTTTTTCCAGGGGATGAGGGATTCGAACCCCCATCGACGGTTTTGGAGACCGGTGCTCTACCATTGAACTAATCCCCTTTATACAACTTTAAGTGGCCATCTCTAGCCACTTACTCTTTTTATGTACTCTCAAAACTACATATACGATTTTACATCTCTTTTTTTCACTTTGCAACACTTTTCCGTAATACTTAGATTTGCCTTTTACCAGTTCCGGCTCGACTTGCGTCTCACCTGCCTGTTTTCTGCCTTTTAGCTTGCTTTACTTTCTTGTGATTGGATGTTCGAGTTCGCTTTGCTCTCTCGAACGACCTTCTCACTAAGCTCAGCTCTCGCCTTTGGCTCGGCTTTCCTAAGTGTTCAGGTCAAGCCCTCGACCGATTAGTAACAGTCAGCTCCATGCATTGCTGC
>NZ_WKYV01000067.1 GCF_009677585.1 Lactonifactor sp. BIOML-A5 | reverse complement strand
AAATATTGTATAAAAATGTTGAAAGGAGAAACGCAGAATGGTAAAATATATATGTATCCCATGCGGATATATCTTTGACCCACAAACAGGTGATCCAGATAGTGGAATAGCCCCGGGAACTGCTTTTGAAGATATCCCTGATGATTGGGTTTGTCCAATTTGTTTTGTGGGTAAAGATGAATTCGAACCCGTTAAGGAATAATCTGAAGGAGGGAACGATTATGAGTATGTTTTGTTATCAATGTCAAGAAACTGCAAAAGGTACCGGTTGTGAGGTAAGAGGCGTATGTGGCAAAAATGAGGAAGTTGCAAAATTGCAAGACTTACTGATTTATGTTACAAAAGGGATTTCTGAAATTGTTATAAAAGGCAAACTGGATGTTAAATCCATAAGCGAAGTAAATCATCAAGTCCTAAAAAGCCTTTTTATCACCATTACAAATGCTAATTTTGATGATGGTGCAATTGAAAATCAAATCTATAAAATGATTGGCTTAAGAAACGAGCTAAAAAAACAGGTTTCCGATGTTAATCTTGGTGATGCAGCGGAGTTTGAAGTAAGCGATAGAGCGTCTATGTTAGACAAAGCATCAAAAGTAGGTGTTCTTTCAACCGAAAATGAAGATGTTCGTTCTCTTAGAGAAATGATTATCTATGGTTTGAAAGGTATGGCGGCATATACACATCATGCCCTTAATATCGGCAAAGAAGATCTTGCTATTAATGCATTTATCTATGAAGCACTTGCTTCAACCCTTGATGATTCATTGTCGGCAGATGATCTCGTAGCTTTAACATTAAGGACAGGTGAGTTTGGTGTTAAAGCCATGGCACTGTTAGATGAAGCCAATACTTCTAAATATGGAAATCCTGAAATCACTAGTGTTAATATTGGTGTAAGAAACAATCCCGGAATACTGATTTCAGGTCATGACCTCACTGATTTAGAGCAACTACTGGAGCAAACAAAAGGTACAGGCGTTGATGTTTATACCCATAGTGAAATGCTTCCTGCACATTATTATCCTTTCTTCAAGAAGTATGACAATTTTGCGGGAAATTACGGCGGTTCATGGTGGCAGCAAGTTACTGAATTTGTAACTTTCAATGGACCAATTCTGTTTACTACAAACTGTATCGTACCTCCAAGAAGCGAGGAAATCAGAAAAAGAATCTTTACTTCCGGTGCATCAGGCTATCCCGGATGTCCTCATATCACAGCTGATGAAAATGGCAAAAAAGATTTTTCTGAAATTATTACGATGGCAAAGCAGTGTAAGCC
>NZ_WKYV01000066.1 GCF_009677585.1 Lactonifactor sp. BIOML-A5 | reverse complement strand
TGGTTTTGGGCTTTGTATCCCAGAGCCAGTTTTCTTTTATTAACCAAATTGCGTTCCAAATAAAGTTTGTGTAATGGGCTTCTCCCTCTAGAAGCCCCCATTTCTCTTTCATCCTGGCCAGCTTTTTCAGATTCATGCACGCAAATGTAAGCCCGACCTTCATTTCCATTCGGGCTTTTCCAAACATCTGTGTATATCGGAAACCATGATTCTCCTTTGCACTTCCAAAGATTCGTTCTATGGTTTCTTTCCTTTGGGAATATAATTCTTTCATACCCACGGTTTGGCGGATCTCCTCACACATCTCCATGTAAGGTTCCCATATGTGGCGCATAACCGTCTTTACATGATCTTTGCTTTGGGTACATTTTGCAAGATAGGCACAGCCTGCACAGCTACTTCCACAGCTTTTGTACTCCCGATATCCCTCACGGTTGGTTGTTCGATAGGTCAGCACCTGATTGTTGGGACAGATATAGCAGTCGTAATACTCATCATAAACGTACTCGTATTTCTTGAAGAAACCCTCTTTTGTCAGGGGGCGTTTGTATGGCAGGAGCGGTTTGACTCCTTGATCGATCAAAAGTTTTGCTATACCGGGAGTTTTATATCCTGCATCGCCTATCAGCGTCTCTATTCCGATCCCTTTTATCTTGTCATATAAGGACTTGAAGGTTCTGCTGTCATGATTGTTCCCGGGATGAACGCTATAGCTGAGAATCCATCCATTCTTATCACATGCGGTCTGTACTGCATAAGCAAATACATGTTTATGTTCTCCTTTGCGGAACCATCCGCTTTCCGGATCAGAAGTGCTTGCTTTCACTGTCTTTTCTTCTTTGCCGCCGGCTCCACCGGATGGTGTATTGCTGTCATCCTCTTTTTCTTTCAGCGGACGTTTCCCGTGTGCTTCACGGTCTTCATTGATTTCCTGTTTCAGCAGATCTTCAAAAAATAATGCCTCATCATGAGCAATACGCTTCTGCATCTTTTTATTGTTTGCTCTGGCTTTTACATGGGTGGCATCCACAAAAACTTCAGTAGGGTCTACCAGCTTAAATTTGTAGCATTCAGAAAGGATATGCTCGAATATCTGTTCAAAGAGGTCGGTGTCTTTAAAGCGTCTCGTATAGTTCTTTCCAAAGGTTGAAAAATGCGGCACTTTATCCAGCATATCCAGCCCGAGGAACCAGCGGTAGGCGACATTTACCTCAATCTCTTTTACCGTCTGGCGCATGCTTTTAATGCCATAAAGATATTGGATGAAAGGAATCTTGATCAGCATGACGGGGTCCATACTGGGGCGTCCGTTGTCCTGACTGTATTTTTCTTCTACCAGTTCATAAATGAAGGACCAGTCGATTGCTTTGTCGATGATCCGCAGCAGATGGTCCTGTGGAACCATGTCATCCATGCAAAACAACTGAATCTGTTCTCTTTTTTTATCCGCATTCTGTGTCATCATAAGCATCTCACCGCCTGTATTTGATACATCTATTATACCAAAAAAGAGCCTCAAAGTCTTGTAAGTGCTGACTTTTCTGGCTCAATGGCGAAGAAAATCC
>NZ_WKYV01000065.1 GCF_009677585.1 Lactonifactor sp. BIOML-A5 | reverse complement strand
TGTCAATAACTTTAGAAAATGTCACTTTTTATAGGCTATATTAACTTTAGAAAATGTCACTTTTTAAACAGGCTCTTCTATTTTAATTTCCAGCAGGCAGGGAAGCAAGGTTATATGAACAGCAAGCTGACCTTGCTTCCCTGCCTGCCTCCAATTAAAGGGTAATCAAGCCTGCTTAAGATGCAGACTGCTGCTTCTCGAAGAACAGCTCATATAAAAACTTCAAGGATTGGTTATAGTCTTCCTGCCACCAAATTTTTCTCCAGGCTTCTGAACTGTGTTTCAAATGCGGGGTAACAACCGTTTCTGCCTTTTTATTTCCTTTAGGTTTGCTGTCTTTGCGTTGAGGCTTAAAATAACGTATGGTATCATAACTTCTCTTTTGATAGCTGACCCGTATTCCATATCTTGGATGAATCAGTACTGTAATTTCTTTCCTGGCTGCTATAATGGGAAAACCGGCATCCAGGATCTGAAAGCATCGGTTCTTGAATGCAAAAGTTCCGGCATTGTCCGTTTTTCTTGTATGTTTGATACACAGGATTTCATCTATATCAATTCCATCCCTTAATGGTACAAACAGTGATTCTGACTCTGCTTTGACGGAAAATTTCTGATTGAATAAGTGGCGGTATTCCTGTATAAGAAATTCATTCGCCTCAGATACCGTTTTTATGCCCCTCATAGCCAGTTCTACCGGCAGCCGGCTTTGAAGCGTTACCCAGAGCCGTTCTATGCGGCCCTTTGCTTGAGGAGTCCTGGCAAAAATCAGGTCAATGCCGAGATCATTCATTGCCCGCCCGAACTGAGTTAGGTTTACGGATTTACCGGAGATCATCTCTTCTACGGTAAGTTTTCCGGTGTTAGGAGAGCGGAAGATGGTATGGTTGTCCGAATACACAGACTGTGGAACGCCAAAATCCAGACAGCACTGGCGCATCATTTCCAGATACCCAAACAGGCATTCATTCTGAGTCATATACAGGCCGACGATTTCCCCGGTAGCGTCATCAATGGCTCCATGAAGAGCGAATTTCTGGCCGTTGCCAAACCATTCAAAAGGAGTTGCATCCACCTGAATGAGTTGTCCGGCATGGGGCTTACGCTTGCGCCGATGGGTACGATTTTTAATTTTTTTCTTCTGAGGGCTTTGAATGCCAGCATTTTTGAGTATACTAAGAAGAGAGGAATATGATATAGTAATATCATACTTGTCCTTGAGAATTTCTTGAAAGTGAAGGAAGTTGGCCTGCGAAAACTCCGGGGAAGAGTGGATAGCAAGGACAGCTTCTTTTTCTTTGTCTGAAAGAGCGTGAACAGGTTTTCTACCAGTATTTCCATGAATGAGGGAGGATGGGCCAGAAGAGAGGATTCCTTTCTTTAAACGAGTAATCTGGCGGGTAGAGAGCCCGAGGAGCTCGGCGGCATGCTGTCTGGTGATGGATTTATCAATAAAGCTATTGATAACCTTGTAAGTTTTAAGTTGTTTCTGTGACAATAATATTTTACCTTCTTTCATACTATTATAGGTTCCACAAAAGTGACATTTTCATAAGTGAATCCTAAGGTGACATTATCACAAGTTAACAACA
>NZ_WKYV01000064.1 GCF_009677585.1 Lactonifactor sp. BIOML-A5 | reverse complement strand
TTACTATGAAACAAAAACCATCGGATAGCCAAAAAAGCGCATACTATCCCTATTAAACTTTTAATCGTCCATTTTGAACTTAACTGGCAAGTTTATGCGGCTACTACGGGAGCTTCCCAGCCGAGTGCTTTTAACTTTTTAAGATACGCATTTATTTTACGTTCCTTGTTGAATTGATTATAATATTCGGCTCCCAGATCCTTGAAAACGACACCATCCTTAAGGATATGGTAAATTGAAATCAACATGGAATGGGCGACGGCCACATATGCACGCTTGGGTCCGCGGTGGGCACTGATTCTCATATATTGCGCATAAAAGTAGGATTTCTTATTTTTTACAGCAGCATGTGCACAGGTAATTAATGTAGTGCGTAAGAGGGCATTTCCTTTTCTGGTCTTTCCTGATTTTCTCTTTTTGGCACTTTCGTTATCTCCGGGACATAATCCTGCCCAAGAGGAAATGTGTCTGTCGGTTGGAAAACGGCTCATATCAGAACCTATAACCGAAATGATAGCCTGAGCACTGGTATTTCCTATACCAGTTACATCCTGAATTGCCTGTGAAGCCTGTTTTTCTTCAGGCTTCATAAAGTTATCAATCTCGTCATTCAGGTTTTTGATATGAATGTTAAGTTCGTCCAAATGTACAAGAAGTTCTTTCATCATCCTGCGCTGCAAAGGAGACATAACTCCATTCAGATCATCAACGATCTGTTCCTTGGTGGCTTTGAGATTATGAGCTATAATTTTTTGCTCATACATTTCATCGTATTTGCTTCCATCAATAGACTTTCCTGTAAGGAGATATTCTAAGATACTGCGGGCACTTTTTCCATTGATATCTGATACCGTTCCGGACAGCTTAATATTGGCTCCTTCCAGCATTTTCTGGAGGCGGTTCAATTCTCTTGTACGTTCGCCAACAAGGCTTTTGCGGTAACGAACCAGTTCTCTGAGTTCCCGCTGGTCTTTGTCAGGAATATAGCTTGGCTGAAGCAGCCCATGCTGAAGAAGGTCTGCAATCCATTCAGCATCTTTTACATCGGTCTTCCGTCCGGGAACTGCTTTCATATGACGGGCATTCACCACTATGGCGTTCAGGTCAGAAGATTCAAGGATGTTATACAGAGGCTTCCAATAAGAAGCTGTACTCTCCATGGCGACCATTTCACAGTCGCCTTCCTTTAACCAGTCAGCTAATTCAAGGAGTTCTCTGGTTGTTGCACCAAACTCCCGTACTTCCTGCTTTTTGCCGCATCGAAAGCAGGCAACGATAAGTTTTTTGTGCACGTCAATACCACAACATTTGTCGTAAATTTTATCCATACTGGCACCTCCTGGATGAATTTACGGCATGGTACTCTGTCTGTTATCATTTTACTATACGTCCTTCTGCCATAAACAAAAATTCTTAAAGTGGCTGGACAGGTGGTGGTGCAAATGAGAGTACCTGAAATCAGTTTAGTCCGCGGGCTACAGGCCCAAAATAAACACGATCTTTGCCGTTATTCTAAATATAAACGGCAACATTAACAAGTTCAATACCCTATAGCCTGCATAGTTTCATTTATGGTGGTGCCAAGTGTGCGGGCATGGGGGTTTAGT
>NZ_WKYV01000063.1 GCF_009677585.1 Lactonifactor sp. BIOML-A5 | reverse complement strand
ACATTTTTATACAATATTTTACTATTTTAGAGGTGCAGGTGCTTTTACAACTATTAACTCTAATATGTTATTAGATGAATTTTTTACATTCATCTTCGTATTAACAGGAATTTTTAAAAGAGTTCCTTTATCATATTGGTGAACCTCTTGGTCATTTAGCCCAATAGATAAAGTCCCTCTTACCACTGTCATGTAAACGTTCGAGTTCGAAAAATGTTCTGGGAGGCCTTCATCCTTATTAAAGACCATATGAATATAATGAATATTTTCATCCTGAATAACTCTTTCAACCGCTTTTTCATCTCCAGTTGACATTTTAAAAATTTGCTCAATCATTTTATACACCTCCATAAATTTGTGCCTACATATTAGATAGCATAACCAGATAATCCCATCAAATTTGTTATTTCGATTATATCTTTATAAAATTGGTTTGTATGTTGCATTTACAACAAAATCAAACTATTTAAATTTTATTCAATATAATCAATGGCTCTGACAGGGCAAGCCAATATTGTTTGACTAAGCCTTTCTTTGTCTATTTCAGCATCAAAAGATTTTATATATGCTTTTTTACCTTGCATACCAAAAATCTCAGAATATTTCTTAGTACACAATGTGCAGCCCATACATGATTCCCTGTTTAATGTAAGTCCACTTGTTTTTTCTTCTTTCTGTACTATATCCTCGTCCTTAACAATTTTTGCAGCAATCCACGAAAATACTACGATAGCAATTACAGTTAATACCCAACGGATTGCCATAAACTTCATGCCCAAAAATTTTGCTTCGTTTAAAAGCATGGGAACCTTTATTACCGCCCAGGAACTTAAAATAATAACTAAGTTTCGTACAGAAGCCCCCTTTTTGTGGAGCATGACACACATGGGAAATGCTGCATATATGGGCCCAGCAGATATGCTACCGAGAACAAACGACAATATGATACCTTTAATTTTGGATTCTTTTCCTAAGTACTTGGTGATTTTTTCTTTTGCAACCCATGTATCCAAAAGCGCCGTAAGAACAAATATCACCGGCATTATCATAAACATTTCTTTAATGTAATAAGCACTGTTTTTAATTGATGTAACACCCATATCTGGTTTAATTACAAATATCAAGGTATAGGCAACAGCTACCACTATTAAGAAAGCATTATCTTTTGCTTTTTTTAAGATTTTCATACAATCACCCCCATTACCATAGCGATAATTATGGCAAATAAAAAGCTTAACCCATTTCTGATAGCAGTAAATTTAAACCCAAATTCTCGCTTTTCAAGCGGGAATGTTACGACCCCTACCATGGTAAGTGTAGTTAAAAATGCTACGGAAGGAACAATACTAACCCCGGCATCAACCAGTGTGCCGACAAGGGGAAAAGCAATAAAGGCAGGAATCAGAGTTACTGTTCCAAATGCCGCTGAACCCACTGTTGCTATGAACAATGATTGACTTCCCACAAATTTGGCAATATTCTCTGGCGGTAATATTGTCAGAATTAAACCAATCAAAAAAATAATTGATAAGATGCTCCCCAACATACCCTTGCCCATACCAAATGCCATTTTAAGTGCTTTCAATGTCTTAACTTTATCCTTTTTTAAGGAAATCAAAAGGAATACGATCGTTCCTATCCACATTGCT
>NZ_WKYV01000062.1 GCF_009677585.1 Lactonifactor sp. BIOML-A5 | reverse complement strand
GGGGCTGTCGGGAAATAGATAGCCCTACACAGGGGCAGGCGTGATTCATACGAATCACGCCTGCCCCTGAAAATTATCCATAGAAAAGAAAAAAGATAGCTAACGACAGCCATCTTTTTTCCCATTCCATGTTATAATGGAACTATGCTAACCAAAGATTATTATAACGACTTTTTTGATTTTGGGCAACAGAAAATTAACTTCAGCTTCTTCGAATTGAGTTTACCCGATGACGATCCAGTCTTTACCCTAAAAAAAGTGATGGAGGAATTGGATTTTTCAGGCCTGCTCGCCTGTTATTCGGATAAGGGAAGAACCGGGTTCAACCCAATCATGATGTATGCTGTTGTGACTTACGCAAACATGCGCGGAGTCAGGGCTGTTGACCGTATTGTGGATCTGTGCCAAAGAGACCTTGCCTTTATCTGGCTGACCAAAGGGCAGAAGCCCAGGAGAGATGCTTTTTATGATTTTAAAGGAAAAAAACTTACAGAGGAAGTCCTGGATGAATTGAATCATCAGTTCCTTCGGCGCATGGAAAAGGAAGGGCTTATCACGCTCAAAGAACTCTTTATCGATGGCACAAAGATTGAGGCAAATGCAAACCGATATACGTTTGTCTGGCGAGGAAGCATCAACTACCACCTTGCCGGCCTGCTGGACACCATAGATGCTCTTTACACCAGGTACAATGCGTTTCTGCATAAGAACGGGTATGGGGCAAAATACGACCTTGGAGATGCCCAGATGTTTGTGATCGAAGGGATGGAGAAAGTTCGGCGTGTGATCGAGGACAACCGGAAACGGAAGCTGACTAAGCATAAGAAGATCTCCAATAACACGACCATAGAGATCGACAGCTGTTCCCCGTTAGAGATCCTGAAATTGCAGAAAAACCTGAAACGGATCGCGGAAGGGGAAGGGATCGGATTCCTTTACGGTAAGGGAAAACGGAAACCGGAGATCCAGAAGATCTACGAGGAGCTGGAGCTGTGCGGGACCCGACTGATGGAATATAAGGAATGCTTTGAGATCATGGGGAAAGACCGTAACAGCTATTCCAAGACGGACCTGGAAGCAACGTTTATGCGGATGAAAGAGGACCATATGCTCAATGGCCAGTTAAAGCCGGCATACAATGTCCAGATCGCGGTAGAGAATTACTTTATTCTCCATGCTCATATAAGTAATGACCGGACAGACTACAATACACTGGTCCCGGTTTTGGAAAAACACAGGAAGACATTTGGAGACGTACTAGAGTCCGTTACCGCTGACAGCGGCTACTGCAGCGAAAGGAACCTGCTGTATCTGAAAGAGAACGGGATCAGAAGTTATATCAAGCTTCAGGACCACGAGAAACGTAAGACCCGTGCTTATAAAGAGGACATCGGAAAGTATTACAACATGACCTACGCTGACTTTGAAGATGAACCCTATTACATCTGTCATGACGGGAGGGAGCTAAGACATATCCGGACGGAGAGCAAAGAGCGGGATGGTTATACCCAGACGATCGAAGTGTATGGCTGTGCGGATTGCAGCGGGTGTGAGCATAAGAGTAAATGTCTTTATAAATACAATGCAGAAAAAAATGCAGAGCGTCATAAAGTCATGAAGATCAACGAGCGGTGGGAAGAACTGAGGGAAGAATGCCATGGGAATATCCAGAGTGAAGAAGGGATCCTGAAACGGCAGACACGGTCGATCCAGACAGAGGGTCACTTTGGGGATATCAAAGAAAATGAAGGCTTCCGAAGGTTCCAATACCGCTCAACAGAAAAAGTGTATAAAGAATTCATGTTGTATGCAATAGGGCGTAATATCATGAAATACCACCGATTTTTACATCATGAGATCAAGAAATATGAAGGAAAAAAGGACCAGAAAGTGGCGTAGATAAAGGAGTGCCCCAGAAAAGCCAAACAAGGGGTTTTTGCGCCCTAAAATAAGAGTTATAAAAGGAAAGAGACAGTCCCCAGGAGCTTTCGGGCTTTGAAAAAGCCCGAATACTATGGGATTGTCTCTTCCTTGTATGTAAGGGGGCAAAAATCGATATTAACCGACAGCCCC
>NZ_WKYV01000061.1 GCF_009677585.1 Lactonifactor sp. BIOML-A5 | reverse complement strand
TGCATTCTGCGGAGCCCAGCGGACTCTGATGCGTTTCAGAGCGGACGCTATGCGGATCATAACGGACGCCCCAAAACGCTCGATTTTGTCGTTTAGTTTCTCAGCTGAATCACTACTGTGTAGTGCTTCGTTGCCCGCTTAAGTATCGCATTGGCAGATACTTCATCATTAAGAATCATCGAAGCCCAGCTGTTCGGCTCTCTCTGAGAGCATACAATCGTGCACCTTGATAATTCACTACGTTTTTCCATGACTTCAAAGAGAACTTTGATCTCGCGCTCATCGGTAATGGTGTGGAGCAGGAAATCATCCAGGATCAACAGATCAAGATTCAGGTAAAATCGAACCTTCTTCTGATACTTCGTGTAGTCGGCCTGTTTCAGAGCTACCATTGTTTCCAGAAACTCTTCGCAATGGTGATACATTGCCCTGTAATTAAGGCATGCATGGGTCCCAAGCGCCTTTGCCAGATACGATTTACCGCTGTCAGAGGGACCAAGAATACACACATTCAATCCCTCTCTGATAAACTCAAGCGAAGACAGCGTCGAGTTAATACCAGAGGGCAGGTAAATCCGCTCAGCTGAGTCCTTGCACTTATCCAGCGATTGCGGGCCACCGGACAGATGAGCACGTTTCAGCCTGTTCTGGAATCGCTGAGAAGTCTTGCCTTGGTATTCTGGCTCTACAACCTGCTCAAGCAGTGACACACCATCCAACTCATCAAAGGATCCGGAGTGATACAATGCGTCGAGAGAGGCAGCCATGCTGGAGAGTTTCAGCTCATTAAGCTCATCCACAAGCTCATTAATACGGTCATGCTTCGTCATCGCGCACCTCCCCGGCCAGCTTACTGCTCTTAGTGAGAAGCCGGTCTATATCACCGGCATGAGGGCTCATGACAAAGGCGCCTTTATTTCGCTTCTCGTTAAGCTTTGTATTGAAACCGGCAGTGCCGATCTCTTCAGCAACTGCAGCAATCGAATTCTTGACAAAGGAATACGAGATATGGTTTGTCTCGATCGCCATCCTGCAGCAGTCCTCCAGTGCACGTTTGCTGTACTTCTTTGTGTAGTTGAGTATGCCAAGGCACAGGCGGTAAGTCTGGACTTCATGTTCACGGCTTTTCAGGATGTGCTCGATAACCTTGACCGTATTCGGGCCAACGGTCATAGCTTTCCGGGTGAAATAAGTCGCATTCCATTCGGACATTTGTTTATAACTCTCCGGAAGATGTGCCGGATTGGTGAGCCATTCTCCGCGATGGGATGCCCTGCGCCAGCTGACGATCAGTTCCCCCTTCATGGAGTAGATGTTGACTACAGAGGCAGAAGCCGCAACCATTACACTTTTATGCAGATACGCCTTATCTACGCTATAATAAGCATTGTCGAAGCGGATGTGGAAGTCGCCAGACACCTTTGCTGTCCTTCTCTCCATGTACTCGTAATGCACGGAGGGAAGCGGCAGCAATTCATGCCGTTCCTCTATCCACTGATCGTATCTGCTGTAATCTTTCTTTGTGAAGTTTTCATGGTTCAATGCATCCAGCTTTGACCAGAGATCCCGGTTGAACTGTTCCAAAGAAAAATAGCGGTTTTCCTCAAGGTCGTGGAAGAAGCCCTTCTCAAGGATACCCACAGCGTTTTCTACACTGCTTTTCCATTTGGGTTTGCGGACCTTGGCCGGCAGAATAACGGTGTGATTATGTTCTGCCCATGCGGCATAATCCTTATTCAGATCCGGATCGATCCAGTCCTTGTTGGCAGTTACAGCCTGCTTGCAGTTGTCGCATACTACAATGGTCGGTACACCGCCAAAGTAGTCAAGAGCGTGGTTATTTACCTCGATCCATTGAGGTTCCGCAGTCGAGATCATCCCTTCCGCATAAATATACTGTGAGTACGGGAGTATTGCGACAAACACAACGATGACCGTTATCTCGCCGGTGAGCTTATCGATCAGGTCAAATGTTTTGCCGGCAAAGTCGACTTCCATCTTCTGGCCGGTCACAGCCTGGATGTGCAGGGTCTCATAGTTCTCGTCGCACCAGCGGGCGTACAGCTCACAAAACTGACGGTATTGATAGGGCCTGACCTCCTTGGCGGCACAGTTCTTCTGATACCGGCCCCACAGATAGACAAGCGTCATGTTCTTTCGCTCCTCCATCTGCTGATGCACCCTGGCGAAATCGGGCTGTTCATAATCAGCGCTCCGATTGTTGGTTCCTGGTTCATGCCTGTAAACCAGTTCATAGATCGCGTAATTCGTGATCCCATCCGGAAGAGGATACGACAACTTCTCACACTTTTCAAAAGCGCGGATGAAGTCGTTGATTCCGGATTTGCTTGCACTGAACTCTTCAGCGAGTTCCTTATAGCTCATGTTCAGTGCGTACCGTTTGATAATGATGCTTTTGTAATCTAACATACGGCATCCTCCTTAATGATTAGTCCACCTTTCGATGGCCAATAATCATTATAAGAGAACCGTAGTTAATCAATCATAATAGGTTAGTCCGCTCGCTCCGCATCGCGTCCGTTTTGCTCCGCAAAACCGTCCGTTGGAGTCCGCCGACTGCA
>NZ_WKYV01000060.1 GCF_009677585.1 Lactonifactor sp. BIOML-A5 | reverse complement strand
AAAAATATCTAAAAAACGTTAAACGTAAAAGATAGAGACATCCGAGGCCTTATGGGAAACCATAAGGAATCAAAGAAAGAAAACCAAGCAACACAGACCGTCTGCTTCTAACGCTATAGAAACAGGAAGGTCAAGCGACAAAGAGCGCAGGGTGGATGCCTTGGCACTAAGAGCCGATGAAAGACGTGATAAGCTGCGAAAAGCTTCGGGGAGGAGCAAATATCCATTGATCCGGAGATATCTGAATGGGGAAACCCGGCTGGACAGACTCCAGCCATCCATACGCCAATCCATAACGTATGGAAGGGAACCCGGGGAACTGAAACATCTAAGTACCCGGAGGAAAAGAAAGAAAACTCGATTTCCAAAGTAGCGGCGAGCGAAATGGAAAGAGCCTAAACCAGGATGCGTGCATCCTGGGGTTACGGACTGCAGAAAGTGACTTTAAGGTTAATGGAACGGCTTTGGGAAAGCCGGCCAGAGAGGGTGAAAGCCCCGTACATGAAAGCCGAGAAGAGCGAGCAGGATCCAAAGTACCACGAGACACGAGAAACCTTGTGGGAAGTCGGGGGGACCACCCCCCAAGGCTAAATACTCCTTAGTGACCGATAGCGCATAGTACTGTGAAGGAAAGGTGAAAAGAACCCCGGGAGGGGAGTGAAAGAGAACCTGAAACCCTGTGTTTACAAGCTGTGGAACACCCGTATGAGGTGAACCGCGTACTTTTTGTAGAACGGTCCGGCGAGTTACGCTGGCTGGCAAGGTTAAGCACCAAAGGTGCGGAGCCGAAGGGAAACCAAGTCTTAATAGGGCGAAAAGTCAGTCAGAGTAGACCCGAAACCGGGTGATCTATCCATGTCCAGGTTGAAGCTGCCGTAAGAGGTAGTGGAGGACCGAACGCACATCCGTTGAAAAGGGTGGCGATGAGGTGTGGATAGGGGAGAAATTCCAATCGAACCCGGAGATAGCTGGTTCTCCTCGAAATAGCTTTAGGGCTAGCCTCGATAGAGATTTGCGGAGGTAGAGCACTGAATTTCCTAGGGGGCGTCAAAGCTTACCGAAGAATATCAAACTCCGAATGCCGTGTAATTGATTATCGGGAGTCAGACTGCACGAGATAAGTTGGGCAGTCGAAAGGGAAAGAGCCCAGACCTCCAGCTAAGGTCCCAAAGTGCGTGTTAAGTGGAAAAGGATGTGGGATTTCGAAGACAACTAGGATGTTGGCTCAGAAGCAGCCATACATTCAAAGAGTGCGTAATAGCTCACTAGTCGAGAGGTCCTGCGCCGAAAATGTCCGGGGCTGAAACACGACACCGAAGCTGAGGAATCACGCAAGTGATTGGTAGAGGAGCATTGTTAACGCGACGAAGCGGTACCGTAAGGAGCCGTGGAGTGTTAAGAAGAGAGAATGCCGGAATGAGTAGCGAGAAAAAGGTGAGAATCCTTTTGGCCGAATATCTAAGGTTTCCAGAGTAAAGCTGATCTGCTCTGGGTAAGTCGGGGCCTAAGGCGAGGGCGAAAGCCGTAGCCGATGGACAACAGGTTGAGATTCCTGTACTGCAATATAACAGAACTGTGGGGACACGGAAGGAAAGTGGGAGCCGGAAACGGAAAATCCGGTGCAAGCGAAGTAGGAGTTTAGCAGGCAAATCCGCTGAACAATCCGAAGGCGTTACGCGGACCGAACTAAAGTAGGGAAGCCCATGAGCCGGCCGTCAAGAAAAGCCGCTATTGTTTATATTGTACCCGTACCGTAAACCGACACAGGTGGATGAGGAGAGAATCCTAAGGCCGACGGAAGAAGCATTGTTAAGGAACTCGGCAAAATGACCCCGTAACTTCGGGAGAAGGGGTGCCACAGAAATGTGGCCGCAGAGAATAGGCTCAAGCAACTGTTTAGCAAAAACACAGGTCTATGCAAAACCGAAAGGTGAGGTATATGGGCTGACGCCTGCCCGGTGCTGGAAGGTTAAGGGGAGAGGTTAGACGCAAGTCGAAGCTTTGAACTTAAGCCCCAGTAAACGGCGGCCGTAACTATAACGGTCCTAAGGTAGCGAAATTCCTTGTCGGGTAAGTTCCGACCCGCACGAAAGGCGTAATGATTTGAGCACTGTCTCGACAATGCATCCGGTGAAATTGAAGTACCAGTGAAGATGCTGGTTACCTGCGCCAGGACGGAAAGACCCCATGGAGCTTTACTCCAGCTTGATACTGGGATTCGGTATTGCATGTACAGGATAGGTGGGAGACAAAGAAGTGGTGACGCCAGTTGCCATGGAGTCAATGTTGGGATACCACCCTTGCAGTATTGGGTTTCTAACCATCCGCCGTGACCCGGCGGTGGGACAATGTCAGGCGGGGAGTTTGACTGGGGCGGTCGCCTCCGAAAGGGTATCGGAGGCGCTCAAAGGTTCCCTCAGAATGGTCGGAAACCATTCGAAGAGTGCAAAGGCAGAAGGGAGCTTGACTGCGACACCGACGGGTGGAGCAGGTACGAAAGTAGGACTTAGTGATCCGGTGGTATAAAGTGGGATTGCCATCGCTCAACGGATAAAAGCTACCCTGGGGATAACAGGCTTATCACTCCCAAGAGTTCACATCGACGGAGTGGTTTGGCACCTCGATGTCGGCTCATCGCATCCTGGGGCTGTAGTAGGTCCCAAGGGTTGGGCTGTTCGCCCATTAAAGCGGTACGCGAGCTGGGTTCAGAACGTCGTGAGACAGTTCGGTCCCTATCCGGCGTGGGCGTAGGATATTTGAGAGGAGCTGACCTTAGTACGAGAGGACCGGGTTGGACTGACCACTGGTGTACCGGTTGTTCCGCCAGGAGCATGGCCGGGTAGCCAAGTCGGGAAGGGATAAACGCTGAAGGCATCTAAGCGTGAAGCCCCCCTCAAGATGAGATATCCCATTCCTTAAAGGAAGTAAGACCCCTTGAAGACGACGAGGTAGATAGGGCAGAGGTGGAAGTGCAGCAATGCATGGAGCTGACTGTTACTAATCGGTCGAGGGCTTGACCTGAACACTTAG
>NZ_WKYV01000005.1 GCF_009677585.1 Lactonifactor sp. BIOML-A5 | reverse complement strand
ATTAACAAGTTCAATACCCTATAGCCTGCATAGTTTCATTTATGGTGGTGCCAAGTGTGCGGGCATGGGGGTTTAGTCAAATATTTTACTTTTTTCATTTTGCTCAGTTCTCAGAGCAATGAGCGAAATGAATGAACATTTCTCTGCATAGATGCCGGTCAACTCCATGCCGGGGATCACAGCAGTCTTGCTGTGCCTTTCTGCAATGTTCGCGTCCTGTGTGTTACAATTCATTTCATACCTCCGCTGTTCCATAAGATTTTTACTAACCGGCAAAATCAGTAATCTTATTTGCTGAGGGTTTGTCTATCAGCCACCTTTCCCGGGAGCCCCTATCTTTGGATGATACAGGAAACCCCTTTATTATTTTCGCCCCCATGCATGTAATTTAATTTCATATACTGTCGAAATTTGTTAGTTTCAGTGTCAATTTTTATTTGTTATGCATGTTTGGCTGTTTCATCGTATAATTTTATTTTATCACTATTTTACAATAAGTCAATATTAAGCTTTCATATCATTTATTTTTGTGCATAATGTACAACATCATTCTGTTTACTACGAAATTACATGAAATAATATTTCTCATTCATCCAGAAATATTATTTCACCGTTTACATGCATGAACCGGACAACCCCCTATTTTAGGCTCTTTTGGGCCTGCTTTCAGAGCCTTTAACACTGAAATGTTTCAAAAATAAAAGTAAGGGAACATCCGCACCAATAGTTTGGTATAATGTCCCCTTGTTAATTATTTCTATATTTACCCTAAGTGTCTGGAAATTCTCCACCATCCCTAGCATGCCTTTTCGCACTTACGGTTTTGGCTTTTTTCTGAGCGGCGCATGCAAAAAGACACCTTCCTAAAATTTCTTTTAGAAAAGTGTCCTTTACCGTACCATCTATTCGCTTACTGGTTCGCCAGGTTTTAATACAGCTTTGCTCCCGCCGGAATCCGGTCATCTACCATCAGAAGGTTTAACCCTTCTCTGCCCTCTTCCTCATGTACTGCCGAAATGAGCATACCTTCAGAATCAACGCCCATCATCTTTCTCGGCGGCAGATTTACAATGGCAATCGCCGTCTTTCCCACCAGCTCTTCCGGTTCATAATATTCGTGAATGCCGCTTAAAATTGTACGTTTTCGGTCTGTTCCGTCATTCAGAGTGAACTTCAAAAGCTTTTTACTCTTGGGAACAGCTTCGCACGCTTCAATCTTCACAGCGCGGAAATCAGATTTGCTGAAAGTGTCAAAGTCAACCACTTCTTCAAAGAGCGGCTCAATCTTCACGTTAGAAAAATCAGGCTTCTCCTCTGTTTTTACTTCTGGTGCAACAGCTTTTTCCGCCTTTGCCTCGCCCTTTTTCGTGTCCAGTGACTTCATCGTGGGGACTTTCTCCACCACAATTCTGAAAAAGGCTTTAATAACAAGCAAAGCCATTTATCGCTATTTTCGCCTAATTATAATACCCTTTTTAGCTTTAAAATTTGCGTTCTACAACAGTATTGGGGTATTATTTGATGTATTTGGGGTAAATTCTTAATTAAATTTTGATGTCTTTGTTTCCTAATATTATAATCATTATTATGAAGCAAGTCAATCGGGCAGACAAAAGCAGCGTACTGAATTTTAACTTCAAAGTACGCTGCTTCCTTTTTAAGCTATTGAATTGTCAAAATATTTATCTAATCCCTCGAACTCTGTTTTCTTTAGTTCCTTGGTTACATCGGTATAAATGTTCAGGGTCGTTGTTATATCCTTATGACCGAGTGTATCTTGAATAACCTTGATATTTACTCCAGCTTCACACATCCTTGTCGTAAATGTATGTCTGAGCGAGTGACAGCTGAAATGTGGGAGAAGCACTTCTGGATTTTCTGTTTTTAAAAATTGCTCATCATTGCAATCACGGATAATACGTCGGATTGCCTTATTCAAGAGTTTACCGGACTTTGTATTCTTCTGAAGCTCCATAATCACACCCATATCAGGAATTGTGATATTCGGGATTTTCAGGATTGCTTCCATATCAAGCTGCTGCAACTTTTTCTCCGTATCACAACCGGAGTCAAAGAGTTTATTCAGCACCTTGACCTTATTCTGAAAAGTTGCTTTGTCTTTCACGAAAATACCTCCTTAGTTAATGTTGATTACAATAGAAATACTGCCGCTCTGTTCTTCTTTCTGCGGATTACGTGAATACTCAGGAAAAAGGGACTGTACTCTCTGCCTTGCCCTGCGTATGGTTTCAAAACAAGGAAGTCCGTATGCTCGGTAATTAAATACAATATCCTCAAGTGGAAGATTTCCGGCAGGTATATATCCGTACCGATTGTAATAATGCAGAATGAGAAGCATATCATCATACCTCGACATCGGGCATTCTTTTAAGATTTCAAGCACTCGGCTCTCCACCGTTTTCTGTTGTTTCATAATGTTCCTCCAAAAATTAAAGGGACAGAGTTTTTACGCTCTGCCCCGACTGGTTAATGTTCGCTTGTTACTTACTTCTTACGGTTTTTAACCTGAAGAAAGATAAAGCCGCCGACAATAACGGCAACTAATGCGATAGCGATAATTGTCTTTGCTTCCATTACTCGTTACTCTCCTTTTTCTTCTTTTTGTGTGCAACAACAGAAGTTATAGCGATACCGACAGCAGAAAGTCCGGCAAGGACATACCAAAGTTTCATATTGGTATCATCTCCTGTTTTCGGCGTATCTCTTAACTCATTGTGCATTTTTACAACGGCTGTTTCATCAAGTTTGATAGTAACATTCTGATCGGCAGGTGTGATATATGCGGCAGACGCATTGTTTGCCACTTCTGATACGGTATATTCGCCAATACGAAGTCCCTCAATCACGATTTCGCCATTCTTATCTGTTTCAAATGTCATATCATACCCGTTTGCTCCGGTTACTCTGAACGCAAAACCTTTGACCTTACCGTCTGAAGATGTCTTGACGATTTTCAGTGTTCCACGCATAGCTTCATTGATAAATCCAACTCCAGCCTTATTCTCAACGGAATAAGTTGTTTCGTCTTTCTCAATGAAAACAGAGTATTCTCCCTTATCAAGCAGGAAGCCCTCCGGTGCTTTTGTTTCACGGACAATATATTTTCCGTAAAGCAGCTCTTTCATCTCATAAATTCCGGTTTCAGTTTCTTCAAGATTTCCGATAAGTTCATCTCCATCATCAATCTTTCCGTTCTCATTGGTGTCCTTATATACCTCAAAGGTTGCACCCGTAAGCTTGTTGTCCGGATATTCAGCGTCCACCTTCGTGAGTCTGATATTGCCGTGAACATACTCATTGACAATCTCAATTTCAACTACCTGCTCGGCTTTGCTGATATTGACCTCATACGCTTTTTCATCAAGAACAAATCCCTTTGGCTGCTCGATTTCTCTTACAATCCATTTGCCATAAGGAACTTTTGCAAAAGAAAAACTACCGTCTTTTGCAGAGGTAGTCGTCATAAGTGCAGTATCCTTTGTAAATTCTGTTTCTTCGGCTTTGAAGATGCCGATAACAGCACCCTCAAGTGCTTCTCCATTCTCGTCAATCTTCTTACCTGATACAGAACCATAGATAAGTTTATTCTTGATTTCTTTTCCGTCATTCACTTTGATTTCAACCGTTGCGGTATCCTGACCTGCGTATTCAAATACAACCGGATACTTCGTATCAGAGAGAATATAATGCTCATCGGTTGCAATCTCTTTGACATAGTATTTGCCAAACGGAAGGTCTGACTTCATAACAGCAGTTCCATTTTCATTTACGCTGACAATCTCAATCAGTCCATCAGCCGGAATAACTGTACCGCTTGCAGATACAATATCTTCTGCGGCATAAAGACCAAAGCTGATATTTTTGATTTCTCCGTTATCGCCAATACCAAATGTCTTGTCCTTTTCAATGGCTTTTGCAAGGCTTACCTGAACTTTCTGTCTTTCGTTATAGAACGATGTGGAAGTTTCGGTAACAGAGATATTCTGACCTGCGTAAGTAAGCTCAACCGTATGTGTTTCGCCACTCACTACCATTCCATAAGGTGCGGTAATTTCCTTGACCTCGTATTTTCCGAGATAAAGTTCTTTGCTCTTCACAAATCCATCGGAGCTTGTTGTGATAGTATCTACCACTTCGCCCTTTGAATAGCGGAGTGTACCGTCCGGTGTACTAATATCTTCCGCAGCACGGACTTCATAAACTGCACCCTCAAGTCCTGCCACTTCATAAACAGGCTGATAAATAACATCACTGTCCTCAGAACCACTTACATTGACACCACTAAATACTTCTCCAGTCTTTTCAACCGTGATAGTACCTTTCTGTGCCATATTCGGCTTATTGACTTTCACAACAGTTACGCCGCCTTCCTCTGTGGAATTTTCTTCGGTAATATCAAAATATACCGGAGTATCATCAAGTACATATCCGTATGGAGCTTGTACCTCTACGATAGAATATCCCTTGCCGTAATCCAGTTTCTCAGGTGTGACAAGAGAACCATTTGCGTCGGTATAGAACACATCAATCGTGGTCGGTGTCGGATAAGTAAAGGTCATTTTAACCTGATTGCCCTGCGGGTCGTAAATCTTAAATCCTGCTCCTGCATACGGAATACTCTTTCCGCTTTCTGCGTCCACCTTGACTACATTGACAAAACTCTCAAAGTTACGGTTATTGATAAGATAACGGTAGGTCTGTGCGTTCTGCGAAATAAACACATCAAAATCGTCCATCATCTCTCTGCCTTCCCAACCGGAAGTCTGGTGTACGGTATAAATACCATACGGCATATCTTTTGTCTGACCGAAACCATTTTCATCGCAAACGATAGTATCTCTCTCGTCTTTATTGGCTGCGTCATAGCTTCCGGCAGATTTCAAATATATCTCAAAGGAAGCACCCTTTTCAGGCGTTTCAATCTTTGTTTCTCCATCGTCGGTATGTTTAATGATAGCCACATTGCCTTTGATTACCTGCTCGGTTACATCATTGGAAGTAAGGTTGTGTTCCACCTCATAAAGTTTCGGGTCTGCACCTACTTCATGGATAGTCTTATCAAGCAAATATCCCTCTGACGGTGTAATTTCTCGGATTGTCCAGTCGGTATCACAAACATATTCTTTGGTAGTGAACTGACCGTTTTCATCAGTAACATACTTATCTACAAGCGTTTCTCCCTTATAGATACCATAAACTGCTCCCGAAAGTTTGGCATTGCCCTGTGCTTCGCCTTTCTCAGCGTCGCTCTTTGTTACTGTTACAGTAAATTTCTTCAAAATATTATTGAAGTTTCTTGTGGTTACTTCTTTCCACTTCACTGGTGCAGTCTGATTTTTCGGCACAACATAACGGATAGCTGTGTCCACTTCCTCAAGAGTATATGGTTCAGAACTACTGATAAGCACATCTTTGAAAGTTGCCACACCGTCTTTGTCCGTAACTGCATACTGGTCAACAGCATCACCGGAAAGAGAAGTACCGAAAAGATGGAACTTCACACCTTCAACAAGGTTATCTTCCGAGGACTTCACTACCTGAAGGTCGCCACGCTTCAATTTGTTATTGAAATTGACCTTTGCAACCTGCCCTGCCACAACAGTAACTCTATGTGTTTCCTGCGGCTCGTACTTATCGTATGCCTGCTCGGTTACGGTATAGATACCCGGCATAAGGTTATCAATCTGGAATTTACCGCCATTGGCTGTTGTAACCGTCTGATTGATACCGTTTCCGGTAATCGTGAAGTTGATACCGTCAACCTTGCCGTCCTCACTGGTCTTTACAATCTGACAAGAACCATAGCTGACTTTCATTTTCACATAACCGTTGATACTGTCGCTTACTTCCTGAGCATAGCTGACAACATCCTGCACACTGGAATTCTGACCGTGTTTACCCTCTGACCATACAACCACACCTCTGCGGACTGCATTTTTCTTCGTTGCGGTAATAGTAAATTCCTTACTCGGTGCAGTATCCATAGAAACAGTAAGTTTGTTACCATTCACTGAAAAGCTCACTCCACTGATACTTGCTTTGAAATTATATTTGGACAGCACATTATTGGAGTCTGTCAGAGTAGTTGTGTACTTACTTCCGTTCCACTCAAGTTCTATTGTTTTTGCCGAACTGGATGATTTATTACAAAAGCTCGGTATGGTCGCATGGTTCTGGACACTCTGCACCATACTGTTGTAATAACTGAAAATTTTATTGCGGAGCGGATGCTTTGCATTGATGACATCTTTCACATTGCTGCAACCACTGGCTGCTACATGATTGAAGTTCGCATCACGCTCTCCGATAACAGTTTCCCAGATAAGAAGCTGTGTAGCATAAGCCTGTGCAATGCTGTTTGCTGCTGCTTCATTCTGTGACCTCCAAGATGTCGAGATTGTCCCACGATAGCCATACTGTAAAATACGACCAACGAAAAGACGGATTTCATCTCCGGAAATAACCCCGTTGGCTGCAAGGTTATTAAAATAATTTTCGTCATATTTATTCATTGTCTGACCGACCTTGAGCGAAATTCCCGGCTCAATACAATATGCAACATTGCCTGAGTATGAGCCAATAGCCTTAAGATTGGTAAAATTGGAACGTCCGGTATGCCAACCATTTTTCAAGGTCAAATTGCTGTGTCCCCATACCCCATCGTAATTAGCATCGCCATCACGAGGGTAATCGACCATATAAACATCGGCTTTTTCTCCTGAAGCAGCATATGCTGTTGTCGAGCCAATACCTGCAAAAGTGGTCACACACATAAGGGTCGCCAAGAAAAGCGACGTGACTCTTTTGAATTTTGACTTTATCATTGCGTTTCCTCCTGTAAAATTGAAAAACACACCGTATCTCTACGATGTGCCTTTGTGGATTTTCTCTTACGACAAGATTAACCTGCCGAAAAACAAATGCGGATTTTTCGTTAATTTTTCATTTTACCATACACCTCCAGTCCGTTCATACTGTGCGATTCCCCTTAGAGATAGACATATACTTTGAGATAGTTATATTCAAGTGAGATAGTATATATCATTTTCGGTAGGTAAAAGTATAACTAAGGGGTTAGAGTGTGAGAAAGGGGAACTGTAAATCAGGCTATCTGCTGTCACGCTCTGCACGGTTACGCAAAAACTTGTTGTAATGCTCCAATGCTTTGCAGACAAAATCCTCCGTCTGACTGACGGGAATGTTTTTCGGGATAAGCTGTCTTACTCTGTCGCCCCTCAACACAATTTTTTCTTTTTGGTTCGGCTTTTCCTCAGACATAACAGCATGGATTGCTTCTGTTGTAAGGTTGCCTTCATTGAATAACTTTCGCATACGGATTGTCTGGTCGTGTGACGGTGTTGCATCATTCAGGTCAATTTCATCAACCACATCACGCTGACAATCTTCATCAAGATAGGAAAGTTCTACGGCAGGACGCATTTTAATACGCCCCTCATCAACAAATTCAAGCAGTTCAGGAACAAGGTTTGTCAAACGAATATACCTGCGTATTTGGTCTTTACTCTCGCCAACTTGTTCAGCAAGTTCAACATCAGAACGCCCTTGTGGAAAATTAGTCGCCAGTGGCGACGCATTTTCTTTGCTCGGTCTGCCTGCTTGTCTTTTCATTGCTTCCAAACGCATTTTATAGGCAAAGGCTTTTTCACTTGGCAATATCTCTGACCTCTGGAAATTACTCTCAACCATTAAAATGGTCGCTTCATCTCTGTTCAGGTCTACAATCTCGCTTCTCAGTGTTTCAAATCCTGCCAGTTCACAAGCTCGCTTTCGTCTGTGTCCTGAAACAAGTTCATATCTGCCGTCCTCTTTCTGCCTTACCGTTGCCGGAGTAATAACTCCTCTTTCCTTGACACTCTCCACAAGCTGCATCATATCCTCATCATCCCTGACCTTAAACGGGTGGTCGGGAAAATCATCAATCAGCTCCAACGGAATATCTCGGATTTTTGAAAGCTGTTCTTCATCTCTCTGTGCCTGAGTGGTAAATAAATCATCGAGCTTCGTGAGAGTGAAGTCGCTCTTTCTTCCTGCCATCAGCTAACACCTCCTTTGTAAATTCAGCGTATGCCTTTGACACTGTGCTGTTTGGCTCATAAGCATAAATGCTTTTGCCTTTGGAAGAAGTTTCAGCAGCTTTCACGGCAATCGGAATTTGTGTTCGATACATTCTTATCTGATTACCGAAGTTTGCCCTGAGTGCTTCCACCGTACTCTTTGCAAGGTTTGTTCGGCTATCCACCAAAGTAAGCAGCATACCGTCTATCTTAATATCAGGATTGATATACTTCTTTACTTTTGAAATGGTCTGCACAAGCTGTGTCATACCCTTTGCAGGCAAATACTGAGCCTGAACTGGAATGATAACACTGTCTGCCGCCGATAAAGCATTGAGAGTAACCATACCAAGTGAAGGCATACAGTCTATAATTACATAATCATATCTGTTCTTCACTTGACTCAGATAATTCTT
Source organism: Lactonifactor sp. BIOML-A5 (assembly GCF_009677585.1). Taxonomy (GTDB): domain Bacteria; phylum Bacillota; class Clostridia; order Lachnospirales; family Lachnospiraceae; genus Lactonifactor. The sequence continues at coordinate 219,144 of NZ_WKYV01000005.1, read as the reverse complement.
GAGTGTAGTTTCTCTGCTCATTGCGTTCACAAGGTTAAATTCCATTGCTGAAAGCTCAAGGTTTGCCGGAACAAGGTCAACACCTTCTTCGTGATGCAGGATACCAACCATAGGGTCTGTCATCGTTTCATTGATTACATCTGTGAGTTTCGTTGCAAGCGTGATACCCAAGCCGTCTGTATCCTGCCAGCCAAGACAAGTCGTTAAATCGCCCTGCGGGTCTGCGTCTACGAGCAATACTTTCTTGCCCTGCATTGCAAGCCCGACTCCGAGATTAACTGTTGTGGTGGTTTTTCCGACTCCGCCTTTCTGGTTACATACGGAAATCGTTTTGCAGTTTGACACTTCTTTTTGCCCTCCTTTCTGAAAATTCATAGCCACCGCATTATGGCTATGTACCTGACCGACTCATTTCCTAATCGGTCATAGCAATATTTGTTCTCAACACCCCTTGCCAAGCAAAATGCTTATGGGAAGTCACTAAGGAACAGACTGCTTATCTGTATCATAGGATTCTAACCTCTGCCGGGTACTCCGCCAGCTCCGTAGAGAAGTATCATTATCATTCTGACTGTCATCGCCATATCAGGGGCAACCTGATACTCATAGCCGGAGTTCTCGCTATTCTGAAATACAGAAATCACGGCGTACCTGCTAAAGTGGCTATCATCAGAAATAAAGTCTTAGTGAATGACTTATTCAATTTTCAAGCGAAAAGGCTTCCGTTTTTGCTATCCGGAATGAACCCCTTCACTCATTTGGACAAAGGGGTATGAAATGCACACCCAAAATCGCCCCTTTTGCAAAAATTTCTTGAAAAAATTTTTTCTGAACGAAAAAAAACCGCCTATTTTCCTCAAAATTGAGGTCAATAGACGGTGGGTAGAAATATTCACAATTTTGGTGTATAATATGAAATCCAGAGAAAAACAAATCGTTGTTTGTCGATTTGGTAAATTCTTATTTTATGATTAACCCAATATGGAGAAATGGATATGAAAGAAAAGAAGCAATGGTTAATTAGATTGTTTATAATCCTATTCTCTGTTTCTGTTTCAGTGGCAGTTTTACCTTGCGGAATAATTAACACCCATGGCTTGTTTGGAGAGATTACATCATCGACTATAACTAATGATGATGATAATTCGAGTTTTCAAGAGAGCCGTGTTTTTGAAAACAGAAAACAGATTAAAGGGATAAACATTTATAATATATGGTTTGAAGTTTTGATATGTGTCATTTGTATGATATATATTCAATATATGTTTAGACTTCCTAGAGAAGATACCATCATTACTTTTAAAGTACGAATGGACAATTGATTCTTTCTGCAAATATATAAAGCAGAAAGGAGAATAAAACTTGTTTGAACAAGACTATGTTATGAGACTTATAAAGGAAATGGTGAGAGCTATACTAAAGCTGTTATTCAATATTGATACCGATTCACCATCAGCAGAATTATTGGAAGATGCAAAGGAACAACAGACGCTGGATGAGCTACTTGATATGGTAGATAATGGGTTCATTAATGAGGCGGAAAATAAAATATATGAAATAACGGAAGAAGGGAAAAAGACAGATTTAGAAATGGCTTTACTGTTTTATTCCTACTTAAATGATAAGTCAGATGAATTTCTGGAAGCACATAATTATAGCAGAGATGAAATTAAGGCTGGTTTGAAAGATATTACTGTAAGATATGGCGTCGATGGTTTTGCAGAAATGTTTTTGCAATAGTAAAGGAAATTGTTATTTTCACTACACAAAGAACTCGATAGATTCCAGTTTGTCGGACTTACTCTACAATAATCAAAGACCGCTTACATCGTGTAGGCGGTCTCTTTTCTTATTCAGAAATATTTGATTTTGAGCTTTCTTTTCTTTGCTGACATTACCTTGCAGAGAACATCGTCAACCCCGTCGGTATATCTGCCTTGTGCTATCAGGCTGTTCTTCAAACGGATAAGTGATTGTATTACTCTGCCATATTCGTCATCATTAAGATAGATATGGAACTTTTCTTCTCTCATAGTCTTTTCCTCCATTCATTAAATTTTGCTCTGATTACCGAAACATCTGCATCAGTGTCAGAATAAATAAAGATATGTACGCTTTTGAAAACTGCTTTTACTCTGTCGGAATATTCCGCTTCCGTTTCGGTTGTCTTAAAAGGGAGTTTAACGAGTTTTATATTTCGCTGCTTGCATAAGTGGCTTTTGAGAACCTCCATCTGTTCTGAGCCGCTCGTAAATTCTATCGCCAGCTTTTCTGACGGAATGTAGGTTTCAAGTGGTATTCCTAATAGTTTATCTGAACCGAGCTGCACTTTTAATCCTTTTTGATTTGCGTAATAGGCAACAGCCAAGCCGGGGAACACGGAGCGATATTGGCTTTCGCATACGGTGCATTTTCCTTTAAGAATTGTTCTGTCGCTGATTTTTGCTTTCCAAGAGTGTCCGAGTGAACATTTCCACCACGCTCTCTTTGCTGAAGTTCGTGATACTTGTGTCGGTTTCAATTTATTCTGTTCATAATCCCATTCGCTGAGAAGCTGACTGTCTGTTGTCGCCAAATCATTATATCCGGCAAGGACTTCTCTCTCCGCACAAACAGGGCATACCGTACCTTTCACACGGGCATTGATAACTGATTTCCACTCGTTACCGCATTTACCGCATCTCCACCAGACATTTTTCCTCGACTTTGCATTTACTTCATCAGGCTTCAATGGTAAGTTCTTCTCCGACCACTCAGAAGCAATTTCAGGGTGTGTTGTCTGCAAATCGTTAAACCCTTTCAGGAATATGTACCCACTGCAATACGGGCATTTACTGCCACCGGAACGGGTAGAAATAAGGGTGTTCCACTCTCTGCCGCAATCCTTACACTTCCACCAAGCCTTACGATTGGCAAAGACCGTAACCTGCGTTGGAAGTGTCGGATAATTTCTGTCCGACCACTCGGCTGCTATATCCGGCAGAAGTGTTGCAAGGTCATTAAAGCCTGCCAACACTTTATTATGGGAGCAGTACGGGCAACCAGTTTTATTTATTGTCCTGCTCTTAACAGCAGCTTCCCACTCATGTCCTTTTTCACATCTCCATATCACTTTCTTATGAGAACCAATAGAAACTTCTGTCGGTTTTATCTTATTCTTTTCCGACCACTGTTTTACCAGTAATGGCTCTAATGTCGCCAAATCGTTAATACCTGCAATCACTCTCGCACCGGAACATATCGGGCATTTTTCTCCATTGGAACGAGCCTTTATACTTGTTTCCCATTCGTGACCGCAAGCACCTTTCCACCATACTTTTTTATTTGAACCGAAAGTAATGTCATCAGGTGTAAGCGGTAAGTTCTTCTCCGACCACTCCGAAACAAGCTCCGGATGTACTTCTGTTGTAGTTCCTTTTCTATATTGGATTTAATAAGTTTAAAGTCTTACATACAATCCAACTATAATTCTATATTAATTTGCTGTAATAATTATAAATTATGTGTGCTTTTCGACTTATTAAAATAACCCCAGATTTTCAAAGAAACGATTCACATCAATTTTGCCATATCCCCATTCTTCATTTGGATATATAATACTTTCCTCACGGTTGGCTCCTCGAATCAATAAACGATTTATATCATTTCCTGTTATTGATGTATAATTTCCTCTAACATCAGCCCACTCTAAAATCATTGCCATTATTCCAGTAGTATGCGCAGCTGCAGCTCCTGTTCCACTTATTGTTCCAAACTTATTATTTAATAAAGCACACGGTATATCAACTCCTGGAGCAGCTAAATCTGGTTTAATTATACCTGCTCTGTTATATCCTCTACTAGATTCAATGTAAAAGCTGTCATTTATTGGGTTATACGATGATACCGTTAATGGAATTCTAGCATTTCCTGGAGAAGTTATCGTTGTGTAAGGATTAGCTCTAATAAAAAATGTACTATCTGATATTAAATCCCCATTAGGCAACCATGCATGTAGTTCAAAAGGTTTTTGATCTAAATTAACTAGTTTTAAATTCCAGATTCCGGAAATAGCATTACGAAATCTTATTAGAATTAATTGATCTCCAGTTTCCTGCTCAAATAATGAATTATTAATCCATACAGTGCTTTGATTAAAAACAAAATTATATTTTTGGCAACTTGATATTGATGGATATACCATTTTTGTTGTTTCACCTGTAGGAGTAATTAATTCTACTGTACAACGTGCAGGTACATTCATCCATACTTCCAAAGAAAATTCTTTATCATCTTCTCCTATATTAATTTCTATATTTTCCAAATTACCATTACGTGGTATATTAGAATAGAAATGTCTTCTTTTATTTCCTTCATTTCCAGCCGCTACTACTATTCCAATTTTAGAAATTTGAGAAAGATAATTGATGTAGCTACTTGTGGCTCCAAGTCCATCATGTCCTCCCTGACTTGTTCCAATCGCAAGACATATTGCTAGTGGCCTTTGCAATTCTCTTGCTTTTGTCACTAAATATCTAATTGCTAAAATCACATCTGAATCTTGAAAGCACAATTTATCCTCGGGAACAAGAAAGATATCATATAAATTTTTTTTTGCCTTTTTTAATTTTACAACAGCAATTTCTGCATCTGGAACAACCCCAGAAAAATCATTTTCAGAATCTTCATTTCCCACTATGATACTGGCTATTGCTGTTCCATGTCCATTATCATCTATTGTCGGGACCTCTTCTAATGGTGAATTAGATTGTAATGCCATATTAATTTGTACTTTGTTATATTCTGTACCATATGAAAAGTCCTTTGGTTTATTATCTGATTCTATCGTTTGATCCCAAATACAATTTATTTTTGTAGTATTATCTTTTTTACGAAATACCGGATTTAAATAGTCAATTCCTGTATCAATTAGTCCAATAAGGACACCTTGACCATATAACGATAAATAATTATTTCTCTGCACTTCACCAATTCCGGATTTTTCCATGCTTATTGTTGATGTTAAAGTAAATAAGGACGGAAATCTATGATATGGAGTTTGACCAAGCTCACAAATATCTTCCTCATTTCTTTTTGTATGAATTAACATGTGCCTTTCATTTAAATATGTAATATTTCCATTTGTATTATCTGCATTGTCTAATTCCCCCAATAATATATTAAATATAAGATCATAGTAATCCTCATCAATTATTTTATTCATACTTTCACCTGTCAATTATTAATCAGTACATTGTATGAGATATATTTCTATATATGACAAAAAATATATATTCTATTTATTCTAGTTCGTCATATTTTATAAAAGGGGGATATATTATGAGTCAAAAATTTGAGAATCTTTTAAATATTAGTTTACAAGTAACTCCTACAGAACGAGCTAAATCTCCAAATTTAGAAACAGGTTACAATGAGATTGATGATACTTGGGAACTCATTATAAAATATGTAGGTGATATTAACACATTTATGAAAAAATATCCAGAGATTATTGTTTCCAGTTTAATTAATAGATATGCCATTATAGTTACATCTGGAAAATATATCGAATTACTTTCGAATGAACCACTCATAGAATATATCGAAAAGCCTAAACGTATTTACTTCCAACTATATAGCGCTAAAAGTGAATCATGTATAACATCTATTCAGAGAAGGCTTTCCATTAATAGCGATGGTCTATCTGGAAAAGGTATCATTGTAGCCATTATAGATACTGGAATAAATGCAAAAAGTCTGGAATTTAGAAACGACGATGGTTCTACTAGAATACTAAATATTTGGGATCAGGTAAAAAATATTGAAGTAGGTCAAAACGAAATTAACGATTATATAAACTCAAATGAAACAACAACATTTGCAGGATTTGATAGCAATGGTCATGGAAACACTGTCGCAACAATAGCCTGCGGTAAAAGTGGTGTTGCACCTAAAGCAGATATAATAGTTGTAAAGATGGGGCTATCAAGACCTGGAAATTTTCCTAGGACTACACAACTAATGGAAGCTGTAAATTATGTTCTATTAAAAAGTCTACAATATAATAAACCAGTAGCGATAAATATTAGTTTTGGTAATAACTACGGTGATCATACTGGAAGTTCTCTGCTAGAGACTTTTCTAAATGAAGCCTCTCTTTTTTGGAAGAACTCTATTTGTGTTGGAGTAGGTAATGAAGGCCTTGGTGCTACCCACGTAGGAGGAACAATAGGAAGCTTCCAATCGCAAACAATTAATTTAAATATAAGTAACTATGAAACCTCGTTAAGTATACAAATATGGAAAGATTATTGGGATGATCTATTTGTTGAAATCATTACACCTACTGGCAATAATTTAGGACGTATAGACATTTATAACCAAGTTGTTAGAGCCACTTCAAATAATACTACATTATTAATGTATTACAGTGCTCCTACCCCATATTCTATACGCCAAGAAATTTATATTGATATGATTCCCACAGAATCTTATATTGATTCTGGCATATGGTCGATAAAAATAACTTCCAGAAAAATTGCAAACGGAAGATATGATTTATGGCTTCCTTCAATTGCTTCATTAAATTACGGTACAGGTTTTGAAAATGCTGATGGTTCTCTTTCAATTACAATTCCTTCAACAGCATCAAAAGTGATTTCCGTTGGCGCTTATAACCACAACAATAACACTATAGCTCCTTTCTCAGGAAGAGGATATGTTGCACAAATTGCAGGAACAAAGATTTCTAAACCTGATTTGGTGGCCCCAGGCGTAGATATCCTTACAAACTATACTTCTCACACGGGTACTTCTTTTTCCACACCATTTGTAACAGGTAGTGCCGCTTTGCTAATGGAATGGGGAATTGTAAGAAACAATGATCCATATCTTTACGGAGAAAAAGTAAAAGCTTACCTTATAAAGGGTACCAATTATTTTTCTGGAATCTCAAACTATCCAACTTCGCAAGTTGGTTGGGGACGTCTATGCACTAAAGATTCATTACCAATAAATTAGGCTTAAGGATCTATTTCTGTATAATACATTAACCACTAAAATCTAAAACTAAAATCGGAAAAAAAGCAATATTTGTTGATTGAGATCTGTTTTTCATGTAGGCACCCATTACCTCGCTTTGGGTGTATCTATTCTATATTTGAGAGTTCATAGAATTACTTACACTTTTTCTTAGCCAAAGAACGTTCGCTTCAATTTGTTTTATGACTTGAATAAATTCATCATCCGATTTTCCTGTTGGATCTTCTAATCCCCAATTATCATCAAAAGGTCTTCCTATAAATGGACAGCCTACATTACATCCCATTGAAATTGCAATATCCGGCTCTGGAATATCTTTAATCAATTTAGAATACTGTTCCTTCTCCATATCGATTCCATACAACTCTTTCAAAATACGTATACGGTAAATAGTCAGTACCGTGTTAATTAGTTGTATTCATGAGATAATTACCTCAAAACTTTAAGGAGGATTATCTCATGGACAAGATTACTCATGAAATGAGAATGGCCAATTGGACCAAGCTCATTCAAGACTGCCTTTCAAGCGGTTTATCGAAAAAAGAATGGTGCTTACAAAACCACGTGAATGAAAAGTCTTTTTATTACTGGCAACGACGGATTCGTGAAAACGCTTATGATCATCAGATGGTTTCAAAACCAGTGAATCACGAGGTTGGATTTGTTGAAGTTCCTACATTACCAAAGGTACAAGAAACTGCTTCATCAAACATTTCAGCCAGAATCCTTGTTAATGGAAGTACCATTGAAATCGTTGATTCCGCATCAGATGAATTCCTGCATCGACTTTTAGGGGCATTATCCTATGTTCAATGATGCATATGGATTCCAAAAGATTTATCTTGCCACCGGCTATACTGACTTACGCCGTGGAATTGATGGGTTGGCATCCATTGTGAAATACAACTTCGATTTGGATCCGTTCCAAAAGAACACTTTATTTCTCTTCTGTGGGAAGCGAACAGATCGTATTAAAGGTCTGATCTGGGAAGGCGATGGCTTTCTTTTACTTTATAAAAGACTGGAAATTGGTGGTTTCAATTGGCCACGGACAACCGAAGAAGCGATTGCAATCTCTCAGGAACAATATCAGCTATTGATGAAGGGAATCGAGGTTATTGCAAAGAAACCGATTGAAGAGGTCCAACGCTCAAAGTTGCTATAGTTTTTGTGCAATTCGTAGAAAATAAAATAGCTTCGATTGCTGCAATTCTTCAGAAAAACCTGGTTATCCACTACTTCATTCTTCTATTGTGAACGAATCATCTCTGTATGGTTAGTAAAACTAATACAAGTGGATAAGCCTCTAAAAAACCAGAAAAACTAGCTAGTTTTCTTAGTTTTTTGAAGAGTTATGCACCGTCAAAATGCCAACTGCTCTTTTGAATCAAGTTCGCTATTTCTCTGCATTTATCGTATAATAGATGTCAGAAAAGGAGCGATAAATGGCAAAAAAGTACACCGTTGACGAACTGAATACGTTAAGTGCAGACTCACTGAAGATTATTATTCTTTCCATGCAGGATCAGTTGGAGCAATTGAACCAGAACATGGAGCGATTGATTGAACAAATGGCAGCTGCCAATAATCAACGCTTTGGTCGCTCTTCTGAAAAGCTCGAAGTCATTGATGGACAATTGGGTCTTGATTTCATCTTCAACGAAGCAGAAGCACTTACTGAAACACTCTATGTAGTAGAACCTGCTGAGGAAGATGTTCTTCCTACTAAGAAAAAGAAGCAGGTCGGTAAACGAGAGAAAGATTTGGAAGGATTACCTGTGCAGGAAATCCAGCATATGTTATCTGAAGAACAACTGAACGAGATCTTTGGTGTGAATGGTTGGAAGCAGCTTCCAGGTGAAGTCTTCAAAAGAGTCAAGGTTGAACCAGCTGTCTACACGGTGGAAGAACATCATGTGGCAGTTTATGCTGGGAAAGACAATCAGACGATTGTTAAAGCAGATCGTCCAAAGAGTCTTCTTCGCAACAGTATTGCAACACCGTCACTCGTTGCAAGTGTATACAATGCAAAGTACGTCAATGGTATGCCATTGGAGCGTATTCATAAAGAGTATTTACGAAATGATATCCATATCTCAAAACAGGTCCTTGCGAATTGGGTAATCCAGTGTGCAGAACGTTACCTTGGAATCATGTTTGATTATCTGCAAAAAGAACTGCTTACTTTTCGCATTCTTCAAGCAGATGAGACGCCAGTGTTCGTAACAAAGGATGGACGTCCTGCCAATAGCAAAAGCTTTATGTGGGTGTACCGCACCGGCAAATGCTATAAAGAGACACCTATCATTCTTTACGAGTATCAAAAGACTCGTAAGGCCGCCCATCCACAGGAATTCCTAAAGGATTTCCATGGGACGCTGGTGACAGATGCTTATTCAGTGTATGATTCCATGGATCGGAAGAATCCAGATATCGTATTTGCAGGATGCTGGGCACACGGTAGACGCAGATTTGCAGAAGCTATCAAGGCAATCCCGAAAGAAAAGCGGGAAACTGCAAAAGATACCATCGCGTATCAGGCACTGAAGCAGATCGCGGCGATCTATCATCTTGATAATGAGTTATCAGATCTCTCTCCTGAGCAAAGGAAACAGGAACGACAGCTCACCGTAAAGCCACTGGTTGAGGCCTTCTTTGCATGGGCAAAAGACATCAAAGAACAGAATTGTCTCTCAAAAAGCAAAACCCTGGACGGCATTCATTATTGCCTCAATCATGAGACGAACCTAAAAGAGTTCCTAAATGATGGAGATCTGCCACTTGACAACAATGCAACAGAATCAGCATTACGCACCTTCTGTGTACATAAGCATACCTGGCGATTGATTGATTCAGTAGATGGAGCAAAAGCAAGTGCAATCGTATACAGTCTTACAGAAACAGCAAAAGCGAACCATTTGAATCCATTCCGATATCTTGAATTTTTACTTACGGAATTGATGGAACATCAAGGTGACACAAACCAGAATTTCTTAAAAGATCTGCTGCCGTGGTCGGAACAGATCCCAGAAATCTGTAAAATAAAAACAACTAAGTAAACCAGACCGCCAACTTGGCGGTCAACATTTGAGCTAGTACTCATGGTTTACCGTATACCAAAATACGAACTGCATCTTGATTGATTTGAGGCTTTGTTTCTGTTCCCGCCTAATGGCTTTCAAACACATCCGATGCTAAATGCCTTCCTAGTGCTTCTGCTATTTGACTTCTACATGAGTTATGAACACATATAAATGCTACTTTCTTTTTATACATAATTGAACCACCCTTTCTTACTATTAGCAAATTTCACTAACAGCAACATAACAGGAACTTCTGTCAAAACGCCTACTGTTGTAGCTAATGCTGCTGGACTTGTCGTTCCAAATAAAGCAATCGCTACTGCTACTGCAAGTTCAAAGAAATTTGACGCCCCAATCATACCTGCAGGAGCTGCAACATCATAAGGCAATTTGCATATTCTTGATATTCCAAATGTAACTCCAAAAATAAGGAATGTCTGTATAATCAATGGAATCGAAATCAAAATAATATGGATTGGATTAGATAGAATTGCTTCTGTCTGTGAAGCGAAAATCAATACCAACGTAAGCAACAGTCCCCGTGTAGTCAAATTATCAAACTTGCTTACAAATGTTGTTTCAAAATACTTTTCACCACTTTTCTTAGTGACAGTTATTCTTGTTAAAATTCCTCCCATAAGTGGGATTACGACAAATAGAATCACACTAAGGAACAATGTACTATAAGATACCGAAATATCTGAAACCCCAAGTAAAAATTTTACTATTGGTACAAAAGCAATTAAAATAATCAAATCATTTGTTGCAACCTGAACTACAGTATATGGAGGATTACCTTTCGTTAAGCTGCTCCATACAAATACCATTGCTGTACAGGGTGCCACACCTAATAATACTGCTCCAGCCAAATATTCAGTTGCAAGGTCTGCGGATATGACTGATTTAAAAAGAACAAATAGAAATAAATATGCAATACCATACATTGTAAAAGGTTTTATCAGCCAATTAACAATCCATGTAATAATCAATCCTTTGGAATTTTTCCCCACCTGCTTTATACTCTTAAAATCCACTTTCATCATCATAGGATAGATCATAAGCCATTTTAGTAGTGCAATTGGTATTGATATGCCAGCCACTTGCATTTTCCCCCACATATCAGGAATAACTGGCAAAAACTTTCCTATCATGACGCCTACTATCATACATAAAAATACTCATAAAGTGAGGTATCTTTGAAAGAAATTTATATCTTTGTTATCCTTCATTTTTACGAACCTCTGAAATACATTTTATTATTTCTTCTTTTTTCAAAACTTTTCCATAGCTTACTACTTTACCATCAATTACAAGAGCTGGTGTAGACATAACTCCGTATGTTGCTATGATTGAGAAGTCTGTGATCAGTTCAACCTTTTCCTCTATTTCTAACTCAGCTAATGCTTCCTTCGTATTATCTTCAAGCTCATGACATTTTGCGCAGCCTCCACCAAGTACCTTTATACCTTTATTACTTTTTTCTGCTTCTGCCTGCTCCATTTTTTCTGGAGTACAATTTCCACCACAACAACAAGTATTCTCTTTTTCTTCCTTCTTCTTTCCTAATCCAAATAAAGCCATCTTTCTTTCCTCCTAAATAATCATCCATTGAAACAGATTAAATAAATATCCAACTATGATAATTCCAATCGTACATACTGCTATAAACATACCTAAAAGTTTTGGTTTTACAGCCTTTCGAAGCATAATCATTGACGGTAAGCTGAGTGTCGTAACTGCCATCATAAAACTTAAAATGGTTCCAAGCTGAGCTCCTTTATAGAGCAGTGCTTCTGCCACTGGAATCGTACCAAAAATATCTGCATACATGGGAACTCCAAGAAGTGTTGCAAGAATTACTCCAAACGGATTATTACTTCCAAGTACCATTTCTATCCATTCTTCTGGAATCCAGTTATGAATAATCGCACCAATCCCAACACCTATTAAAATATATGGAAATACTTTTTTAAATGTCTGAACCACCTGGCCCTTTGCATAGACAAGTCTTTCTCTTTGAGTCAACTCAGGCGAATCAATATCTACAGCACTTGCCTTTAGAATAAACTCTTCTACATAAGATTCCATATGCATTTTCTCTATAATTGTTCCGCCTACTACCGCAATAACAAGACCAACAATTACATAAATAATCGCTACCTTGGTTCCAAAAATACTCATTAACAAAATCAAACTTCCCAGATCCACCATTGGTGAAGAAATCAAGAACGAAAATGTCACACCTAATGGTAAGCCCGCACTTGTAAATCCAATAAACAACGGAATCGATGAACATGAGCAAAAAGGAGTCACAGTTCCAAGTAAAGTTGCAATACAATTCGCCCATATCCCATGAAACCGTCCCATTATTTTTTTGCTTCTTTCTGGTGGAAAATAACTTTGAATATAGGAAATGAAGTATATCAAGATGCAAAGTAGAATTGTAATCTTCATTGCATCGTAAATAAAAAACTGGATACTGCCTCCTACCCTGCCTGCTAGATCAAGTCCCAACTTCTCTAGTCCATTTCCAATCAATCTATTCAACCATTTCATTCCAAAAATCTGGTTTTGGATAAAATCCCACATCATTTACAGCACCGTCCTTCTTCTTTGCAACAGGACAACTGCTCAATGTATTCTTTAAATAAATGAAGTGTTTCACAGTTTAATGAGTAATGATGCCATTTCCCTTCTTTTCGGTCATTCACTAATCCACATTCATTTAAAATTTTCATATGATGTGAAAGTGTTGGTTGCGTAATTTCAAAAGCTTCCAATAACTTGCATCCACACTTCTCTCCATCTGAGAGCATTTGTATGATTTGTAATCTGTTGCTATCTCCAATTGCCTTACATATAAGTGCTACATCCATTGTATTCATATTGTTCACATCACATTGACATTTATCTATGTGATACATTATATGCATTACATAGATAAATGTCAATGTATTGTATAAAAAAGAGAAAACAAGTCACTGTCTTCATATGTTCAAAATCACCTTTGCTAGAAATACACGATTTCACTCTGAAATGTAAGTTCTGTAAAAAATAGATTCTGATATGCTACCCCTATATAGGACAAGGAAATATAAAAGTCCTATATGGTGGTATTTCTATGTCTAGAAAAGGAAAAATAAATTCAGTTGATAAAGTGAAAATAGTCGAACGATATTTTAACAAGGAAGTTGGCATTGAACAAGCAGGCAATGAATTAGGAGTAGCTCCTTCAAGTATTAGAAAATGGATTAGAATATATCAAAGTGAAGGTGCTACAGGATTGCTAGATCAAAAGCAGAATCGTAGATGTTCAAAGGAAACCAAGATTGCCGCTATCAATGATTATCTTAGTGGTAATGAATCGCTCAACAATATTTGTCAAAAATACAATATTCGCTAGCAAACACAACTTGAATATTGGATAAAGGTGTATAATTCTGGTGGAACTTTAAAGACTTCCACTGGAGGTGCATACATGAAAAAAGCAAAAACAACAACGCCTGAAGAAAGGCTTAGAATAGAAAAAGAATGTTTAATTAATGATCAGAATTACGGGGAAATGGCACTCCAATACAACTGTTCTTATCAACAAGTTCGTAACTGGGTAAAGCGATATGAAGCAATGGGAGTCGAAGGTCTTGAAGATCGTCGTGGACGAAGTATAGGAACATTGCCAAGCCGAACACCAGAAGAAGAATTACGTGATAATATATCAGAACTTGAAAAAAAGAATCTTGACCTACAAATGGAGAATAATCTATTAAAAAAAGTCAGAGACCTGGAAAGGGGAGATCGTTATCTTTAGTCCACCATTTAGCTGCATATGAAGCAATTAAGGAATTGTCTTCAGATAGAGGCTATCCGATAGATAAGCTTTGTAAATATCTAAAAATCACCCGCTCTGCGTACTATCACTGGCTAAATCATCCAAAGAGTGCTAACGAACTACAAAATGAATCGTTATCTACAGAAATAAGAAAGATACATGAACTACATCCAGATATGGGATATCGTAGAATTCGTGATGAATTGTTTGGGCATAAAGGAATGCATGTGAATGATAAACGAGTTCTTCGTATCTGTAGAAAATGTGATATAAAATCAAATATAAATTTGTAAGTTTCATTTTTTTTACAACATCATTTATCATTTTGGGTGAACAAAAAGCATATTCGTTCTTACCTTTATTTTTTGCTATGTACATAGCAATATCTGCATTTTTTATTAGTGTTTCCGGATCTTCTCCATCAACCGGATATACCGCAACTCCAACGCTGGTTGTGATGACAAACTCAACATTATTAACTAATACAGTAGTTTGTAATGAATTCATTATTTTTTTCGTAATATTATGTAAGTCTTAAATTTTATCAAGGTTACATATTTGAACTAGATATTCATCACCACCAAATCTAGAAACCGTATCTTCTCTACGCAAGCAATGCTCAAAGCGTTCCGCCACTGATTTTAAAACAATATCACCCGCTGTGTGCCCCATGGTATCATTTACTGATTTAAAGGAATCTAAATCAATGAACATAATTCCTATCAAAGTACCATTCCGATTGGCCAAACTGATATTTTGATCTAGTCGATTCATATATAATTCCTTATTTGGCAAACCTGTAAGCGAATCATAAAATGCCATTTTATGTAACTTACTTTCCGATTCTATCAAGGTCTGCTTTGACTTTCAATTTTTTTGACATATCCCCTGGCTCTTTGCTTATATAGGATTATTAATGTTATAATCAAAAATGCGCCTCCATATGAAATAACACATGAAAGTGCACTTGGGGATTTAGTATGTACCATAAAAACAATCGCCACTAGCATACTATAAATATTTAAAAGAACATTTATGATATAACCCATCTTGTTCTCTCTTAATACCAGATAAACGCAAACAAGCATTTGTATTTGTGTAATAATTCCTCTCAAAGCAGACGTTTCTATCTCTATCCCCAGAATTGTAAGATCATTATTACGAACCAACCCCGAAAGGAATATAAATTACGACAACCATAAAAAAATTGACGTACTGACTCACATTAGCTAATCTATTATGCTTATTCTCAATGAATTTCATTCATACTCCTTCCTATTAATTATTAGATGTTTATTCACTTTTTCTAAGCCAATTATTCTCTAATTCACCAGGAGTAAGGGGCTTTGAGAACAGGTATCCTTGTATCTCATCGCAGTCCATCTGTTTCAGACAGTCCCATTGTTTCTGTGTTTCAACACCTTCAGCAATTACCTTAATATTATTTACTTTCGCGACAGAAATAACCATTTGAACAATCGATTTCGAATAAATATCATGGTCAATATGATCAATTAATTCTTTGGCAATCTTGATTCTATTTACCGGAAGTTCTCTCAAATAATACAATGATGAATACCCTGTTCCAAAATCATCGATTGCAATTGAAATTCCCATGGCTGACAACTTTCCAAGAGCTTCGTGAATCAAAGAATTTGTTTCAAGCTGTATATTTTCTGTGATTTCTATCTCAAAATCATTTTTTTGAATCTGATATTTTTCCAATACTTGTACTAATCTATCAGTGAAATCCTCTTCCATTAACTGTTTGCTTGATACATTGATCGCCATTTTAATATTGCTTCCATATCTGTTTTATTTATTGTCCTGCTCTTAACGGCAGCTTCCCACTCGTGTCCTTTCTCACATCTCCAAATCACTTTCTTATGAGAACCAATAGAAACCTCTGTCGGTTTTATCTTATTCTTTTTCGACCACTGTTTTACCAGTAATGGCTCTAATGTCGCCAAATCGTTAATTCCTGCAATTACTCTTGCACCAGAGCATATCGGGCATTTCTCTCCATTAGAACGAGCCTTAACGCTTGTCTTCCATTCGTGACCACAAGCACCTTTCCACCATACTTTTTTATTTGAACCGAAAGTAATGTCATCAGGTGTAAGCGGTAAGTTCTTCTCCGACCACTCCGAAACAAGCTCCGGGTGTACTTCTGCTAAACTGTTACTCATATCAAAACCTCCACTTCCTCTGTGATTAGAGTATATGAAGTTTTGGCTTTATCTTGTAGTTTGCGAATATCCGTATAAATAGAAAAAACCCTTTGAGGAAAGGATTTCTCCTCTCTCAAAGGGCAAGTTGGCAAACTGGAATTTCTATTTGTGTTGCCATGTCATTACATAATCTTTTTCTCCGGTAGCCTCATCTAAGCCACTATGCTGAATCTCAAATCCTTCTCTCTTATAAAAAGATATTGCCCGTGCGTTCTTTTGGTATACGTTCAAGTACAACTTATTCCTTTTATCCTTTGCATAATTCAGCAGAATTTTACCTATACCCTGCGATTGCATTTCACCAGAAACAAAAATGCCCTCAACATATTCATCATTTAACCCTAGGGTTAAACTTAACTACTATTTTTTCTTTGCGATATAAAATACATAACTGTAATAATCTACTACTAATCTAAAATAAAGCGATTATAAGCTATCCTTTTTCCTGTGTTTGTTTTAAAGTTTTCATCTATACACTTTTTTATCTTTTCCTGTTCTTTTTCTTTATCCATAACCGTTAAATTTTCAAGCAAATCAGCTTCCCATTGTATTTGAAAATCAAGTCCATCAATTTTAGATGGAGTATGATGGTTGCCTATTATAAAGCATATTCTATCAATATTTTTGTTATAGCCTACCTTTTTTAATATTTCTTTCGCTACTTCTGGTCCTTCCTTTTCTTGATAGACACCATCAATAGAACCGTATTTTTTTTGTGCTTCAACCGCACCAATATCATGTAGTATAGCAATAATACTGATGAATTCTTTTTCTTCCTCTCCGATATTTTCTCCTTTCATTATATCTTCTGCATTTTTCAAAACTTTGAGAGTATGCTCTATGCCAAAAGGAATTTCTTTGAATACTTCTTTCATCTCTATAATAATTTTTTCTTTAAACATAAATTACCTCCATTTATACCTTATAGGTGTTTTAGTTCTATCTATCCACTTTTTTGTTCGCCGATACAATCAGCATCATGGGACGGCGCATTTCATCCTGCATCCCCGGAATATCCATCATGTATTCCGGCGGCTGCGGCTCCACAATATGATTTATTATAAAACCATTTGAAAGCAGTGTATTTAGATATGTGGTCAGTGTTCTATGATATTTTGTAACCTTTTCTCCCAAAAACACAGCTGTCCGTTTGCCCTCATAATAATAATTATCCACCGGAAAATGCAGTATTTCTCCTTTTTCGTTATAATGCCAGTCTTGTGTTCCATAGGCAGTAAAAACAGGATGTTCAACCGTAAAAACTAGCTTACCACCAGACTTCAGTATTCTATATATCTTTTTTACTAAAATCTCATAATCTGCTACATAGTGAAACGCAAGTGAACTTAATATTACATCAAAACTCTCCTCTGGGAATTCCACATCTTCTATAGCACAGCATTTATATTCAACCTGTGGAAAATGTGTTTTTTCTTTGGCTACCTCGAGCATTTTATGAGAAATATCAACACCTACAACAGAAGACGCTCCGTGTTCCATCGCATAAATACAGTGCCATCCATAGCCGCATCCTAAATCAAGCACACGCTTATCTTTAAAATCCGGCAGCAGCTTTCTCAATGTTTCCCATTCTCCTGCACCGGCTAGTCCCTGCTGTGAGCGACTCATTTGACTGTATTTTTGAAAAAATATATTATCATCATATTTGTTTTCTTATTTGCTATTTACAAATTCTATAATATCCAAAGCATTATTCTCTATCGTTGTAAACTGCTTATCACATCCTGCATGACCATCTAATATAGGCAAAACCACATGATAATCTGTTTGAAGTCTTTCAGCAACCTCTTTGTATTCCACCATAATAAACCGCCTCCGTGTAAGAGGATAATTACATCGCTGTTTTCTTTTCCATATTCTACATAATTCAACCTCTTTCACCTCGCTGTAAACTTCCGATTTTTCGTTCTCTGCGACTTCCCAATAAACGGGAATTTGACTTGCCTATTTTCTTAAAATCTCATGTGGAGCTTCTATTTCATTTGCCAAGGTATGCTCTGTTAATTCTGACATCAATTTCAATTTTTTATTAATCAATGGTCGCATACAATTAGGAACATGTTCCTGATGCGCTCTGTGGATTGCTACACATTCCTTACAGTTTCCGTGATAACGACAGGCTTTCAGGCAAGGACAGTGATCTTTGTCTTTATACTCCTTACGAAATTCCGCTGCAAATTCTTCTTGCAGTCTCAGTCCCTCGACACGGTTTCCCTTATGAAATTCTACCATTGCATCCAGTTCTTTCTGGTTCCCTTCAATCTTCATGTTATTATAGTGCCTCCATTTCAACTATTCCTCATTTTCTGATAAATTCCTATTTGCATTTCCATTCATTTTAAAAATGGGCAACTCCGATTGGAATTGCCCACTCATTGCACTAATTATGCGATTTTTTCTTGCTTGCACCGATTTCTGCATCAAATGATGTAAGTTTGATGTAAATCGCTGTTTTTTTAGTTTTTTATCAAATGAAGTACGTCCCGTCTATTCGGTAAAACGGTACATCTTTACATCATCTTAATAGAGCTTTGCACCTGCCGGAATGTGGTCATCAACCATCAGAAGATGAAGCTTTTCTTCGCCTTCTTCTTCATGAATAGCACTGAGGAGCATAACGCAAGAGTCAATGCCCATCATAGCTCTCGGTGGAAGATTTGTGATAGCAATAAGAGTCTTTCCAACCAGTTCTTCCGGCTCATAAAAGCTATGAATACCGCTTAAAATGGTTCTGTCTGTGCCTGTTCCGTCATCAAGAGTAAACTGTAACAGTTTCTTTGACTTCGGTACTGCAACACACTCTTTAACCTTTACTGCACGGAAATCTGACTTGCTGAATGTATCAAAATCAACAAATTCCTCAAATAAAGGCTCTACCTTTACCTTAGAAAAATCAATCTTTTCAGACTCAGTTTTTACATTTTTTTCAGGTGCTTCAGAAGCTGTATTATTTACATCATTTTTCTTATTTACACCATCTAAGGACTTCATTGTCGGGAACAGCAGCACATCTCTTATAGCCGCTGAATCCGTCAGCAGCATAACCATCCGGTCAATTCCGAATCCGATGCCCCCAGTCGGCGGCATTCCGATTTCCAGTGCATTCAGGAAATCTTCGTCTGTATGGTTCGCTTCTTCATCACCCTGAGCAAGAAGCTCTTCCTGTGCCTGGAAGCGTTCCCGCTGATCGATGGGATCGTTCAGCTCCGAGTATGCGTTGGCCAGCTCCCATCCATTCATGAAGAACTCAAAGCGCTCCACATATTCAGGATTGCCCGGTTTCTTCTTTGTAAGGGGAGATATCTCAATGGGATGATCCATAACAAAGGTTGGCTGGATCAAATGCTCTTCCGCAAATTCTTCGAAGAACAGGCTCAGGATATCTCCCTTTTTGTGCCTTTCTTCAAACGCTACGTGATGTTCCCTGGCAGCTGCTCTTGCCTCCTCCAGGGTATGAATCTCATTAAAATCAACGCCGGCATACTTCTTCACCGCGTCCAGCATAGTGATGCGCTCAAAAGGTTTACCAAGATCCATCTCAACGCCATTGTAGGTAATGGTTGTGGTACCCAGTACTTCCTGAGCCACAAAACGGTACAGATTCTCCGTAAGGTCCATCATACCGTTATAGTCAGTGTACGCCTGATACAGCTCCATCAGGGTGAACTCCGGGTTATGTCTTGTGTCCAGCCCCTCGTTGCGGAATACCCGTCCAATCTCATATACCCGTTCCATTCCGCCTACAATAAGCCTCTTTAAATATAATTCCAGAGAGATTCTCAGCTTAAAATCCTCGTCCAGCGCGTTAAAATGCGTCTCAAAGGGACGGGCGGCTGCTCCTCCTGCGTTGGATACCAGCATAGGTGTCTCCACCTCCAGGAATCCTTCCTGGCCCAGGTATCTGCGGATGGCGCTGATAATCTGAGAACGCTTGATAAAAGTATCCTTGACTTCCGCATTCATGATCAGATCCACATATCTCTGGCGGTAACGGAGATCTGTGTTGGTCAATCCATGGAACTTCTCCGGAAGAATCTGCAGACTCTTGGACAGCAGCGTAACTTCCGCAGCATGGAGGGAGATTTCACCTGTCTTTGTCTTAAATACCTCGCCTCTGATCCCCACAATGTCGCCAATGTCCATCTTTTTAAAATCTTTGTAGGGTTCTTCCCCAACGCTGTCCCTGGCCACATAGGATTGGATTCCCCCCTGCAGATCCTGTACGTTGCAGAAGGATGCCTTTCCCATAACGCGTTTGGACATCATACGGCCGGCAATGTTTACCGTCTGTCCCTCCAGCGACTCAAAGTTATCTTTGATTTCCTGGCTGTGATGTGTTACATCGTATTTTACAATTTCAAAAGGGTTCTTGCCGTTTGCCTGGAGGTCCGCAAGCTTCTCCCGGCGCACCTTTAATAACTGGTTAATATCCTGTTCCTGTGCATTTTTCTGCTGCTGTGCCACTTTTTCCACTCCCTTATACGTTTCTCTGTATTTCCAGAACTTTATATTCTATAATGCCGGACGGCATTTCCACACTTACCGTTTCCCCTGCTCTGGCCCCGATTAGAGCCTTGCCCACAGGAGACTCGTTGGAAATCTTTCCTTCCAGACTGTTCGCCTCTGTAGAGCCAACAATTTTAAACTCAATATCTTCTTCATATTCAAAGTCGTGTACCTTTACCTTACATCCAACACCAATCTTTTCAAGATCCACTTCATCTTCCACTACGACTTCTGCATTTTTCAGAATCTTCTCAATCTCTTCAATACGGGCTTCAATATCGCGCTGCTCATCCTTAGCTGCATCGTATTCAGCGTTCTCTGACAAGTCCCCCTGCTCTCTCGCCTCTTTAATCTTCTGTGCCACTTCTTTTCTGCGGTATACCTTCAGGTCCTGAAGCTCATCCTCTAATTTTTTCAGTCCCCCATAGGTAAGCAAGTTCTTCTTTTCTTCCATGTCTTATTCTACACCCTTTCTTACATATTAAAATTCTTGTCTTTCATGTTAAAATTTATGTGATAAATGCTTAGACTTTTCCTTTTAACAATCACAGTATTATAGCGGATACCAGAGGGATTGTCAAGGTTTTTCATGAAGTCGCAATTGGGGACAGGCCACTCTCAAAAAGGGACAGGCCATCCCTCATTTGGGACGTGTTCTTTTTAAAAGGAACACGTCCCTCTCCAGGTCCTCCAGACTCTCAATCTGGTTTACTCTCTCTCTCAGCCTTGCGGAATGGGGAAAGCCGGCGGTATACCAGGCAACATGCTTTCTCATCTCCCGGATTCCCGTATATTCCCCTTTGCACGCTATCTGCAGGCGGGTATGTCGGAGTATCATATCTGACACTTCATCCGCTGTCGGTTTGGGTTCTGTTTCTCCGGTGCGGAAGTAATGGAGAATCTGGTGAAACAGCCAGGGATTCCCCCGGGCGGCACGCCCTATCATGATTCCGTCGCATCCTGTCTCCTCCACCAGGGCTTTTGCCCGCTCGGGGGAGTCTACATCCCCGTTTCCTATGACTGGTATGGATACTGCCTCTTTTACCCGGCGTATAATGTCCCAGTCTGCCTTCCCTGAATAATATTGTTCTCTGGTTCTCCCGTGAACGGCAACTGCCGCCGCTCCGGCATCCTCTATAATTTTGGCTGTCTCCACTGCGTTTACACTGTCTTCTGTAAAACCCTTCCGTATTTTGACGGTTACCGGCTTAGAAATTGCTTTAACCGTTTTGCTCACTATTTCGTGAATCAGCCTGGGATTCTTCATAAGAGCAGACCCCTCTCCGTTATTCACTACCTTCGGAACCGGACAGCCCATATTAAGGTCCAGAATGTCAAAGGGCCGTTCTTCTATTTTCTTCGCCATCTCACTGATAATATCGGGATCTGATCCGAACAGCTGAAGGGCAACAGGGCGCTCCCTCTCATCTATTTCCATGAGCGCCTCTGTATTCTTGTTTCCGAAATAGATGGCCTTCGCACTGATCATCTCCATACACAGAAGCCCCGCCCCCTGTTCCTTGCACAGCAAACGAAAAGGCAGGTCAGTTACCCCTGCCATAGGTGCCAGAATCAGGTTATTCTCCAATACTACGTTGCCAATCTGCATGATTTTGCTACCTATCTGTCTTTCTTTGTTTTCTCGTAAATAATTTCCAGTCCCTTAAGGGTTAACTGGGTGTCATAGATGTCGATCATATCTGTCTCATCCGCTATAATTTTTCCCAGTCCCCCAGTCGCCACTACCTTGAGATTAATGAGGCCGGACTCCTCTTTTACCTTCTTAATGATATATTCGGTTTGTCCAATGTATCCGTACACAAGCCCTGCCTGCATGCTGGTGATGGTCTCCTTTGCCAGAATAGAGACAGGCTTTTCAATGGTAATCTTGGGAAGCTTAGCCGCGTCCTCCCAAAGAGCCCGGGCGCTGATCTCGATCCCAGGAGAAGTGATACCTGCCACAAAACTTCCGTCCTCCGTAATCAGATCATAGGTAGTAGCTGTCCCAAAGTCAAGAACAAGCACAGGCCCGCCGTACAGCGTGTATGCCGCCACGGCATCTACAATGCGGTCCGCTCCGATTTCCTTGGGATTTACTGCGCTTACCCGGATGCCTGTCTTTGTTCCAGGTCCTACATGAATGGGTTTTATGTCAAAGTATTTGATAATGCTGCTGCTGAGTGAGTGCATCACATCCGGCACTACCGAACTAATGATGACATCTTCGATCTCATGCCTTGAGATCCCTCTATACTCAAGCATATTACACATTAGTATCCCGTATTCATCCGATGTCCGGGACATTCTGGTGGTCATCCGATAGGTCCCCATCAATTCCTTTTCCCGGAATACCCCCAGGGTAATGTTGGTATTGCCTACATCGATTACTAGCAGCATGTCATCTCCTCCTCTTATTTTGTATCTTGTCTGTCCTCTTCCATATCCTCTCCCAGGAAGAAAACCCGGTAATATAATTCCAGGGATTCCAGAAGATCTCCCTTAGTTCTCTGCAGTTCTTTTATCTTAAGGGCGCTGCCAATCTCATCAAACATGGCATCCGCCTCCAGTGCTTCCACCTTAAATTCCAGGTTCCCGTCCTCATCATATTCCAGTGTGAGTATTCCGCCCACATCCTGTGTAAACAGCACACACATGATATGGAGCTCATCCTGAATGGACTGGGGAAGGGCGGCAAAATCCTGGTTAAAATAGTATTTTTCCTCATATGCACTTGCACCGCACAATACTACTCTGTCATCATACATAACCTTACCTCTATTTTCTGCAATTCTTACTCTGTATATCCATACAATCCCCGCACAGAAACCTCACCGGCAAAGACCCTGGTCACCGTTCCGTCCGTTCTCTCCACCAGCAGTTCCCCTTTCTCGTTAATTCCATGGGAAATGCCGGAATAATGTCCCTTGGGATCCAGCACCTTTATCTCTTTTCCGCAGTTAATCAGATGCTTATGGTAGTCCTCCAGAAGAAGCTTCAAATCCCCTGACTCCAGAAAACGTCCGTAGTTTTCCTCAAACCGTTTTAGAACTCCTGCTATGAGAGCCGCGCGGCTGTACATCCTGCCGCTTTCCAAAAAAAGAGAAGTAGCCACATCCTTAATTTCTTCGGCAAATTCCTTCGTGTTCACATTAATGCCGATCCCGGTGACCACGTATTCAATATACCCCATCTGCGCGCTCATCTCTGTGAGAATCCCGCACACCTTTTTTCCCGCCACTACAACATCATTGGGCCACTTAATCTGTGCCTCCAATCCGGTTTCCCCGGCTATGGCCTGGGCAACGCTGAGTCCCGCCACTATAGTAAGCATGGAAGCTTGTTCCGGGCCGAACTCGGGGCGTAGGAGGAGACTCATGGCAATGGTCGTTCCTCTGGGGGTCACCCAGCTTTTCCCCCTTCTGCCCTTCCCTTTTGTCTGGACATCGGCTACCGTAACGGTTCCGCCGGGAGCGCCGTCCTCCCCGGCCCTTTTGGCCCAGGTATTAGTGGAATCCACCTCATCCTGATACAAAAGATTCTGTCCCAGCCACCGGGTATTCAGACGGCTTATAATCTCGCCTTTTTGTATAACATCCGGAGCCTCAACCATATGATAACCCTTATTCTGCGCAGCCTCAATGACATATCCCTGCTCTCGCAGCTGCTTGATCGTCTTCCACACGGCGGTCCGGGAGACGCCCAGGATCTCGCACAGCTCCTGTCCGGAAACGTATCCCGGCGCCTCCCTCAATATCCTTAATAGTTCACCTTTCATAATAGAACAGCTACTCTCCTAAAGTTGCCACCATAACAGCTTTAATGGTGTGCATACGGTTCTCGGCTTCATCAAATACCACAGACTGGGCAGATTCAAATACCTCTTCTGTCACTTCATTTCCTTTTACCGCGGGGAGACAATGCATGAAGATCGTGCTGTCCTTTCCGGTCTTTTTCATAAGCTCCGCATTAACCTGATAAGGCTTCAGGAGCTCCACACGTTCTGCTGCCTTGCTCTCTTCTCCCATGGAACACCACACATCGGTGTAAATGACATCTGCCCCTGCCACATCATCCGTGGATTCTGAGAGGGTTATAGCAGATCCGGCCTGGTCCGCATATCCCTTACAGAGCTCCACCAGTTCCTCCTTGGGCCACAGAGCCTTGGGCGCTATAATTGTGAAATTAACCCCCATTTTGGCGCAGCCAATCATCAGGCTGTTTGCCATATTATTTCTCCCATCCCCCAGATAGGCGAAGTTCAGTCCTTTCAGGGTTCCCAGATGTTCCATCATAGTCAGAAAATCTGCCAGTATCTGGGTGGGGTGATAGTCATCGGTAAGTCCGTTCCACACAGGAACACCGCTGTACTTGGCCAGCATTTCCACGTGCTCATGCTTGAATCCCCGGAATTCAATCCCGTCAAACATACGTCCCAGAACTCTCGCCGTATCCTCAACACTCTCTTTGGCTCCCAGCTGGATATCGTTGGTTCCCAGATATTCCGGATGCGCGCCCTCATCGGTACACCCCACAGTAAACGCACATCTTGTGCGGGTAGAAGGTTTTTCAAAAATTAGTGCAATATTCTTTCCTTTCAGGCTGTTTCCCAGAATCCCCTGCTTTTTCTTAGCCTTTAGATCAGCTGCCAGATCCAAAAGCCCCTGGATCTCCTCCGGCGAAAAATCCTTTAGTGTTAAAAAATTACGTCCCTTTAAATTCATTCTCTTATCCTCCTGCTTATTTATATTAATATATCCTTAGAAATTATCTGCACAAACGCAGGCACAGGATCTCCCACAAGACGGTACAGTCTTCTGTTCACCTCATGCTGCAGTTCCTTCAGCGTATAGATTCTGTACTTCTGCACTCTGCACATTTTTGCCGTGGCCTCAAGCATTGTCAGATACAATTCCCTGTAAGTCCATTCCTTCCCCAGCTTTAGTTCGGATGCAATGGCTGGTAGTATCACTTCTATAAGCGTTCTCACTTCCATTCCCTCTGCCGGTTCCATGTGATAGGTTTCCAGAAGATAGTCCATAATGATTCTGTCCACGTCAATCAGCTGCTTTAAATAATAACACTCTTCCTGATTTTCTTCAATATAATATATTCGCCCCCCCAGGCCGTAGATAGCCCGCATGGCATCATAA
Source organism: Lactonifactor sp. BIOML-A5 (assembly GCF_009677585.1). Taxonomy (GTDB): domain Bacteria; phylum Bacillota; class Clostridia; order Lachnospirales; family Lachnospiraceae; genus Lactonifactor. The sequence continues at coordinate 193,304 of NZ_WKYV01000005.1, read as the reverse complement.
TAGCCGATCCGCATATTCCTTCGGCTCTTCTTGCTGTCAAAATCAATGATATTTCCCAGCTGAACTCTGGGAGCAACGGTAATCAAATTCGCATCCTCCGGCAGTTTTACCTTCTTTTCTCTGCCCACTCCATAGATCCGAATCATAATAATATCTTTGTATCCCCGATCCACCAGGGAGCCCAGGGGAACGTTGTTTATGGCCCCTCCGTCAATATATCTCTTTCCCCGGATTTTCTCATTTTTAAATACGGGAAACAAATAGGCGCTGGCCAGGAGGAAATCCTTCATGAGAGATTTGTCTACCTTTTTCAGATCAACATCCAGTTCCTTCAGCTCATCTACACAAAAAGTTAGTACATAGAGCTCTATGGGGGAGGCAAGGATGGCGTCCTCGTCAATATTTTTGGCTATCAGCTCCTTCAGGGGGGTTATATCCACCCCTCCTTCCGTCATAAATGCCAGGCCATCGCTGAGGGCTTCCGCAAGGCCCAGCTCCCCGTTAAACAGCTGCGCCATTTTCTCATCGTCCACATCCATAATCCTGGAATATGATATGGTTTCCCACACTTCCTCCGCATTTTCCAGATCTCCCATGCACATAAGAGCGCCGTTCAGTGCCCCTACGCTGGTGCCTGCAATCCCTTTGATCTTAACACCTGCCTCCACCAGGGCCTTCCACGCACCAATCTGATATGCGCCCTTTGCGCCGCCCCCCTCAAGCACAATTCCATATTCTTTTGTCATGTCTATTACTGGTAACATAGGACTGCCTCCCTGCTGCAATTTGACTGGTTTACTGTCCGGTGTGGTTCAGGATAGCAAAGAACGGACGTATCGTCAGTGATACCTCCGTTCCCGATGTTCGGTTTCTATTTTTCCTTATCCTTCATAACCTCGGCCAGCGAGGATGCAAGTCCTGCGATCCCCTGAATATCTGACGGAATAATAATCTTAGTGGCCTTGCCGTCAGCCGCCTTTTCGAATGCCTGCAGACTCTTGATGGTCAGCACCGCATTGTCAGCTCCGGCCTCCCGGATCATGCGGATTCCCTGTGCATTCGCCTCCTGAACCTTCAGAATCGCCTCTGCCTGCCCCTCTGCCTCACGGATCATCTTTTCCTTCTCTGCCTCCGCCCTCAGGATAGCAGCCTGTTTCTCAGCCTCAGCGTCCAGGATAACGGATTCTTTTTTACCTTCCGCTACCAAAATGGTGGACTTCTTCTCACCCTCAGCGATAAGGATTGACTCCCTCCGCTCACGCTCTGCCTTCATCTGTTTCTCCATGGCATCCTGAATAGCTGACGGAGGAATGATATTCTTAAGCTCCACGCGGTTCACCTTTATGCCCCATGGGTCTGTGGCAATATCCAGGGATGCTCTCATCTTTGTATTGATAATCTCTCTGGATGTAAGGGTCTCATCCAGTTCCATATCGCCGATAATATTTCTCAGAGTAGTAGCTGTCAGATTCTCAATAGCCATAATAGGGTTCTCCACGCCATAGGCGAAGAGTCTCGGGTCTGTAATCTGAAAGAATACTACCGTATCAATTCTCATGGTTACATTATCCTTGGTAATAACTGGCTGGGGGGCAAAATCCACCACCTGCTCCTTCAGATTCACCCTCTTGGCTATTCTCTCAATAAAAGGAATTTTAAAATGAATGCCTACGCCCCAAGTACCCCGGAACATCCCAAGGCGTTCTACAACAAGAGCATGTGCCTGGGGAACAATTTTTACACAAGATGCCAGTACAATCAATGCCAGGATGATAAAGACTAATAAAACGATAAATCCCATAACTAGTTCTCCTCTTCTACAATCAGTTTTACGCCCTCAACGGTTACTACATTTACAATCGCATCCTTAGGAATAATTTTGCCGTTCTGGGATCTGGCAGTCCACTCAAGGCCATTCATCTTCACCTGCCCAGTTCCCTGAATATTATTGATCTCCTGAAGAACCACTGCCTTCTGCCCGGGAAGACTTTCCACATTGGTCTTTTCCACCTTCTTGTTGAGCAATCGGGCAGCTGCCGGTCTTGTAAACACTAAAAGAATGAAAGATACAACAATAAACAGTGTAATCTGCAGCCACAAAGGACCTCCCACCAGGGAAACAAGAAATGCAACGAGGGCTCCGCCGGCAAACCAGATCGTTGTAAGCCCCAAAGTCGCAATCTCAATAATCAACAGTACTGCCAGAATCACAAGCCATATAATAGGTACTTGCATAATATCACCCCTCTTTGTCCGTTATTATTTTTGCTCATTCTTTGTTATATCATACTATAACAGACACAAAAATACAATGGGGGACGTGTTCCTTTGAAAAAGAACACGTCCCCTTTTGCACTCAGGGTGTCCCAAAATCGGACAGCCCTGTCCCTTTTTAGTTTTTAATAAAAATGCTGATTTCCTATTTGTATTCCCTTGCCGCTTCCGGCGCTGAAAAAGAGCTTATCTCCAACTGTGTTGGCTCCGTTTAATACGTCTCTGGCTGCTTCGTAACAGTCCTCCCTGGCCCCTCTGGAGAGTACACGGGAAAGTTTTCCGCTGGCCACCGGTGAAAACTGGCCTCTCTGGTAGATAACCTCAGAGATAGTGTTGGGGAATTTGCTGCTGTTTACTCGGTTCATAACTACCGCACCAACTGCAACTTTTCCTTCGTAGCTTTCCCCTCCGGCCTCACATTCTATAATGGCCGCCATGAGATCCAGGTCATCCTGGCTGACGGAAACTGCTGTCTCCGCGGTCTCTTCACTTTCCTGTTCCTGGCTTCCCGGCTCCTCCTGGGGTGCTTCCGCCTCCTGAGGACGGGCTTCTATTACTTCTGCCCATACAGATATGTCTTCCGTGCCATAGGTACTAACATAGAGATCTCTTGCTGCTTCCTCGGATACCAGAAGGTCTCCGCGTATGTACCCTTCCACATCACCGGAAGACACCTGAATCCATCCGTCCTTTTCCCCAACCGCTACGGCTACGCCGCCTTTGGGAAGACGTCCGACTCTCTGACTGTTGATAGATGCATCCACCCGGATATTGGCATAAGTGTTCACATCTGCTGCTACTTTATCTGTCCAGACCGCTTCTGTCTGGGTGTTATCGGGGGTATCGCCTGTGGTATCCGCGAAGGTGGGAACTGTCATTGCCAGGGACAACGCCAGCGCACCGCCCATACTGTATACTACATGTTTTGTTCTTGCTCTCATACTTACCTCCTGAACAATTTCTATAAATTTTAATTTTGTTTTTTGAAATTGTTACAAACTTATTAATTTTTGTTACGAATGTATTGTATCAAGATTACGTATTATTGTCAAGCGGGTATTTTCTGTCACTTTTTGGAAAGGAAGGGGAGGGGACGGAAACCGGCAGGGCCCGGGGATGGCAAGGCAAAGCACAGGCAGAGATGCTTGCTGCTTCATTTCTCCTCAGCTAACTGCCTGGCCGTTCACTAAGAATCTCAGGAGAGCCTTCGCTTCTAAGTGAACGCCGGCAGTGGATCTTCGGACGCATTCCGCAGTCTGCGCATCTCTGCCTGTGCTTTGCCTTGCCATCCCCGGGCCCTGCCGGTTTCCTGGATATACAAGACGATACTTTTTATTTTTTGTTATGTTCTGTTAAAATATGGGGTCCATTTTTTTAGTGCCTGCCGCATTTCCTGGTAATCCGGAAGTTTCCACTCCCAGTTGGGGCTTCCCACGGTGGATGGGGTGTTTAGCCTTGCACGGCTGTCGTACTCCAGCAGGTCTGCGGCGGGGAGGATCGCGTATTCGGCTGGACTGGACAAGGCATAGGCTATGAGACGGCTGGCAGGGGTTCCGTTTTTAAAACCATTTTTCTTCAAAAATCGGCGAATTTTACGTTTTTTGGCAGCTGTTTGCTCCTGATACCAGCCGCGGATCGTGTCATTATCGTGGGTTCCGGTGTAGATTATCATGTTTTCTGTATCCCTGAACCTATCCCTGGCATATTTCCCCTGGGTGTCTATGGTAAATTGAAGAATCTTCATTCCCTTCAGATGATAGTGTTCCTTCAGCGTATGGACCTGGGGGCGGAGTTCTCCCAGATCCTCCGCAACGAGGGATATCTCGGGAATCTCCCGGTAAAGGGTGTCTAAAACCTCATATCCGGGAGCCTCCACCCACTCACCTTCAATGGCTGTGGGACAGGAGGCGGGAATCTTCCAGAACGTGTCGAAGGCCCTGAAGTGATCGATTCGGATAATGTCGAACAGCCGGCTGTTATACTCCATACGGTCTGTCCAGAAACGGTACCCGGTTTCTCTCATATAGTCCCAGTCATAAATCGGATTCCCCCACCTCTGGCCGTCGGCGCTGAAATAATCCGGCGGCACTCCGGCGATAAAAGACGGATTCCCCTCTGCATCCAGGAGGAAGTTCTCTTTCTGCGCCCAGACATCCACAGAGTCCACCCCCACATAAAAAGGAACATCCCCCATAATTCGGACTCCCTTTTCATTGGCATACTGCTTCAGCTTCATCCACTGGCGGCAAAAAACATATTGAAGGAATATCTGGTATCGAATCTCCCCTTCATAAGGCATTACATCTGCCGTTCTTTCCTCCGGCCATGCCTTAAGCTCTGCAGGCCAGGTATTCCAGCAGGCATCCCCCTCAGCCCTGCGGAACGCCCGGAACACTCCATACTCTCTTACCCAGTCCTGCCGGGCAAACTTCAGATATTCTTCATCCTCCTGAAAAGCTGAAAATGCATTTCTCAAAATGGCATCCTTATACGCTCTCACTTTCCCGTACCGGATACGCTGCCCGTCTTTCCAGGGACCAGCCGGTGGTATGTCTGTCAGCAGCCCCTCCTGCCTCAGTTCCTCCAGACTGATATAGATTTCATCTCCGGCCCTGGAAGAGTAGGGCTGATAAGGGGAATTCCCATACCCCAGAGGGGTTAAGGGAAGAATCTGCCAGATTCCTGCCCCGGCCTCTGCTATCATGTCAATCCATTCATATGCAAAAGTCCCCAGTTCTCCAACCCCCGTACAGGAAGGAAGAGATGCCACTGGGAGCAAAATACCCGTTTCTTTCATTATGTTCCGCCTCCTTTAACCTCTTCTCTGCCTGTATGCTTCATAGGCCAGGATCCCGCATGCCATAGCGGCATTCAGGGACTCTACCTGCCCGCACATAGGTATTCTAATCTTCACATCCGCCCCAAAAGACAGAGAATCAGACAGGCCGTTCCCCTCGTTTCCTATAAAAAATCCTGTACCCCTGGTATAGTCCTGCCTGTCATAGTCGCTGGTCCCCCTAAGGTGCGCGGCATAGGTAGTAATTCCCGCATCCTTCAGACGGGGCAGTATCTCCAAAAGAGAGTCCGTATAGAGAAACGGAACCCGGTAGACAGAGCCCATGGTAGACCGTATCACCTTAGGATTATAGATGTCCACGGTACTTCTGCTCATTATCACACCGGTAACCCCTGCCCCCTCTCCGGTTCTCAGGATAGTTCCCAGATTACCCGGATCCTGGAGATCTTCCAGAAGAAGCAGGAAGGGCGGCCCCTCTTTGGTATTCCCCCCAAGGACCTCCTCGAGGGTATACTCCATCTGCTGCATAACACAGAGAATCCCCTGGGGGGTCATGGTATCCGAAAGGCCTTTAAACACTCTGTCCTCCACCACTTCTGTCCCCTGACTGTCCGGGCTGAACCCCTTACTCTCCAGCAAATCTCTGTGTTCCTTTTTTTCCAGAAAACTTTGGGAACAATATATTTTCTTAATTTTATCTCGTGGGGCCTCGGCGAACATTTTGCTGCCCTCCACCACAAAAAGCCCCTGCTCCTTCCGGGCCCTGGGCTTTTTCTCCAGCTGTACAATATTCTTAATCTGGGGATTGGATGTACTGGTAATCATATCTTCCACCTACCTCTGCAATCTGGCAAGACTCTCATTCTCACCTACTATCATTAGCGTCTGCTCTCTGAGAAACGGTTGGTCCGGCTTTACATTTACCTGCACATCGTCTCCCACCTTTACGCCAACTACATTCACCCCAAATTTATCCCTGAGGTTCAGATCGATTAAAGTCTTCCCTGCCCATTCCTCGGGCACCGGCAGCTCAGCCAGACTAAACTTGGAGGAGAGCTCAAAAAAGTCAACGAATCCCCCTGACATCAGGTTCTTGGCAACCCTGGTTCCCATGGACCATTCCGGATGGATAATCTCATCCGCGCCTACTTTCTTCAGGATGGTTGCATGGAGCTTGTTCACAGCCTTCGCCATGACATACTTCACGCCTGCCTCCTTCGCAAATATAGTAGCCATAATACTGGCCTCCATATTCTCGGCGACCCCGACAACCACCACATCCACATTGGAGATTCCGAGAGATTCCAGAACCCCCGTCTCTGTAATGTCCGCCCGGGCCGCATAGGAAACCTCCTTGGCAATGCTATGCACAATTTCTTCATCTGTGTCCACTGCCATTACCTCAAAGCCGGCTTTTGCCAGTGTCTCTGCCACTGCATATCCAAACTTACCCAAGCCGATAACTGCGTAGGATTTCTTTCCCATATCACGTTCCTCCTATCCGATCAATATCTTTTCTTCCGGCAGGTGTATATTCGAGGTCTGCCTGCGGGCCTGTATCGTTACCGCCGTAGCCAGTGTTACCGGTCCGATCCTGCCGATATACATGGTAAGAATTACAATCAACTTTCCCGCTGCGGTAAGATTAGGTGTCAGTCCCCTGCTCAGACCGACGGTCCCCACAGCAGAAGTCATTTCATATAAAATATCGAGAAAGGGAGCATCAGACACCAGGGTAATCCCCACAACGGATATAAAAAGGACACTGAAGCTTACCAGCACCACAATCAGCGCTGTACGGATGTAGGTATCGGACACCTTCCTCCGGAATACCTCTGTCTCCTTCTTTCCCCGCAGAAAAGTTACCGCTGTCAGGACCAGTACCCAGACAGTTGTCGTTTTCACTCCGCCGGCGGTCCCCATAGGGGAACCCCCGATGAACATCAGGAGCATACACACCATCACCGATGCCTCTCTCAGTTTATCCTGTGCAATCGTAAAAAATCCGGCAGTCCTGCAGGTAACCGACTGAAACAGAGATGCCATCCAGGTCTGTCCCGGGGTAAAATCTCCCATGGTGCCGGGATTATGATTCTCGAACAAAAAGATTAGCACAGTCCCCCCTGCAATAAGAATCGCCGTACTGCTCAGCACAAGTTTTGAGTTCAGGTTCAGATACCTCCAGGTTTTCTTCCATTCTATCTCTTTTTTAACGATTCTTCTGCCTGTCCCCACAAGATCCCACCAAACCATATAGCCAAGGCCGCCAATCACAATCAGACCGATGGTGGTGAAGTTGACCAGAGGGCTGGTTGCATACGCCGCCAGGCTGGTATCTCCCATAATGTCCATTCCTGCATTGCAGAACGAGGATACTGCATTAAAAACAGACACACAGAATCCCTTTCCCGCGCCGAACCTGGGGATAAATGCAAAGCAGTATAAAACCACTCCCATTCCCTCCACAATAAGCGTTCCAGCCACAATCTTCCGGATCAGCCTGGCAAGGCCGCTCATAGAGTCCAGATTAAAGGATTCCCGTATCCTGTTCCTGTCATTCAGCGTGATCCGCTTTCCCACAACCATTAACACAATAGTACTCATGGTGATAATACCAAAACCGCCCAGCTGGATTAATATCAGGATCACAGCCTTTCCGAACACAGACCAATTGCCTGCTGTAGATACCGTAGTCAGCCCGGTAACACACACAGAAGTGGTAGCAGTAAATAATGCGTCAATAAAGGTGGTATGCACTCCAGGAGCCGAAGATATCGGCAGATATAAAAGAATTGTGCCTACAAAAATTACCCCCGCAAAACCGAGGGCAATTATTTGTGCTGTTTTTAATTTTGTACCGAGATTTTTTAAAGAATTCATGAGCAATGTCTCTTAACTGTTATTTTACATTTTTGCTGTAATTGTGGGATAGGGCATGACCTATCTCATAGGTATATTCAGGAATCGACTTAGTCATAGCCAGCGCCTCGTTAATATCAAAATCAACATATTCCCCATTCTTATAGCCGATTACCCGCTGCGTCTTTCCTTCCAGAAGGACATCCACAGCCTTTGCACCCATTATGGACGCATATACACGGTCCTTACAGGTAGGGCTGCCGCCACGCTGCATATGGCCCAGAATGGTTGCTCTGGTTTCAATTCCTGTGGCAGCCTCAATTCGCTTTGCCATAGCCTCAGAATGTCCGATACCCTCCGCGTTAATGATGATATGATGCTTCTTGCCTCTCTTGCGGTTCTCAATGATATTATTGATTACCTTCTGTTCATCGTAATCATATTTTTCAGGAAGAAGAATATCCTCAGCACCGTTGGCGATTCCGCACCACAGGGCCAGATATCCCGCATTTCTTCCCATAACTTCTATAATACTGCAGCGTTCGTGAGAGGTTGAGGTATCCCGTACCTTATCAATCGCCTCCATGGCTGTATTTACCGCAGTGTCAAACCCAATTGTATATTCTGTGCAGGCAATATCCAGGTCAATGGTGCCCGGAACACCTACGGTATTGATTCCCAGATTGGCCAGCTTCTGGGCGCCGGCAAAGGATCCGTCACCGCCGATGACTACCAGTGCATCAATCCCGTGCTTCCTGCAGATCTCAGCTCCTCTTTTCTGTCCCTCTTCCGTACGGAACTCCGCACAGCGGGCCGTATAGAGAATGGTGCCTCCCCGCTCAATGGTATCTGAAACGTCAACTGCCGTCATATCAATAATTTCTTCATTCAGCAAACCATTGTATCCTTTTAAAATGCCCTTCATCTTACAGCCTTTGGACAATCCCCGCCTTACAACCGCACGAATCGCTGCGTTCATACCCGGGGCATCTCCGCCGCTGGTTAAAACACCGATAGTTTTTATCTCTTTCTTAGCAGTCATCTTATCCCTCCATTAATTGTCTGCACATTTTTTAACAATCTTCCACTATTCGTTCCTATTCTAATGCATTTTCATGAGTTTTTCAATACTCTTTTCTACAAGTTTAACGTTGCCTTCACCGTATTTTTCCCGCAATTTGACGAAAATGCCGGTTTCAAGATCCACGTTCATAGAGGAGGGAAGCATTTTTTTTGCTTTTTCAGAACGAAGATAGATCATCACCTGGCTTTTCCCGGGACAGCTGCTGATTTCCCCATAGAGTTCCTCCCGGGCATTTCTAAATTCCTCCAGATCTTCAAACTGCACCCAGAGTTCCCTGGGTACCGCCTCAAAGGAAAGGATTTTTTCACAGATAAGTTTGCTGGGTTTATCATCCTCCACCGAGATTCTCCCCTGGATAAATACTTTTGAGTCTACTTCCATCAGCATGGCGTTGTTTTCATAATCCCGGGGGAATACCACAACCTCCACAGTCCCCAGCAGATCTTCCAGGGTAAGGAAGGCCATTGTCTTATTGTTTTTTGTGTATTTTATCGTTTTGCCGGTAATCATTCCGCCCAGGACCGCTTTTGCTCCGTCGTAAACCTTGGGCATACCAGTCTCCTCGTCAGGCATAAAGTCTGAGGTAACTGCCGTTATATTTTTTCTCCATATCTGTTCATATTCTTCCAAGGGATGGCCGCTGATATACACGCCCAGAACCTCTTTTTCAAATGCCAGCAATGTTTCCTTCTCATATTCCTTCACATCCGGCATTCTCACTTCATACTCCAGCTTTTCTTCCTCAGAAACCAGATCAAAGAGGCTCATCTGCCCTGCCATAACAGTCTTTTTTTCCTGGTTGACTCCATCCAGAATCTGGGCATAGACCATCATCTGCTGGCGGCGGTTTCCAGGCAGGCTGTCAAAGGCTCCTGCCTTGATAAAGTTCTCAAGGGTCCTTTTGTTCACTTCCTTGCCCGACAGGCGTTCTATGAAATCTTTCAGAGTCTTAAAGGGCCCGTGTTCTGCTCTCTCCTCCACAATAGCCTGGATCACCGGACGGCCGATGCTTTTAATGGCAGACAGCCCATAGCGTATATCGTGTCCCTCAACGGAAAAGGCACTTTCTCCTGTATTGATATCAGGGGGCAGAATCTGGATTCCCATCTGGCGGCAGGTCAGAATGTACTCGGAAACCTTGGTTGGCATTTCGATTACGGATGTCATTAAAGCAGCCATATATTCTACAGGGAAATAGCATTTCAGATAGGCGGTCTGGTACGATACCACCGCATACGCAGCCGCATGGGACTTATTAAATGCGTATTTGGCAAAGTCAATCATCTCATCGTAAATTTTATTAGCTGTCTTTTCACTGATTCCCCGGTTGATGCATCCGGGCACCCCTTCCTCTTCATTTCCGTATACAAAGCTCTGGCGTTCTTTTTCCATGACAGACGCCTTCTTCTTGGACATGGCCCTTCGAAGAAGATCGCTTCTTCCCAGGGTGTAGCCTGCCAGAGCCTGTACAATCTGCATTACCTGCTCCTGGTAGACGATACACCCGTAGGTTGCCTTTAGAATAGGCTCAAGCTGGGGGCAGTCATAGGTAATTGTCTCCGGGTGGTTTTTTCCCCGGATATACTGGGGAATAAAATCCATGGGGCCGGGACGGTAAAGGGAAATTCCCGCAATAATATCCTCCAGGCTCTGGGGACGCAGTTCCTTCATAAAGTTCTTCATCCCCGCGCTCTCCAGCTGAAAAATGCCCTCAGTTTTACCGCTTCCCACAAGGGTCAGCACCTGTGGATCATTATAATCAATGGCATCTAGTTCCAGCGGATGCCCAAGACTTTTTTCCACAAGCTTCTGGGCATTCTGGATAACCGTCAGAGTCCGCAAGCCTAAAAAGTCCATTTTCAGGAGCCCCAGCTCCTCCAGCGTCGTCATGGTGAACTGTGTGGTAATGGAACCGTCAGAGGCTCTGGAGAGGGGTACATACTCGTCCACCGGTTTCTGGCTGATCACCACGCCTGCCGCATGCATAGACGTGTGGCGGGGCAGCCCCTCCAGACGCCGGGACATATCAATAAGCTTCTGAACCGTATCATCTTCCTCGTACATCTCCCGGAGCTCACGATTCATCTTCAGCGCTTTATCTATGGTAATATTCAATTCATTGGGAATCATCTTGGCGATGGTGTCACACTGGGCATACGGCAGATCCATGACACGCCCAACATCCCGGATCACACCTCTGGCCGCCATAGTACCGAAAGTTACAATCTGGACCACCCGGTCCTTCCCGTACTTTTCCACCACATAATCAATGACCTCCTGGCGTCGTTCAAAGCAAAAATCCACATCAATATCCGGCATGGATACACGTTCCGGATTCAGGAAACGCTCAAACAGAAGATCATAGCGGATGGGATCCAGCTGTGTAATCCCAAGCGTATACGCTACCAGGCTGCCTGCGGCAGAGCCTCTTCCGGGCCCTACAATAATATCCTTTTCCCTGGCATAACGGATGAAATCCCATACAATAAGAAAGTAATCCACGTATCCCATGTTGGAGATAACACCCAGCTCATAATCCAGGCGCTGAGAAAGCTCCTCAGCCCGTTTTGGGGAATACTTATCCCGCAGGCCGTCAAAGCACAGTTTGTTCAGGTACTCCCAGGCCGTATATCCCTGTGGAACGTCAAATCTTGGCAGCTTGGTGACGCCGAATTCTATCTCGACGTTGCATCGCTCGGCTATTTTATGGGTATTTTCCAGAGCCTCCAGAGCATAAGGAAACAGCGCTTCCATCTCCTGGGGTGACTTTACATAATACTGCCCCCCCTCGTAGCGCATTCTATCCTCATCCTGAAGTTTTTTTCCGGTCTGGACACAGAGAAGAATGTCATGGGATTCAGCATCTGTGTCATAAGTATAATGCACGTCGTTAGTTGCGATCAGGGGAATTCCCAGCTCCTGACTCATACGCATAAGCTGCTGATTCACGTACTGCTGCTCCGGGATCCCGTGATCCTGAAGCTCCAGGAAAAAATTCCCCTTTCCAAATACGTTTTCATATTTTAATGCGGCTTGCTTCGCCTCTTCGTAAAATATCTTTGTAATATTTCTTGCAACTTCTCCTGCAAGGCAGGCGGATGATGCAATAATTCCTTCATGGAATTCTTCCAACACTTCCATATCCACCCTGGGTTTGTAATAGAAGCCTTCTACAAATCCCTTGGATACTATTTTCATCAGGTTGTGATAGCCCTGATCATTCTCTGCCAGCAGTACCAGATGGTAATAGCGGTCCTCGCCCCCGGTGAGTTCTTTGTCAAATCTGGAATTCGGGGCCACATAAACCTCGCAGCCCATAATGGGTTTGATTCCCTGGGCTTTGGCTTCCCTATAAAAATCAATGCACCCAAACATGACCCCATGGTCTGTTATGGCTGCACTGTCCATCCCCAGTTCTTTTACTCTGGATACATATTCTTTTATTTTATTAGAACCATCCAGCAGGCTGTACTCTGTATGCACATGTAAATGGGTAAATTGTGTCATAGCTTACTCCGTTTTGCGAAGCAATACATTGAACCATTCATTGCCTTCGCTCTCTTTGCGGATATCCTCTGTAATCCAGATATCCATTAATTCCACATTACGCAGGCTCTCAACCAAATCCTCCAGGGTTCTCTTAGAGTAATCACAGAAATATCTCCCGTTATACTGCCCGTCCCTGTCTCCTTTCCGCACCGAAAAATACATGATTCCTCCCTCTTTCAGGGAACGTATCACCTTTTTCATAGCCTTCTTCACTTCCTTCGGCGTAAAATGTCCGATAACGGCACAGGCCCAGACACCGTCAAAGACGTCATCAAAGTCCATGTCCTCAAGCCTTAAATTCAGTACTTCCTTTCCTGTATGGATACTGGCCAGTTTGCACATCTCTGCAGAAGCGTCCATTGGAGTTACTGAGATTCCTTCTTCTTCCATATAAAGGGTGTCACGTCCGGAACCGCAGCCCAGGTCCAGTACCTCCGCATTCTCAGGGAGCAGTTCTATAAAGGGCTTCAGCATCTCTTCCATACTTAAGTCTACTGTTTTCTCAAAATAAGGTATCGCGTATCGGTCATAATAGTCAATCGAGTCCACGTAATTTCCTCCTTTAAAAATTCAACTGTTATTTCAGTTACTTACCTATGATGGGCTGTCCGATCAGGAAGCAAAAATCCATGATCGCCATTCACCGCTCGCCAAAAGTGAGCAAAACTCCCCATGGCTCGCTAACGCTCATTATATCATAACTTGTCCCTCGCGTGAAGATTGATCTTACAGTTTATAGATCCTGCCGCCCTCGATCTTTACCTTTTTTTCCTTCAGCAGATGGCCAACTGCCCGCTTAAACGCATTTTTGCTCAGGCCGAATTCTCTCTGGATCACCTCCGGTGCCGCCTTGTCATCAAAAGGCAGTACCCCGGCGAATTCTTCAATCACCTGAAGAACATTTACCGCATCCTCGTCAATCTGGATATATGCCTTCTGTTTTGTGCTGAGATCCAGCTTCCCATCTTCCTTCACATTGGTCACACGGCAGGAGAGAACATCTCCAACCTTATATTCTCCCTGTGCTTCCCTCTTGGGAATCAGACCAGAATATTGATTGTCCACAGCCACAAACACTCCGAAATTATCACTGATTTCATAGACCCTTCCCGTCACCTCATCCCCGATAATATAGGGGGAATTCTTTTTCAGGTAATGATAAACCTTCATAGTAGCACAGAGGCGGTCGCTCTTATCCGCGTACAGGGCCACCAGGCACTCCTGGCCCTCGTGCACACGTTTCGTCTGCTCCTTAAAAGGAAGAAACAGATCCTTCTCCAGCCCCCAGTCCAGAAAAGCGCCGATCTTGCCAACAGCAGCCACCTTCAGCACCGCCAGCTGGCCAAGCTCCGCCACCGGCTCCCGTATGGTGGCAATCAGCCGGTCCGAAGAGTCCTTATAGATAAAGACCGTAAGAACATCCCCTTCCCCGGTTCCCTCGGGTACCTGCTTTTTGGGAAGCAATACCCTTTCCTTCTCCCCGGCGCCAGTCTTTTCTCCAAGATATACCCCAAAGTCAACGATTTTAACAACTGTCAATTCCTGTTTTTTACCTAACTGAATCATTTTTACTCCTTCGCTTTCTCCAAACAAATATCAAAAGGGACAGGTCAGTCCGATTTTGGGACGTGTTCTTTCTAGAAAGAACACGTCCCCTTTTGGGTCCCCTGAAACTCAACTATCACATATACTTCTCCCTGCTCATCGCACAGGGCTACGGTATACACTCCATCTATAGCATGTACCCTGGGACTTATCATATCTCCCAGCACTGCCTGCTTTTTATATTCTGCCCGCATCTGACGGATGGTGAAGTCCTCAGGCACCCACTCCATTGCCATCTGTACATACTGGCCGTTGTTCACATGGTGATTCGTATCCAGATGATGGGCCCGTACCGGAAATGCCTCCTGTATCCGACTGTCCAAAGGAAGCTTGATTTTCCTGGGGGCATAGTTCATATCCAGCTTTTCCTCCAATTGATAGCCTTCGATCTGCTCTGGGGCTACCAGAGCCGGTGAATTTGTCTCCAGATCCATGTATGCCCAGAGGGAATTGGCGTAGGCCGCCATCTGCCCTTCCCCGTCTGTGAGGGTGAAGTTCCTGCTCCCCAGAAATTTTCTGAAATCATAGGGCCAGGTGCTTACCGTTACTTTTTCACACAGTGAGGGATATCTGTCGATGACAATCTGCCAGGATGACAAAAGCCATACCTTCTTATGTTCTGCCAGATAGTCGATTCCTAATCCCACATCTTCTGAATGGAAGGTGCTGCAGTCCTGAAAATAATTTAATATGGCGTTTAACGTAATCCTTCTGTCCTCTCCCACCTCGCTGTATCGAATCCTGCTGTCAAATGAATACATGCTGCTCCTTCCTTTCTTCTTAGCCCCATCAGCCTCCCTGGGGCATAATACATCCAAACCTTTCGGTAAATTTCTCTGTACCAAAAAATAAAGTCCCAAGTAAGACTTGGGACTTTCATAAGCTGGGCTACAAGGATTCGAACCTTGAAATGACGGAGTCAGAGTCCGTTGCCTTACCATTTGGCGATAGCCCAATTTCGCGACAAAATGAATTATACAATATAACGTATTTAAATGCAAGTACTTTTTTGAATTTTTTTTATTTTTTTTATTATGTACCCACAAACCCCTGATCCACCGTGATCACGAACTGGTACCGTCTGTCTTTTTCCTGCATCATTCGAATAACCTTATCTAATAATTCTTCCTGCCCCTTTTTGTCGTAATCAAAGGGAACCACAAGATCAAAGATAAGATTAATTTGTCTCTTGCCCTTCACCATCCTGAAATCATGCATGTTCAGCCGTTCGTCAATACTCTGCAGGACCTCTTCCAGCTCCTGTTTTGATTTCAGCACTTCTTCATCCCTGACTTCGATAGGATCCATATGAATCACTAAAAATATCCCCAGTTCTCTGGCCACTTCCCGCTCTATCCGGTCAATAATCTCATGGGATTCCTCAATATCCGCATCCCTGGGAACCTCTGCATGGATGGAGGCCATACTTTTATTGGGTCCGTAATTATGTACGATCAGATCGTGCGTTCCCAGTATTCCATCATAAGCCTCTACCATTTCGGATATCTTCTTATATAATTCCGGATCTGCTGCCTCCCCTATCAGCGGCTCCAGTGTTTCCTTCGCAATGGATATTCCGGCCCACATAACCATCAGGGATACCAGAAGGCCCGCCGCTGCGTCTATGTTGACTCCCGCAAATCTGCAGATAAGAATGGAGATAAGGGTAGCTGATGTAGTCACCGCATCCCCCATAGAATCTGCTGATGTGGCAAGCATAACCTTAGAATTAATCCGCTTTCCCAGCTTTCTGTTAAACAGTCCCATCCACAGTTTCACCCCCACAGAAAGGACCAGAATCAAAAAGGGAACCAGCTGAAATGTTATCGCCTCCGGGTGCATAAGCTTCCCAGCACTGCTTTTGAAAAATGAAAATCCCACCTGTATTACAAGGAACGCAACTATAAAAGCTGCAATATATTCCATTCTTCCATGGCCAAAGGGATGCTCCTTATCCGCGGGTTTGCCGGCCATCTTCACCCCCACAAAGCTGATCACTGAAGATGCCGCATCCGACAGATTGTTAAATGCGTCCGCCATAACCGCAATACTGTGCATCAGCATTCCAATCAGCAGTTTTATCCCAAATAAAAGTACATTGCAGAGGATACCCACTATACTGGAAAGGATTCCATATCTGGTCCTGACCTCCTCACGTCCGATGTCCTCATAATCTTTCACAAATCTGCGCACTAAATATTCTGTCATCTTATCATCCGTCTCCTTACTCTTTCCCCCATATAGTATCGGGATTCTCTGTCTGCGTCAAGACATATTCTCCTGGCCAGGCGCATAAGATTATAATAGAACCATTTCATAAGGAGGATGGAACCCATGTCATCTTGTTCAGTACTAGTAAACCGGGAGTACCGCCTGCCTGCCTCATACATTCCAAAGAATCTGGTGGAACCCTCCATCCCCTTTGATGCACCGGCAGGGGATCCCAAGCGGCTCCTGAGAAAAGACGCGGCAAAGGCTGTGCACGCCTTGTTTCAGAGGGCAAAAAGCTGTCAGATTACCCTCTGGGGGGTCTCCGGCTACCGGCCCTACAGCCGCCAGGAGGAGCTCTATGAAGCCGCTTTAAAAAAAGCCAATCTGACCGTTGACTCTCCGCCGGAAGAATTATGTAAACTTCTTGTGGCTCCCCCGGGAGCCAGTGAGCACCAGACAGGGCTTGCCCTGGATGTCTCCTGTCCCGATGTTGCCTTTGACCTGGTAGAAGAATTTGCTGAAACCCAGGCCGGCAAATGGCTGAAAGCCTATGCCCCTCTGTACGGCTTTGTCATCCGCTATCCCAAAGGCAAAGAGGCCGTCACCGGGTACGCCTATGAACCCTGGCATATCCGATATGTATCCAAATCTTTGGCTCTTTATCTATCTCTTACAGGTCTTACCTTGGAGGAATATCACCGGATCTAAGCATCCGGTGTTTTTTTCTTCCATTTTCCCCGATTGTACTGTCAAAAATACCAAATATTTGCACGTTTTTTCTGGAATTGTGTTATAATAGCTACAAATCTTTTGAAGGAGAGCTATTGTTATGAGAGCTATGAATCTTACCTTACTGACCGACCTGTATGAATTGACTATGATGCAGGGATATTTTAAAAATCCTACCCATCAGATTGTTGTATTCGATGTCTTCTACAGAACCAATCCCTGCAAGGGCGGATACGCCATTGCCGCAGGTCTGGAGCAGGTTGTAGAATATATTAAAGACCTTCATTTTACAAGCGATGATATTGCTTATCTGAAAAGCCTGCATATCTTCGAGCAGGATTTTCTGGATTATCTGAAGGGCTTCTTTTTTTCCGGTGATATCTATGCTATCCCGGAGGGAACTGTTGTCTTCCCCCAGGAGCCGCTCCTGAAAGTCGTAGCACCTGTCATGGAAGCTCAGCTTATTGAGACTGCTATTTTAAATATTATCAATCACCAGAGTCTCATCGCTACCAAAGCTTCCAGAATCGTCTACGCTGCCAAGGGCGCAGGCATCATGGAATTCGGGCTCCGCAGGGCCCAGGGGCCGGATGCCGGAATCTTCGGCGCAAGGGCAGCCATGATCGGAGGGTGCGTGGGAACCTCCAATGTACTCACCGGCCAGATGTTTGATGTGCCGGTTCTGGGTACCCATGCGCACAGCTGGATTATGAGCTTCCCGGATGAATATACTGCATTTAAAACCTATGCGGATATGTATCCTGACGCATGTACTCTTCTGGTAGATACCTATGACACGCTGAAATCAGGTGTTCCCAACGCCATTCGGGTATTCCGGGAGATGAAGGACGCAGGGCATCCTCTGACTCACTACGGAATACGTCTGGACAGCGGAGATCTGGCCTATCTGTCCAAGGAAGCACGGAAAATGCTGGACGCCGCAGGCTTTACCCATGCTACCATCGCCGCCTCCAGCGATCTCGACGAATACCTGATCGACAGCCTGAAGACCCAGGGAGCTAAAATTGATTCCTGGGGTGTGGGGACCAACCTCATAACCTCCAGCGGGCATCCGGCCTTCGGTGGCGTGTATAAGATGGCCGCCATCCGGGATAAGGATGCCGCAGAATTCACACCCAAGATTAAGCTCTCCGAGAATACCGAAAAAGTCACCAATCCCGGAAATAAAACCATTTACAGAATCTACAGTAAAGCCACCGGGAAGATCCGAGCTGATCTCATCTGCCTGGCAGAGGAATCCTTTGATACATCCCAGGATATGATTATCTTTGATCCCATAGACACCTGGAAACGGACAAAAATCGTTGGGGGAACCTATACCCTCCGGGAACTCCTGGTACCGGTGTTCCTGAAAGGGGAGTGTGTATACCAGTCCCCCTCTGTTATGGAAATCAGGGATTACTGCAGAAAAGAACTGGATACTCTCTGGGATGAGACCCGGCGGCTTATGAACCCCTCGGAGGTATATGTAGACTTGTCGGATCGCCTGTACGAGTTAAAAAAGGCATTGTTGGAAGAAATGGGGTCTGCCTCCATAAAATAGTACATGCCGGCCTGGGGGCTGCGCTTTTATGCCAGTGCTCCAGGTCTCTTTATGCCTCTGTGCGCTTTAGAAAGGCCATAGCATTGTCAAAGTACATTTTATCTATAACAGCCTGGGAAATCCCATGGGATAACAGATACGCGGCCGCCGCTCCAAGCTTAAAAGGGGAGTTCAAATCCGGGGAGATTTCAGCTCCGTCAAAGTCGCTGCCGCAAGCAATTACATCTTCTCCCCCAAGCTCCAGCATATGGGATACATGCCGGTACACCTGATCCAGACAGCCGGATCCATCCTCCCCCAAAAAGTGTCTGTACAGGTTAACGCCCACCAGTCCCCCTCTCCTTACAATTTCCTGAAACTGCCAGTCTTTTAAGTTTCTTTTATGAGGGCACACACTCCGCAGATTAGAGTGGGTTGCAATAAAAGGGCCGTCCGTGGCACTGCACAGATCGTCAAATCCGGGATCGTTCAGGTGGGAGGCATCAATTATCATATGCACTTCTTCCATTTTTCTGATAACCTGTCTGCCAAAAGAAGTAAGCCCCCCATTGGCGCTATTCCCTGAACCTAATTCATTCTCTCCATTCCACACAAGCGTCATTATCTTTACACCCCGGCCCGCAAAATGCGAGACATTCTCTAAATCGCCGTCTAATGCCCTCCCGCTTTCAATGGAGCGGATAAGGGCACATTTACCCTTTTTAGTAAGGGCCTCTATATCAGCCGCCGACTCTGCCAGCCCGGCAATATCTCCCTGAAGCACCGCCAGTTCCTCCAGATAGTCAAGATAACGGTCCGCATAGGCTTTCCCTCCTCCTTTCGGACAGATATCCGGCACAAAGACTGCCATAGTCTGGCACAGGCATTGAAACTTATCCAGATCTGCCAGAGAAAACTGTGTGTCCCGGCAGTAAAAGTCCTCTTTCCGGTCACACAATGGAACGATTGTGTCGCAGTGCAAATCAAATAATCTCATCTTGGATTCTCCTTTATTTTACTAAGCTCTTATGTCAATGTAGTCACTCTTGGCTGCCTTATAAAGCTGTTTCGGTCCAGTAAACTCCTTTCAGGGCAGGCAGATCTATACAATTTTCACCTAATCTGCATAGAATTACTGTCCTCCTGGCTTATGCAGGTACCGTTTGTCAGACTGCTGTTAGCAGGATATGTTCCGGTGATGGTTACTGTTCCAATCAGATTAGGGTCACTGGTGTCCCAGACAATCGTAAGATTATAGTTCTGATCCTGATAAATGACTGTATTTTCATCTGTAAGAGTACCAGATGCCCCCTTGATTTCTCTATAGGATGCGTCTTCCCCGTATTCATCTTTAGGTGTCTCACTGTCATAATCTATCAAATCAAAGACAATATCTTTTTCCCTAATATCCGTTACCGTAAAAATAACGGTAGGGTCACTGCTGTTGTAATAAGAAGTTTTCCTGTTTTGGGGAAATACTACGGCATCTGGTTCTGCCGCGGCTTCCGGAGCAGATTCATCCGAGAGCTTCTCCTTAAGGGCGGCTGGCTGTTCTTTTTCCTTTTCGGTATTCTCGTTCCCCTCTGCTGTAATCACCTTTGACGGCGTCTGTTCTTCTGCAGGCTTCTTAACCGTACTGTCTTCCGGTATCCCCCGCTGTTCTGCGCTAACTGTTTCCTTTTCCTCCTCCCCCGGTCCTACAGAGCACCCCATAAGGGTGCTTCCTGAAACAAGAGACACCGCTAAAACGCAGGCAAGAACTATCCCCCTTTTTAGCTTATCCCCTACCATTAGATTAGCAACCCTGCGCTTAAACTCTGCTTTTCCATCGTGCAGGCTTGCCGTCAGATAAACTTTGCTCCCGTGTGCTTTTAACGCCGTGTGCAGCAGAAGTCTGCTGTATATATAGTGATCGTTCTTATCCCTGCCCTCCAGAACTTTACTGTCACACAAGAACTCTAAGTCCCGTTCCGCTTCTCTCACCATAAGATAGACTGCGGGATTGAACCAGTATATGATATTCACAAGCATAAGCAGTGCTTTATACCACAGATCCTTACGCCTGTAATGGCACAGTTCATGTGCATAGATCATTCTTAGTTCTTTATCTGTATAAGTATTCTCCGGCAAATATAAGCGGGCTTTGAAAATACCTGCCAGCAGAGGCCCTGTGATAAAGTTATTTTTAAAAACCCGGGGAGCATTTTTTATATGATATTCTCTGCATACAGCATCATATACTCTGAGCCTTCTGCTGTCTGTCTCAGGTGCGCTCCAGCGGTATAGTTTTTTCACAGCAAGTTGATACGAAAACACTCTGCATATTCCCACGCCCACTGCTATCAGGATCCAAACCAGGAAAAAAACATAGGAATACAATGCTCTATCCCCAAGCATCCCTCCTTCTCCGGTGGGCACAGGCTCTCCCTTACTTATCCTTGCGCTGTCCTCTGGTGTTATATCAGTCTTGTCCGCTGCTCTCTCCCCTCCGGTTAAAGCTGTATGCTCCAGTCCCAGTCCATCTGCCTCGTCCGCAGACAAACCGGCAGTTACCCCGGGCAGTGGGATCTCAACCTTCCATGGAGATATCTTTGACAAATTCACTGGTAACAGTAAATACACGGATAAGACCAGCCACATAATGTATTTCCATCGCGCGGAATATTTACTGCCAAGTACTCTGGACAGGACAAATACTGTAAGAACACAGGCAGCCGCAAATAAATTAATCTTTGCCAGATTTATCATAAAATCCATCATAAACTACTCCCCCTTCTCCAGTTCATGCAGGTATTCATCTAATTCCTTAATCTCCTCCTGCTTTAACCCCTTACCATGATAGAAAGAAGCGATAAAATTTTTTAATGAATTCCCATATAGCTTTTCAATGATAGTCCTGCTTTCCTGCTGCCTGTACGCCTCTTCCTTCACTACTGCGGTATAATAATTTAATTTTTCCTCTCTTCTGACAGCTACGAACTCTTTTTTTTCTAAGCGTGCTAAAAGGGATAAAATCGTAGTCGTGGCCAGTTTTTTCTTTTGATTAACATATTCCTCAATCTCAAGTCTTGTCATGTCCGGATGGCCGTTCCAGAGGGCAAGCATAATATCCAACTCTGAATCCGGTAACTTTTGAATTTCTTTCTTCATGCAACTCTTCCTCTCTTTCTTCTACAAATGTAGTATCTAAATATATACTACATTTGTAGAAGAAGAAAGTCAACTGTTTTCTTTTAAAAAATATATGTGGTTATAACAGGCTCAAGAAATAAGCCTTTCCGGCCTTAAAGTACTATAATTTAAGAGTTAAAGATGAATAATTTTATTAAAAGTAAAAATTAATGAATTAAGCATAATTTCCTTCATTTTACAAATAATACATTTATCTACAGATAAAAATGTAATAGAAAATATAGCATGGAGGAAGCAGATTGTATGAGAGCTACAGGGATAGTCAGAAGAATCGATGATTTAGGCCGGGTTGTAATACCGAAAGAAATAAGAAGAACATTACGGATACGGGAGAGCGATCCTCTGGAAATTTTTACGGATCGGGAAGGAGAAATCATTCTGAAGAAATATTCCCCCATCGGGGAACTGGGAGCCTTCGCTAAAGAATATGCGGAGGCATTGTCAACCACTATGGGAAGTCTGGTTTGTATTGCAGATCATGACCAGATAGTGGCGGCGGCAGGTCCCGGTGCCAAGGAATATCTGGGCAGACGAATTAATAAAGACCTGGAGGGCTTTATTGCAGAAAGAAAGTCCAGCTGTACCTCAAGCGGGAACTTTATTAAAATAGTGGAGGATGACAGTCAGTCTTATACCGGACAAACCATATACACTATAACAAGCGCGGGAGATGCCATTGGAGCCGTCCTCCTATTATGCAGGGACGGCAGCGTGAAAATGGATGAGACTGAGAAAAAAGTGGCTGCAGTAGCCGCAGGGTTTTTAGGAAGGCAGATGGAGCAGTAAGCTATTACTACATGATCGCTGT
Organism: Lactonifactor sp. BIOML-A5; assembly: GCF_009677585.1. GTDB lineage: Bacteria > Bacillota > Clostridia > Lachnospirales > Lachnospiraceae > Lactonifactor. The sequence goes on along the minus strand of NZ_WKYV01000005.1, from coordinate 170,653 downwards.
ATATACTGTGTAAACGTATCGAAAAAAATTTTAGGTTAATAAACCGATATTGTCATGTAACGTTATAGAAAAATAAAATCAAATTGATGTAAAAAGCAAGAAGGTCATTATGAGGCTATGACCGCCTTGCTTTTTTATATTCACCAAAGGCTGGAATTGAAAGGAACTGGTTGGCTATAAGAAGTAAACCTCTGTTCCTTAATAAAATAAGAATTTTGCATCGGAATGTTTATTCTATTATGGTATAATTAGACAATTGGATCACGGAATTTAGTATAAAAATAGAGGACTTATCTGTTCTATATCAAGAAAAGACCTCGGCAAACAAGAATTCCAAGTTATGCTTGTAATCCTTGCTTCCGGGTATCCATTTTATTATAGGAGCCACCGCCGCCGGACGTATCAGGCGGCGGTACGGAAATTGGGGAGAGGGGGCCCCTAAGCATCAGACGTATAATTTTTACAGATAACCAAATAAATGGTCCATCTTCCCCATATCTATGTTCTTCCCGGCATTTGCCAGGTGAAATGCACACAATTTATATAATCTCTGCATTAGTCCCGCAGCTGGACAGCCTGATCCGCGTTCTGATGTATCATCCACCAGTTGACTATGAAAGCCACTGCCAGGCTGACAACGCATCCGATTCCCACAGACAGATACACACTTAACACTAGTTTCCCCACATAGACAATCAGATACGAAGAGATACCGCACACAGCAGACACAATAGCGGAAAGCTTGTGAACCTTCTTCTGGGTTACCGCCACTAGCAGGGGACCCGCCACAGCACTCAAAATCACGCCTGTCCCAATCCAGTTTAATACATTCAGGGAACTGGGCCTGTTAAATGCTATGGGGAGAGAGGCCAAACCGACCAGAACAACTGACCATTTCGCAATTGCCAGAGAGTTTTTGTCTGCTTTCTCTACATCCACCTTCTGCCCGCAGTCAATTTTATGCTGGATATAGGTCTGTCTGTATAACGTGTTCCCCAGTACAGTAGCCAGCATTACCATAACGCCGTCCGTGGTTGACATTGTCGCAGCCACCAGAACCACATTAAAAAACGCGCCGACTACAGGATGATATACCATCTTAACAAAAGTGGGCAGCGCGTCGTCAGCGTTGGCCAGTGTATCAGGAGTCAGAATTCTGGAGTACAAACCGCCCACAATAACCATACCTCCGATAAATAAGCAGAATCCGGCAAAAAGAATGAATTTTTTCAAATCACGGTTTGTCTTCAGATACTGTACTTTATTCATAAGCTGAGGATTCAAAGACCAGCAGGCATTTGAAATAAAGATTCCTGCGATTGCAACAGGTCCGGCAAACGCCGCATCTGAAGGATTAAATGTAGAGGACAGGTTGGGATCAATCTCTGTCAGCATCCTGGGAACTTCTGTAAACACGTTTCCGAACAAAACAAAGCCAGTCACTACCACTACAATAGAGACAATACACATCAGTGTTCCCTGGACGACATTTGTATAAATATGGGCATAGGTACCTCCCAGAAACAGATAAATCATAACAACAACGACACCAATCAGCACCCCTACATCATAGGGAATTCCCAGAGTGGCATTCATCAGCGTTCCAACGCCTACAAACTGGGCAGCAAGAGGGACAATATTACACAGGCAGACAATCCCGATAAGCAGACGCAGCCCCTTGCTTTGATACACATCAGCCAGCCAGTCAGGCATGGTCAGCGCATTCGTTTTGTTCGCAAGCTTCCGATAGCTTCCCGCCACCAGGGCAAGCATTAGAATAGCAGGAAACCAGTGCCCCATATGATACCACAGCAGCGACACCCCATTTTTATAAGCAAGCCCGGGCAAACCCAGAAAAGTCCCTGCGCTCATAAAGGTAGCGGCCCATGTAATCGCCACAATATAAGGGTTTACATCTCCGGAAGAGACAGCAAATGATTTCATATCCGTTGTTTTTTTCAGTCCTTTTACCCCAAGTACCCCCATTGCCACCAAATATATAAGGAATAAGATTATAAATGTAGTTTTCATCATAATGACTCTTCCCCGCCTTTCCTGTCTATAGTATTTTTTGAATACAGTCCTTGCGCAGCACCAAACACAATGATCCAGCTGATAATTTCCACAATCACCTAAATTTTAAACATATGTATCTCCTTTTCGTCTATTTCCTTCATTAATCACTTTAAGCATTCAGCAGTTCTGCCAGCGCAGTAAAGTCTTCCGCTGTATAATCAATCTTTTCTTTTCCGGCCGGTTCCTTATAGTCTGTCCCTTCGCCGTACTCCTTTGGTCTTGGCACATATATGGTTGTACACCCCGCCAGCTTAGCTCCGTCCAGATCAAAGGGATGTGCCGCCACCATAACAACCTCTTCCGGTTTTGCCCCCAGCAATTTAATTTCATCCACATACACTTCCGGGTCTGGTTTAAACTTTTGAAATAAGTCGGCAGTTGTTATAAAGTCCCAGGGCAGGTCTGCTGCTTTCTTTATGTCAACCATTAAATTAAAATCCCCGTTGGAAAAGGGCCCAATGGCATACTTTGTTTTAAGTCTGTGCAACCCTTCCAATACATCGGGCCAGGGAGACAGTCTGTGCCAGATTCGGCATAATTGTTTATAATCTGTTTCTGACAGTACCTGTAACCCTAGTTTTTCTTTTCTTTCCTCCAGATATTCCGTAAAAATAGTATCTGCCGGAACCCACTCACGCTTTCCATGGGCTATGTCAAAGGTTGCCTTAAAATATCCATCATTTCTCCATCCTATGGCGAGCGTTCCCCAGTCAATATTCAGACTGTATTTTTTATTAAGCTCTTTCCCGTGAGATACAATGGAATGGTGCCAATCCAAAACCGTTCCAAAAGTATCAAAAATAATATAGCGAATATTCGTTGTGTCCATTTTTTCTTATCTCCTCTTTTCAAACTGCATAAAATTTTATGTGATTTCTTTTACTTTGCTATTTCGTGCACTATTTATTTTTCTAAATCATTTATAAATAATTTATAATTCGGAGTATACATTTTATAAACACTTTTGTCAATATATTTCCCAATAATAACTATTTTTTATGTATATTATCCTATTATTCCCTTTTATTTTTGGTTATTATCACATATGCATTTCTTGTAATGCTTAACCATCACTCCTTCGTTTACCAATATTTATAAATATTTTATACGATTTCGAAATCATTTAAAGAAAACCTTTAAGCAACTACTTTTTTAATCGCCTTATTATTCTTTGAGTAAACCTGCACTTACCCACAGATATCGCAATTTCAGGCTGACATTGACTTTTTTATAAATTATTTATATAATAGTAGCTAGATCATTAAAATAATCCTCGGGCAGCAGAATCTACCATCAGACAGCTTGCTGCCTATAGTTTTAAGGAGGTTCACATATTGACAGCTAAAGAGCTTGCGAAAGAACTCGGCATATCCGCCGCGACCTTATCCCTGGTGCTGAACGGAAAACCGGGAATCAGCGATAAAACCCGCGCCAATGTATTAGACAAACTCAAAGAAATGGGTTATACAAATCTCATAAAGCACGACCCCAATGCACTGCCTAACAAAACCCTTGGCTTTGTAATATTTAAAAACAGCGGCAAAATCTTAGGGGAACACGCCTTCTATCCGGAAGTCCTGGACAGCGTAGAGACAGCCGCAAGGAAGTGCGGCTATAACCTGAACATTATTACCATTGAACGAAAAGAAGCTGAAAAGCAGATACAGTACATATTGGATGCCAATTGTATTGGATACATTATATTTGCTACTGAAATGGAGGGGGATGAGATTCAGAATTTCCAGGATCTGGGACTTCCTTTTGTCCTTCTGGATAATTATTATAACGATAAAGATATCAATTCCGTTACCGTAAACAATGAGCAATGTACGTATCTGGCCGTCCAATACCTTATCAGTCAGGGCCATAGAAACATAGGCTACCTTAGAAGCGGACTGTCATTCAGAAGTTTCCAGGAACGGGAGATGTGGTCCGACATTGCCTTACAGCATTTTGGTATTAATGATATGAGAAATTACACCTATACCGTAGGTTATCCCATTGATTCGGCCTGCCAGGGAATCTTGAAGGCTGCCGAACAATTAAAAGCTCCGGATGCACCAACGGCTTTTTTGGCTGACAATGACTTAGTTGCCATTGGAGCAATGCGCGGGATGCAGCAATTGGGTTACGCCATACCTGAGGACTTTTCCTTCATCGGTATTGCAGATCGCCCTATCAGTTCTCTCATTGAACCAAAACTTACTACCATACGGGTACCTAAGGAGCGCTTTGGAGCAGAGGCCGTATCTCAATTGGTACAGCAGCTGGATCAGCCTTGCACTTCTTATGTTAAAGTAGCGGTGAATGGGGAATTGGTCATACGTGACAGTGTGAAGAGTCTTTTGTAAATACAAGAAACCTCGCAACTGGCTATCCTGTCAGTTACGAGGTTTATGTTTAATTATTATATTCGGTAACAGTACATTGCTGTCACAAACTTCGGGAAGCATTGGAATAATCCTTCTTAAACGTCTCCCCACCTGTCAGCTTATAGAGAAGCCACGAACCTATTGTTCCAAGTTAGTATTTGTTCTGGTTTTTACTTGTCTCAACAGCCATAACATTTTTGCAGCGGGATAATAAGGGGACGTGACATTAAATACCCCATATACTGCACAATTTTTTCAGTAAGGTTTCTCGCAGTCATGCCATAATGCCTGCCCCCGCCACATATACAGCCGCGGATAATAAAAGGGGGATACAGGCCCGTTTCACCAGAACAGGAATTTCCACACCACAGCTCTCGCTGACCATAGCTACATGTGCCGTAGCCGGAGACATTCCCAGCGCAAACTGGGGTACATTGCACAGCGCAAGCATCAGATAATCAGGATTTGCCCCGGAAGTCTTTACAATCGTTTCATAAACTGGCCCCAAAATACTCATAGGGCCATAATTATTAGCAGAGATTACCCCAATAAGGAGAGCACCTGCTGCGGAAAGGGCAATGAATAGAGGCAAGTTCAAGTTCTCTCCGGAATCCGCAAAAGGCCCAAGTAACACATGAATGCCTCCAATAAACTGTACCGCCTGTCCAAACATAACACCGCCAATAACAATACTGATAATTCTGGTTACTGTCTGCCCCATACTTTTAAAAAACTCGAAACCTCCATTGACAGCCTCCCGTTTTTCCTTGGAAACAAGTATGACAAGTAAATAAACAAAAATAAAACTCATCAGTTCTACACAGGGAATGGACAATACGGGCAGGGAGGGGAACAGCCCGCTGAACAAAATCATCAGCACCAGCGGAATCACCGGAAATATGGCATAGTACTTTGGAACTTCCAATTGACTCACATCCAAAGCTGCCAGAGGATTAAGAGCTCCCTGCTCCTCCCCTTTCCGGTCAAAACGCGCTGATATAATTACAAAAGCAACTGCGCCTGTAAAAATTGATGCAAAAGCCCAAGGCCACTCATAGCGGATAAAATGCTCCGCCAGATTAAAGTCCTCATACCCCATATAACCGGCTCCCATAGCAATGGTGGGGGCAACCGGCCCGAACAGGTACATGCTGCCGGTAAAAATTGCTGTAGCCGCCGTCGTCTGATGAACTCCAGCAGCGCAAAGCACCGGATAAACAGTCCCTAGTAACAGGGCAATCCTTCCCGTCCCATTGGGAATTACCAGAATTAAAAAGGCGGAAAGTAAATAGGTGCAGAAGACCAGCAGGTATTTATTTCTGATTCCAATAATGGGCTTAGAAACCAATACGGCAAATAGTGTAGATCCTTTCAGATGTTCCATATACGCTATGTATCCCATAATGGTTAGGATATTCATTCCAGACCTGGTCAAAGTATCTGCAATTCCATAAGCTTCAAAGTATTCAAAGACATCGAACAGTAGTACACCCGTGGTTTTCTCCCCCATAGGCGTGGTGTCATTCAGCACACAGCCAATGAAAATTCCCACCAGCCCCAGTATCGTCAGGGATATGGCAAAATTGATTTTCTTTTTTAAAGCAATAAAGATACACAGAAACAAAAGTAGTGTAATACCCAGCTTCAACAATTCCATAGTTCCCCTCCATTTTTTTCATACTCTGTCCTACAAATATCCTTTTTATTCCGGCCTTTTTTCTTTAAAGAATTGCTGCCCGTAGCTGAGCATTTCTTCTCTTATCACCTGCATCCGCTCCGGGTGCGCCTTACAGGCAGAATAGATTACCGTTCCGCAGCCCGGCAGCATCTCATCCATCACTTTACGGATATGATTACGGATTTCCTCTTCCGTAATCCTGTCACCGTCCAGCATCTGTGTATCTGCCACACCCCCGATAAAAGCCAGCTTATTTCCAAACTTTTCTTTACATTTTAACGGATTGTTGACCACATGAACATTTTCCCAGGCATCTGCCCCCATTTCCGCTATTTCCTCTGCAATAGGTGCTAACATTCCACAGCAGTGGTGCTGATAAATTACCCCCTGATCGGTAATATTCGCAATTACCCGCTGGAGATGAGGCTTAATTAGCTTTCTCCAGGTTTCCGGAGACATGAATAATCCCTGTCCAGTTCCATAATCGTCATGCATGCACAAGGCATCCGGACGATACTGTGCAATATAATAGTTGTGCAATTTTATTTTATAATCGGCAATGGTTTTAAAAAAATCCTCGCAGGCTTCCGGCTCTTCCACCAGGTTGCAAAGCAGATCCACAATAGGCATGGTGCAGAAAGCCCGTTCCCACAAACCGTAACCATCCTTTAGCAATAAAAATTTATTATCCCGGTCAACCTGAACATTTTCTCTGGAAAACTGAGCTTCCCAGTCAATAGAATCCGGATCCGGAACCGTTATATAGTCTCTCCACCGGGTGATGTCATGGATGCAATAATCTGACGCGTCAGGATTATACGCCCGCACAGACGATTCATACACCCAGTTCTGTCCGAACCAGTCCCGTTCCACCTTTCCTGGCTTCTCCCCTCCTACTATCCAGCAGGGAAAACCCGGTTCTAAGGTTGCAATATTCTGAATATCCGAAATCATGGGCAAAAATTCTGGAACCTGATGATGATACACTCTAAACATATTCTCTCTGATTGTGATAGACATTTCAATCCCTCTTTTCTTTTTTTATCAAACCATTACCATAGTACCAATAATATAAACTGCGATAGATGACAGAATAGGCAGGCTGGCCCTTTTGATAATTGTGTTAATAGGCACCCCTGAACCTTCACTGATCAACGCCACATGTGCAGTAGCCGGTGTAAGTGCAATACACATCTGAACCGCATTTACAGAAAGCAATAAAAAACCGTTCACATTCAGATTAGCCGATGCTGCAAAGGATGCATAGACCGGGCCCAGTACGGAATTGGCAACATAGTCACTGGCCGATACCACTCCCACTACAACAGCGAGGATTGCAGTAATCAAAATAAACAAATTAGCATTGCTGGCGCTCATATTTAATACGGGCTGCAGGATCAAATCGATACCGCCCAGAGCGGTGATACCAGCACCAAAGGTTGTGGCGCCGATGATGATTCCTACAATACGGCTGAGAGAATTTCCCAATCCGGTAAAGAAAATATTACCATCATTCCATGCCTGCTTTTTGTCTTTGGAGATCAGAGTGATAAACAAAAAGACAAAAGTAAAGGACATGAATTCAATGGCTGCAATTTCCATCTGGGGAAGGCTGGGGAGATTTCCTCCAAAGGCTATGATTAATACAATAGGCACCAGAGGCAGTATTGCGTACCACTTGGGAATCCCAAGGGATTCAACTGTCAGTCCGGAATACCCTTCTGTTTCCGTCTTTGCATCCTCTTTCTTATCAAAGAAACGCGAGGTAAGAATATAGACCAGAATCCCTACTGCAATGGCCAGAATATCCCAGAGCCACTCAATCTTTAAAAAATATTCCACCATATTCACTTCAATCCCCATGTATGCCGCCGCGGTAGGAATCTTCGGATTGGCCGGTCCCCAGGAGTACATGGCTCCCGCAAAAATAGCCACCGCCGCTGTCGCTTTTGTCACACCACAGGCTAACATAATCGGATACACGGTACCGATAAGAATGGCCATACGCCCTGTACCGTTGGGAATCGCAATAATCAGGGCTGCCGTAAGCAAAAGGGCCCCTCCTGACAACAGATACTTATTTTTCAGTTTCATTACCGGCTTTGATGCCAGCAAGGCAAACATCTTAGTCGCCTTTAAATGATCCATATATGCCACATAGGTCAAAATGGACATGATACGGATTCCCATTTTGGAAATGGTGCCCACAACTGCATCCCGCCGGAAATACTCAAAAATATCAAATAAAAGATTTCCCGTACTCTCTTCACCCATCAGATTGTTGCCATTGAGCAGACAGCCCACCAGAATTGCCAGAAAACCAGCCATGGTCAGAGTGATTGCCGGACTTAACTTTTTATTCAGCGCATAAACCACACCAACAAAAAGTACCAGCGTCAGTAAAATTTTAACAACCTCCATAAACATACCTCCATTTTCTTTTTATAAAAGCACTTGCATTTTGTTACTTTCAGTATAGCACATTCTTGAATTATCTCAACATATTTTTGAATAATTTTTATTTTATTCAATTTTTATTTAAAATTATATTTGTTCTATTGCATAATACAGTAAAATTGTGTAAAATAGCAGAAGAAAGTCACTGCGTATTACAATAAACATGATTAAAGGAAGGTTTTAACGTGACGAAAGGTCAGAAAACAAAAGAACTGCTGTTGGAAGCAGCAAAAGAAGAGTTTCGGGAATTGGGCTTTCAAAATGCCAGTGTAGGCAGCATTGCCAAACGCTTGGGTGTACAGCCCTCTCTCTTTTCTTATCATTATAAAAATATACCCACGGTTATACGGATTATCAACCAGAATTTTCACAAAGAAATCTGGGACCTGCTGCATCGGCAGGACATTCCGGATCCCATGATTTTTCTATTTGCCTATGATCTAATTGTAGATATCATAACCTACAGCACCCCACAAAGCAGGCGCTTTAAGTATGAATCCTCCAAATCTAACCGCCTGTCCATGTACGCAATGGATACTGCGCTCAGAGACCCTATCGGTATTGAGGATTCTTATTATGATGCTATTTTGCATTACTACCAAAAAGCCATGTCCCATGAAACCCTGTACCGTCTGCGGATGCAGGAGTCTGCGGGGAGAAGGGAAATGTTCATTACCTATTGCGAAAAAGACCAGTACCAGAAAATCTCAGAGGATGATTGGTACAATCTATGTGTAAATATCTCCTATTGTACCATCACCACCGTTTTCCGCTTTGCCGGTATTTCAAACGAACTGGTTGATAAAAAGTTTAATGAAGCTTTTGAATTGATCGGCAAACTGGATCTTTCTCATATTTGTCTTTTGTAATATGGCATACAGTGAATCCTTTTTTCAGATTCAATAACTTATAAAATAAAAAAGCCAGAAACAGTCCGCATCATCTGCTGTTTCTGGCTTTTCTGCAATTCTAAAATACAATAATCCCTTTTTTGGAAATCTGGCGGTCTAAAAGCTTCTCATAAGCTTCCACAGCATTGTCAAAGCTAAAATAATCTGATATAAAGTCCTTAATGATCAGTTTACCGTCATTAATCCACTCCATCACCTGTTCCGTAGCTTCGCCTTCCTCTCGTTTTCTCGGCATCTGCTGGTAGATAACCTGCCAGTTATAATCAGCCTTAGAGAAATCTATGGTAATTTGCTCTTTCTCAGGAACTCCATAGCAGAGCACTTTTCCCCGGTCTGCAATCAGCGGCATTGCCTGGTTTACAATAAACGGGGAGCCAACCGCATCAAGTACATAGTCAACACCTTTGGGGTATATAGTACGGATTTCTTTTACAATATCGCACTCTTTACTGTTAAAAGTTCTGGTAGCTCCCCTTTCCTTTGCCGCCTCCAGCTTATCGTCAAATATGTCAACTGCAATAACATCAGACACTCCTAAAAGACTTAAGAACTTTATAAAGCTAAGACCCACAGGACCGCATCCGAATACGACTATATTATTTTCCGGCTGAACCCCAAAATATCTTATGTTGCTTAATACTTCACGGAACGTGATCAGCATAACCGCATCTACCGGATCTACAGAAGGATCCAGTACTGTCTGCGCATATGCACAGTCAGGTGCTTCCTCCCCATCCTCATATACAGCATCTTTGTCCCACACTACACCATACTCGCTCATAGCTCCCCACCCGGAGCCCAATCCCGGGTAAAGCTCAGGATCCGGATCGACAAATGGCAGCAGCACCTTATCTCCGATTTTATAGCCTCTGACATCCTCTCCTGTTTCGATAACCTCTCCTACCCCCTCATGCCCCAGCATCAGCGGATAAATCGACTCCGGGAAGCCTTTAAAGGTCCTATGGAGCATCTTTACATCCGTTCCGCACATCCCGTTGGCAATCATTTTCACCAGCGCCTGTTTCCTGTTAATTCTGGGCCTGGGAATCTCTCTCAGCTCTGTGGACCCGTCTTTTTCAATAATAAATGATCTCATCATTTCCATAATTCCATCTCCTTTAAAGTATGTATTTATCCATTTACCTGCTAACTATATTGGGATTTTCTTTTCCCGTCAGAACGTCAATCAGATTCTGAATCGCAGCTTTTGCCATATTCTCAATGGCTTCTCTGGTATGTGCCCCCGTGTGAGGGGTTGCTATAACCGTAGGAAATTCAAAAAGTTTGGAGTCTCCAGGGGGTTCCACCTCAAACGCATCCAGACCAAGTCCTTTTAGCTTGCCGCTTTTAAGTGCCTCGTAAGCGTCATCCTCATTAATAAGTCCGCCCCGTGAAGCATTTATGATGATAGCCTCGTCTTTCATTTTATCAAATACCTCTTTATTCAGCAAATGTCTCGTCACCGCTGTCAGAGGCATGTGCAGGCTAATAACATCCGCCTGCTCTATTACTTCCTCAAACGTACTCACCTTTATCTGATTGCATGCACAGTACTCTTCATTGATAAATGGATCATATGCCATAAGTTTCATACAAAATCCCTGGCCGCAGCGCGCTACCACTTTCCCAATTGCGCCAAGTCCTATAATTCCTAAAGTTTTTCCCTTCAGCTCTATTCCATTGCCGCGCACCCATTCACCGCCCTTCAATTTGTGGTTCAGGTGGGGAATATTCCGGGCGATTGACAACAATAAGGCAAATGTCAGTTCTCCTACCGCTTCGGCATTGACTCCGGGTGTGTTAGTAACAATTACCTGTTTGTTCTTTGCCGTCTCTATATCAACCCGATCGTACCCGGCGCCATACCTTGAAATAGCCTTTAATTGAGGGGATGCCTCCAGTACTCTCGCAGTAATGCTGTCCAGACCGGCAATGTATCCGTCACACCCCTCCAAAGCCTTTATTAATTCCTCTTCCTCTAAAGGACGGCCCAGAGGATTAAATACTAATTCATCGGCAAACTCTCTGAGAGGTTTCAGTATTTTTTCATTTTTACCAGGCTGCAAAGAAGTTGGGGTAACTAATATCTTCATTCTTCTCCTCCTATTCGCCCACTAAACCGACTGCTTCTTCTGTTAATCTGCGGATTTCATCATATCTTCCCTCGGCAATCAGTTCCGGCCGTACCATCCAGCTCCCGCCGCAGGCAGCAATTTTGGGAAATGCCAGATATTCCTTCACATTTGCAGCGCTGATCCCTCCGGTAGGCATAAAACGTATGTCTGAGAAAGGTGCCGACAACGCTTTTATCGTACTAAGGCCGCCATATTGCTGCGCCGGAAAAAACTTTGCAACCGATAAGCCATATTCCATTATCCTCATTACCTCTGTAGGTGTACATGCGCCAGGAAATATCATAATATTCTGATTCAGGGCATATTCAATCACCTTGTGGGAAATGCCCGGGGAAACAAGAAATTGGGCGCCTGCATCAACCGCCATTTTTGCCTGCTCTACATTTACAATGGTACCAGCGCCAACTATCATTTGCGGAAATTCTTTTACCGCAGCGCTTATGGCTTCCCTGGCTGCCGGTGTACGAAACGTTATCTCTGCCACAGGAAGTCCTCCTGTGCTCAGGGCTTCGCACAGTCTCCCCGTATCCCCGGCACGTTCTACTTTTACAACCGGTACTATCTTATACTTTTCTATCTGCTGCAATAAATTATTGTTCATATCCATCTCTCCCATAATCATTCATGAAAAATATTTTTGACATTTTGAACCGTCACATTAAGGAGCTGTTCTTCAGAAGCACCCATTTTTTTAAGTTTGGGCAGGAAATTACAGAGTAAATAAGTAAGCCCCACCCCATTGGGGGTATATGATTTCAGCCGCTCTCTGGTGGTATCCAAAGACAGCAGAAGCTGCCCGCTGTAGCCCCGATCCAAGATTTCTTTAATTAATGCAAGTTCTGATGCATCATCATGGTAGTGAAAACGCCCAATCGTATCAAACTCCAAGGTGATTCCTTCTTTTAGTACAGAAAAATAATACTCTGTCTCTTTAATCTCCCGATCCATATGGCAGAAAATAATTCTATGCCGCCAAACTCCCATCTCCAGCAGAAATTCCAAAAGTTTTTTGGGATCGCTCCCAGGTTCAATGTGTACCATAAGGGGTACCTCGCTGTCTATGGCAGCCTGAGCCGCCGCCCTGAACAAGTTCATGTAACGCGGAGAAAGACCTTCCCTGTCTAAGGCTGTTTTTACAATACCCGCACGTATTTTGGTTTGTTTTTCCGGATATCCGCAGTCTATCTCCTTGTACATGCCCACCTCCAGCTCTTCTCTGAAAAAATGGTACAGCTCATCCTGCGGCATCTTGTGAATCCAGTGAGTATCGGAATAGAACATCAGCTTGTGGAAGCCTGTGGATGAAATGATATGTATTCCTGTTCTATCAGATATCTCCAGCAGCCCCTCCTCCATGCGGTTGCATCCGCCCGGCTGGGCATCAATCACAGTATCTCCGCCGGCTTCTTTATATTTCAGCGCCTCTGCAGTACTTTTATCAATATCATCCATCCATAGAGCGGGATTGATCTGAAACGATGTTCCTCTACTGATAAGAAGATGCTCATGGCACTGACAGTATCCCAGCTGAGACGCAGTGACAGGGCCAGAAACTGTCATTACTTTTCCCATATTTTTAACTCCATTTTGGATTATCAATTACCACAGGCCCGCATTCCTTCTCTACCAATATTTTCCGGTATCCTTTTGTCTCAATGGTCCCATAGTCATGACCGGCATTTGCAGCAAAGGTAAAGAACATGACCAGGGGTGTATCTCCCGTGTTGACGGATCTATGGGCATATCTGCGGGGCACGTAGAGTGCTTCTCCCTTTTTCAGAGGCATTTCCATCGTTTCCCCTTCCGGGTTCTCCATAATCATACAGCCTTCACCGTCCAGTGTATAATAGACCTCTGCAGTGTCCAATATGGTATGAAAATGGCCCTTTGTCATAAAATATTCGTTCCCTACTTTGCCCGGATACAGGATGGTAGTGCCAAAAGCCAAATCCCCCTCTCTCATTGGGCACCCCAGCTCATGAAACTCATAGACTAAGGGATCTTCCTGTTCCAGTATTTTCTCTGCGGCATTTGTATCATAAAACATTTCCTTCATCTGGGATAAATACCTTTTCGTTGTCTCAGCCTTCTCTGAAAATCCGTTTTGTAAATTAAAGTCAACAGAAAAACTGCTGTCCCACTGAAATCTGTTCATAGCGCTCCTCCTACCTCTCTAATGCAATCTCACTTAGTCTGGGAATCTTACGTGCAATGCCGTCTATATGGAATACCTCGGCAATCACCTGCGTCCATCCATGGATAAAATAAATCCATCCATCCTCTACATGCAGATGTTTAGCCTCCGCCTGAGCCTCTGCCTGTCTCTGGAACATACGCTCTCCCCGGTAGTTCAGCTCCCAAACATAACTATTCTCCGGATACTCGCACCCATCTGTCAGAGGAGAACCGGGTCCGTCCTTTCCCAGACCGGTTGCATTTACAATCAGAGAATGCTCTTTTAAAGTTTTTAGCAGACGGTCATTATCAACAGGCTCCTCCCCCCGGACAAATTCAAACTTGGTGTCCGGATTCAGATCTCTTAATATCTTTTCTGCCGTATCCAGTCTGGGTTGGCTGCGGTTGGCAATGATAATATGTTTCGGCACATTTTCTCCGAACTTTTTCTGGGTCAGATAAACACTCATGGCAAGCGCACTTCCCCCTGCTCCCATAATCAGAACATCCCCGTTATATGTTCTCCAGTAATTATCTGGTATGAAGTTCTCAAGTGCCAGCCCGCTGGATATAGGATCCTTCGCATGTCCGCAAAGCTTTCCGTCCTTTTTAGAGATAGATGAAATCTCTCCTAACTGAACAGCAAATGGATCCAGATATTCAAACATATCTTTGCAGGCCTCATACAAATCAATCTTATGAGTAGTAACCAAAGCTCCAAGGGACATGGGATCTTCCTTTATAAAAGAAACTGCCTCCCGATAGAGCGCCGGATCTGCATGAGGCTTAAAGTCTATTCCCTTAATCACCGCGTCCTTTAAGCCTAATTCCTCTGCCCATTTTGGGAATACCTTCATAATTGAGGAGCTATTCGTGGTAACTCCTATAAAATACATGGTTGGCTGTGTCGCTTTCTGGTAAATATTCATATCGCTATTTTCTCCATTTCTCATATCACTATATAGTAATGATACTACATTACAAGATATCAAAAGTTTATATTTTTTACGCCAGTGTTGGGGGGCCGGCCACTGGGCCTGTCGTTTAACAGGCCCAAGCCATTTTATACCATTTGTTCTGTACGCGCTATCAGTTCATCCTGCGCTTTTCTTCCCATCTCTACAAAAAACGCGCTGTATCCGGTGACTCTGACACAGAGGGTCTTGTACTTCTCCGGATCGCACTGGGCACTTCGAAGTGTCTCTGCATCCACAACATTAATCTGAAGCTGCATCCCCCCGTTTTCCATGTAAGTCTGGAAAAGTGCGCACAGGGCATTTAGTCCCTCATCGCCCTGTACCGCACTGGGATGCAGGCGCAGATTTAAAGGCCCTCCTGTGATCCTGTCAAAAGGTATTTTAGAAACAGAATTGAGCATTGCTGTAATTCCGTTAATGTCACTTCCTTCACTGGGCGATTGGTTCTCACTGATTGGTTCCCCTGCACGCCTTCCGTCAGGGGTAGCACCTACATAACGCCCCATAGTTGTAAAGTCCCTGTCTGTTGAATAGGTAGGCCACATTTGATATAAATAGCCTTCGCCGTTATATCTCTCTATCCCACGGACATACAGGTCTGTTACAATCTTTGCATACTTATCCACTGCATCTATATCGTTTCCAAACTTATCCAGCTTTTTCCTGAGACGCAGCGCTAACATATCATTTCCGGAAAAGTCATCCCGCAGAATGTCCGACAGCTCTCTTAACGTAAATTCTTTATCAGTAAAAACAAGCTTTTCTATCGCGTAAAGGGCATTGATAACAGTCGCAATTCCACAACCCTGGGCAACTATTTTATGGTACTTTGTTCCCCCCATGGTCCAGGTCTGTGCATTGTCTACTGTTCCCCTCAGGAAACAGTCCTCTATTCTCATGCGGCTTTTCGTCTCTTTTTGCTCTGCTTCAAAATCCATCTCAAAGCCTTTTCGGAATTCTCCTAACAAGTACATAAGCTGTTCTTCATAGACTTCCAGCAGTTCATCCATACTCCGGATCTCTTCCGGAGCCTTACTTTTTATACCATAATACGCACCGGTCATAAGCCCGGTCATACGATCTTCAGGGCCAAATTGGCAGTCTCTGGGACTGCTGTTACCTCTTGGTTCCATGGGATAGTCCCCCTGGTTCAATGCCAGTTCCAAAGGCTTCACCAGGTTAAACCACAATTGGCGCAGACCCCCTTCGTCCCCGGGGATGTTCGGATCATTGCAGCCATAAAACCCATAATCGTATACTTCCGGCTCTTCAACCCCATAATGCTTTAAGGCAGGCAGCATAGTCTCATCATTATAGATAACAATAGTTGCATTATTTCTCATGGCATTGCAGACAAGCTGCCAGAACTTTGTGGGAATCCCATGGTAATAGCGTACTACCACAAAGGGGTTTCGAAGCTTGAGCTCTTCCGCCGACTCAACCATTAACCACGACAAAGGATTCACACCCCCTGTTCCGTCCGCTTTCTTACCTGCAAGAATCAGATAATTGGGATCGTCAAATGCAACCTCCAGGGTGTAGTCCGTAGAATCTGTCTCTATGGACATATGATCCGTCTGCACCATAATCTCATTATTCTTAAAAAAGAATTCATCTATCAGTTCCCTTGCTTTTTCATAGGTAAGTCTGCCTTCCCTAAGATCCCTCTCATAGAGCGGATAGAGATATTGATCCATCCTGCTCAGGTTCAATACGCCGCAGCCGCATACCTTCTGTGCAATTAATATAATCATCCAGAGAAGCTGCAGCGCCTGCGCAAATGTCCTGGCCTCTCCATAGGCGATCTGGCGGAGATCTTCTGCCATGCCGCTTCTGCCCTTTTTCTCTGCTGTTTGGGCATATCTTTCGATATAAGCACTTACCGCCTGATAGCACAGAACAGTCCCCTCCAGGAACCCTTTCTGATCCTCCGTAAGCGCCTCATCCTTCATGCGCTCTCTGGCTTTGTATTCCATACTCCCCAGTCCGTTGGAAAGGAGCCCTTCCCAGTCCAGCGCCAAGTGGCCAAAAGAGGGAAACCAGTATGGTCTGCAGCGCAGCCAGTTCTCTGAATAGTAGAAAAAGATTTTTTTGTGCCGTTCTTCTACCGGAATGTCCCACCAGCGTTTGTATACTTCCCGTATGGTTTTCTCCTCTTCCTCTGTGGGAATCCGCATGGCAACAGCGCCAGCGAGAAGTTCGCTGTCTTCCAGCGGCTGAGATATGCTTTCCAAAATGTGGGCCAGCGTATGGCCGTATGCCAGACCCTCCTTCTCATGCTGGTAAAGCTGCTCCGCCTCCATAACCAAGTCAATTCGTTCCATAAAGGTTTCCCGGTAATCTCTGTCAAACCATTTTTCTATTCGTTTCTTTAGCTCACGTCTTACCATTCTGGCTATCCCTTCCTTTCTCTATCCGACTGCTTTTAACAGACCCCTTTATCCCCGAAAATCTCCCTAAGCTGCTCCATCGTATGTGCCTCGGGGGGAGAAAACTCACAGACAGGCAATTCTAAACTCTGGGACTTTCTCACTCCAAGGGTATGATACGGCAGCAAACGCACTTCTTCCACATTGGGGGCATCACCCAGAAGATGCGTCAGTTGTCTCGCATTCTCTATTGTATCGTTAATGCCTTTTATCAGAGGAATCCTGATATGTATCCTGATACCCTGCTCTATAAACCGCTTTGCATTCTCCAATATTAATTTGTTCGATACACCCGTATACTTTCTGTGCAGGGTATCATCCATAATCTTAATGTCTAATAAAATGAAATCCAGGTACGGGAAAAGCTTCTCATACTTCCAGTAGGGAACATTACCTGCCGTATCTAAAGCAACTGATATTCCATTCTCTTTCACCAATGGCAGAAATTCTGACAAGAACTCCCATTGAAGCATCGGTTCTCCCCCTGATAACGTAATTCCGCCCCCGGAGTTCATATAATACTTTTTATCTTTAAGAACTGTTTCTAATAGTGTCTCCGGCTCCAGGTCCCATCCGGCTATGGCAATGGCCCCGTACATACATGCCTCTGCACATTTCCCGCACAGTGTACAGCCCTGCCTATGAATTCTGTGGCCGTCCTGAATCCTGGCGCCCTGGGGACAGACCGCCTCACAGGCTCTGCACCCTACACACTTATCTGCAAAGTACTCCAGCTGTATGCCCGTCTCATAAGACTCCGGATTATGACACCATTGGCACCTTAAGTTGCAGCCTTTAAAAAATACGGTTGTCCGGATACCCGGTCCGTCATGTACACTAAATCTCTGTATGTTAAATATTCTGCCTTTCATATGCTTATGCCTGGGCTTTGAACCGGCGCCCCTGGATATCTGCCAGGATCATGGCATCATGGATCATTTGGGCCGTAACCGGGAAGGGTTCCACGTCCCAGTAAGATTTCAGAGACTCTTCTGCAACGCTCATGATCTCCTCATCTGTAACATTCTCAAGTCCAAGATCTGCAAATGTGGAGGGCAGACCAACCTCTCGGAAAAACGCATATATTTCCTCTATTTCTTCATTCGTCCTTCCCTCTATCATCAGCTGCACTAAAATACCAAATGCCACAACTTCTCCATGCAGCAGCTTCTGGCAGGCCGGAAGAACCGTTATTCCCTCTGCAATAGAATGTGCACCCGCACAGCTGGAATTCTGTACGCCCAATCCGCTGAGCAGTGTATTGGCCTCAATCACGTCCTCCACATCAATGGTACAAAGTCCTCTTTCCGCTGCTCTTCTCGCTCTTGCACCCTTTTCCAGAATCGTTTTGTGGCATGCCTCTGCAATGGCGCCCACTGCAATTGTACTGCAGAATCCTTTCCCTACATAATTAGGAGAATGTGACTGCAGGTTCGCCCTTGTCTCTATAAAAGTAGCAAGCGCATCTCCCATCCCGGCAATCAGAAAACGAACAGGCGCTTTCGATATAATATCCGTGTCCAGCAGTACCAGATCCGGATTCTTAACATAATGTCTGGGACCCACATGTTCTCCCGTCTCTGTATATATCACTGAAAGCCCTATGGTAGGCGCATCCGTAGAGGCCGTTGTAGGTATAATAACCGTAACAGCTTTAAAAATGTCTGAGACAGCCTTGGCTGTATCCATTGTTTTGCCGCCGCCCATACCAGCGACTACCTCAGGACCAAATGCCCTCAGACCTTCCGCTATCTCATCAATCTTTTCGGCAGTTATCTCCCCTGAAAACTCTTCTACGATCACGGTACTGTCGCCGCCTGCATACATAGCTTCAAACTTTTCTTTATATTCTTTAAAGAAAAAGGTGTCTACCAATATAAATACTTTTTTTCCGTACGCGTCTGTATATTCCCTTAAATTTTCTAATTCACAGCGTCCCTGAATATATCTGCTGGGTGACCCGAAAGCTCTCGTCTGATGCTGAATCATTGTCATCTTACTATACCTCCTAAAATAATGAAATGTCTGTTCGCTTTTTTATGAAACCGGACTGTACTGGTGAATCTGTCTAATGCGCATTGGAGACTCTTATGTATCATACATCCTTTAATGGTAAAATAACACGTACGCACAAAAAAGTCAACAAAAATATGTATCTTTGTTACTACATAGCTATGTACCTATTTTTTGTCATATTTTATTTTTTACAAGAACATCTATGTATAATCTTCTGAATACTTTGGTATTATTACATATTTAACTTTCAATATATCTTTTATTTTATTTTTTCAAATCAATAACACAATTATTAGTTTATGTCACTATGTTATAACAATAAACATTTAGCGCTAAGTGCTTGCACGTTAATCATTGTTATGATATAATGTAACGACAAAGATAGTTATTTCGCAGTAATTTCATAGGAGGTTCATATGGCACTTAACGCAGACCGAATAGATAAATCAGTTCCCATTCCTTTGTATTTTCAGCTAAAAAAGATTATTTTGGATGAAATAAAAAACGGAACTTATCCAAGCGGCAGCCCCATCCCCACAGAAAATGAATTAAGTGATATCTTTAAGATTAGCCGTACGACGGTTAGACAGGCTATCACTGAATTAGTTCAGGAGGGACGGCTGTACCGAATTAAAAGCAAAGGTACTTTTGTCTCTAAGCCCAAAATTAATAATGAGGATTTTATAACAAAAATAGAATCCTTTAATAGCCAAATGGCTCGGAGAGGATTAACAGCAAGCACCGAAGTCCTGGATTTAAAGGTTATTCCTGCGGATGTCACCGTGGCCAAATTTTTGAACTTAAGTGAGAATGATCAGGTACTCTTTTTATACCGCAGGCGATTTGCAAACGACGAACCATTGGTCACCATTAAAACATATCTCCCCTACAGCAGATGCCAGGATCTTATAAACCTTGACTTTACAACTATTTCTCTTTACGCTGAGCTTGGCAAATCCGACGACACAAAAATTGTAAAAATACAGAGGCAGATTGAGGCGGTTGAAGCAGACAGTGAGGACGCCAGGCACCTTAATATGAAAAAAGGCAAGCCCATCCACTTTTTTACTTCCATAGGATATAACCTATATGGACAGCCCATTGAATATTCATTGGCAAGATACCGGGGCGATCGAAATGTATTTGAGATAACAGTGGCACCCGAATAGTTGAATCCCTTGACATACAAAAAAATGCTGTATGTCAGGGACAATTACATAAACATTTATTTTTATCATTTTTTATGTACCTACAAACAAACATTATAACATTACAATTGGGAGGTTTATATGAGCAAGTATATTTTAGCACATGATCTTGGCACTTCCGGGAATAAAGCCACACTGTTTTCTGAGGATGGGAGGCTGATTGGCCACGAGGTTTATTCCTACAATACTCATTATTTCAACGGCACCTGGGTAGAACAGGACGCTGATGACTGGTGGCGGGCAGTCTGCTGCACAAGCCGTCAGCTTATTGAATCCACCGGCGTTCTGCCATCTGACATTGCCGCAGTTAGCTTCAGCGGCCAGATGATGGGGTGCCTATGCGTAGATTCCTCCGGAACTCCCCTGCGTCCCTCAATGATATGGGCAGATCAGCGGGCTCAGAAACAAGCCGACCAGATTGAAGAACACATCTCTCAATGGGATTACTACCATATTGTAGGCCATCGGAATACGGCATCCTATGGTATCCAAAAACTTATGTGGATCAGAGACAACGAACCTGAAGTTTATGAACAGACTTATAAAACATTAAATGCCAAAGATTATATTGTGTTTCGTCTGACCGGGAAGTTTTATACGGAATATTCTGACGGCAACAGCAACGGGTGCTTTGATTTATTAAACCTGCAGTGGTCTGAAGAATTACTGTCTTATGCAGGTATTGACATAGACAAGCTTCCGGAGCTGAAGCCATCCACTTTTATAGCCGGTACCGTCACAAAAGATGCGGCGGCGGCCACCGGACTTGCCGAGAATACCCCGGTTGTCCTGGGAGGCGGAGACGGGGTTGCAGCCAATGTAGGAGCAGGCTCGATTGCACCCGGAAAGACATACAGCTGTATGGGCACTTCGGCCTGGATAACCACCACCACAGAAAAGCCTATTTTTGATGAACAGATGAGAACTGTTACCTGGGCCCATATTATACCCGGACTGTATGCCCCAAACGGTACTATGCAGTATGCAGGGGGAGCATACAGCTGGGTAAAAGAATGTATCTGTAAGATGGAATCTTATGATGCTAAGCTCCACGGAGGATCACCTTATGACTATATGAACCAGGCAATTCAGGACAGCCCTATAGGTGCTAATGGATTGATTTTTCTCCCGTATCTCCTTGGAGAGCGGGCACCCCGATGGGATCCCCATGCCAAAGGAGCCTGGATCGGGCTAAAGCCCGAAAATACAAGGGGGGATTTGCTTAGAAGTGTTTTAGAAGGCATCACAATGAATTTGTCTATTATACTGGATGTCCTTAAGACTCAGGTAGACATTAAAGAAATATTAGTCTTAGGGGGCGGTGCAAAGGGTAAAGTGTGGAGAGACATCATGGCTAATGTATATAATGCCAGAATCCTGGTTCCCACTTTATTAGAAGAAGCCGGTTCCATGGGCGCTGCTGTTACAGGCGGTGTCGGTGTAGGTTTATTTAAGGATTTTTCAGCAATTGATCGTTTCATACATATAGAAGCCACTCATGATCCGGTTCCTCAGGCTGCAGCTTCTTATACTCCGGTGAAGGAATTATTCGATGAGTGTTATTATGCGCTCAGAGATACGTTCAAAAAAATGAGATAGAGCAGCATTATGCCCTTCTTGGCGCTTAACACCCCTGCAGCCAATCACACGCTGCAGGGGTGTTCTTTTTCCCTATTCTTTCCTATAATGAGGAATCTCCTCCACATCAATAAATTTATTGTTGACAAATTCGGAATCGACATACGGTGTACGTGCTACTGTTACGCGTACCTTGTACTGAGGTGTTCCCGGTCTTCCCCAAAGAACTGAAAGTTCTGTTCCCGGTTTCGCATACTCTTTTTTCACAAAGCCCAGCGAAATCATCTTCCGGTAGTAGGCGCTTCTCGCCCGAACCGCGGAAACCCCGATTTTTTCATCTCCCAGCATAACATAATCCTGATGATAGATAAATCCGCCGCTGACATTCAGATTAAAATAGATATCTACCGGGTTTTCCCCGATCTCATCATAGGGTTCCACATCTCTCCCTCTGAACTGAGACGCAAATATCTCTCCCACATCATCGGCATTCCATTCCAAAGTAACTACATCCATGGGTGGATTCTCTGCAATCTTTAGAAGTGCTTTCTTTCCCGGAAACTCATGGTTAAAGTTCACCAGATTCCCCCACCCTACGTCATACGGAGTGCGGAATCTCACTTCCAGATCGTCTCCGCAGCTTCCCACGAGATGCCTGTTCCAGTTCCAGAAGCCCTCCATTGGATGTTTCTCCAGATAGGCGGCCAGTCCGGGATCCTCGTACCAGGGCAGAGGATAATGCATGTTCAGGTTAGGGAAGCCACCCTCTGTGTGATTCATAACATATGCCTGATTTCCCATTTTTTTGGCACCATATGTAACACCGATGTCCCAAAGCGCCTTATAGACCTCTTCAAATTTTTCCATATCTCCATGCAGTTCATACGCAAGAGTCCCTGCCATGCCCAGACGGAGAATCCGCACATCTACACCCGCAATCCGGATCATCATGTGTTTTGCAAACTTCAGCCCATGAATATCCTGCTTTGCCGCCTGCTCAATAATCTCAAGACTTTTAGGACCAGCAATCTGAAGGAAAAACTCCTTCATCATCATATTTTCCCCCGTAATATTCATAGTAGTCTTCGATGCTTCGTAATCAACCACCGGCATAATCCAGTAAGTGCGGAAGTGATCTTCTGCCAATGTCATAACAACACCGTCTGCGGTAATCTGACCTTTTTCATTGCAGCAGACAGCATGGCGGATCCCTCCCGGTTTTGCTGTTGTAAAGTCATTCACACAAATGGAACTTAAAAATCTTGCTGCATCCGGCCCTTTAATATCATAGATTGGCGAAGTGCTTAAAACCGTACAAAAATATGCCGTTTCCTTGGAGGCCAGTGTCTCTGCTCTCCATCCGTCATACACAAAGGGAACCAGCATCCCTCCGGAATTCATAAAGGTATATACGCCCTCATTGATTGTTTTCGTCATAATATCCCTCCTATATAGATTTTTTATATTGTTTCTTTAGATGTTGTAAACTCTGGTATCAAAAGCCCAAACACAAACATAACCAGCATGCACAGTGCCGCCAGGCTAAACAGCAGCCCATAATTTTCCCCGGCAATGGGGGTAAGAATGTAGGTGGGAATTAATACAGCCCCGAGAAGCTGCAAGGTTGCTATTACCCCTGCCGCGCTGCCTGCATACCTGATTCCAATTCCTTCCAGTAGAATCGGCGCTGAAAAAAAGATTGGCATAGCCGCACCCAGAAGCGTCCCTGTCAATAAGCAGAACGCGTACAGAAGCAGCACGGAATCAAACCGCCAGCATATGAGAACACTCACGAAAGACAGCGCTGCAATTCCCGGAACAAACCTTTTGACTCTCCCTACCTTCTGGAATATAATGGGGCCTGTAATTGAGCCCACACAGTTACCCAGTGTGATCATGGATGCAATTGTGCCGCACACCGCCAGATCCAACCCGTGCATCTTCTGCAGGGCTATCGGTAAAAATGTGGATAATGTCACATTGCAGCCCAATATCATCATGATGCAGACAGAAATACACCAGATTCCTTTGTTCTTCAGCACAACGCCCAGGCACTCCCTAACGGAAGCCTGCTTTTCTGAGATTTCCTCTTTCACTTCCTGTTCCCCAGAGGTACCCGGTCTGTCCTTCACAAACAGTAGCCACAGTGCAAAAACCAGAACGCCAAACACGGCTGCCGCCCCGTAGGCTGCCTTCATATTGGGAAATAAGACAGCTGTTGTAGCCGTGGCAAATGCTCCCGGGATTTGGCCGCATAGTGCAAAAACACCCATCAGCATCCCCACTTTCTTCGGTTCAAACCAGCTTCCCATTATTTTAGATGCATTGGTATTCACAAACATCTGGGAAAAACCCGTCAATGCCATGCAAAGAAAGAACGGCAGATAGCTCCCTGCAAAAATCCTGCCAATTAGCCCGATACAAGTCAGTACAAACGCAATACTGGTAACCTTTTTTGCTCCGAATCTGTCTGAGATAATCCCTCCCGCAAAACTCAAAAATATGGCCACAAGCATAGGTGAAGTGAACACAGAAGAAAATTGTGACGTTGTCAGCCCATAATCCGCCATCAGATCCGGCGCAAATACAGAAAGCTGATACTGTGCATAGGAGGCCGGCATATACGCCAGGCATAAGACAGCAAATACCAGCCATTTTTGATTCTTAGTTTCCATTAAACAGTTACCTCCAAACTAGCATCTTCCAATTTTTATTTCTGATTCCATAAATCATCGGCGCCGTATGTAACTTGATGACTTTATTATAAATAGAATGCAAGGGGAAAACATCGTCTCTGGATACTGTTATTGTTTTATTTTATCTGCTTTCTTTGTGCAATCATGCACAAAAAGGCAGGTGGAAATGCCTGCTTCCACCTGCCTGCTACTAATTCATTAATATTTTTAAAGAAAACAGCATATCTCCCGGAGATTCTTCTATAAACTTATCGCCAAAGAGCTCACGCATTTTTTCCAATCGATAATTCACCGTGTTTCTGTGGAGATAGAGTCTTCCAGCTGTTTTGGATACATTGCAGCTGCTTTCCAGATATGCATGCAGTGTTTCCATATAGCTGGTTCTATGTTCCTGATCATAGAGATAGATTTCGTAGATTTTAGGATGACATATGGCTTTTATGGATAAGTCTTCTGTTATTTTACGGGCTGCATACTTGTAGATGCATTCTCTAAAGCGGACAGCCCCATTTTTCTTCTTGTTTAAAGCATACCCAACAGCAATTTCAGCCTGCTTATAGCCATCCGGGATTTCTTCTATGCTGTCAAACATCTCACTGATACCTATGCAAAATTGTACCTCCCCTGCGAGTTTCCTAAAGTGTCCAATCCACGCATCCATCTTTTCACTGCTGTCCAAGTCACAGGCAAACACGGCAATGCCATTATGGTAGGACACAAAAATATTCTTCTGCTCCAAAAATCCCCGCTGCAGCCTGGTTTCCAGAGCCTCTAACGAATACAGCCCTTCCCCGTCTCCGATAAGCTGTCGGATATACAGAATATGCAGTCTTCTTTTGTCAGAGACACCCCCTGCTGACATTCGATTCCAAAAGTATTCTTTGCTAACCGGTTTTCTGTCCAGACAGTTAATAAAATTCTGCTTCCTGGCATCATATAATGTCTGATGATACCGTTCCAGAATTGGTGATAAATAGGATGCGAGATAGTCAAAAACAGCTAACTGCCCTGCCGTCATAGGGGCGTTCAAGGCTGTTGTTCCGAGATTGCCCAATCTTGTCTTACCCTTGGCATCATAGATATTGGCATTCATAAAATCAGGCCAGGTTTCATCTCCCAGGCGGTAGATTGCCGCAGCCTTTCTGCCCTCCACTTCTTCCAGTATCCCCAATTTCTTGTATAGCTGATACATTTCGGAGGAAAAGGTAACCTTCTCCCCCACAGCCAACTCCCACAGGGCATCTCTTTTTTCAGGAAGCTCTCCCGCCCAGCCCAAACAACTGGTAGAGCTGTCAAAAAGGCCAATTGGATTGGGGACTGCCTCCGCAGCAATACGAAGGACACCTTTCAGCGTTGTCCCTGCGATCTGTGCACGCAAAAGCCGTTCTTCCCATTCCTGGAACCATTCAAATACACCCGCAATCCTTTCCAGAACTTCCGACGCACACGTCCCGGTCTTCAGAAGAATCCACTGCTCTTCCCTCCAGGCTTCGGGAATGTCTTGTGTATTGAGGAATATCATATGCTTGTCATCAGACCACGGATCCCACCCGGCAAACCAGTCCTTCTGTCTGATTTCCCCATCTATCAGGTACACATAGTTCTCCCAGTCCGGTTTCTTCTCTGGTGTATATTTACGTATATTTTTTAAATCTAATACCGTAGTGTCAGGGATATGTGAATCCAATACCTCTTCACGCCGGAAATGCTCCGCCAGAATGTGCATGTTCAGCCGCATAATCGTCTCCTTTGTGGTATCTGCCGTTTTTTCCACTATACCAGAGTTCTGCTGCCCTTGGCAACTTTTCAGCGGAAGGGAAATGATTTTTCTATGTTGCCTGCCTCCTCCCGTGTAATAATCCCATATCGTCTGGCGGCGGCCAGACGATACGGACCTGAGCGCACACCCATCAGGCCATATCGTCCCGCAGGGCATCAATGATATTTTCTTTTCGTATCTTGCTTACCGCATACAGCATGGTAATAAATATTACTAAAAATACTCCGAGGATACTGATTGCCATACTGCTCCACGGGAAGGTATATGCAATCTCAGCACCGCCCAGTACCATACCCTTATAAATCAGCCAGGAAAGCAGCCCTGAGATGGGCAGGCCAAACAGCAGGGTCCGCAGACCATACAGGGCACACTCAAAGCGCATCATCTTATTGAAATCCCGGTCAGGCATTCCCACAGAACGAAGCATGGCAAGTTCCCTTCTTCGCAGCCTGATATTGGTGGAAATGGTGTTGAATACGTTTGCCACTGCAATCAGAGTAATCATGATGCTAAAAATAACTGTAAATAAGTTTACAATGAAGGAGACATTGCGGTTTTCCTCAAGGATCTTATGAAGATTGTACAGAGTATAATCCACGGCAGTACCTGCGCTGTCAATCATGGTCTGCATCTGCGCCGCAGACTGCCCCGGATGATCCGACCAGAAGGTAAATGCCATCTTTGTGGGGGCACTCAATGCGTCAAACTGCGGCTTCATCTGGTAAGGGGCGATCACCATAAGAACATAGCCCTTCACCTCGCCCGGATCCGCCGGCGGGGGGTCTAACGGGTAGGTATCCACAAAGGACGCATGGATCGTCTTTGTCTGTTCCCCGGATGCAGTACCCAGGGTAAACTCCATGGTCCGGTCTCTGAACACATCAATAATCGTGGAATCTACCATCTTTTTACCTACTATAATCATGTTTCCGTCCTGTGCGGTATACTCTTCGCCAGGGAGATCGAGGCTTTCCAGAAAACTCTGGTAGATATCATCCTCAATAAATTGAACGTCCAGCATCATCCCGGCTGTGTCACTCTCCCTGTCTATACCTGTATCCTCCCCGCAGCTGTCCAGGAATTCACTGGTAAGATCACTGGTTTTTACTGTGCAGGTATAGGTGGATACCGCCTGATAAGTACTTCTGGTTACACCGCCTGCGGTTTTCAGTTCGTCATACAGCCGGAGCGCTTCGTTTTCCCCCATATCCGCGGAATAGAAAGATATATCACCGTCTGCCTCCACCGCCGATTGCTCTCCCATCTCACTTAGGCATGAACTAAAAGCACTTGCCGATACAAACAGCACAACACTTAACGTTAGAGACAAAACAATACTGCGGTAGCGCCGCTTATTTCTTTTAAAATTTTTCAATGCCAGTGTCCCCTCAAGGCCGTAAATGCGTCCCAGCAATCTGGAGGTTTTTATAGCTTTCGCCTCTACCTTAATCTCATTCGTCTGGCGGATGCACTCCATCACAGGTGTGCCTGCTGCCTTTCTTGCCGGAATATAGGCTGAGATTAAAATGGTAATAAAACTGACAGCTGCCGCTGCTGCCAGCGCAGGAGCAGAAACACACAGGGTTAAGGGAACGGTATCGTAGAGCACATTTGCAAAGTTCCTGGCCACAAGCTCAAGTACAAGCTTGATACTAGGGATACCGATTAAAATACCCAGGGGAATGCCCAGGACACCAATGCAAATTCCCTCAAACAGCACTGAATTGCGCAGCTGCTTTGCCGTGGCTCCCACCGACATGAGAATTCCGAATTGATGTGTCCGTTCATTCAAAGAAATATTGAACGAGTTGTAAATCATAAAGACAGAACCCAGCATAACAAGCAAAATCACAATAATGCCTGTGGAATAGAGAAGGGTATTGAACAGGGTATCGTCAGAAGCACCCAGAAAACGCAGCACATTATCGTTCAGAACATAGGCACCGCCCCGGGCCGCCTCCTCAGCGTACGTTTGGATCTGACCGGTCTTTTTCAAAGCAGCAAAGGCGCTGACACGTCTCTTAGCATTTCCCCCATCCCCTATGGTAATCAGAGTATATCCGGGCGCGGAGTGTTCCTCAAAGGCCGGTCTTTGACAGATCCCTACCACCGTGTAAGTTTTCTCCGTTCCTGTTGTCAGACTTTCCTCCCCGGCGCGGTACGGATCGTGCTGTGAGAGTACTTCATCTCCCGCCTGACGGGTACCCGCTGTCAGGGTAAGGGTATCCCCCACTGAGAATTTTACGCCTCCGTTTGCCGCAAGGTGGACCGGGACAAGTATCTCCCTGCTGTTTTCAGGCAGTCTGCCGGAAACAAGCTGTACCGGCAAAGTATCGAAGGTATCCTCACAGAACCCGGCTATAAATGCATAGGGCTTGTCAGGATTTTTTCCATCCTCCAGCATTGCATAGCCGACATTTTCAAAGGAGGTAAGATTGGCAACCCTGCTGTCACCGGCTTGTTCCCGGACAAAATCCTGGTCCACATCCGGAAACTCAACGTGCCAGTCACCGCTTTTTGCAATGGCGCCATTTACCATATAGTTTTGCAGAGAGACAGCGAAGGTCGCCACCGCCGTGATCAGAGCAGCAGAGAGCGCTACTCCGATAACTGTAACCAGCGTACGTGTACGGTTCTTCCTCAGCCCCTGGAAGGCCACTTTATGAAAGATGTTCATCTAAGCCCCACCTGCCTCTCATCCCGCACCACCTTGCCGTCTGAGATGCCAATGATGCGGTCCGCCTGCAAGGCTATATTTTCATCATGGGTTACGAGGAGCAGGGTCTGCCCATATTTTTTATTGCTTTCTTTTAACAGTTTAATAATTTCATGCCCATTCCGGCTGTCCAGGCTGCCTGTGGGCTCGTCGGCCAGCATAACCTGGGGTGCGTTCATCAGAGCACGGCCAATAGCCACCCGCTGCTGCTGGCCCCCGGAAAGCTGATTGGGCAGATGGGTTCTGCGTTCCTGCAGCCCCAGCAGATCCAGCAAGTCGTTCAGCCGTTCTTTGTTTACCCTTCTCTTATCCATCAGAATGGGGAGGGTGATATTTTCCACTACATTCAGGGTGGGAATGAGATTGTGAAACTGGTAAATCAGGCCCACCTGCCGTCTGCGGAATATGGCGAGCTTTTCATTGCTCTGGGCATAAACGTCCTGTCCGTTCAAATATATCTTTCCGCCTGAGGGCACATCTACCCCTGCAATTGCGTGAAGCAGGGTGGATTTGCCGGACCCGGAAGAGCCGATGATAGCGGTAAACTCTCCCTTTTCGATTGTAAGGGAAATGTGATCCAGTGCGGTAATCTGGTTTTCACCCCTGCCGTAAACCTTACATAAATTTTGTATCTGTAAAAACTCCATTATGTGAGCCTCCTTTATTTTACTTTACCCATATAATAGAACTTTTGGCTTACATTTCTGTGACTTTTCCGTGAGAGATCCGTCACTTTGGAAAACGAATGCAGAAAACCGCCCCTCCCCGGGGATGATTCTTTGCAGTAATGGTCCCTCCGTGCCGGGTTATAATCCGCTTACAGAGAGCCAGTCCAATACCGTACCCGGCCGCGGCGCCATTCTTGCCGCTGTAAAACCGCTCAAACAAGCGGGGCAGATCCTCTTTTTCAAAGCCGCTGCCGCTGTCATGGATGGAGATCTCCCCGAACAGCGGGGTATCTTCACAGGCAATCCCGATTCTGCCGTTATCCCCCGCGCTTTGCATACAATTTTTTAAAATATTCTGAATAGCTTCAGAGAGCCAGCTCAAATCTCCCTGTATGGTCATTCCCTCCGGTACATCTGTCCGCAGTTCAATATTATGCAGTTCCATAGAGATCAGCAGAGGGCGGACTGCAGTATTAAGCAGGAGTTTCACATCAACCGGCACCCTCTGGAAAGCCACAATGCCGGCATCCAGGCGGGATAATTTCAATAAGGAATTAATCAGCCACTCCATCTGTACAAACAATTCCTCTGTTTCCCGCAGCAGCGCTCTCCGTTCCTTTTCATCTGTAGTTTTCTCTATCAGCGACAGAATAAGGTTTGCGGATGTGAGGGGAGTGCGGAGCTGGTGGGCAATGTCCGCAAGAGAGTCGGCTAGGTGTTCCTTTTCCCTTCTCAGCGCGTCGTTCTGCTCCCTGATACGCAGTGTCATCTTTGTGATCTCACTTTGCAGAATGGAAAGCTCACCCTCTTCTGCATCACTGATATATATATGGTCCGCATTATGAAGCACAAGATCGATTTGTTCGGAAATATGAACTAAGCTTTTATACCGGGCTTTTGTGAACAGAAAAAAAGCTGTTCCGAATAAAACAGCAGACACACCGGCAAGAACCCCGGCCGCCGGGTGGATGATAAACCCCAGGAATATTGTGACGGCAGTAATTAAGAAAAAGAAGTATGCAAACTGCCGAACCTCTCTATTTCGAAACATCTCCGCCTCCCAACCGGTACCCGGTTCCCCGAACGGTTAAAATAATCCGGGGCGCACTTGGATCGTCCTCAATCTTCTCCCGCAGACGCTTGATGTATACGGTCAGTGTATTGTCCGTGACAAACTCCCCCGCCGCATCCCACAATTCGTCCAGGAGCCTGCCTCTGGTGATAATACTTTTGGGGCTGCTGACAAACACCAGGAGAAGGCGGTATTCCAGGGCGGAAAGGAAGACCTCTCTGCCATTCTTCTTCACCACTCCGCTTGCCGTATCTACATGAAGCCCGCAGACTTCAAAATCTGTACCTGACCGCCCGTATTTTCTCAGAGCGGTGCCAATCCGGGCAATTAGTTCCCGGGGGCGGAAGGGCTTGGTGATATAGTCATCCGCCCCTATGTTCAGCCCCGTAACAACACTGGACTCATCTCCGGATGCTGTCAAAAAGAGAACCGGGATATCCTGGGTCTCCTTGATCTCTGTGCATACTGTGAACCCATTACCGTCAGGCAGGGAGATATCAACCAGTGCCAGATCAAATGTATTCCCCTCAAGCAGGGCAAGTGCTTCCCCCCGGGTAGCGGCATGAAGTACCGCAAACCCTTCCGAACGGAGCAGCAGCTCAAGGTTCTTCGCAATTGCTTTATCGTCCTCAACCAAAAATATCCGTTTCATTTACACCATCCTTTCCTCGGAAGATATATAATCCTCGTATCACTTCTTCAGAGCTCTATTATATTTCTTTTAGTGTAAAGATACAAGGAGGCTGTGATTATATTTTTCCGCCTGCTGCGAACTCAGCCAATACCATTCCTGATTCTTTTTAACAGCAATTGGCTTTCTGTTCTTTCGCGGACTGGCAGTCGTGATTGTACCCCCCACTCACACAATTCTCTTCCTTTTCATATGTTATATAGAGTCCTTTATGGAAGGAGAAATCCGAATGTCAGAAAATATGACCTGCAATTGTTCTGCAGACATAACCGCCTGTCCTGAACAGCTGAATGAAACTTGTCCTGCTACCGGCTATCAGGAAGTAAACGTTTGTGTTCCTGTAACAATAACCCCCTTTGCCCATGCAGGGGTTCCGTGTACCAGATGCTGTGGGGAACCTGTGGTGATACCGGGTGATACTACATGCGCCGGTACAGTAAATGGCATATGTACCTTAACCATCAGCCAAACCCTCTGTGTGGAAGTTCCTATTAATTTCGGTGCATCCGTAGCTGTAGGCGAGACTTTTGTGGACTGCCGCGGAGCTTCAAGCTATGACCCCTGTGCCTATTGCAGGGCTGAGGAGGAAGAGATATAATACCCATGAATCCCTGGGATATCGTTTAATATAGAAAGAATCTGGAGGCGGAAATCCCTCCAGATTCTTTCTATCTATACCGTGCCATTCCCTTTTCCTGCTTTTGCCTGTACATTCTGCGATCTGCCTCCTGCAGGAGCGCTCTCCATTCCGAAAATTCTGTACTCTCCACAATGCCGTAGCTGATAGACATGGAATATGGCAAAGCTTTATCCGCTGCGGCCGCCCGCAGTCTCTCATTAATTGTCTCCGCCCTTTTCCCGGCAATATCGGCTGACATGTCCCTAAAAAGTACCAGAAACTCATCTCCGCCGTAACGGTACAGGGAGTCCACCCGATTCCGGCAGGCACTGCTTATCTCTCCTGTGGCGGTCAGGATATAGCGATCCCCCTCCTCATGGCCAAAGGCGTCGTTCACCCTTTTCAGTCCGTCCAAATCCAGAAAGCACAAAGTAAACGGCACCTTCTGTTCCATCATAGATGCGATAGTCTCTTCTGCATACTGCCTGTTATAAAGTCCTGTCATAGGATCCAGGGACGCCTGATGCTTCAGTCGTTCCTCCTCCAGCTGTTGTTCTCTCAATTTTGCTTCCATCGTTCGGTTCTTATCCCGGTAATTGTCCAGCTCACAGATCCTCCAGGTATATCGTATGGCAATATAAAACCCTGCAACGGAAAAAACACAAGATTTTATGCTCCATATTTTAAGAACCAGGTCATTGAGTGTGGCAGAATACAAGAGCAGATTGATAAACAGATAGAAAAACAATCCGGTCATCATCTCCAGTATAAAGGAATAATGCTGCGGATGATCCAAAATCAGGCGGAATCTGCGTATAATTACCGGTTTTCTCATAAACTGCAGGACGAGTCCTGCCAGTATAAAACCCAGCAGTACAGGGACCCCCTTTACATTGCCGCTGCTCCGGATATGATTGTCAAAGTTATGCATGGGCTGCTGGATCAGAATCGCCATAATACTGCGGCAGAAAATATTCGCGGCAAGTCCGCAGATAATCCCTGTCAGAGTATGAAACAGGGCACAGCGTTTATCTCCTTTAAAGCAAAAAAGGGTTTCAAAAAACAGCAAAAATGCAAACAGAAGCCAATTTAAGACCAGATGAAATTCCAAAATACTGCAGATGATGAAAAAAAGGTAATTCACCAGAAAGCCGAGGATCACAAGACCCATCCGGGGATACGGCATTTTCCGGATATGGGATACCAGAAGAAAGTACTGCCAGTGATAATAAAAATAGGCCGCCGCCGTCAGCAATAGCAATAACATAGGACCGCCTCCTCTCCTAACGCCTTCTTGCCTGTTTATCCAGATACATTTCCTGATCCGCCCTGCGGAAGATCTGCTCTGTACTGTCCCCGGCATTTTCGGAAACATAGGCTACGCCATAGCTGAACGAGATACAGGAATCAGACTTCTTTGCCATATTCATACGGATGTCCTCTAACCGATTTGCCGCTGCATCCTTTTTACACCCGGGAAGCAGCACCACAAATTCATCCCCGCCTACCCTGGAAAATATATCGTCCCTGCGGAGCAGAGAGCCAAACTCATGCACAAACCGCATCAGGTAGAGATCCCCTGCGTGATGCCCGTCCCTGTCATTGACCTGCTTCAGGTGATCCAAGTCAATATAGACGAAGGAGAAAGGTTCCTTTGCCGCTTTCAGCGACTCCATTTTTTCTACAAGATAGCGGCGGGTAAATATATTGGTCATAGGATCCAGCACACTTTTGCTCCGCAAGACTGCCGCCTCCCGATCCTGCTGTTCCAATTTCTCTATCAGCCGGTAGTGCTCTTCTTCCAGGTAATGCTTCTTTAAGACAGCATAGAGATGCCTCAGAAAACGGATAAGGTAGAATTCCAGCAAAACTGTACTTCCAATCAGAAACAGAGGAAGCAGTCCCCACGCAATCTTTGAGACACAGAGCACACTGTCCAGCAGCAAAAAAGCATTGCAGAACCAGAGAAATATCATAAAAGGCCGCGCTTCCGCACTTTCTGATTGGGTACGGAGCACTTCAAGTACTATATTCCATCGGGGAATCATCCCTGCAGCCACACTGTTCACAGTAAACACCAATCCTATGGTGAGAATACGCCAGAAAGGCTGCTGCAAAAGCTCATACATCTGACTATGAGTGATGAGAGAGAATACCCCGATTAGAATCATGTGCAGGGCCATAGTGGTCAAATGGGTAAAGTTAATCAGGAACAGTTCCTTTGCGCGGCTCTCCTCTTTGCGGAGCAGACGGAACACTTTGTCCGTATAAGCCAGGATGTATACCACTGGAAGCGGAATATTGTACATTCCCCAAAGGGTAAACAACAGCACAGAAAAAAAACACCTGCTAAAATGCTTCCAGACAGAGGAGGCGTTGGGGTACCCCAATGCCTCCAAAGCCTTACGGGACACATAACCATATATCAGTGTACAGCACACCGGCACCAGCAGCCCCAGGCCCCAATACATATGTAACGGCAAAGGAATACCCCCTATCTGTTTTCAAAATTTATACCCTGCTTTTGCTTTCTTATGATTATATCAAATCAGAGTTGGAATATCAACAAACCTGCCGGCAAAGCAAAAAAGGCTCTGGATCAGCAGAACCTTTTCATACCTGTCAGGATTGTTCCAGAAGCGTCCAAACCAATCCTTTAATAATAGGGTTTTCCCGGTCTTTCCCCCAGGCTATAGCTATCTCGGTGTTATACCCCTCCAATTCTTTTAAAGGGCTGTAGGTGAGAAATGTGTTGTAGACAGAGTAGCTTTGCTCTGTAATCAGTATGACGGCATTGCCCAGCGCCACCTCAAGAAGGGCATCGTCAAGGGTTGGCGAATGAATTACATTTCGGGGTTTAAAGCCCGCTTTCTCCCAGAGCCCGCACATATAAAGATAGATCATAGGGGCCTTCTGGGGGTGCACCACAGTAACGGTATAAGAGCTTATCTGCTCCAGGGTAGGTGCCGGACAGGAAGCTAGGGGATGGTGGGGTGCCATAGCAACCATGAGCTTATCTCTGCGGAATACCCGATGAGTGAGAGCCGTGTTAGCCTCAAATTCCTGAGGAAAGCCAATGGCCGCGTCAATTTCCCTGGCATCAATTGCCTGCATCATTTTATGGGGCGGGATAATTACAGATTTGATATTGATCTGAGGGTAAGCCTCCCGGAATCTGCGAAGGGGCTGGGTCAGACTCATCCCGATGGCAAAGTCCGGAACCCCCAGGCGTATCTCCCCTACCTTTCCGGCGGCAGTCAGCATACCATGCTCTACTGCCTCTTCATATTTTTTTACAACATCCACAATGTTCTCATAAAAATCCTTGCCGGCCTCTGTCAGCTGCACGGATCGTTTCTGTCTTGTGAAGAGCTGAAATCCCAGCTCCTCCTCCATCTTAGATATACTCAGACTGATGGCTGTCTGTGTCACATTCTTTTCCAGGGCTGCTTTTGTAAAGCTCAGGTTTTCTGCAGCACTGATAAAATAAAGCATTCCTTTTATATCCATAGTCAATTCCCTGCTTTTGTCACATCTAATATTTTCGCCGCATCGACGCCGGCAGAGAAGCGAAGCGCTTCTCTGCCGGCGTCTGCATCCTGATCAAAGTATAACATTACAAAAGTGTTTGTCAACTGTGCCTTTCGGCTGTAAGCATTGATCCTGTTATCTTTGTTCTTTTTTATTCAGTTCAGGAAGGAAAATCGCAAATACTGACATAAGAGCAACGGATACCCCCGCCATAATAAAGTACAGGCTAAAGTTGCTGCCCGCTGCCGGTGTGATGATATAAGTAGGAATAATTACCGCCCCCAGAAGTTCCAGCGTGGTAATAACGCCCCCGGCACTGCCGGCATAAGCCGGGCCAATCTCAGGAAGAATCATGGGAAAGGACATAAAGGTAGGAATCAGCGCACTGATAAACATACCTGCCAGAAATACAATCACCGCCGCCAAAACCGGCGGAGCCATCCACGAGAAGGCCGCACACAGGGCTGCCAGAACCGCGCATCCAATCAGCGCCGGCTTCATGCGGGGCATCCTGGCTATAACGGTAGGGCCGAAGAAGGACCCGCAGAAGCTTCCTACTGTCATAATAGACGCGATAATCCCGGACATAGAAGCGCTGATCCCCCTGGACTGCAGCGCAGTTGGGAGAAATGAGGCCAGGGAAATATTACATCCCAGGATACAGGCCAGGCAAAGGCCTACCAGCCATATGTTCTTACTCTTCAGGGCCGGTTTCAGAGAGGTTAGGAGGGACTCCCCGGAACCGCCCCCTGCATTTTGGATGTAGGGCCCTTCTTTTACAAACAGAATCCAGAGCACAGCTACCGCCACTGAGGCAGCCCCGGAGATCCAGAGAGCCGTGGGGATCGATGGGAGCATTGCGGTTGTGGCGGTCCCAAGGGTCATCCCAACCGTATTTCCCGCCATAATCAGACCCATGATGGGACCAACCCGTTCAGGAGGATACCAGCCCCCGATTATTTTCGACATATTTACATTCAAAAAGGTGATTCCTGTACCCCCTAATATCATGCTGAAAAACAGGGTTGCATAACTATCTGCAAAGGGACGGTAACAAAGTCCGGCGGCAGAAATAATCAGCGTGACCATAATAACCTTCTTACTCCCAAATTTGTCTACAAGCACCCCGGCAATAATGCCAAGAAAAATGGAGGTCACCATAGGGGAGGTAAAAATACTGGAAAACTGATTCTGTGTCAGATTCATATTCTCCATTAACTGGCCGGCTAACGGAGAAAGCTGATACTGAAAGTAATTTCCCACCATCAGCGCAAAAAAGAGGATACCGCAGACTACTTTTCCATAATTGTTTTGCTTGTTATTGCTCGCATCATTCATCTATAAAACCTCCGCTGGCATAGGAACAGGTTCAGATATTATGCGGGGTTCTCTCACTTTTCCCCCGCAAGGGGTACGTTGCCCAGAATCGCAGACTGTCCGTGGGCATAGACGTATCCCATACCTCCGCCCACATAAAGCAGCAGGCCTGTAATATATGCCGATAAATCAGAAGCCAGAAACAAGGCCGGACCTGCAATATCGTCCGGAGTTCCCATCCGGTTTAGGGGAACCTCTCTGGTTGCAATTCCGTGAAAAGCCGCCTCCATAGCTTCCTTTTCCTCTGGCGGAAACAGCTCATCCCAGAACGGGGTGACAATGGGACCAGGTTTTATGCAATTTACCCGGATTCCCAGAGGCGCCAGTTCCATGGCCAGATTAATGGTCAGGGATTCACAGGCAGCTTTTGCCATATGATAGTCATAAGCAGGAGTGGTTGGGTTAAAGGCTCCGTTGGATGAACATAAGATGATCTTTCCGCTCTTCGCCTCCTTCATATGAGGAACCACTGAAAAAGCAAGGTTATAGGTTCCCGTCATATTTACATCCATAGTTGTTTGATAGCGTTCCTCCGGTGTCATATTTGAGTCACCGTCGTAGCTTCTCCCTGCAAAGTTTGCCAGGATATCGATCTTTCCAAACTCTTTGATTACAGCGTCCACGATATCATCGCAGCTTTTTTTGCTTGCAACATTAAGAGGGCCATAATAACGGGCCTCCCCGCCTGCATCTGTAATCTCCTTCAGGACACGGTTTCCCTTTTTGGGATTGGTTCCGCCGATAATCACAACCGCTCCCTCCCGGGCATAGAGTTTAGCCGTAGCCTCTCCCATCCCGCTTGTACCCCCGGCAACAATAGCTATCTGACCTTTTAACATATCTTTCATTAAAAATCCCTCCTTCTCACAAAGACAAAAATCTTAACAGCACCTGTTATTCATATTTTTAGTATATGAAATGCATTTGAAATACATATCTAAAATTTATTATGTTCCTTATGGCAGAAAAAGTCAATTAGTGATTATGCCACAAATCTCATCGAATATTTTGTTAATAAATTGGGCATTCACAAATTGACAATTCTATTTTAATTATTTATTATATAGATAAGTATATGAAATGTATTATAGCCTGATAGTAAGACACAGGTAAAAATGAAAATGAATAGTTTGGAAGGAGGATATGCTGTGGCAATTAATTTTGGCAAAAGGTTCGGACTGGGGGGACTGCGTCTGCCCATCTCAGATCCCAACGAACAGCGTTCGATTGATTATGAGACCCTTGAGAATATGATTGATATTTTTATGGATCATGGATTTAATTATTTTGATACCTCTTATATTTATCACGGAGGGTTATCAGAAGTGGCTCTGGGCAAAGCACTGGTAGATAGGTATCCCAGAGACTCTTTTCTGCTCTCAACAAAGATGCCTATTAAATTTATGAAAAAAAAGGAGGATATGGAAACCATTTTTGAAGAGCAGCTGGAGAAGTGCCATGTGGATTACTTTGATTTCTATCTAATCCACAGTATAGGCAAAGAGACCTATGAGAACTGTAAGAAATGGGATACCTTTGAGTTCCTGAAACAGAAAAGAGCTGAGGGTAAATTCCGTGAATTCGGCGTTTCTCTGCATGATTCACCGGAATTTCTGGACTTAATCCTGACGGAACATCCTGAGATTGACTTTGTTATCGAACAGATCAACTACATCGACTGGGAAAATCCTGCCATCCGTTCCAAAGAGATCTACGAGGTTGCGGTAAAACACGGGAAACCTATTGTTGTTATGGAAGCATGCAAAGGCGGCACGCTGGCCGAAGTACCGGATGAGGCAAAAAGAATCATGAAAGAATACAATCCGGATGCTTCTATCGCATCCTGGGCTTACAGGTTTGTGGGAAGTCTTCCCGGGGTCCGGGTAGTCCTTGCCGGCATGCCCC
Source organism: Lactonifactor sp. BIOML-A5 (assembly GCF_009677585.1). Classification (GTDB taxonomy): domain Bacteria; phylum Bacillota; class Clostridia; order Lachnospirales; family Lachnospiraceae; genus Lactonifactor. Next base: position 131,586 of record NZ_WKYV01000005.1, on the reverse strand, counting down.
GGATGGAATTCTTGTATGATAATATAAAAACTTTTGAGGAATTTCAGCCTCTCAATGACGAGGAATATAAGATCATTGATAAGGTTGTGGAAATTATTAATGCCAATACACCCATTCCCTGTACCGTGTGCAGATACTGTGAGAGCGAATGTCCCAAGAATATTGCGATCCCGGACTATTTTGCACTGTATAACGATATGAAAAGGCTGGAGAAGAGCAGCTCTGCCAATGATGTCCTCACCCAGGCCTTCTATTACGGCAACTTAATTGAACAGGGACGGGGACCTGCTTCCGCCTGCATTAAGTGCGAAAAGTGCGTAAAAGTATGCCCCCAGCGATTGGAGATTCCGAAATATCTGGAAGAATACGTAGTTGCTGAACTGGAATCCTATAACCCGGAGGCACAGATTAAAAAGTAAAACAGACAGTGGATTTTATAGAATAGGGTGGAGGACGGTGACCAACCGCCGTCCCTTCACCTATTTAGACGTTCTGTTAACGCTCTCTTTATGCCGTTTCGCTGGAGAAGTTTCAGCTGTCCGCTGTCTCTTATACCCTATCTGACAACCTGGCAAGTTCAGGAAGGAAGCTTTGGACAGAGGTAAGGCAAATATATTTTAAAAGTGCTGCCATCTCCGGCTTTGCTAACTGCCTCAATCTTCCCCCCATGTCTCTCCACTATCATTTTCACAACTGCCAAACCCAAACCGGAACCCGGTATGCGCTGAGAACGGGACTTATCCGAGCGGTAAAATGGCTCAAAGATATGATTCAGGTCTTCTTCCGCAATTCCCAATCCGTTATCTTTTATCTGAACCATTACATGATCTCCCTCCTCAGTAACAGACGCAGAGACAAAGCCCCCCGGACAGTTGTATTTAATTCCATTTTCAATCAGATTATAAAAAGCACGGTAGAGTAGATTGGGATTTCCGTATACCCATGCGTCTGCTTTTTGTTCCGCTGACAGTGATACCCGGCTGTCCCCGGCTGTCCCCAAAAGCTCCGATACTGCCTGGTGAAGCAGAGAATATATCTCCACTTGTTGGTCCAAAGGCACCTCCCCAAGGCTGGCAAGCGCCAGCAGTCCTTCTACGGTCTTGATAATTCGTTCCAGAGACTTGTCTGTATCACTCATAAACTCTTGATAATCTTCTACTTCAGGGCGGGGTGTCATCTTCAGCACCTGAAGGGAGGTTTTAATAACTGCAAGGGGGGTTTTAAGCTCGTGTGCCGCGTTTGCAGCGAAGCTTTTCTGAATTAAGAATGCCTCTTCCAGACGTTCCATCATGCTGTTGAAGGCATCTTCCAGTACCCTTACCTCTCCCTGAGACTTTTTGATTTCCAGACGTCTGTCCAGGTTCTGATCATTTACTGCCTGCACAGACTGCGTCAGGTCTTTCAGCGGGCGGAGAGCCTTTCCCGCCGCCCAGTATGTGGCGGCCAATGCAAGCAGCACAATCACCGCCATGGCTGTGACCACCTGTACCGAAAACCGCAAGGAAGCCTGCTGATAGGTTACGCCGGGATTCAGGGCAGGGGGGAGCTCGCCCTCAGGCAGTGCGGGATCATATTCAGCCCTCCCCTCTTCAATCAGGGAAGCATAATCCCCGTAATAGCTTTGGGCTGAAAAAAGTGAATTGGCAGTTAAGAGAACACAAACAATCACCAATATGACGCCTACAATCCCTGTAATTTGAAGCTGCAACGTATGTCTTTTTATCATAAGTCCTCCTTGGGACACTGCAGACGGTACCCCTTTCCCCGCTCTGTAATGATATACTCTTTTGCCCCTGCATTGTCCAGTTTTCTGCGCAGGGAGTGCATATGAAAGCGAAAGGTGTTGGAAAATAGGTCTGCCCCACTGTCCCATGCATGCTCTATGAGTTCTTCCGCTCCCACTGCCTGTCCGGCATGGACAAATAAATACTCCAGCAGAGAATACTCTTTCCTGGTCAGCTTCACTTCCGCATCCCCCCACCAGACCTGTCTTGCTACAGTATCCATACAGAGTCTGCCACAGTTAATGATAGTATTTACAGTAGTAAACCGACGCCGAAGGAGTCCACGGATACGAGCCTCCAGCTCCTGAAACTCAAAAGGCTTTGTCAGATAATCATTGCTGCCCTGGTCTAACCCGTTCACTTTATCCTCCAGCGTATTGCGGGCAGATAAGATTAAGACCCGGAACGTATCGTCCTGGCTGCGGATGCGCCGCAGAACCTCAAGCCCGTCTATTTTGGGAAGATTAAGATCTAATATCATGAGATCATACTGATTCACCTCATAGAGATATAGGGCTTCCTCCCCGTCAAAGGCACAGTCCACCGAGTATCCCAGAAGCCTGAGTCCCTTTGCCACTGTTTTAGAAAGCAGCTCTTCATCCTCTACTACTAATAATTTCATATTCTCACCCCTGACAGATTCTTATTTTACTACCATATTTTTATACGGTCTTGTTCAGGTATATACATTCCATCTCCCTCTTGGATTCCATAAGTATCATAGAACTCCTGAAAATTGGCCAGCACTTTGTTGCACCTGAGATTATTGGGTGCATGGAAGTCATTTTCCGCCAACTCTTTCAGTGTACTGTAATCTGCCACTCTCACCCACTGAGCCGCATAGCTGCGGAAAAATGCGTCATAATCCGGATTTTCCATATGAGACAGAATCTCTAATCCGCATGCAATCCCCCCAATATCAGCAATATTTTCGCTAAGGGTCTCCTGCCCGTTTACTTTGACGCCAGGTACCGCCTCATATCCCTCATAGAATGACACTGTACGTTTACATAACGCCTGAAAATGGCTGTAATCCTCATCTGTCCACCAGTTTCTTATATTCCCCTGTGCATCATACTGTGACCCACCGTCATCAAACATGTGGGTAATTTCGTGGGCAATGGTGCTGCCGATGGAGCCAAGGTTCTCCTCAAAGGAATTGTTTTTATCGTAAAACGGCGCCTGCAAGATGCCAGCCGGGAAGATGATGGTATTTGTATTTCTGCTGGCTGCGGCATTAACCGTATAGGCAGCCAGAGGAAAGCGTCTGGGATCCACGGGCTTTTGCAGGTCCTCCGCCTGACGCTTCCATTTTGCGGCCTCAGTAGCAGCTACATTTGCAAAATAGCTCCCGCCCTCATCACCGGCGGCGATCACTGCATCATTGAAAATCCATTCATCCGGATATCCGATAAGCACAGTAATGGAATCCAGTTTTCTGATAGCCTCTTCCTTTGTACTGTCTTCCATCCAATCCAGGCGTTTTATCCTGTCCTTAAAGGTATCTGTCAGCAAGTTAACCATTTCTTCAACCCCGGCCTTTGCTTCTTCGGGAAAATAACGTTTTGTATAAAGCCGTCCCAGTTCATCTGAAAGGAAGTTCTGCACAGCAATATCTGCCGATGTAACACCGCCGGTACCGAACTTCTCCGCTAAATCCTCGCTCAGATAGGAGCTGTATCCCGTAAGCAGCGCCATTTTTTCTATAGCCTTAAACAATTCAAGATTCTCCTCTGTAAACCATTTGGAATAAGCCTCAAATTGAGTATCGTCAAATACTATCATCTTTACATCGGAGGGAAGTCCAATGGCATCCAGTAATTCGGAGACTTTTGCCTCAGGCATCATCTCATCCAGCGTATCCGGCGTATAATAGTTCGGATCTTTTATTTTCCCTGATACATCCTGCTCTTCCATATGGTCAGCCAAGTCCTTCTCAAGAAGCAGAATACCATCCGCATGCCGTTCTGCGTCCGGCTGGCTCTCACCGGCTGCCAACAGCTGCTCCACAAGGAATGCACGATATTCTTTATATGCTTCCCCATCAGGGTTTTCGTAATCATTCTTCACCAATCCGGGAACCTGCGTCATCAGCTGCAGGACTCTTCTGCTACTGTCCTTCGTATCGGTAACTGGTATCCCGGGGAGTAAACCATTGGCCAAGTTTCCCAGCTCCTGAACCGATAAGGCAATGGCAGCATTTAATTCTGAAAATGTGCCGGCCTTTTCCACCGCATCCAGGTATTTCCTCAGGGGTCCTATCCCAGCCCTGCTGCGGGCCTCTGTATCTTCAAAGTTCTTATACAGGTCACGTATCTTTTGCTCAGGGCTCCCCTTGGTATAATCTTCCCCGCTGTTTACGATTTCAAGAATCAGCTCCTTGAGCTGCGCGTCCGTATTGGCTGCTACAGCGCTTGAGCCCCCTGCGGTGTCCATGCCTTCCGGTATCTCAAGCGTATTGAGCTGCTGTCGGTTCACCGCTGTATAGAAGTCATCTTTCTCATTTGTGCCAAAGAATGCAAAAAATCTTGCGGCGATAATCCGGGCATCTTTCATAGTGGCCGGCTCCTCTAAAATACCGCTTTTGGCGGATCCCCCCTCTTTTTCTCCATCTGACGTATTTACCAGGTCGGAAGCAGCCAAAATCCCACTGTCCGCCAGATTCTGCAAGTCTGCCTGTGCCCACTTAGGTATGTCTGTCAGATCAGGCGCTGGGGCTGCTATCCTTTTTGGGTACCCCTCCGGAGCCGGAAGCCTGCCAAACGCGCGGCTGGCAAGCACAAGCATCTGCAGCCTGGTGGCCTTCTGAGATCCTTCTAAACCCTCGAGCACTCCTGCCCGTTCTGTGGAGGAGGCATAACCCTCTGCAGCCTTCATAAAATAATCCGCAAGCTCCTCTACTGTTGAAGGTTCGTTACTCTCTGCTGCGTTAGAAGTATCCGGACCAGATTTATTTCCCCCCGGTTCAGTGCAACCGGCAAGTGATACTCCTATAAGAAGTATAGCCATAATTTTCTTTATTTTTCTATAATTCATGGTATTTCCCTTTCCGAAACTGTTGTGATGCATTCTCTTGTTCCAGGAAGAATAATACCATATGCAATGTTAGATTATCGTTAGTTTCCCTGAGGGATGAAAATTATCTAAAAAGAATTTGTTTATGCCTGTACCAGCGCCTTCACTTCCTCCCTGGAAGGCATCGCACGAATTGCTCCCTTTCTTGTGGTGACAATGGACGCGGCCGCATTGGCAAAGGATAGCATCTCTTCCAGCTGCCTCTCACCCAGATCATCCAGTCCGTGTTCCAGAACATATCCCAAGACACAGGCACAAAACGTATCTCCGGCCCCGGTGGTATCTACTGTATGATCCGATATGAATGGTTTGCCATACACCTTTTTTCCGTTGCAGTACCCGATGCTTCCCTCCTTTCCCAGAGTGACATTCATAAGTTTCGGTGCTGCATACCTTCGTATTTCTTCGATCCCTTCATCGTATGACGATTTTCCCGTGAGCCACTGGATCTCATTATCCGCAATTTTTAAGATATCACAGTTCTTAATCCCATACCAGACTGCTTCCTTTGCTGCCTCCTCTGAACTCCACAGGGGAGCGCGGTAATTGGGATCAAAGGAAATCAGGGACTTTGCCTTTTTGGCCCAGGACAGAGCTGTTTTTGTTGCCTCTGCCGCCGGTTCATCTGTTAAGGATAATGTCCCAAAGTGAAAGATTCTGGAGTTTTCGATAAGCTCTTTTGAGAGTTCTTCTGCCTTCAGCATAATATCCGCTCCAGGTTTTCTGTAAAACGAGAAATCTCTGTCTCCGTCCTCCTTGTGATGTACCAGGGCCAGAGTTGTCTTTACCTCCTTGTCGTAGAGCAGGCCTTCTGCCGATATACCGGTCTCCTGAATTACACCCCCCAGCATTCTTCCAAAAAAATCATCTCCTACCTTGCCTATAAAAGCAGTCTTATAGCCCAGCTTCTCCAGCATAGAAAGCACATTACAGGGTGCACCCCCGGGATTCGCCTCAAATACCGGATTTCCCTGGTCACTGATGCCATTTTGAATAAAGTCAATCAATAATTCCCCCAATGCGGTTACGTCGTACATTTTCCCAGTCTCCTTTCAGGATATCTTTTATTAATCATTTTATCTAAGTAACTTTATTATTGTTTATCATTTCGGAAAAGTCAATAGTTTTTTACTCATGCTCCCCATTATGATGTCTGTTCCGGTGCTTTTCATCCGAACTGCTGCTGTCATCGTCATTTTCCCTGTGTTCCTCCCCGTTCTGGTGGCTCCCATCCTGTTCGTGTTCTTTAATCTGGTGGTGTATATCGGACATGGTCATATCCTTGCAGTCCTCCACGGTAACTGTCTCATCGTATTGGGAAAGCTTCAGATAGGCTGAATATTTCCCCAGAGATACCCCATGGTGGTGAGCCTCTGTCACCGTACCAAGGTCTGCACTGATGCTCTCCCCGCCGTGTTCCATGCAGCCGGAACAGTTTTCTATCCCCGTGCGAAGCTCACGCTTTTTTTGCCGGTTCTTTGCGGCAACCGTAAATACCAGATCGGATTCCGAGGTCAGATAGGCGCTCTTATCTGCGCTGTCCAGAATCAAGTCAATGGCTTCTGTGTATTTCTTTCCTTTTACCGCCAAACCCTCAAGGATGACCTCCCCATCCTCATTGTAAGCGGTAGCGGAGACTACCCGGTCAAGACGGTTCAGCGCAAGCTCAACGGAAGGGTTCACGTCAATGCTTACATAGGAGACAGGTGTCCCCATGACAGAATATCCGCCTATGCCGGCCAGAAGCATCAGCATTACGCAGACTGCGGCGATTGTCCGGTACACTGCAGGGCGTAAGAAATGCGCTGTTCTTTTCCGCCGCTCTGCCTGCAGAAACTCTACGGTAGATTGTTTCAGTTCCTCACTCGCTTTTACAGATTCAAACATATCATGGATTCTATTCGCCAAATTCTTCACCTCCCAGCTTTTCCCTCAGAAGTCCTCTTCCCCTTGATAATAAAGAATAAATGGTGTTTTCCTTTTTTCCCAGGATCGTACTGATTTCAGCCGCCGAGTATCCTTCAAAATAGTGCAGATAGATGACGTCCTTATATTTACCCGGCAGTGTCAATACAGCCTCAAATACTTCTTTCTCCCCATCCAGGGGGTATACGGCAGTTTCATTCATCGCATCCAGGGGAACTGTCCTCTGGCGGAAAAAACTTTTCAGAAAATCCTTACAGGCATTTACCGCAACCCGGATAATCCATGCCTTTTTATGTTCCTCATCCTGAAACTCCATATCGCTTAGCATATACTTTAAGAATACATTCTGAAATATATCCTCCGTATCCGCCTTGTTTTTCAGATGATAGAAACAGATGCGCTGAACCATATCTGCATATGCTTCCACTGCTCTGTTTACATCATGTTCACTCCTCACTCACGCACCTCCCCCGGTATTCTTATATGTAGTATACCGCAGCAGCGGCTGCTTTGACAGACTTTTCATCTTATCTTTGCCGGGTACGGCAACAGGCAGCGGTCGCTTGTGACCGCTGCCCTATACCGGATATTTTTTTATTTATGATGATTTCCATGCCCGTGACCGGAAGAATGATGAGTCCCAAAAGAGTGATGAGTGCCCGCAGAGGTACCGCTTCTCTTACATGTGTTATGGCCGCTAGAATTATGGTGTGCCTCTCCATCTGTTTCTTTATTCAGGCAGTTGTCGCACACACCATCCTGGTTCTCATCTGCATACTCTGTACAGCGCTGATTACAGGTATCACAGATACCATCCCCGTTCGTATCCGCATATTCGCATGGGATCCCTTGGTTCTCTCCAGTCATATTGATATCAGCACCAAATACAACCGTGCCCATTGTAAATACAAGTGCTGCGGCTGCCCCTAACGTTATCAGTTTCTTCATGATAGATTCCCTCCTAAATGTGTTTTATATTTTGTTTTATATAAGTAACACGATTGAGGAGACCAAATCCTTGCATATAATTTTATTTTTTATTTTGTTCTTGTCCAAACTCCTGAGTCATTTACATAATATTTGCCGATCCAGGTATTCGAAGCCATTCCCCCATTCTCTCTCAAGTAATACCATTTCCCGGATATGTTCACCCATCCGACAGCCATGGCGCCATTATTATTCAGGTAATACCAGGTCCTGCCGTCCTTTACCCAGCCTGTCTGCATCGCTCCGCTCTTATTCAGGTAGTACCAGGTCTTTTCGATCTGTACCCAGCCCGTCTGCATCGCTCCGCTCCTGCTCATGTAATACCAGGTGGTTCCTACCTGTACCCAGCCGGCTGCCATGGAGCCGCTGCTCTTCAGATAGTACCAGGTGGTTCCATCCAGCAGCCATCCGGTCTGCATAATACCGTCTTTATCACAGTAATACCAGTTCTGTCCGTCCTGCACCCAGCCTGTCATACGGTAGCCGTACCGGTCAAAATAATACCACTTGTCTGCAATCAGCTTCCAGCAGGACTTGGGATAGGTTCCGTCTCCATTGTTATACCACCAGCCGTTCCGGTCCTCTTCCCAGTGAGGTACATTCACCGGTTCTTCTTCTGCCACAATCATGTACTCTGCAGTCATATCCTCATAGGTCACAGTTACGTAGTAGATTCCAGCTTCCGTAAGTTCCGGTACCGTTACCTGATAGCTGCCCGCTGTCAGTTCTGTATAGGTGCCGTCAGAATAGTGTGCATATACAGCAAGTCCTTCCGTATCCACGGTTTCCCCTGTCTTATACTCGGCCTTCTCCGGCGGTGTCAGGACAATCTTTGCCAGTACCGGCGCTTCCACTTCTTCTGTTACATTTACCGTAAAGTCTGCCGTCATCTCCTGATACGTAACGGTAATGGTCTTTTCTCCTGCCTCTGCAGAGTCAAAGCCGTCCACGGTGTACTCTTCCGGAGCAATTTCCTCTTTTACATGATTACTGTATACTGCATTGACAACCATACCTGTGGGGTCAAAGGCCTCACCCGTAAGATAATCTGTCTTATCCGGTACGATTACTTCGATTCCGGTCAGAATTTTTTCCTTCACCTGTATGGTAAACTCAGCGGTCTGATCCTGGTAGGTAACCATTACCTTCTTTTCTCCCGGTTTGCAGGTATCCACTTCTGAGACTGCGTATTCTTCTACCGCTTCACTGTCTCCATTGGAATACTCTGCTGTCACTTCCATTCCTGTGCTGTCAAAAGGCTCTCCCACTTCATATTCCGTCTTGGCGGGTGGAACCACTGTAATTCCGGTTAATACTCTTTCCTTTACAGTCACTTTAAAGTCTGCGGTCTTTGTAAGTTCACCCTCTGTGTAGCTGACGGTGACTGTCTTTTCCCCGGCAGTCTCAGAATCAAATCCGCTTGTCTCATACTCCGTAACCTGAGCGCTGCTTCCATCGCTGTAATGTGCGGTTACGGTCAGTCCTGCAAGATCCAGTTCCTCGCCGATTTCATACTCTGTCTTCTCCAGGCCGTCCAGTGTGATGCTGTCTAACAGTATCGGATCATTCTCTACGAATTCGGCCGTAACCGTCACATCCTCACCCGGCATGCTGAACTGGGTGGAGGCATCACTGACGGCAACACCGTCCGGCTGGGACGCTGATGTATACCGCAGAGTACCTGCTGCATAATGGTATCCTTCGTCCGCCTGCACTTTTAGGGTTACCGGCTGATTCTTCTGGGCTTTTGCAAAATCAGAAGTAATCTTCCCGCCCGGAGTATCACCGATGTTTATGTTGTATTCGGAAACAGTCATATTCTGACTGAACGTTACTTCTAGTGTTGCATCATAATTTAAATTCTCAAACGTATAACTGCTGCGCTGCCCATAGTCTGCACCATTTACCAGCACTTTTTCCACACCGTATCCATCTTCGGGATGGAAATCAAATCTTTGGCTGTCACCATAAGGCACAGTTATCGTACCATCTTCTGCAATCTCACCATTTTCTGCCGTCACAGTACCACCCTGGCCTGCTGTCACAGTAATGGTCCTGGTAAGTGTTTTTGCTTCTTTGCATAATACCATTTTATAAATTGTAGATCTGGCGTTATGATTGGCGGCGATATCTTCCTCTTCTGCCACCAGCTCAATCAGTCCCTCCTCCACGGTAACCGGAACAGAACAAATCTTTTTCCTGCCATCCGAGTTGGAAAGGGTAATACTCTCCTGCTTCTCACCGTTGACATACAGACTGTACCGGGTGTCGGCATTGTTAGAATAGGTAATATCCATCTGCTTTGCGAAATAAGGATTCTCCACAAACAGCTTAATTCCGTTTGCCGGACAGGCCACATCATTTTGTATCTTAATGGTATCCCCATCCGCCAGGGTAACTCCGGTATCTGCATACATGATTTTAAAGGTTCCGGAATCCCAGTTGGAGCCGGAACTGCCGTGAAGCGCAATGTCAGATGTTTTGCTGTTATTCACATACACACCCAGTTTATGCTCCGGGGCCGTGTAGCCCTTGTCATAAGCAAACCATGCCTTACCTGTGGGAAGGTTGGAGAATTGTACCCATGCTGTGGGGATAGCCGTATGGCCGAAGAAGAAGCAATCCATACCATATCCCGGAAGAGGGCCTGTTGCACCACTGGCGCTGGCGTGTTCCGTATCGTTTACATAATACCCCTTGCCCAGGGCAATGCGGTCTCCTTCATTGCCAAAGCCCGAAATCTCTGAAGCAGTGCCTTTCATATCTGATTTGGCATCGCTTCTAAAGGCCATCATATCCTTAGTGTTAATAATAATATCGTCCTGTGACGGCTCAGGCGTGGCACTGAAACGGAAGTAATCCAGATTATAGCCTCCGCGGTACACAAAGTAGATGTCACGGGTACCGCCTTCTCCCAAATCCACTGGAATGGTTACGGTTGTAAATGTCCCCCATCCTCCGGTTCCGGGCAAGTTGGCCTCACCCAACAGCTCTCCGTCTGGAGCACCTCCATGGATTTCCAGCATTGCTCCTGCTCCGCTGGCGGCATAAGTTACCTCTACAGAATTACAGACAACTGTTTTGGAAAATGGCAGCTGCTTAAACAGGGCATATCCCCCTTCCTCCGTATAACCAACTATGGAACCCGTGCTGGAGCCTGCCTGAGGCGTCACCCGACTCTTATACAGCTGGTCTGCATCCGCGAACAATGTATTGGATAATGGATCCGGCAATGGGCTTCCCACCTGTACTGCCATGGTAGGAATACTTTCATTTAAATGACGGTCTACTGCTGTAACGCGGTAATAGCTGGTTTTCTCGCTTAACCTTGTTCCGTTAAAATCTGTACTCACATCTTTGAAGGAGGTTGTTCCTTTTTCAACATAGGTAACATACGTAGCTCCCGATGGTGTAAAATCAGGGGTATCGCCGCGGTAGATTTTATACCAGAACACATCCCCTCCTGCGTCATTCCACACTACGTTTCCGTCTTCCTCTGCGATATTTGAGGGTGCGCGCAATACACTGGCACTGTCCCCGTCTGTATACACTGTACAAACAGCATTCAGCCCTTCTTCACCGGCAGTGGCCGGCCAAACTTCTGCGTTTGTGCCGTCTGAAACCGAGATGAAATATTCGATTCCGCTGTCCGCAAATCCACTGGTGGGAACATTGGCTGCGAAGGTTCCCTTCACCCGATGTTCCATTGGAATTTCGGCAAAGGATTCCCCGGATCCCATAGCACGGTAGTGGATCGCCGCACTGAGTTCATCATAGTTTCTCTCGTCTAATATGCGTACTTTAAGCGCCATATCCTGTCCTGCACGTACAGAGGTGGGGGGAGATACTACAATCGGTTTCGGTGCTGTCTGATCGGCAGCACCAGCCTCACAGGTCTGTGGGATAGAGGCTTCACCCTCTCCCTCTTCTGTCACCGCCGTAACTGTGTAGGCTGCTTCCCCATCGTATGTATCTGTAAATTCTCTTACGTCTCCTCCCAGTGGATTCTCTGTAATCTTTTCCCCGTCACGGTACACAAGGAATCCCTCTGCGGAATCCGCTTCATAAGTCCAGGTAAGTGCTGCGCCGTCTGTGGTTCCTCTGGCTGTCACGTTCATAGGAGCTTTAATAGCCTGTTCATTTCTCAGGCTTGTCTCTCTTCCCACATAGCGGAGCTGGACAAAACGGTTCTGGGAACTCTGTACATTACCCAGAGAGGAAATATCATCTACTCGGTTTGTAAATGACTGGGCCCAAACAGAAAAATCATCCTGCAGGTTCTCCCACGGAGTGCTGTTAAAGCTCTGATCCAATTTACAGTAATATTGTGCGCAGACCAGACGGCTGCGAAGCTTCTCCAGGCGCTCAATACAACCGCGGTCAGATGACCCGGCAATTGCAGCGTCAACACGGTCAATCATCCCCTGTACTTTTTCAACATCAGCGGATCGGTCTCCATTGGTAAATCCGGGAGTAGACCTGCATTCAGACCAGAGAGTAGGAACAACCGTTTTTTCATCTGCATAAATAAGCTTTGTCATGTCATCTGCCGCACTGTCCCCATAACATTTCTCTGCATACTCCCTGTATACACTCTCCTCTGTACCATATCTCTCTTCCCGATCCCAGGGCGCCTTGGCTACATAAGAGATTTTAGCATCCACACCGTCTGTCAGACGCCAGGTCAGGGTAAACATACCCTGCATACTATCTTTATTCTCCTGATAGCTCGCAATGGTCTGATCCAGTCCCATATTAAAAGGATAGAAATAAACGGAAGAGTCAAAGTCACGTTCCACCCAGGGGCCACCCCAGAATTCCTTATTCCCGCCGTATACCTTTTCACCATTTACAAAACCTGCTGAATAGTCTGCAATGGGGGCGACAATTACGTCATCCGGAACATAGGCCGCAATATCCGCACGTACACCCCATCCGGAGATAGCCAGCTGAGTCTCAGGCTGCCCTTCCTTCATGGCGCTGTAAAAGCCATTAAAGCACTCTTTCCAGTAATTCAGCGTGCTTTCCGACTGTCCCACATTTTCACTTAAATAGAGAAGCAGTACATCCAGATCCTTATAATCTTCCATGATCTGATCCGTCCGGGCCTTTATAACTCCCGGATCTTTTGCCTCTGCGCCGTAGCCCTCCGGAATCAGGTTAATGTCAAGCCCCAGCCCCATCTTCACGCCTCTGGTGTGAGCATAATTGATTACCATCTGAAACTGAGAAGAACCTTTGGCAAAGTTCTCTTCGTTGCTCAGATTATCATTATGAATGGCTGAGTCTGAGCCAAAGTCATAATCATCAAATAAGTCAGAAGCACCGAACAGATATTGGTTTACATCCCAGCCTGGTCCTCCCCAGGAATGGCCGGACTTGGCCGTGGGGTTCCAGTTCCGGGAGGTATATCCGTTATAAGTAAAGTTGTGGTACATCTCGTTATGTCCCAGTTCCCCGTTATAATTGTGGATATTCAGGAAATTCATCCGCATTCTGGCCATCTGGTCAATGATGTGCATCCAGTCCTCTGTAGAATAAACGGTGGCTGACTGTGGGAAATTTGTCCAGGGCAGAACACCTCTCATATACTGCCGGGGAGTCTTAGCCTCCTCCACCTCGGGCATATAGAGGGCTGTTTTCTCTTCAGGTATTACATCCCCTGAGAAATAAAAGCCGATCCCATAATAGTCATCCAACAGCCCATAGACCCCATAAAGAGCTCCTTCGTCATCGGTACCCCCGATATAAAGAGTGGAACCTGCCTTTTTCAGCACATATCCCTGCTCTCCTTCATGGCCTTCGGCACCTGTCCCGGCAATGGATTCCAGTTCTTCCTTCACTGCACCGATCTGGCTATTAGCCTCTAAAGTTCCAAGTACAAAGGCATTTGTCAGCTCCATGCCTTCCGTCTCCGTTACGATAGGTACGTGTGTACCGGAAAGCTGGTAGAGATACTTCTGCAGCTCTTTTGCCGCATAGTCCTGCATATCAGTGGCTGCTTTGCCCACCACGATTTGAAATCCCTGTTCGTCTCCAGGCTCTGCGGCAACTGACATAGGTGCCAGGGCCGTTAACGCAAGAACTGCCGTCAGCAGACAGCTGACTAATTTTTTACAGATTTTCAATTTTTCATCCTCCAATCTTATCCATATGTTAAGATAAACGGACAGTCATGTACTGCTGGCTGTCCCGTTCCTATTGCAGATGTCAAACTCACCCCCATTCTCATCTATAGTGTGCGTGCACACCAGGTATATAAAAAGAGACCGGCGCACAGGCAGTTCATAACCGCCGGGCGACAGCCCCTCCGGTGCTTCATGATAATGAGTTATTTCTTCTTATAATCATTAATCGCCTGGAACATAGCAAGTATGTTCTCAGCATTTGTAGCACTTTGGATATTATGTGTGGTATTGAATACAAAACCGCCTCCCTTGGCAAATAATTCAATACGCTCTGATACTTCTTTATATACTTCTTCCGGAGTGCCAAACGGCAGCGTATTCTGGGTATCTACTCCGCCTCCCCAAAATACAAATTTGTCACCCCATTCCTGTTTCAGTGTCTTCCCGTCCATTCCTTTGGCAGAAAGCTGTACCGGATTCAGGATATCAATGCCGGACTCATAAAAATCCTGCAGAAAGGTGCTGATGGCACCGCAAGTGTGGTAGAAGGTCTTCCAGTTGGTGTGCTCATGAATCCAGCCATTAATCTTCTGATAGTATGGTTTATAGAATTCCCGGTAGGAGTCCAGGGACATAAAAGGCCCAATTTGAGTGCCAAAATCTGTACCGGAGATGTATACTACCTGGATCTTATCCCCGCATGCCTGATAGATAAGTTCTGCATTTTTAATAGCATACTCCAGATGCATCTCAAATAGCTCATGTATGTATTCGGGGCAGATTGAATGTGCCATCATGAATTCCGGCAGATCTCGGATCCCTTTTGGATATTTTACATTGGGCCCCGGAACAATTGCAAAATCTCCAATAGAGGCCAGAGCACCGCTGGCTACTATCCCGTAACCGGTATTGTTGTAATAGTCATTACACTGGTTTTCCATAAAACGCAGCTGTTCATCTGTAATGACACTGAAATCGTCCTTAAAGTCTTCCCTTGCATTCAGGTTCTCATCGTCGCAGGTTGCTGTAGATCTGGTAATGTTGTCAAAGAAGAATCCGCCGTCGGGCATCATACCGGAAGGAGGTACACTGGTATCTCCCTGAGGGTAGAGATAAGTGCGCCCTTTCTCATCTTTTGTCGTGTTGAATTCCAGCGGAACATCCACTTCCAGGCCGTTAGGCATGGTAAAGGGCTTTCTCCCCGCATTGGAAAATCCGAACATATTCATATTTGTACTCACATCCACACAGTCCAGATGAAGAGTTTTTCTCAAGTCCTCTTCCACTTCCCCCAGCAGCTGCAGAGGTTCACAGATCTTCACCTTCCGCTCTTCCAGATTCAGCGCTTTCCTCAGATTGTGCAGGGCATTTGCATTAATACCAGTAATCGACGTAGAGCCCATATCCACGACTAATTGATCCGGTTCCTGATGATTTAAAGTCATATTTAATCTTTCTCTGCTTGTTGACATATCTCTCTTCTCCATTATTCTAAATTTTAAGAACCGACATTTTTTATGCCTCTTTCGCCTGGGACATATACTGCATCATACTTTCTTCTGACAGCTCTTCATGCCTAAGTTCCCCGGTTACTCTTCCTTCATATAAGGTAATGACCCTGTCGCACAGGCTCAGGTTTTCCTGCATCTCACTGGAAACCATAATAATGCTGGTTCCCTCCTCAGCCAGTTCATTGATGATCTGGTATATCTCATTTTTAGCTCCCACATCAATTCCCTGGGTCGGCTCGTCCAGAAACAGAATGTCTGGTTTTTCTACCAGCCAGCGTGCGAGAACTACCTTCTGCTGATTGCCCCCGGACAAGTTGATGATTTTCTGATTAATCCCAGCTGTCTTAATTCTCAGCTTTTCCACAAAATCCTCGGCAATCAGCCGCTCTTTGCGGCCGGTATTCAGCCGTGCCTTATTCAGAACCTTTCTTAAAAAAGCAATGCTGATGTTTTCCTTTACTGTAAACTTCAAAAAAAGGCTCTGCAGTTTTCTGCCCTCTGGGATCAGCGCCATTTTATGTGCAATGGCCTCGCTGGTATTTCTAAGAGGCACCTCTTTTCCATAAATGCGGATGGTCCCGCTATCTCTTTTGTCTGCTCCGAACAGGGCCTGCAGAATCTCACTCCGTCCGGCGCCCACCAGACCTGCGATTCCCAGAAGTTCTCCTTTATAGAGTCGGAAACTCACATCTTGGACCTTATTTCCCACGGTCAGATGTTCTACTTCCAGGGCAACCTCTTTGGCATCATAGTCGGTCTTATAATGATCCCTCACAAACCCACCTGTATATTTTCTGCCTACCATAAGGGATATCATATCATCAATTTCTGTCGTCTTGGTATCCAGTACCTGGATTAATTCCCCATCACGGAATACCGCGATCCGGTCACTGATACGCAGTACCTCATCCAGCTTATGGGAAATATAAAGCATAGTAATGCCCTTTTTACGCAGTGCTCTCATAATAGAAAGGAGAATATCCGCTTCTTTCGGCGTCAGGGAAGATGTGGGTTCATCCAGTATCAGAAACTTTGCATTCAGGGAAAGTGCCTTGGCGATCTCTACCTGCTGCTGCTGGGATACGTTGATGTCCCGGACCAGGGTCCTGGGATCCAGATGTTCCAGCCCTACCTCCGTCAGCATCTTTCTGCTGTCCTCGTACAGCTTTTTTCTGTCTACCAGTCCTGCTTTATTTCTGGGGAGTCTTCCTAAATAAATATTTTCTGCTACTGACAATGCATTGGAGAGGGACAATTCCTGATGGATCATGGCAATCCCTTTTTCCTGCGCATAGATCGGGTTCATCTGCTGCATGGATTCTCCGTCAAATACCAGCTTTCCCTGCGTAGGTTCGTAGCTGCCGGACAGAATATTCATCAGCGTGGACTTCCCCGCACCGTTTTCACCTACGATTGCCATAATCTCCCCCCTGCGTACCTGAAGGTTTATATCATGTAACGCTACCACGCCAGGGAATTTTTTGGTTATATGTTCAATCTGATATACGATCTGCTCACTCATTTTATACCCTTTCGTCCGGCAGCCTGTAAAAGGCTGCCTTCTTTTTATCAGTTATCTCAGCGGTAAAGCTGCAAAATCAATCTATTTTGCCAGTTCTCCCACGTTGTCCGGTGTATAGATATCCATCTTTGTATAGGCCGTACCCGTCACATCCGCTTTACCTGAAACAATCTCATTGTAGGCCAGGATAATGGGGTCGCATCCCTGTCCGAATGGATCCTGGGTAATCGTAGCTTTAATTACACCTTTTTCCAGATAGCTCACGATCTCATCTGTTGTGTCAAAGCATACCAGCTGTACCTGATCGGTCAGATTCAGTTCTTCAATTGCTTTGGCTGCGCCCTGAGGCCCCCCTGCGGTTACAACGATACCTTTTAAGTCTGGATTTGCAGTGATAAAGTCTTTGGTTGCTGTATAAGCCTCGTCCCCGGAGTCGTGATTTTCCACAGAACCTACGATTTCCATTCCACTGTGGTTTTTAATCTCATTCTCAAATCCCTGACGGCGGAGTTCATGGGCATTTACATTATAGTAACCAGTGATAACGCCTATCTTTCCGGAATCTTCCGTCAGCTCAGCCAGTTTCTTGGCAATCTCGCCGCCTGCGGCATAGAGGTCCTGCCCTACAAAAGCAGTACGTGTGGATTCCTTCTCTGTATCAGAGTTAAAGGTATATACCGGAATTCCTGCTTTGGTTGCCTTGTCAATAGCGGGAACAATGGTGTCAGCCACACCTACAGTTGTAATGGCGTCGTATCCCTTTACCACGCAGGTATCAATTGCCTCTGCGAAAGCCTGTCCGTCAAAATCATCAAATTCAATCACGTCCACCGTTACGTTCTGATCCGCCAGGAATTCTTTTGCCGCATCAATACCTTCTACTACTGTGTTCCAGAATGGGTTGTTGGAAACGGTAAGCGTTGCAATCTTAATCTCTTTGCCCTCACTGTTTGGCAGCGGGTCGTAGTTAAAGCCTTCCGGAATATCGCCCATAGGCTTCACATCACCGGCAGCCTCCCCTTTGTCTGTGTCAGCGGAGGCTTCTTCTGCGGTATCCTCCTTCGGAGCTTCCTCCTTTTTCTCCCCGCATGCAGCCATAGAACAGACTGCCAATGATGCTGCTAAAAATACCCCTGTAAATCTTTTCCAATTTTTTCTCATGTTGCTTCCTCCTTTACCTTTCTCCATTTAATTTATATGTACTCCTCAGACAGCTTTCCGGTTGGCCCTGATTCTATCGATGGTGACCGCAAAGATGATTACGAGACCAATCACGATGGACTGCCAGTAGGATGATACACTCAGTAACACAAATGCATTTTTCAGCACACCCATGATAGACGCTCCGATTAATGCTCCCCATATAGTTCCCTCACCGCCTGTCATGGAAACCCCTCCAATAACAACGGCCGCGATGGTATCAATGTCATATCCGGTCCCCAGCGTAGCATCGGCGCTGTAAAGATTTCCCGCAACTACAATCCCGCAGAAAGCGCAGAGCACACTTTGAATGACATAAACCAGACAGGTCATTTTCTTTACCTTAATCCCGGACAGGGCCGCTGCTCTGGGATTGTTGCCGATGGCATATATATTCCGCCCCGGCTGTGTGCACTGTGCAAAAATTGTTCCCAGAATAATAATCAGAAACATGAGTATTACACACATAGGCACAGGACCTACATACCCGCTTCCCAATACAGCCAAAGGAGAATCAAAATCAATGGGGCGTCCGCTGGTCAGAAGCATGGTGCATCCCGAGATAATCTTACCGGCTGCAAGAGTTACGATGAATGCGGGAAGGGCAAGCCTGGTCACCAACAGTCCGTTTACCATACCGATAACTGCTCCCAGAAGTAAAATTAATATCAGCACTGCAGGCCAGGGCAGGCCTGCATTGGTTGTCAGATAGGCTGCCATGGTAGCACAGAGCCCCACTGCATATCCCACAGACAAATCAATTCCGCCGGTGATAATAATCAGGGCCATCCCAACGGATATAATTCCATATCTGGAAATCTGGCTCAGTACATTGAAAATGTTGTTAAAGGTCATAAAGACCGGGCTTGCAAAGCTCATACCTATTATCAGTACCAGAAGTCCAATCAATACACTGAACTCCGCTCTGGAAGTCATCCGCTTCCAGAATCCATGGGTATCTGCGTTTCCCGCACTTTTAGTTTTCATATTTTTCCTCCGCTTAACTTGTATGATTGTTTTTGACTGTGTGCGAACACGGTCAGCGCCATTTTTTTCTCTTTACCATTTTTAAAACAGTAAAGAGAATTTTTAATCACTATCTGCTTATTTACAGATTATATTTTGTTGAAATGAAAACATGGGTATGTACTACACTTTTTTCCGGCTTCTGCCCGTACAGCAGATACTTTCCCATAATCTCCACGCCATTGTAGCCCTGCCGGAACGGCTCCTGGCATACAGTAGCAGATATCAGACCTTTCTCAATGTTTTCCCTTACAATATCTGTCAGGTCATAGGTGATTACCTTAATCTTGCGCTCAAGCTGCAATTCCTTCAAAGCACGGAGTCCTCCTGCCACACCGGCTGCTGCAAAGCATAGCCTGGTAATATCGGAAGATTCCTCCAGAAGTGCTTTCACCAGTTCATAGGATCTCTCATCATCATCGTTGTTCTCCAGAACAGCTTTTACAGATACATTAGGGAAATCCGACTTCAGGGTATCCTTAATACCCTTCAGGCGTATGTCCTGAGCCAATATCTGTCTGGATCCGATTACAATGGCTATCTGTTCCTTTAAGCCGTTGCTCATCATTCCCATCAACTCTCCCGCCACCTGACCGCTTGCCAGGTAATCACAGCCCACATAAGCTAACTTGCGCACATTGGGAATATCCGTATTGACAGTTACTACCTCTATTCCCTGCTGCTGCAGTTCCCGCAGTTTCTCTGCTACTTCCTCAGAGTTAATCGGCGTGAGAACCAGACCATTAATCCCCTGGCCTACCAGTTCCTCAATCTTCTGAATCTGTACCTGTGAATCAAAGCCTTTGATGTTCACCTGAATGCTTTCAATACCGAAGTGCTGCAGCTCTTCCAATGCATGATTCACTCCCTCAATGACCTTAAGGAAAAACGGGTTCCCTTCAGAGCAAAGGAGAACACCTATCTTTTTTGGCACATACCGCCTGGCCGCCAATGCTTTTGCCGCCGGATCCGGCTGATATCCCAGTTCATCTGCAATTTTCAGAATTTTCTGAGCTACCTCCGCATTGATACCAGGCCGATGGTTCAGGGCACGATCTACCGTCCCCCGGGACACATTTGCTACCTCTGCAATTTTTTTAATAGTTACCTTCATATTTCTCCTTGTCTTGTGCTCGCACACGTTGTATATTTTGTATTATAAATCCTGTCCAAAAAGAAATCAATTGGCAATTATGTTTAAACTTTCTCTCTAAAGTTTAGTAAGTATTTTTTTATTTTCAAGGTCCTTTTTAAACTCACCAGCCCATTCAAAGCCTTTTTTCGCCATAATTACAGCAATAATTTCGTTGATCACAGCGGCGGCCGCGATCGTGCCCTGTATGATTTTTGTACATTCCGGCGCCGGACCGTTCAATACAGAAACTGCAATTCCGGTAAAAACTAAAGATACACCGGAATGAGGCAGCAGTGTAAAACCCAAATATCTTTTTACTGTCTTTGGTGACTTTGTAATGGCTGCTCCAAAATATGCTCCAAAATATTTTCCTGCAGCCCGTGACGCAATATAAATAGCAGTAAAGGCTCCTGCGCCTAACATCAAATGGTAATCCAAAGGCGCTCCCAGATTGAGAATCACTACAACCATAGAAAAGCTGAGCAGGGGGTTAAACATCTTCATTAGTTTTTCCAGTTTCTCTTCTTGTATTATGTTTGAAAATGCAGCTGAAAAAGCCATCCCAATCAGCATAAAGTTCAGTACCGGCTCAGGCAGCACCCGGCGGTTAACAATAAACCCCAAAGCAGACGCCGCCAGAATGCCCAGAAGCATTAAGATAAATGACTTATATGGATTGTTTTCCCTTTTTATTAAAAATCCCGTGTTTAGTCCCACAGCTAATCCTATAACAAGGGGAAGGATAACCACTAGTGCAACCATATAGGATGGAAGTTTCCCTGCTGACAGATTTCCTGCAATAACAGCGATGGTTGTAAAAAACACAATGCAGCCGATGATATCATCTAATGCGGCCATAGGAATTAGAGTACTGGTAACCGGGCCTTTTGTCTTAAATTCCCTGACAATGGAAAGTGCGGGGGCCGGGGCTGTAGCCAAGGCAATCCCTCCAAAGATAAAAGACAGATACAGCGGAATATCCGAGAAGTAAAATACGGCTCCGAATATGAGGGAGACGAACAAAAACGTACCAATGGACTGTGTAAACGTGGTAAGTACAATTGCTTTTCCAGATTTTTTAATTTTTTTCCAGACCAGTTCCGTACCGATCATTAAACCTACTGCACATTCCAGGATATGTACCATGGACTGATACCACGTGGTATTTAATATGCTTTCATTGAGCAGATCCAGCGCATGAGGACCGAAAATCATACCGGTAATGAGCCAGCCCAAAATGGAGGGCAGCCTAATCTTTGAAACAAGCTTGCAAATCAGCTTTGCAAATACAATAACTGTCAAAAACCTTAACACATAAGACATAGTATATACTCTCTCACTTTATTTTATAGACCAATCAGTCTATAAATAGATTATCACAGATATAAACATTAGTCAATAATCACAGGGAAAAGGGGCCGCAGGAATTCGCTTATTGACTATATGTTTTTTACTATTTATACTATTTACTATTGTATAGTAGTTTAATCTATTTTTAGAGGTGAAGCAGATGAAGCAAAAGGAAAGAACAGAACTGACAAAGAAGAAAATTATTGAGGCAGGCATCCAGGAATTCGGTACGAAAGGGTATGCGGGCTTCACCCTTAATGGGGTCTGCTATAACCATGGAATTTCAAAAGGGTTATTCTATCATAACTTTAAGGGAAAGGATGAGCTTTATCTGGCGTGTGTATCAAAGTGTTTTTCAGATGTAACCGCCTTCTTAAAAGAACAGAATATTAAAGGTGATCTAAGAAGATATCTGGAACTCCGGTTTCAGTATTTTTTGGAGCATCCCAGTTGTGCCCGCATATTTTTTGAGGCATTGCTGCAGCCACAGCCAGAATTGGCCGATGCCATAGCAGAATCCAAAAAGGAATTTAACCAGTTGAACCGGAATCTTTATCGGACGGTGCTTACAGAAATCACTTTGCGGGACGGTGTGACACAAGAGGAGGCATTAGAATATTATGAGATTATTCAGGAAATGTTTAATGGCTACTTCAGCAGCGAAACCATTCCCGGGGGAGATTTGGAAAACATAATGATCGCTCATGAAGAAAAGCTGTCTAAAACCATTGATTTTATGCTCTATGGCATAGCACAGAAATAAGCGGCTGGCCGGGATTTCACCGGTCAGCCACTTATAACTAACTGCGATCACTGCATTCTCAGCGATTTGATGTGAATTCAAATTCTGTCTGTATTGTGGGCTCAAACCTTTCGTAGGCTATATCCCGGATGTATCTTCCGGTATTATCTTTTTCTGCAAACAGCATCCTCACGTTATCACGAACGCCCTCCTCAATGTCCCGGATGGCACCCTCCGCTGTGAATTCTATCTGACAGCGCCGGCAGCGGGAAAAGAATCGGATGGCACCCACATTCGCTATGAAGTCCGGAACCATGTCCACATTTCTTTTGCGGAGTACTTCATCTGCTTCAGCAGATACCGGGATGTTGGCCCCCTCTACCAGCAGTTTGTCCCCCAGTTTATCCGGGTTGCCTGCGTTGATTACATCCTCAAGGGCTGCCGGAATCAGAATATCACAGTCTATATCCAGCCAGTCTGTATTGGGGCGGACAGCGTAGGTCTCTGGGAAATACGCAGGATCCATCTCGCCGTACTGGTTCTTGTGGGCAATTAATTCGGCTACATCAAGCCCCTCTTCGCAGACCACCAGATTCTGAGCGTCTGCAATTCCTATCACTGTATATCCCAATTGCTTCATTTTCGAAGCACAGCTGGCACCTACGCAGCCAAAGCCCTGTATTACCACACGGGCACCGCCGGCTTCCTGGTGCCGGATTTTCCATGCCTCATCCGCAGCAAAGGCTACTCCATAGCCTGTCATGGCATCGTTTAACGTGAACCCGTCAATCATGGCATCCACCAGTATGGGAATCTGCTCACGACCTTTGATGCAGACCGGGTCCTCACAATGGGTCTTAGTAGCCGGTACCCGCATCCCCAGTTCTTCAAAGATCCTATAAAAGTCAGGTCCTTTGGTTCCCAGGTCAGCCCCGATCCCAAGGCCGAGATCCACATAAGGGCGGATGGCCTGTATAAACCGTTTCAGTACCTCATAGGCATCCGGTGCTTTGCTGTCGTATACAATCCCAGCTTTCATTCCTCCGCAGTCGTCGGCACCGGCGGCATTGTATTTGTAGGCCATCATCTTAGCCAGGCGGATAACTTCCTCTTTCGTTACAGAGGGATGCATACGGACACCGCCCCCTGAATAATGTTCTACCAGGTTGTATACACACAGCCATCCCTTTGCCTCTGATTTTGTATCGTTCCATTCTACGATTGCATATGGTTTCATAATATATTCTCCTTTCCTCTCGCTCATCGTTTTGCTGCAGGCATATATCTTACTGCTTCTTTCCTTTTAAATATTTACTTTCATAATCCCTCGTTATGGCATACACATCCTTTCGAAGAAGTACCAGGACCACCAAACTTAGCATAATAAGAATTGCCACATTGCTGTCTCCCACCCGCCAAAGGATATCCACGCGTTCCACAAATACAGGATTGGTGGAAAAAACAGCCATCAGGCAGATCAGAAGGCGGTATACATTAGAAGCAATTTTACTCTTTGTAAAATAACGAAGACAGATCTCCCCATAATAAGCGCACATGACTGCTGTGGTAAGGGCAAAAAAGATGACTGCTGCCATGACAAAGAGGTTCGCCAGCACAGGGGCTTTTAATCCCCTGGATATGGCCTGGGTAGTGAGGGCAGCGCCGCTTTCGCCGCTCTCCCAGCTTCCTGTAATTAAGATTGCAAACGCTGTGCAGGTACAGATAATGGTATCTATGAGCACCTCGCTGATGCCCCACATGCCCTGCTTGGCCGGATGATCCACATCGCTGGAAGCATGAGAAAATGCCGTATCGCCCATCCCTGCCCCATTAGAATAAAATCCCCGGGCAAAGCCATACCTGGCGGCCATTGACACCGTAGCGCCTCCAAACCCGCCGGCGGCTGCCTTTGCGTCGGTCACTGCATACTTAAAAATAAGTTCAAATATGTAAGGAATTTTGGTAAAATTCATCAGCAGAATAATCACTACAATGGCCATATAGGCCACTGACATAAAAGGGACAATCCGTTCTGCCACCTTACTGATACGTTTTAAGCCGCCTAACAATACCGTTCCCATTAACCCGGAAGCGATTACGCCAACCAGCATGGGAGGAACATGAGTAAAACACGTAGTCACCGAAGAAGCAATGGTATTCACTTGTACTGCGGGCGCATTGAGATTAGAAACTACATAGGTAGCCGCGTAGAACACCGCCAGCCATTTAAACCTCCTGCCCAGTCCCTTCTCCACATACCACATTAAGCCGCCCCGGTACATACCTGTCTCCGGATCTACCTCCCGGTATTTTACACCCAGCGCTATTTCTCCGTATTTGATAATCAGTCCCAATATTCCTGCAAGCCAGAGCCAGAAAACTGCTCCAGGCCCGCCGAGGGCAATGGATACGGCTACTCCTGCGATGTTGCCAACCCCTAATGTGTTGCATAGGGCCATACACAGGGCCTGGAAGGAGGATATTCCTTTTTGTGTTGTCCCGGCCGCCGTACCCCGAATCTGCTGTCCCAATGTAGAGTTTATGCTGTGCCCAAAATAGCGGAACTGGAAGCCTCTGGTCCCTACGGTATACATTAGGGCAATTATAGTAAGAAATATAAGCATAGGAATTTCCCAGAGGAAATCACCAAGTTCGATGTATTTGTTGATTACCGACATGATTCCATCAATTACCATCGTATTCCTCTTCTCTGTAAACTTCTAATCTGCGGGCATCTCCATCACATGAAGCCTTTTATCAAAAACCAGCTCCATTTCTGTTATCTTTATCAGTTCCTCTCTATCAATCTCCGGGTTCATGGCCGTCACCACAAATTGCCCGCCACGGCGCTCCAGGATGCAGAATTCTGTCACCACAACGTCCACACAGGCTACTGCAGTCAGGGGCATAGTACATCTTTTCAAAAGTTTAGGCTCTCCGTCCTTTGTGCAGTGTTCCATGGCAATGATTACCTTTTTGGCACTGCATACCAAATCCATGGCGCCGCCCATGCCAGGAACCCGCTTGCCGGGAACCATCCAGTTGGCCAGATTTCCCTCTTCGTCCACTTGTAAGCCGCCCAGGACTGTGGCATCCAAATGGCCCCCTCTTGCCATTGCAAAAGCTATGGAGCTGTCAAAGCAGCAGCCTCCCGGAAGGAGTGTTACATACTCACAGCTGGCGTTGATCAAATCTCTGTGTCCGGTTTTCCAGTCACTGTCCTCGCCTCCGTGCTCCGCTTTCCAGCGCTGCATCTCCTCCTGGGTTCCGGTGATGGTGGCGTCCTGCCCCACACAGCCATTTTCCCCGTGCAGCCATACGGTAATGTCTCTGGGGATATAGCGCCCTACCAGGGTAGGCATTCCCACTCCCAGGTTCACAAAATCACCATCGTGCAGCATATTGGCAATATTAAGGGCAATGATCTCACGTTTTTTGTACATCTGCAGCCCTCCTCTCCGACAGGATCACCTGATCTACAAAAATACCAGGCAGCTGCACCAATTCCGGGTTGATTTCACCGATCTCCACTAGTTTTTCTACCTCCAAAATAACCTTATCCGCAGCCATTGCCATAAGCGGATTAAAGTTCATTGAAGAATACTTGAACACGGCGTTGCCCATGGGATCTGCCTTATAGGCCTTAACCAGAGCCACATCTGCCCGGAGAGGCAGTTCCAGCAGGAACTCCTTCCCATTGATTACTTTTTTCTCCTTCCCTTTTTCAGCGATGGTGCCGATTCCCGTTGGCGTATAGAATCCGGCGATCCCGGAACCCCCGGCCCGAATGCGCTCCGCCAGGGTACCCTGGGGGATCAGTTCATATTCCAGTTCTCCCTTTTGAATGAGCTCATTTACAAAAGGATTAGCCCCGATAAAGGAGGCACATACCTTTCGGATCCTCCCGCCGGTAAAAAGTTCTCGGATCGCCTCTGCGGGGAAGGATGCTGTATTTGCAAAGCCTATGTCTTCCGAAATTGTGGTGAGATTACTTATGGGGCGTCTTGATAATTCCTTCAGCAGTCCCAGGGGACAGCCTGAAATAGTAAATCCTCCTACCATTATGGTATTGCCGGAATGGATGGTATCCACCGCTGCCATAAGCGTTGTTACTTTGTCAATCATAAACCACCTCCTGCAAAACAATTGTCTCTATGCCAGTTTTGCGGCCTTTTGCTTCCGGACGATGCGCCAGCAGCAGAAGCAGCCTGTCAAAAGAAGTACAATGAGAATCCCAAAGAGAATATAATAAGCATCATTTCCCCTGGTGTCCAGCATGCTGCCGATAAATGGACCAAGCACCAGATCCGGCAGCGCCCCCGCCAGAGCCGCCAGGCCGGTAGCGGTCCCTAAAAGGTGCTGCTTTACACCGATTTCTCCTATCACAGAGTACTTGATGGGATAAGACATCTGCACCAATGCTGCAGGAATCAGGGTATAGATGCTGATGAGCATCACATTGGCATTATGAGGCATAATAAAGAGTCCCCCGATGATGACAGCCGTCACAAAAAATACCAGCATAATCCATTTGGTCGTGCCCTTAAACACTTTGTCCGCGATCAGACCGCCCACCAGCGCCAGGATCAGGAATATGTAAGTTCGAATGATGGCAAACACTCCGGAAGCTTCCGGGGACACCCCCACTACTGCAGTTAAAAACGGGGTAAAGTAGGACATCATGCTGTACATACAGTAGGCAATCATACAGATTATCATCATCATCCAGACACTGGGATTTCTTAGTACCTCCGTAAGCTGATTCAGTTCTATGCCGCTGTGCTTTTTCTCTGTCTCAGCCTGAACCGCTTCCGGAGCTGTCAGCTCACTGTCAAATAAGAAAATAATCAGTACAGTGGCCAGGATGGTGGAGCCTGCCGCTACCAGAATGGCCATGCGGAAGCTCATGACAGGATCTTCGAATCTTGTGGAAACCCACAGAGCCAATGCCTCCAGCACTGCAGCGCTGATGCCGTTGAAGGCATAGTACCAGCCAAAGGAAGACCCGGAGCGGCCTGCTGTGCCGGTCTTATTCCCGATAATATTCAGCACTTTAGAAAAAATGGGCCAGTAGATACCCATGGTTAAAAACGCCAATATGATCCAGATTAAGAGGGAAACAACATAATGTGTGCTTGCAAATGCATAGAGCAGTGTAACCGCCGTGGTGGCGAGAAGCGCGAAGACTAGTCCTTTTTTAGAGTCAATCTTATCGCAGATCATACCGCAGGGAACATCAAAAACCAGTGATGCCACGGAAAACACAGTCATCAAAAGTGCTGATTGGGTATTCGTCATGCCGGTTACCTGCAGCTGCAAATCATAAAATACAAATTTAATATACGGAATAATAAAGATAGAGCCACCCGCAACTCCAAGTGCAAATAAAGTTGCATATAATTTAAATTTACTAATTTGAGTTTCCATATAGGTTTCTCCTTCCTCAAATAATAGGTTTTGCTCTCACTAAAACATCACACTGCACTTTAATTAATCATCTCCTTTCAGCAGTTGTATAAAGTGCACAATATTTATATATTCCAAGCAACAAACAAGTACTAAATACACAATACCAATATTTTATACCGATATCAATATATTTTATCATAAAATATTATATATTATATTTCGCGCATATATTGCACAAAATATATTTTACTTTTATACAGTATATGATATAATTGGAAATATCATGGGCCTCGCGGAAGGAGCCCAAAGTAAGCCGTCTGTTAATGTAGCCGGCAAATAAATCTAAGTGTTGAGGTGTATCATGGCAAAAGTGAAATCCCTCGTAGATCAGGTCTACGAGTACATTATTGAGAAAATAAAACTGGGGGAATTAGCGGAAGGGGAAAAGATCGATGAGGCAGGGCTTATCAATGAGATTGGCACCAGCCGCACGCCTATCAGAGAAGCACTGCTCCTTTTGGCAGCCGATCGTGTGCTGGACAATGTTCCCCGTAAAGGGTTTTTCGTTAAAAAACACAACCATGCGGAAGAAGTGAACGCATACTCCGTCATCGCCTGCCTGGAGACTTATGCCATCCGTCAGGTGCTGCCTGTTCTGAATGATTATGACTATGTGATAATGTCAAATATGATCGATCTGATGGACACAGCCATCAACCTGAATGACTATCCCCACTATGTGGAACAGCAGGAAGAGTTTCACGCCTACTGCATAAATAAAACAAATAATCAGACATTAATTGAAGTCATTGCGTCCATCAAGCGTCAGTTTCCCAGACATACATTTAACATTTCCCAGGCTTCTGATATGTACGAAACCTTCCGCCGCTCCAACGAAGGGCACAGGGCCGTACTCTCAGCCATCAAACGCAAAGACATACCAGCTCTGGAAAAGGCCGTGCTGAATCACTGGTGCTGGGACACACAGACGGATTAAGTAGAGTTGCTATTTAACAATTTTTCATTAAATATTTCGTCAATATTATCCAAACATTATTTTTTTTGTTAAATTCTATTGACAATTTTATAGATACTACACATACTAATGTTAAAAATTACATAACGCCATTCTCCAGTACAGAACCCTTTCTGGTTTACAATCAACAAACAAGTACAAAATTGTAAAGAAAAGAAAGGGGGTATACCAATGAGCACAATTATGTTACATCCGCAGATCTGTAAGTCCTGCGGGTACTGCATCAGAGCCTGCAGACAAAACGCACTTTTTTTCTCTGAAGAGACCAATGCCAACGGATATCACATGGTGGATATTGAGACAGAGAAGTGTATAGGCTGCGGTATGTGCTACACAGTATGTCCGGATTACGTATTTAGTTTTAGGGAGGTGGGATAACTATGAAGCAGCTAATGAAGGGAAATAATGCCCTTGCGGAGGCAGCAGTCCGCGCCGGATGCCGGTTATTTGCGGGTTATCCTATCACTCCGCAGTCAGAGATATTGGAGTACTTATCATGGAGACTGCCGGAAGCAGGGGGCGAATTCGTCCAGACAGAATCTGAGCTTGCCGGCATCAATATGATTATCGGAGGCGCCGCCACCGGTCAGAGAGTTATGACCAGCTCCTCAGGACCTGGATTTTCACTGAAGCAGGAAGGAATCTCCTATCTCGCTTCCATTGAACTTCCAGCAGTTATTGTGGACGTGGCCCGTTTCGGCATCGGGCTTGGAGATGTAACCGTAGGTCAGGGGGACTATTTCCAGACTACCAAAGGCGGCGGGCATGGAGGATATTTTATTCCGGTTTATGCTCCATCCTCCATTCAGGAAAATGCAGATTTTGTCGTAAAGGCCTTTGAGACCGCTGAAAAATACCGCACCCCTGTCATTGTATTGTCCGATGCCTCCATCGGTCAGATGTGCGGTTCCGTGGAGCTTCCCGAACAGCAGTATCCCAAACGGGATCGATTTGACTGGGCTCTGGGTATGGACGGAGACCGCCCCCCTATGGGACGGAAGATGACCGACCGCATGTATACCGACTTTGCCTATGAAGAGTACGTTCCTCATATCTGCAGCCGTTATAATGAGATGAAAGAAAAGGAGCAGCTATGGGAAGAGGTTCAGGCGGAAGACGCAGAAGTACTGCTTGTGTCCTACGGAATCAGCTCCCGTATCTGCAAAGAAGCGGTTAAGATGGCGCGAAGCGCTGGTCTGAAGCTGGGTTTGATCCGGCCTATGACTGTATGGCCCTTCCCCGTAAAAGCATTCCAAAAATACAACGGAAAAGTAAAAGGCTATCTGTCTGTAGAGATGATTCCCATCCCGCAGATGATAGAAGACGTATACCTTGCCTCTCACGGAACTACCCCTGTATATGCTATGCCTACAGGCAGAGAGATCGCCGCAAGCGAAGACATCATTGAAAATGTCAAAGCAATACTGAACGGTACAAAGGAGGTATACTGATATGACAAAAAATATTCCTGCACTTATTTCCGGTACAAGCAGTTTTTGTCCCGGCTGCGGCCATGGTATTATTATCCGGCTGATTGCAGAGGTACTGGATGAGATGGGCATAAAACAGCAGGATGCCATCTGCGCCCTTGCGGTTGGATGTGCATGTCTCCTGAACAATACACTGAAGGTAGACCGGCTGGGCTGCCCCCATGGACGGGCGGGCGCCGGCGCTTCCGGCATCAAACGCTGCCGTCCCGACAAGCTTGTGTTTACCTATCAGGGAGACGGTGACGCCATCTCCATCGGATTTTCCGAGACAGTGTATGCCGCCCAGCGCAATGAAAAAATAACTGCAATTATTGTAAATAACGGCGTATTCGGCATGACCGGCGGACAGGCATCCCCAACCACCCTGATCGGGCAGAAGACCGCAACCACAGTCAACGGGAAGACCGCTGCGTTTAACGGTATGCCCGTAGATATTATGGATCATCTGCGTCCGATTCCATCCACCGCTTATCTGGCCCGGGGGAGCGTCCATGATGCCAAGAGTATACTGAAAACCAAACAGTATATCCGCAGGGCCTTTGAAACACAGATATCCGGAGCCGGGTACAGCTGTGTAGAGATTTTATCTCCCTGTCCCACTAACTGGCATATGGACCCGGTAACTGCTGTAGATCGCATTGCCTCTGAGGTAATGGCCGTCTATCCCATCGGAGAGATTAAGACAGGAGGTGCTGCATCATGACGAAAGAATTTGTATTTGCAGGATTCGGCGGGCAGGGTGTTTTAACCGCCGGTATGATCCTGGCTTATTCCGGAGCTGCAAAAGATCTGGACGTCACATGGATTCCCTCCTACGGCTCTGAAATGCGCGGTGGCACTGCCAACTGTACGGTCAAGCTGGGGGACGAGGAGGTGGCCAGTCCATTTCCCAAAACCCCTGACGTTTTAATTGCCATGAACGAACCTGCTTTGCATAAATTTATGTCCAGCGTAAAGCCGGGGGGAAGTATCATTATAAACAGTTCCATAGTAAAAACAATACCGGAGTCTGCCAATGTAAAGATATACTCCGTTCCGGCAAACGATATTGCTGCTCATTTTAAGAACGCAAGAAGCGCCAACCTCTGTGCACTTGGGGCTGCAATAGCCGCAGCTGACGATCTTTTGACGCTGGAAGATGTGGAGAAAGGGCTTTGCGGGTATCTGGCAAAAATAAAAAATAATGAATCTAACATTGCAGTATTAAAAGCCGGTTACCGGGCGGTTTCTGAATCTGCATAAGTGAACCTACTTCCGGCCGCTGCCATACAATAGCAGCGGCCGGAAAAATTTCTGAATGCCTCCCCATAGTTGCAGCATTTAGAATTATTTTTTTTAAAGTTCCAGGATACGTCTGCTCCCCAAATAGGTTGCAATAAAGTATACCCCATAAACCGATAAAATTACCAGCGCCCCAAACCCAATGACCGAAACCATTACCGTTAGCTGCAACCCTTCAAAATACCGGAAGATGGCTAATACAGTCACTGCAGAATGGAGGACTGCAAGGACCAGCGGAAGCCCGAAATATACTCTGAGCTGCTTCCTTAACGACCGTCTCATGTCCCTTTTAGATACGCCCAGCTTCTTAAGAATCCCGTACCGTTCCGTATTATCGGAAGACTGGGATAACTGGCGGAGTGCCAAAACCGCGCCGGAGGTAATCAAAAATGTAATACCTAGGTAAATACCCAGATATGTCACAAGAAGATTGTCAGAGCTCAATGACACCAGTACTTCCTCCCGGGGCCACATTACATACCCGTTCAGGCCGGCGTCCACCCAGCGGTCATGCAGCTTAAGATTCAGGTCATCCCCTTCCCGGGTAAAATTAAAGTTCAAAAACCATCTCTGAGGGGTAAGGCTCTCAGCCAATGACTGGGGGACAATCAGTGTTCCCTGCTCGGCTAATATGTTAGTGTTCTCCCAGCCGTAATGAAATATTCCGTCCTCGGCCAGTGTCAGGGTACTGTCCCCAAGCTTCAACGGCTGGGGTTCCTGTTGAAAGGCTTTTAGGACCTCTTCCATGGCCGGAAAAGCATAGCTTACAGCGTATTCCCCTTCTGCCAGCTGAACCGGGGGCTGGTTCTGCAGAGCAAGCAAGCGGTTATAGTCTTCTAATCCCAGGACGGTAAGGGGAATCTTATCTGATTCACCGCCTTCTTTTCCTGTCAGGAATCCTGCTGTAGCTTCGGATGACTTATAAGTCCAGAAGTCTGCATACTCGTCCGAAAACTCATCTATGTGGAATCCCGACTGGCTCAAGTATCCCAGAGGATCGTCCCCAGCCTCTTTATTCCCTGCCATTGGAGCGTAAAAAATAGTTCCGTCATAGGGCACTGCATTTTCTATCCCATTCATGACAAACTTCCCCAGTCCCGGCCCTAATATTGTCAGGGAAAACGACAGGAACAGAAGAACAGCTGTCATTGCCAGAGAGCTCCCTTCCGTTTTAAGCCTGGAGGAAAACTGGCTTGTTGTGAATATACGAATGCCGCGGTAGTAACGCCGCTTATTTTTCTTCATTAAGCCTGTAGATATTGTGAGTGCCGCCCTAAAGAAGCATACCGTGCCGACAATTAACAGCAGTCCGCCCAGAGCCAAAGCTCTAAAGGTATCCTTTTCGGACATTACAAACACAATTCCATATCCCCCCAGAATAAATAAGACAGAGATAATACCCAGCAATACGGAAAAGCCGCTTTTTCCCTCACCTACTGTCTCATTCCTCTTTCCTGCATGGAGCATTTCCAGAAGAGTCATTTTCTTAAGTTCCCTCACATTGAACAGATGGACAAAGAAAAATAGAACTCCAAAGAAAAGAATGCTTAATATAATTGCCTTCCCAGAGATCATAAAATGGTAATTCGCCAGGCTGATTCCGATCAGACGGGCAGTTGCCAGAGAAAGAAGCTGGGCAGCAAATATTCCCAGGGCTATCCCCGAAAGCAGTGAAAGCACTCCTATCTGCAGGGTTTCCCTCATAAGAAGCCGGTTCAGATCTCTCCGTTCCAGTCCAAGCACTGCATATGTTCCCATCTCCCTCTTTCTGCGTCTCAGCAAGAATCGGTTGGCATAAACCACCAGCGCTCCCATAATAATACATACCAACACTGAAAATACGGTCAGTACGGTGGAGGAAAATGCAAGATAGCTTAAGGGATCTTCAAGCCCCAGAGAGGCAAACTGCGTACTGATAGAATTAAAACTGTAAAACAGACAGACAGAGAGCATCAGTGTAAAAAAATAGATAAAGTAATCCTTCGCAGATTTTTTTACATTCTTAGAAGACAGCTTCCGGAAGAATCCATGTAAGGAGGATTGGCTTTTACACCTCTTTCTATTAGAAAGCATAATTGTTATCACCTCCTAAGAAAGAAATTACCTGCATAATTTCATCAAAAAATTTCTTCCTGCTTTTCTCACCCCGCACCAGTTCATTAAATATCTGTCCATCTTTAATGAATAGTATGCGCTTACAGTGGCTCGCAGTAAAAGCATCGTGAGTCACCATCAGTATGGTAGCTTTTTTTCTGTCATTTAATATGCTCAGACTCTCCATAAGCATTCCCGCTGACTTTGAGTCAAGAGCTCCCGTAGGTTCGTCTGCAAGAATCAGGGAAGGTTTGGTCACAATGGCCCGGGCACAGGCAACGCGCTGCTGCTGGCCCCCAGACATCTCATATGGATATTTATCCAGGATGGCTTTAATCTCCAGGTCATCGGCCACCTGTTCGATCAGCCGTGATATTTGGCCGGGTTTCACACCATTGATTGCCAGGGCCAGGGCGATATTGTCTCTCCCTGTTAAAGTATCCAGAAGATTAAAGTCCTGGAAGATAAATCCCAGCTGTTCCCTTCTGAAACGGGCCAGCTTATTATCACTTAACGTTGTGACATCCTGCCCCTGAATCAGGATCTGTCCCGCAGTGGCCTTGTCAATGGTCGAAATACAGTTTAAAAGAGTTGTCTTTCCGCTTCCGGAAGCCCCCATAATCCCAATGTATTCTCCCTGTTCCACTTCAAAGCTTATATTGTTGACGGCTTTCGTAACTGCGCCTTTTGTTTTATAAAATTTCTGCAGATTCTCTACTTTTAACACAGGATTCATTTCATACACCTCCATCATTTGATAGGTCCAGTGTAGCATGGAGATCAATATGCTGCCACGTCCTTACCTAACAGCAGCATTACAATTTTGAAATGTTACACCAATCCTGTTTCTTTCTCTGAAGCTAATGTCAGCTTAAGCTCAAAGATAGAGCCCTCCTCTTCACGGGAAGATACAGACAGATCAGTCCCCAGCTTTCTGCACAGTGTATCACACAGATAAAGCCCCATACCCGTAGACTTTCCATATTTTCTTCCGTTTACGCCCGAAAATCCCTTTCTGAAGATCCTGCCCAAATCCTCTGCCGGAATTCCGATCCCATTATCTTCTATAGATAAGGTCACTGTTCTTCCTGTCTGTACAGCAGAAAATGCAATCTCCGAACTGCGCTCCGCAGCTCGGTACTTTACCCCATTGGAAATAATCTGCCCAAGCACAAAGTCCATCCATTTGGGGTCTGTGAGCACCTCATAGTCCAAATCCCCAAACTTCGGCGCTACCTGCTGTGCAATCATATACTTAGCATTGTGCTTAACCGCCTCTACCACAAGGGTCCTGAGAGAGACCCTGCGGATCTGATAGTCATCCTGCAGACTGCCGCTTTTGCTGTAATAAAGCATCTGGTTTACAAAGCCTTCCACCTTATCCATCTCCTCCGAGAGACTTCTTGTTACCTCGTTCCTGTTATTTTCCATTATCAGTCTGGAGACTGCTATTGGGGTCTTCACCTCATGTACCCACGTCTCCACATAATCCATGTACTCCTGCAAATCCCTTTGATAAGCCGCAATCCGGTCATTCAAATATTTTTCATCCTTCTGCAGAATGCAGTACAGGATTGCCCCTTCCAGAAAGTGAGGCTCGGTCAGGAATTCTGATAGATAGGAGATTTCCTCCAGATTATCTGATGCCTCAAGAAGTTTGTCGTAAAACTCCTTTCTGGCAAGAAAGCCCTGAAGCAGAATCAGAAAAAAGCCTGCGGCGTAGAATCCCTCCACAACACAGGCTACAGCAAAGGGGGTGCCAATCAGCCAGAGAATGCCGCCCCCCGCAGCAAATACAAAAACAAAGATAAGGACAGAAAGCCATCTGT
Source organism: Lactonifactor sp. BIOML-A5 (assembly GCF_009677585.1). Taxonomy (GTDB): domain Bacteria; phylum Bacillota; class Clostridia; order Lachnospirales; family Lachnospiraceae; genus Lactonifactor. The sequence continues at coordinate 96,061 of NZ_WKYV01000005.1, read as the reverse complement.
CCCTGCAATAGCGAAAAAAGCTCATACCAGATACCCCTGTCCCCGTTTTGTCAAAAGATAGTCCGGAAGTCCAAGATCCCCAATCTTTTTCCTCAGGCGGTTTATATTGACGGTCAGTGTACTGTCCTCCACGAACTCCTCCATCTCCCACAACTCCTGGATTAGCTCTTCTCTGGGCACAATGGTCCCTTTGTGATCCATCAGCAGTTTCAAAATGCCAAGTTCATTTTTCGTTAGCTCCACACTTTTTTCTCCGCTGGAAGCCCTACTTTTGCCTATGTCCAGAGTCAGCCCTTTGTGAACCAGTATCCGGCTGTTTTTCCGCCCATGGACACGCTGCAGCACTGCGGCAATATGGGCCAGCAGGATGTGGATATTGTAAGGCTTTGTGATATAGTCGTCCGCCCCTACATTCAGGCTCATCAGCTCATCCATATCACTGTTTGAGCTGGTGACTACAATCACCGGAAGATCTGACACCTCTCTGAGACTGCGGCAGATATAAAACCCATCATATACTGGAAGGCTCAGATCCAGCAAAACCAGATCCGGAGCCGCTTTTATAATATCTTCTGTCACATGTTCAAAGCGATCCGCACATATACAATCATAACCATTTTTCACTAATATACTCCGCAATTCCTCTCGCAGCCGGATATCGTCCTCTACAACATATATTCGATCCATTTATCCTCCTACAGAAATAAAGTTCTGCCATCAGTATACCATTATACGGCTGATTGTAAAAGAGGTTCTCCAGCACAGACGCTTTTAATCCCCTGGCTATGGTTTGGGCAGTGAGGGCAGCACCGCTTTCTTTGCTATCACGCACATCCCATACCCTGACAGCAGAACATCCTCATCTCCCTGAAAAACGGTAACTTCCTTAAATGTCCCATCCTCCATAAACAATTCTTTCAGCGCCCCCCGCAGCGGCTCTTTCCCGGCTATCACCACTTTCATATCCTCTGTCACTGTCAGTGCCCTGCTTGTTTTCACAGCCTGGATGTCTGCTGCCATTACTGCTCCCAGCAGGAAGCTGGCGCAGGACGGCTGGCTGGCTGTGACAAATTGGCCGACGATCCGTGTCAGGAAGGCAGCCCTTGACAGGCCTGTCTCCCAGGTCTGCCTTGCCCCTGCAAGAAGCATCTCCCGGTTGTAGTCTCCCGTGACAAATTCCCGTTTCACAGCATCCGCAAGGATGCTGCCCCTGGTCAGCAGAGCCAGCAGTTCCCCTGCCAGTGAGGTCAGGCAGCCGGTCATCTTAAGATTTCTATCTACAGTGACAAACTTTGTATGGGATCCAGGCAGTACGTACAGGGTTTCTCCCTGGGGGCAGAGTTCCATTAAGGCTGCTGTCTCTGTCTCCTCCCCCCTCATGATGTCCATTTTTTCCAGGTTATCCAGACTGACTTCCCCAGTAAAATTTTTCATTCCGGGAATAAAGAAGATGGGTAATGGGCAGATATCTTGAATCAATATTTTTTTTATCCCCTGAGCAAAATCCTCCAAACCGGCAGGCGCAGTCAGATGGGGCACTTCCCAAAGCCCCACATTCGATGTGAGCATTCCGCAGGCGCAGACAGCCCACACCTCTTCATAAGTAACACCGCTGCGCTCCAGGATTTCTTCCAGCATGGATTTTACTGCCTTTTTCAGTCTGGCATTGTTTCCGTCCCTGGCAGTGTCTTTTACACCCACCTCCGACTTCACGGCAGAGAGAAATTCTTTATTTTCCTTCCACAGCGCCACCCTGGTATTGGTGGTGCCGCCGTCTATGGTAATCAGATATTTTTTCATCGCCACGTCCCGCCCCCCATTACCATTCCGCTATAGAGCCGTCTTCGTGCCTCCACACCGGATTCTTCCACTCATGGGGATTTTTATTCTCCTCTGCCATCAATTCTTTGTTTATTTCCATGCCCAGTCCAGGTCCCTGGGGGAACTTGGCATACCCCTTTTCAAAAGCATAGACCTGGGGATTTTTAATGAAGTCCAAAACTCCATGCCCCTGATTGTAGTGGATCCCCATGCTCTGTTCCTGGATAAATGCGTTGTAACTGACTGCATCTACCTGTAGACAGGCGCTGAGGGCAACTGGTCCCAGTGGGCAGTGCGGGGCCAGGGCCACATCATAGGCCTCCGCCATGGCTGCGATCTTCCTCACTTCCGTTATCCCCCCGGCATGGGACAGGTCAGGCTGGATGATGTCCACACCCCCCGCATTTAACAGACGCCTGAAATCGTATTTTGTAAACAGGCGCTCCCCTGTGGCTATCGGGATATTGGCAATGCGGGCAATCTCTTTAAACTCCTCCATGTTCTCACAGAGCACCGGCTCTTCGATAAACATGGGGGCGAACTCTTCCAGTTTCTTTGCCAGTATTTTGGCCATGGGTTTATGGACGCGGCCATGAAAATCAATGGCAATGCCAAAGTATTTTCCGCATGCCTCCCGGATGGAAGCTACCCGTTCCAGCACCGCATCGATCTTGTCATAGCTGTCCACGATCTGCAGTTCCTCTGTAGCGTTCATCTTTACCGCAGTGAAGCCAGCGTCCATGCGCTCTTTCGCCGCTGCCGCCACATCACTGGGCCGATCCCCCCCAACCCAGGAATACATGCGCATCTTTTCCCTGCACTTCCCTCCCAGCAGCTCGTAAACCGGTGCATTAAACTTCTTTCCCTTGATATCCCAGAGTGCCTGGTCAATACCTGCCATGGCACTCATCATCACAGGGCCGCCCCGATAGAATCCGGCCCTGTACAGCTTTGTCCAGATATCCTCGATATTACCCGGATCTTCACCCAGAAGATACGGCTTCATCTCCTCCACACACGCCTTGACTGTGGCTGCCCTGCCCTCAATGACGGGTTCCCCCCAGCCGGTATATCCGTCGTCTGTCTCTATTTCTACAAATCCCCATCTGGGACGTACCAGATAGGTGTGGATTTCTTTTATTTTCATGCTGTACTTCCTCCCTTGTGCATGTTTGGAAATCTAATCTTCTGCAAAATAGGCTCTGGGATTCTCCCTCATAAGCTGATGAATTTCACGATCCCCGAATCCCCGCTCCCTTAGCATTGGCAGGACGTATCGGTGAATATAACGGCTGTTGTATTTGGCGTCATCCGGATCCTGACGCCGCTTTGTCTCCCACTCAAAAGTTCCCAGATCCACAAAGCTTACATAATCGTGGGAAATCATGAGCTGTCCAATCCAGCCCCGGTCACACAGCTCTGCCAGGGTATTTACCCGTTCCTCCAGCGGATTCTTGGCGTCATCTCCGAAACGGTCAAGCCCAATCCAGCATCCCATTCGCAGCAGTTCTTCCAGATAAGAGAGGTCGTTGGTATCCCCGCAGTGTCCGATGAGCACCTTTCTGGGATTCAGCCCCTCTTTCTCAAAAATCTGCATCTGGCTGATTCCGCTTCGATTCTGATACCAGCTGTGGGTCGCTATGGGCAGACCGCTGAGTTTCGACGCCTTTGCATGGGCTCTCAGCAGGATTCGGTTCAGGTCGGTTACCCCCGGAGTATCAGTACCGCACTTAATTAATCCCGGCTTAATAGCTGTATCCTGTATTCCCTCTTCTATGTCTTTCATCAGCCATTTTACAAAGTTGTCCTCTGAGCGCAGGAACATCCACTGGTTTTCTGAATAGAAAAATCCAGTACTGGCTATGATCTGCATCCCGGTTTTCTCTGCCACATCCCTGATTGCATGGATGTCCCGCCCCAGGCACACCGGGGTCTGTTCCACCAGGGTCTCCACTCCGATTTCTCTGGTACGCTTTACATCTTCGGATGCCCATTCTATGAAGGAATCGTAGTCAAACCAATCTTTAAAGGACATACGCATGGACCAATTGGCCTGCAGGATATGCTCGTGCATCAGTGTTGTCCCCAACTCATCCACCGACAGCAGACCGCCCACCGTATGAATCATCTTTGGCATTTTAGCCTCCCCCTTTCCCTTCCTCTGCTCATTCTAAATTACACCGTTTGCATTTTCCACATAGCGCCGTGCCAAAGCTGTTATTTTTGTAAACTCACCTGCCTCCACAAGTTCCCTTCTGGTCAGCATGCCTCCCACCCCGGCGCCCACTGCGCCGGCTTTGATGAACTCCCGGATATTATCCGGGGAGACGCCCCCAACTGCCATGAAATCAATGTGCTTGAGGGGTGCTTTCAATGCCTTAAGATAGGCAGCCCCCAGGTTGGCGATTGGAAACAGCTTAATCATGTCCGCACCCGCCCGGTGTGCACCTGCAGCTTCCGTAGGGGTCATGGCTCCCGGCAGGGAGACCAGTCCGGCCTCCCGGGTATGTCGGATGACCTCCGGGTTAGCGTCCGGTGATATAATATAACCGGCGCCGGCCTTTTTTGCCAAATCTACCTGCTCCACCGTCATCACCGTTCCCGCTCCCGGCAGCACTCTGCCGCCGAAGTTTTCCCAAATCGCCTGGATCGCTTCCACGGTTTCCCCCCAGGTATCAGGCCCTGACTGATCAAAAGTTACCTCTATCATATTGATGCCGCCTGCATACAGAGCTTCTGCCAGCTGTATGCACTGCTTAGGATGAAATCCCCGAACGATGGCAATTACTTTCTTCTCCCTGATGTTTCTGATTATTTCTTCTCTGGTCATTTTATACCATCCACCTCTTTCCCTGCGGACTTATCCATTTGCAGAATGCTCTCCAGGCGCAGCAGCGTCTCCAGCATTGCCCGCCCTGTATGATACATCCCTTTCCATGGATTTCCCAGCTGGGTCTCTATGGGGGAGCCGTCGAATCTCACCAGCTGCCTCCACTCCCCAGCCCCATGGTTAATCATATAAGTGGTGTCAAACTCCCAGGTCTTTACAAATGCCTGGGCATAACGGGTATCACCCTCCTGCTGATAGGCATCCAAAAAACCCACCAGCACTTCGCAGTTCTGCCACCACTCCTTGTCCTTTACCAGGGCCTGGCCTTCGTGGGGTCCGTCCCTGTAGACGCCGCCCCGTTCATAGTCAAAGCCGTATCGTAAGGCATGTTCCACCAGGTTATGTGTGATAGGGAGGAAGTGGTCTGTCTCATATCCAAGAATCTTCGCCGCATAATTCAAAAGCCAGGCCAGTTCCACGTTATGGCCGTAGGAGGTGGTGTCTGTAGGTGTCTCCACCACTTCCCCCGTCTCCCGCTCCGCATTCCAGGTCCTCCGTATATTGATCGCCGGTTTCCGGTTAAAATGAATGTCGAACTGATTATAGCCGCAGCCAATCTCGGTATTTACCATCTTAGTCAGTATTACATCGATGACCTCTTCCAGCTTTCTCCTGTGGATTTCCTGTCCCAAACATTCGTAAAGGGTGGTAAAAGCCTCCATAGTGTGCATATGAATATCCAGGGACTTCAAATCTCCTGCTGCAAATCCTGGCGCCGACAGGGAAAAATCCTGTTCCAGATTCTCGTAGTATCCGCCGTTAGCCGTATCCGTACAGAACTTCTGCAGCAAGTCAAAGGTGCGGCAGGCATAGTCAAGTCCTACAGAGTCTTGGCTGGCCAGGGTGTACTCCGACAGTGCATAGATGGCAAAGGTCTGTCCATATACCACCTTCCCCTTATCCAAAACCTCTCCCCTGCAGTCAGTCTTCCAGAACCAGCCGCCGAACTCTGCATCCCAGAAATGCCGGATGAAGAATTGGACCCCCTGTCTGGCCTTCTCCAGATACTCCTCTTTTTTATATTTTCTGGCATATGCGGAGTAGGCCCAGATCATCCTGGTCTGCGTCACAATGTATTTGTCCGCGTCCTCATTGACTTTACCCTGGCTGTCACAGCATACCAGGTATCCTCCGTACCTGGTATCAACGCCCCGTTCCTCCCAGAACGGAAGCAGTTCTTGATCCACATGTTCTTTTATCTGGCGGTATACCTCCATAAGAATCTCTCTCATGCCTATCCCTTCCTCCCTCACTGCCCTGTATGGGTACAGCGCTCAAATTCTTCATAGATTTTTTGATTCAGCTTTTTGACAGTCTCTTCCTCCACTTTTACCAGGTCCCGGTCATAGGTCAGAAGTCCGTTCACCTCTTCCTCCACATCACTTACCTGTGTGTAGACCGTGCCGCACAAGCCTTTGCTTATTCCCTTTATGATGTCAGTCTCAAGCAATTCTCTGTAACCTTTGGTCAGTTCCTGTTTTGTCTGGTAAATCCGGTAACCGTAGACTTCACTGCAGAAGCTGTGACCTTCTATCCGCTGAGAGTATCCCCCGTATTCCGTGAGCGCCACCACCCGGTCTTTCTTGGGTTTTACCTTCAGCCTTCTCCAGTAATTGTGGATACTGTACATGTCTCCGCCGCCCTGGTCAAACCAGCCGCTTGCCTCGTCGATCAGCCGCAGGGCATCCAGCTTCCTGACCCTGGCAGCTGCCTCTGCCGCATCAAACTGTCCCCATCCCTCGTTGAAGGGTACCCAGGCAGCGATGCTGGGCACATTGTACAGATGAGCAATGGCGGCCTTCAGTTCTCTGTAATACTGCGCTCTCCCGGCTTTCTCCCTGCGGGCAAATGCCCTGTATTTATTGTCCTTTACCAGGCGTCCGAAAGGCATCCAGAAATTAGGCATAAAGCAGATAAAATTCATATGATAATCACTGCCGCCGTTTACCATATCCTGCCACACCAGCATCCCAATCTGGTCACAGTGGTAATACCACCGGGCAGGTTCTACCTTAATGTGCTTGCGGATCATGTTAAAACCCAGCTCTTTCATTTTCACAATGTCATAGCGGAGAGCCTGGTCTGTGGGCGCAGTATACAGACCGTCCGGCCAGTATCCCTGATCCAGCAGCCCGTTGTGGAAATAGGGTTTGTTATTCAGCATAAAACGCAGAATCCCCTTTTCATCCCTTCCTACAGAGAACTTGCGCATGGCAAAATAAGTGCGGACGCAGTCCTCTCCCATAGTGATTTCCATATGGTATAAATGAGGGGTTTCCGGGGACCAGCTTTTAAAGTCTTTTATTTTTATATCTTTTTTCTTATCTGCAGCCATACAGGCCGAGACGGCCTCACAGTCACCGTCAAGGATTCTTATCCTCACGTCCCTTCCCCTGCGTCCCGTACTGAACACTTTTATGCCAATGGATCCATTGTCATAATCCGGATCCAGCTTCACCCGTTCGATATAGCATTCTGGTACACTTTCCATCCAGACAGTCTGCCAGATTCCACTCTGGGCAGTGTACCACATGCCTCCCCGCCCCAGCTTCTGTTTCCCCCTTGAGAGATAGGAGGTATCCGAGTAATCTCTCACCGTCAGGGTCAGTTCGTTGGCCCCCTTTGCCAGATATTCTGTGATATCGAAGCAGAATGGGAGATAGCCCCCCTCATGGCTGCCAACAGGGCTGCCATTTAAAAACACTTCACAGATCTGGTCCACTGCCCCAAAGTGGAGCAAAACGCGTTTTCGGAGAAATCCCTCCGGCAATGTAAACTGCGTTTTATAATGAAGGTATTCATCCGGCCTGGTCTGTCTGTGCACGCCTGAAAGAAATGCCTCCGGAGAGAAGGGGACCAGAATCTTCCCGTCGTACTTCACAGGTGCTTTTTTCTCAAAATTTATAGCATACTCCCAGTAGCCATTCAGGTTCAGATAACTGTCTCTGACCATCTGGGGACGGGGGTATTCCTGCAAAGGCTTATCTGTGTCCAGGTTTTTTCCCCACCTGGTAAATAGCTGATGGTTCATCCATTCTCCTCCTGTTCCCCTGGGGATATCTTATTCTATGTTCCTATGGTTTGCTTCCATATCATCGTAAGTCAAACCCATCTCGTCTTTTATCAGGATTGCAGCAATGTCCATAAGCAGATACAAGTGCTGTTCATAGAGATTACCCATGGGCTGTATGGTGGGAACCACATCATGCTGCCTGGGTGCATCCGGATCCTCCCTGTCTTTCCCCATATAGACGGCAGCCGGGATAAAAAGTACAAAGTCTGCAAAGTTTTTCACATTGCCCCCTTCGGGAAGGCCCGTAATAATTGCCACTTTAGCGCCTGTCTTGGAAGCCCTCTCCTCAATACGCCTGTGGATCCCCACATCACCGAACCCGTCAGAGATGATCAGAAGATCCCCCTCATGCATTCCTATGGTGGTGTCATCCATGAGCCAGTACGTGGGTTTTCCCAGATGGGCCAGCCGCATGGCGAATCCCCGCAGGGAAATCCCCTCCCGACCAGCTCCGTGGACAAATATCTTGTTGGATTTTACAATTAAATCCACAAATCCTTTCAGCTGTTCCATATCCAGTTTTTCAAATACGGCTTCATGTTCCTGGATAATCGCCTGGTAATACTTCTTATATGTATCGATATAGCTCACATAAACCACCTTCCCTTCTGGTCTTCCTGCTATTCTAATGGGGAAAGGACACTTTCATCCTTGGTGATAATGATTTTTATAGCCTTCTTACTCCTGGCCAGGTCAAATCCTTTCCGCCAGTCTTCCAGCCTGATATGATGGGAAATCATGCCCTTTACGTCTACTTTCCCCAGTTCTAACAGCCGCATTACATTCTTCCAGGAATTATAATCATAGCCAAAATGTCCGATCAGTGACACTCCTCTGTCTGTAAAGGGATCAAGGGTCTGCTCATATGGCCGTTTATCATAACCGATGCGCACAATTCTGCCTCCGGTGCGCACGATCTGCACTGCCTGCTTCATAACCGCATTTGCCCCAGCCGCATCAATACAAACCGCTGCCATATCCCCTTTGGTAATCCTTTTTATCTCTTCATATACATCCTGCTTATCTGATTTAATGATGTGGTTAGCCCCGTACTTCTCAGCGATCTTAAACCGCTCCTCATCTGCCTCCAGACCAACGGCAATGATGTTGGCACATCCGGCAAGCCTGGCAATTTGGATGGCAAACAACCCTAAAGGACCTGCGCCGTACACGATAATATCCTCGCCGGGCAAAATCCGTCCCTCCTGAATCACTGCTTTATACGCATTGCATATGGGATCCAGGATTGCCGCCTCGTCAAAACTTACATTTTCCGGAATGGCAAAGAGTGTGTTGGGATTCCGCGCAAGCAGCTCCCCGTCGATTCTCACATAGTCTGTAAACCCGCCGTCCATGCCATAGCCCAGCCCTTTGCGGTCGGGACAGCTTAAAAACTGTCCGTTGCTGCATGCATAACATTTCCCGCACACATAGCCGGTGTTATCTGAAACTACCCGAGCCCCCACTTTCCAGTCCTTTACATTCTTACCAGCTTTGGCAACTACCCCTGAAAATTCATGCCCTAAGACAACAGGACAATTCAGATGATTGGGATGGTCACCATTATCGTAAGCGATATCCGAGCCGCAGATTCCGGCAGCTTTTACTTCAATAAGTATGTCATCATCACCTATTTCCGGGACTGGAACTTCCCGAAGTTCCGTCTCCCTTGGTCCTGTTCCATATTTCACTAGTGCTAGCATCCAACCTTCCTCCTTACTCTTATGTTCATTGCAGTCTCTTCTGATTTATGCAGCCTCTTCCTGTTTCCAGGTATGCTTTTTGCCTTTCCGGATCTTCAGCACATCCGACTGAACACCAATGGAAATCAGTACCAGGATTCCCATGATGATATTCTGCCACCAAGAATTCAGGTTTCCTGCAAAGTTAAATATCGTATTGATGGTGGCAATTACCAGAATTCCAAAAAATGTCCCGCTGAATTTCCCCTCTCCCCCTGAGAGCTTGATTCCGCCCAGAGCACACATGGCAATTGCCGTGGTCTCCCATGTATCACCCGCAGTAGGCTGTGCGGTATAGAGTCTGTTAGCCAGCAGCATGCCTGCCAATGCGGCGAAAAATCCACACATTACATAGCAGAGAATCTTAATTTTATCTACCTTAAGCCCCATCATCTTGGCCGCCTCTTCATTGCCGCCCACGGCATAGATGCCCATGCCAAACTTTGTATTATGGGACAGGTGCATACAGATCAAAGTTGCAATCACCAGGAAATACACCAGAATATTAATCCCTAAAATTTTGGTGTTCCCCAAAGCGATCAGCGCATCATTGCTGACAGACACCGGTTTTTTGTTTGTCATCAGCAGTACAATACCCCGGACCCCCAGCATAGTAGCAAGGGTTGCCACCCAGGAGGATATCCTCATCTTCGCTACCATAAACCCATTTAAGAATCCGCAGAATATACCTGCTAAAAGCCCCAGAGCAATACCCAGGATAGGATTCTGAGCCCCAAACATTGCCATAATCACACCACCAAGGGCCATAACTGCGCCTACAGACAGATCGATCTGGGCAATCAGAATGACAAACGTCATCCCCAATGCCAGGAATCCGCCGTCGCTGGCCGCTTTCCGGAACAGATTGGCTATGGAATCAAAAGATGCAAAGCTCCTGCTGGAAAAAGCAATACTTGAAAATACAAAGAGAATCAAAAATGCTGCGATGGAGCTTTTTGAACTGAACCATTGATATATACTTTTTGCTTTATTCATTTCAACCCCTCCTTAAGCAGCCTTATCGCGCTGAATATATACGGCAAAGATAATAATGAAGGCCTTCAATACCTGTGCATATTCATACGTAATATTATTCATGTTAACAGTAATGGTAATCAGCAGCATGATCAGCGCACCGATCACTGTTCCAAAGATCTTGGCTCGTCCCCCAGACATGCATGTCCCGCCCACCGCAACAGCCGCAATGGCATCCAGTTCAGAGAGAAGTCCCAGGGAGTTTCCGTCAGCAGCACCGATCTTAGCTGTGGCGAAGATACCGGCAATCGCTGCCAGAACAGCACTGGAGATATAAACAATCATCAGTGTCCTTGTAGAATTAATGCCTGCCAGCTGCGCTGAACTGGGGTTATCTCCTACTGCCTGAATATGCCGGCCGAGAATGGTCTTCTCCAGTACGAACCATACGATTGCCACTGCCAGTACAATGGGAATAATCTGGATGGGGATTCCCCCCAGGCTGGCACTTCCCAGCATCTTAAAGGAATCTGCATTATCACCTGAAATATAGATAATCTTGGCATCATTTAATATCTGGGCAACGCCCCTGACGCCAATCATCAGTGCCAGTGTCACTACCATTGCCTGGACACGTAGCTTTCCTACCATAAAGCCGGCAATCGCACCTGAGAGGGCGCCCACGAAGATTGCTGCTATACAGGCTGCCAGCACCCCATAGGGAAGCAGCTTGACTGTTACTATACCTGCCAGGGCCATCACTGCACCTACGGAAATATCAATTCCTCCTGTAGAAATGACCATGGTCATCCCCATTCCTGTGAGAATAATGGTACAGGACTGGATAATAATGTTACGGACTGTTCCCATGCTGAAAAAGTTGGGTGTAATCACTGCATTTATTACAAGGAAAACCAACAGGAGAATGACAGCACTGTATTTTTTCAAAGTTGCAACTGTATCTGCTTTGGTTCTGACTGTATTACTCATTTGCTGCACCTCCAATGTTCTCTAATTCCCCGCCGCCGCTGGCGATAATCTCCATCACCTTATCCTGATGGATATCATCCCCTATGAGCTCACCCAGCTTGCGCCCTTCACGCATAACTACTACCCGGTCACAGTTACGCTCCAGCTCAGCAATCTCAGAGGAAATCATAAGAATGCTGATTCCCTGTGAGGCAAGCTCCAGAATCAGTGCTTCTATCTCTGCTTTTGCGCCCACATCAATGCCTCGGGTGGGTTCATCCATAATCACCAGCTTAGGATTCATGCAGAGCCATCTTGCCAGGAGTACCTTCTGCTGATTGCCCCCGCTCAAATTCCTGATGGGCTGGTTCTGTGTAGGCGTCTTGATTGCCAGGCGCTTGATATACTCGTCTACGATTTGTCTCTGCTTAGCGGCAGATACAATGCCCATCTTGCTGATCTGAGGAAGAAGAGCAATGGTCATATTCTCACGCACGGACAGATGGGGGATAATTCCTTCCACCTTCCTGTCCTCTGTGCAGAATCCCATCCCAAGTCCTATGGCGTCTTTGGGATTTTTAAATTTCTGCTCCTGGCCCATCCAGAAGATTTCTCCTTCATCCGGCTGCGTCGCCCCAAATAACACTTTTCCGAGTTCCGTGCGCCCGGAGCCAAGCAGTCCGGCCAGTCCTAAGACTTCTCCCTTTTTAATGGTAATCCCAAGCCCGTTCAGTCGGGTTCCCTGACGGATGTCCTTCATCTCAACCAGGGTTTCGGCATTCTCAAGGGTGTATCCCTTCTTGGTTCGCTCCAGCTGTTTTGCTTCTTTGCCAATCATGAGATTAATCAGTCTGAGCTGATCGATCTCCCTGATGTCTACTTCCCCTGACAGAGCGCCATCCTTGAGTATTGTCACATGTTCACAGATTTCAAAAATTTCATCCAGGCGATGGCTTATAAATATAACGGCAATATTTTTTGCCTTTAATTTCTTTATAATATCAAACAATACCCGCACTTCTTTGGTATCCAGGGAAGAAGTGGGCTCATCCATAATCACTAACTTTGCATTTACTGAAATTGCCCGGCCAATAGCAACCATCTGCTGGACAGCCGTGCCATATGTAGAAAGGGGGGCGGTAACATTGATATGGATTCCCAAATCCGCCAGCACCTGTTCACAGCCTGTGATCATTGCTTTACGGTCAATGACCCCTGCTTTGGTTCTTGGTTCTCTTCCAAGATACATGTTCTCATACACTGTTTGAAACGGTACAAGGTTTAATTCCTGATAAATTGTACTGATGCCTGCATTCTGCGCTTCCAGTGCAGTCTTAGGATTAAGCTCTTTTCCGTCGAAGGTGATGCTCCCCTCGTCTCTCTGATAGATCCCGGTAAGTGTCTTAATCAACGTAGATTTCCCGGCACCGTTCTCCCCCATCAGTGCGTGGACTTCCCCTTCTGCCACAGAGAAGTCCACCCCCTTCAGGGCCCGAACCCCGGGGAAATTCTTTACGATCCCCCGCATCTCTAACAACATCTTATTCCTAGCCATAACTTCTCTCCAATCATAGAAACGACCATTCCATTTATACTTTTTTGAAATATAGACAGAATGGTCGTTACACTATTTAGTATCTGCCTTTTGTAACAGCATACTGTTTTTTAGCATTCTTTAGAATCCAGCGTCTACACTGGCATTGTCCTTCGTATACAGTGTATCTTCATTTGTATAAGAAGCGTCAACTTTCTGTCCGCTTTCAATTTTTGCACAGAGTTCAAATGCCGGCTCGCCGAACAGAGGGGAACAGGAACAGGATGCCAGCTGCTCTCCTGCAAGGATAGATTCCATGGCAGCCTTTGGTCCGTCAATACCTACAACATAGATGTCTTTTCCTGGTGTATAGCCTGCCGCTTTAATGGCGGCGATTGCGCCCTGGGCCATATCGTCATTGTGACAGTATACAGCGTCAATCTCATCGCCCTGTGCCTGAAGGATATTGGCCATAACGTCCTGAGCCTCATCCATTACATAGTTGGCAACCTGGTCAGCCACTACCTTCAAGTCGGTACCTTCAATTGCGTCCATAAAGCCTTTCTGACGGTCATTTGTTGAAGTTGCTCCCTGTGTTCCCTGAAGGATTGCGATATTGCCTTTCCCTCCTAAGGTCTCAGAAATAATTTTTGCGCACTGCTCTGCCTCCCATACAAAGTCGGACATGATCTGGCTTGTGTATAACTGGCCTGCTTCTCCGTTTACGGAACGGTCAACCAGGATAACCGGAACATCTTTGTCCATAGCAGACTGAAGCGCTGCCTGAAGACCGTCTTCTTCCTGGGGTGCAATAATCAAATAGTCGGCACCCTGTGCAACCATATCCTCAATATCCGATGCCTGTTTTGCTATGTCAGCGGAAGCATCTGTGTAAATAAGATTTACACCATACTTTTTAGCTGCTGCCTGCATAGATTCAGTCTCGGCAATTCTCCAGCTATTTCCATTATCACACTGTGAGAATCCAATCGTCTTGCCCTCCAGTACGCTCATGTCAACTTCACCGGAGCTCTGGGGTTCTGCCGCTTCCTTGTCATCTTTTGCCGGCGCCTCGGCAGCGGCAGCAGGTGCCTCGTCTTTTTCTCCTCCGCATGCAGCAAGGGCTAACCCCATAGTCATTGCTAGTACCAGACTCAAAGCTTTCTTCCTCATAGTCTCTTCCTCCTTGGAATTTTTTGATATGGTAAGTATAATGAAATGTGAACAAAAGATGAATCCAATATTTCATAATTTTCTTTCAAAATTCATGAAAGGGTTTGGTTCTCTTTTCGAAAGGCCGACGGGCTTACCCCGCAGACGCCTTTAAAAACCGTGCTGAAGTACGCGGGAGTTGAATATCCACAGGCGTTTGCCACTTCATAATTTTTCATATTCGTATGGAGCAGGCAATTCTTAGCCTTCTCAATTCTTACTTCTGTCAGATACTCTATGAATGTCTTGCCTATCTCCTTCTTTAAGATAAGACTTAGATAAGACACGCTGATATAGGCATAATCTGCGGCATCCTTCATAGCCAGATCCTCCTCCATGTAATGGGTATCTATATATTCTAAAATTCGCTTTAACACCCCCTGCATTTTTGCGCCGGAGACACTGCCGAAATATTCGTGTATCTGTGCACAGACTTTTCCTATCTCTTCTATCATCTCGTGACGCTTTCGTTTCTCAATAATGCGGTGGAAGGCTTCCATAGGATCCCCGATAATATCCTGTATGTTAGCCCCCACCTCCTCCGGAAGTTTAATTAACTCAAAATACAGGTTGCTTACAATCATCACAATCTGCATATAGGATACAATCTTCTCCCTGGAAAGACTTTCCCGGAACTCCTCCAGGCAGCTTGCAATTCCTTCCCCAGTCCCGCTTCTCACCTCGAAGAACAGGGACTGGGCATCATAATTCATATGCTGTATGGTGCTGCTTGCTTTGCCGTCTGTATGAAGAATCTGCGACCAATTCTCCAGAAATTTCTTCTCACAGCTGCCCCTTGCATTCAGGAAAGATTTGTACAGGCCGGTCAGCTCCCTGGAAACACAGCCAAAGGTCAGCTGCAGATGCTCCATGTCATCTCTCTTGACATCAAAGAGACTGCTGATGTCTTTTATGATTTTCTTGACTTCCTGTGCAGAGTTATGTACGATGCAGAATAACCGTTCACAGTTACTGGAGCGCAGGATCTCCACATGATTTCCCTCCTCAGTCACCTCATAGTCCTGTAAACACCTGTTTACCATCTGTTCAAAGGCCCTGTCCATTTCAATGATTTCCAGATAGTCGCAGTCAATGGATACGATGGGAAAATTTTGCTGCTCCAGGATGCCCACCGAATAATACTTTCCGTTTACATGCTCGCCGATCTGGGAAACCAGGTCCCCAAGCTCTTCCGGACTCTGCTTCCTCAGAAGGATTTTTGAAAACAAAGTCTGACGTATGGTTCCCAATCCCTGCTGGCTCATGTCCTTCAGTTTCAGGATCTCTCTTTCTTTCTCCCGTTCTGCTAAAATGGTCTCTGTAATGGATTTCATCACTGTGTCCAGCTGTTCCAGGTTCACAGGTTTCAGGATATATTCGGACACTCCCGCTTTCAGCGCCCTTCTGGCGTACTCGAATTCATCATAACCGCTGATGATAACGATTTTAATCCGGGGATACTTTTCCCTTATTTGCTCCGAAAGCTCTATCCCGTCCATGTGGGGCATCTTGATGTCTGTAATCACTACATCCGGACTAACCTTTTCCATAAGGGCCAGCGCTTTGATTCCATCCTCAGCAGCGCCTGCCAATTCGCACCCAAGCTTTTCCCAATTCACACAGGTTGACAGCCCATCCCTCAGCAGATCCTCGTCCTCAACTATGATTACCTTCAGCAAATTCTCCCTCTCCTTTCTTCGGCAGTGTCACGTAGACCCGGGTCCCCATTGTATATTCGCTCTCAAAATGCAGTCCGTACCTGCTTCCGTAGGTTGTCTGGATCCTTCTCTGCACATTGATGACTCCGTAAGCATTGGGATCAAAGTCAATCCCCTTCTCCATCATATTCTCTATCTCCCTGAGCTTCTCCGGCTTCATGCCCATGCCATTGTCTGTGACTGTGATTAAAATCTCTTCTTCTGTGGCTTCCATGCTTACCCGGATGAGTCCCGGCACTCCCTTTTCTTTAATTCCGTGATAAAGGGCATTCTCCACAATGGGCTGGAGAATCATTTTTATAACATAGTACTTTTTCAAGTCCTCCGGCACGTCCACCTCATAACTCAGCAGCTTAGCGTAGCGTATTTTCTGAATTGCCACATAATTTCCCACATGTTTGAGCTCCTCTTCCAGGGTAATCTCACTGCGCCCCCGGCTTAATCCGATGCGCAGGAAATTAGTCAGGGAGGTAATCATCTCTTCTAACTTTTCCAAGCGGTTCATCCTGACCATCCAGATGATGGAATCCAGGGTATTGTATAGAAAATGCGGGTTGATCTGCGACTGCAGCGCCTTAAACTCCGCCTGGTTCAGTTTCTTCTGGTTTTCCTGCTCCCGCTCAATCAGCTGATTGATCTTAAGTACCATGTGGTTGAAACTGTGAACCAGCTCTCCCACCTCGTCCTTCCCACCGTATTCCACACGCACGCTGAAATTTCCCTTTTCCACTTCTTTCATGGTGGTGCGGATCTCCCGGATGGGCTTAGAGACCTGGTTAGAACCGATTACCGCGAATGCAATTGCTATAATTGCGAATACACCAATTACGATAAAAATAGAATTGCGCAGCACTCTGACTTTTGCATACATCTCCTCATAAGAGATAAGACCCATGACTTTCCAGCCGCTGTCTGAGAGTTCAGCCACAGACACCAGATACTTGTCCCCGTCGATGCGGATATCCTTTGTCCAGGAGTTTGAAGACAATGCGCTTTCTGCCACGGCTCTGCTGATTGCCTCTGTCTCCCTGGCGCTCTCATTGGCATTGGTGTAGATGATTTTATTCTTTTCATCCAGTATGTAGGTAGTTCCCTTAAAGACTAATCCGCTGTCCTTCACCTGCTCCAGCTCTTCCGTCAGTATGTCTACCACTACAACTCCCAATATTCTGGTGGATGCACGGTCTTTAATGGGCACCACCACACTAATGGTAGAGTCATCCAGATTATTTACAATGTTCGATCCAAAGTGTGGAGGCATCCATAACACCTCACCGGTCTCCATTACTTTTTTGTACCAGTCCTTGTCTAAAAATTCTTTTTCCCGCAGCCCATACCTGGTGGAACGGTAGATGGCGCCGTTGTCTCCGAGGACAAAGATGCCGTTGATGTCATCCACAAAGCGGTTTCTGTCATAAAGGATATAGTTGTACTGGACCCTCTGCTTATACAGGGTCTGCTCTGTTTCCGGCAGGGGCTTTCGCAGAGTTGCCTGTATCTCTGCGTCTCTGGCCACCTGCTTGGCCTGGTCCAGCGCATTGCTCAAAACCCGGTTGGTATCTGTATTCACCTGGCGTATGGTATTCTTCACAGATTCCGTGGCCGTATCATAGGTGATATTAATAGAGATGTGGTAAAAAACTACCATGCTGCCAATGACCAGCAGGAAAAGAACGGTAAAATGCGCCAGCAGCCTCCCCCGGATTGAATGCTTCCACTCTGAGAACCATGTATTCATTTTATTCTCCTTTCGCTAATCTGCACATCGCATCTTTTGTTACTTCATTATAATGTCATGACATTTCACTTGTCAATTGTATTTGTGCTGCATGAATGGAATAATTCCTGTTAATATTTAAAAAACTCTTATATTTACAGGAAATTTTCCATTTTCTATAGCAAATAGGAGCGGAAACCTGCCGGTTTCCGCTCCTAAACTGCTGTACCTGTCACAAAGCAGTGCCTTTGGTGGGAACAGTAAACTTTTTCATATCTGCCCCCTCATGGGACAAAAGCCACACCTTTTTCTGAATGCCTCCCCCATAGCCGGTGAGACTTCCATTTGCCCCCACTACACGGTGGCATGGGATGATAATAGAGATCGGGTTATGTCCCACCGCCCCTCCCACTGCCTGGGCGGACATCTTCTGTTTGCCCAGCTTCTCTGCTGCTTTCCTTGCGATTTCCCCGTACGTGGTCACTTCTCCGTAAGGAATCTCGCAGAGCAGTTTCCATACCTCCTGTCTGAACTCACCGCCTATAGGCGCCAGGGGCAGCTCATTTATCTGCGGTTTTTCCCCGGCAAAGTATCGGTTCAGCCAGTTTATTGCGGCTTCAAACTCCGGGAGATCGTCTTTTGGAAGCAGTTCTTCTTTTACTGAGCCGCAAAAATATTTCTGGCCTTCTATCCACACACCCACAAGATGCTCTCCATCACTTGCCAAAGTAATCTGTCCCAGGGGAGAATCGTAATTCGTAGAATAATACATATTCATTTCCTCCTTAAAGTAAATTCTATGGGTAACACTGCTCTTTACCTTTATAAAATTATACCATACACCGGGTTATTTTCCTCTTTTTTATATATGAAATAACAATAATATCTATTATGTCTGTATCCTGAGCCTTTGGCATCACTCCAGTAAGTCCCTGAGAATAAACTTGACGGATTATATCTTTGAGGGTATCATTTTGCTTATAAGTAATCAGAAGAATACGGTATATTCACGGAGAATATAATAATCCTTATTCTTTCCCAGCCAGATACAGGGGCACAGCAATAGGAAAGGAATAAAATATACGATATGAAACGTTGTCCATGGTGTCTCATCAATGAGCCAATGATCCAGTACCACGACCAGGAGTGGGGGATTCCCTTACATGATGACCAGAAGCAGTTTGAGTTCTTAATGATGGAAGTCATGCAGTGCGGGCTGAACTGGAATATGATGATCCGGAAACGGGAAATCTTCAGGCAGTGCTTCGCCGGTTTTGACTATCATGCGGTCGCCGGTTTTGCAGAAGCAGATATAGAACGTATTATGAATACCGAAGGAATGATAAAATCACGCCGTAAAATAGAAGCTGTCATCCACAATGCCCGGTGTTTCCTGAAAATACAGGACGAGTTCGGCAGCTTCAGCCGGTATCTGTGGGATTATTCCAAAGGGAAGACCATACTTTATGCAGGACATCAGAAAGGAAACATCCCTGCCAGGAACGGACTTTCCGATCTCATCAGCAAAGATCTGAAAAAACGGGGATTCAAGTATCTCGGTTCTGTTACCGTATATTCTCATCTTCAGGCCTGCGGGATGATAAATGATCATGAGGAGTCCTGCGATTGTTATCAAAAACTGATTGCACAGTATCCTGTCATCCGTAAAAGGAGATACCTGGAGGGGTGAATCCCCTCTATTTATCTCCTGTATGTCTCAAAAACTCAAAAAATGCAAAGATAATTGATATTACGGTCAGGACAGCTACAATATTCTCTGACATATTATTGGCATAGTCAGCCTGCCCCCGGTCTGTGGCTCCTAATACCAAATAGTAAACACACCAGATAAACCCCAGCACCAGCAGAAGAAGGGTGCTGTATTTTAGTACAGAGGATATCTTATTCATTACTCTGCGGTTTTTCTGAATCTGTTTATCGGTATACTTTTTTCTTAAAGAAAACTTAATGCCTCCCACCAGAAAGCCTACGATAACTCCAATGGACACACTGACGCAGAGGCGGTAAAATACTTCCATATTTTTGTTCTTCCTTTCTCACAAAAATTTGCATATTCTGTCTGTATTTTACCATATGCATACTGATAAGTCATTTTTTCTCTGCAGCAAAACAGGAGATTCACCGATTTCAGTCGGGTAATCTCCTGTTTTATTATAATGATTCTGTTTTTACAAATTTATCTTGTTTTTACCCAGGCACCGGAACCGTTTACATAGTATCTTCCTATCCATGTGTTGGCAGCCATAGCCCCGTTGTCTTTCAGGTAGTACCAAGTCTTTCCGTCCAGCAGCCAGCCCGTCTGCATGGCTCCGCTGGAGCTGCAATAGTACCAGACACCTCTGACTTTTATCCAACCCGTTGCCATCGCTCCGTTTCCTTTTAGATAATACCAGGTCTTTCCATCCAATAACCAATCTGTTGCCATTGCTCCGCTGCTTTTCAGGTAGTACCAGGTTTTTCCGTCTAACACCCAGCCTGTCGCCATCGCTCCGCTGGCCTTCAGATAATACCAGGTACTTCCCAGCTGAATCCAGCCTGTCGCCATAGCTCCGCTGCCTTTCAGATAATACCAGGTACTTCCCAGCTGAATCCAGCCTGTTGCCATCGCTCCGCTGCCTTTCAGATAGTACCAGGTATTGCCGTCTAACACCCAGCCCGTCGCCATCGCTCCGCTGTCCTTCAGGTAATACCAGGTATTTGCATAATGCAGCCAGCCCGTTGCCATGGCTCCATTTCCTTTTAGATAATACCAGGTATTCCCTAACTGAATCCAGCCTGTTGCCATCGCTCCGCTGCCTTTCAGATAGTACCAGGTATTGCCGTCTAACACCCAGCCCGTCGCCATTACGCCGCTGTCCTTTAAGTAATACCAGGTCTTTCCTTCCAGCAGCCAGCCCGTTGCCATAGTACCGTCTTTATACAGATAGTACCAGGTATTTCCCAGCTGGAGCCATCCTGTCACCCGATATCCTCCTCCATTAAAATAATACCAGCTTCCATCTATATACTGCCAGTTATTTACTGTAAACTTTCCATCCTGATTGTAATATCTCCACCCATGTTCATCCTGTACCCACTTGCCCTGCTCTGCCTCTAACATATTGTTAACTGCAGTGATTAGCTTGGATGTGGCATCATTTACAGCCTGCTGCCCCTGATCCGGAACTGCATATTCTGTATTATATACCCTTTCCGCCTCAGCCAGTGCATCCTTTGCCGCCTGTACACTTTCCTGGGTATAAAGCCGGATGGTTTCCTCATCTTCTAAGATTTCTCTTGCACTGTCTATGGCAGATTTCAGCCCTTCCTTTTCTACCCCTGGAATTAAGTCCGCACAGGCACTCACCAATTGCGTATATGCCTCGTTTATCTCTATCTGAGTTGCATCTTCGTCATCCAGCACTGCCTTTGCCTTTTCCAAAGCTATGTCCACTGCCAGCCATCCCTCTTCCAAAAAGGACTGGCCGCCGTTTTTCAGTTCTTCAGCCATAGAAACAGCAAGCTCCAATCCCTTTTTGTCTGCCAGAACCTGGTCTTTGCTGCCCGCAGGATCGGCATATGCAGGGCTGTCCCCGGAGACATCACCAGATAGAGCCGAAGACACCGCAGTGTCATATCCCTGTATGCCGGAACTGTCTGCACTGACGGATGCTGAACTCAGGCTCAATACCAATCCAAGAGAGAAAGCTCCGGCAATATGCTTATTCAACCGTTTACTCTTCATCTTTAACCTCTTCCTTCCCGGACAACAGCTATTTGCCCTGTTTTTTTGTTCTCTTTCCTTTTACAGCCGCAATCCCGGCACCTGCAGCCCCCAATCCAACGATGTACAGCCAGGGATTTAAGAGATCACCGGTTTTAGCTGCTTTACTTTTTGTTTTGCTGCTATTGTCTGAAGATTTTGTGTTATCTTTGGGCGTAGCCGGTTCCTTCTTTGGAGGCGTCTTCTGCTCAGGTTCCTTTTTCTCCTCCTGATTTTCTTCCGGAGGGCCAGGCGTATGGCCGCCTGCCTCTATTTGAACAGAAAGAGGAATTGCTTCGGCGCTGATATTACCGTTATTTCCTGAGAGCTGTTCCACGGAGAGAGAGATTTCTAACTGATCTCCAGCCTTTACATTATCATTTAACTCAAAGGTCATATCAACCAGACTTCCGTCTTCCGGGATAGGCTCAGACAGTGCAAAAGATGCCACAATCTCGCCTTCCTCTTTATTTCCGGTCAGGGGATCGTTAATTTTACACAGCCCGCTCTGAAGAGCTGCCCCCACATTGTCACTGTGCAGCGTAAGCTGTGAAGCGTCGTACAGAAAACGGAGTTTACCGCTTGTAACATCAATGCCGTCTTCGATTTCACAGGATACCTGTACCTGAGTATCCTTTTCTTTTACAGGTCCTGCCTGCATACTGATTTTAGGCCCGGATGCTGCCAGTACCGGCATGCTCTGAGCTGCCCATATCAGGCAAATGCATAAACCAATCCATTTCTTATTTTTCTTAGTCATATTTATCCCTGCCTTTTTAATGATTGCAGATACTCAGTCAGCCACACAGAGAATATTCTCTGTGTGGCTGTACCCTGCCTTAGCTAAAAAGTATCAATTAATTCTGCTGATAACTGCAGGATATAAGAAGCATCTTCTGCATCTGATACGCCATTCTGGTTCACATCTGCGTACTGTTCCTGCATCTCATCCAGCTCAATCAGCTCAGAAGTATACTGAAGGAGCAGAGAAGCATCCGCAGCATCTACACTGTTGTCCTGGTTAATATCGCCAAGCAGCCTTGCTTCCATACACTCAGCAATCAGTTTCTTCAGCACACTGTTTATATCTGTCTGTACAGCATCCGGGTCATTGTAAACTCCCCTTGCTTCTTCCAGAACATCAGAAAGATTTTCTAAACTGGATGTGAGATATTTATAGGAGTCTTTCAAGATTGCGTCTGCTTTTTCAATCACTGCCTTCAGTTCTGCTTTGTTACCTCTCCATTTAAGACTTGTCATAGCTTTCTGAAGATTGAATGCCGCATCCTTAATGTCCTCTGCACTTGCATCCGGATTTTCAGAAACGGTTCTGGCTGCTTCTATCGCTGCCTTTAATTCCTGTACGGAAGTGCTTGTATACTTATCTTCACCCTTCAGAATCTCTTCTGCCAGACGGATCAGGGCATCCACACGGGACAGATCCTTCTCCATCATCTGGGTTACAGCAGTAATCAGGTTTAATGTAGCATCATTTACTGCATTCTGACCAGCTTTTGCATCATCATAAGTAGTTCCGAATACTGTTTCCGCATGGCTCAGAGCATCTTTCACTATCTGTATACTCTCTTTTGTATAGCGGGTCCCTAAGGTCTCATCTGCAAGCAGCTCCTGCGCTCCTTTTATAGCAGCTTCAAGTCCGGCCTTTTCCACACCGGGAGTTAAGTTCGTACATGCATTGAGAAGTTCTGCGAAGGCAGTATCGATCTCTAACTGAGTCGCGTCCTCTTTCGCCATAATTTCTTTTGCTTTATCCAGAGCTTTTTCTACTGCTTCCCAGCTGCCGCCGATGAATGACTGGCTGCCCTCTTTCAGGTTCTCTGCCATGGCAATTGCCAGTTCAAGGCCTTTCTTATCTGCTGCTGTTTCCAGCACTTGATATGTGTTTTCTGCTTCTTCCAGTTTGCTGAAGTTATCTACCAGTGCCTTCTGCTCATCTGTCAGCGCTTCATATGCCTCCCGGGCAGCATCAATCTTTGCTTTGCATTCCGGAGTATACTCTACAGTGCCGATAGCCTCTATCAGCGCTTTTACGCCGTCAGCAGCTTCCTGATCCGGATTCTTTTCTTCTACAAACTGCCACCAGTTAATGTTCATATCTCTTGATGGGAAATATAAGTAAATGTCATGGACACCAGTAATATTCGGTACATCCCACTCAAAGGTTTCGTAATTCTGCCATCCACCGGTACCTCTGGTAAGTTCAAATTCTGCTACAGGATCTGACTCCAGGGTATCCAGCTTTAACTGCATATACTTGGGGAATCCCCAGAGGGATGCCAATCTAAACATCATTTTTGATGTGCCCTTGTCAAAGCTTATGCCACTGTATTTTACCCAGTCTTCCTCTACAATAGTTCCAATGTTACTGCCGCCGCCTTCATCTTCACACTTCTCTATGCGTACGGAGCCATGTTTATCCGTAAAGTCTTCTGCTTCCACACGGGCATATGGATTTACGACAGTTACGTTTACCTCTAGCGCAGCCGTTGCCGCTGCCCCTATCTCTCCGGCGTAAGACAGCTCTACCGTAGACTGACCGACACCCTTTGCAAAAAGTTTACCGTCTTTTACTTCCAGAACTTCAGGATCACTGATGTTGCTGTACTGCAGCTTATTAGACACATCCTCTGTACGTCCGTTTTTATAGGATGCTGTAGCTGTTACCGTTATCGCTTCATTTACACGTACATTGACGGATTCGGAAGACAGAGTTAAGCTTTCTACCCCGTATTCCTCTTCAATATCAACTACTTTTACCAGCACCTTATCCTCTTTTCCCTGATAGCTGGCGGTTATCATAGTCTCACCTATCGTTTTACCGGATACCTCTGCGCCATTCAATTCCACTATACCTTCCGGATCCATGGTGAATTCTACCTGATCGGTTACATCCTCGCTGCTGCCGTCTGAATAAATTGCCTTGACTGTCAGCGCTGTCTTGTTGTACTTGCCTGCTGCTCCTTCTGCTGTATCGGAAAGCTTATATACGTCTACAGATGCATTCAGGGCTGCAAGCTCACGGGCCTCGCCTTTTTCGGTAAACTTCCAGTTATCTACCTGGAACAGTTCACCCTCGTGATCTCCAGTATATACAAAATATACGTCATGAACGCCCTCGGCTCCTGTCACGTTGGTTGCTTTATCCTGCCATACATCCCATCCGCCTGTGTAAGAAACGGGGAGAGTACCTACTAATTTTCCATCCTCACTGTCTAAACGGATTTCAATGTTACCGCCTTTTTGTTCCATAGACTCAGCACCGCAGGCTACGCCGGCTGTGAACATGGCAGCACCCTTTTCACCGAAGTCTACATTATTCACTTTTACATAGTCTCCGTCCTGAATGTTCTTAACCGCGATTCTTCCGTCTTCACATTCCAATGGGCGGATACCTTTTTGACTGGCCATGGTTTCCGCCTCTGTCAGCTTATAGGGATCCAGATTTTCTACTGCTTCTACGCCTTCCCTGGTCTTGTCCATAAATGGGATTGTTCCATCCTCGTTGTACTTAAATTCCTCCACACACACGGAACGTGTAAAGCTTCCGCCTCCGGGCAGCCAGCCAGTGTGGTAGAACAGATAGGAATGTCCTTTGAAATCAGCTACTCCCGGATGAATGGTATAGCTGTTCAGGCCGTCACTGTTCATAATCTCTCCGCCATATTTCCACGGACCGGTAGGGCCGTCGCTGGTTGAATACGCCATGAATTCCCCGCCGCCTGCTATTGCAGGGTATACCATATAATATTTATTATTTCTCTTATAAAACCACGGACCTTCCTGATATGCAGCCTTACCGTCTCCCTCACCGAACGCATCTGTTGTCATGTCCAGTGTGTGAATGCCATACTCCATGTCATAAGAAATCATGTCTTCATTTAATTTTACATAGTGGAGATTTGGGTTACCCCAGTAAAGATAGGCCTGTCCATCGTCGTCCACATATACGGTAGGATCGATTCCTTCCCATCCCGCATCAATCAAATAGGTTCCCAGCGCATCCTTAAAAGGTCCGGTGGGACTGTCGGATACTGCAACTCCGATTCCCCATGCTTTGCCTTTAATTCGAATAGGTGCATATAAGTAATACTTTCCGTCCCTCTTTACTACCTGCTGAGCCCATGCGGCTCCGTCCTTTCCAAGATCGGACCAGGCAGAAAAGGTCTGAATCCCTGCCGGAGTTCCCCGGTAAGTCCAGTTCACCATATCTGTGGTAGAAAAGCACTTATAGTCCTTCATTTCATAAAACGAGTTTGGGCCGTCTTCATCATGGGACGTGTACAGATACAGAGTGTCACCATCTACCATAGGTGATGGATCCGCCGTATAGTAGGTCTGTACAATAGGGTTCTCGGCATGAACGGCCACAGCGCTCATACCCAGCATTGCCCCAAGAGATAAAGTTGCAACCATACATTTTTGCAGTCCTTTTTTCTTCATCTTTTCACCTCTTACATTAAATTTGATTAATGGGTTACTTTACTTCATTACTGCTGTACTATATATATACCACTAAAGTTATAGGACAATTTTGCTATTTACTGCATTATTTTGTGCATAATTATACATTCACATTGTAAATAGCACATTTTTGTCCTTTTAATCGTAAAATAATCCAGTTTTTTTAACGAATTAAGGTGTATTATTTGACTACAAATAGGCAATCGGGAATCGTAATTTCATCCCGATTGCCTTGCTCTCAGATCTGCCGGAAGTTCCACCGATCTGTCCGCCTGTTTCAATTATCTGGTTTTTGTCCAGACCCCGTTTTTATTCACATAGTATTTCCCAATCCATTGGTTTGTGGCCATTCCACCGCCGGACTTCAGATAGTACCATCTGCCGCCGGTCTGTACCCAGCCGGTCGCCATGGCTCCGCTGTTCTTCAGATAATACCAGGTGCCTCTGTCCAGAACCCATCCGGTTGCCATCGCCCCGCTGCTCTTTAGATAATACCAGGTCTTTCCGTCCAGCAGCCACCCTGTGGCCATGGCTCCGTTATTTCTCAGGTAATACCAGATATTCCCCTCCCGGAACCAGCCAGTCTGCATTGCTCCGTTTCCCTTCAGGTAATACCAGGTATTTCCCTCCAGCAGCCAGCCTGTGGCCATGGCTCCGCTATTTCTCAGATAATACCAGGTATTTCCCTCCAGAAGCCATCCCGTAGCCATCATTCCGTTATTCTTCAGGTAATACCAGGTATTCCCCTCCCGGAACCAGCCAGTCTGCATCGCTCCGTCTTCATTGCAGTAATACCAGTGGCTTCCGTCATTCACCCAGCCTGTCATACGGTACCCGTACTTATCAAAATAATACCAGGTATCATGGATAGACTTCCAGCACAATTTCGGCCAGGTGCCATCTCCGTTGCTGTACCACCAGCCGTTCCGGTCATGTTCCCAGTGGGGAATCTCTGCCTGTGTGTCCTCTGACACTACAATCATGAATTCCTCCGTCATACCCTCATAAGATACTGTAATGTACTGAATACCGGCTGCTGACGTATCAAGTGCGCTCACTTCATAGCTTCCGCTTTCCAGTTCTATGCAGGCCCCGTCTGAATACCAGGCGTAGACAGCAAGACCTGTAAGATCCTCGTCCTCTCCCACAAGATATTCGGTCTTGGCGGGCGGTGTGAGAACCAGCTTTGCCAATACCGGCTCCTCTGGCTTTTCTGATACTTTTACTGCGAATTCCGCAGTATATCCCTCATACGACACAACCACCGTCTTGTCTCCGGCCTCTGTTGAGTCAAACCCTTCCAGAGTGTAAGCCCCCTGGCTGATTTCTTCTTTCACCTGATTGCTGTAAACTGCATTAACGATCATTCCTGCAGGGTCAAATGCTTCTCCTACCAGGTAATCCGTCTTGTCCGGCACAATAATCTCAATGCCTGAGAGTATTCTTTCCTTTACCGTGATTGTGAAGGCTGCCGCCTTGTCCTCATAGGTTACCGTGACTTCTTTTGTTCCTGCAGTCATGGTATTCACATCAGATAACACGTACTCAGACACCTCTTCCTCCGTGCCATCTGAGAACTGTGCCTTAACCACCATACCCGTACGGTCAAAGGGTTCACACTCTTCGTACTCCGTCTTGGCCGGAGGCGTTACAAGAATCCCTGTCAGCGCCTTTTCATTTAGAACTGTAACTGTAAATTCTCCTGTTTTGGTAATTCCGTTTTCTGTATAGGCAACGGCAACGGTTTGTTCTCCCGGTGTTAAAGAATCAAATCCGGTAATCTCACAGTCCCCAGGATCTACTTCTGCACTGGTTCCGTTTACATAGTTTGCCACTATGGCAAGACCATGGAGATCCAGATCCTCGCCCAGTTTATATTCCGTTCTGGAAGGCGGGGTTACCGTCAGAGAATCTAATGCCGGGGATTGGACATGTAGTTCGCAATCCGCGTAAATATCAGGGTTATCCTGCAGAGACAGCCTCACTACTGCATTCCCTTCTCTGACTCCTTTCAGCACAATGGTATCTGACTTAACATCATTTACGATTTCCACAGCATCTGCGCCTTCTGTAATACTCCATACCACATCCTTATAAGTAGCATTCTGAGGTGCGACAGATGCGTTTAGTGAGACGGTATCCCCCGTGGTCAGTTCTATAACACTCTGATCTGCTGCAACCCCTTCTGCCGGTATCAGTTCCGGCAGAACTGATGAACTGCCGTTGGTGGCTGTAAAGTTATAGAAGGTGACCTTTGTCTGATTTCCGGAAGCCATGAATCCGGTGGTCATTAAGCCTGCTTTTACATGGTCAGCGCTCATACTGCGCCTACTGCTGAAGGTTTTATATTCCCCGGTCTCCCCCAGGGCATAGTATCCCGTGTAGGTATTGCCTGACTTCTCTAATTTCAATCTTAATTTTTGATTGGGATCCGTTAATGTAACGCCTATCTGCTGCTTGTCCCCGTCACCAGTATTTAATTCTACGCCGTTAGGAAGGTATACCAGCTTCACATAATGGGAATCGTCCCCATAGGCTACCAGGCCGGCTGAAGGCCAGTTTCCGCCGATGAGATCAAAGGCGGGATTGGCACTTAGTACCGTTTCTATGGTCCAGTCACTGTTTGCGTTCTGCAGAAACAGATTCTTTGCAGGGTTGGACTGATTTCCCAGATCCCCGCCTTCCGTCTGTATGGTCAGTCCCTTGTTCTGCTCATATGTAACATTGGCCTCATTCGGATTTACTATCTGCCAGAACTCTCCAACGCTGTCCCGGGTAAAATCATCACTTTGTATCTCGTCACTGGTGTAAAACTTAATTTCATACTCTGAGGTATCCTCCCCGTCGTCAAACGTCACTTTGGCAGCTCCGGGCACCCCTTGGGCCTGTTCCACGCTGACTTTGGCAGCTGTAGAGTAAGCTTTCACAAAAGGAACTGCCCCGCTGCCGTCTGCCGGCACGGAATATGTTTTTACATCTCCGGTGAATTCCTTTAAAGGCATACCGTTGATCTCTATTTTGTCTACTCTTGAGATGGTATCCATGACTGCAACATCGTCATAAGAGGCCATACTTCCCTCAGGCTGATAGAATCCTATTGTACCTGACTGCAGAGAATGATCACGGAATTCGCCTTTCTTAGCTCCGTTCACATATACGGTAATCCACTCCTTGCAGCATTCTATCTTTACTCTGGTATACTGACCCGGTTCTATGGCCTGTTCCATACTGCCAACTGTGGTTTCCGTCCCATGAACTGACTTTTTCAGTTCCAGACCGTTCTCTCCCATTAACAGGAGATAATAGTTCTTATCATCTGATTTTCTAAAGGTCAGCCCCGCTGCCTGATCTTCCAGTTTCACATTTGCTTCAAAACTATAGTTTTTCCAGTCAATTCCATCTCGGGCTGTCATATTAGTATTGTTTATTAGCTGAAGTGACCCGCCGATTATTCTGGAATTTGCTTTATTTTTCCAGGCTCTTAAATCTCCATCAAATGTCTCTGAAAACATTGCATTTCTCTCAGAGAACCGGAAGGATTCCATCTCACAGATCTTTTCACTGCTCTGACTGTGGAATTTCAGGTAGACGGTATGAATTCCCTGGACTTTGGAGACAGGGGCCGTGAACTCTGTCCATTCGGAGGAAGCCAGAGAGCCTACGATCACGGTACCTATAGGCGCATTTTCGGGATCATCCAGTACAATATCTATGCTTCCCCCAGACTTAGCCTTTAACCGCGCGGTGAACTGGAGCTCCTGATCTATGGTGCCAAAGTCAAAGTCTCTGTATTCCACACAGTTCCCATCCGTAATATTTACCAGAGGATGCAGATCCGCTGCCTGTTCAGAGAGATAGCAGCCAGAGGGATAGCCGTCCATTCTCACGTGGGTGGCATAGGCAGCCTCTACTTTTTCATAAGGGCTCAGAGGGCCGCCCAGGCCATGGTTGGTCATCTGTACCATATTTCCATTGATATCCCCAATTTTTCCATTTTCATCAAAATAGATTTTTTCCGCACAGACCTTTCGCCTCATATTGCTGTTGCCAAAGCCCCTGTGATAGAAGAGGTACCACTGATCCTTGATTTTGCAGAAGGATCCGTGGTTATTGCCCCCTGCCAGATCGCAGCCGTCATTATCCAGAATATTTCCTCCGAATGTATATGGGCCGAGAGGCTCATCTGCTATGGCATAGGACATCATGTGTACTCCTTTGCCCTTGTTGGAAGGATAAAGAATGTAATATTTCCCGTTTATTTTCTTCAGGGACGGCCCCTCATAGTATCCAAAGCCGTCATTGCCCGCTCCAAACAGCACCTTCTGGGTATCCTTTTTCACTACGGTATACAGACCATTCTCATCTTTGATCAGTTCTGCCCCCAGCAGTCCCTGCCCGCCGAATGAAGTTGTCTGTCCCCAGACAAGATAGACCTTCTGATTCTCTCCCTCACCTTCGGTATAAAGGCTGGGATCGATATTGCTGGTCTCGGTACCGTCATCGTACAGTATTTTTTTGGCAGGACTGAACGGCCCCTCCGGGTTCTTGCTTGTTGCCATCCCCAGCGCGGGTCCCCCGGCATTGCAGGTAACCAGATAATAGGTATCACCGATTTTGCACACATCCGGGGCGTAGAGCTGTGTGTCGCTCCAGTCCACACCGTCAGTGTCCTGTCCCTCCCAGAGATACCCCTCTCCCTTTCTTGAGGCAAAGGAAACCCCGTGATCCGTCCAGTCCTCCAGATCCTCCAGAGGAGCAGACCAGACTCTGTACTGGTAAGAGCACCAGGTTCCGGAATTATAATCGTCATGAGAGCCATACAGATAGAGCCGTTCTTCCCCCTTCTCATTTGTGAATACTTTTGCCTCAACATCCGGGATATACTCATCCAGGGGCAAAAGCGGATTGGCCGCCTCCACCGTCAGAGACGGTACGGCGATTGCCGTACCCGCGGCTGCGATAATACCCAAAAATACATTTCTAATAGTCCTTCCCATATTTTCTCCTTTCTGCTTATGCTATAAAAAAATACCGGCTGCAGTTTTACCTCCTTTCGCGCTGCTGCAATGCCGGCAATTTTTCTTCTGCCTCCATACGGCATCAGCCGTACGTCCGTTCACTCCATATTTACTGTGACTTTTTCTTGCTGACTACGTCAAAGATAACCGCTGCCAGAAGCACAAGCCCTTTTACCACCTTTTGGTAGTTGGAATCCACTCCCATGATATTCATACCCAGATTAATTACGCCCATCAGGGTTGCTCCGATGATGACCCCGGGTACTGTTCCGGTTCCGCCGTATGCGGAGGCTCCGCCGATGAAGCAGGAACCGATGGCATCCATCTCATAGTTGGTACCTGCCGTAGGATTCGCTGAATTCAGGCGGGCAATGGTTACCAGAGCTGCCATGGCAGACAGGAATCCCATATTCAGGTATGCCATAAAGTATACATTGTCTGTGTTAATTCCGGAGAGTTTGGTGGCTTTTTCATTACCTCCCACCGCATAAAAGTAACGGCCGATGGTAGTCTTAGAGGTAATATACGCGTACACCAGAATTACCACCAGCACCCACACAAGTACATTGGGAATTCCCTTGTACTGTGCCAGTCGGAACATAAATGCAAAGATAACTGCACATATAATTACAGACTTAACCACAATGCCTGCCATAGGTTCTGTCTCATATCCTTTTTTCGTTCTGCCCCGTCTTCCGTTAAATACAACCACCAGATAGATCACGCAGGCCAGAACCCCTGCCAGCATACAGGTAAGGTTAATCCCGCTTCCTCCCAATGGGTTTACCACATAATTGTTGAACAATTCCAGATAGTTATCCGGCATAGGCGCAATGGTCAGTCCGTCCAGCACAACGTTGGACAGTCCCCGGAAGATGAGCATCCCCGCCAGTGTCACAATGAAAGGGGGGATTCGGACGTAAGCGATCCAGAATCCCTGCCACGCTCCGATTAAAAGGCCCACGCCCAGCATGATGAGAATCGCCAGATACGTGTTTACGTGTTTGTTAACCATCAAAGAGCCGCCCACTGCTCCCACAAAGCACACCACGGATCCCACAGACAGATCGATGTTTCCTCCGGTGAGAATGCACAGCAGCATACCGGTTGCAAGGATGAATACATAGGCATTCTGTGCTATCAGGTTCGTCACATTCTGGGGAAGCAGCATCTTTCCCCCGGTTTTCCAGGTAAAAAACAGTGTTACCAGTATTAAAGCAATTACCATGGTATATTTTTTTACAACTTCTGAAACTTTTGCTTTATCCATTGTCTACTCTCCTTTGCTTGATTTCAAGATGCGGGCCATAATGACTTCCTGGGACGCCTCTTCCCGCCGCAGCTCTCCCACCATCTTGCCTTCGTTCATAACGTAGATGCGGTCCGACATCCCCAGTACCTCCGGCAGCTCAGAGGAAATCATGATTACAGACTTACCCGCCGCCACCAGATCGTTAATGATACAGTAAATCTCATACTTAGCCCCCACGTCGATTCCCCTGGTAGGCTCATCCAGGATCAAGACATCCGGCTGTGCAAACATCCACTTGGCCAGCAGTACCTTCTGCTGATTTCCTCCGCTTAAGTTGCCCACATTCTGCTCTACCGTAGGACATTTTGTATTCAGCTTCTCTTTGTACTCCACTGCAGCCTGATATTCCTTATCCCGGTCAATTACCCCGTGACTGCTGACTGCCTTCAGGTTGGCAAGGGTTGTATTAATTTTAATGGGATTCGAAAGGATTAGACCGTTTCCTTTTCTGTCCTCTGTGACATAGGCCAGTTTCTTGCCTATGGCCTGGCGGACATTGTTCAGATGGACTTCCTCTCCGTTTAGGAAGAGCTGTCCGCTGATCTGGGAGCCGTAGCTTTTACCGAACACGCTCATACCGAGTTCTGTCCTGCCCGCCCCCATAAGACCGGCGATCCCCACCACTTCTCCCTTATGTACTTTCATAGATACACCGTCACATACCTTCCGTTCAGAATAAAGAGGATGGTGTACGGTCCAGTCTTTTACTTCCAGAAGAACCTCCGGTTTTACTGTATTCTCCCGCTTGGGGAACCTGTCGGTCATCTCCCTTCCTACCATACCCTTAATGATACGGTCCTCAGAAATATCGTCCTTGCTTTTGTCCAGAGTTTCAATGGTACTTCCGTCACGGATGACGGTGATTTTATCTGCCACATATGCAATCTCATTTAATTTATGAGAGATTATAATCGAAGTCATGCCTTCCTTCTTAAACTTCAGCATTAAGTCCAGAAGGGCTTTTGAGTCGGCTTCATTCAGGGAAGCCGTAGGTTCATCCAGTATCAGCAGCCTTGCCTTTTTTGCCAGTGCTTTTGCAATTTCTACCAGCTGCTGTTTGCCCACACCGATATCCTTGATCAGTGTTCTGGAGGACTCCTGCAAACCTACCGTCCTCAGATATTTGTCAGCTTCTCCATACGTTTCGTTCCAGTCTATGGCGGCTTTTTTCCCTTTTTCATTCCCCAGGTACATATTTTCTCCGATAGTCATATATGGGATCAGAGCCAGTTCCTGATGAATAATTACGATTCCTTTTGATTCACTGTCTTTAATTTTACTGAATTTGCATACTTCCCCATCATAGATAATGTCGCCCTCATAGGATCCATGGGGATAAATACCGCTTAATACATTCATCAGAGTGGATTTCCCCGCTCCGTTTTCACCAACCAGCGCATGGATCTCGCCTTCTTCGACCTTCAGGTTTACATTGTCCAGCGCCTTTACGCCAGGGAATGTCTTGGTGATATTTTTCATTTCCAAAAGTATCTTTGCCAATTGTCTCCCTCCTTTTCTATCATTTAGTACAGGCGGGTATATGCCCGCCTGTACCTGAAGTAATGTTTATTTTAAATCTTCTTCTGTATAGTATCCGGAATCAATCAGCAGTTCTTTGTAGTTATCAGCTGTACAAACCTTCGGCTCGCAAAGATAGGTCGGGATAACGCCTGTGCCGTTGTCATAGGATTCTGTATCGTTTACTTCTGCTTCTTTGCCCTGCATAATAGCATCTACCATCTTAACTGTCTGGTTTGCCAGGTCACGGGTATCCTTAAAGATATCCATAGACTGCTTTCCTGCGATTAAGTTCTTCACATTGGCAACATCACAGTCCTGTCCGGTAATAACCGGATATTCTCCGGTGTAGGAGGATGCCAGAGCATTCTGTACGCCCAGAGAAGTGGAGTCGTTAGAGCAGAGAACTGCGTCCAGGTTTGTTCCGTCAGAGTAATTGCCGGAGATAATCGTATCCATACGGTTCTGTGCTTTCTCTGTGGACCAGTCGGCGGTAGCAACCTTTGCGAATTCAATCTGTCCGGAAGGTACTACTAATTTGCCGGAGTCAATGTAAGGCTGGAGCACATCCATAGCTCCGCCATAGAAGAACTGTGCATTGTTGTCTCCCGGGTCGCCGGTTACGATTTCCAGATTAAACGGTCCCTCTGCATTTTCCAGATCCAGCGCTTCCTTAATGTACTCGCCCTGTTTCTGGCCTACCATGTAGTTGTCAAAGGTTGCATAATAAGAGATTGCATCGGAGTTCATAATCAAACGGTCATAGGAAATTACAGGAATGCCTGCCTCTTTTGCCTTTTCCAGCGGAGTGCCCAGGGACTCTCCGTCAATGGAGGCAATTACCAGAACATTTACGCCATTGGATATCATGGTTTCAATCTGAGATACCTGAGTGGCAATGTCGTTATTGGAGTACTGAATATCTACTTCGTACCCTGCGTCCTTCAGCTGCTGCTCCATATTCTGTCCGTCCTGGTTCCAGCGCTGGAGATCCTTTGTGGGCATTACCACACCTACTACGTTTCCACCGGTCGTTGCCGTATCAGAAGCCTCTTTGGCGTCATCTGCCTTATCTTCAGCAGGTGCCTCAGTTTTTGTATCAGAGGAGCTTGCGCTTGAACTGTCATCGCCTGAAGTTCCACAGCCTGCAAATAGTCCTGCGACTACCATGGTTGATAATAAAATACTGACTACTCTCTTTTTCATTCTTTACTTACCTCCCAAATTTTTTTGTTTTTTGTTATGCATAAACTATATCACAGGATCTACAGGACTTTTTTACGACATCCTGTACTTTATTGCCATAATAAAAAAATGTCCCGTGTCAACAGGACATTTTTGTGGTAAAAAAATGCTATGTGCTATTCTTTTGTAATATTCAGATAGACCTCTTCCTCTGAATGAAAGTTTGTGTCAATAATCTCAGTCTGCATATTGTCTTTCGTAACCGCAATGGGATCCAGGCTGATATACGGAACATCAAAAGAACCGTCGTTTATGGTCCCTGTCACATTGACGTAAATGTCCTTTCCCATCTTTACCGCATACTCAGCTGCTGTCTTTGCCTCGGCCTCCACCGGTTTATACACAGTCATAGCCTGTGTTCCCTCTACTATCCTCTGACAGGCATTCAGATCCGCATCCTGTCCGGTGACTACTACGGTACCTGCCAGACGGTTCTCCGTGAGCGCTCTCACCGCCTCTGTGGCCAGCCCGTCGTTGCCGCACATGATGCCCGCCACATCCGGGTAAGCCTCCAGTCCTCTGCTGACCGCATCGTAGGCCAGCTCTGCGGTCCATGCGTCACAGTACTGCTGGTAGACCACATTCAGCCCGCTGTCCTTTATTGCCTCCGAAAATCCTTTTTCTACCTGACTGACATTGTTATCCGTCGGGGGCCCCTTAATGGCAAATATATTGCCCCCTTCCGGGAGTCTTTCTTTCAGTGCCTCCCCCATAAGCCTTCCCACCTGTTCATTGTCAAAAGAAATATACAGATCCACATCCGCATTCCGGATCAGCCTGTCATAGGCAATCACCTTGATTCCCGCTTCCTTTGCCTCCCTCACTACCTCTGTCAGACTGCTGCCGTCCACTGCGATTATAGTGATTACATCCATTCTCTTCTTGATAAAGTAACGGATCTGGGAAATCTGCTGATCCACATCCCCGTTGGCATTCTGAACATTGACCTCTGCTCCCTGAATTTTTGCGGTTGTCTCAAACACATCCCGGTCCCGTATCCACCGTTCCAGTACAAAGGTGTCAAAGCAAAGGCCTATCTTTACCTTATCCTCCTGTGGGGCGGGCTCCTCCTTCTTCTCTTGGCTCCCGCATCCGGTCAGGGCCGCACAGATGCCCAGTAGCAAGAACAGCCCTATCATTTTCTTTTCCTTCTTCATTAGCCTAACCTCTCTCTATACTCGCTGGGGGTAACTCCTATGTACTTTTTAAAGATTCTGCTAAAATAATTGGGGTCACCGTATCCTGACATGGCACATATCTCTTTTACACTCAGCTCCGGGTTCTTTAGATATTCTTTGGCATTTTCCATTCTTACCTTGGTGAGATACTCAATAAAGTTTTCCCCGGCCTCCTCCTTAAACACCTTACTAAAGTAATATGGACTTATGTTAACCATCTCAGATACCCCGTCCAGAGAAATATCCTTTTGGAAATTGGACTTAATGTACTGTTTTACCCTGGTTACGATTCCTTCTGTCTGTTCTTCCTGTTTACTGGTGATGTTTTTGCACACTTCGGTGATTTTCTGCAGAAACCAGGCGCGCAGTCCCTCGTAGCTGGAGCATCCCGTTACCTGTTCCAGGTAATCCTTCCGGTAGCGGAATTCATACGTCATTCCTCCATTGAGAAATGCCTCTCTCTCCGCCCGCATCACAAACTCCAGAACCTTTATCTGAATGTCTGCCTGGCAGTCCGGGTAATTCTGCAGCATCCACTCAAAAAAGAGATCCGCCTGCTGTCTGGCGCCGTCCGTATCCCCTCTGAGGACCATCTGGAAAAGCTTCTTTTCTGTATCTGCGGGATAATCCCCCACATACCCGCATCCGATGGGCAAATCCTCCACATGGGCAACCCGCCCCTTGCTCTCTGTCAATGCTCTGGATGCCTCTTTATAGGAATCCTGAAGTTCCTCAAATGGCTTTACCCCGCCGATACCCACTTTAAACTTAGCATCTATATCTTTTTCCAAACGGCGGACCATATTCCTGGACTTCTCTATGATCTGGATCCTCTCGTCATAGGTCAGTCCCTCCTGTTCCCAGGGTACAAACAAAGCTATCTTATTGGACATCACAGGGCCAATGCAGCAGTAGAAAAAACCTCTGATAATTTCCCGAAACTGCGAGTAAAAGGACTGGGCTTTTACACTCATTCCCACGGCATTGGTTAGGACTCCCTCCGTAATAGATTCCCCAAACTGGACCACCATCATGAATCCATACTCTTCCCTGATATCCAGAAGCTGCCTGTAATTCCCGGTTTCCCTGTTCCTTTCTTCCTGCAGCAGAAGGTTGTAAATAAACCCGCTCTCTATCACAGGAATCACCGTCTCCAGCTTTTCCTGGATTTTCAGGGACTCGCTCCGTTTCCGCCGTTCCTCTTCTACCTTCTGCATGGCCCGTACCAGAACGTCGATGACTACCTTACGGTTTACAGGCTTTGTGAGGTACTCCAAAACCCCAAGATTAATGGCCTCCTGTGCGTAGGCAAACTTATCATAGGCTGAGATAACGATAAAATGTACAGATGTATGGAATTTGCGTATCTCCTGCATCGCATGAATCCCATTGATTCCCGGCATCTGGATATCCATAAAGACAATATCCGGCCGGAAGGTTTCTGCCAGTTCAATGGCCGCCCGACCGCTTTTCACACACTGTATTTCTACCGTGCCCTTAAAGTTTGATTCAATAATGGTTCTCAGGGATTCCAACATAATTCCTTCGTCATCTGCCAGCAATATCCTAAACATATCCTTCTCCTTTCCGTGTACTTACTCTGTCTCCAGAGGAATGATAAGTGACACGACCGTACCTTGATCCGGCCCTCTGCTCTCTATCTGAAGCAGCCCCTTCCGGTCATAATAAAGTTCCATCCTGCTCTTTACATTATTGATTCCAATGCCGGTGGATTCTGACTGCCCCCTATGGCCCTCCGGCGTATTCTCCAGTATAGCTTTTATCTTCTCAGGCTCCATCCCCTTCCCGTTATCCTTAATCCTAATGATTACCTGTCCGACTTCTCTTTTTACGGTTACATGGATGTACCCCTCCCCCTCCATGTGGCGGATTCCGTAATTCACAGAATTCTCCACAATGGGCTGCAGGATCATGCTGGGGACACGGATATCCTCCACACCGGCATCTGTCTCTTTCATATAATTAATGTCCCCTGCGAATCTCACATTTAAAATATAAATATAGTTGTCGACCGCCTCCAGCTCTTCCCCCAGAGTGGCGTCCTCGGACATCTTCCGCACATTATACCGGAAAAAGTCTGCCATCCGCTCCACAAACAGACAGGTCTTCTCCGCATCCTCCATCATGGCAAGCTGTGCCCCCGCGTTCAGGGAATTAAAGAGAAAATGCGGGTTAATCTGTGCCTGCAGGTATTTCAGCTGCGCATCCTTGAGATGGTTTTTCATCAACAGCTCCCGCTCCATCATCCGCTGCTCTTTTTCCATACTATCCTTCGTTCTCTGAATATGGTCCCTGATGCTGTACACCATCTGGTTGAAGGCTTTTGTAACAGTGCCCACCTCATCTGCGGATGTAACCTCCAAAAGCGGAGCATTCAGATTCCCTTCCGCCACCTCGTCCGCAGTCCGGGCCAGCAGAATCAGGGGCCCTATAATACTTTGGGTAAGCAGAACCAGAAAAATGATATTGACTACTGCCACAAATATAAGGATCGCCGTGCTTACGACCTCCATATATTGCAGAGAAACCAGAAGGGTTTTGTAGCTGCTGGAATTCACCTGAAACTGCCGCCGGTTCAGATTATCTATGTAAGAAGTAATGTACCGGTACAGCTCCTCCGCTTCTGCATAGCAGTTTTTATACCTCTGTATATTGCGTCCTCTCTTTGCGGCTACCGTATTATCCGCTGTAGCCAGATACGTATCTGACATGTTTTTAATATTTTTCTCCAGCAGAAGCATACTGTTGTCCCGGGTTTCCCCGTTCAAATCCTCCAGCAGATCCCGAAACTGCTGTCCGCTTCTGTAATAATTCTCCAACGCTGAGGAACTTTTGGTGCTCAGATACTCATATACCTCCTCATGGGTACTGGTCAGCGCATCCGACAAGTCATTGAGGGTAATATTGCTCACATAAATCTGATCGATCCGGTTAATGGATCGATTTACCTCCTTATAGAGCACCAGATTGCTTATCAGCAGCAGAAGGGAAGTGAACCCAAAGCAGAGGAGCAGCTTTTTTCTGATAGATAAATCCTTTATGATCTGTTTCCAATGTCTCATTCTTTTATTCTCTCTTTACTCTTCCATATACTCCGCAACATTTTCTTTGGTTATCAATTCCAAGTCTACACTAAAATATTCACTTACATATCCCATCTCTCTGTACTCTCGGAGCGCCTCCACACTATATCTTCCTATCTGCTCCGTATCCAGTTCAAAAGCAGCCGAGGTTGTTCCCCGGGAGATAGCATTTAAAAATGACTCTGTAGGATAGTAGCCGATAATATCCATCTGTCCCACTTTATTATAATCGATCAGGGCCTGATAAGCACATTTGGTATCTATCTCATCCAGACAGACCAGAATATCCGGGAGTATCTGGGAATCCAGGAATACATCCCGGATCGCCTCTTCCGACTCAAAGGTACTGCCGCTGTTAATCCTCAGTGCATCTATCTCCACCTGAGCACCATAAGGGGAATGTTCTTTTATCTCTGACTTAATCTGTGAAAAGGTCAGATTTTTGCTGGGGTCCTCAATGTCCCCATTAATCAGCACCAGAATCTTCCTGGTGGCCTCTGTCATAGTTTTACAGATAACCTCCCCGTACTCCTGCCCAAGCTGGAAGCTGTTGACCCCGATAAAACTTTTTCTTTTGGTGCCGGAGGCATCCTCCATCACCGTTACCACGGGTATGTTATTGGCAGAAGCTTTGTTGATCAGCCGCTCCACCTCCGGGTCGCCGTTTGGCTCTACGATGATACCGTCGGCCTTAGCGGCAATGGCAATCTCCAGGTAGTCATCTGTGTTATACTCTGATACCATATCGCCGCCCACATACTCCAGATATGCATTTTCTTTTGCCGCGGCCTCTTTGGCACTCTGGTAAATTGCCTGCCACAGAGGGGAACTGATATTATCGGCAATCAGCATATAATGATACTGGTAGGTCTTGCCGCTGTCTATCTCTTCGGTCTGCATGTCTCTAACGATGTGGCGGTAATATCCCCATCCCCCTGCTGTAATCAAAACCAATACAACCAGTACTGCTATAACCGGTATTATGCCTTTCTTCATATACTTCATCTCAGATACGCCTTTCTTTGTTTACTCATTATACTATATCATAAAATAAAAAAGAAGTAACAACTCCTCAAAGGAATCTGTAAAATAAATGTCTAAAAAAACCGCCATCATCGGAGATATTTCCAATAATGACGGATTTTTACAGTCCCGTTATTTTGTCTTTGTCCATGCTCCTGAACCGTTCAAATAGTACCATTTTCCACCCGTATGCAACCGTCCGGTTGCCATAGCTCCCATGTCTTTTTTCCATTTCTCCGCCCATTTTATTTGTTATCACCAGAATAGCATGGATGAAACAGGATAAAATTGTTAATTGCTGTATGTTTTTGTGTCAAGTAGTTTTTTTAATAAATGATAGCACTTTTTTGCTATTATGCATGACAATTTTCTCCTACAATATGCCATAGGAATTGAATTCCCTGTTTTCCGTCTTTCATTTTGTATACACATCCGTGGATAAAACAGAGCACTTCGACAAAAGGAAGCAAGCTTTTAGATGCCTGTTCTTTTTGCTGAAATGCTCTGTTCTCTTCTATTCATCCATTTATTTTTATTGGAGGGCTCAACGTAGTTCTCCGCGGCGCTCTATGATGATTGTGTTTATCTCATCAGAAGTCCAGGGGGAAAATTGGCCTTTTTACCTTTTTCAGATTCAATGTTTCAAGATTCCCTGTACTGACTCCAGGTGGATCAACCGTAATAATATGATCTGTAAACTTTTTAAAATACGCCTTAAAATGCTGAGCAGATTTCACACCAATGATATTGTATTCTCTGAAATCTATTCCCAGTAAAGAAAATATTCCATCATCCATAATCTGATAACTATTGCTAGCTATGATCACATCCACATTCCCCGCCTGAATCCTCACTGAGGCACCGAAGTTAACCGGCTGACCGTGGGTCATATCACTCAATATACAGTATTTTCCATCGCAAATACTCTTTACATAAGCATTTTGGATCCGTACGGGTTCCCCATGTTGATCATCCGTTTTCCCCCCAACCAGTAGATTAAGTGTGGTACCCACGCCTGAGCGGATTGCTTCCTGAACCGCCTCAGGATCATTGATTGCACCAATACA
Source organism: Lactonifactor sp. BIOML-A5 (assembly GCF_009677585.1). Lineage (GTDB taxonomy): Bacteria > Bacillota > Clostridia > Lachnospirales > Lachnospiraceae > Lactonifactor. The sequence continues at coordinate 54,700 of NZ_WKYV01000005.1, read as the reverse complement.
TGTTTTTTCAATATTTCTCTCAAGCATTTCTCTGAGGAGCCATGTACCGTCTCCAGGCGTGCCAGCTCCGGGATTATCTGAAGTTTCGTTAATAACAATAATCTTTTTTCCTTCTGTGATGTAAGTTTCTGCTTCGTCAAGTCCTTCTTGCACAGACAAACAATCTGATCTCAGTTCTTCTCTTCTGTCATACACATAATCTGCAATATCTTTGGCAGCGGCTTCCGCTAAAACGATATCTCCATCCGTGATTACAACTGCGGCACAGCTGCAGTCTTCGATATCACTATAAGGAAATCCCTGTACGAAGACACTGTATCTTATATTTTCTATTTTTTCCTTCCCATTACAGTATTGAAGGATCGATTTCATAGGTTCATTATCCGTACACCCCATGGTAATGGGCAAAAGAATAGGGATTTTCTCTACATGCATCTTAAGCTTATCCGGTTCTTCAATCAAAGTTTTCATGAACCTGGCTGCCAGTTCCCCCGTCTCATAGGTATCTATATGGGGATAAAGCTTTGAGGGAACGAGGAGGTCTGCATTTTTTATCATTTTCTCTGTGATATTAGCATGGGGATCCAGAGTCATCACGATTGGAATCTCCCAGCCAAAGCGGCTGCGGATCTCCTCAAGAAATGCACCTTCAAGATCCGCCTCCGGTTCAGACACACCTGCGCCGTGAAAAGCAAGACAGAACCCATCAATTGGAATTGAATCATCAATTCCGGCAAAAAAGCTTTCCTTGAGTGACTCAAAGCATCTTTGGGAGATCTTTCCGGACGGAGAAGCAAACGCACAGAATGCAGGAACTATTTCAAGGCCGATTGCCGCTCCACCTTCCATAATACCGGTCAAGTAGTCCCGAAACCTAATCTTGCACAGATTAAAAACATCTTCCTTCTCATACCACATCAATGTCCTTCTGAAATTTATTTCTTCTGTAGGGTATTTTGCAAGAGAACTGCTCTCATGCATCACCTCACCAACTATAATCCTCTTCATGACTTTCCTCTCATTCAAACTGTCTCTAGTGGAAAATATTTGCTGTAAACACCGCAAAATAGCTTCCGATAATATAACCGTAAAGTCCTACCAGCGTTGCCGGAGCAATCAGGCTCTTCCAGCCCTTACTGATTACATATGCTGCAGCAGTTGTAGGTCCCCCAAGAGAAGCATTGGAAGCGGCAAAGCATTCCTCAATGTTCCATTTGAAGAATTTTCCAACCAGCATAACTCCGCCGATATTTAACACAGCCATTATCAATTTAAACCCAAACACTGCAGGAGCAACAGCTATTACATCCATAATCTTTGCACCTGCGCCTACCTGGACAAACCACATGGTGATCATAATTGTTCCCAACTCCGTTGCTCCATGGATATTTTCAAAAACCTTTGGAAATGCCGTACTAAGAGCAATGGTAATGGTTGTCATGACCAGATAAATATTACCCAAGAGCAGTTTAACTACTTCCGGAAGTGCCTGTGCATTGATGCACCCCTTTTGGTGAAGAATTTCTAACCCAGGCAAAACTGACTATAAAACAGTTTGATTATATCAGAAATATGGCAGATATTCAGAATAAGTGGTCAATGAATCTAAGTATATCTTCCTATTATTTTTTGTTTGCCTCCTATATTTATTTAGAGCTGTTTCAGCAAAATCAGGATAAGAATATTACTTTTCATTTTGAAGAAGCATCCCGGGGAGATATCATCCATTCCGTATATAACCGTGAATCAGAATTGGGAATACTTAGCCTGCCTACTTCTACACGAAATAACTGGATCAAATACATTGAGCAGCATGATCTGGAATATCAGAAGATCTCCGATGAAATACCCATGGTCATGGTAGGTTCAGCTTCTCCGTTATATGAAAAAACGGATGAAGACATCATTTCCATCGAGATGCTGAAGGATATGCCAATGATTGATTATGAGGAAAAACAAAAGCTTTTTGATGGGGCAGATGCGCATATTTCCCCCTCTGTATTCGTACCTTCAACTCTGTTAAAGGTATCCGACCGGGCGACCTTAATTGACTTTCTGCATAAAACACCCTGCTATCATATTGCAACTTCAAACAGAAACGCCTATCAACAATACACCTACCATGACGGAATCAAGCCTCTTCGTCTTATGGACTGCCCTTTTTCTTATGAAATCGGATGGATCAAAGGGAAAAACAATTATCTGTCTACCCTTGGAAAGCAATTCCTCGTAAAAGCACAAAGCATGCTCATTCTCGAAAAAAACCCTATAATCAAATAGTTTTTATTTCACAAGCGTTTGTTCCTCTCCCAAAGTCTTTATACACAGTTTATATTTTTTTCAACTCTTCATCACAGATTCATCACAATTTACCTGTATTATAATAATTGTTAAGAGGCCAACAACCTAACGCAAAACTTTTTCTTTTTCTAAAGCCAGCATCCCCCGCAGGATGCTGGCTCTCCTTCATTTCAGACCCTTTTCGTTCATGATTCCATACACTTCCACAGAATGTCAGGAAAAAACCAATATGTGTGTCTTACAAGATATAATGCACAAAAAAGATGAGATAATTTATTATGTTATCACGAAATTTTCGTTAAATATTATACTAATCACTAATTGTATTGACGTCTATACGTTTATATGTTATATTGAAACCACTTCATAAGAAACAGTAACAAAAAGGAGGTAAAATTTTGGTCACCACTTTGGACATTACATTGGACAGACAGAGTATGGTGCCTTTATATTATCAGCTGAAAGAGCAGATCTACCATTTAATACAGACAGGAGTCCTGAAGTCAGGAGATCTCCTTCCGTCAGAGTCAGAACTGTGCGATACCTTTGGACTGAGCCGTGGAACTGTACGTCAGGCAATCAATATGCTGGCGGAAAAAGGGTATGTCACAAAGGAACGGGGAAAGGGCACCTGTGTGAGGAGGCCCAGTCTGAACCACGACCTTCTCGGGGATTACAGCTTCGGTATGGGAATCCGAAAGCAGGGGCTTACCCTGAAGACTCAGACCTTATTAAAAGAAGTTATTCCAGGCAAAAGAAGCATCACTGACAGACTGGAGATAGATAAGAAATCAGAAGTAATTCATCTCATCCGCATCCGCTGGGCTGATGAAGAGCCCTGGATCTACGAGGAAAACTATCTGGAGGCCGCTGCGTTTCCAGGTCTGGAGCAGCGCAACTTTGACACTGAACTGCTGACTGAGATACTCGTACAGGATTACAATATTAATCTGACCCGGGTCTCCGCTTTTGTAGAGCCCACCATTATTAACGAGAAGTATGCAAAACTTTTAGATCTTGACGAAGGTCTGCCTGCACTGGTCATGGACCGTGTCATTTATCAGCATGATAATAAACCGGCAATATACAGCCATGCACTGATCCGCGGCGACAGATGCCGATACTATTTTAGTGTAACAAGATAAACAGGAAAACCATGCGCATTAGAATACATCAAGTATTCTTGCGCTTTTTATAAAGGTATAAACGTATATACGTTTAAATGTATATAAGCACTTTGTGTTTATTTATAGCGCTATATTTTAAATAAGTAACCCGTAAAAAGTGAACCAAAGGAGGTATTTTATGTGCGATTTTGATTTTCAGCCTATCATTGACGTGATTGTGGACGGGGAAGGGGACGATGCTGCAGAGCTTGTCCAGGAAGCGCTGGATGCGGGAATTCCGGCTGCGGATATTATTGACAAGGCTCTGGTTGTGGGTATGCAGATAGTCTCAGACAAGTATGACCAGAAAGAGTATTTTGTTCCGGATCTGGCCGCTTCTGCGGACGCCATGACAGAAGCGCTGGATATTTTAAAACCCCTGTTGGAGCAAAAAGACGGAGAGGACAAAGGAACCATAGTAATTGGGGTTGTAAAGGAATGCAGCCAGGAAATCGGAAAGAATATAGTTGCGGCTATGCTGAGCGGTGCGGGCTACAAAGTATATGACTTAGGTACCAATGTATCCCCGGATACCTTCATCAGCAAAGTAAAAGAAGTCAATGCCGATATCCTCGCCATGTCCAATCCCATGCTGCAGACTACGAAGTATATGAAGGAAACTGCAGAAAAGCTGGAAGCTGAGGGACTGAGAGGTAAGGTTAAAATCACCATCGGAGGGGCTTCCACGAATCCCGAAACTGCAGCTCAGGTACTGGCGGATGCATGGTCGAAAAATGGAAATGAGTGCATTCGGGTGTGCAACCGTTTAATGGATGATTTACAGGCATAGCCCGGGGAAGGAGTTCAAAATTATGAAATCAAATGAAAGAATTGACAGGCTGGCCGCACAGCTGCATGAACAGGTAAAAAATTCAGGGGAACGGATGACACCCCTGGAAAGATTCAATTGCGTAAACGTCCACCACGCAAAGCCTGACCGCCTTATGGCCTGGGCATTTTACAGGGAATACCCCAGATATTTAGTAAACTATAAGGTCCGTGATCTGGAGACCGACTATCTGAAAGAATGTGAATCTATGCTTGCCGGGTTAGTGGAATTCGGCTTTGACACCATATGGACGAACGTGGATCTCTACTCTGTCACACCTGAAATCATGGGTGTGGACATTGATATGATCGAGGACGCAGTCTCAGTTCCAAGGGCTGCCGTGCTGAAAAAACCCGAGGATCTTAAGCTCCTGAAAGCAATTAACCCGGAAACAGACGGAAGGCTTCCCGTGGTTCTCAATACCGTAGCGCTGCTGAGAGAGAAGATCGGGGATATTTATCCTGTTATCGGCCATTTAAGCGGTCCAATCTCTCTTGCCTGCTGCCTGAGAGGCGCCAGCAAGTTTGTAGTCGACATGAAAAGACGGCCTGACTTTGTCCGGGAATTGCTGGACTACTGTGCTGATGTGACGATAACCATAGGAAAGGCACTTTTGGATCGGGGCGCCGTGGGAATCTCCATGGCAGATGCCACCGGATCTCCGTCCCTGTGCAGTCCTGAACAATACAACGACTTATTTATGCCTGCCTATATGAAGATCCAGAAGGCGTTGGCCTGCATGACTCCGCCCGGGGTAAGATGGCATTCCCAGTCCGGCATTGATGAGGTCGCGGATATAGAGAAATTTGTTACTGAATCCTGTGAAGCCGGCAATACCGTATTTCATGTGGCAACGCCCTGGGCATTAAACTGTGATATCAGAAAAATTCTGGATATCCTGAAGGCTTACGGGGCATGCCTGTGGTTCGGAATAGCGCCCGCCGCCTTCGCTAACCTGACCGAAGATGAGATGGATGCCCTGGTAAAAGAATATATCGATACATACGCCAGGGGATATGAAGGTTATTTCCTGATGGGACCCAATATGCTTAACGACACCTCAAAGCCGGAGCTGGTAAAAGCCTGGATGAACGCTATGAAAAAATACGGAAAATGTTAAGCGGAACGGGTCAGCCTGAATGCCCGGCGCCAAGCGGAGGTTAACTTTTATGGAGCAAAAAAAAATATATGACTGTTTTGAAAAGGATTTTACAATAGGCAACGTAAGGATCGGGGGCGATTACGGGGAAATCCCCACGGTACTCATCGGCAGTATATTTTATATGAACCACCGGATTGTAAAGGATCCCCAGACCGGAAGCTTTGACGAGGAAAAGGCAGGTGCGCTGATAAAAACCTGCAATACACTATCCGAACAGATGGGGGTAAAGTACATGCTTGACGTCATCGGCAATACCCCTGAAGCCCTGATCCGGTATATTACATTTTTAAAAGGTATTACTGATGCCCCGATTTTATTAAATGCTACTCTGCCTGAGGTACGGATTGCAGCGCTTCAGGAGCTTAACCGCAGGGGAATGCTGGACGGAATCGTCTATAACTCCATTAATGGCTTCAGCACCTCAGAGGAGCTGGACGTTCTGGCCCGGCTTCCCATTCAGGCGTCTGTCATTCAGGCTTACAATCCCGGCAGCAAGAAAGCTGACGGACCATATAAGGTACTCACTGGCAAAGGAGGAAAGGAGGGCTTCCTGGACAAAGCGGCCCGGGCAGGAATGACCAAGATTATGGTAGATATTCCCGCGCTGGATCTCTCTAATATGGGGACCATCCCCTATGCCGCCAGAGTGATCAAAGAGGAACTGGGGATTCCGGTAGGTACGGCGCCGTCCAACGCCACCTACGCCAGCCCCTGGCTAAGAAACAAGGAAATCATCAGCACTGAACAGTTCAGAGCCGTGGATGCATCAGTTAACTCCTATCTGGCAGCAAACGGATGTAATTTTCTATTTATCGGTCCCATAGACGGATGCCGCTGGGTTATGCCCTCTGTTGCGGCAGTAAACGCATTCCACGTCTACGGGAAGCGCTCCGGGGGAATCTGTCCCCTGACAAAAGAACACCCCATGTACAAAGTGCTGTAGCAAATCTAATATAATCAGACCTTGGGAGGTGAAATGATTATGTTTACTTATATTATGGTATTTGTTATTTCTTTTGCCGGAGCGTTTGTCCAGGGTATCACAGGCTTTGGATCCGCTATGGTGTGGATGTCCTTTCTTCCCCTGGTTATTACCTTTCCGGAAGCATCGGCACTGACCCCGGCTATGCTCACAATTATTGGTACCCAGATGACCATTAAGCTCCATAAAAATATCAACTGGAAAATGAGTATTGTACCCCTTGTGGTATCCTTTATCAGCACAGCGATCGGCGCGTGGATTATGACATTTACAACAGTCACCACGATGCAGCTGGTATTGGGCATATTCCTTGTAATTGTAGGCATTTATTTCTTTGCTACCATGAAGAGAAGCATTAAGATCAAGCCTACCTATGTTAACGGAGGGATCGCGGGATTTATAGCCGGCGTTTTTACAGGACTGCTGAACATAGGTGGACCGCCTCTGGTAATCTACTATAATGCAGCGGCGGACTCTCCCCTTCAATACAAAGCCTGTATCGAATTTAACTTCTTTATGATATACGGATGGACCACTATCCTCAAATTTATGTCAGGATCCTATACCATTGAGACAGTAAAATACCTGATACCCGGGGCCGTTGCCGTTATCATCAGCAGCATCGCAGGCCTGTATCTGTTTAAGAAATTCGACAAAAAAATTGTGTCTATTCTTGTGTATACCATGCTGATTGTTATGGGAGCTTACCAGTTCTGCAAAAGCATGAAGCTATTTTAAGGAAGAGGGGAGTCCATGGTTTACTTCATATTAGCTTTGGCAGCCACTGCCATCGGTACAGTTGTAGGTGTGGGGGGAGGTATGATCCTGCGGCCCCTGCTGAATCTCTTTGATGTCTCAAAAGGTCTGGCCTCCTTCACCTCATCCTTTACCGTCCTTGCAATGGCAGCTACAAATCTAATTACCTATAAGGCACAGGGCAATAAAGTAAAACTGAATAATATTGTCTATATGGGCTTCGGAGGGATTGCCGGCAGCTTTGTAGGCGCTTCTATGATGGCATATGTCCCTGCAGATACTGTAAACAAAGCGTATTTGGCTGCAATTCTTGTCATGCTGGTATCTGTAATTGTTCGGGAGAGAGTAAAGATGAAGGCCGTGGAGAATCCTCTCCTCAAGGTGCTTCTCGGTATGAGCTGCGGTATGCTTTCCAGCTTTTTCGGTATAGGGGGCGGGCCGTTTTTAATGACTGTGCTTCTGGTGTTCCTGGATTTGGAGCCAAAGGAAGCCGCGATACAGAGTATCTTAATAACCCTTCTCACAACTTCCGGTTCTATGGTACGCTATACCATGAGCGGATACGCAGATCTCTCTCTGGTTCTCTACTGTGTTCCTGCAGGGATCTGCGGCGGCCTAATCGGGCGGAAGGTTACGGATTTAATCAGTCAGAAGACGGTACGGCGCATGTTTTATATGGTACTGACCGTCATCATGATGGTGCAGATTTATACCGTAGTATTTAAGTAGATATAACTACAGCAGGACAGAAACCGGGGGAATAAGAGTGGAAATACTAAGAACTATAACTGCATTTGATTTTATCTTAAAGAAGGAGCGCATCTTTCAAACAGCAGAGTGTTATCCCGGAAGGCCGTCGTACCGAAAGGCAGAAAAAATGTATCCCGAAATCGTACAGGGTCTGCGAAAAGCCGTGTCCCCCTGTGCATGGATCTACTTTGGCAAAGCTCACTGGTACTGTCTGCTCACCCTGGGCAGGGAGGCAGAACCTTATGTTGTCTCCTGTGCAAAGGACACCCTCCTGAAAGGACTGCTGGCAGATAAAGCCGCCGAAGAGCTGCTCTTCTCTATGGATGAGGCCGTAGCTGCTGCAGTAAAGGCAGAGTGCAGAAGAAGGGAGGTGGGAATCAAAAGGCGTTTAGAAGCTCCCGGCCAGCTGCCCTGGAAAGCACAGCAGATCATCCTAAAGAAAATAGAAAAAAACCAGCATACAGGAGTTACTGTAAGCGACAGCTATGTCTTTCATCCCCCCAGGAGTATGGGCTATATTCTGGAGCTAACCCACAATCAGGATTGCTTTGCCGCAGTTCATGACTGCAGCACCTGCAAAAACGAAGAATGCCTAAGAAAATGCGGAAAGCCGCCGTTGTCTGAGCCCTTCGTTCAGACAGCAGAAAAACCGGACTGATATCCGGTTTTTCCTGCTGTTCTATTCACACTTTGTAAAATACATAGAGATTCCCTGGCCTCCGCCGATGCACATGCTGATCATTGCATCTCTCTTATCTGTACGCGCCAGCTCATACATTACCTTAACTGTAAGCACGGCGCCCGTAGCCCCAATGGGATGACCGATGGAGATTCCCCCTCCGCATATATTTACTTTCTCCATATCCAGGCCAAGATCTCTGGATACCGCCACTGCCTGGCTGGCAAAGGCTTCATTAATCTCAAACATGTCTATGGCCTGTAAATCTAATCCCAGTTTTCCGGCCAGCTTTTCGCTGGACAGCTTAGGCGCATAGCCCATAAGCGCCCCGTCATTGCCGGCCACCGCATATCCTCTGATGGTAAGCACCGGCTTTATTCCCAATTCCTCTGCCTTCTCCCGGCTCATAAGAACCACCGCAGCTGCCCCGTCATTCAGGCTGGAGGCATTCCCTGCGGTAACCGTCCCATCCTTTACAAAGCAGGGTCTGAGCTTTTGCAGCTTTTCGATGGTCTGTCCGTCTCTGGGACCCTCGTCGGTGTCGAACACAGTGACATTTCCTTTCCGATCCTTTAACTCCACAGGGAGAATCTCATCCCTGAATTTTCCGTCTTTGATTGCCTGTACTGCCCTTCTGTGGCTTTCCAGGGCAAAGGCATCCTGCTCCTCTCTGGACACATGGTACTCCCTGGCTACGTTTTCCGCCGTTACGCCGTTGTGGTAAGGTCCTAACGGCCATGTGAGAATATCAATCACCCCGTCCTCAAAAACTTTGTGCCCCATTCTGGCTCCCCACCTTGCGTCCTTCACATAATAAGGCAGCTGGGATATGTTTTCCGCCCCCCCGGCCACTACTACGTCAGCATACCCGGTCTGAATCTCCATCACAGCGTCCGCAATGGCCTGAAGCCCGGATCCGCATTGCCGGTTTACAGAGTATGCTGTAGTCTCATTGGGAAGACCTGCCTTGAGGCTGATGGCCCTGGCTACAAATCCATTCTCTGCGATTTGCCCTACCTGTCCGATGATGACTTCGTCCACCTTTTCCGGTGCAATTCCCGCACGTTTTACTGCCTCTTTTACCACCATGGCTCCCATATCGATAGCGGAAATGTCCTTCAGGCTTCCCCCAAAAGCCCCCACCGGGAGCCTAACACCGCTTACTGCTACAACTTCTTTCATATTACTTTCCTCCTCATTTTATCAGATCATCTGCTGTTTACTCATATTTGTAGAATCCCCGGCCGCTCTTGCGTCCCAGATGACCGGCTTTCACCATAGTCTCCAGCAGGGGACAGGGCCTGTATTTACTGTCATGGAATCCTTCGTACAAACCCGTCATGGTTGCCAGCATCACATCCACCCCTACAAAGTCCGTCAGCTCCAGAGGACCCATGGGGTGGTTTGCCCCCAGCTTCATGGCATTGTCCACATCCTCCGGTCTGCAGCCTTCCATTACCATAAATGCCGCCTCATTCTGCATAGGAACCAGAATCCTGTTTACCATAAAGCCCGGGAATTCAGGGGCATCTACTATGGTCTTTTTTATGCGCCCTGTAAATTCACGCACCGTGCGGTAGGTGTCGTCGGAGGTGGCAAGCCCCCGGATAAGCTCTGCCAGCTTCATTACAGGTGCCGGATAGAAGAAATGGACGCCCATTACCTTGTGCGGCCTTTTTGTGGCGGCGGCGATCTCTGAAATACTTAGGCCTGAGGTGTTGGAAACGAGGATGGTTTCCTCATCTGCATATTGATCCAGGTTTGCAAAGGTTTCCTTTTTTATATCAATTTTTTCAGGAACTGCCTCCACAATCAGATACGCGCCTTTCACATCTTCGTATGTGCTGCTGTAGGATATTCTTCCCAGGATTTCACATTTTTCCTCTTCCGTCATCTTCCCTTTCTGCACTTTTTTGTCAAACAGAGTGTTCAGATTATCCTCTGCCTTTTCCAGGGCACCTGGAAAGACATCCACATTTACTACCTCATATCCTGCCTGCGCACAGGTCTGGGCGATGCCTCTGCCCATAAGTCCGGCACCGATTACAGCTACTTTATTCTGTTCCATTTCCTCTCATCCTTTCTTTTGGGTCCTCTGCCCCTTTTTTACAGCACCATGCCGCCTCCCACATTAATGACCTCTCCGGTAATATAGTCTGCTTCCTCTGAAGCCAGAAAAGCTACCATATTCGCAACATCCGAAGGCTTGCCTGCGCGGCCCATGGGAATTTTTCCAACCATAATGTCCCACACCTTTTCCGGAACGCCTCTGGTCATATCTGTCTCTATAAAGCCCGGACAAATGGCATTGCAGGTTACTCCTTTTTTTGCCAGTTCTCTGGCCGCTGTCTTTGTCAGTCCAACCACGCCTGCCTTAGAGGCCGCATAATTAGCCTGTCCCACATTACCCAGCCAGCTGGCGGAAGAGATATTAATAATGGCGCCGCTCTCCTGTTCCCGCATCAGCTTTGCGGCTGCCTGCGTCATATAAAAAGTCCCTGTAAGGTTCACGGCAATTACCTGATCCCACTGTTCCACAGACATCTTGTGCAGCATGGAATCCCGGTTGATCCCGGCATTATTCACCAGAATATCTACCTTCCCGTATGTGCTCAGTGTCTTCTCAAATAACGCGTTTACCTCATCCAGGACCGCTACGTTGCAGATTTGGTAAGAGGCTTTTCCTCCGGACGCCTCAATTTCCTTAACCACGCTTTGGGCATTTTCCTCCACCATGTCACAGATCATTACACTGGCCCCCTCTTGTGCCAGTTTAAGGGCAATTCCCTTTCCCAATCCTCTGCCTGCGCCTGTTACAATAGCTGTTTTTCCTTCTAATCTCATCTTGTTTCTCCTCTCTTTTTACAGTTTCATATTCATAGGTCCCTGGTTAAACAGCCGCACGTCCATGGGAGCCAGCTCGCTGCTTATTATAGGGGCAAAATCCATCAAATCCAGTACCTGGGTTTTTAAGTCAATGCCGGGAGCTATCTCCGTCAGCATTACCCCTTCCGGCACAAGCTTGAATACCGCACGCTCAGTTACCACATACACTTCCTGACTCTTTTCTCTGGCCAGTTTCCCGTTAAAGGAATATTGGGCTGCCCGGCCTACCATTTTCCGGATCCTTCCTTCCTTTACTATGGTCAGTCTTTGATTTTCAAAGGAAAATTCGCACCCGCCTGCTGTAAAGGTACCGCAGAACACCACTTTCTTGGCATTCTGGGTGATATCTATAAAACCGCCGCATCCAGTACACCTGGGCCCCATTTTTGTGGCGTTAATATTCCCTTCTCCATCCAGCTCCCCAAATCCCATAAAGGTAATGTCAACGCCGGCTCCGTTGTAGTAGTCCATCTGCTCATGGTGGCCTATCATGGCATACAGATTCCGGCCGATGCCGAAGTCTATTCCTCCGGCCTGTACTCCGCCGTAGATACCGGATTCTACGGTAATCATAATATCGTTATTGATCCCTTCTTCATTGCTGATATTCCCTATTACGTCGTTGGGTATCCCCGTACCCAGATTTACCACGCATCCGGCATATACCTCCTGTACAGCCCTCCTGCCGATAAACTTTCTTACATTTAATGGGAGAGGCTCTATGGCATTCTGAGGAACCCTGGCCTGTCCGCTGTAGGAAGGGTCAAACACCCAGGATGAAGTCTGCCGGTGATCCTGCTCTGGATTTTCACACACCACGATCCCGTCAATAAAAACGCCCGGCACCGTAACGTCCTTAGGGTTCAGCGTCCCTGTCTGCACCACCCGCTTTACCTGGGCGATTACTTTTCCTCCGTACCTCTTAGCCGCAAGGACTGCGGGAAGGACTTCCAGCTTCATGGCCTCCTCCGTAGTCGTCAGATTCCCCATCTCATCGCATTCCGTGCCTCTTATGAGGCATGCATCGATAGGTATCTCCCGGTAAAACATATATTCCTCTCCGTGTACATCCATAATTTCCACGATGTCATCCAGCTTTTTGGTCCGGTCATTCATCTTGCCCCCCTCATATCTGGGATCTACAAAGGTACCGAGCCCTACTTTTGACATTTTTCCCGGCAGACCGCAGGCCATACTTCTGTATAGCTGGGCAATCTGTCCCTGGGGCAGGCAGTATGCCTCCACCTGGCTGTTGGCAATCATCTCCATCCACCGGGGCTGCAGACCCCAGTGGGAACCAATAATTCTCTTCACAAGACCCTCATGGGCAAGATGCTGTATCCCATCCTTCCGGTCGCTCTGCCCGCAGGAGTGAAGCAGCGTCAGATTAGAGGGGTGTCCGGTTTCCAGAAAGGAAGCCTCAATCCCTTTTAAAATAGATTCGCACGCGCTCACCAGCGTCATCCCCACCGGACACAGGGTCATACCGTCTTTCAGATATCCGGCCGCTTCTTCTGCGGTAATAAACTTAGCTTTCAACATTCTTTACTCCTCCATTAACATTTTCCTGATGGCAATCTTATCGGTTTTCCCATTGGGTGTCTGGGGAACCTTATCAACAATTTTTATTTTTACCGGAACTTTATATCTGGCGATTCTCTCCCCCAGATACTGCTGAATGGATTCCTGTTTCAGGCCGCTCCCCGGTTCCAGGCAGACCACAGCGGCAGCCACCTCCCCGTAGAGGTCATCCGGAATCCCTGTCACAGCGGCATCCTGTATTCCATCCATCATTTCCAGCTCATTCTCCACATCAAAGCACCAGATCTTTTCTCCGCCCCGGTTTATCATGTTTTTGATCCGGTCAACCACGAACAAATAGCCGTCCCGGTTAAAGTATCCCAGGTCGCCGGTCCTGAGCCATCCGTCCCGGAGCGTATCAGAGGTCTGCTTATAGTAGCCGTCCGGCACCAGCGTACCGGATATGCAGATTTCCCCTACCTGGCCATCCTCCAGCTCTTTGCCATTCTCATCTGTAATCTTAAACCGCGTACCGGGTACAGGCAGTCCCGAGGAGCCGATATACGGACTGGAAGCAGCATCTTCGGGAAAAACCGTTCCGGGAGATGTGGTCTCCGTGAGGCCATACACCGTATGAAAGCTGGACTTTGGCAGCCATCGGTGCAGTCTGCGCAGTTTATCCTTCGGCATATTGCTGCTCCCGCAGGCAAAAGAACGAAGACTTTCTATGGAGGGCGTCCCTTCCCCTGACTGTATGATCAGATTAAAGGCTGTAGGGGAGGCGTGAATAAACGTGAAGCCATACCTTCTGGCCTCCTCCACAATGCGCGCTCCGTCAAAAAACTTGTGGAGATAGAGATGTCCTCCGGTATAGACAAACAGTCCCAGAAGGGCTACCAATCCGGTGATATGATAGATTGGGGTTGCAATCACCGACACATCCCTCTCCGTAATTCCCAGGGTTCTTCTGTACACCTCAACCGCGTGCATGATATTATAGTTTTTTAACAGCACTCCTTTGGACTTGGAAGTGGTCCCCGAAGTAAACATAATAATTGCAGGCTTCTCCCACCCGCCGCCCGGGTATGGATCCCGGCCGCTGGTTTTTACATTAAAACCGGCTGCCCTGTATTCATCGCTGTATCCCCACCCCTTTTCGGCGTCAGTCACTACCACCATCTTTTCTCTGGGATAGATTTCAGGGAACCAGTCTGCGTATGCCTCGTCGCAGATTATATATTCTGCTTCCGCTCTGCAGGCCAGAGGCAGCACTTCGGATTTCCTGAACTTTCCCGGCAGAGGAACGGCAACAGCCCTCAGCTTTTGCAGGGCCAGAAATGCCGTGCAGAATTCCACGCTGTTATACAGTATAAGCCCCACATGCGTGCCCTCGCCTATCTGCTTTTCCTTCCCCAAAAACTCTGCCAGTATTTCCGTCTGTTCCAATAGCTGCGCATAACTGCTGGTTTTTCCGTAATTATCGGTAACTGCCGGCCTTTGGGGAAATCTTTCTGCTGTGTGTCTCAGGGCCTGGTACAGATTATCCATAAGGCCCGGAAACGTTTCAATTGTCTTTTCCCCCAAGGTTTTTCTTTCCATCCCTCCGGGGCATCTACCCTTCCATAGTTCATAGCCGTCCTTCATACTGCTTATCCTCCGCAAAGGTTGCACTTACGCAACCGATTTCTCTTTTATGTATCATAGCAAATGATTTTTTTATCGTCAATGTATAACATTCACATATTAAACCCCTTCCGTTTGTGCATTTTTTATATTCTTCTATTATAATGCAATTTTTTAGGACCCCACCTGTTATTTCCTCTATTTTTGTCCATTTTTTACAATTTATTTACTCATTTTTTATATTCATATACCAATTTGTTTATTTTTGCCACAAACCCCATTGTATTTTCATGGTTCATGTGCTATTATTTGGTTACCGAAAAAGAGAAATCGATTGCGTATTTATTTTCGATTTTCTCGTTATCGATTCCCTGTATTAAAATATATCCAGGAAAATTTATGAAGAAAGGAGTGGAACGTTTATGAAAAAAGGAGTGAAAATTGCATTTGTAATCTTTAATATCATTTATTTCTTTTTCGATTACATTGTTGTGACAGTTCTCCCCAACCCGATTTTGTTCGGATGGCTGCCGCTGCAGCTGGGAATTCTTCTGTTTCTGCCAGTACCTGCGGCAATCGTCTGGGGAATATACTTTAATGCCTTTTTCAAGACACAGAAAGATTTAAAATAATCTATTGATACTAACTCTTTCATAAGAGATTCGGGAGGAATATTATGAAACCAGCAATCTTTATCAGTTTAGGAATTCTAGTCTATGCCGTGTTTATCGTCTGGCATGGCTTTCGCTCCTTTAAATCCACAAGTGAATCATCTGAAAAGTTTTTTACAGCCGACAGGGGCCTGAATCCCTTTGTGCTTCTGTGCACCACATCCATTTCCGTTTTCAGTGCCCTTGCCTTCTACGGTGCACCCTCAGGCATTTATAAAGACGGAATCGGCTTTTATTCAAATACCGGCGGTATGGTAGCCGGACTCTTATTTGTAATTCTGGGCTACCGTCTCTGGCTTTTAGGGAAGGAATATGGATTTACCACACCAGTAGACTACCTTCGTTCCAGATACTATTCCGATGGGTTTGGCTTATTTATCTCCATCGTTCTTGTTCTTTTTATCGTTCCCTATGTTGCCATGCAGCTGATCGCCATCGGGGATGCAGTCGTTGTCACCACAGAGGGAATGGTACCCTACGTTGTGGCGGTGGCCGTTGGCACAATTGTAGTATCCTTACATATTATCGGCGGCGGTATGGGATCTGTTGCCTGGATGGATACGTTTCATATGGTGCTGGGATTCGGCACTCTGATTACTTTAATTGTATATCTCACTATGACCTACTTCCCCAACGGGGGATTCGCGGAGGCGGTTGCCATCATGCAGCAGAATGGTACCTATGATATTCTGTCCTGCCCCGGTCCCAACGGTACCTTCAACTGGAAGGGAATGCTGGGCAACGCCTTAACCGGCGCCATTGCCACCGTTGTCTGGCCTCATATTTTTATGCGTACCTTCGTGGCCTCCAGCAAAGAGAACTTCCGTCAGATGTCCTGGATGATGCCGATTTCTTATGTACTTGTGTACTCCCCCATTGTTATCATCGGGGCCATCCTGGCACCTGCCATTCTGGGAAAAGGATTTGCACAGCCTGACAACATCGTTGCTGTTTTATCCACTCAGTACGCACCGCCCTTTATTGCTTTTATCTCACTGCTCTGCCTGTTCGCATTCGGCGTATCCACTGCAGACTCCTTATTATTGTCTGCCAGCGCTATGGCATCCAGGGATATTTATCTGCATCATGTGTATGAGCTGAAGGGCCGTACCTCAGATCCAAAACAGGTGGTAAAGTTCGGCAGAATTGTACTTCTGGTTCTCATGGTAGTTACTCTTGTAATTGTTGCCATTAAACCTGCGTCGATCACGGATTATGCCTATAAACTTTCGTCACCATTTTTTGCCCAGATTCTTCCGGCCACCGTATTCGGGCTGTTCTGGAAGAAAGCCACCAAAGAGGGAGCAATCGCAGGCACTGTCTCAGGTCTGATTGTTGCTATTATATTTACCTTCTTTATCGCTCCCCCATTAGGCTTTTCCGCACTCATCTGGGCTTTGGTGGTAAACACCATCCTTCTGGTAGCTGTCAGTATGTTCACAACAGTACCCGAAGAAATTGTTGCAAAATACCATAAGAGAATTGACTCCATTATCTACTCCGGCGCAGAGCTTACCTCACTGACAGACGCTACGATTGCCTCTGTTAATGCGAAAGCCGCTGATGCCAGATAAAAGATAATACATAACAAGAAAGGACGCTGCACATGTTTGGTTTTAACAAGACGAGCCTCGCCCCCGCCCCGCGGGAAGAATACCTTCATGAGGTCATCCCCAATACCTATCATTTAATTCCGTTTCAGGTATATCAGGTAGGCATCCTCCATCCGGATACCTGGCAGGTATACATTAATCCCAGCAAGACCTTTGCGTTCCACGACGGATTTGCCAAGATAGACCGCTCCGCGGAGAAAAGCTGTCCGGATCAGGCCTCTCTGGCCCTGCGCTGGGCCAAGCTGAAAAAGGAAACCACTATTGATGAATATATGGACGAGATAAAGCTCCAATATGAGAAGAAGCAGAAGAAAAACAAAAAGGACAGTTTTAAGATACTGTCCATGACCCCTGTGGAAGACCTGCCTCACAAGGCATATCTCATGGAGTCTTCCATCCGTGCAAACCATTCGGTATACCGCACCCTGGGCAAGGAGGAATCTATACTGTCGCTGCAGCTTACAACCTACTGCGACGTAACCAAACGTCTTGTCATTGCCAGCCTGGCTTCTACTCCTGAAGATTTTGAGTCAAAACGGGAAACTTACAGAGAAATTCTTTTTTCTCTCACCTGTCATTAAGTAAAAACCGCCGCATTTTCCATAGAATGCGGCGGTTTTCTTATTTTCGGGTGAGGCCTTCATTGCTTTTTCCCCCGGATTCTGTATAATATGTAATAAAGCTTGTATTGGCGTCAGAACATTGAGAATGAGGAGTGCACTATGAAAGAACATTCTTATACCATAGCGGAGGTGGCAAAAATGCTTGGGGTATCCCCCTCCACAGTTTCCAGGGCAATGAATAATTCCCCGGGTGTCAGCAAGGCCGTGCGGGAAAAAATATTGGATTTTGTTGATGAGATCGGCTATCACCCCAACACCATCGCCCAAAGTCTCAGCCGGGGCACCAGTAATATGGTAGCTTTAATCCTGGGAGACATCAGAAATCCCTTTTACTCTGATCTGGCCTTTTACATCCAGCGTCATCTCACAGAGCAGGGATATATTGTAACAACCTTCAACAGCGAATATGATCCCGATAAAGAGGCCCAGTACATGAGGATCGCCCAGCAATACAGCTACGGGGGTATTATCCTTGTGACCGTGAACTCGGAAGCGGCCGACAAGTATCTCACCAATATGGATATACCTCTTTTGATGGTAAACCGCATTACCTCGAACTACGATGGCTCCCTGGTGGTTACAGATAACTTCCAGGCCGGATACATCGCTACACGTCACCTGATTAATCTCGGCCATAAGGAGATCGGCTTCATCTCGGGCCATCATCAGAGTTCCACAGCTTCCTATGACCGGTACCGGGGATTTCGGCAGGCCCTGTCCAATTATCACCTGGAATACAGGGAAGAGTACTGCAGCTATAACAAGGACTGGAGACTGGAAACCGGCTACCAGGCAGCCGAGGAGTATTTTGCTAAAGATGCAGACAGCCGCCCCACTGCTCTTTTGCTGGCCAATGACCTTCTGGCCATTGGCTTCATGGATTACTGCGGCAGCCATGGAATTAAGATACCGGAGGAGCTGTCCATAATAAGCTTTGACAATATCGAATACGCCAATCTCTCCCAGATTCAGCTGACCACCGTGAGCCAGCACGTAGAACTTATGAGCGAAGAGGCTGCACAGCTGATGGTCTCACTGATGACAAAATCTCAGGTAGAACCGAAACGGATTATCCTGGAGCCAACCCTGGTAATCCGCAAGACAACAGGCCCCTGTCCGGGTATGTAAAATCGTCTGTCAACAGAAAAGAAGGGGGGCCGGCATTCCCGGCCCCCCCTTTCTTTCTGCAGAATTTATCTCATCATCTCTTCCACAAGCAGTTTTACTTCACTGCACACCTGATCCAGCCCGGCCTTCTTCTGGATGCTCTTGTCTCTGCTTACAATCTCACAGCAGCCCTCCTTCATATTCCTGGGGCTGGCAATCACCCTTACAGGTATCCCCATAAGATCCGCATCTGAGAACATAACACCGGCGCTTACTTTTCTGTCGTCATACAGAACTTCTATGCCCTGGCTCTGCAGTTCCTCATATAATTTATCCGCATATCCCTTTACTTCCTCATTGTCCGGTCTGACACAGCACAGATGTACCTGCCATGGAGCAATGGACATAGGCCAGATGGGGCCGTATTCATCATGGTGTGCCTCACAGACAGAGGCCGCCAGTCTTCCCACGCCAATCCCGTAACATCCCATGATTGGATACTTTTCTGTCCCGTCTTTATCCAGATATTTCATCTCCATACTCTTGGAGTACTTGGTTCCCAGCTGGAAGATATTTCCCACTTCAATGCCTCTGGACACCTTAACTGCAGGCTTTTTGCACTGGGGGCAGATCCCCCCCTCTTTAATCTTGGCAAAGTCATGATATTCCGCTTCCGGCAGATCTCTTTCCATACACAGCCCTGTATAGTGGTATTCTTCCTTGTTCCCTCCGCAGGAAAGATTGGTGGCGCCCTTCAGGGAACTGTCATAGAGCACAGTTATATGATCCGGCAGATTATAAGGTCCGATATATCCGGCCAGAAGGCCGCATCCCTCTGTAATCTCCCCGGGATGTATCTCTTCTTTCAGGAAATTGGTTACCTTAGTCTCATTTACATCCAGATCGCCCCGGATAAAGATCACCACAAACTCATCCGTGGCATTCTTCTGGTACACAACGGCTTTGCAGGACTTATCCTCCGGTGTTCCCAGGAATCTGCACACATCTTCTATCGTGTGAATATCAGGTGTGTGGACCAGCTTCAGTTCTTCCTGGACTGCATCCTTTTCATTCTCAATGATGCTCTCTGCCATCTCCACGTTCGCCCTGTACCCGCACTCCGGACAGATGGCAATGGAGTCTTCCCCCACGGGAGTCAGAAGCATGAATTCATGGGACAGACTGCCTCCCATCATACCGGAATCGGAAGCCACTGCTATGGTCTCAGGAATGCCGGCCCTTGCGAAGATCCGCTCGTAGGCCTTATAGCATCTCTCATAGTATTCTTCCAGATCCTCCTGAGACGTATGGAAGGAATAGGCATCCTTCATAGTAAATTCCCGGACACGGATAAGTCCGGCTCTCGGACGGGCCTCATCCCTGAATTTAGTCTGAATCTGGTAAATCATGAACGGATACTTGGCATAGGTCTGCCCGTATTCTTTTACCAGATGAACCGCAGCCTCCTCGTGTGTCATGCCCAGAACCATTTTGCTGCCGTTCCTGTCTTTAAAGCGGAGCAGTTCGTTTCCAACGCTCTCATATCTGCCTGTCTCTTCCCACAAACTGGCGGGAAGCGCTACGGGAAACTGCACCTCCTGTCCGTCTATGGCATCCATCTCCTCCCTGATAATCTGCTCGATCTTCCTGCAGATCCTCTTCAAAGGGGCATACTGAGAGTAGATACCGTTGGCCACATATTTCATATAACCGCCCCGGATCATTAGGGCATGGCTGTCAATGACACAGTCCGCAGGACGCTCCTTAAAACGCTCTCCTACTATTCTTTCCATCTTCATAATGTGATTCCTCCTTAAAATATTATCATAAAATGAGTCCGGCAGGCTGAACACGCGCACCGGAACGCGTCATAAAGCAAAAAACGCCCTAACCGGAAATCTCCGGTTTAGGGCGAATAAATACATTATCCGTGGTACCACCTAACTTCAGAACTTACATTCTGCTCTCTGCGAGTACGTAACACATCCTGTGTCTGATACTCTTTCCCTGTAACGGTGGAACTCCGGCGGGGCCTACTCATCTCTTTTCGGCCTGCGGCTCAAAGACCGGTTCAGCACCCCTCCACAAAGCCTTGCACCGTCCGGCTTCTCTCTGAAGTATTCAGGATACTTACTATCTCTTCTCAACGCCTTTTGCTATTGATGGAATATTAGCATATTTTTTTCTTAAAGTCAATCCCTTTCTCTCCGGCCGCAGCCCCCACCCCATAGCAGTCGCTGTTCACACACCGCTGTCTGGGGAACGTCGTGTTATAACTGGTACAAAAAAACCATAAGAGGCATGGTGACCATACAGACCACAGATGTTGCAGCATTGATTACACTGGCATACTCCGCATTCTTTCCGTATATCTGAGACATCTGTGTGATGGAGGAAGCCGTTGGTGTGACAACCGCCAGTAGTGTAATCAAAAGTATTGTAAACCCGTCTTCTGTGAGCCCGGCCAGTGGGCTGTATTTTAGTATTACCAGGGAAAGGGCGGGAAATACAATCATCCGCAGAAATGTAACCAGCCCCAGCCTGCGGTAGGAGAATACTTTTTTCAGACTCATATCTCCTATCAGCATTCCGGCTATCAGCATAGACATGGGTCCTATCATCTTTCCTGCAGAGTCCATGGCGCCCCGGACCAGAGAAGGAAGCCTGCATCCGGATATAAAAAGTACAGCTCCGGCTAAAACAGCAATCATATTTATATTAGAGAATATCTTCCTTAACGCTATCTTCTTCTCCCCGCAGAGAAGCATTTTTCCGTGACTCCACATAAAGAACAGCTGCACGGACATAAATGCGCTGGAATAAATCACCCACTCTTTCCCCAAGGCGGCTGTCACCAGAGGGATGATCAGATTTCCTGAGTTAGAATAGGCTATAGACGCCTTCTCCACCGCGTCCAGCCGGAATATCCTCCCAAGTGCCGGGAGGGACAGCAGGATTAGTATGTGTATAATGACAGCTGCCCCCAGAGCCAACAAAAGCCCGTTCCTTACCCGGGGGGTATAGTCCACCTGAAATGCCTCCAAAATCACACAGGGCGTTATGAGATACAGTGTCACTGCCGACAGAATATGGCTGTCCTGCCCCTTTAAGACTCCAGTTTTAACAATGACTCCCCCCATCACCATTATCAAAAAAAGCTGGATCATCTGTTCCATTATTACAATACTAATCCCCATCTATCCTGCACCAATCATCTTTCGTATACATATGTACCCTGCGCTCCTACATCTCATAGCCCGGAGGAACCAAAAGATTTTTGTCTTCCCGGAGCTTGCGGTACACCCTGTCCTTCCATTCTTCTCTGGCCACCTCCTCCACGGTGACAGAGACGGCACTCTGAGAAAGCCCCAGGGTCTCCGCGGTGAGCCCTGCCAGTTTTTCTGCCAATTCCTTTTTAGACGCTTCATCCCTTCCAGGGAACATCTGCACGATAATATGCGGCATATTCATCTCTCCTTTCTGCTGCTTCTTAATAGAATACCTTATAAAGAAGTCTTATCTGTGAACTTTTTGAACATTCTGTGAACATTTTATCAATAATCTTTGTATTTCTCAGCGCTTTTTGTACAATATCCTCAAATTATCCCCTGTTAACCGGGCATAAAACCGAATTCATTTGTACAACATCCTGTACTTTCACGTTAAAACTTTAATTACTTCCCGCTCTATAGTATTCCTCTGGCAGACATGATAAACTAACACTGGATTGCAGAGAACAAAGAAAATCGCTTGGTACAGGAATATAGCTGTCATAACAAAGAAGGAGCAGTGCAAAAACTAATATATACCCGAAGGGCTGCACGTGCCCCGGGTCAGCCGTGCCTGAACTGCTGCACGGCAATGTATCTTATGAGGAGGTATTCAAATAATGGCGATTAACATTGGCATAAACGGATTTGGACGTATTGGGAGGGTTTCATTCCGTATAGCCATCAGTCAACCCGAAACATTCCACCTGTGCGGAATCAATGTCCGCAACGCAGATCTGGATTATATGGTATATATGATCCGATACGATACCATATTCGGGCGTTTCCGGGGAGAGCTTTCCACCTGCGATGGGGGGATTATCGTAAACGGAAAGAAAATCCCTGTCTTTTCAGAAAGTGATGCATCTCTTATCCCGTGGGACTCATGCGGCGCAGAGTATATTATCGACGCCACCGGGGCCTTCTGCACCACCGCAAAGGCAATGGGACACATTGATGCAGGCGCAAAAAAGGTTATTATATCAGCTCCGGCGAAAGATGAAGAGACTCCTACCTTTGTTATGGGTATCAATCACGCAGACTATACCAGGGATATGAACGTTGTATCCAATGCTTCCTGTACCACCAACTGTCTTGCTCCAATCTGCAAAGTGCTTGAAGATCACTATGGGATTGAGCAGGGCCTTATGTCAACCATTCACGCTGCTACCGCGAAACAAAAAGTAGTAGACTGCCGTTCCCTAAAGGATTGGCGGACGGGACGGGCTGTGTTCGGAAACCTGATCCCTTCCAGTACGGGCGCCGCGAAGGCAGTATCCAAGGTCATCCCTTCCTTAAAAGGAAAGATGACCGGAATCTCATACCGGGTTCCAACCTCAGATGTCTCAATTGTCGACCTTAATGTTATGTTGAAGAGCGAGACAAACTATGAAGATATCTGTAAGAGGGTAAAAGAATCCACAGAAAACGAACTGGCAGGAATTTTGGACTACGTAGACGATGAGGTAGTATCCTCTGACTTTATCGGAGATTCCCATGCTTCCATTTTTGATGCCAGAGAGGGAATCCAGGTGAACGGGCATTTCTTCAAGCTTATCTGTTTTTACGACAACGAGTGGGGCTATACCAGCCAGATTTTCCGCATGATCCAGCATATGCATCAGGTAGACTACCAGGAGGCGTAACACGCCGGATTATTATTTTCAGAACGAGGCGTATCTTTGTCGCTGTATCCAAACACTTGTAAGGGGCATATACATTCGTCATTACGATTATGTACCATACATTGAATACAATATCACCAGGATTCCCTGGTGATCAGACGGAGGGCATATCCCAGGATATACCCTCCGTTTTTTTGCCATGAACCAGGATTCTTAACCCGGCTCGCTGCTATTATCCGCAGTACTATTCTTCTGCCTGCTCTCCCTGTTCTGCACTGTCCTGCGCACCCGCAGTATCCGGGGCGTCAGAGGAAGGCTCTGCAGTATCTGTACCTTCTGCGTCTGTCTCCTGCTGCTTAAATACAAAAGGATTACTGTCAGTGACTTCTATCTTGTCCCACACTTTTTCATCCACCGTAAACTTGGCAGCCTCGCTCCATTCATCCAGCTTTGCCTGATAGGCTTCCTGCTTTCTCTCGTCTACAATAGACTTCTTTTTTGAGTCTGTAGCCTCCTGATCGAAATTAGCGTCCAGCCGCACTACATAATAGGCATTCTCTCCTTCTGCCACCTCGGGCGCCAGCTGTCCGTCCTCCAGACCCTCCGCAGCCTTCTTGATCGCATCTTCTACAACAGTATCATCGCTTCCATAGCTGCTGGAGGTAGCAGAGAGGTTTTCATCCACCTCTTTTGCCAGGGCATCCATATCTGCCCCCGCCACATCCTCCGATGCTGCGATCTTATCCAGGACCTGCTGAGCCTGTTCCTTCTTTTGTGCTTTCTCCTCCTCGGTCAGCTCAATGGTGTTGCCCTCTTCATCCGTCTCCGTCCCTGCGGCAGACACCCTCACACAGGTAACTGTTTTCTGGGCCGCGTCCTCATCCGGTACATTTGTGTCCACATCTGCAGTCATTGGCTCATACATTTTATTCTGGATGGTGAAAAGCTCCAGCACTGTCTCTATATCCTTCTGGCTGACTGCCAGGCTCTTCAGAGTCTCCTCGTCATTAGCCTCGATAAAGCTTTTTGCAGCCTCCTCAATTGCCTTTTGTTCTTCCTCCGAAATGCTTACCTCATACTCTTTGGCATTCTCTTTCAGAAGCATCATATCCTCCAGCTGGTCCATAAGGTTATCCTTGGCAGACTGCCCAAGGGTAGTACCTTTCTCCTCATCCTGTACGCTGTCCCAGCTCATGCTCTGTCCGAACATGGAGTAATAGCTCATCATCTGAGCCTGTGTATATCGCATGAGAAAGCTTGCCGCTCCAAGAGATACTTCCTCCCCATTGCAGGTCGCAACTGTCTTTGTTCCGTCAATTTTACTATCTTTTCCGCAGCCTGCAAGGCTTGTGGCGCCCAAGGCAACTGCAAGCATACCGCATGTCATTGTCTTTGTTAATCGGTTCATGGTTTCCTCCCATAGTTATCTTATCGGCTTATTTTGCATATCAGCCTTTTCATTATAGACTCTTTTCCAGGTTCAGGCAAGATTTTTCCCGGTATTTGTAAAGAATTCGCAAATATTTCAAACTTTCAGCTTCTCCTCCATATCCCTCAGCAGTCCTGCCACCCCTTCGATTATCTCAGCGGTATCCCGGGTCTTTTTCTTTTTGGGGCGGAAGATAAAGTGCGGGCTGGGATCCGCCTTAAACTGAAGTTCATCCCTGTACATTTCGATAACCGCAGGGATACCCTGGGGATTGATCTTCGCTTTTTCGTACATAGTAAGCTTCACCATATCCTGCAGCTGCTTTACCTCCGTCATATAGACTTTATGGGCCATTGCCTTCAGATTAGCGATAGAAAGGAGATTTTGTACAGACTTAGGAAGCTCCCCAAACCGATCCAGCAATTCTTCCAGCATATCCTCATACTCTTCCTGATTCTCAATCCCTGCTATCCTTTTGTAGATATCCAGTTTTTGATATTCATTAGGAATATACCGCTCCGGAATAAAGGCGTCCAGCTCCAGATCTATGGTGGTTTCAAAATCTTCCTGTACAGGTATTCCCTTGGCCTCTTTTACAGCCTCATTGAGCATTTTGCAGTACAGGTCATAGCCCACAGCTTCCATATGGCCGTGCTGCTCCGCGCCCAGAAGATTTCCGGCTCCCCTAAGCTCCAGATCCCTCATGGCAATCTTGAACCCGCTTCCCAGCTCTGTAAATTCCCGGATAGCATGAAGCCTCTTCTCAGCCACTTCCTTTAGCATTTTGTTCCTTTTATACATTAAAAAAGCATAGGCGGTACGGTTTGACCTTCCCACCCGGCCCCGCAGCTGATACAGCTGTGAAAGCCCGAGCTGGTCCGCGTCATGTATCACCATTGTATTCACATTGGAGATATCCAGTCCGGTCTCAATGATAGTAGTGGATACCAGAACATCAATCTCCCCGTTAATAAATCCATACATGATTTTTTCCAGTTCCCGCTCGTTCATCTGTCCGTGGGCAAAGGCAACATTTGCCTCCGGAACCAGCTTTGCAATCTGATTGGTAATCTCGTCAATCTGCTTTACTCTGTTATACACATAATAAACCTGGCCGCCCCTGGCCATCTCCCGGCTGATTGCCTCTCTCACCATCTCATCATTGTATTCCATAATATAGGTCTGTATAGGCATCCGATCCATAGGCGGCTCCTCCAGAACACTCATATCCCGGATTCCGATAAGGCTCATATGCAGAGTCCTGGGAATAGGGGTAGCTGTAAGTGTAAGAACATCCACATTTTTTTTGAGCTGCTTTATCTTTTCCTTGTGGGTAACGCCGAAGCGCTGCTCTTCATCGATGATCAGAAGGCCCAGATCCTTGAACTTTACATCCTTTGACAGTACCCTGTGCGTCCCTATGACAATATCCACCCAGCCCTTTTCCAGATCTGTCACAGTCTTCTTCTGCTGCGCCTGGGTGTTGAAACGGCAGAGCAGATCCACCCGTACCGGGAAATCCTTCATCCTCTGCACAAAGGTATTATAGTGCTGCTGCGCCAGAATGGTTGTGGGCACCAGATATACCACCTGTTTCCCCTCCTGTATGGCTTTAAAGGCAGCCCGGATGGCAATCTCTGTTTTTCCGTACCCCACATCCCCGCAGATGAGGCGGTCCATGATTTTGTGGCTCTCCATATCCTGCTTTGTGGCATCAATGGCTAACAGCTGGTCCTCTGTCTCCTCAAAGGGAAACATTTCCTCAAATTCTCTCTGCCAGACCGTGTCCTTCCCGTATGCGTATCCTTCCTGGGACTGCCTGACCGCATACAAATCCACCAGATCCCGGGCAATGTTCTGCACTGCCCCCCGGACTCTTGTCTTAGTCTTCTTCCACTCCTGGCCCCCCAGTTTATTCAGTTTGGGCTTTTTCGCATCTGCGCCGGCGTATTTCTGGAGAATATCCAGCTGGGTTGCAAGCACATAGAGATTACTTCTGCCGGCATATTCGATCTTAATGTAATCCTTGACTACATTCTCCACTTCCACCTTTTCAATTCCCCGGTAAACCCCCAGCCCATGATTCTCATGGACAACATAGTCCCCCACATTAAGCTCTGTGAAGCTCTGGATCTTTTTCCCGCTGTACTCGGTTTTCTTCCTGCGCTTTTTCTTTTCCTTGCCGAATATGTCGGTCTCTGTTATAATAACAAACTTTACCATAGGGTATGCAAATCCCCTGTGGGCGTGTCCGTATACCACCATAATTTCCCCTGGCTGAATCTCTCTTTCCGTATCGTCTGAATAGAAGCTGTTCAGTCCCTCCTCCCGGAGATCCTCCGCCAGCCTGGCCGCCCTGGTACGGGAACCTGAGAGAAGGGCCACCCGATAGCCGCCCTTTTTCCACTGCTTCAGATCCTTTACCAGAAGCTCAAAGCTGTTGTTGTAAGAATTTACTGATTTTGTCACAATGCTGTACTTACCGTTTATCTTCCAGTCAGCCTGCTTGTGGTCAATGGTGCAGACAGAAACACAGTTCTTGTGGTTCAGTGTATTGACGGTATCCCTGTACCCGGTAATCAGCCTGGCCTGACTGGGGAGAAGATATCCCTTCTCCAGGCGGTTCTGCATACTCTCCCGGAATTCCTCTTCAATCACCTCCCCCTTGTCCAGAAGATGATTCGGCTCATCCAGAAAGAAAAGGGTATCCTCCGGATCAAAATAATCCGGAAGGGAAACCAGCTCATCATAAAAATAGTGGATAAAGTGCTCGGCCGCCTGAAGGTTCTCAAATTCCCTCAGATTCTCCAGTACTTCCTCCACAGAGCCTTTTACCCGTGCAGCCTCCTCCGTCAGAAACTTATCCCTGAGTCTCTTCACATAGGACTTCATCTCTTTCTCAATGGCCTTGATTCCCTTCTCCGCTGAGTCCTCATCCAGCACAATCTCGGACGCCGGGTAAATGGCTATCTCCTCCAGGTTTTCTATGGATCTCTGGCTCTCGGCCTCAAAACTCCTGATGGAGTCTATCTCGTCTCCCCAAAGCTCGATCCTCCAGGGGTTCTCCTCCGTAAGAGGAAAAATATCTATAATTCCACCACGAACAGAGAACTGCCCGGCTGCCTCTACCTGTGCACTTCTCTCATATCCCAAACCAATCAGATCTTTTTTTAACTTGTCTATATCAATTTCACTGTCATTGCGAAACCGCAGCACCCGCCTGCCGATGGTCTCCAGGGGAAGCAGATAGTCCATGCAGCCCCCTATACTGGTTATAACAGTGACTCCCTTCTTCTCAAGAAGGGCAGCCACAGCTTTCATTCTCTCCCTGGTAAGCAGATTCCCGTGAATATCCGCCTGGAAAAATATCAGGTCCTTCGCAGGATACAGCAGCGCCTCCCTGTCGTAAAAGCGGTAGTCCTCATATATTTCTTTTGCTTTCAGATCATTCTCTGTGATGATCAGGCAATTGCGGAAATTCCGGGACATGGCGTACATTACATGAGCCTTCTGAGAATCAATGCATCCGGAAAGCTGCAGAATTCCGCGGTTTCCTTTCAGTCTTCCCCGGAGCGCCTGGTAATCGCTCAGCTCCTCCAGCGGTCTTATAAAAGCCTCCATATCTATCTCCTTAAAAAGGTCAATTATTCTGCCTTTCTATTATATATATTCATAGCGGCTTCGATATCTTCCGATAAAATAACGGAAACTGCCGCCGCCGCCCTCTCAATGGCATCATCTACCAGCTTCCTGTCCCCGGCTGAGAAACGGCTTAACACATGATCTGCGAGATCCCAGCCCTTCGGTTTGGCCCCAACACCGATTTTAATCCGGTAAAAATTCTGCGTTCCCAGGTGAGAGATAATGCTTTTGATTCCATTATGTCCCCCTGCACTCCCCTTTTTCCGGATCCTGACCTGTCCGGGCTCCAGATCGATATCATCATAGATTATAATCAGCTGGGTCTCCGGATCTATCTTATAGTAATCCGCCATAGCCCTCACCGCTTCGCCGCTGAGATTCATAAATGTGAGAGGCTTGGCCACTATGACCTTCTGTCCGTCGATCACCCCTTTGCCGAACATGGCTTTATGCTTTACCCCGGATTGTGGGATATTATGCCTCTCTATCAGTTCATCCACGGTATCAAACCCTACATTATGTCTGGTCCTTTCATATTCCTTTGAGGGATTCCCCAGGCCAACAATCAGATACATAATTTTCTCCTGTCTTTTCCTTAATTGAAATATACCAATTCCTCCTCGAGGGGCTCTGTCAGCTCTACCGATTTCGCCTCAAGCACAGGGCCCTCCCCATGGTAAGCGCGCACATAATCGTAGCCTACAGACGCCGTAACCTTTACCCACTGCCCCGTCTTCAGCTTGGGTGCATAGGGGCTTCTGCATACATATCCGATAAAGGTAGTATCATCCGCACAGCAGGTCATGGCCATGCGCCCCGGTACAAACATCTTAGACGGAAACTCTTTTGATTTTAATACCATGCCTGTGAACTCCACGGTCTTTCCTTTATATCTCTCCGGGTGATCCATAGCATCAATATACCAGATCCCGTAATCCTCTTCCCGGATGGAGATCACATCGGCATCCAGATCAAAAGGCATCTCATCCTCAAAAATATTTTCAATTTCCCCCTGTTCGTCCTCAAAGATGATCTCCGCGCTCTGATTCACTACCTTTACACTTCTGCGGAACGTGGCCAGAGGCAGACCCTTTTCGCAGCGGTTAAAAATCACCAGATCCGCGCCTCTTACCATTTCCATAAACAGGGATTTCATATTGTTCATATAGACCTGAAAGGTACTGGCGTCCACTGTTGTAATATGCTGGACGATGCCCCATCCCCTGGGAAGTTCCATCTCCTCCAGAGCGCTCACCGGCCACATCCCGTTGTATTCAATAACGATCCGCCCCGGTCGGCAGGCAATGTCCATGGCTGCCAGACGCTGGGGCGTCAGCTCCTGGGGTTCTTCTATTACCTCCATAACCGTATTATACTTTTTCAGCTCCCGGGGATCGTATTCCACCTCTCCCTCTTCGCAGAGAATAAGAAGTGTTGTCTCCTCCAGGGCAAAATAATCCTGTGCAATGGTAAAATTTAAAAATGTGCTCTTCCCGCTGTCCAGGAATCCCGCCATCAAATAGACAGGAACCTGAATCTCATCTATTTCATCTATTTCTGCCATTTATTTGTCTCCTATCATATTTTCAGTCCGAAAAGCTCTTCCAGCTTGTCTTCGTTGAGCTTAGAGCCGATAACGCAGATCCTGCCTGTAAACTCAGGCGCACCCTCACGGATCTCATGCTCACCCGGCACCATATCAAAGTAAATCCACCGGCCATCCGTACCTGCCACCATTCCCTTGGCCCGGAGAATACTGCCGTCCTCTCTGATACCCTCTGTCTCTAGATTCGTCAGTATGCCGCTTATCTCTTCTCTGCTGTAGGTTCTCACCGTCTCTTTGCCCCAGCTGGTGAACACATCATCTGCATGGTGGTGGTGATGATCATGACCGCAGCCGCAGTCCCCATGATCGTGATGGTCATGTCCGCAACATTCTTCCCCGTGATGGTGATGTCCGTGCCCCTGGCATTCCTCTTCATGGTGGTGTTCCCCGTGCCCCTGGCATTCCTCTCCATGATGATGATCATGTCCGCAGCATTCATCTCCATGGGCATGGTGGTGGTCGTGCTCATGGACGTGATGTTCTTGGCACACTGGACACACTTCCTCTTTCAGCATCTCTTCCTCCAGCGACTGGGGATGCTCCATGACGTCCAGGATCTTGCTTCCCTCCAGCTGCGTAATAGGTGTTGTAATGACAGGTGATTTATCATTTATCTGACGGATTAACTCTACCGCCTTCACCACCTTATCCTGGGGCGTCTTGTCCGTTCTGCTTAATATAATAGCCCCTGCACACTGAATTTGATTATTAAAAAATTCACCGAAGTTCTTCATGTAGATCTTACATTTTGATACATCCACCATAGTGGTATAGCTGTTAAGCTGTATATCTACTTCCTCCTGCACACCCTGAACAGCTTTTATAACATCGGAAAGCTTCCCAACACCGGAAGGCTCGATCAATACACGGTCAGGGTGGTACTTTTCAATGACTTCTTTCAATGATGCCCCAAAGTCTCCCACAAGGGAGCAGCAGATGCAGCCTGAATTCATCTCTCGGATCTCAATGCCCGCCTCCTTCAGGAATCCTCCATCGATCCCTATCTCACCGAATTCATTTTCAATGAGCACTACCTGCTGGCCTGCAAATACTTCACTCAATAACTTCTTAATTAATGTTGTCTTTCCCGCTCCTAAAAATCCCGAAATAATATCAATCTTTGTCATTTTTCTACCTCTCTTTTTATTCAAGTAACGCCAAAGGGGACGAAGGTTATTACCTCCGTCCCTAAATTATGCCTTTTTATCTGCCTCACTAATCAGCCATTCATCATAAAGTTCAGTAATTTATCAATATCTTCTTTCTCATAAGCTACCAGCTCTAATTCAGGTATCTCACCGTTGGAGAAAATATTTGCCAGAGAAACATACTGGGAAAGTTTAGATTTCAGGTTGAGTCTGTCGCCTTCTCCTGTAACTAATTCCACTTTTCCGCTGCAGCTGTCGATTACTTCGAAAAATTTCTCAATATCCTTAATATTAGATACTTTCATTCCAATTTCTCCTTTCCTGTCCGATTCTATCGCTCTATTCGTTGTTATTATACCTTGTTTTTCCAGCAAATGCAAAGAGATTTTCCCCTTCTGTCAGTAGATTTTTACTGATTTTTCCACTAATTCATAGACATCTTGCCTAATATTATCAAGAGAAGGAATCTGTCTCCTTGTCTTAACTGCCAGTCCCATATCTATTTCGCCCATCAGAATCTGTTCCTTTTTATCGGCCCGGACCACAATCCGCCCCCAGGGATCCACAATCATAGAATTTCCATGGGCCGTATAATTCCACTTCTCCCCGCACTGCCCGCAGGCCAGAATATAACAGGTATTCTCAATGGCTCTGGCTCTCAGAAGAGGCTCCCAGTGGGCCTGTCCCGTAGGGTCCGTAAAGTTGGCGCACACCAGTATCACCTGCGCCTGGTGCTTTCCCATAATCCTGAAAATCTCGGGGAATCGAATATCATAGCAGATGCCAAACCCCAGCATTCCCAGCTCTGTTTTGGACAGGACCACCTGGCTGCCGCCCGCAATCTGAGCAGACTCCCGTATCATTTTTCCCCCTGCAAGCTCCACATCAAACATATGCAGTTTGCTGTATCTTCCGGCAATCTCTCCCCGGGGATCAAAGAGCAGGCTGGTATTTCTGCACTTTTCCTCTCCTGCTGCCTCTGTGATACTGCCGCAGTGGAGATAAATGTGATTCTCCCTGGCCAATTCCCGGAACATCTCTGTCACAGGGCCCGGAACAGTCTTTCCATGGCTCCTCATGTCACGTCCGATAAAATCCACCGTCTCCGGAAGCATAACAAGATCCGCGCCCTGCCGGGCTGCCTCTCTGACTTTCCCGGCAGCCGCTTCCAGATTCCGGGACTCGTCCTCCCGGGAATCCATCTGAACCAGGGCTGCGGTCCATTTTTCTTTATTCATACGGGCACCTCCTATTAATACAAGAATACCGATACAGAAAGGGGCGGCAGTTCATATCCAAAGGAAAACTCCCTGTTATCCCAGTTTTTCTTCACAGCCTTATATACCTCCCGGGGCTTCCCATAGGAGCCCCCGAATCTGGGATCTGCACTGTTTAGTATAAGCTTATACTGCTTCCTTTTGGGGACCCCCACCCGGTAATCCGTCCTCTCTACCGGTGTAAAATTACACACAAAGAGCAGGTTGTTCCGTCCTGTTGGAGACTTTCTGATAAAGCTAAAGATACTTTTATCCGCGTCATCCGCGTTTATCCACTCAAACCCCTGGGGATTGTGATCATTTGCATAGAGGGCTGGATATTTTTTATAGAGGAGAAGCAATTCCTTTACGTAATCCTGCAGCTTTTGGTGACTTTCCTCTGCAAGCAGATACCAATCCAGCTCACGCTCCTCGCTCCACTCCTGAAGCTGGCCGAAATCCTGGCCCATAAAGAGCAGCTTCTTGCCGGGGTGTCCGAACATATACGTGTAGCCCGCTTTCAGATTCTCAAACTTTTCCCTGGCCTCCCCGGGCATCTTATTGATCATGGAGCACTTCAGATGCACTACCTCGTCATGGGAGAGTACCAGAACATAATGCTCACTGTATGCATACGTCAGGGAAAATGTCATCTTGTAATGGTTAAACTTTCTGAAATAAGGGTCCAGCTTCATGTATTCCAGGAAATCATGCATCCATCCCATATTCCACTTCAGGCTGAATCCCAAGCCGCCGTCCTCCGGCTTGCCTGTCACCATAGGCCAGGCTGTTGATTCCTCGGCAATCATTACCGTACCTTTATATTTGCCCAGAACAACCGAATTCAAATGCCGGAAGAATTCTATGGCCTCCAGATTTTTATTCTCCCCATATTTGTTTGGAACCCACTGGCCGTCCTCACGCCCGTAGTCAAGATACAGCATAGACGCCACAGCATCCACCCGGAGTCCGTCAATATGATATTCCTCCATCCAGAAGACCGCATTGGCTATGAGAAAATTCTTCACTTCATTTTTTCCATAATCAAAGACTTTTGTTCCCCAGTCCGGATGTTCTCCCTTTCTGGGATCCGCATACTCATACACAGGTGTGCCGTCAAAATCCGCCAGACCGTGTGCATCTTTCGGAAAATGGGCAGGCACCCAGTCAAGGATCACTCCTATCTTATTTTTATGCAGGTAGTTCACCAGATACTTAAAGTCCCCGGGCGTACCGTAGCGGGATGTGGGGGCATAGTATCCTGTCACCTGATACCCCCAGGAGCCGTCAAAAGGATGTTCTGCTATCCCCATAAGCTCCACGTGAGTATACCCCATCTTTTTTACATAGTCCGCCAGGGCATGGGCAAACTGCCTGTAATTGTAGAATCCCTCTTTATTCTCCTCGGTAAAAGGGTGCTTCATCCAGGAGCCCGGGTGCACTTCATAGACAGACATGGGATCTTTATCTGCGTCAAAACTTTGGCGCTTATTCATCCAGACAGAATCTCCCCATGTAAATCTGCTGATATCCGCCACTCTGGATGCATTTCCCGGACGTTTCTCAGACCAGTTGGCATAGGGATCCGCTTTGTAGAGAAGCCCGCCGTCTTTTGTTGTAATACAGTATTTGTAAAGGCTTCCCTCCTTAACGTCCGGGATAAAAAGCTCAAAGATGCCCATATTCTTTCTGCGCTTCATGGGATGCTTCTTTTCATCCCACTCATTAAACTCCCCCACCACAGCTACAGATGCCGCGTGAGGAGCCCACACTGCAAAATAAACACCTTTTTTCTTACCCTTTGTTGTCGGATGGGCGCCCAGCAGACGGTATATCTCATAATGTGTCCCTTCCCCGAACAGATACTCATCCAAATCCGAAAATCCTAATTTTTTACCCATAAGCTTTCCCCTTTTACCGTTAGTTTCTTTTATTCTTTAATCCCAGGCTTACGCTCCGCCCAGCCAGGTAATGAGAACACTCCCTGCGGCTTCCACAGTAATGCCCAGACTTCCGTTCTCCACCGGGATCTCTTCCTTTGTAACCGCATTCTGATACCTTCTCTCCCCGTCAGGAACAGGTATCTTTACAGACGCTTCCTTTTCATCGTTATTTACCGCAACAATCAGTAAATCTTCCTCCCAGGTTCTGGAAAACGCATATTGCCGGTTAGTCAGTACCAGCTCCCGATACCGTCCCAGTGCAAGGCATGGATGCTCCTTATGGATACGGCCCAGGATTCTCACCCATTCCAGGATTCGGGAGTCCCTATTTTCCTCCAGCGCCTTCTCCAGTTCCACCGCGGGGCGCAGAGGACTGTCATCAGGCCCCTCTTTTTTCCCGGTAATGCCCCATTCCGAACCATAATAGACAGAGGGAATGCCGGGCAGTGTGTAGAGAAGTGTATAGACTGGATTCATATGGGCTTTGACCGTGAGTTTGCTGGCAATACGGTCTACATCATGGTTATCCACAAAGGAATAAAGCTTCATTCCCCTGTAGATACCTCCGTTTTCATCAAATTCCCTCCGGATGGTATGAGCAATCTCAAAATAATTGTGATCGTTATGCCCGGAGTACAGTCCTTTGTGCAGCTCATAATTAGTGACGCTGTGGAGCAGGCGCTGCCCGTCTCCTATATACCGGCCATAATCCCCATGGATCACCTCACCCATAAGCCAGAAATCTTCTTTTTTCTCCTGGGTTCTTCTGCGCATCTCCTCCATAAACGTAAACTCCAGGCAGTCCGCACAGTCGAGCCGTATCCCGTCGATATCAAATGTCTCAATCCAGAAGTCAATCACCCCCAGGAGATATTCTCTCACTTCCGGCTCCCACGGGTTCAGATTCACAAGCTCAAAGCAGTTTCTCCATGCCTCATAGGAGAAGCCGTCATTATAGGGATTGTTTCCCCCGAAATCAATTCCCTTATACCAAGTTTTATAGGGGGATCCCTCCCTTTTCTCCCGGATATCCCTAAAGGCAAAAAATTCTCTCCCCGTATGATTAAACACACCGTCCACAACGATCCGGATTCCCAGCTTGTGCGCCTTTTCTACAAAACACCGGAAATCTTCATTGTCCCCCAGTCTTCTGTCTACAAGCTTATAATCCTTTGTATCATACCCGTGGGTGGATGACTCAAACAGCGGCCCGATATACACAGCCGTACAGCCTATCTCCGCTATGTGGGGCAGCCACTCCATAAGCTGTGCGAATCTGTGCACGGTCTCCTGCTTTCGGTTCTCCCTGGGCGCCCCTGTCATCCCGATGGGGTACATATGATAAAATACTGCCTCTTCATACCACTTTTTATTCATTCCCTGTTACCTCCTGCCTGTCTTTTTAGTATTATGACTGATTTACTTATGAAAATATGCCATACATGAACTGATGTACAATCTCATATGTGGCCTCATTGGTTATCTCAATTCTTCCGTCAGGGGCCGCGTATTCTGCGGCCATCATAATATGATGGTTCAAAACCCCGGTAAATCCAACGGCAAACTGCCTCTGCCTGCCTCTCATATTTCCCAGCTGCGGGGCTGCATCCTCAAATATCTGTACAATTCTCTGGTAATACCTTTGAATATAAGGATAAACGGTCTGAAAGGCCTCATTCTCCCTGGCAGAATAGAACAGCGACAGCATTAACAGGTAAAACTTCCTGTTGGATGCCGTATAATCAAAGAAGGATCTGGCTACATGATACAGGGTGTCTGACAGCGAATCCCGGTGTGCGCAGGCCCCTGCAAGAGACTCCTCAATGTTCCTGTATCCTTTATCCAGCAGGCTTTCCAAAAGCCCCTTTTTACTGCCGAAATAATAATATAACGTAGGCTTCGTCACTCCCGATTTGTCCACAATCTCCTGGACCCCTACGGCGTCATAGCCTTTGGAATAAAAAAGGTCCAGGGCAACCTGCATCAGCATATCTCTGTTATCCATAGCAGCATCTCCTTTATATGATTCTATTATACCAATCGGTATAGAGATTGTAAACACATTTCCCCCGAAATACAACAAATGGAAAATGGAGATGCCGGCAGCGACATCCCCATCCATATTATATGCCAAACAACCGCCTGGCGTTCCCGGCCGTGGTTTCCACCACGGTCTCATAGCTGACACCCTTTATCCTGGCGATCTCCCGGGCAACAAACGTAAGAAAGGACGAATTGTTCCTCTCCCCCCGGTGGGGCTCAGGCGCCAGATACGGACAATCCGTTTCCAGCAGAATGTAATCCAGAGGGGCATATGCTACAATTTCCTTCAGCTTCTTTGCATTGGCAAAGGTAGCGACTCCCCCGATGCCAAGAAGGTACCCCATGTTCATGTACTCTCTGGCGTGCTCTCTGGAATACGAGTAACAGTGAATCACTCCCGTAAGGGCATCCGCGCGCTCAGACTTCATAATGTCAAGGGTATCCCTGGCTGCGTCACGGCTGTGCACAATTATGGGATATCCAACTTCTTTTGCCAGGTCCATCTGACGGACAAACCAGTGCTTCTGCACCTCATGGTTTTCTCTGTTCCAGTAATAGTCAAGCCCAATCTCTCCTATGGCCACCGTCTTTTCTTCCATACAAAGGCTCCGCAGCCATATCATCTGTGTCTCATCCAGATCGCCCACTTCGTCGGGATGCACTCCCACCGCCCCGTAGATAAAGGGGTATTTCTTCATAAGCTTCACGGTATCTCTGACGCCCCGCAGACTGGCTCCTACATTTATAATCGTGCCTACCCCCAGGTCCGCCATGGATTCCAGCAGTTCTTCCCTGTCTGGTTCAAATGCCTCATCGTCATAATGGGCATGGCTGTCAAATATCATTGGACATTCCATTTTCTCTCACGTTCTCCTTCCGGCTTCTTATGTTCTTCTGTCATTCTATCTGTTCCAGCGGTATGTTTTTCTTTTTCAGCCTTTGGTAAACCCACCCTCGGAAAAGGGTATAAACCACGGAACTGAGAGGGATAAATACAAGCATCCCCACGATCCCCATAAGGCTGCCACCCAGGGTTACAGCCACCAGCACCCAGATGGAGGGAAGCCCCACTGACCCGCCCACCACATGAGGGTAAATCAGATTCCCCTCAATCTGCTGGAGGATCAGGAACATAACGATAAATCCAATGGCCTTTACCGGACTCACCATTAATATCAGAAACGCACCTATTACACACCCGATAAATGCCCCAAAGATAGGAATCAAAGCTGTAAATGCTATCAAAACTCCAACCAGCAGAGCGTACGGGAACCGGAAAATAGTCATAGTGATAAAAAACATAGTTCCCAGAATCACTGCTTCCACACACTGTCCTGTGAGGAAATTGGAAAAGGTCTTATAGGACAGGGAACAGACATTGGTCAGCACCTCTACATGATCCTTCTTTAAAAAAGCGTACATGATTTTTTTCATCTGCCTGCTCAGCTTCTCCTTCTGCAGAAGAATATAGCAGGCGAATACAAATGCAATAAAGAAGTTGGCCAGACCGCTGATAATGGTCTTTGCTGCTGAAAAGGTGGAGTTGAGCACACTCCCCGCGCCATTTTTAAAGAAATCAATGCCGGTCTGAATCATCTGGTCCCAATTAAACTCAAGGCTGTTGATCCACCCTACAATCTCCTGATTATCCTGAAATAGTTTTTCTCCCCAACTCTGCAGGTTAACCGCAAAATTCTGGAGGCTGGTTCCCAGACTCATAATAGTCGTGCCCAGCTGGGGAACTACCACAAACATTACAAGCACTACAACCCCGATTACGATACACATGGTAAGAATCAGACTGACCGGACGGGCCAGCTTTCTGACCGCATGATTCTCTTTCCACTTCCTCTCATGGAACAGGTGCTTTTCCAGAAAATGCATGGGTACATTCAGCACAAATGCTACCGCCGCTCCCAACGCAAACGGAAATATTATGTTCAGCAAAAACCGGGCTGCATTGATAATCACTCCAAAATTCTGGAGCCCCACCAGAATCAAAATGGTGAATATGATCAGTCCTCTTAATTTTTTTATATTTTCTTTACCTAAATCCATAGATTCACCTAATACTTTCTACCCCTATCCGCTGTCAGATGCCCAGCTTGCCGCGCACCCACTTTAAGAACTGTATCACCGGAAGATTCAAAAAAGCCAGACCATATACGGTAAACAGTTGTGTCAGAGTAAGTGTCTGTACCTTAAAAATCCCGTGAAGCCCTGGGATCATTAATACACAGGTCATAAGAAACAGGCCGATAAAAAATGCCCCGAATAAATATTTATTGTTAAAAAATCTTTTAGTAAACAAAAGCGGCCGATCCGACTTACAGTTATATCCGTGGAAGAGCCGGGAAATACACAGGGTGCCGAATGCCATGGTGCTGGCCAGCAGCGCGTCCCCGTTCTGATAGCCAATATAAAACCCTATCATGGTCATAATACCGATACAGAGCCCTTCCAGCCCGATCTTAGATAAGAAGTCCTTTGTCAGGATTGACTCGTTCATAGGTCTTGGTTTTTCATCCATCACTTCACTGGAGTGAGGCTCAAGTCCCAGTGCAATTGCCGGAAGACTGTCTGTAAGCAGGTTGATAAACAGCAGGTGCACCGGAGCAAAGGGTACGGGAAGCGCCATAATCGAAGCATACAGAACCGCCAGTATGGCCCCGAAATTTCCGGAAAGAAGAAATTGAATGGAGTTCTTTATGTTCTTGTATACATTTCTTCCATTTTCCACTGCCTTAATAATAGTGGCAAAGTTATCATCCGTCAATACCATAGAGGCAGCATCCTTGGAAACCTCGCTCCCTGTAATGCCCATAGCCACACCAATGTCCGCCTGTTTCAGAGCAGGGGCATCGTTCACTCCGTCCCCTGTCATGGCCACAATGTTCCCCTTTTCCTGCCATGCACGGACAATCCGTATCTTATGTTCCGGGGATACTCTTGCATATACCGAAATGCCCTCCACAAAGTCCTTCAGCTGCTCATCATCCATAGTTTCAATCGCAGCACCCTCGCAGGCCTCACTTTCTTCCTTCAAAATCCCGATCCGCTTTGCTATGGCTGCCGCGGTAACCTTGTGGTCACCGGTGATCATAATCGGTTTGATTCCCGCCCGGATGCATTCAGACACCGCCTGGGCAGACTCTTCCCTGGGGGGATCCATCATAGAAATCAACCCAATAAATGTAAGGTCTTTTTCATCTTCCAGCGTCAGGGGGCGGCCCTCCTCAATCTGCTTGCAGGCAAACGCCAGCACTCTCAGTCCCCCTCTGGAGAATTCCTGGTTCTGGGCTTCTATGGCTTTTCTGTCTTCCGGGGTAAAAGTCTGTATACCGCCGTCCTTCAGAATATGTGTCATTCTGTCCAGAAGGACATCCACAGCACCTTTGGTAACCATAGTGTATCCGTCCTCCAGCATATGTGCGGTTGACATAAGTTTTCTGTCGCTGTCAAAAGGAATTTCATCTGTCCTGGGGTACTGCTCTCTCACAGAAGCTGCAGTCACTCCAAGCTTATCTCCCATATTAATCAGGGCTGTCTCCGTGGGATCCCCAATCTCCTGACCGTTGAGATTAGTAGAATCGTTGCACAGAATACTGTATTTCAGCAGCCGATACTGTACACTGTCATTACAGTCAATATTCTCTGCAGAGATTCTGGTCTCATCGGTGTAGTAATCCTCCACGGTCATTTTATTCTGGGTCAGTGTACCGGTTTTGTCGGAACAGATAATAGAGACACTTCCCAGTCCCTCCACCGCCTGCAGCTTTCTGATAATAGCGTGTTCCCGGGCCATTTTCTGGGTCCCGAAGGACAGCACAATGGTTACAATAGAACTCAGAGCCTCAGGTATGGCCGCAACCGCCAGTGCCACTGCAAATAAGAATGCATTTCCTATAGATTCCCCCCGAAATACACTGATGCCAAATAAAATACCGCAGAACACCAAGATCAGGACGGATAATTTTTGTCCGAATTTATCCAGGTTTATCTGCAGAGGTGTCTTTTTCTCTGACGTGCTTTTCAGCAGAGACGCTATCTTCCCTACTTCTGTATTCATCCCTACACCGGTTACCAGATAGGTGCCTCTGCCGTAGGTGACAAAACTTCCGGAGAATACCATATTGGTCTGATCTCCAAGGGGCCTCTCTCCTTCCAGCTTGGTATGAGTTTTTTCTACCCCCAGGCTCTCCCCGGTAAGCGCGCTCTCATCGATCTTCAGACTGGCATTTTCCAGGATTCTTCCGTCAGCAGGCACACAGTCCCCAGCCTCCAGCAGGACCTCATCACCCACCGTAATCTCGGAGGAGGGGATCTTTACAACGTTCCCGTTTCTCCTCACCTTTGCCTCCGGCCCGGACAGCTTTTTCAGACTGTTCAGGGACTGCTCCGCCTTTACCGTCTGCACGGTTCCCAGAATTGCATTGATGGTAATAACCACCAGAATTACAATTGCACTCTCTGCATCCCCCAAAAAGCCTGATACCGTAGCTGCGATTATCAGGATAATAACAAGGAAGTCTTTAAACTGTTCCAGGAAAATCTGAGGCACTGTTTTTTTCTTTCCCTCGGCAAGCTCATTGGGACCATATTTTTCCTGGTGTTCCTTTACCTGGGCGTCTGTGAGAGGCTTCAGCCCGCCGTTTATCTCCTTGCGGACCTCTGACTTAGCCATTTGATAATACTTCTTCATTCCAATCCCTCCACTATGAATTGTTCTTTGGTTAGGTATATTTTCCCCTTCCCAGGGGGAGTTTACACAACTGATTTTCTGTAAACGCAAAAAAGAGACTCTTATTGCACAAATCAGTCATGCAATAAAAGTCTCGCTGTTTCATTACGATACGGACGGAATCTGCTTCCATCGAGATTGACGACACCGCACACGCCCGGTTTTCAGGCATCAGCTACTCCCTTTTACTAAACTCTACTATAAAAGAACCGGCTGGGATTGTCAATGGAAACCTCATAAAAAATGCGTAAACTTTTTATTCTGTGAGATACCTGTGGCATAACTCCATGCGCCGCTCCCTGTTCAGGCCCATCTGGTTCTCCAGAAATTCCTTCAGCGAGCCGTACACCCGGTCTATCGTCTGAAATACAGATTCCAGATATCCCCTCTCCACTCCGTTCAGTACCCGGAGCGTGCGAAACACTACCGGATCTGTGGTGAACCTGGAAACCATTTCCTGCATCCTCTGGGTCTCAGGCTCTATGTAGGTATTGGTCAGCATATAGTCCTGCAAAATGGTTTCCCTGTCCACATTCAAAGCGCTCAAAAGGAGGGCAGTGCCTGTTCCCACCCGATCTTTTCCTGCCGTACAGTGCCAGAGCACCGCACCCTCCTCCTGCTCCAGCAATATCTCAAAAAACCTCCGGTAATGGTATACGGATTCCTCATTGGTAACCAGCTGGGGATAGATATCCTCCCCGAACGCCATTGGGTTATCCTGTATTTTCCGGGTATACTCCATCAGCATATTCATAAAACTCTTTGCATTATTCTCCTCTTCCCTGGTGATTCCCATCTGGGCCTCTGTGAGGATCGGGTTATGTATAAAAGTGACCCCTTCAATAGGAGGATCCGGCTTCTGGTCCATCTCCGCCCTTGTTCTGAAGTCAACTACCGTCTTCATCTGGTACTCATCCGTCAGCGTCCGGATATCCCGGTCCGTTGCCCTCTCCAGCGTTCCGCTGCGAAGCAGCCTTTTCGGGCGGATCTTCTTTCCCTCCAGTGTATGGTATCCTCCCAGATCTCTGGTATTATACAGATTCTCTAATTCTATTCTCGTCTCCATTGCATCCTCCTGGCATCTAAAAATCAAATAAGCTCAGCTGCGTCACTTCATAACTCCGTTTGTAAAAATGTATAATATCCTTCATCTCATAAAGAATTCCATACCCTTCACACCGGCTTTGAAAATGCTTCCAGAGCTTTGCCGCATGAGGACTTCTGCACTCGTAGCGGTTCCCATATCTTTTAATATACCGCTCTGCCAGTCCTTCTCCGGGAAAAAGCTCTTCTATCTTCTTATAATACCATTCCCTCTGGTTATCCCGCAAGGTCATACCGAACGCGGGATAGATAAAACAAGCCCCCGCCTCGTGAGCCCGCTCCACAATCTCCAGCACATTTTCCACACTGTCCTCCAAAAACGGGAGCACGGGCATTAGCAGGATACCGGCTGGAATCCCGCACGCTCTCAGCTTTGCCAGCATTTCAAATCTCTGAGAAGAAAGAGAAACACCCGGCTCTATCTTCCTGCACAGTGCATCGTCCGCCGTTGTAATCGTCACCTTGCACAGCACCGGCGAATGCTCCTGAATCTGCTTCAGGACATCCGTATCCCGCAGAAGAAGCGCACTTTTGGTCGCAATTGTAATTCCGAATCCGAAAGCGTCAATCAGTTCCAGAGCATGCCGGGTAAGACAGAGCTTCTCCTCAAAAGGATTATAGGGATCGCTCATAGAACCGGTCCCCACCACCCCCTTTTTTGTCTTTCTCCTGAGATCATCCCGGACAATCCGAAGCGCGTCTTCCTTCGCCCGCACCCGGTCAAAGTCCTCTACCCGATAACAGTCTGACCGGCTGTCGCAGTAGATGCACCCGTGGCAGCACCCTTTATAAATATTCATGGTATAGTCGTTCCCAAACCAGGCAGTGCTTTTATTCTTCGTTACAATTGTTTTCGCAGGAATATATTCCATATACATACCCTCATTTCCGGTACGGCAAGTACTTCCTCTCACCGTCCTCCGTACAAAATATCCATCGTATAGTCATGCAGTGCTTCTTTATGAAACGTATCCAGCTCCATAAATCTGGAATAAAAAATATCTACCATAATCAGAATAGGGAACTGAGGCGATATGGCCTTCCCGTTTTCCAGATGCTCTTTCACTGCAAAGAGAAGAATCTCATCACAGAATTCCTGAAACTCTTTCTCCCGTCTGGAGGTCATCAAAATGGTGGTAGCCCCTCTTGTCTTGGCTGCACGGAGGGAGGTCATAACTTCCTGGGTTCTGCCGCTGATACTGATGGCGATTACCGCACAGTCCTCGTCTAGAAGGACAGAGTTCATCTTCATAATATGGCTGTCAGTGATAGACTCCATATTCACCCCGATACGCATAAACCTCAGCTTCATCTCCTGGGCTACGAGACCGGAGCTTCCCCTCCCATATACATAGACCCTCTTCTTTGTGGAAAGGATATGGACGATCCGATCCAGCTGCTGTTCGTCAAGAAGA
Organism: Lactonifactor sp. BIOML-A5; assembly: GCF_009677585.1. GTDB lineage: Bacteria > Bacillota > Clostridia > Lachnospirales > Lachnospiraceae > Lactonifactor. The sequence continues at coordinate 10,810 of NZ_WKYV01000005.1, read as the reverse complement.
GCATAGCTTTTTGTCAGAAGTTCCTGATAAGTGTTCAGAACCTGCTTGGCAGAATCATCGGTAATCACAGGCTGATTCTCCCCGAATCCCTGCTGGTACCGGAACAGGAACTCCCGGTATCCTTTGAATCCGCACTTTTTCGCGAAGCGGGAAAGGGATGCTTCCGAGACATAAAGCTGTCTTGAGATATTTTTGGAAGAAAAATCAATAGCCTGGGTGTTATGAATAAAAAAATCAGCTATGGTTTTTTCTATAGGTGTAAAGCTGTTATACATAGACTCAATAAGCGGGATGATGGTTTTCTCATATTGATCCATAGATGGCTCCTTACTTGTGTTTTGCACAAAAATGATAGAACGCCCCCAGCATTCCGGCCTGATTCTGGTTCTCGGCAAAGGCAAGCTTTGTTTTAGATGCCACTGCGGGAATCAGATACCGGTGAAGGGCTGCTTTTATTCTATCATATAAATACTCCTTTTGGGCCATAATTCCTCCGCCCAGAACTACCATCTCCGGATTGATCACATAGCAGATGTTTGCAATTCCCTTACCCAGCACCTCCGCCATCTCATCAATAGCCTGTACACAGTCCGGATCTCCCTGCTTTGCCATATCAAATACCATTTTGCCGTTCACTTCTCCCCTGGACAGCCCCTTTTTCGACGCCACTTTTTTTACCAGTATGCTGCTGGCTCCCAGATCCTGAAATGTGCTCCCATCCATACTCATATATCCCACTTCACATGCGCTGTTAGAAATCCCGTGGAGCACCTGACCGTTCAGGATAATGGCCCCGCCGATTCCGGTCCCGATGGTCAGACACAGGCTGCTGCTGGTTCCTCTTGCGGCACCAGCGAAGGTCTCTGCCAGGCCCGCGCAGTTTACATCATTCTCTACCTCACAGGGAATATAAAACGTCTCCTCCATGGTTTTTTTGATCTGTGTGCCGGTATATCCGGGTATCAGGGGAGCGGCATGGATAATCTCCCCCTTTTCACAGTCCACCATTCCGGCAGTAGAAACACAGATCCCGGCGGCGTTGCCCTTGGACAGATAGTTCTGGGCAATCTCCACTGCCTTTCCAAGGACTGCAGGCCCGCCCATATGGGCTTCCGTAGGCCTCTCCCCGGTATCTAAAAATTCTCCGTCCGGGCTGATCAGCCCGTATTTGATTGATGTTCCTCCTATATCAATACATATATATTGCTTCATGACATCCTCCGTTTCTGATAATATGGCAATAGGGAGTGCCGCAAACATGCCGTCAGCGGTACTCCCTGATTCAGGCACATCAGCGTGTACCTGCCGTCTATGGGGAAGACGGATGGTCTTATTTTATTTTAATTTTGAAGATAGCTTTTTTAATCACAGCAGGTTCCCCCACCGCAATTGCCGTTCTGTGCCCGTCCCTGGGATAACAGATAAGAAAGTCTCCGTCCGTCAGAACCGTTTGTGCATTTTCAGGACCCTCCAGGGGAAGAAAATCATCTTTTTCTACAAATTCTTTCTGCTCCATATTATCAATGAAGTTCAGGTCAATCTGCTCCTCCCCTCTCAGCATAAAGTGCAGATCCAGGTACTTTCTGTGGGCTTCCCAGAAACGGTTTTCCCTGGCTGTTGTCTCATACTCCACAATATTTACAAACAGGTCATCGCCGTCGATTGTATGGCTCCCCTTTTCATAACCTGTGAGGTCATGCTCCTTCGCGTAGGCAAAGCAGCGCTTAATCTCTTCCGGAAGAAAACTATAATCTTCCAAATCTTTCACATTTCCAAATATCATAACTGCCTCCTAATTTTTAAAGACGGTGGAATTAGCAACGGGTACGGAAGTATCCCCCTTGATTTTTCTGGAAATATAGCTTACCGGCACTCCGATAATCAGAGAAAGAGCAATGGAGATAATGGAGTATGACCAGATAGAAACTCCGGGCATGGTATACTTAATAACAACCATAACTACCGCAGACACTCCGAAGGCAACAAATGCTCCTGTAGTATTGGCAACCTTGGTAAATACACCCAGCACAAAGGTTCCGCCCAGTACACCAAGTACAAGACCCATAAATCCGTTAAACCATTCATACGCGGACTTTATCTCACCATTCGCCAGTACCATGGAAACCAGAATAGCTACAATACCAACGCCCAGTGATACATACTGTGCAATCTTCGTCTGCTTTTCAAAGCTCATTTCCTTTTTGGATAATCGTTCCTGAATATCCATGGTCCAGCTGGTGGCAACCGAATTCAGCCCTGTGGAAAGAGTGGACTGGGATGCGGCATAGATAGCGGCGAGAAGAAGTCCTGTGATTCCCACAGGAAGCTGGTATGCGATAAAAGATGCAAAAATCTGATCTTGCTGTGCAGTCTGCGCCAGCGCCGGATTCTGTCCGTAAAATACGTATAAGCCAGTTCCGATTAAGTAGAATACAGTGGCGATAAAGATGGAAAGAGCACCGTTGGTAAGCATCATCTTATTCAGCTGTTTGGTATCAGTGGTTGTTGTAAAACGCTGTACAATATCCTGACTTGAGATATAGGAGGAACATGTGTTAAAGCCAGCGCCCACGATGAGCAGAAATACACTGTTTTTCATAATACTTGGAGAGAAGATTGGCTCATCCGGCGTAAGGAACTTCCCCTGACCGAAGGCATCAAAGATTGCTCCAAACCCTCCGTTGATTTTGCATACCAGGAAGACCAGGGCGAAGGTTACACCAACCAGAAGTACGCTCCCCTGAATAAAATCGGTCCAAAGCACGGACTTCAGGCCGCCTGTGTATGAGTAAATAATAGCAATCACACCCATCACAATGATCAGGATATTTACATTGATTCCTGTAAGGTTTGCAAGTACCATGGAAGGAAGGTACATGATGATGGACATACGTCCAATCTGGTATACGATAAACATGACAGCCCCAAGAATACGCAGGCTCTTGCTCCCGAAACGAAGCTCCAGATAGTGGTAGGCAGTATCAATGTTCAGTTTACTGTATATAGGTAAGAAAAACTTTATAGTTATGGGAATAGCCACAAGCATACCCAGCTGTGCAAACCAGAGAATCCAGGACCCTGCATAGGAGTTTCCTGCCAGTGACAGGAAAGAAATCGGACTCAGCAATGTAGCAAAAATTGATACACTGGTTACCCACCAGGGGATGGTTCCATCCCCGTGGAAAAATTCTTTCCCTTTCATTTCTTTCTTAGAGAAATGCAGGCCTGCGAATAATACGGCAGCCAGGTATACAACAAGAATAATCAAATCAATAACGGTAAAACCCTGCATTACGGTACCTCCTATCGGAATTATCCAAGATAATTATCAAAGATTTCTTTGGCAACAGCCTTCTGTCCCTCATCGGCGCTTGCCATGGGTCTGTGGCAGTATCCTGCGTCTACTCCCTGAAGCTTTAACAGTTCCTTAATGGTAGGATACAGACCATTTGCCAGAATTGCAGAAATCAGGTCGTTCGTTACGTGCTGGATCTTCAAGGCATCTTCTATCTTTCCTGCCTGGGCCAGTTCATAAATCTGTCTGGCGCGGATACCGTTTACGTTAAAGGTAGATCCGATGGCGCCGTCGATTCCGCAGACTGCCGCAGGAAGCATCATCTCATCAAAGCCTGCATAGATTAAGTGGTCAGGATATGCCTTTCTGAGCCTCTCAAGCAGGAAGAAGTCTGCAGCTGTAAACTTAACTCCGATAATTTTTTCGTTTTCAAATAATTCTCCAAACTGTGCTACACTCATATTAACCCCGGTAAGCGCCGGTATAGAGTAAATAATCAGGCGGTTCTCCACACTGTTAATAATTGTGTTATAGTAATCTTTAATCTCTTGGAAGGTAAACTTATAATAGAAGGGAGTTACCGCGGAAATGGCATCATAACCCAGCTCTGTGGCGTATTTGGCCAGCTCAACAGATTCATACACGTTAATGGAGCCTACCTGGGCAATCAGCTTGATACTGTCCTTTGCTTCATCCTTTGCAATGCGGAAGATCTCTCTCTTTTCTTCTGTGGAGAGCATAAAATTTTCACCGGTGCTCCCTCCCACATAAAGGCCGTCCACTTTCATTTTATCAATATTATGCCGGATGATTTCTCTGAGTCCCTTTTCGTTTACTTTGCCGTTCTCGTCAAAAGAAACAAGCAATGCGCTATAGATACCTTTCATGTCTGCGTTTTTCATCATAATCGTTCTCCTTTTTCTTCTCATATATATAATAGTTAAGGGTGACGTATGTCCCGTTGCTGAAAGTCCGACTTTTACTTATCCAGTGCTTCTGCAAAGGATTTGGTGATAAGCTGCGGCCGTGTAATGATAGAACCCACAACAACGCTGTAGCAGCCCAGGTCTATGACTCTTCTTACTTTTTCCGGTGTATTAATATTCCCTTCCGCGATAACTTTATGTGTCACCTTTGAGAGAATGGTGCGGATTATCTCAAAGTCATCCGCTTCTATTTTGTTGCCCTGGCTCTGGGGCGTATACCCCACGAGAGTTGTTCCTATAAAATCGAATCCAAGCTGATCTGCGTGGAGTGCCTCTTCAACGGTTGAGCAGTCAGCCATCAGAAGCTGGTCCGGGTATTTTCTCCGAATCTCATGATAGAAGTCATCAAGCGTCACCTGGCCGGGCCGGAGGCTTCCGGTTGCATCCAGGGCGATAACCTCAGGTTTTACCTCCATGAGCTCATCCACCTCTTTCATAGTGGGTGTGATATAAACAGCGCTGTCCTCATAATCCCTCTTCACAATGCCGATAATCGGAAGATCCACATTTTTCTGAATTTCAGCGATATCTTCCCTGGTGTTCGCGCGGATCCCAAAGGCGCCCCCTTCTTTTGCGGCAAGTGCCATACGTCCCATGATAAATGAGGAATGCAGCGGTTCATGGGGCAATGCCTGGCAGGATACAATCAAATGTCCCTGCAGCGATTCAATGCTTGAATTCATGGTATCATCAAACTCCCTTCGTTATTAATCTCGTTCTCTGTTTGTAAGCCCATTATAATTCTTTGTGAAAATCATTTCAATAGATTTTAGTTTATGGAAAATACTTTCATCTAATACAGAAAAATGCATAATATAGAGTCAGTATACCCTAAAATATATCCGTTAAAGTGCACAAATAATGAAAGTATTTTCAAACACATCGGTCAGTTTGAAACTAAAATTTAATCCACTGGTTAAAACCGGCGGCAGGCATTCACAAAATATAACGCCTCGGAATCGATCCGATTTCTTTTCCCGTTCCCTCATGAATAAAGAGTTTTCTGTTGCTAATCATCGGTTTTTGTAGTATAGTGATCTCATCCAAAGAAGGAATGACCGGAGGGCATCATTGAATTTCTTTGGATTTTTTGTTATTTATAAGAATAATCGGGCACATAAGGAGAATGATAATTATATGAATATATTTGATATTTTAGGGCCTGTCATGGTGGGCCCATCCAGTTCTCATACCGCAGGCGCAGTTAGAATCGGTTTACTCACAAAAACGTTATTGGGCAGCCGTCCTATTAAGGCCGAAATCGGCCTGCACGGTTCTTTTGGCGATACCGGAAAGGGCCACGGTACTGACCGGGCGATTGTAGCAGGACTGCTGGGTATGAAGCCGGATGATACCAGGATACCGGACAGTTTTTCCATTGCAGAGGAGGCAGGTCTTAGCTTTTCCATCGGGACTGCCCACATTCCCGGAGCACATCCCAATACCGCCCTTCTTAATGTAGAGGGAGAAAATAAAAACCTGCTGGAGGTTCAGGCCTCTTCACTTGGGGGCGGCAGAATCATGATTAACAAGCTGGACGGCATCACCGTAAACTGCACCGGTGAATGTCCTACACTCATCGTACACAACCTGGATCAGCCCGGCCACGTGGCAGAAGTCACATCCACACTTGCCCACAAGTCGGTGAACATTGCTACTATGCAGCTTTACCGGGATAAGAGAGGCGGATATGCGGTTATGGTGGTGGAGACAGATCAACCGGTCCCTGCGGATGCAGTCAAATGGCTGGAGCATCTGGAGGGTGTTATAAAAGTGACTTATATTAACGGGGAGGAATAAATAGTATGGCATACCAATCACTGGAAGACATTATAAAGCTCTGCGAAGAAAAGGACATACCCTTCTGGGAAGCCATTCTCCAGGACGATATAAATGAAAGAACCATACCTGTGGAAGAATCTTATGACAAAATGAGAGAAATGTGGCACGCAATGCTGAGAGCCAGCGAAGGATACCAAAAAGAGCTGATGTCCCGCAGCGGTCTGGTAGGCGGAATGGGCGGAAAGATGGAGGCGTACCGACAGTCCGGGCAGACTCTGTGCGGAGATTTTATGTCCCGGGTTATCGTCCAGGCACTTGAAATGGGTGAGTCCAATGCCTGCATGAAACGAATTGTAGCTGCACCCACAGCGGGAGCCTGCGGCGTCCTGCCTGCCGTGTTGGTTCCCCTCTATCAGGAGGGAAAGGCACCGGAGGATAGAATGATAGAAGCCCTCTATGTGGCCGCAGGCATCGGACAGGTAATTGCCGCCAGAGCATTTATAGCCGGAGCGTCCGGAGGATGCCAGGCAGAGATCGGGTCAGCCTCGGCCATGGCAGCCGGCGCTCTGGTATACCTCAAAGGCGGATCCAATGGGCAGATCGTACACGGAGCGGCAATGGCACTGAAAAATCTTTTGGGATTGGTCTGCGACCCGGTAGCTGGTCTGGTAGAAGTACCCTGCGTCAAAAGAAATGTCATTGGGGCTGTAAACGGACTTTCCTGTGCTGACATGGCGCTGGCGGGAATCGAAAGCAGAATCCCCCCGGATCAGGTGATCGATGCCATGAGAGAGGTGGGGGAAAAGATGGATGAGTCTCTGAAGGAAACCGGCAAGGGAGGCATAGCCAATACCCCTGCTGGCAGGGAAGTATGGGAAAAAGTTCTTTAAGTTCTAAGGTGGTACCAGATGTGTGTTCAGCAGCTGGTACCATTTTTATGTACATGTAAAGTATTTTGGGATAGAATCTAACTATCTGACCTTCAGGTACAATAGGAATCTCGAAGTACCTCTGGAACCACACACAATATTCTTCACCTGCCCGCAGCAGCTGCAGACCTGAGGGTACTGCAGAATAACCACATCCTTTCTTCTTAGATTCATTTGATATGTCTCATTCAGACAGCTGCGGCAATAATTCAAATCAATTAGTTTTTTACTAACATGCATAAATATCCCTTCCTTTTCAGATTATATTTCTTACTCCTGTGTTTTAACTTTCTTTTGCTGATATTATTTTTATACTTGGTTAAAATAATATTATAGAAACAATTGAATGAAAAAGTAGAATTTTTCGTTCAATTGTGCTATAGTAAATACACATTAAATCCATTGTAAAAACTGGTAAATATTGCGGATTTACTGTCATATTCTATAAAACTGTGCTGCAACAACTGCCGCAGGAAAAGAACGGTAAATTCTACCATTTCTTTCGCCTGGGCATTTATATGTCTGGAAAAAGTTTTTCTGAGATTGCCATCCTCCGGTTTACATCTGAGATGGCATTTTTTTGACTTGCATCCGGATTTCGCACGTGTTACAGAAACAGTTGCTCGAGATATCAGTAAAATCAAAATAGGAGGTTTTTCAGTGGAGGTATACGGTTATATCAGGGTTTCAAGCAAGGATCAAAATGTAGACCGTCAGGTTTTGGCTCTGAGGGAATTTCCCGTTCAGGATCAGAATATGTTTATAGATAAACTAAGCGGCAAAGACTTTCAGCGGCCGGCCTATCAAAAAATGATAAAAACTCTTAAGAAAAAAGATCTGGTGGTTGTAAAAAGCATTGACCGGCTGGGACGCAATTATAACGAGATATTAGAACAATGGCGTATTCTTACAAAGGTGATAGCGGCAGATATTGTGGTTCTGGATATGCCCCTTCTGGATACCCGTGCAAAGGGAAATGATTTGACGGGAACCTTTATCGCAGACCTGGTCCTGCAGATTTTAAGCTATGTGGCACAGACAGAGAGGGAGAGCATCCGCAGACGCCAGATGGAGGGAATTGCCGCCGCCAAATACAGGGGTGTCAAATTCGGCCGCCCCTCCAAGCCTATCCCAGATAACTTTCATGAAGTAAAAAGCCTCTGGACACAGGGGTTTATCAGCTCCCGGGAGGGAGCCCGCCGTCTGCAGGTATCCCAGGATACCTTCCTTCGCTGGAGCCGCCGTCTGGATCTTAAGGAATAATTTTATCCCCCTTTACAAATCAGAAGAACCATGCTAACATAACTTTTAATAGGAAAACACGATGACGAAGAGAGTAAGTTGTCCCCCTGCATTACAGAGAATTCCCGCATGTCTGTTATCTTTCCATAGATGCATACAACGCTGAGAGGGATATGTAAGAGATCACTGAACATGGCTTCTGAGAGGTGCACCGAACGGTATATCCGCCGCAAGGCTGCAACAGGATTCGCCTGTTATAGCGAAAGAGTATAGACCCGGGACAGACAACACCGCACCGGTATAGGTACTCCATGAGGTTCATATCGCGAGATATGAATAAATAGAAGTGGTAACACGGGACAGTCCCGTCTTCTGGAATGCAGCTGCATCCGGAGGGCGGTTTTTTTGTTTTACTGCTCTATATCGTGCTTTACTAAACAAGCAAACAAGGGAGAGTTCCATCCCAGCCAGGAGGAAATGAACATGGACAAAAAGAAATTCTATATGACAACGGCAATCGCCTATACTTCAGGAAAGCCTCATATCGGCAATACCTACGAGGCCGTTCTTGCAGACAGTATTGCCAGATTTAAAAGACAACAGGGTTACGACGTATTTTTTCAGACAGGAACTGACGAACACGGCCAAAAAATCGAATTAAAGGCTGCAGAGGCCGGCGTAACCTGCAAAGAATTCGTAGACAGCGTAGCCGGAGAAATCAAAAACATCTGGGATCTGATGAATACCTCTTACGATAAATTTATCCGCACCACAGATGCAGATCACGAAAAACAGGTCCAGAAAATCTTTAAGAAGTTATATGACAAGGGGGATATCTACAAAGGATACTATGAAGGAATGTACTGTACCCCCTGTGAGTCCTTCTTTACAGAGTCCCAGCTGAAGGACGGCAAATGCCCTGACTGTGGCCGGGAAGTGACCCCTGCCAAGGAAGAAGCATATTTCTTTAAAATGAGTAAATACGCAGACCGTTTAATTGAGCACATCAACGCACACCCGGAATTTATACAGCCGGTGTCCAGGAAAAATGAAATGATGAACAACTTCCTGCTCCCGGGCCTGCAGGATCTCTGTGTCTCAAGAACCTCATTCAAATGGGGAATCCCAGTGGATTTTGATCCTAAGCACGTAGTCTATGTATGGCTGGATGCCCTCACAAACTATATTACCGGCATCGGATACGAATGTGACGGCGAAAGCTCTGACCTGTTTAAGAAAAACTGGCCTGCAGATCTCCATCTGATCGGCAAGGATATCATCCGCTTCCATACCATTTACTGGCCAATCTTTTTAATGGCACTGGATCTGCCACTTCCCAGACAGGTATTCGGCCACCCGTGGCTGCTCCAGGGCGAAGGAAAAATGAGTAAATCCAAAGGAAATGTTTTGTATGCGGACGAATTGGTAGATTTCTTCGGGGTTGACGCGGTGCGCTACTTCGTACTTCACGAGATGCCTTTTGAAAATGACGGTGTCATAACCTGGGAACTGATGGTTGAGAGAATGAACTCAGAGCTGGCCAACACCCTGGGCAACCTGGTGAACCGTACCATTTCCATGTCCAACAAGTATTTCGGCGGCGTAGTTGCCAACACAGGCGTTGAGGAAGAAGTGGATGGAGATCTGAAGTCCGTAGTCACCGCAGCCAGAGAAAAGGTGGCCGCTAAAATGGAAGATCTTAGAGTTGCCGACGCAATCACTGAGATATTTGCAGTCTTCAAGCGCTGCAACAAATATATTGATGAGACAATGCCCTGGGCTCTTGCCAAAGATGAGTCAAAAAAAGAACGACTCTCCACTGTTCTCTACAACCTGGTAGAGGGAATCTGTATCGGTGCCGGCCTTCTGGAGTCCTTTATGCCTGAGACCACCCAGAAAATCCTGTGCCAGCTGCATGCAGAGAAAAGATCCTATGAACAGCTGTCCTCCTTTGGATTATATCCCTCCGGCAGTAAAGTAACAGAAAAACCGGAGATCCTGTTTGCCCGCCTGGATGTAAAGGAAGTATTGGCGAAAGTAGAAGAAAAGAAGGCCGCCGAGGCTCCTCAGGAAGAGTCTTCCGCTCCGGAATCCAATGGAATTGATATAGAGGCAAAAGAGGAGATTACCTTTGACGACTTCATGAAAATGCAGTTCCAGGTAGGAGAGATCCTATCCTGCGAGGAAGTAAAAAAATCCAAAAAGCTGCTATGCTCCCAGGTAAAAGTCGGCAGCCAGGTAAGGCAGATCGTATCTGGAATCAAGGCACATTATACAGCAGAAGAAATGGTTGGGAAAAAGGTTATGGTACTGGTAAACCTCAAACCGGCCAAACTGGCAGGCGTTGTGTCCGAAGGTATGATACTCTGTGCAGAAAATGAAAATGGTGAACTGGCCCTGATGGTTCCGGAGAAAGAAATGCCGGCGGGGGCGGAGATCTGTTAAATTATAGTTTTGTGTATGTAAAGTTCGAGATAAAATAGTCGGCCAGCGCAGCGTCGCAGACGGACGGTCAAGGGAGGAGGTCTTGGGGCCAGGGGTACTGTGTGGATCTGCTTGCTACTGCGTTTCTCCTC
>NZ_WKYV01000059.1 GCF_009677585.1 Lactonifactor sp. BIOML-A5 | reverse complement strand
GAGGGCAGCTTGTACGACGTATCAGCCGCAACCTACATCATGGATGACGCCCAAGTAATGGACGTGGCGGCGGACAAACTAAGCAGCATTGCTGGGGCAAAACCAGCCAGCGGTAAGACACAGCAGCTTACAAGGGTAAATGCAGAAAAGCTAGCGCAGAATCGTGGTTCAGGCTGGCATGGAGACACCATCAAAGCGGAATCGGCTAATCAGTTACTTATGGCAATAGAACTGGGAACCATGAACATCCAGGCGGCTATCGGGAATGGCGTTGTATCTATACCGGATACGCAAAGCACCGAAAATAATAGCATTGTTACTGGTGGCACATCTAACTTAGGAAGTACAACCGGCATGGCAAATGGAGACAACGGAAAAGTATCTGTGTCCTATCGTGGCATGGAGAATCTATGGGGCAATATCTGGCAGCAGGTCTACGGGGTTAATATCTGGGGTGACGGAACCATGAAAGGCGGCATCCCTTATATCTGCAAAGATTACAATTTCGCAGAAAGCAAGAATACTGGCAACTATGAAAGCGCAGGATTTACGCTAAGTAACACAAACGGCTATATATCGGCAATGGGATATTCGGAGGAATATGATTGGTTATTCCTGCCATCCGAAACGTTAGGAAATAATTCCTTACCCGTTGGTGATTATTTGTATATTACACCGAACCTGAATGGTTACCGTATCGCTCTATTGGGCGGTAGTTGGACTTATGGCGGTTATGCGGGTGCTTTCTATTGGCATCTGGGTAACGGTGTCGGTGATCGGGGTCGGACTGTCGGCGGTCGCTTGGTGTATGTACCACAATAACAATTTGAAAGGAGAACACACAATGGCAAGATTTTTACACATGCAACCAGGAAAGACCGAGGGGAAATACATCCCGGTTATCACAAACCAAAGAGTAGATGGCCAATGCTGGGAATTAGAAGAGGGCGGAATCATGCATGATACCGTTACCCCTGCGGCAGAGGTTAGGCTACAATCCCAGCTTAACGCCGTCCAAGAGGCCCAGGCATCCATGCAGGAGTCCCAGTCAATCACGGACCAGGCAGTGCAGGATTTAATCATCACGACAATGGGAGGTGCAGTATAATGGCAGCATTTCTGGCGAAGAGAATCATTGACGGGTATATGACAAAGGAGCAGGTCCCGGCAGCTTTACGGGATGCAGTGTATGCGCTGTTGCCGCAGGAGCCAGAGGAACCGGTAGAGGTACCAGCAGAAGCCTAGAAAGGCGGTGATCCGATACATCTCCCGTAGAGACGCCGGGTGAAGCGTCTTATTTTAGTGCAAATGACTTGAAAGAGAGGATAAGAAGATGAAAGTAATTGACACATACAATGCAGTAGTGGGGGCAGTGGTTGCTGTCCTCTCGATGGTTTTCGGGGAGCACTGGATCTTGTTTATGGCGTTCCTGATGCTTAACATAGCGGACTGGTTTACCGGGTGGATGAAAAGCCGCATGGCCCACAAAGAGAACTCAGTGGCCGGCTGGAAAGGTGTCCTGAAAAAGCTGGGATACTGGCTAATGATTATGGTTGCATTTGTTGCCAGCTCAGTATTTATAGAGATTGGGAATGTGCTGGGAATCAACCTGCAGGTGACTACTTTACTGGGCTGGTTCGTACTGGCCTCCCTGCTGGTGAATGAAATCCGGTCTATATGTGAGAATTTTGTGGAAGCCGGGTTTAATGTACCTATGATACTGCAAAAGGGGCTAGAAGTGGCAGATAAAGCAATTAATAAGGAGACAGGGGACCAGTAATAGGTCCTCTTTTTGATGGAGGAATCACAGATGAAATTTAGAAAAAAGCCGGTTGTGATTGAAGCGTATCAAACAGACCAGGAGCTTATTATTCAGACGATGGAGGGACCATTAAAAGCTTCGCCTGGAGACTGGATTATCACTGGAATACGCGGGGAACAGTATCCATGCAAACCAGATATATTTGAAAAGACATATGAACCTGTTGGGGAGGGAAATCTATGGGAACATTAATCATGGGAACCGCCCTGGCAACGGTGGAGCAGATGCGATCCTACATTCGCCGGGTTAACCCTAGTGTGCCACAGAAGGTTATTGACATGCTGCCGTTTTACCTATCCGAAGGACAGGCCGAGGGGGTCAGGGGTGATATTGCATTCTGTCAGAGCTGTATAGAGACGGGTAATTTCGGTTTTAAGGGGTCAGCGGTGACCCTGGACCAAAACAACTTTGCTGGGATCGGCGTCACCAGCAATGGCATGAAAGGAAATAGCTGGGATACGCCGCAATTAGGCATCCGGGCGCAGGTGCAGCACCTGAAAGCCTATGGAAGCACAGAACCGTTGGAGCAGGATTGTGTAGATCCCAGGTTCGAGTATGTAAAGCGGAACTCGGCTCCATTCGTTGAATGGCTAGGAATACAGGAGAATCCGTTGAAAAGCGGATGGGCGAAAGGGAAGAACTACGGCAACAAGATTTTGACAGTACTAGAAAGCGTACTGCAGGAAGATAAAGGAGACAATGCCATGAGAGTATTTTTAAGCGTAGGACACAGTATATTAAAATCCGGGGCTTGTACAAGTGCAAGTGGAGAGGTGCAGGAATATGCCTACTGTAAGGCCCTGGCACCATACGTGAAAAAGTATCTGGAACAGGCCGGGGCATCCGTTGACCTGGTTATTTGCCCGGAGGGACAATTCAGTAAGGCGGCAGATGAACGGGACTATAAGATTCCCAGGGAGAATGCCGGGAACTATGACCTTGCCTGTGAGCTTCACCTAAACTGTTTTAACGGGGCTGCAAGGGGCACAGAGACGTATTATAAGACCAGCCGGGGAAAAGTGTATGCAGACCGAGTGAACGCAAAATTAGCTACCCTATTCCCTGACCGGGGAGTAAAGACACAAAATCTGTATATGTTGAATCAGACGAAAGCGCCAGCAATTTTGATTGAAGTCTTTTTCTGCGATTCAAAGGCAGATTATCTGACAGCTAAAAACGAAGGATACGACAAAATAGGCCGGCTGATTGCCGAAGGAATCATGGGAAAAACCATCAGCTCAAGTGATAAAGTAGGATGGATACAGCAGAATGGCCGCTGGTGGTACAGGCACGCAGATGGCTCCTACACTAAGTCGGGCTGGGAGAAGATAGGCGGCACCTGGTATTACTTCGATGCGGCCGGCTGGATGAAAACCGGATGGGTGCTGCTAGGGGATAAGTGGTATTACCTGAAATCCTCCGGGGCTATGGCATCTGATGAGATAGTCAAACTTGGAAAAGAGACATTCTATCTGACACCTGAGGGACACATGGGAACTACGAACAGCAGAGGTGCATTGGTATAAGAAGAAAGCCCGGGGATTATCTCCCTGGGCTGTTTTTGGTTTGATAAGCATGTTTTGGCTATTAATATAGAAGGAATTTATGTTAGTCAAATGTTAGTCAAGAATAAAAAAGCACTCCCCGTAAAAGGAATGCTTTTCTTTTGTTTACGGCTAAAGCCCGCATAAATACGGGCTTTGTGCCCCTGCCAAGGTAGTCGAAGCGACGTGATTCGAACACGCGACCTCTGCGTCCCGAACGCAGCGCTCTACCAAACTGAGCCACGCTTCGATGTTCAGCAACTAATATTATATAGGGTGGGATAACAAATGTCAATGTTTTTATACAAAAATTTCTGCACGTATTTCCGCATTGCTATTTGGCAAAAATAGTAGTATTCTAACAGCAGAATAGCAATAGACTATAGCAAAACATGTCGAAGTGAAGCTCCTGGTGCCTTCTATACTATGCGAATATGATACGATGCCGCTTCAAAAGGTACACCTTTTATTTCGGCCTTTACCATACAGAATTTGCCGTCCCTTTGGGCGGTTTTTTTACTATGAAACAAAAACCATCGGATAGCCAAAAAAGCGCATACTATCCCTATTAAACTTTTAATCGTCCATTTTGA
>NZ_WKYV01000058.1 GCF_009677585.1 Lactonifactor sp. BIOML-A5 | reverse complement strand
GCAGCAACTCTTAAATATTACCACAGGCTGTTGTGTCTGTCAATAACTTTTTTTATTTCTTTTTATCAGTTATTTCCGTGTGACTCACAGCAACTTTTATATAATATCATAAGCAGTCTGCCTTGTCAACAACTTTTTTCTCTTTAATTCCTGTCTTGTCGACAGCTATATTAGAATACCATACTATAATCCAATCTGTCAACCCATATTTTAACATTTTTTCACTTTTTATTTTACATTCTTCTGTTTCCTTCGCATTTCATTTTCTGCCTTTTATAAGTTTCTGGCTGCGTACGGAAATATCTGTCGTCCCTATAAAAAATCATATTTACAGGAACATAAGAATCACTTCATATAGGATTGGAACAAGCAGCGCAGGAAGCATATTTCCCACCCTGATCCTGTTACCGAACAGCAGGTTAATTCCCACACCACAGATCAGCACAGAACCTATATAAGAAAGTTCTAAAATGGTCCGATCCGTTAGGTAGGGTGCTATAAAATGGGCCAGCAAAGTAATTCCCCCCTGATAAACTCCCAAAGGGAGTGCGGCAAACAGCGGTCCTATCCCAAAGGATGCCGCAAATATCATAGTGATGACTCCATCTAAAATTGCTTTTGCTGCAAGCATAGAGTAGTCTCCGGAAAATCCATCCTGCAGTGCGCCCACCACTGCCATAGCCCCAATACAGATCACCAACGTATTGCTCATAAATCCGGCAACAAACCCTGTATCTTCTTGTGCATTGACAAGCTTCTTCAAGCGCTCTCCCAGCCGCTCTACATGGTATTCAATATTACACGCTTCTCCCAACAAAGAGCCGAGTACCAAAGACGCGATCAGCAGAATTGTCCCCTGGGACTCTAATCCATTCCCAGCGGGCTTCAACATACCGGTAAGTGCACCGCTTATCCCTATGAAAATCACGCAAAGTCCCATGGACTGCATTAAGATCTCTTCCAATCTTCGGGGAATGTTTCCTTTAATAAAAGTTCCAATACCTCCGCCTAACAAAACTGCTGCTACATTAATTAATGTTCCCAATACCCAACCGCCTTCTTTTTCCTTTGCCTCCATTTGCTTCAAGAATCATCTTATCATCTCACACTATCCCCTGCAATACTATTTTCCGAAAAATCATAAAGCCACTTTTCAACGCAATTTGCACGCTTATCCATATATCTTTTTGTAGGATTCCATGTCGCTGACGAATAAAAAGAAGAATATGGTATGGTACATGATCAGAATTTGACTTTACAGACAATTCGTATTAAACTAAAGAAAAGATGAACAAATAATAATTAGCATTATACCCTTTGCATAAGGAGGTATCATTATGAAGGATCATATTTTTTATTTGCTAATCATGTGGGGCGGGGCTTTCGTATTGCTGGGATTTGGAATCTATGTAAGAAAAATGAAAAAGCCTATGCGACTTTGGACCACTATACCTGTATTAGCCTCAGATGTAAAGGACCTGTCAGCTTACAACCAGGAAATCAGCCGGCTGTGGTGCATTTGCTCTATTCCATGTTTCATCACAGGATTGATTGTATTCTGGTATCCTGTTGCTTCTGTCATTTTCTTTGTTTTGTCCTGTACAGCCGGCATAGCCTGGATAGCCTGGCAGTACCAGAGAATTGAAAAAAAGTATCTCATCAAATAATCACCCTTGTATTGTTTACATCCCCGCAATTGCGGGGGTGTATTCTTATGCGCAAAAGATTTTAATGCAAATACAGATATGGATTTGCCCCCCGTTTTGGTACGGCAGGAATCACACTGTCACGAGCTTCCTTCTCAGAATTGTAGAGTCTGCTTTGCCGTAGCCGGATCCCTTTATGGCAATCATATTTCAAAGTCACCAAATCTCCTTGTATCCCTGTAATAATGGCCTGTTTAATTCTGTGTCCGTTTTCTATAAAGTAACAGATATCTCCTGCCTTCATGCTACCACTCCTTTGCCATTATTATATAGGAACTAATGTTCGATTTTCAATGGTAAGATCTGGAATCTATTGCTCCCTCCGGCTTTGCTTTCTCTGCTTTTGGCGAGTCTGTTTCCCTACTGCATCATGGTATGCGTCAAGGACTTCTTTCTTCTATTCAAACCGTACGCCAACATAACGGGCGGTAATGGAAAGTGAAATGCGTTCAACTGTATTTTCCATGCACTAACATAGACAAAGCAACTGCTGATACTCAATGCGGGTAGCAAAGGGACTAGAAACATCATTGGTAACTGGTAATTATTTAATTTTTCAATGTCCCGCATATTCATTCCAAGTTGCTGCAAAATACAATCCTGTCGGCGTTTCTTTTCCCTTCTGCAAATTTTCATAAAAAATAAGTCTGCTTACAGTTCGGTTAGGGATTCCCGAAATCAAATAAATACTCAATTCCCGGCTTCGTTTTTTCAGTATATACCTTGTCATATGCCCAATCATCCACCCCATAATGAGGACAATAAGCAGTGACATGGGGATAATCATATAAGGCAGAACACCGATACTGGGAAACAATTTCATAATATCCGAAAAAATCAGCGAATTAAAAGCGTACATAAAGACACCGTACAGACAAGGGTTATGACATAAAGCAAATACTCTTTTGACTGTCTTTTGGCTATAAAATCAGCCAAAAATAAGATTACAAAGCGACAGACAGCTGCTCTTATACTTGAAAGCAGCTGTCTGTCATTTATGGTTTCTCACACCGAACAACCTTATTTTATTTTTCGCTGGACATGTTATGGACTTTATCTAGTTTTTTTACTGGTCTAATATACTTAAAATACTGTTCTGGATTGTAATAAAAATACATAATTCTTCCAGGTGCTGTATCCAGACAGTAACCAGCATCAGTATAATCAAAAGCAGCCATTGCCGCTTCGATCTTTTCCTCAACACTGCAGTTTTCCTGTTCATAATCAAATGGGCCATGTTCAAAAACTATATATTCATCTTCTGGAATGTCTTCCATAGACATTTGGGCCGGCACTTCCCCTCTATAGTCTGATGGGAGCCGTACTCCCCAGCACTCTGCGCGCAGTATCCCCCAATCGCACAGCCTACCCTTGGGGTCATTCATATAAGCCATAATCTGACCGCTTCCGCAGTTGGCTTCGCTCCCCCCTTCGTCATCCAATTTGCCTTTTATACTATCAAGTAATCCGCAGATTGTTTCATAGTCTTGTCCCTCAATAAGACTTTGCTTTTGCCAAAAATCCCAATATCCATTGCTCTCATAGTTTTTAATATACAAAAATTTGTGTGCTGGTATCGTAACAAAATATACGTTTACACCTTCCGCTGATTTAATCATACCGATTTCTCCTAATCCGAAAAAGTAACGATCAAAAGGGCTTATTTTTGTACGGAGAACAACAGGCTTAGGATGCCTGCGATACTCACTGGGTGTAACACCATAAGTTCCTTTGAAAGCTCTGGTAAAAGCTTCATGGGATGAGAATCCATAATCAAGGGCAATATCCAGAAGGCTCTTATCGCTATCACGAACCTCTTTTAATGCAAAGGCTAACTTTCTCTGCCGTACATAATCTCTAAACTGCATCCCCGAGATCTCTCTGAACTTTCTTGTTGTATAAAATTCAGAATAACCCAACTTCCGGGATAAAAAACGCAGGGTTAAAGCCTCATCGTTATAGCCTTTCATACACTCATCAATTTCATCCACAATTATTTGAATTTGTTTCTGCCACTCGTACATTAAATCACCTCTTTCAACCGTCCTATCACCATTATAAAGAATTGACAATGTTACTGCTTGATTTTACTTGCTTTTGTATATAAGAAGTTTGACCTTTTGCCATCTTAAACCCACATACTACAAAAAGCCCTGCAGACACTACATCTGCAGGACTTCTTCTCTCCAGGGGATGAGGGATTCGAACCCCCATCGACGGTTTTGGAGACCGGTGCTCTACCATTGAACTAATCCCCTTTATACAACTTTAAGTGGCCATCTCTAGCCACTTACTCTTTTTATGTACTCTCAAAACTACATATACGATTTTACATCTCTTTTTTTCACTTTGCAACACTTTTCCGTAATACTTAGATTTGCCTTTTACCAGTTCCGGCTCGACTTGCGTCTCACCTGCCTGTTTTCTGCCTTT
>NZ_WKYV01000057.1 GCF_009677585.1 Lactonifactor sp. BIOML-A5 | reverse complement strand
TGAAAAAGCCCGAATACTATGGGATTGTCTCTTCCTTGTATGTAAGGGGGCAAAAATCGATATTAACCGACAGCCCCCTTTTCCTGCCACATATGGTTCAGCGGCCCGCTGCCTTTCCCCAGATTTAGATTTGCTTTTAGGGCTCCGGATATATAGTCCTTTGCATTTTGAATGCAGACGGTCAGGGAATGTCCGGCAGCCAGATTACAGGCGATGGCAGAAGAGAGCGTACATCCGGTTCCGTGTGTGTTTGGATTCTCGATGCGCGCAGTCCGGTACCACGCGGAGGCTTCATGGGTATAGAGAAGATCGTCAGCAGTGTCTGAGAGATGGCCTCCTTTTATGAGAATTCCTCCAGGGACAAAGGAGGCAATTTTTTTGGCGGCCTGTTCCATATCCTGCGTATTTCTGATATGATACCCGCTCAGCACTTCCGCCTCAGGGATATTTGGAGTGATAACGGTTCCTATGGGAAGAAGCTCTGTCATTAGCGCTTTTGCAGCGTCGTTTTTCATAAGGCTGCTTCCGCTTGTGGCAACCATAACAGGATCTACCACAATGTTTTTGGCATTATATTCTTTGAGTTTTTCTACGATGATACGAATGATCTCAGCATTAGACACCATTCCTATTTTTACTGCCTCCGGAGGGATGTCCTGGAAGATGCAGTCCAGCTGACGGGCGACAAAATCAGGGGTGGATTCCTGAATTCCGTATACTCCGGTGGTGTTCTGGGCTGTGAGTGCTGTAATAGCGCTCATAGCGTACATGTTATGCGCAGTGATGGTTTTTATATCTGCCTGGATTCCGGCTCCCCCGCTGGAGTCAGAACCGGCTATGGTTAGTACTGTATGCATACTTTATTCCTCCCATCCGTCCCAGGAATGCAGATATATGTCTGAAATATCCGCGAGTTGTTCCTGGTTTTTTTCTGACGGATCTAAGATTCCTGTCAAATGAAAACCGGCATTTTTAGCTGTCTGTGCTGCAAAGTAAGCATCTTCGAATACCCAGGTATCCTCTGGACAGGTTCCCAGGGTGTCAGCAGCCAGAAGGTATATTTTGCTTTCCCTTTTGCTTGTACCGGCTTCCGTGCACGTAATGATTTTTTGAAAATACTTATCGATCCCATTGCGGGCAAAGGCTGCTTCAATCAGCGGCCGGTCTGTTGAAGTTGCGACGCACATGGGAATTTCCATTTGAGAAAGAGAGTTCAAAACTTTGACAACTCCCGGCTTCAGGGGAACCATATCTCTATAGCCGCAGTAAATAATATGATGGATTCCGCTTATGATTTCTTCGGCGCTTTCCCTAATCCCGTATTCCGCTCTGAAATATTCCGCAGCTTCCGGAAGACTTAAAGTTTCCAATACGGCGTTGAGATTCGCTCTGGGTGTGATTCCTCTGCTGTTCAGATAGGCATTCCCCAGATTATCCCAAAGATACATAGAATCCAGCAGTGTTCCGTCTGCGTCAAATATAGCCCCCTTTATTCCGGCCCTCATAGCTCCACCATTTCCCTGGATAGTTTCAAAAGCTTCCTGCAGGCTTCTTTAATATCCGGCTGCCCGTAGATGCCGGAGATAATGGAGACACCGTCAATGCCGCTTCCTGTCAGCTCCAGAATGTTATTGTGATTAATACCTCCGATTGCTACAACCGGAATAGAGACTGCCTTGCAAATTTCTTTCAATGTATCGCGGGAAATCACATCCGCATCCTTTGTAGAGGTGGCAAATACGGCCCCCACTCCCAGATAATCAGCTCCCATCTTTTCCGCAGCCAAAGCTTGCTCCACAGTCTGTGCAGACACGCCGACAATTTTATCCGGACCCAGTTTTTCTCTGGCTTTAGAGGCTGCCATATCACTCTGCCCCACATGTACCCCATCTGCTCCGCAGGCAAGGGCAATATCAACGTTGTCATTAATGACAAAGGGGACGCGGTATTTTGAGGCTAGCGCTTTCATCTCGTTCGCCTCTTCGAGAAAACGGGCTTCATCCAAGTCCTTCTCCCGAAGCTGAAGAAAGGTGATGCCGCCCTCCAGAGAGTCTTTCACCTGTTCCATCAAAGTCTGTTTACCTACCCAGGCTCTGTCAGTAATGGCATATAAAAGCATGGATTCCTTAGTACAGTTCATAATTAGCTCCTTTCTCCAGCTGAGCTCCGGTTAAATGATAGACTGCGTCGATCAGATAATTGCGGCAGGACGAGTTCCCGGCCTGCTGTGCGATCATCTTATCATGAGCCATTTCTCCGCATATGCCCATAGCAATGGAAGCAGCGGCGGCAGCTTCCAGGAGATGTCCGGGGTTGGCGGCAAGATAAGCGGCAGTGAGAGAGCTGAGCATACAGCCGCATCCTGTAATTTGAGCCATTACAGAATGCCCATTTCGGATGACATAGGCTTTTTGGCTGTCTGCTACGATGTCTATGGCCCCTGAGACTGCAATGACAGCTCCGGTAATTCCGGAGTATTCCTTTGCAAAGGCTATCATGGCCGGTAGGGTATCTTCTGTGATTGCGTCTGCGGCGTCAGCATCCACTCCTTTAGAACTTCCTTTTCCGTTGGCAAGGGTCTTTATCTCTGAAATATTTCCCCGAATGGCAGCAAATTGTATCTCTCTTAACAGAGCTGCTGCAGTCTCCATGCGATAGGAAGAGGCTCCGGCCCCCACAGGGTCCAAAACTACGGGATGGCCGCATACATTAGACTGTTTTCCGGCAAGCAGCATTGCTTTGATTGAACGGGGGTGCAGGGTTCCCATATTAATATTCAGCCCGTCACAGAGTGTGGCCATCTCCACTGCCTCTTCTTCCCCGTCAGACATTGTAGGGGAAGCGCCGCACGCCAGAGTAATATTTGCACAGTCATTCGCGGTTACATAATTGGTGATATTTTGAATCAAAGGTGATTTTTTTCTAACATTTTCAAGCATTTCTCCTAGCATGTTTGTGTCCTCCTGACAAATTGGTATGTAATGACAGATAACAAAATAATAATGAGCATTACCGGAAGTGTGTTGCCTACCGGAGTGTCAATTCTCATAAATATACGGTAAATGATAAATCCCACACCCCATAGGATCAGATTCCTGATATTGAAGGATTCCCTTGAAAAATCCTGCTTCAGCAGAAAATAGTCGGCAATCATAACAGCGATCATAGGTGCAAATACAGATCCGATCAGATACAGAAAATTCTCAAATTGTTCAATAGGAGCCAGAATTGCCAAGGCTGTTCCTATTACGCATACAAATACAGCAACCTTTTTGGCATTAAATTTACTGCTGATACTTGCAGCACTGACACCTGCTGAGTAGGTATCCAGAAATGTGGTGGTTACAGTAGAAGCTATAAAAATGATCAAGCCTGCGGCGCCCAGCCCTGCCTTCAGAAAGATTGCCGCAATGTCAGATTCTGCGGTGTACACGGCGGCGCCCATTCCAATAAGATACATCCAGCTGCTGGCAATAAAATACGTCACTGTGCTTGCGAGGGTAGCCGAGCGCGGTTTTTGTGCTGTCCTTGTATAATCAGAGATGACAGGGAGCCAGGATAGAGGCATGGCCACGGACAGCTCTACAGCAGCTCCAAAGCTGATACTGCCTTCCGCCAAACTGGGACTCTTTCCTTTAAAAACAATAACACTCATGATAATGGTGAGAAGAAATAAAGCAGACATTACTACCGTATTTATTTTCCCAAGACCGGTGACGCCGATCAAGATCCAGACCAGGATCAGACCTCCGATAATCAGGGACCAGAGCCATTCCATGTTTGCTCCTGTTAGTGAAGCAGAGATACTTCCGGCGGCCCGTGCACCGCCGATAATCATAATTGCGGTCCATCCGGCCAGCTGAATGACATTAAGAACCGAGAACAGAAGAGAACCCTTCTGTCCAAACGACAGCCTGGCGGTTTCCATCGAGCTTTTTCCTGTCTCACCTCCTATGAGGCCTGCAAAATAAAACAGCACACACCCGATGAGATGCCCCAGCAATATAGCAGCTATCCCTTTTTTCATCCCCAGGGGCGCCAGAAGCGTACCTGTCATAATCTCTGCAATGGAAATGGCAGCTCCAAACCATATAAGACTGCTGCCGAAAATGGATGTTTTCTTTTCTATCAATGTTTCCCTCCTTTTTTTACAATCCCTGATATTGCAGATGCATCACCTCTTTTCCTGTCTGTTTTTAGAGAAAGCAAAAAGAGAGACGCCAAAACGTCTCTCCGGATTATTGATTTCATCTCCCTACGCTGGCATTATCCATATCAGGTTAAAGGGTCGAAGTTGAGTACTTCCTCTCAGCCTGCACACAGGCTCCCCTGACTGTAATATTTTGTTTAAAATCAGGATAACACTAAATGGGGGATATGTCAAATAATTGGAATTTAGGAGTGTAGGGCTTGGACTTCAGCTTAAAGTGATTCAAGTCGGAAAGTGTGAGGTGGCGGGGGGACGGTGAGAGAAATCCCGCGGCAGCGGGCTGGCTGGTTGGGGCGGGAGGAAGGCTTAAGTTCCGGGGACACCTCCGTCGCGAAGAGAGTCTAAGACAAAACCGGAATCCCCGCCGGGGCACCGTTCGTATGTGCAAAGAATGCTTGATGTGCATTCTCTGCACATGCTCACTTTTTTTCGGCCTTGACTGCCGAAAAAATCTCC
>NZ_WKYV01000056.1 GCF_009677585.1 Lactonifactor sp. BIOML-A5 | reverse complement strand
GTTTTGGGGCGTCCGTTATGATCCGCATAGCGTCCGCTCTGAAACGCATCAGAGTCCGCTGGGCTCCGCAGAATGCAGCAGTTACTATTATAAAAAATTCAGGGAATATTTACAAGAAAGGAATATTTTTTTAGAGAGTGAGGTTAACCTTTACAGTACGGAGGCAATAAAACAACTTGTAAAAGAGAACTTAGGCATTGCGTACCTGCCTCGTTTTACCGTAGAGGAAGAGTTAAAAGCTCACATCATTCAGGAAATCCCTACAGCCATTCAAAGCAAAAGGATCGGGACAGTATGCACATATCATAAAAATAAATGGATTCCCCCTGCTATGGATGTATTTCTTCAACTTTTGCGGGCAGACAAAGGTTCTGTCACATGAGCCTGGAGTACATAGCCATTGACGCAAAGAAGCCGCCCATTGTCTCCAATGGCGGCTTTCCGTCGGCCCTAAGCCCTTTTCTTTAACCGTCTGGGGGCCGCATTATAGTCCCCGGGCCCCAGGCCTAAAAACCATCATTTTTTCCCACCACAAGACTCCCGCACGGTCAATTCAGGCGTCAAAAGAATTTCTTTTTTTGGAAAGGACGCATCTTCCAGCTGATATCTTGAAAGGAGATAATTGATTGCAGCCCTTTCTATTGGTGTGGGACTTGGCTCTACACTTCTCAAAAGCGCAGGGGCATTCGCTGCCTTCAACCCGAATAACCGTATTTTTCTGGAGGATGGCGTGATAACAGGATGTATTACTGCTGTAATCCTAAACCTGATCTTTAATGGCTACAGGGAAAAAGAAATGATTGGAAAGCCGGATGCAGAAGCTGCTGTATCCGGCTGGATTTTGCCTCTCTGGCAGTAGCTGTGGCGAAGGAGATTATGGAGGGGCAGAACTATGAAAAGGATATTGTGATGGAGACAGAGCTTTGTGATCTTTCTAATGTAGAGGAAATGTTAAAGAAACACAGAAGAATTGAAGGAAAATGAGAAAAGACCGGGGGGATCAGATGAAATCTTTGCGCCGGCGTGTTATACTTAACGAAAATCAGATAATACCGGAGGCAGAGATGGACAGGGAAAAAAGACTTTCAGACAGTATTGCGGATACTCTCTTATCAATGATTGTAGTAGATAAAAAATTCCGTCCCGGGGATAAATTACCCAATGAAAATGATCTTTCCATGGAATTAAATATCAGCCGGACAACTCTGAGGGAGGCTATCCGTATACTTGCCGCAGGAAATGTGGTAGAAATCAAAAGAGGAAAGGGAACCTTTGTGAGAGAAGACTTCACGGATCCTTCCATGGAGAATCTGTCAAATTTGACAGTGGCAAAAGTTGACGCTGAGGATCTGTATGAGATGCGGCTGATTTTTGAACCAGAAGCTGCATATTATGCCGCTAAACGTTCTACAGAGTCAGAATTAAAGAAGATTCTTTCACTGGGCGAAAAAATAGAGTGCTGTATACAGGAGGGAAAAGACCGCACAGAAGTGGAACAGGAATTTCATAAAGCAATTGCAAGGGCATCACACAATGAATTCATGAACCGGCTGATGCCGATTATTTACAAGGCCATTGATAAAGGAGTGGTGCTCTCAGAGGCCAAAAAAGAGGCCGTGGAGGATACAATTTCCGATCACAGGATGCTTATGAATTTTATCAAAGACAGGAACGCGGAGGGAGCCCGGTATGCTATGAAGATTCATATTATGCATGCCATTGAGCAGTTGGGGCTGGAAAAATAGAAATGGGACGTTGCAGTGCAGGCGGGAGTTGGCTTGCAGGCGGCGTCTTTTTTTGTCTTTGGTATTCAGGTATTCAGGTTGGCAGAGGGATGGTGATAGAAATCCCGCGCCGTGGGCTGGGAGGGATGTTGTCGTACAATAATATTGACAGCAGACAACATACAACATATAATAAAACAAACAACTAATAGAAAGTATGGAGGAAATTGGGATGAGAAGTGACAGAATCACACAGGGGATTAACGCTGCGCCTCAGAGGGCGCTGCTACATGCGCTTGGTCTTACAGATAAGGAGATTGGCAAACCTTTGATCGGTATTGTAAGCTCCTACAATGAGATAGTACCCGGCCACATGAACATTGATAAAATTGTAGAGGCTGTCCGTCAGGGAGTGCTGCAGGCGGGAGGGGTTCCTTTTGTATTTCCCGCTATCGCAGTTTGTGATGGAATTGCCATGGGACATGAGGGGATGAAGTATTCCCTTGTGACCAGAGAACTGATCGCAGACTCTACAGAGGCAATGGCTGCAGCCCATCCTTTTGACGGGCTGGTTATGGTTCCTAACTGTGATAAAAATGTACCGGGACTGCTTATGGCTGCAGCCAGGATCAACATCCCTGCGGTTTTTGTGAGCGGAGGGCCTATGCTGGCGGGCAGAATTGGGAAGGGGAAGATTAGTTATTCTACTGTATCAGAGGCAGTGAGCCAGTTTAAAACCGGACTGATTGATGGGGATACATTAAATAAATATGAACATGCCGCATGTCCAACCTGCGGTTCCTGCTCCGGTATGTTTACAGCCAACAGCATGAATTGCCTTACAGAGGTGCTTGGCATGGCCCTGCATGGGAACGGAACGGTACCTGCCGTATTCTCTGAGCGACTGAGGCTGGCAAAAGAGACAGGGATGCAGATTATGGAAATGGTGAAAAATCAAAGAACTCCAAGAAATATTATGACCCGGGAAGCTTTTTGTAACGCTCTGACTATTGATATGGCACTGGGATGTTCCACGAACAGTGTGCTGCATCTTCCGGCTATTGCCTATGAATGCGATGTGTCTCTGAATCTGGATGTGGTCAATGAGATTTCTGAAAAGACACCAAATCTCTGTCATCTGGCACCGGCAGGGGAACACTATATGGAAGATCTGTATGAGGCGGGAGGGATTTACGCAGTAATGAACGAGATTCAGAAGCTGAAGCTGCTGCATGGGGAATCACTGTTCTGTAACGGGAAAACTTTGAGAGAAAATATAGAGGGGCATTTGGTTAAAGATTATGATGTTATCCGAAGCGTTGAGAATCCATATAGCAGGCATGGGGGAATCGCAGTGCTGAAAGGGAATCTTGCTCCGGAAGGATGTGTGGTGAAGCGTTCGGCGGTAGCTGAAAAAATGATGCATCATACAGGGCCGGCCAGAGTCTATGACAGAGAAGAAGAGGCGCTGGAAGCTATATATAAGGGATTATTGAGTGAGGGCGATGTGGTAGTAATACGCTTTGAAGGACCTAAGGGAGGTCCGGGAATGCGGGAAATGCTGAATCCTACGTCTGCTATTATGGGGAGCGGGCTGGGAGACTGCGTAGCGTTGATTACAGATGGCAGATTTTCAGGTGCCACCAGAGGAGCCGCCATAGGGCATGTTTCCCCAGAGGCGGCAGCGGGGGGAACGATTGCACTGGTTGAAGAGGGCGACTTGATTGAGATAGATATTCCGGGGCATCGGATAGAACTGCTGGTTACAGAGGAAGAACTGCTGACGAGAAGAGCGGCCTGGAAACCTAAACAAAGAGAATTAAAAAAGGGATATCTGCAGAGATATGCAAAAAGTGTAACTTCTGGTGGAAAAGGAGCGGTTTTGGAATAGACGAAAAAGAAGGTGTGTTTCGGGATAAAACATGCTATACTGACAGAAAAAGATAAATCCGAGATACCTTTACTGCAAGTTTTTTCTGCGGGTAAGGGTATGAGTATGGACAGAGGGATGTAAAATGAAAGAAAATAAATATGACCAGAAGGTCTTTTTTGAGAAGTACAGCAAAATGCACCGATCTGTACATGGGCTGGATGGAGCCGGAGAATGGCAGGAATTAAAAAAACTAATTCCGGATTTACAGGGGAAGAGGGTGCTTGATCTTGGATGTGGATATGGATGGCACTGTATCTATGCGTCTTCCTGCGGAGCAGGATACGTTCTGGGGACAGATATTTCGGAAAAAATGCTGGAAGTGGCCCGTGAAAAATCCAGGTCTTTGGATATTACTTATCAGCAATGCCCAATGGAAGAACTGAAGCTGACGGAAGGCAGCTTTGATGTGGTGATTAGCTCTCTGGCCTTTCATTATGTAAAAGATTTTAAGGGAATTGCTGAAAATATATGGAAATGGCTTGCAGAGGGCGGCAGCTTAGTTTTCTCGGTGGAACATCCTGTCTTTACGGCATATGGAACTCAGGATTGGTATTATGATGGTAATGGAGAAATTCTGCATTTTCCAGTTGACAACTATTACTATGAAGGAAAGAGAGATGCTGTTTTTCTTGGAGAACATGTGACCAAGTACCACAGAACTTTGACTGCATACCTCAATACGCTTCTGGACTGCGGATTTGCCATCCGCCATATAGTTGAGCCTATGCCTCCGGAAGATATGCTGGGACTTCCGGGTATGGCGGACGAGATGCGAAGGCCTATGATGCTGCTGGTGTCAGCGGAAAAAGAAGAAAAGAGATAGTTTTTTTAAAGAAATCAGCTGGAAGCAATGTTTTCTTTTGATCTGCATTAAACTGTTTGACAAACCGCCTGCCATTGGCGAATTATCAGGAGCCCTGGGCACATCACATCAAAATGTAAAGCAAATGCTTTTGAAACTGGAAAAGGGGGGATATATCAAACTTTTTCCCTGATTTCAAGGATCGCAGAAAGCAGAGGGTTATGATTTCTGAAAAGGGAATTGCCTTCGATCGAAAATATGCTGAGCCCAGCCGGGAGTTTATGGAGCAATTGTTCAGCGGTATAGATACGGAGGAACTCAAGGTGACAGTTAAAACTATGATGAAGCTGGATAGTAACTTAAAGGAGATGCAGGAATGAACAGAATCGTAGTGTATCAAAGTAAGACAGGGTTTACCAGGCAGTATGCAGAATGGATAGGGGCTGCTTTGGGGTGTGAAGCAAGGCCGATAAAACATATTTCTGCCCAGGAGTTAAAACAATATGAAGGTGTAATTTTCGGCGGTTGGATCATGGGAAATATGATTATGGGGCTTGAAATGATAAGAAAAGAGATACCGTGCAATTATATTGTGTTTGCTGTAGGAATTTCCCCGAAAAGTGACGTGCTGATACGTGAGATAAAGGAGCAGAATAAGCTGGGGGACACTCCGTTTTTTTATCTGGAGGGCGGGCTTTGCCAGGAACAGCTGGGGGTTGTAAAAAGGATGATGCTGAAAATGGTTAAAAAGTCAGTGTTAAAAAAGGAAAATAAGACAGAACAGGATCTGTTCATGGCCCGGGCTCTGGGAACTTCCTTCGACCATTCCGATGAAACCTTTATTCAGCCGCTGGTGGACTTTGCACTCTCGGAATGAATTTTTAAATCCGAAAGAAGGGGCTGTCGGTTAATATCGATTTTTGCCCCCTTACATACAAGGAAGAGACAATCCCATAGTATTCGGGCTTTTTCA
>NZ_WKYV01000055.1 GCF_009677585.1 Lactonifactor sp. BIOML-A5 | reverse complement strand
ATCCCCCCCCTGCCCTGTCCCTTATGGAAAATACTGTTGACAGTCCTTGTCTGATATCATATAATTCAATTAAATTAAGTGCAGACTGCAGAAAGGAAACTGAAAATGGACGACGCCGACGGCGACGAAGACCGAACAAATTGTAGAGCAACGGCAAATATAAAAATCATACCGGACATAGCATTCTGGCAGCACCCTATAAAGTGCTGAAGGAAAGTTATGTCCTTATTTAGTGCAAAAAAAGAGAATATTTTGCAAAAAGGAGTTTATTTTATGAAGAAATTTATTGTAGGAAAGGATTTTGAGTATGAACAGTAACAGCATTTCACTGGTAATTATTGTAATCTGTATTATTATGTCGGCCTACTTTTCGGCAACGGAAACAGCCTTTTCTTCTCTGAATCGTATCCGGGTAAAGAATATGGCAGACAAAGGAAATAAAAGGGCAGAGCTTGTTTTAAAACTGGCAGGTAATTATGATGGAATGCTCTCAACCATCCTGATTGGCAACAATATTGTTAATATCGCCTGTGCATCAATTGCTACGGTTTTGTTTGTAAAGCTTTTGGGTGAGGACATGGGCGCCAGTGTCTCAACTGTGGCAACTACCGTTGTTGTACTCATTTTTGGTGAGGTTTCTCCCAAAAGTATTGCCAAAGAGTCGCCAGAAAAGTTTGCTATGTTTTCCGCACCTTTTTTAAAGGGATTTATGGTAGCTCTGACGCCCTTTAATTTTTTGTTCCGCCAGTGGAAAAAGTTCCTGTCTAAACTGGTAAAAACTTCAGAGGACCGCTCCATTACGGAGGAAGAGCTGCTGACTATAGTGGAGGAGGCAGAACAGGACGGGGGGATCGGGACCCAGGAAAGTGATCTGATCCGCAATGCCATAGAATTTACAGAAGTTGAAGCCGGAGATATCCTGACTCCCCGTGTGGATGTGGTGGCTGTATCCATTGAAGACTCCAGAGACAGCATTGCCCGGGCCTTTGCCGACAGCGGATTTTCCAGACTCCCGGTATACTTGGAGAACATTGATCAGATTGTAGGAATCCTGTATCAGAAGGACTTTTATAATTACGTATATCACACGGATGAGAAGCTGGAGAATATTGTTAGAAGGCCGCTCTTTATAACGAAGACAAAGAAAATCAATATTCTGCTAAAAGAGCTTCAGGCGGCAAAATCTCATATAGCCGTCGTGATAGATGAGTTTGGCGGAACGGTAGGGATTGTAACCCTGGAAGATATTTTGGAAGAGCTGGTAGGTGAAATCTGGGATGAGCATGATAAGGTGGTTATGGAAATAGAAAAGGAAGGGGAGAACGTCTATACGGTTCTCGGCAGCACTAACGCAGAACATTTTTTTGAGGAGCTGGACAGAGAGGAAGAATTGGAAGTGACCACAGTCAGCGGCTGGGTTATGGATCAATTGGGTAAAATACCGGAAGAGGGAGAGCAGTTTCAATTTGAAAATCTGAAAATCACTGTGCTCAAAATGTCGGGACGCCGTGTAGAAAAGATACGGGTAGAAGTCTTGCCTCAGATAGAGCGGGCCGGGTAACCGGCCCGTCCTTTTTCTACATAATTCACTTAATAACTTGAATATTTTCCCATAATAACATACAATAATGAGAAAGACTACGACACGAGGGAGAGAATCATGATCTACAACACAATCTTAGATGCAATGGGTAATACTCCGCTGATCCGTCTGAACCATATGGGGGATCCCAACGGGGCACAGATACTGGTGAAATTCGAAGGATTAAATGTAGGCGGCTCTATTAAAACCAGAACCGCTTTTCATATGATTTCAGCGGCTGAAGAAAAAGGACTGCTTCACAAGGATTCCATTATTGTGGAACCTACCAGCGGCAATCAGGGAATTGGGCTGGCATTAATCGGAGCCGTGAAGGGATACCGGACGGTGATCATTATGCCGGATTCTGTGAGTGAAGAGCGCAGGAAACTGGTCCAGCACTATGGGGCAGAGGTGAGGCTGGTGCACGATGCAGGTGATATCGGAGCGTGTATTGAAGAATGTCTCCAGCAGGCACTGAACATGGCACGGGAAGATCCCAATGTATATGTGCCCCAGCAATTTGAAAACCCGGCAAATCCATCTGTACACAGAAAATATACGGCCCGGGAGATTTTACAGGATGCAGGAGGTCCCATTCACGGATTTTGTTCCGGAATAGGCACCGGCGGCACCATCACAGGAATCGGGGAAATTCTGAAAGAGCAGAATCCGGAGATGGAAATCTGGGCAGTGGAGCCGGAGAATGCGGCAATTCTTGCAGGAGGCAATATAGGAACCCATATTCAGATGGGAATCGGAGACGGTTTGATCCCGGCCATACTGAACCAGAAAATATATGAAAATATTTATATTGTAAGTGACGAGGAAGCCTTACAGACCGCAAAGGATCTTGCCCGCCTGGAGGGGCTTATGTGCGGGATTTCCAGCGGAACCAATGTGGCGGCAGCCATTGCCCTGGCAAGAAAACTGGGAAAAGGAAAGACAGTGGTTACGGTATTGCCGGATACGGCAGAGCGATATTTCAGTACCCCACTGTTTGCGTAGAAAAGCGGGGCTTGCCATTGTATGTATGACTTGTTGTAATGCCGGCGAAAGCAGGGGAGATTCTTCCCCTGCTTTTGTGTTATATACAGGCCGGGATACCGGTAAGGGTAGTATTTTGCCGTAAAAAAGTGTACGATAGGTACAGGAAGGGGTGATACAAATGGATAAAATCATAGCTAAGAGAAACTATATGCGAAATCCCAGAGAGAAGGTGAGGCATTGGGGGGCAAAAGAATTGTGCAGCAGTTTTGGGATCAACTATGACACAAAAAAAGAGAATGCCAGACTGGCTGCACTCATTTTTCAGGCGGTGTCTGAAGATTATCAGGTGCCCCGGTCTTATGCCCCTATTGCATCCAGGGCATTCCTGTTAAAGGGGGTTGGTGAGGGTATTTTGGAGGATTCCTTTTTGGCTTTGGAGGGAGACATCGTACTTACCCATCCTCTGAAATCTCTGTCAGACAAAGAAAATATTCTTCTGGCAGCTGTTCTCACAGGAATGCGGGCAGATGCTGTGGGCGGGGCAGGCATCAAGGAGTATCTGAAGAAGATGCAGGTGAGCAAAAAGTATGTGCCGGTTGTGGAGGCGGCAATAGAAAGTGTACAGCTGGCTGAGAAGCAGGCAATTCACTCTGAGAGGGAATGCTCAGGCGGACAGAATGGGGGAAGCTCTAGCTTTTCCGTTCAGCTGGAGCTATATGTCAGCAAGCAGTTGGATATCATCCGACAGCTCACAGAAAAGACTTCTGACTATGGAGATCCGGAGGTCATACATGATATTCGGGTAGCTTTCCGCAAGCTGTACTCTGTGACTGGAGTATTTACCCGGTATATGAAGCCCCAGTGGAGCTCCTGCTATCAACCCGAACTTAACCGAAATCTTAAACAATTAGGTGCTCTACGGGATCTGGATATTCTGAATCAAAAACAAATATATTTTCTGGAAAAGAAAGGCATCGGCCCGGAAGTGTTTCCTGTATGGAACAAGATCATAGGAGAAAGGAGAGAGGGATGTCTGAGAGCGATAGAGCAGCATTTCTCCTCTGACGAATTCCCGAAGCTGGCGGCAGCTATGGAAGAAGAGATAAAGCAGGGGATCTGTACCCCTGTGCTTTGCAGAGGAAAAGAGGCGTGTCTATTTTTCCCGGAGGAAGTAAAAGAAGAGTGTGTCCGGCGTGCAGTTATGAAAATCAAAGCACAGAAGAACTGGATGGAAGGCCTGCTGGTTCCGGAACCGGTTCTTCATAAGCTTCGCCTTTCCTTTAAGGAATTAAGATATGTTTTAGATTTCTTCCGTCAGATTCTGGACAAAGAGGAAGCAGAAATGCTGGAAGCGGCCACGCTGTTCCAGGAGGTCCTGGGAGATCTGCACGATGAGAGTGTACTCCTCCAGGAAATTAGAAAATTATGCAAAAAGTCGGAAAGATACCAGCTGGATCCTGAGGAGAGAACATACTTAAAAAAATTTGAACATTTCTCGGAAAAGGAGAGAAACCGGCACTTTGCCTTATTTGAAAAACATTGGGAGGCGTATGGTAAGAAAACATACTCATAATCACCTGTGAACAGCTTCCGCGGACTTTGAAGAGTTGGTAAGTATCCATATGGAAAAAAAATCACTGTCCTTATATGGATAATCATACGCCACCGGCAGCTCCTCCTTTTCAATTTTGTGAAAACCGGCCTTTTCATAAAACTTATGTGCTCTGTCTGCGTTTTTGGGGGTATCTAAAATTATTCTTTTTACGCCATTTTCTTTTGCAAAGTTCAAAAGTGTTTTATATAATTTCCTACCTAAATGGTGTGGTTTCCCTCGATATGCCTCAGACACAAAAAATTTTTTTAACACACCAAGGCCGCTGCCGCACATCATAAGTCCGACTGAGCCAACAACTTTTCCCTGTTCCTTTGCAACCCAGAAATTTCCGCCATTATCCAGAAATTTTTCTTTGATATGTAGTAACTCCGGCTGATCGTCTACGGAAACGAACGGGCGTGTACCATCGTTCTGGCAATGCAGAACAAGCGATATTACTTCTTCACGATCCGCCTCGACATATGTTTGAATTTTCATGATGCACTCTCCTTATATTCTTCACCCAGTTTTACCCATTTTTCTGCAAGACGTTTCGCTGCAGAAATGAAATGGCCAATTGTAAATGTAATTATGATTGTACCTATCCCAAAGGTACCGCCCACTAAAAGCAGGGAAATAAAGCCGGTAATCTCAATAAGCAATCTTGACTTTTTAATACTTCCCAAATAAGAATTGGAAAGAGCAGTCATAAGTCCGTCAATGGGCATTTTGGGATAACCGGTTGCCACATAGAGCCCTGTACCTAAAGCAACTAATAAATATCCGCATAGAAATAGTGATACACGTGCAGCAACGCCAGGATGCATAAAGTTTGGGGATACCATAGCTTTTGCGGCATCTAAAAAGATTCCTTTGTAAATAATGGGAAAGACAGAGAGCCACTCCATTTTGCGGTTGAGGGCTGCGGCTATGAGTAAGAAAGCTCCCTGGATCACAACGGACCATGTGCCGAAAGAAAAGGGTGTGATCCGTTCCAGGCCGGCGAATACCCCATTCCATGCGTCTAATCCCAAATTTGTTTTTAACACGAGTGCAACGCCAAAGCAGGTACAAAGCAGTCCGATGAGATAGGCGGGAATCCTTTTACAGTTTTCTTTGTGATTTCTCAACGACTTGACACCCTCCTTTCTTAGGGATATCATAACATAAACAATCATTATTAAAAAATTGAACCTTTTGAAGTTTTAGTTCATTTTTACTGAATGATTATGGAGAGGGGGACCACATGGAGCTAAAATATCTAAACACCTTCAAAACCATACTGGAAACCGGGAGTTTTCAAAAAGCGGCAGAACGCCTGAACTATGCGCAGTCAACCATTACCCTGCAAATGCAGCTGCTGGAGAAAGAGCTTTCTGTAAAATTGTTTGAAAAGATAGGGCGCAAAATGAAGCTGACGCAGGCGGGAAAAGAACTGCTCCCCTATATCAATCATGTGATAGAAGCTGTCCAGCAGATGGAGAATTACGGAAAGTCTAACCAGGAGCTGTCCGGGACTTTGCAGATCGCCATCCCGGAAACTCTGCTTGCCTACCAAATGCCACAGGTTTTAAAACAATTTCGGCGGAAAGCTCCTAATGTAAAATTGTCTATACATTCTACAAATTGTTATGAAATACGGGCACAAGTAATGAGTGGAGCTGCAGACCTGGGTGTGCATTATGATATTGGCGGATATGCAAATTCTGTTATAGCGGAAGAACTGCGGCTATATGAGTTTATTTTGATAGGAAGTGCGGAGCTTGACACGGCTGAAACGGATTTTATATCTCAAAACCAACGGAAAAGGTTATGTTTACTGGTTGATCAAAGCAGTTGCAGTCGGCGGACTCCAACGGACGGTTTTGCGGAGCAAAACGGACGCGATGCGGAGCGAGCGGACTAACCTATTAT
>NZ_WKYV01000054.1 GCF_009677585.1 Lactonifactor sp. BIOML-A5 | reverse complement strand
TGAAAAAGCCCGAATACTATGGGATTGTCTCTTCCTTGTATGTAAGGGGGCAAAAATCGATATTAACCGACAGCCCCTTAAACTTGAGGGGGGAGATAGTGAGTGATATTACTAACTATCCGTTATTAGTATACAACAGTACATACAGTATGTCAAATGTAATTTTTAGAATACTAAATGTAATTTTCAACATTCGATGTCCGTCAAAAGCATCTACATCCAGTCACCTGTTCTATAATACAGCACCTTCAGAATCATTTTCATGATAGATCCCCTTATCCTTTAGTTCCTGTACAATTCTGTGATACAGTTCTTTTGGGGGTGCCATATTATCTATATATTGGTCGGGCTTCAGTCCTTTCTCAATCCATTTTCCTTCCAGGATTATCATCAATTCTGACAGCTTCATTTTAAAACCTCCGCGTATATATTCCTCAGATATAAGGTGACAATACCCAAGATAAACTATATATACAGGAATCAGGTAACACAGCGGTCACACGGGGGAGAATCTTTCCATAAAAGAATGTCTGGGAGTAAAAGGGGAATACTAATGTTATTAAATTACTATGGAGGTTTTACATGAGAAAAATAAAAGTAATTTCTGTTTTACTCTGTACCCTTATGCTCATAGGCGGCTGCGGAACCAAGGATTCAGACACAGACGCATATATTCAGGAGCAGGATGAGATTATGGACCAGATGATGGATGATATGGAGATAAAAGAGACGGGCAATGCATCTCTTGATTTCCTGAAGGGCATGATTCCCCATCATAAATCTGCTATTGAAATGTCAAAGAGCTATTTAAAGTATGCAGGCGAAAAGGCGGAATTCAGCGAACTGGCAAATACTATTATCAATGCTCAGGAAGAAGAAATCGGACAGATGGAGGACATGACTGCAAGACTGGAGAAGTCAGAGACCTCTGATGAAGAGAAAGAAAAGCTATACCTGAAAGAATATAATGCTATGATGGAAAACCACGAGGATCACGAGACAGAGACAGAGGATCTGGACCGGGCATTTGCCCAGGGAATGTCTATGCATCATCAGATGGCAGTGGATATGGCAAGATTGATCCTGGCTTATACAGAGGATGATGAAGTGAAACAGTTTGCCGATAATGTGATTTCCCTGCAGGAGGAGGAGATCACCCAGATGCAGTCTTATCTGCAGGAATCAGGGGGAGGGAATCACGCCCACTGACAGCTATGCCGGACCCGGCGTATGCCAGGTCCGGCATTACTTTTGAGAGGAACTTATCTTTGGGATTGGGTAAAATTTTACAACTTAAATCTTTTTGTGTTATAATAAGATTTGCATAATTAGTAAAAAGATGGTAAAATCGGAGTTTGAAGAAGAAACTGGGTATTTTTACTCAACAAAGAACAGAGGATACATACATGGAAGATAGTATACTAGAGCTGAAAGGGATTGAAAAGAGCTTTGGAAGCTCAGAGGTTTTAAATGGAATTGATCTGAAGATAAAACAAGGAGAATTCATTACTTTTTTAGGATCTTCCGGATGCGGCAAGACAACTACACTTCGTATTATAGCGGGGCTGGAGATGCCGGATAAAGGACAGGTGATACTGGAGGGCAGAGATGTTACCCGGCTGGAACCTCATGAGAGAGATGTGAATACCGTATTTCAGAATTATGCTTTGTTTCCCCATATGAACGTGGAGGCAAATGTTGGCTATGCCCTGAAGCTTCGCAGGATGCCGAAGCCAGAAATTAAAGAAAAAGTAAAAAAGATTCTGGAGCTTGTTCAGCTGTCCGGATACGAAAAGAGAATGCCCCAGGAACTGTCAGGGGGACAGAAGCAGAGAGTGGCGATAGCCAGGGCACTGGTAAATAACCCAAAAGTACTGCTTTTAGATGAACCCTTAGGAGCCCTTGATCTGCAGCTTCGCAGGGCCATGCAGCTGGAACTTAAGAAGCTTCAGAAAAAGCTGGGAATCACTTTCCTATATATTACTCACGATCAGGAAGAAGCCATCAATATGTCGGACAGGATTGTGGTAATGAATAAAGGGGTATTGGAACAAATCGGGACACCGGATGAGGTCTATAATCACCCTACGTCCAGTTATGTGGCTACCTTTGTGGGAAATGCCAATATTGTCAGAGGAAAGATTGTTCAGATTCAGGGAGAGGAGGCTCTTGTTGAAATCAGCACGGGAAAGATCAAAGTAATCATTGATCCAGACCGGGAACAGATAGGGCAGGAGATAACGATTGCTGTGCGGGCCGAGAATATCCTTGTCTGTGAGGAGTGCAAAGAGGCTCTCCCAGCCGTAATACTTGAAAAATCTTTCTCCGGAGGTCAGCTGCGAATGGTGATTGGACTGGAAGATGGAAAAGAGATTATAGCCAGCCGCTACGGCATTGACTCTCATGTACAGATTGGACAGAAGGTATGTGTGGGATGGAAGCCCGCTGATGCAATTATCGTAGACAGGGAGGAACAGAATGACGAAAAAGAAACATTCTAAAGTTTTTCTTACAGTTGCTCCTTTGTATCTGTTTACACTTATTTTTGTGCTGGGGCCGCTTCTCTACATGATCGGACTGAGCTTTGCCACGAATAATGACAGCTGGGGAGTAACATGGAAGTTTACCCTGGAAAATTATAAGAAGATATTTGAGCCGGTATACCTTCAGAGCTTTGCTCAGTCATTCCAGCTGGCCTTTTTCAGCACATTGTTAATCATGCTGATAGGTTATCCATTTGGATATTTTATGGCTAAGCTGTCTGCAAAATGGAAAAAAAGGATGATGCTTCTGATTATGGTGCCTTTCTGGACCAGCTCTCTGATTAGAATGTATGGATGGATTATAATACTTCAGGCAAAAGGTGTATTCAACAAATTGCTGATGGCTCTGGGTGTTATAGACGAGCCGTTAAAGATTTTATACTCATATCCCGCAGTACTTATTGGTATGGTCTATGCGCTTGTGCCGTTTATGATGCTTGCGGTGTATTCCAGTGTGGAAAAGATGGACTGGTCGCTGGTAGAGGCAGCCAGAGATCTGGGCGCCTCACCCATGTACGCCTTTATGACGGTGACACTAAAGCTGACTCTGCCGGGACTGTTGTCCGGTGTAATTCTCACCTTTGTGCCTTCTATGGGATTATTTTTCATCGCCGATATTCTGGGAGGCAATAAAATAGTACTGGTGGGAAGCCTGATTCAGGATCAGCTGACAAGAGGGAGCAACTGGCCCTTCGCTGCCGCACTGGCTGTTCTGCTGATGGTAATGACATCTCTGATGATGTATCTCTACAGAAGCATCACTCATGTGAAGGATTTGGAGGGGATATTTTGAAAAACAGAACAAAACTTCCCAATATTTATCTGGCAGTCATCATGATAATCATGTATCTGCCTCTGGTATTTGTTGTGGTATTTTCCTTTAATGAGTCAAAACTTACGGCGGCGTGGACAGGGTTTTCCCTGAAATGGTATCAGACCCTTTGGCATAATGAGGGGCTGAGGGAAGCTCTTTGGAACAGTATTGTCCTGGGGATACTCAGCTGCGGGGTTTCGGCCGTTATCGGTACCATTGGGGCCATTGGCATGGCCAGAGTAAATTATAAAAGCAAAGGGATTGTAGAGTACATCTCCACACTTCCCATTATGATTCCGGAAATTATTTTAGGAATGGTTTTTCTGGCATTTTTTTCACTTTTGAATCTGCCCTTTGGTATGACAACCCTGGTAATTGCGCATACTACATTTTGTATCCCCTACATTTTTATGATGGTGAAGGCGCGGCTGGTTGGCATTGATAAATCCATTGCAGAAGCAGCCCGGGATCTGGGTGCAACCCAGGTCAGGACCTTTTTTGACATAACACTGCCTTTGATTATGCCTGCCGTGATGTCCGGGTGCCTGCTGGCATTTGCTATGTCATTTGATGACGTAGTAATCAGTATTTTTGTAAATGGACCTAAACTGAACACGCTGCCCATTAAAATATACACACAGCTGAAAACTGGCGTGACACCGGAAATTAACGCGCTGTGTACCGTGATTCTGATTACTGTTATTTTCATATTATTTATCACTTCAGCCCTGGGGAACCGGGGAAGAAGAACAGATAAAGGAAACTAATCATGTTCAATCTTAATGTAAAGGAGAGTTATTATGAAGAGAAGAACAAAACTTCTGGGCATGCTCAGTGTAGTGCTGGCTGCGGCTCTTATCAGCGGATGCGGTGAGCAAAAGGAAGATGACTCAAAGGAACTGGTACTTTTTACCTGGGAAGGTATGTTTCCCCAGGAGGTACTTGACGGATTTGAGGAAGAGACAGGCGTAAAGGTAGTTTATTCTAATTTTGATACGGATGAGACCATGCTGGAAAAGCTGTCCCAGGCAAAGGGCGGAGATTATGATGTAGTCATCGCGGATGACTACATCATTGAACAGGCAGTGGGCCAGGATCTGGTTCAGAAATTAGATAAAGCAGAGATACCTAATTATAAAAATATTAATCCCCTTTACCAGGGCCAGTTCTACGATCCCAAGGATGAGTATACTGTGCCTTACGGAGCCGGGATTCCTTTGATTGTCTATGATCCGGAACAGGTGGACTTTGAGATAAAAGGATATGAAGATCTCTGGAATGAAGCCTTGAAGGATAAGGTGGCATTGACAGCGAATTACCGTGTCATAAACGGTATCACACTGTTAACGATGGGTAAGTCAATGAATGAGGAGGATACCGCAGTGATCGGGGAAGCAGGTGAGAAGCTGTTGGAGCTGGCGCCCAATGTGCGTATGATACAGGACGACAATACACAGAACGCACTGTTGAACGGCGAGGCAGCGGTAGCATTTTTATACACCTCCCAGGTAACTCAGGCGCTCAGTGAGAATCCTGATTTAAAGGTAGTATACCCTCAGGAAGGGCTGGGATTCGGAATAATGTCTGCATTTATTCCTAAGGATGCCCCCAATGCGGCGGCAGCTCATCAGTTCCTGAATTATATTTTAGAGCCTGAAAAAGCGGCAGAGTGTTTTAATTATATTGGATATTACAGCACCAATAAGGAAGCGGATCCCCTGGTAAACCCAAATCTGGTGGTACCTTCTGATGTCACAAAAGGTGAAATTGTTCAAAATGTGAGTGCGGAGGCTGACGAAGCATATAACAAAAACTGGACGGAATTTAAAGCTGCCTGTGATTAAGGAGCTTTACATAATGGGATAAAAGAAAAGCACAGGATAAGGAAAGAGACATCCTTATTGCCTGTGCTTT
This sequence comes from Lactonifactor sp. BIOML-A5, assembly GCF_009677585.1. Lineage (GTDB taxonomy): Bacteria > Bacillota > Clostridia > Lachnospirales > Lachnospiraceae > Lactonifactor. The sequence goes on along the minus strand of NZ_WKYV01000054.1, from coordinate 5,257 downwards.
CTTTGTATTAATTATTCGTTTCCCTCAGCAGAATCCTGCTCCCCTTCGGGATTACTGTCTGAAGTATCTTCCTCCTGTTCAGCAGGCACTTCCTGCTCCGGAGACTGGGTTGTCAGATAGCTTTGATATACATAGCCCTCCTGACCATTGAATATAACCCTGGACCATCCGTTGGCACAGTTGCCTGTGCGTACCACAGATTCGCCTCCGCGGAGTGTCCCTACAATGCTGGAATTCTTATCGTAAGAGCTTCGTACATATACATCTGAAGCTGCATAGACAGTTTCATTCACATCGGCAATGGACATTTCCTGCTGAGTCTGAGTTTCCTCCTTTGGCTTTTCTTCTTCCTCCTCTTTTTCAGCAGTCTGTGTCTTTTCCTTTTCTTCAGACTTCTTTTTGGAGGACGAATCTTTGCTTACCTTAACTACCTGAGCTCCGCTTGTGTCTGTATCATTGATACTTCCTATATAATCAATAGATACTTCATCTCCCTTTTCCAAGTCCAAAGAACTGTCTATCGCAGCAGTTTGAATGGAAAAGGTCATCTTGCCGGAATCGGTTTTAACGGACAGCTGACTGGAGGATGCAGTTACAATGGTACCGGAAATGGTATGTACTGTCTCTACCTCAGCGGTTAAGGTCTCAACCCCTTCATTGGTTATTTTTACTACTTTAGCTTTGCTGGTATCCGTCCCTGAGATTTCTCCCTGATAGGTGAGGATGACTGCATCGCCGGCTGCCATGCCATCTTTACATTCCAATGTAGCGCCTGTTACATCAAATACCAGTTCTTTGTCGTCGGTAGTTGTCATGGTAAGGGAGCTGCCTGTAAAGGTTTCAAGGGTTCCACTGACAGTTGAGGTAGAAGTGTCTGCTTCTGTAGTGGTTTCCTGGGTGGTTTTCTCTTCTGTCTCTTTTTTGTCTCCGCATCCTGCCATGGAAAAGACAAGGGCAGCTGCGAGTATAAGGCTTAGTGAACGTTTCATGGAGTTCCCCCTTTCTGCTTTCAGCCTATGCTCATTGTAAAAGTTTGCAATGAATTGGTCAACCGCATTGGGAAACTATTTATAAAAAAATAATAAATTTGTAAAATATTATTTTTTACACAGATATTTGATTAGAATAACCTGAATTTTACGGGGGAGTGATATAGTAAGCGATGTTCAAATCAATAGAATCAAATGAGGAGGAAATTTATGAAAAAAAGAAATGCGGCAAGATGGCTGTCGGGAGTACTGGCAGCGGCAATGGTATTTGGCACCGCAGGCAGCGTACTGGCAGATACAGTGGAAGGCGCAAAAAGTGCAGAAGAAAATATCTCCCCGTACAGCGGGGCGGGGTATGCCATGGACGCAGAGTATGAGTGGAAGTATTTTCAGAATGGGGATCCCGCAGACGGAACAGTTGCAAAGGACAAATGGGGGCAGTATAACGGCTGGACAAGGAAATTCGGCACAAATGCCCAGGATTCCAGTGTTTACAATGACACGGATTGGGAGACTCATGCAGGTTCATTCGATACACTGGACGGAACCTTAAATTCAGAATCACAGGCATATTTTTTCAGAGGATATTTTGAAGTGGAGGATCCCAGTGCCATAGAGGGCCTTCATCTTACTTTTGACTATAAAGATGCGGCTATCATTTACGTAAACGGGCAGCAGCTGACATCTTTAAATGTTCCGGATGTGGGATATAAGACGGAAGATACTGGAAATGGTTCCCACAAAGATAATCTGGGATACGGCAGCAAAGACGGGGATACAGAGAATATCCGCCAGGCGGATGTGACTATGCGGGATATCAGTGAGATGCTGGTAAAGGGCCAGAATGTAATTGCAGTGGAGCTGCATAAGACAGGAGCTGACAGCCAGGGGTACTTTAAGTTCGGGCATCTGGATTTGCACCCGGACACAGCAACTCTGCCGGACAGAGATGCTGTAAAAGCGGTTTCCCTGACCATTGGGGCTACACCTTCGGAATTAAATCTTACCTGGTATTCTCTGGCAACAGAGGGGGGACAAGTACAGTTCGCTAAAAAATCTGATATGACCGGGGATGCTTTTCCGGAAGAAAAGGCAGAGACCTTTGAGGCCGTGGAGACACTTACCCAGGGAAAGGTGTACACCAGCAATCAGGCAACTGTGTCCGGCCTTGAGGAGGACACTGAGTATGTCTATCGAGTGGGAAACAATGGAATCTGGTCAGAACAAGTGTATGCCACGAAAACAAAATCATCCGGTGATTTCAGCTTTATCTTTGCAGGAGACCCTCAGCTTGGTTCATCCGGAGATCTGGACGCAGATAAGGACGGATGGAGAAACACCCTGAATCTTATTCAGCAGGATCCTTTATTTTCTGAGGTTAGTTTTATCCAGAATGCAGGCGACCATGTGGAGGCAGGAACCAGTGAACTTCAGTATGACGCTTATCTGGCTAATTATGACGGAAGTCCTGTGTACAGCGTACCCTTTGCCACTGCTGTGGGGAATCATGACTACAAAGGCACTGCATATAATACACACTTTAATCTGCCTAATGTAAGCCAGCTGGGAGACTGCGGGGAAGGCAATGCCAACGGTGATTACTATTATGTATATAACAATTCCTTGTTCCTGGTAATCAACTCTAACAATCAAAGTACGGCAGAGCATAAAGAATTCATGAGGAATGCGATTCATTTAAATCCGGACACAGACTGGAAATTCGTTATATTCCATCATTCTATATACAGTACAGCCAGTCATGCGGTAGATAACGATATTCTTTCCAGGAGAAGCACACTGGCACCGGTATTTAAAGAGCTTGGTATCGATGCAGTGCTCATGGGACATGACCATGTATATACCAGAAGCTACATGATGGATGGCCTGGAACCTATGGTGGAAGAATCCACAGATGAAAACGGAGAGCCAATCAGTGAAATTACAGATCCGTCCGGTATTGTTTATATTACTGCCAACTCTGCCAGCGGCAGTAAGTATTATGAATTCTCTTCGAATCTGGAGGGAGATTATGTGGCGGTCAAAAATCAGGAGCATGTGCCCAATATCTCTAAGATTGATGTATCTGAGGACACTTTCCGAATTACCACATACAGAACCTCAGACAAATCTGTTGTAGATGAATTTACCATTCATAAAACCACAAATGAAAAACCAATCACCAAGACCTGGGAAAATGATGGAAGGGGCTGGAGATTAAAGCTCTCTGACGGAACCTATCAGACGAATAGCTGGGCGGAGATTAACGGTATTTGGTATGCGTTTGACGAAAAGGGGTATATGCGCACCGGATGGTTTCTGGATACCAACGGCGCCTGGTATTATCTCAGCAAAAGCGGGGCAATGGCTACCGGCTGGGTCAAAGTGGGAGGAACCTGGTATTATCTAAAAGAGAGCGGAGCCATGGCCGCCGGCTGGATAGAAATTGACGGGACCTGGTATTATCTGAGAGAAAGCGGAGCCATGGCCACCGGCTGGGTACAGGTGGGGGGAACCTGGTATTATCTGAGAGAAAGCGGAGCCATGGCCACTGGCTGGATACAGACTGGTAAGACCTGGTATTATCTGAAAGACAGCGGAGCTATGGCTACCGGCTGGCTGCAGACCGGGGGAACCTGGTACTACCTGAAAGGAAGCGGGGCAATGGCTACCGGCTGGGTTCAGGTAGGGGAAACCTGGTACTACCTGAGAGGAAGCGGAGCGATGGCTGTCGGCTGGGTACAGATGGGAGGAACCTGGTATTACCTGAAAGAAAGCGGGGCCATGGCTACCGGATGGATAAAACTTGGAACTACCTGGTACTATCTGAAGGGAAATGGGGCAATGGTCAGCGGCCAGTCATTAAAAATTAATGGGAAAATGTACCGTTTTAACCAGAGCGGAGCATGTGTAAATCCGTAATATACCAAAAAGGCTTCTGTTGGTTTTGAACACTCAAGAACTATAGAATAGGCGGCAGGTGACAGTCATCTGCCGCCTGACGCTTTATTGGAAACTTTGTCAAAAAGGAGTTAAATAAATGAAGAAAAGGCAGAAGACAGATATCATTTTCCTGTTGCTGATTATAGTATTTAGTTTTGGGGTTTATCTTTATAATGACAAAAATCCTGTTACTCTTTCTCTGATAAACAGCGAAAGCCTGGGTTATGCAAAAGCTGAGGTAATAGAAGTAGTGGAAGAGAACGCGCGGGAAGACGAAACGACCAAGGGCAGATACTATGGAGTCCAGACTCTGCGGGCTAGAATACTTCAGGGAGATTTTCAGGGAAAAGAGGTTCTTATTGATAATTATCTATCAACCACTCATAATGTGAGGCTGCACAGCGGCCAGGCTTTTATTGCCTGCATTGATAATCCCCTGGAAGCGGAAACTTTGATCACGGTGTACAGCTATTACCGGGCACCGGTTATTTTTATGTTCGGGGGAATTATGATAGGCATTATGGTCCTGATCGGGGGAGGAAAAGGATTACGTTCTGCAGTAAGTCTTTTATTTACTATGTATACCATACTGGGATTTATGCTGCCGATGATTTTTAATGGCTATTCCCCCATCTGGGTTTGCATTGTTACTGTTGTAATAACTGCTGCGGTATCTCTGTTTCTATTGAACGGCAATCATAAAAAGACTTGGGTGGCAACCATAGCTACAGGAATGGGCGTCATTTTGTCAGGGATTATATTTCAGGTTATAGCATCCCTGGTACATGTAAGCGGATTTAACACAGATCAGGCGGAAGCGCTGATTCTGATCTCTCAGAACACGGGACTGCAGATATCACAGGTTTTATTTGCCGGAATACTGATTTCTAGTCTTGGTGCCGTAATGGATGTGGGATTATCCATCGCCTCCTCTCTCCATGAGATTACCTGCCACAAAGCAGATATCACTCCCCGGGAATTATTTCAGTCAGGGCTGCGTGTGGGGAAAGACATGATTGGAACCATGTGCAATACCCTGATTCTTGCTTTTACAGGAAGCTCATTGACGACACTTCTTATGCTGAAGGCATATGGAGTAGAGTACGCGCAGCTTATGAATTCTGATTTTATCGCAATGGAGATTGCACAGGGGATTTCCGGGACCATAGCAATTATCATGACCGTTCCCATAGGGGCACTGCTGAGTGCAGTATTATATTCCAGACGCAGATCTCCTGATGCAAATTGGTTTGTCAATAACTTTAGAAAATGTCACTTTTTATAGGCTATATTAACTTTAGAAAATGTCACTTTTTAAACAGGCTCTT
>NZ_WKYV01000053.1 GCF_009677585.1 Lactonifactor sp. BIOML-A5 | reverse complement strand
ACCATAACGTTTTTGCCAATCTTGCGCATACCGTCTGCCAGACCTACGGTAGTCGTTGTCTTGCCTTCACCGGCCGGTGTTGGAGAAATTGCTGTTACCAGAATTAACTTTCCATCTTTTTTGTCTGTGTCACGAAGCATGTTGTAGTCGATTTTAGCTTTGTAGTTTCCGTACTGTTCCAGATATTTCTGGTCAATACCAGCGGTCTTGGCAACCTCTAAAATCGGCTGCATGGTCGTTTCCTGTGCAATTTCGATGTCTGATTTGAATCCCATAGTAAAATCCTCCTTTAAGTTATGTAAATTAAAATTACTCTCATCGTTTCTGCCCTTTCCCCCAAAAAAGCAAGAAAGGGCAACATCTGCTCGCTGCAAATGCTGCCCAGACGGTCGGCTTACTATAAGTCCTAATCTCACTGTGGTGCTCCACATTAAACCCGTCAGAAATCAGAACCCTCTTTGATGATATGTTAAAAATATCACATTCTTATAGTTTTGTCAATAGTTTAGAGCAAACTTTGTGAATTTTTTACCAATATCTCACATTCGTAATATTCCGGCGCATTTGATGAGGTAATAATAGTGTTATTATACACGTTCTTATCCTTTCTTACAACACTTTCCTTTTATTCTATCTGCATAACTTCATCTAACATTTTGACCTTTCCAGGTTCTCTTATAAGTGTCAGATCGTATTTATCTGCATTTACCAAAATCACAGGAGTAGTCAGGTCATATCCCTCTCTTTCAATAGATTCTTTCTGAAATTCAATCAAAAGCTCCCCCCTCTTTACTTTCTCTCCCTTCTTCACCTTGCAGCTGAAATACCTGCCCCCAAGATTAATGGTGTTAATTCCAACATGCACCAATATTTCCGCACCGTTTCTTCCCGAAAGTATCACTGCATGCCCGGTCTCAAAAGTCACTTCTATGGTTCCGTCCACAGGTGCTACTATCTTGCCTTTGGAAGGATGTATAGCCACGCCGGGACCCAGAACGCCTCTGCGGAAGGTAGAATCGTTTACCTCTGCCAGGGGTATCAGTTCTCCCTGTACAGGCGAAGTGACATGTAGGTTTTCTTCCCTTCCTCCCAGAACCCACGTAAGAGCAAAGGAGACTGCCAGAGCAATAAAAAGGCTGAGAAGATAATCCCAGGGTTCTTTAAGATAGAGAGGAAAGGCGAAGATGCCTGAAACCCCGGTTCCCGAAGCCCCCAGTCCCCGCAGAGCCGCATACCAGCCCCCGCAGGCGCCGCCCAGCGCGGCTGCCAGAAAAGGAGTACCATAGCGGAGGTTTACGCCGAAAATTGCCGGTTCCGTAATCCCCATAAAGGCACTTAAGGCCGAAGGAATTGCGATCCCTTTTACCCTCCGGTTCTTCATTCTTATTGCCATGGCAAGGGCTGCCCCTCCCTGGGCTATATTTGCTGCGGAGGCTACAGGGTTAAGATAATTAAACCCATAGCTGGCCAGCTGCCCCAATTCCAGTACGGTATACATATGATGAATCCCGGTAACTACAATTGCGGAATAGATTCCACCCATAAAGAAGCCGCCGATTCCCCAGGGCGCCGTCAGAATATCTTTTACCACCAGAAGAAGAATATCTTCGATTTTGAGAAATACAGGACCTACAATAGCAAATGTCAGATACCCCGAGATAAACAGGCTCGCCAGAGGCGTAATAAATAAATCAAGCATTGGAGGTACTGTCTTATGAAGCTTTTTCTCCAGCACACTCATAATCCAGACAGCTATAATCACAGGCAGTACATGTCCCTGATATCCAGTCATGGGGACTTCGTACAGGCCGCAGAATACACTCTGGTATGTCACAACCCCGTCAGACACTTTGGACCAGGCGTTCTGCAAATCCGGATTCAGCATCATCATACCCACCACGGCACCCAGATAGGGATTGCCCCCAAAAACTCTGGCAGCACTGAAGGCGATTAAAATAGGCAGAAATGCATATACGGAATTGACGATCAGACCTGCAAATGAATAAAAGGAATTGTCCAGTCCGATATTCAGAATCCCATGCTGCGACAGGGTTCCCATAAGGTCTACAATTCCCTTTAAAAATCCGGCAGCCACAAGGGCAGGTATGATGGGAATAAAAATATCTCCCATCTTTTTCACTCCCTTTTTCAGCCAGTATCCCGGAGATTTACTTCTGCCGGACGCCCTTTGTATCTCTTCCTTTTCTATCAGGTACAGATAGTTAAAGATCCGGATAACCGTCCCAGGCCCCAGGATAATCTGCAGTTCTGCCCCGTCGTGCACAACTCCGCTGACCTCTTTCAGATTTTTTAAGCCCCGCAGATCCACTTTTTCAGGATCCTTTACCGTTACTCTGAGGCGGGTAGAGCAGTGTTCCACCTTATCCAGGTTATCTCTTCCTCCCAGTTTCCGGCATATCTGCTTTGCCGCCTTTTTATAATCCATCTCTGGTCCATCCTATCTTCCACTATTTACCAGTTATCACCTCTATTTTCTCACATAGTCATACTTACGTAAAGTAGGTTTCCGTGTTACTTTTCACTCTCTTCTATCCGCAGCATCCGGTAACCGATTCCGATATGGGTCTGGATATACTCCGGTTCCGAGGTATTCTTTTCTATTTTTTTTCTCAGAGTTGCCATAAATACCCTGAGAGACGGTACATCACTCTGCATCACATTCCCCCAGACCTCGTTCAGGATAAAATTGTGCGTAAGTACTTTTCCTACATTTCTGGACAAAAGGCAGAGCAGCTTGTATTCGATAGGCGTGAGATGAATTTCTTTACCGTCTACGCTTACGCACCCTGAAGCGTAATCAATGGTAAGTCCGCCGTTTTTAAAAACAGCACTGTTTTCAGAGGCATTGCTGTTCTGATACTGTACTCTTCTCAGGCTGACTCTCACTCTTGCCAGCAATTCCTCCACACTGAATGGTTTTGTGAGGAAATCATCAGCCCCCTCGTCCAGCGCTGTAACCTTATCCCTGTCCTCACTTCTGGCACTCACTACTATAATGGGTACCTGGGACCAGGAACGGACCTTGCGGATGATCTCCACTCCGTCCATATCGGGAAGGCCCAGATCCAGAATAATTACATCCGGTCTCTGGGATACCGCCTCAACCAGGGCCTGAGCCCCGTTTTTCGCCACATGATAGCGGTATTCCTGGGTATCCAGTGTTGTAGAAATCAGGTTGCGGACTGCTTTGTCGTCCTCTACAACTAATATTAATGGTTTATTCATGTATAATTACCTCCTCTGCAGGCAGCGTGAAATAGAAAATGGTCCCGTGAGGGATATTTTCCTTCACACCGATATTCCCTCCGTGTGCAGTTATAATGGACTTACAGAGAGCAAGCCCCAGCCCCAGACCCCTTCGGCTGTCTCCCCTCTCATTATTTGCCGTATAAAACATATCAAATAATTTCTCCTGTTCTTCTCTGCCTATGCCCGGTCCGTCGTCCTCTATTTCTATATATAAATAGTTTCCTTTCTTTCTTCCGATGATACGGATACAGGAACCTTTCTGCGTATACTTGATGGCATTATCTATAATATTAATAAAAACCTGCACAATTAATCTGGAATCCATCTTTCCCATAAGGAACTCATCTTCCAGTTCTACCTGGATCTTATGGTCTGTACTTTTTCTGTTTATATGATGCAGAGCCTCTGTGATTACTTCCTCCAGTAATTCCGCCTGCATCTGTATATTCATGGTTCCGTTGTCGATTCGTGTTACAGACAACAGGTTTTCTACCAGATTTATCAGCCACATAGAATCGTCAAATATGTCAGTGTAAATCTTATTTTTCTGCGACTCCTCCATATATGCCCCATTCTGCATCAGTACACTGGCATTTCCTGAGATACTGGTTAGAGGTGTCCTGAGATCGTGAGAGATTGCCCTTAACAGGTTAGCTCTCAGCTGCTCCTGCTGGGCTTTCAGCGCAATCTCATTCTTTTTTTCATTCAGCACCTGCTTTTCCAAAGCCAGCGCACACTCGCTGAGCATTGCTATCAGAAGACTTTTTTCAAAAGATTCCAGCATGTCGCTGTTCAGAACGACTCCTGCAACCGCCAGCGCCTGCTCTTTATTGCGCACAGCCAGATAAAGGCATTTTGCCCCCGGAAGTGTGCTGGTAGTGGCACCGGCATGTTTGTTGTTTTTATAAACCCACTCTGCCACTGCCTGCTCTTCTTCATTCATATACACGGAGGTATCCTCTCCCTCTTGTGTGCCGAATATGCGCGGAATCAGCTTGTTTTTCTTATCCGGCGTATAGAAAACCACGGGCCGATCCAGTAATTTTGTCATCTGGCCGGCTGCCTCCTTGATGATTCCGTCAATGGTGCGTTCTTTCTGGAGCTTCTGGCTGGTTTCAAGCAAAATCTCTGTGCGATATGCCTTGGCTGCTGACAGGAATGCCTGCTGCTTCACCTTCATAGTAAGGGTTGAGGTGATAAATGCCACCAAAAACATGATGACAAAAGTGACCGGATACCCTGCCTCATAGGCGTTAAAGGAGAATCTGGGAACTGTGAAAAAGAAGTTAAACGCAAGAACACTGATGATCGAGCTGATAAGACTGTAGCTTTTACTCTTTGTACATAGAGCAGTTACCAGCACTCCCAGGATATACACCATTATGATATTGGATTCTGTAAAGCCAAGGCTCCTGAGCCAGAGGCCCAAGGCGGTGCATGCCACCAGGATCCCAAGAGCCTTTAGAGAATCAAGCAGTGAGAATCCACGAACCGGCAGCCCTCCTTTTATTTTTTGAAAAGAATTTCTTTTTTCCTCTGCTGCTTCTGGAATAATATATATATCAAGATTCGGAGCCAGCTGTGTCAGCTTATCCGCAAAGCTTTGAGAAGAGAACAGCAAATGCCTTCTCTGCTGGCTGCGCCCCAGAACAATTTTGGAAACTCCTGCCAGCTTGGCATACCCCGCTATCTGCTGGGCGATATCGTCACCGAATACATTAACTATTTTAGCTCCCATCTGCTCGGCCAGGCGCAGATTGTCTGCCAGCCTCTGCTGATCAAATTTGCTCAGTGTCTTCGTCTGAGAGGTCTCCACGTAAACGGCGGTGAACATGCCGTGGAAGGCGCTGGCCATACGGGCTGCCGTACGTATTACCTTTGCATTGGAAGGGGAAGATGACAGACAGATAAGTATATGTTCATCCGTATAATAATTACTGTTTTTCATCCAGGGCTTATTTTTTTCCGATATTTTGTTCACCCTGTCAGCGGTACGGCGCAGGGCAATTTCCCGGAGTGCCACCAGATTATCCTGCTGAAAAAAGTTTCCCAGGGCTTTCTTTGCCTGCTTGTATTTGTATATTTTCCCTTCGTTCAGCCTTTTGATTAAATCCTCCGGCTCTACATCCACCAGCTCGACCTGATCCGCATCATCAAAGACATCATCGGGGATTCGCTCCCTAACCACCACACCGGTTATGGATGCCACGATATCGTTCAGGCTCTCCAGATGCTGTACATTTACTGTAGTATAAACATCTATTCCGGCCCGGAGAAGCTCCTGGATATCCTGATATCTCTTTCTGTGCCTGCAGTTTTCTGCGTTAGTATGAGCCAGCTCATCCACAAGGATCAGCCTGGGCTTCCGTTTGATGGCACTGTCCAGGTCGAATTCTCTCAGTGTAATTCCCTTGTACGGAATCTCCAGAGGAGGGAGCTGACAAAGTCCCTCAAGCAGTGCCAGCGTATCCGGTCTTGTGTGGGGTTCAATATATCCCACAACCACGTCCATACCAGCCTTCTGTGCAGCATGTGCGGCCTCCAGCATGGCATATGTTTTTCCCACGCCGGCCGCATAGCCAAAAAATATTTTTAGTTTTCCTTTCTCTTGTATAACCTTCTCTTCCTCAATTTGCTTTAGAATAGCATCGGGATTCGGCCGTTGTTCCATTTCTTCACACTCCCATACAGGATTCGTCATCAGGTACTTAATCCTTATGTTTTCTTAATATCTATTAGGTATTATACCTGATCTCCCAGAATTCAGAGAATAAATTTTTTCTGCAGAGCATTAAGATTGCATTAAGATCAGAAAAACGTATGAAAAGGCTGTCACACTTTTCCATACGTTTTTCTTCTAATTCGTACGAGGAACGGCGGGAAACAGAAGTTTAAGGAACAATTTTTCCGCCGCTGCGGAAGACCGGTAATCCATCCATATACGCCGGCCCTGCCGATCCTGGATCCTGAAATCATCTTTCTCATAGAGAACAGATATCCCTGCCTGGGACACTGCCATCTGCAGAGCCAGGTTCCATTCAAAGATGTTAATCTCCCATTCTCTTCCGATGGCATCGTTCAGATATTCAAACTCTACAGGGCTGATCCCTTCTTCCAGATACACAGTCCAGAGTTCTTTTTTTTGTTCTAAGGTAAGTATATTAAGGAAAAATTCCCCCTGTTCCTCCCTTAGCTGCAGATACGCAAAATACGTGTCCGGGTCTTTTTCTGTCCAGTCTCCTCCCATAGCCTTCCATTTTTTGCGGTTTACAGCCGCATAGTCATACCGATAGTCCATATGGGAAAATAATTCCCAGAGCGCCTCATATTGTTCTGTGCTTTTTGCTTCTATCTCAATGCACAGACTTCTGATACTCTCAAAATTCGAGCCTGAACTGTTCTTTTTACAATATCTGATGTTTTTTTCATCCATAAACTCAGCGGTCAGTTCTCCCAGCTCCAATCTATCTGCCATCCCATAGACTTTTACATGGATTTCTTTTTCTATACAGGCGAGCAGTATCCCATATTCTTCAAAAAAAGTATCACAGTCAAAACAAAAATACGGATATTCCAGCCATATTACCCTGTCTTTGTCATTTTTATAAGTTTCGGGATTACTACAGTATTCCATACTTAAGGAATCTGTCAGCTCTGTGAGCATGCTTACAGGCTCCCCAAAGTCTGGGGCAAACTCCAGCTTTCGCTTTGACTTATAGGCAATTCTTCTGTTAATCACACAATTCCACTCCTTTAAACCGGCACTTCTGCTATAAAATACCGTCCAGCGCCAGATTTACTTTTAATACATTAACTCTGGGTTCTCCAAAGATCCCCAGGAAACGCCCCTCTGTGTATTTGTCCACAATAGCTCTGATCTCTTCTTCTGATCTTCCTGTAGCCTCCGCGATTCTTGGAATCTGGTATTCTGCGGCAGCAGGGGAGATTTCAGGGTCTAATCCGCTTCCTGAAGCTGTCACCAGGTCCACAGGCACTTTACCTGCCTGATCCGGATTGCTTTCTTTCAGTTTTTCCACACGCTCCTGAACCAGCGCCTCCATTTCCTCTCCGGCAGGGCTTAGATTGCTGGGGCCGCTGTACATAGCAGGGTTGCCGTTCTCATCCGTAAAGGTTTCCGTATTAAGATTCATGACACGCCCCCACATATGACCGTCATCTGTGAATTCCTGGGCAAGCAGCTCACATCCATACTTCTTCCCGTTCACTTCTATAATACTGCCGTTTGCTTTGTCATGAAACAGCAGCTGGGAGATCCCAGTCATCGCAAAGGTATAGATAAAACCGCAGATAATAATAAAAGCGATCAAGATACCCAGAGACTTTAAAAACACTTCTTTTCCATAACTTTTCATTTTTCCCACACCTTTCTTATACAAGTCCGATTCCTGTGATAATCATATCAATTAATTTAATGGCAATGAAGGGAGCGGCGATGCCCCCAAGCCCATAGACCAGCAGGTTTCTGGACAATAATTTTCCGGCCGGGACTTCCCTGTATTTTACACCCTTTAAGGCCAGAGGAATTAACGCAACTATAATCAGGGCGTTGTATATGATTGCTGAAAAAATGGCGCTGGATGCACTTTCCAGATGCATAATATTCAGGGCGGCCAGTCCCGGATATAACCCCATAAAAAGTGCAGGTATAATAGCAAAATACTTTGCTAGGTCATTGGCTATACTGAAAGTGGTAAGGCTTCCTCTTGTCATCAGAAGCTGTTTTCCTATCCGGACTATATCGATAAGCTTTGTGGGAGAGGAATCCAGATCTACCATATTACCGGCCTCTTTTGCCGCCTGTGTTCCTGAGTTCATGGCTACTGCCACATCTGCCTGTGCCAGAGCCGGAGCATCGTTGGTACCGTCCCCTGTCATTGCAACAAGGTGTCCCTGGCTCTGAAATTCTCTGATAAAAGCCAGCTTGCTTTCCGGAGTTGCCTCTGCGAGGAAGTCATCCACTCCCGCCTCTGCCGCTATGGCGGCGGCTGTCATGGGATTATCCCCGGTAATCATAATGGTCTTAATCCCCATTTTTCTAAGGTCTGCAAATTTTTCTTTCACACCCTGTTTGATAATATCTTTCAGGTAGATAACCCCCATAATCTTATGGTTTTTAGCTACTACAAGGGGCGTTCCTCCCTGACGGGAGATTCTTTGAACTACTTCATCGCATTCTTCGCTGTATATACCGCCTTTTTCCATAACATACTGTTTTACGGCATCCGCTGCCCCTTTTCGTATTTCATTTCCGTCGTAATCCACCCCGCTCATACGAGTTGTAGCTGTAAAGGGAACAAAAGTCATATTCATATCCTGCATATGCCTTCCCCGGATATTGAATTCTTCCTTTGCCAGGACAACGACGCTTCTTCCCTCGGGAGTCTCGTCTGCAAGGGATGCCAGCTGGGCCGCGTCCGCAAGCTTCTCCTGCGTATTGCCGTCCACGGGAATGAATTCGCATGCCTGCCGGTTTCCCAGCGTAATCGTACCTGTCTTATCCAGCATTAATACATCAACATCACCCGCGGCTTCAATGGCACGGCCGCTCATTGCCAGTACATTTGCCTGGTTCAGACGGCTCATTCCCGCGATTCCTATGGCCGACAAAAGAGCGCCTATCGTTGTCGGTGCCAGGCAGACCAGCAGCGCAACCAGTGAGGTCACAGATGTGGGGTTCGCAATCCCTGCCTGCTTAGCAGAAAATACAGAATATGTATACAGGGACATGGTTACCAGTACGAAAATGATAGAGAATGCGATCAGCAGAATCTGGAGGGCAATCTCATTGGGTGTTTTTTTCCGGGAAGCCCCCTCTACCATAGCAATCATCTTGTCCAGAAAGCTTTCCCCAGGTTCGCTTGTTACACGGATCACCAGCCAGTCGGATATCACAGTGGTTCCCCCTGTTACCGCACTTCTGTCGCCGCCGCTTTCACGTATGACCGGGGCAGACTCGCCGGTAATGGCACTCTCGTCCACAGATGCGGCGCCGTCGATTACCTCGCCGTCTGCGGGTATTTGTTCCCCGGCATATACTACTACAATATCACCCTTTTTTAAGTCGGCGGAGGATACCTTTACAATGGTATCCTTTTCCTCTGCCGATGGTATTTTGTGTGCTTCTACGTCTTTTCTGGCGGAGCGCAGGGCGTCTGCCTGAGCCTTTCCTCGTCCCTCTGCAATAGCTTCCGCAAAGTTAGCGAATAATACAGTAAACCACAGGATAACCGCAATCCCCAGAGTAAAGCCTGCAGGCGCATCCTTTATCCCTCCCAGAGAGAGGAAAAACAGGATGGTAGTCATGATTGCGGATATATAAACCAGCATCATAACAGGGTTCTTTGCCTGCGTCCTTGGATCCAGCTTTACAAAGGAATCCTTAAGTGCACGGATAACCATATCTTTGTCTGCAAGTCCTTGTTGTTTCTTAGACATTATTCTCATCTCCTCCTATCCTATCATCTGAAAAAATTCTGCTATGGGTCCCAATGCCAGTGCCGGCAAAAAGCTCAAAGCGCCGATTAGCAGAACTATAAATATTAATAAGAATACGAACATGCCGTTGCAGGTGGACAAGGTACCGGCACTTGTGGCTACTGTTTTCTTTTTAGCCAGGCTGCCGGCGATTGCAATTGTTGCAAGCATTGGCAGAAATCTTACAAAAAGCATAACCAGTCCGATGGTCACATTCAGGAACGGGGTATTGGCATTAAAACCTGCAAATGCAGATCCGTTGTTGCCCCCTGCAGAGGAATACGCATATAGCATTTCCGCAAACCCATGGGCCCCGGCGTTGTTCAGACTGTCTGCCACTCCCGGCCAGACTGCTGCGATACCGCTGCCTACAAGGATTCCCACCGGAGTAGCCAGGCACACAAGCACAGCCATCTTCATTTCAAAGGGTTCAATCTTTTTTCCAAGATATTCAGGGGTTCTCCCCACCATCAGGCCGGCGATGAAAACCGTCATAATGGCAAATGCAAGCATTCCATACAGCCCGCAGCCCACTCCGCCGAAGATCACTTCCCCCAGCTGCATCTGCAGCATGGTTATCATTCCGCCTATAGGTGTATAACTGTCATGCATGGAATTCACCGAACCATTTGACGCCGCTGTGGTGAATGCAGCCCAGGTTGCGGATGTGGCAATGCCGAATCTAGTCTCCTTGCCCTCCATGTTGCCCCCTGCCTGATCCACAGTCGTCAGATTTACCTGATCCCCCGCGGACAGCTGAGGAGTTGCCTGCTGTTCGTTATATCCGATAATTCCCAGTGCGGCTACCAGCATGATAGCCATGGCAACAAAAATTGCATATCCCTGTCTCTTATCTTTTACAGCCTTTCCAAAGGTAAAGCACAGGGAAACTGGAATTAGTAAAATTGACAGCATTTCAAACAAGTTGGAAAGGGGGGTGGGATTCTCCAGCGGGAACGCAGAGTTTACCCCGAAAAAGCCTCCGCCATTGGTTCCCAGCTGCTTAATTGCAATCTGGCTGGCTGCCGGTCCCATTGGAACTGTCTGCTCGGTTACCTCTGTCCCCTCCTCTGTCTCAAAGGATTCCACCAAAGAAACGGTTTCATAGGGTTTCAGATTCTGTACTACCCCCTGGGAAACCAACACCAATGTTACCACTACACTAAGAGGCAGTAATATGTAAACCACGGTTCTTGTCAAATCCACCCAAAAGCTTCCAAGAGTGTCTGCTTTCTTTCTCACAAATCCTCTGATTAATACGAATAAAACGGCAATACCTGTAGCCGCTGATACAAAATTCCATACTGTCAGGCAGGTAGCCTGCGTAAAATAGCTCAGCGCAGACTCTCCGCTGTATGCCTGCCAGTTCGTATTTGTGACAAAACTGGCTGCTGTGTTAAACGCAAGATGCCAGGACAGCCCGGGAAGCTTCTCCGGGTTTAGAGGTAATATCTGCTGAAGCATCTCAATTGCAAAAAAGATCACAAGTCCTATGCCGCTGAATAAAATAGTAGACAACGCGTATTTCTTCCAGGTCATCTCTTCCTTTTCATCCACACGCAGAACCTTATAAATCAGTCTCTCACACGGCCTGCAGATACAGGACAGGAACACCTTATCCCCTTTCATAACCTTAGCGATATAGCCTCCCAAAGGAATGGCCAGGGCAACCAGAATCAAAAGGTATAATACATACTGCAAAATAGCCTCCATACTACCTGTCACCCCCTAACAAGACCGCCGTCAGATAAACCAACACGCCGAGTCCGATAACGCCTATGATTCCTATTACAATATTCATAATAAAATCACTCCTCCTTTTTATTTACTTGAAACACTTTATCATCTTTTAGATAAAAATAGTGTTAGGGAAAAACAGAAGCGTATTAAGATTATGAAAAGAGGAAAAGAGGGACGTGTTCTTTCTACAAAGAACACGTCCCACAGACTGTAGACAAATTGGTTTTGGGCTTTGTATCCCAGAGCCAGTTTTCTTTTATTAACCAAATTGCGTTCCAAATAAAGTTTGTGTAATGG
>NZ_WKYV01000052.1 GCF_009677585.1 Lactonifactor sp. BIOML-A5 | reverse complement strand
CCCGTTTTCCGTGAATGTGAAGTGAGTCTCTGCCAGGTCAAGGGAGGAGGTCTTGGGGCCGGGGGTACTGTGTGGAGCTGCGCAGACTACGGAGTGCGTCCGAAGATCCACTGCCGGCGGTCACTTAGGAGCGAAGGCTTTCCTGAGCTTCTTAGTGAACGGCCAGGCAGTTAGCAGAGGAGAAACGCAGCAGCAAGCAGATCCACACAGTACCCCTGGCCCCAAGACCTCCTCCCTTGACCGTCCGTCTGCGACACTCCGCTCGCCGACTATTTTATCTCGAACTTTACATACACAAAACTATAATTTCCATATTTATCCAGATGACACTCCCTCCCCTCAATGCTATACTGGAAAAAACATACAAATGATAGACTGGCCTGAAATTGCGGCAGATGGGAGAGTAAGATGAGGGATAGAGATAAAATGGAACTCTATATTCAGAAAGAGGATATACAGGACTTCTAGGAGTTTCTCTATGAAAGAGAATATTCTACAGCAACGATCAGTAAATACCTTACGGATGTACACACGTTTCTGAAGTTTGCAAAAGGAAAGGATGTGATTGAAAAGTCACTTTTACTGAGATATAAAGAGTGGCTGATGCAAAATTATGCAGTTTCCAGTGTGAATTCTATGCTCGTTTCTCTGAATCAGCTTCTGGAATATCTGGGCGGAGGTTTTTTGAAACTAAAAAGGGTGAAGGTACAAAAACAGAACTTTGCAGATGAAGATAAAGAAATGTCAAAGGAAGAATACATAAGACTGAAAAGGGCAGCAGCCGAGAATGGTAAGGCTCAGCTGGCACTTATTATAGAAACGATATGTTCCACTGGAATACGAATCAGTGAATTATCTTATTTTACAGTAGAAAGAGTCAGGAAGGGATATGTTGAGGTTCATAATAAAGGAAAGTCAAGAACCATCCTGCTGCCTGAGAAATTAAGGAGAAAGCTAATTTATTACGTGAAAAAACATAACATCCTGTCAGGGTGTATTTTTGTGACAAGAAATGGAAAGCCCAAAGACAGAAGTAATCTGTGGGCAGAAATGAAAGCCCTTTATAAAGAGGCAGAGGTATCTCCAGAGAAAATTTTTCCTCATAATCTGCGTCATTTGTTTGCCAGGGTATATTATAGTTTGACTAAAGATCTTGCGGGACTTGCAGACATTCTGGGGCACAGCAGTATGGAGGTGACCCGGATTTATACGGCGCATTCAGGAAATGTTTATCAGAAAAGAATTGACAGTTTAGGTCTGGTCAATTAAAACATATAAATACCACATAATAATAGTTATGTGGTATTTTAATAATGAGATTTGTAAATATTACATAGATTTATCTTATAATAATTGGAATAAATTGTCAATGCGCTTGGGAAAATCTACGTAACAATATATTTTGTTTCAAATATAAATATTTTTCAGTATTATTATGGTAAAGAGGTAACCTAAAATTAATAATTTCTTTGTGTATGTTTTTATTTTACCACATAACTATTATTAGGTTGTAATATAGCATCACTACATAATCTACGGCTGACTGCAGTACGTGCCGGATAAGAGAAGGAAAAAGCATGAATAGGGAAGAACTTTTAGAGCGCTTGGCGGAGAAACTGGGATACGATTATATATCGGATCTCCATATAATGAATAATTATGATGACATGCTGAAGATCCTGGAGGATATCTCTCCAGATGAGTATAGCCTGGGGGAATGGAACTCGGCTGTACAGTATTTGCTGCGGGAAGAGATTGTGCTGGGATCACCCCGGAAAGCAAGAGAATATCTGATGGAAATCTTAAGAAATAGGGGTTGATTTATATTTGACAAATAGGAAACAGAGTGATATCGTGCTGTTAGATGGAAAGTTTAGAGGAGTACGATATGAAGAAAATAGTTGCAATAGTAATCGCAGTTGTCACTTTGCTGACTATGGCAGGATGTGAGAAAAAACTGGAAGCGGATGGAACGCCGGTAAATGATTTACTTTTAGAGTCCGGTATACTGAAGGTAGGGATGGAGTTAAAGGTGCCGCCTATGGAAGCTCTGGACGAAGAAATGAAGCCGGTGGGGTTTGATGTAGATTTGATCTATGCAGTTGCAGAGAAGCTGGGGGTAAAAGTAGAGATTGTGGATACCACTGAAAAGAATCTTCTGCCGTCTCTGGGAGCAAAGGTCTATGATTGCGCCATATCAACCATTCCGATCACGGAGGACAATCAAAAAGAATATTATGTGACCAGGCCGTATGCTGATATTACTTTGATCAAAGATCAGATTAGTAATAAAGAGGCAGAGGGACAGTTAGGGATTTTTGTAAGCAGGAAAAATGGACAGCTGATGCTGAGAATAGATAAAGCCCTGGAAGAATTGCGCAGCGAAGGCAAAGTGTCAGAACTGTCTCAGCAGTATTTTGGAACAGATATCACAGAAGGGCTTTAGACAATTGACAAAGCAGGAGATACTGCCGGGATTAACTGGAGCAGCATACAAGCAAAGGAAAGGAAATACAAGAATGTAGACTTTCCTATTGCTTGTTTTTTTATGCTCACGCCCCATAGTCAGGGGTTATTTTCATTTCGTAATAAAATTTTTGTATACTTTTGCAAGAAGGGATTGATTTTTTTGGTTGAAAATGGTACTATGTGCATATAGTTCAACGGGTAAACAAAGTGCTAAGGGAGGTTATTTTGATGGACATATTAAAGGTATCAGATCCGGAGTTCTGCAGGTATGGAAAGGTAATTACTGGGATTGACTGCAGTGACATGGCAGAGGCGATGGAAGCTACACCTCTTCCCGAAGATGTGGTTTATGTAGCTTCAGAGGCTTCATTGGAGTCATGCTCCAGTGCGGAGAAGATTGCATACAGCCTTTACGGGGGAATGCCCATTCAAGTGGGATACTGCAATGGCAGTAATTATCTGCTGAATGCTGCGGAATATCACAGAGACTCAGAAATTAACATCGCAGTTACGGATATGATTCTGATTCTGGGATGTGAACAGGATATTGAAAAAGACGGTACATATGACACGTCCCGGATGGAAGCGTTTATGGTTCCTCAGGGAACGGTAATTGAAGTCTACGGGACAACACTTCACTATGCCCCCTGCAATGTGGCGGAAAGCGGGTTTAAATGTGTAGTGGTACTCCCCAGAGGGACGAACACAGAGATTGAAAAAGAAGGTCCCTATACAGAGGAAGATAAAATGCTCTTTGCCAGAAATAAATGGCTGATTGCCCATCCGGATGCCAGGATTGAGGGAGCATTCAATGGTCTGAAGGGAGAGAACCTCTCAGTAAAGTAGGTTTTTATAAAAAGAAATATATCATTTATGGAGGAAGAACAATGAACAATATGCCAAAAGTAAAGTTAGGAATTGTAGCTGTCAGCAGAGACTGTTTTCCGGAACCCCTGTCTGTAAACAGAAGAAAGGCGCTGGCAGAGGCTTACGCTAAAAAGTATGATGCAGAGGATATCTATGAATGTCCAATCTGTATTGTGGAAAGCGAAATACATATGGTACAGGCACTGGAGGATATCAAGAAGGCAGGATGTAATGCACTGGCGGTATATTTGGGGAACTTCGGACCTGAAATTGCCGAGACACTCCTTGCAAAACATTTTGACGGCCCGAAGATGTTTGTAGCAGCTGCGGAGGAATCCGGAGATAATCTGATCCAAGGCAGAGGGGATGCATACTGTGGTATGCTCAATGCCAGCTATAATCTGAAACTCCGCAATATAAGGGCCTATATTCCGGAATACCCTGTGGGAACAGCAGAAGAATGTGCGGATATGATTCATGAGTTCCTGCCGGTTGCAAGAGCCATTATCGGGCTATCAGAGCTTAAAATTATTAGCTTCGGACCCCGTCCGCTGAACTTTCTGGCATGCAATGCGCCAATCAAGCAGCTCTACAATCTGGGAGTAGAGATTGAAGAAAATTCAGAGTTAGACTTATTTGAAGCATTCAATAAGCATGCAGGGGATCCCAGAATCGAAGATGTGGTGAAAGATATGGAAGCGGAGCTTGGAGAAGGAAATATGAAGCCAGAGATTCTGCCAAAGCTTGCGCAGTATGAGCTGACCCTTCTGGACTGGGTTGAAGAGCACAGAGGCTACAGAAAATATGTAGCAATTGCAGGAAAATGCTGGCCGGCTTTCCAGACACAGTTTGGTTTTGTACCTTGTTATGTAAATAGTCGACTTACAGGGATGGGGATTCCCGTTTCCTGCGAAGTTGATATCTACGGAGCGCTGAGTGAATTTATCGGAACTTGTGTAAGCGAGGATGCAGTCACCCTTTTGGACATCAACAACACAGTTCCTGCTGATATGTATGAAACGGATATCAAAGGAAAGTTTGATTATACACACAAAGATACCTTTATGGGCTTCCACTGCGGCAATACCAGTACCAAAAAGCTTTCCTTCTGCGCTATGAAATACCAAATGATTATGGCCAGAAGCCTGCCGGAGGAGGTTACACAGGGAACTTTGGAAGGTGATATTGTGCCGGGCAGCATTACATTCTACCGCCTGCAGAGCACTGCGGATAATACACTTCGTGCTTATATTGCCCAGGGAGAAGTGCTTCCGGTTGCAACCAGATCCTTTGGATCCATAGGTGTATTTGCAATCCCGGAGATGGGAAGATTCTATCGCCATGTATTGATTGAGGGGAATTACCCGCATCACGGAGCAGTAGCATTTGGCAGCTATGGAAAAGCATTGTTTGAGGTATTTAAATATATTGGCGTGGATGTGGACGAGATAGGATATAATCAGCCCAAAGGTGTCCGTTACCCGACCGAAAATCCATTTGCATAAGAGTTAGATTGTAAAAAGGGACAGGGCAGGGGCAATCGGGGACGTGTTCCTTTTAAAAAGAACACGTCCCCGATTCCGATTCAGATAAAGGAGAAAATGATATGTTATATATTGGTGTTGATTTAGGAACTTCAGCGGTCAAGCTGCTTTTGATGAGCAAAGACGGCAAGATTCAGAAGATTGTATCAAAGGAATATCCCATTTCTTTTCCAAACCCGGGCTGGTCAGAACAGAAGCCGGAGGACTGGTGGGAGAAGACGGTAGAAGGAATTAAGGAGCTTACAGCAGAATGCGACAAATCCCAGGTAGCAGGCATCAGCTTTGGGGGACAGATGCACGGGCTGGTGATTCTGGACAGCCAAGATCAGGTGATACGCCCGGCGATTCTGTGGAACGACGGAAGAACCGGCAAAGAGACCAACTATCTTAATGAAGTAATTGGAAAGGAAAAGCTGTCGGAATATACCGCCAACATTGCCTTTGCAGGATTTACAGCTCCAAAGATCCTGTGGGTGAAGGAAAATGAACCGGAGAATTTTGCCAGAATCAGCAAGATTATGCTTCCCAAGGATTATCTTGCCTATAAACTGAGCGGTGTGCACTGCTCTGACTACTCGGATGCCTCGGGTATGCTTCTGATGGACGTAAAAAATAAATGCTGGTCCGGCGAGATGCTGAATATCTGCGGTATCCGGGAGGAGCAGATGCCCAGGCTGTATGAGAGCTATGAGACTGTAGGGACCCTTAAGAGGGAAGTGGCAGAGGAACTGGGCCTGCCGGAGAATTGCAAAATAGCAGCCGGCGCCGGGGATAATGCAGCAGCAGCAGTGGGAACGGGAACCGTGGGTGACGGAATGTGCAATATTTCCCTGGGCACCAGCGGTACTATCTTTATCTCCAGCAAAGAATTCGGCGTAGATAAATACAATGCACTTCATGCCTTTGCCCATGCAGACGGCCATTACCATCTCATGGGGTGCATGCTGAGCGCTGCCTCCTGCAACAAGTGGTGGATGGATGAGATTATCGGAACAGCAGATTACGCCGGAGAGCAGGGAAAGATTGGGAACCTGGGGGAGAATCACGTGTATTTCCTTCCCTACCTTATGGGGGAACGTTCCCCGCACAACAACCCCGATGCAAGAGGTACGTTTATCGGCCTGACCATGGACAGCACCAGGGAGGATATGACCCAGGCAGTTCTTGAGGGGGTTGCTTTTGCCATCAGAGATTCCTTTGAGGTCGCCAAGTCTCTGGGAATAAAGATTGAACGGACTAAAATCTGCGGCGGAGGCGCCAAAAGCCCACTGTGGAAGAAAATGATAGCCAACATTTTGAATATTAAGGTGGATGTTATCGCATCCGAAGAAGGACCTGCAATGGGAGGAGCTATGCTGGCGGCAGTGGCAAATGGAGAATACGCTTCCGTGGAGGAGGCTGCAGAGGCTATTGTCAAAGTGGTTGACACCGTGGAGCCGGAACCTGCGCTTGCTGTAAAGTATGACGAACGGTACAAAAAGTTTGCCAAAATCTATCCTGCAGTGAAAAACCTGTTCAGCGAAATACTGTAACCAAACAGGAACATGGCGTGTATTCCCATGAAAATGCCTCCAGGTCCCCTTACCCTTGCTGTTTTGCAAAGATTTTGCTTGATTTTAAAAATCAGGGTTCGTATAATGCAAGGTAGGTCCACACTGACCTGAGGAGGCGAAAGTATGAAATATGTTTTAGACGTGCATACCCACACGCTGGCCAGCGGGCATGCCTACAATACAATGGCAGAGATGGCCTGTGCGGCAGGCAGGAAAGGGCTTCAGATGCTGGGAATCACAGAACACGCAGTTGAAATGCCGGGAACCTGCTGTACATTTTATTTTGAAAATCTGAAAATGGTTGACCGGGACAAATATAAGGACTGCTATGGGGTAGAGCTGCTTTTGGGTACAGAGTTGAATATCCTGGATTACCAGGGAACCATTGACATGGAAGAGAGAACCTTAAAAAAGATGGATGTAACCATTGCAAGCATTCATCCTCCGTGCTACAAGAGCGGTACAAAAGAGGAGAACACCAATGCTTATCTGTGTGCCATAAAGAACCCTTATGTTAATATCATCGGTCATCCCGATGACGGAAGGTTTAAGCCAGATTACCGTGCCGTTGTACAGGCTGCAAAAGAGTACAAAGTGCTGCTGGAGCTGAACAATAATTCCCTGGATCCCAGATGTTTCCGGCAAAATGGCAGAGAGAATATGCTGGAATTGCTAAAATACTGTAAAGAATACCAGGCACCTGTAATCATTGGCAGCGATGCACATGTGGATGATTTGGTTGGGGCTCACGAGTTTGTGGAAGCACTATTAAAAGAAACGGAATTTCCTGAGGAATTGGTAGTGAACCGTTCTGTGGAAGAACTGAAAAAGTATGTAAACAGATACAGATAACAAAGAGAGAAACACGCGGTTGCCAGGCCGGGAATCTTAAAGACAGATTCCCGGCCTTTCCCTGTGTCTGGAAATACAAAAGAATATCTTGAGGTTAAGACACTCTGCAGGGAGGAAATTGCCGTTTGGTATAATTGATAAAAGCAGTAGAGTCGCTGTAGAGGGGACGTTCCTTGTTCCACAGGATCCCGATAAATACCGGGTCTAACTGCGGTTCAATGGGAATTCCAACAATATCCTCGTTGTGCAGAATGGTCTCCTCAAAAAGCAGTCCCCCTACCGAGTAATCTGACCGGAGAAGCTGCTTGATGGTATCCAGCTGATTAGAACGGAATATAATGTTAGGCTTAAGGGAAGCCTTTTCAAAAGCAGTGCTGATGATTTTATTGCTAAAGGAACCGATTCGGTTGACCACAAGGGGGATCTGAGCCACCTCCCGGAGGGTAATGTTTTTGAGACTGGCCATGGGACTTTCCCTGTGAACCGCCAGACTCAGCCTTGTGGTTAGCAGAGTGATAATACGCACTGCATTCAGGTTGGCATAATTGGTTATGGTGATTGCAAAATCAACCTGTCCCTTTTCCACCACTTCATAACACTCCAGCGCCCCCAACTCCAGGACATCAATGGTAACATGAGGATGTAGTTTTTTAAATCCAATAACCACTTCAGAGAACAGAAAGGTTTCCACTGTGGGTGAGATAGCAAGCTTAATCTGGTTTCTGGAACGACTCAAATCTTTCATTTTCTGCGTCAGGTCATTCACATCCTGAAGAACATGGGTTGCCTCTACATAGAACAGTTCCCCCTCAAAGGTGAGTGTAAGTTTCTTTTTTTCACGCTTAAACAGCAGAAGGTTAAACTCCTCTTCCAAAGCCTTGATGGAATTGGTGATGGAAGGCTGGGAAACGTGAAGTTTTTTTGCTGCAGCAGTGATTCCTCCCCACTGGCATACCTGCTGAAAATACTGTAATTGCCGAAGTGTCATATTATCACCTCCTGTATTTTTTTATCTTATTCTTTTTTAACACGTTGGTCAAGAAATTCTGCTTTATCGATAGTTTAAAACTATATATTCAAAAGAAAGATGTAATTTACACTTCGGGTAAACAGATATACAATAAAGAAAACGCTGGGATATTAGTAAAAAAGTAGAAAAATTTAAAAGATACAATTCAATTATCTGATATAACTGCGTGAACCCGGGTATCAATTTAGGTTACTATTCATAGTTCTGCTTTCAGGCAGTTCTGAGAATAGCAGCATGCTTCGCGGCGCACAGATAAAGTGCGTCCTGCGCCATATGGCAGTTTACAGCAGCTATCAACTGAGCGCCCGGGAAGCTAAGGGGCCTTTCTATAGATTCCGTCCCCTGTGCCGGCCGGGAGAAAGGAAAGAGTATGTTATCAGACAGAGAAAAAGAGAGGCTGCGGTCTTTGGGAAAGCAGATACGGGAAATTGCTGAGCTGGATATTCAGAAAGAAAATAAAAAATTATGGACAGCAGTGAATGACGGACAGATGATACGTCCGGTGGTGATTGCCAGAGATTATCCGGTTTTGCTTCTCATGGAAGGACCAGATGCCATCCGGCCGACAATCGAAGATCCTTATTTCAGACAAAGGGAGATGGAAATGCTTTTAACCATCTACGAATGGAACCACCTGCGGGGGGACCGGGTGGTGGAACCGTACCTCAATGTTCCGATCATTGCTGAAGATTCCAACGTGGGACTGCGGATGTCCAGCTATCCGGCTCAGTGGACCATGGATCCGGAAGAGCTTCACCGGGCATATGCCTTTGAGAGAGTACTCTGGAATGAGGAGGATGTCTCCGCAAAAATCAAATGGCCCAAAGTTGTCTACCGCAGAGAAGAAACCATGGAACGGTATGAACAGATGTGCGAGATTATGGAAGGGATTATCGAGGTTAAATTATTCGGAATTCAGAATTTCCGGTTTGCCATGTTTGACGATATTTTTGCATGGACAACGATTGATCAGGGTATGACAGATTTGGTCATGAACCCGGAATATCTTCATCTGGCGGCTGAGAGATATGCAGAATGCTTTATACACAGAGCCAGGCAGTATGAAGCACTTGGCCTTATCTCTTCAAATAATTCCAACACATATATCGGAAACGGAGGCTATGGATACTGTTCAGATCTTCCAAGTCCCACACAGAGCGGGATTGGGGGAAAGCTGGAGGATAACTGGGGGGTGGCACAGGATCAGATTTTTACATCCGTATCCCCTGAGATGACCAAAGAATTTGCATTTGAGCATGAAAGGGCCTGGACCGATTTGTATCCCCGTATCTATTATGGATGCTGTGAACGCCTGGATCACAAAATCGCGGAACTAGGAACCTTCCCCAATCTAAAAAAAATCTCCGTATCTCCGTTCAGCAATTGTGAGGCTGCGATGGAGAAGATGGGAAAACGTTATATTGTATCATTTAAAGCACATAATACATTTATCAATCTGAATCCCTGCGGCTACGAGCTTCTCACGGAAGAGCTGAAAAAGGTCTGCCGTCTGGCAAAAAAGTATGGGAGCAGTGTTGAAATTATTATGAAATCGATTATTGATCTGAATCATGAACCACAGAGGCTCTGGGAGTGGTGCAGGCTGGCGAGTGAGATCGTTAAAAGTTATTGACAAGTTAGGGAAATGATTAAAGGAAGGAGAGATTACATTGATGAAAAAGATAATGGCCTTGGTACTTGCAGGAATTATGGTTTTGGGAGGATGCACCGGCAGCACGGATTCTGCTTCTGAGGACACGGAGAAAGACAGCGCCCAAAATAGCAGCCAGGAGGTAAAGGAAGTAACGATTCTTACCGGTCCCTCAGGGGGAACGATGGAAATTGTGGGAGCGGCTACCATAGAGCTTTTTAAGGCTGCTATGCCGGGAACAGAGTTTTCTTCCGTTCCCAGTACCGGAAGCGCGGTAAATGTAAAGCTTATGGACAACGGGGAAGCGGATATGGCAATTATCACAGCAGATACGCTGGCAGCAGCCATCAACGGAGAGGAACCTTTTGAGGAAGAATATCCAGATCTTATGTCCATGTGCGCCCTGTATCCCAACACCATGCAGCTGTGGGCACTGCCATCCTCCGGAATCCAGGATTTTGCGGATCTGAAAAGCAAAAAATTCACCTGCGGACAGTTCGGAGGAGGCCCCTACCAGCCCTGTATGAATATGATGAAGACCTATGGCTTTACACTGGATGACATAGAAGCAAGCGGGGGAGAGATGACACCTCTTGCATGGGGGGAGGCTACCAATTCCCTTCAGGATGGAAATATTGACGCTGTTTTCTGGACAACCTCGTTCCCGGCAGCCGGAATTGTGAATGCGGCCGTGGGAAAAGAGTTCAGCCTGGTGCAGATCAATGAGGAGAAATTGAAAGAATATACGGAAACGTATGAGGGGTGGGTAGATATTACCATTCCCGCAGGAACCTATGAATTCCAAAAAGAAGATGTAAAAACAATAGGGACACCCAATCTATACGTAGTCTCCAGGGATATGCCCGAGGATGTGGTGTATGAGATGACAAAGGCAATCTGTGAAAACTATGATGTACTGGGAACTTCACACGCTCTCCTGAAATCCTTATCGGATGAAACCATTACCCAGGGGGTGGTAGGGGAGATCCATCCGGGAGCGCTTCGATACTATAAAGAAAAAGGAATTAATGTCTCATAAGGGAGAGGATTTCAATGGAAAAAACAAAAGGCGGGGACCGATACGACAGGATATGCGGAGTCAGCATTCAGATATTGGGTGCGGCAATGGCATTTTTCCACTTATACACAGCTCTTATGGGTACGCTGACAGGTACCTGCCAGACGGCACTGCACCTGCTGTTTATCGGTCTCATTTATTATTTGGGGTATCAGTCTAAAAATGAGAGATGGAAAACAGTAACCAGAATTTTCAACCTTGTATTTGCGGCGGGAATGGCAGTAAGCCTTGGATACAACATTATTGCCAATAAAAAGCTGATGATGCGCATGATGCAGGTCGATAAGGTGACCACCCTGCAGGTTATCCTGGGGATTTTGTTAATTGTATCTGTGCTGGAACTGACACGCCGGTGTCTCGGAATGGCAATGCCCATCATAGCCATTATTTTTATCCTGTATGCATTCACTGCAAAATATATGTCCGGAGTATTGTATTTTAAAGGGATTGGGCTGGACCGTTTTGTGGAGCAGATGTATCTGACCTTCCAGGGGGTATTCGGAGAAGCGCTGAACTCTTCTGCCACCTTTGTGGTTATGTTCTGCCTTTTCGGCAGTTTTCTGCAGGTTTCCGGGGGCGGTCAGTTCTTCCTTGATATTTCAAAGAGCGCGGTGGGACGTTTCCGGGGAGGTCCCGGTATGATGACCGTAATCTCCTGCGCACTCATGGGGACGATCTCCGGGAGTGCCATTGCTAATGTAGCTGCAACCGGTGTGTTTACTATTCCTTTCATGAAAAAGGGAGGATATGAAAAGAACTTTGCGGGCGCTGTAGCATCTGTGGCCTCTACAGGAGGGATGATTCTTCCTCCGGTTATGGGGGCCGGTGCGTTTATTATGTCAGAATACCTGGGGATCTCCTATGCCAGGATATGCCTTTACGCTTTGGTTCCCGCACTTTTGTATTTTTTCGCAGTGTTTCTACAGGTATATCTGGAAGCGCGGCGTCTGAATCTTTCGGGAGTTCCCAGGGAAGAGATTGAACCGGCTCTTTCTGTTATGAAGCGGGCAGGATACTTATTGATACCGCTCCTTGTGATTATTTATTTTCTCTGCGCAGGATATTCTGCCATGAGGGCAGCCTTTTACGGGATTATTTCCATTATTGTGGTAAGCTTTTTCCGCAAGGAAACCCGGATGACACCTAAAAAATGCCTGGAGGCAATGGTACTAGGCTCAAAATCCTGTATCTCTGTGGCAACAGCCTGTGCAAGCGCCGGGATTATTATTGGCGTGCTCAGATTTACGGGACTTGGCTTAAAATTCACAAGTGCAGTTGTCAGTATCTCCGGCGGAAACCTTATGGCAGCCCTGATACTGACCATGATAGCATCCATCATATTAGGAATGGGGATTCCCCCTACGGCTGCCTATGTCATGCAGGCTGCCCTCACGGCTCCGGCACTGGTGCAGATGGGACTGGAACCCATTCAGGCACATTTGTTTATCTTTTATTTCTCCTGTATGGCGGGAATTACGCCTCCTGTAGCCATCTGTGCATATACAGCGGCCCCCATAGCAGAAGGAAATCCCGGGAAGGTGGGATTTCAGGCGTTTCGGCTGGCCCTGTCTTCCTTCATCGTTCCTTATGTATTTGCCTACGGCACAGGAATACTTCTGGTAGGAAATATCATTGACATAGTTCTGGCTGTCTGTACGACACTCATCGGGATTGCTATATTGTCTGTGGCAGTTTCCGGCTGGCTGAAGTATCCTATAAAAGTTTATCTGCGGATTCCTCTGTTTGGTGCCGCCGTACTGATGATGGTGCAGGGGGTAACAACGGACCTTGTGGGGATCCTCATAGCCAGTGTGATCTGTGCGGTTCATCTGCGAAGGCCGGCAGTATCACCGGTTAAATAGAGAAGAAAGGAGAATTGGCATGAAGATATCTCTGGGCTATGGAACCGGGCAGCAGGAGGTAAGTATACCGGACAGGAATCTTCAGGCTGTTTTAATGCCCCGAGGGACAGAGAAACAGGAGGATGAAGATATCCTTCTTCGAAAAGCACTGCGTCATCCTATCGGAACACCCAAACTGAGAACGCTTTTCAGATCCGGTGAAAAAATCGCGGTAGTTGCCAGTGATATGACAAGGCCTCTGCCCACCAGCCGGATTATGCCGGTGCTGTTGGAGGAGTTGACTGCCGGGGGAGCACGTCTGGAGGATATCACACTGATCTTTGGATTGGGGATTCACAGGTACCATACAGAGGCAGAAAAAAGGAAGCTGGCAGGAGAGGCAGTGTATGAGAGGATTCGCTGTGTGGATTCAGATCCGGAGGATTGTATTCTCCTGGGATATACTTCTAGAGGAACCCCGGTGGAGATAACCAGGGAGGTCGCCTCTGCGGATCGGATTGTCTGTCTGGGAAACATTGAGTATCACTATTTTGCCGGGTTCAGCGGGGGCGCCAAGGCTATTCTTCCGGGAACTGCTTCCAGGAATGCCATACAAAAGAACCACAGCCATATGATGGAGCCTGGGGCGGCGAGCGGTTGTCTGGAGGGAAATCCTGTGCGGGAAGATATAGAGGAAGCAGCAGCAATGTGCAAAATAGCTTTTATTCTAAACGTGGTACTGGACGCTGATAAAAGAATCCTCTGGGCCGCTGCAGGGGATACTGTGCAGGCCCACCGGGCAGGATGCCGGTATGTGGACAGCTGCTGCAGAAGAAAGCTGCAGAGTGCCGCAGATATTGTAATTGTGTCTCAGGGAGGAGCGCCCAAGGATCTCAACCTGTACCAGATGCAGAAGGCATTGAACCACGCTGCTTATGCTGTAAGAGAGGGAGGCATTATCATTATGGCCGGATATCTGGGAGAGGGGTTGGGAGAGCCTGTTTTTGAACAGTGGATGCGGGAGGCAGAGGAGCCGAAAGAACTGGTGAGAAAGATAACTAAGAACTTTTGTCTCGGAGGCCATAAGGCGGCCGCCATAGGTTCTGTTCTGGAAAAAGCCAGTATTTTTCTGGTTTCCAGTCTGCAGGAATCCCTGGTGAGGGAAATATTTATGCATCCTTTCGGCAGTGTTCAGGAAGCTCTGCAGGCAGCATTTCAGATCATGGGAGAGGAGGCGTCTGTAGTGGTTATGCCTGCTGGAGGCAGCATACTTCCGGACTTAAAATAAAAGTTACTGTTCACTCCATTCTCAGTAACAAATAAAACATTCGAACTCATTGACTTCACAATTTTAACGTGATAAAATGAAGAAAAGTTGACGTATGATTTCGTTGATGCTTAAAAATATGTGTTGAGGAGAATGACAATGAGTAAGAAGATTCACACAGAGGCAGTAGACTATCTGTTTGAGGCCATTTTAAGTCTGAAGAATAAAGAAGAATGCTATACATTTTTTGAGGATGTGTGTACAGTGAATGAGATTCTTTCTCTGTCCCAGCGCTTTGAAGTTGCCAAGATGCTAAGAGAAAAGAAGACATATCTGGAGATCTCAGAAAAGACGGGAGCTTCCACTGCTACTATCAGCCGTGTAAACCGTTCCCTGAACTATGGAAATGATGGATATGAGATGGTGTTTGAGAGGATTAATAAAAAGGAGCCTGAAGAAGTATAACATATAAGAACAGTCAAGGGGCTGTCGGGAAATAGATAGCCCTACACAGGGGCAGGCGTGATTCATACGAATCACGCCTGCCCCTGAAAATTAT
>NZ_WKYV01000051.1 GCF_009677585.1 Lactonifactor sp. BIOML-A5 | reverse complement strand
AAGAGCCTGTTTAAAAAGTGACATTTTCTAAAGTTAATATAGCCTATAAAAAGTGACATTTTCTAAAGTTATTGACAGTTCTAACCCGTAGAATTTATACCTGTTTATACTCGTAGAAATGAAAGAAATAAGAGGAATGCAAAACTTTCAGCTAGTCTGTCAGGGATATCAATCATCCCTCCATAGAAACTGAAAAAGGGACAGGGCTTTCCGAATTTGGGACACCCCTTCCCTATTCTGGGACGTGTTCTTTCCAGAAAGAACACGTCCCCCTCCTTCCTCTCCTTTACGTCATCTGCTCCAGTATCTCCAGGCTTTTGAATTTTTTATCTATATATTTCCCCGTATAAGCCCTGACGATCCTACCAAGATGGTTCAATGCTTCTTCTGATACAGTAAAGCTGTACAGCTTTTCCAGAGGAGAGGCCACAATATACTGCATGGTATACCTTACGGTTTCATCAATTCCCATTCCGTCTTCTGTCTTTTTCCTGCAGTTTGGGCAGAGCACTCCGCTTTTTCGGACGCTGAAGGTATCCAGAGATTCCTTTGCCCCGCAGCTTACACATTCGAACACCTGAGGATATTCACCATTGATAACCATGGCCTTCAGTTCGTATATGTAGCGAATTAGCCGATTATCCAGTCTCTCATTGAGAAGTGCTTTCAAAGTAACGTAGAGAAGATTGAGCATCTGCCTTTCATCTGTATATTCCCTGCCGTAATAGTCTGCGAATTCCAGAAAATAAAACCCGTAATAAACCCCTGGCTGAGCCACAGCCAGTTCTGTAAAGTAGTTTTTTACCATTGTCTGCTGTATCTGGTAGGCTGTCCTCCCTTCGTACAAGTTAAAACTTCCGAATACAAAGGGATTTGCCGCTGCTAAAAGGGGGCTGTTCTGTCTTCTGGCCCCCCTTGCAAATGCTGTGATCTTTCCCCGCTCTTTTGTAAGCAGGACTAACCGTTTATCATAATCCCCCACGGGCATGGCCGATAACACCATTCCAGTCACGGTTATGGTCTCTGTCATCTCTATACTTCCTTTTTATAATATCCGAAGTTCTTCATAAGAAAATCACTGTCCCGCCAGTCCTTTTTCACCTTCACCCAGAGCTTAAGATTTACTTTTTCTTCCAGCATCTGCTCAATCTCGTATCTGGCATTGGTTCCTATTTTCTTTAACATAGCCCCTTGCTTGCCGATAATGATTCCCTTATGGGAATCCCTCTCACAGATTATTGTAGCGTCAATGTCCACAATATGCCCATGGCGTCTTTCCTTCATGGAGTCTACAGCCACTGCGATTCCATGGGGAATCTCTTCGTCCAAAGCATGAAGCGCCTTCTCCCGGATAATCTCCGCAACAATCTGCCTCTGAGGCTGATCCGTTACGGTATCCTCATCATAGAACTGCGGACCATAGGGCAGATATTTGAAAATGCACTGAATAATATCCTCTGTATTTTGCCCCCGCAGCGCAGAGGCAGGAATTATCTCAGCGAAATCCATAATTTTCCGATAGGCATCAATAAAGGCAAGCACCTCTTCTTTCTTTACCGTATCTACCTTGTTTATTACAAGAATCACCGGAACATTACATTTTTCCAGCTGTTCTGCAATATGCCTTTCACCGACTCCTATAAAAGTAGACGGCTCCACCAGCCATAAAATTACATCTACCTCCTTCAGCGTCCGCTCTGCCACATGAACCATATACTCCCCAAGCTTATTTTTTGCCTTGTGAATCCCAGGGGTGTCCAGGAAAACAATCTGCCCCTGTTCACAGGTGTAAACTGTCTGGATCTTATTCCTGGTAGTCTGAGGCTTTTTAGAAGTTATGGCGATCTTCTGCCCGATTAATTGATTCATCAGCGTTGATTTTCCCACATTCGGCCGGCCAATCAATGCTGCGAAACCGGATTTATAATTTGTATTCATACCTTCCTCTTCCTAAAACAGTGGTTTTACTTCTTTAAATAGCTCTTTGTTTTCCTCAATCTTTCCTTCGCCTCCAATGACACAGATTATATTCTGATTCATTATGGCCTCTACAATATCCCCCAGTCTCTGAATATCTTCGACGGAAGCATTCAGAATCTCTTCCCTCTCTGTAAGGATATCCTCCTCTGTGAGTTTACCAAAGTACGCGTTCAGGCTCATAGCCCCTTTTGTGGATGGATTCATAGGAACATCCAGTTCACTGATGGTCCCGATAATATATTTTGTCATCTCTCTCTCATCTGCCTGGAAGCTCCGAATAAATGCAGGAGTCTCACTGAATATCTTCAGCGTATTTTTCAGATGGGGATCTCTGTAGGATACCAGGAATCCGTCCCCGGATCTGCGGAAACCGCTCATGCATCCGTAAGCCCCGCCCTTTACACGGATATTCGTCCAGAGATATTCATAGCTCAAGATCACCTTCAGGATGCGGAGCGCCCCGGTGTAGTGATACCCTGCCTCTTCAAAGTTACCGGCACTGGCCACATATTGTACCTGTCCGGAGGTTTTAAAGCCCTCATTTTTTGGACGGAAGTCATATTTCAAAGCCCCTTTTTCCACAGGCTGTGTATACAGTCCTTCCTTCAGCCCTGCTATCAAAGCCTCGATCCCCTCGTATCCCGCTTCATCAGCAGTATAGCTCACCACCAGATGTTCCGGGCGGAAAATCATCTGCATCAGCTGTTCCAATTTGGAGAATACATCTTCTTTTACCTGTTCAAAATTCTTCTCAATGGTATCGATTAAGTCATAGAATGCAATCCCGCCAATCTGATCCTGAAAATAAGCCGTTCTGGAAAAATACGAGATTGCCCTGAGCATAGCCGAGGAGTGTCCCGCACTGGCCAGGGACATCTGAAGCCTGGATTTCAGTTTGGCGATTATCTCATACAGACGTTTCTCATCCCTCAATCTGGAGGTAAAAAGAATCTCCTCAATCATAGAAAATACAAAGGGAAGTTTACTGTATAGAGCCTTACTTCTCACCCCAAACATATTTTTTGTATCATATCTGTCTTTGGTATTGCCGAAGACCTGGAGTCCGCAGCTTATGCCCCCGGTATTGGCGTTGATCTCGTTAAATAATTCCCCATAGGAATAATGTTCTGTATCCACAAACCCAAGTACGGATTTCAGAATTCCCATGTAGGGTACCAGATGGGAGGGTACATCCTTTGTGTCAAAAAGCAGGGTAAGATATCCGATACCATTAGTGTAGATATTGTGGTGCAGAACCAGCGTATCTCCCACATACTTTTCCGTATTATAAATCTTCGTCCCTTCCCTGGAGATATCGGATCGCTTCAGCATAGGAATACACTTCAGTGCCTCAGGGGACTCCTCCCCTTCCTGGTACTCTGTCAGACGATGCGTTTTTTTCACCAGTTCCTCTATCTCAGCAGATGTAAGAGAAGCTTTGTAGGCTTCCAGTTTCTCCTCCAGCGCCTTTTCCCTGGCAGCTGCCAGTCCCCTTTTTGGATTTACAATCACTACAGAGGCATGGGTGTTATCTAAGAGATACGTCCGAATCAACGCTTCAAAATATCCCTGCCCTGCTTTTTCTTTCAAAAGTTCAAAAATCTTCAGCTGCTCAAGGTGCACAAAAGGTTTTTCATCATCATAAAGCCAGCTGTCAAATACATCAATCCCATACATCAGGCCCTTGGGATAAGATGCATAATCAGCTTCCCGGAAACGGAATTCCATAGAATTAATGCCGGCTGCCACAGCCTTCTGGTCAATGCCTGTCTGTGAAATCTTCTCCAGGGTCTCCCGGATTAAGGCTAAAAACCTATCCTTCTGTTCCGGACGGGCATTTTTGGCGATCACTGAGAAAAACGGCTGGTAAATTCCGTCGTCATAGGATCCCATAATATCCTTGCCTATCTTCTCGTCCAGCAATGCCTGCTTTAGAGGCGCTCCCGGTGCGCTTAACAGCACATAATCCAGTACACTGAATGCAACACAGAGCTCAACATCCAGACTGTCTCCCACTACCACGTTGTAAGACAGATACGTATTCTCTTCCTCCGGCTCATTTTCTGCCACCGGATATTCCAGAACTACCTCTTTTACCTGAGAGAACGCTGGCTGTTTTGGTATCTGGGAAGTTACAGGCATGGCATCATATTTGGACAGATACTCCCGATCCATCCACCTGAGTTTCTCCTCCATGTCCATCTTTCCATAGAGATAGATATAGCTGTTGGAGGGATGGTAATACCTGCTGTGAAAACCTAAGAACTCAGAATACTTCAGGTTTGGGATATCTGCCGGATCTCCCCCGGATTCCACACCATAGGGGGTATCCGGAAACAGGGAATTTAAAATCGCCCGGTCCAACACCTCCTCCGGGGAGGAAAACGCGCCTTTCATTTCATTGTATACCACTCCGTTATAGCGTAGGGGATCTTCGGGATTCTCCAACTGGTAGCTCCACCCCTCCTGGCGGAAAATCTCTTCCTTTTCATAGATATTAGGGAAAAATACGGCATCCAGATACACATGCATCAAATTCTGAAAATCCTGATCATTGCAGCTTGCCACAGGATACATGGTCTTGTCCGGATAAGTCATGGCATTCAAAAAGGTGTTTAAAGACCCTTTCACCAGTTCAACAAAAGGATCCTTTAATGGAAAATGCTTGGAGCCGCACAGAACACTGTGCTCCAATATATGTGCCACCCCTGTGCTGTCTGCGGGCGGCGTGCGAAATGCAATATTAAAAACCTTATTCTCATCGTCATTTTCCAGAAGCATAACTCTGGCCCCACTTTTTCTATGCTTCAGAAGGTATCCTCTGGAATGGATATCCGCAATCATCTCCTCCTGAAGTAATTCGTATTCCGGTATCTTTTCTATCTGCATAAACTGCCTCCAATTCTTTTATATTTTTATCTTCTCCCGGATTCCGGGGCTTATTCTAACTGTTCAAAGACGTATCAGGCATATTATACCATTTCCGGATAACTCTCACAAGGCATGGAAAAAGAAACAAGACGTGAAAAAAGGAACAGGAGCTGTTTCTACAGAATTCAGTCCCTGTTCCTTCTATATATTATGAATGTAAAAATGCAGGTAGTTTACAGATCCAGCTGATATACCCTGGCTGTATTTTTGTACAGCACTTTTTCCAAATCCTCTTCCCTGCTGATCACAGAGCGATATTTGGCAAGCTCAACAGGAATCTGATAAATATTATCAGAAGAAAACATAATCTTATCACATCCAACCTGTTTTACCATGTTATTCACTCCAATCACGCCTACCCAGCTCGGTTCCAGATAAACATTCTCGAATTTTCTTGCCAGATAAATAGCCTGCTGATTGTGCATCTCTGAACCTGCATGGGCCAGGATACAGGGAACATCCGGAAAGCTCTCAAGTGCCTTTTCCACACTGATGGGATCCGAAAACGGGATGCCCGCTCCTGTGTGAACCATCAGCGGCACTTTCAGCTCCCTGCACACTTCCCATACGTGAAGGGCATCCTTGGAAGAAGGATGGGTTGCATGACCGATAGGTGTAATCTTAATGCCCACAAACCCCAGCTCTTTGATACATCTGCAGGCCTCTTTATCATAGTCATCCGGACGGAAGTGGGGGTTAATGGATGCCATTCCCCAGAACTTTTTCTTTGTACTCTTTGTCAGCTCATAGATCCTGTCATGAATGGCCATGTGATCTTCCATATAAATCCTCGGAAGATACGGCTGTACCACAGCTCCATCCACATCATACTTGTCATAAAAGGAAATCAAATCTTCTTCTGACTGTTCCTCATCAAATACCACATCAACACCCAGATGGGCATGTAAATCAATAATCATAGCTTAACTCCTTTCTACGCTGCTTTCTCCACAGTTCTTTTTACCTTCTTCTCTACAGCATCCCCGGAACTGAGAAGAAGTACAATGATAATCAATGCTCCTTTTGCAATATTCTGTGCGCCTACGGAGAATCCCATAATCTGCATGGCCGTTACTATCAGTCCCAGGAACAGGCATCCCACCAGAGTTCCCGGTACATTTGCTTTTCCTCCTGATATCAGTGTACCACCAACAACAATACTTGCAACTGTTTCCAGAGTATAAGAATCTCCCATTCCCAGAAGGGCTCCGCCTACCCTTGCTGTAGTGAGCATACCTCCGAAGGCTGCCAGTATACTGGAAAATACATAAGTAAGCATTTCCACCCTGTTTACTTTAATTCCTGCAAGCTTTGCCGCTTCTCTGTTCTGCCCCACTGCCAGAAGTGATTTCCCGTAAGACGTCCGGTTCAGCAGGAACCAAAATCCCACCGCCAGAAGGACTATGAGGAAAATCATCAGCTGTACCCCAAATATCCTTGTAGTAACCAGCTTTTGAATCACCGGAGCAATGGCAAAGATAGAAAAGTTTTTGTTAATTAACAGGGCGGCAGTTGTGAGGATATAGTTCATCGCCATTGTGGCAATAATCGCCGGTATCTGGAGATAGATTACCATCACACTGTTCAGGAATCCGATCACCGCTCCGAGTACCACAATAACAAGAATTGCCAGAGGAACATTTTTATTCTCCCCGTTAATAATACTCATAGAGACAAATGCCATTAGAGTCAGCACTCCTGGTATAGAGAGATCGATAGCCCCCCGCCCGGAGGTTACTACCAGCATCTGTCCGAAGGCAAGGATTGCCAAAAATGCTGCTGTATAGGCATTGGATAAAAAGCTTTCCAGATTCAGCCTGCCCGAAGAGATACCCATTACAAACCACAGAAGGAAAGCGCCTACTGCTGCCCACACCCAGTTGTTTTCTTTTATATATTTTTTAACTTTCTTCATTACTGCAGTTTCTCCTTTCTCAGCAATCTAAAGGAAAGAATTAAGATTAATACCAGTCCCTGGATTGTAGCTGTATAATCTGTACTCACTTTTAAAAGTCCCAGCAGTACGCTCACCATAGTGAGGGAAATACCCCCGAACACAGCTCCCACATGTGTTACCACACCGCCGGAGAAGTAACCGCCTCCGATGATGACCGCCGCAACTGTAAGCATAGTGTAAGTTGCAGATGCATTGACATCCGAAGCTCCCGTAATTGCAGACTGTGCAATACCTCCCATCATGGCAAAGATACCAGCAATCAGATAGGTAGCCCAGTATGCCCTGGCTTTTGACCAGCCGCTGTTTCTCATCGCGGTATCGTTGTTTCCGAAGCCCCGCATTACCGTACCGTATCTGGAACGGTAGATTAGAATCGCCAGTATGATAAAAAGAATCAGCCAGATCAATATTCCCTGGAGTACCGGATTATTGGCATTGAAAAGATGAACCATCCATTCCGGAACATGACCGCCCGGTACATCCTGAAGCACATACGCCATGCCTGTCCATACAAAAGACATGCCCAGGGTTACAATAATGGGCGGAACGCCTCTCCAGTAAATGATCAGTCCCATGCAGGAATAAACCAGAAGCAGTCCCAAAAGACAGAGAATACCTAATGCATTATTCTGATCCAGAATAGTTGCGCACACTACGTTTACAAGGCCCATAAAAGCGCCCACACCCAGGTCAATATGTCCAAGTCCGATAGCAAACGTCTGTGCCAGGGCTGCAAATATAAATGGGGTAAATCCCACTGCCAACAATTCCACGCCAAATTTTGTAAAGATGGACGGTGAGAGCGCCCCGCATACTACATATAGAATTAACATGGCAATCAGTGCAAGGAGATAAAGCTTCGGAGACTTTGCTTTCTTTTTCTCCAGATTTTCTGCTTTTTTCTCATTGTTCTGAAATGCCAGCTTCAGCATAGAAGAATGCTCAAACTCATCGTGGTTAAATTCCCCGGCCACACTGCCTGCATTCAGGACAAACAGTCTGGTGCAATACTCCAGTTCGGCATCATCTGATGTTCTCCAGATAACCAGTTTCCCTTCTTTTGCCGCTTCCTGGAATACGCCGTAGAGCTCTTTTTTCGTCCCTACATCTACACCTCTGGTCGGATCGTCCAGAAGGATAATGTCAGCATCCACCGCCATAGCCCTGGCTATCAGTACCTTTTGCTGGTTACCGCCGCTGAGGCTGGTAATCAAATCTTCATTGGAGGCACATTTTGTCTTCAGACGCTGGTTCCACTGTTCTACAATCTCATTGGTTCTGCCGGTAGAAATAGGTGCAAACAAAGCTCCACGTGCTATTTTTGAGATAATGGTGTTGTCTGTGATAGACCATAAGGGAAAAATACCCTCTTTTTTTCTGTCTCCGGCCACATAGGCAACCTTTCCCTGTATATGCAAACCTGCTTTTTTCTTCTTCGCCTGAAAGAAAACCTCCTGGAGGAACTCCAGCTGTCCGTTGCCCTCCAGCCCTGTCAAGGCAATTATCTCTCCTCCGTACATTTCCTTGGAGATTTTCTTCAGCATACCATTCGAATAATTATCAAAAGCAACTTTTATATTCTTGTTAATTTCAATGGGAGCCATTGCTGTCTTTTCTTCTTCCGCCGTCTTTTCTCCCACAACCCCGTCGCCCATGCGGGCTACCATATCCTCTTCGCTGGTTTCCCCGATAGGGCACTGATATTTCTCCGCTCCGTTCTGCATGATGAAGATTCGGTCAGCCAGGAACATTATTTCTTTCAGCCTGTGAGAAATATAGATATACGAGATACCCTCCCCTGCACTTTTCTTTATGTAGTCCTGAAGCTGAGATGTCTGCTCCGCGGGAAGAGAGGAAGTCGGTTCATCCAGCACCAGCATCTTCACCTCAGAGTCACTGGTGGCCCGGGCAATCTCAACCATCTGCTGCTGTGCAATACTTAGAGTGGCAAGACCTGCATTCACATCAATGCCGTGATCCGGAAATACCCGGTCCAGGGCTTCTCTCGCCATTTCCTTTGCCTGTTTCCGCCATTTCATATCCTTTTTGTCGAACCTCTGAAACTGCTCAATATAAAAGTTCTCGTATACTGTAAGATTTTTACACAGAGACAGTTCCTGGTGAACCACACGGATTCCTTTTGTTCTCGCCACTGCCGGAGTATATTTATTCATATCCACAGCTTCTCCCTCAATGGAGAGCGTACCTTCATTAGATGTAATAACACCGGAGAGGATTTTAGTCAACGTACTTTTTCCTGCTCCGTTGCCTCCTACCAGGGCAAGCACCTCGCCCTTTTTCAGCTCGATGCTCAGGTGATTTACTGCTGTTGTGGGACCATATATCTTCAGCAGATTCTCCGCTTTCAGGAAAAGTTCCTGCTGTCCCTTTGTTTCTGTCTGCATTTCCAATCCTTTCACCATGCCTTTCGTTTATTTTAAAAGAGGCTGCCGCAAATGTGAAACTCACTTTTACGACAACCTCTTGGCTTATGATTTAATTATTTTGCCGCGTCAATGATATTTTCAATCACATACTCATTTGTGAAATCCGGGGAAACAAAGGTGCCTGCCGACATTCCCTCATATTCGCTGAGATTATCTACTGTGATATGAGGAACAGCAATCATCATTTCCTCCGGCACGTCATAGCCATTTAAAATATCAAGGGCTGTCCAGAATGCTGCCGCGCCGCAGCCTGGTGTGGAACCCTGGCTTAATGTCTCATAACCATCTTTGCTCATCCACCAGTTAATAAATTCAGCTGTGTTATCTCCGATAATAATCGGTGTCTCTCTGCCGGACTGTTCGAATGCATTGACAGCACCGATAGCATCTCCGCCGCAGTGGGTAATCACGGCATCCACATCCGGGAGTGAAGGCAGTACCTTTGTCAGTTCTTCCTGTGTCTTAGTGGCACTGGCCTCGCCGATTACTTCCTGGACAATCTTGAGATCCGGATAATTTTTAATTGCCTCTGTAATGCCTGCATAAATTCCCTGATCAGGAGCTGCACCGGATACGCCTCTTACAACAACCACATTTCCTTTGCCGCCCAGCTTCTCTGCCACAAATTCCACGCTGTCTTTTCCAATCTGCTGCCAGGGATAATCCATGGTATACACACCCTCTAAATCAACAATGGAATCGAATGCTACCACTTTAATGCCTGCATCCAGAGCCTTCTGAATCGTACTGTTTAAGGCTGTGGGAGATGCCGCACAGATACAAATTGCATCTACGTTGCT
This sequence comes from Lactonifactor sp. BIOML-A5, assembly GCF_009677585.1. Taxonomy (GTDB): domain Bacteria; phylum Bacillota; class Clostridia; order Lachnospirales; family Lachnospiraceae; genus Lactonifactor. Next base: position 4,676 of record NZ_WKYV01000051.1, on the reverse strand, counting down.
CAGAATAAAGCTGTTGATCTGAGCAATCTGTGAGTTGACCGTATTATCACCATTCTGTACTTCGTAATCCTTTATGTAGCCTGCAGCCTTTGCCTCATCTGCTGCTTTTGTAAAGGCCTCTACCATCTGTTTCCGCCAGGTATTGCCGAAGTAGGAGTTAGAAAGGCCGATTACATAATCACCTTTTTTTAATACTCCTGATGCGCCTGCGTCGTCAGCGGATGCATCCTCTTCCTTGTCTGCAGCCTGGGTACTTTCTGTGTCCTTTGCTTCCTCTGTTTTGCTTGTGTCTGCACTTGCAGAATCAGAACCGCCGCCGGAACCACATCCAAACAACATTGTTGATGCCATTGTCATGCAGATTAACATGCTCAATACCTTCTTTTTCATACCATCCATCGCTCCTTTTCTTTTCATTATGGTCAAATTGTCGTCTGACCGTTATATAATTATACGTTTGATGTTTAATGTATATCATATATTCATAACAATGTCAATGCTTTGCATAATTTTTTTTTACTATTTCCCTATACTTTATACAATTTCCACAAATTTTGACGACAAATTTCTACAAATAATTTTATGATTTCCTCATTCATTTCATTAGACGTATTATCTTTTCTGACCGTCCCCCCCTCATCTCACATATTTACATTCAGACATGCTGTGGCCCAAACGCAAAAAAGAGGTATCGTGAAGTAAATTCATACCTCGCGATACCTCTTTATTTTTCTCTTACTTTCCTGCGGCCATATAGAATCGGATCAAAGAATCCACCGTCCCGGTAAGATTTTCTTTGCTCTTATATCGGGATACAGAGAAATCCTCAGCCGTTCTGTTAATGCTGAAAATCGCATTGACTCCAAGCTCATATGCACCTTCTGCACCGTCTCCAATGGAACCTACGACAGCGGTTACCGGCACGCCCAGCCGTTTTGCACGCTCTGCAATTCCGATGACGACTTTGCCTCCAAGGCTCTGGCTGTCTATTCTGCCTTCTCCGGTAAATACCATATCAGCCCCGGCTGCCAATTCTTCAAAATGAATCATATCCAGTACTGTCTGAATCCCTGATTTTAGTTTGCCGCCCATAAAGGCCACGATTCCGGCGCCCAATGCGCCAGCAGCCCCGGCTCCCTCCATACGCGACACATCTGTTCCCAAATCCTTCTGTATAAGCTCAGAGAGATAAATAAGCTGGCTGTCCAGTTCCTTTACCATCTCCGGGTCCGCCCCTTTCTGGGGCGCAAAGATGTAGGCTGCCCCCTGGGGGCCGTACATAGGATTGTTAATATCGCACATAGCTGTAATGGAAACACCTTCTAAAAGCTTTCTTGTCTCGCTGTTATCAATGGATACAATTTCTTTTAAAGTACCCCCTGCAGGAATAAAGGATTCTCCCTCTGCATTCCGAAATACGGTTCCCAAAGCTGCGGCCGCACCGGCTCCCCCGTCATTGGTTGAACTGCCGCCCAGCCCGATTACAATATCCGTGCAGCCATTTTCCACGGCATGTCTGATCATCTGTCCGACTCCATATGTACTGGTAACTTTGGGATTTAATCTGCCCTCCGCCTGCGGAAGTCCTGCCGGCTGTGCCATCTCCAGAATTGCCTGGCTTCCCACCTTCGCATAGTATACATCCACCGGCTCCATATAAGCATTCTGTACCCGAAGCTCCACCTTCTCTGCATCAATGGCATATAAAAAACAGTCCACGGTTCCCTCCCCGCCGTCAGCTACAGGCACTGCTTTCACCTGACAGTCCGGATAGAACTCCAGTACTTTCTCTTTGATAATATCGCAAATCTCTATGGAACTTAAGGTGCCCTTAAATGAATCGGGCATAATCACACATTTTTTCATCACATGCTCCTCCTGTTAATCTCATTACTCAGACAAAATAATTTTTTCCTGGTCATAGGGCACATACAGATTGCCTGAATAATACTCTTTACCTTCTCTCATATAAAGCACTTTTCGGTTTTCATAATTTTTATCTTCCGTATGCCAAAGCACAAGATTCTCAATCCCCAGTCTGTCAGCAAGTTCACAGGCATCCTTGACTGTGCTGTGATGCTTCTCATAGGGTTTAAAAATATCCGCCTGGGAATCGAGACAAAATGCCTCATGAAGCAGCCATGCGCTGCCACGCACCTGCACTTCGTTGGCATCATTATATGGTTCATCCCCGGCACAGGTTAACTTTTTACCGTTTTTCAGTACCGTGGTAAACCCGAATTGCTTTGCCTTTGTTGAGTGAATATCAAAAAATTCCACATCATAGCCAATAATGTTTCTATGCTCTCCATCCTCCACAGGAACCAAAAAAATTCTCTTTCCCAGCATTTTATAGAATTTTCCCTGAATCGTCAGCCGTGCTATAGTGTCTATGGTCTCTATGAGATCCGGATGGCAGTAAATGTTGCATTCCCCCTCATAAGTGCCCTTTTTCATTCCGGTGGCTATGAGGCGGATCATCCACACAATCCCCAGAAGGTGGTCACAGTGTTCGTGGGTGATAAAAATATCATGGATACCGGCAATGGGTACCTCTGCATTTTCCAGAGCAGCCAGAATTCCGTTTCCCCCTCCAGTGTCAATCAGCCAGTACCTCTCATCCCGTTCCAGTACAAAACAGGTATTAAAGCATTTGGTCACTACGGCGTTGCCGGTTCCCAGCACAACAAGTCTTTCCATTTATTATTCCTCTCCAGCTGCTGACAGGCCCTGAAGATAATCATTAATTGCAGTGACATCCATCTCCGTAGTAACCTGTTCAGCCGCACCTTCTTCTCTTGTCAAAGAACGGTACCCAGAAAAGCCAATCCATCCCACAATGACCAGGCATACCAAAGCAACACCGGCCCTCTGCAGCATACTGATGCGCTTTTGTTTCTTCATAATCTTTTCCCGGTTTGCTTTATCCTGTTTATATTTATCTACTTTTTCCTGACTCATGCGTATCTCCTTATCCTTTTTAAAATAAGATTTATTCCGTATGGAACACCATACGAAGTTATTATACTATATTTCACAAAAAAATGCTCATTTTTTTATGAGCATTTTTAAAAAATTTATTCTTTTTTTTACAGAACTACAATAATGCCTCCGTCATTGGCATACATACTGCTTACCCCTGCAGTGTCCATGATTATCACATCTTTCACCTTAATCTTCTGCAGAATGGCATCCCGCACCATATACGCCCGTTCCGGACAGTTGCAGTGAGTAATACCCAGAATCCTGCCCGCACTGTCCGATGCTTTCTCTACTACATAGTCGACCATTTTTACAAGAGCCCTGTTCATCCCCCTTGCCTGATCCAGCTGACAGATGGTCCCTTCGCCGGTGGCGCCCATAACAGGCTTAATCTTGAGGGCCGTTGCCACAAAAGCCTTCAGATTACTGAGCCTTCCGTTTTTTCTCAGGGTTTCCAGGCTCTCCAGGACAAAATACGTATTCTGTTCCGCGATATATGCCTCAACCGTGTCAATAATATCATCAAAATCCATTCCCTGGGCTTCGCATTCTTCAATCTTCAGGGCTATCAGGGTTTCCCCCACGGAAGCAGATCTGGAGTTAAACACGTAAATCTGCTTTTCCGGATTTTTTTCATGGACCAGATTCATTCCCAGCACTGCACTGTTATAGGAACCGCTTAATTCTGACGACAGTGTGACTGCATACACATGATCCGCGTCGCTTTCAAATGCTTTCATATATCTTTCAGGAGAGGGACAGGAAGACTTTGGACAGTTAGGACTTTCTGCCACTCGTTTCAGGAAGTATGCCTGATCAAATGTTTCGTCATCTATAATATCTTCTCCGTCTACCGTAAGAGTCAGAGATGCTCTATCAAAGCGTGGATCCGCCTTTAATCTTTCTGGTAATTCTCCGCAGCTATCAATTACAACTTTATAACTCATATCGTCCTCTTTTCTATACTATGTAGTATCAAATACCATGTTTTATCTTATCACAAAAGATATTTTTTGAAAAGGCCTTTTTACCGGAAAACTCTAGGATTTTTTAAGTTTTTGTTTTATAATAATCCGGTATGTAAGTTAACTCGAAAGGAAAGATACCAATGATTGCTCTGAATATCCTGGATATCAGGAATTTTATGTCTAAATTACTGGGCGGGAACTCTTTTGATACCTTCTGGTTTGTGGAAGCTTCGATTACCACCTATGTGACCTTTACCATAGACGGGAACCTGCACAAAGAATTTTTTGACTCCTCCCTGGCAGACTCTCTGCATCTTGAGGAGAGAGATTATACTTTATGGAAAGAAGTAAAACCCTTCTGCTTTTCTATTATGCGTGGAAAGCATACTCCTCTGCATTTTAAAATCATTTTCCGTCTCTCCCCGGAACATACTGCTGTACTGCTGACAGACAGGAAGCTAGCTTACCGGCCTGAGGAGATCAACGGCCTGTTCCTGAACTTCCAGTATGACGGCCGTCAGCTTACCTGCACCACCGGAACCTCCCTGAAGGTGTTCACAATGGATAAATCACTGGATTATGCCTGGGATGATATGCTCAAAGACTTCTTTAAACGGGAGGAAATCACAGTACAAAACCTATAAAAAGGGGGGCTGTCGGTTAATATCGATTTTTGCCCCCTTACATACAAGGAAGAGACAATCCCATAGTATTCGGGCTTTTTCA
>NZ_WKYV01000050.1 GCF_009677585.1 Lactonifactor sp. BIOML-A5 | reverse complement strand
AACCTGAAGATTTCTGCAGGCGCAGGATTCATCGTAGCATTATCCGGGGACATCATGACCATGCCAGGACTTCCGAAGGTACCGGCGGCAGAGAAGATTGATGTAGATGAGACAGGTAAGATTTCCGGATTATTCTAACTGTAGTAATAACACGAAAACTGTGAACTCTACACATAGTTGCGTGTTTCAGCGGGGCGGAGGAACTTTTTCTCCGTCCTAAAAAATATTACATACCATTAAGGAGGACAACATGGGATTTTCAACAGTACCTTGTAATGAATTTGTAGAAGTATTAGCATCAAAGGCACCTGTGCCGGGCGGCGGCGGTGCTTCTGCTCTGGTGGGCGCCATCGGAACTGCCCTTGGAAATATGGTGGGAAGCTTGACTGTAGGCAAAAAGAAATATGCGGATGTGGAAGAAGAGATGTATGAGCTGAAGGCAAAATGCGATAAGCTGCAGGCAGACTTGCTTACACTGGTAGAAAAAGATGCGGAGGTTTTCGAGCCCCTGTCAAAGGCCTATGGTATGCCGAGAGAGACAGAAGAAGAAAAGGCTGAGAAGGCCAGAGTGATGGAGATTGTTTTAAAAGATGCATGCTCCGTACCGATGGAAATTATGGAAAAGTGCTGTGAGGCAATTGACATTATTGCAGAGTTTGCAGCAAAGGGTTCTGCCCTGGCAATCAGTGATGCCGGTGTAGGCGCAGCCTTCTGCAAAGCTGCTCTGGAAGGTGCCAGCTTAAATGTATACATCAACACAAAGTCTATGAAAAATAGAGAGTATGCAGAAGAGTTGAATAAAAAGGCAGATCATATGCTGGATGTTTATCCGAAAAAAGCGGATGAAATTTTTGCGAGCGTACTTGGCAGACTGAAATAGGAAAGGGGAAGAAACATGGCAAAGCAATTACTGGGAAAAGAAGTAACCGCAGCATTAAATGAGAGGATCAAGGCTGATGTGGCAGGATTAGCAGAAAAAGGAATTCAGCCTAAATTGGGGATCATCCGTGTAGGTGAAAGACCTGACGACGTCTCCTATGAGAGAGGAGCTACGAAGCGCTGCGAAACACTCGGTGTCGAGTATGAAAAATTCCTTCTTCCCGCTGATGTAACTCAGGAAGAGTTAATGGCAACACTTGACAAAGTAAATAATGATGATAAGATTCACGGTATTCTTATCTTCCGTCCTCTGCCGAAGCATCTGGACGAAGCGGCTGTTATTAAAGCCCTGAAGCCAGAAAAGGATGTGGATGGTATTACCGACGGATCTATGGTAGGGGTATTCGCAGGAACAAAGCAGGGCTTCCCTCCCTGTACTCCTCAGGCTTGTATGGAAATCTTAGATCACTATGGAATCGACTGCAAAGGCAAAAAGGCAGTGGTTGTGGGCAGAAGCCTTGTTGTGGGAAAACCGGCTGCTATGATGCTTCTTCAGAGGCACGCCACAGTAACCATCTGCCATACCAGAACGGTAGATATGCCGTCTGTGGTTAAGGAAGCAGAGCTGGTAATCGTAGCCGCCGGACGGGCCGGAGTTGTAGACGACAGATATCTGTCTCCGGGACAGATTGTAGTGGATGTGGGAATCAATGTAAATGAAGAAGGGAAGCTTTGCGGAGATGTTGACTACGCGAAGGCAGAACCTGTTGTTGAAGCTATCACTCCCGTTCCGGGAGGAGTGGGAAGTGTCACCACTTCTGTCTTAGTGGGCCATGTGGTAGAAGCTGCGAAGAGAACTCAGGAGTAAGCAGAATAGAGAAGCAAAAAAGAATCTGGCCTTCCAGGTTCTTTTTTGCTTTATAGAATTCCCCTAGGGCAGAAACTCTGTCATGTGTTTGCGGTACCAGAGAGGCATCATGGTTCTCTGGCACTGATAATTTTTTCGTTCCTGTATCCCTATAGTACGGAAAAAAGATTTCCACAGGGCAACATAAAGATCTGTGGTCTCTCTGTGGGCATTCAGTTGTTCCAGATCTTCCTGACCAAGCGGGGTGAGGTAGTATTCCCCGTCTGCCGGGTGTACGGCAGCCAGATTCCTGGTGTCATCAATAATCATCCAGTTTTCAGAGGGCATGCGATCGGAAAACTGGGGCCCCAGGATCGTGAGTATATTGCATTTGGGTGAGATGCGGGCCATCAATACTTCCTGATCCATGCGCTCAAAGCGGAGAAATTCCCGAAATAAGTGGGCCTCATTGGTGACTTTTCTGCTCAGTTCAAAAACCGTCATCACCTGAGGCGCCTGCAGCATTTGAAGAACCGGCGGACCGGCGGCAAATCCGAGAATCAGAAAACGATATATAGCGTCCAGTTTATTGGCTTCAAAGGACATGGCTGATTTGTAGACCAGCTGATAAGCCTCCCAGTTTAGCTTTTTCCGTATTGTGCGTATGACCTTCTGAACTTTTTCGGGATCCGGGTTTACGTGTCTGTATTCACAGAACAGTTCCATATCTCCGGCAGGCTCTGTCATAAGGCGCACACTGCTGTGTCCGATGGCATTGGCCTCTGCCCATGCATCATAGATGCAGGTCATCATATCTTCGAATATATCCTTGCAGGTAAATATAATCATAGAGCAGCTCCTTACAATAAATTCTATAATTGACCGCTGAGACTTTTCGCCGCATCCTCAACAGTCGGGGAAACCGTAAGATTCATATCGTCAAAAAGAGATAGCTGACGGTAAGTTTGAGGATGCTCGATCTCCCAGTTTGTCCGGGCGTCCTCTCCGGTAAGCTGCCGGGTAAGGAAGTCTTCCTGTATGGGAATGCGGTACATCATCCGCCCTTTGCAGGTGATAAAATATTTTGCCCGCTTTAACACAATTCCCATTCGTTTCAAATGCTCAAAATCCAGCAGTCCCTGGCGTCTGGACTGGACAATCCGGGAAGCTGATTTCATCCCTATCCCTGGTATCTTAAGCAGATTTTCGTAGGAGGCCCGGTTGATCTCCATGGGGAAAAGCTCGAGATGGCGAAGGGCCCAGTCACACTTGGGGTCCAGAAGAATATTAAAGTTGGGTTTTTCAATGCTCAGCAGATCTTCGGCGTGGAAACCATAGTAGCGGAGAAGCCAGTCTGCCTGATAAAGCCTGTGTTCCCTGAGAAGAGGCGGTGCAGTACTTAGAGACGGCAGACAGGAATCTTCGTTGAGCGGCACATAGGCGGAGAAAAATACTCTTTTCAGGTCATACTGCTGATACAGATGCTGGGTAGTAGTAAGAAGCTGGAAGTCATTCTCCGGGGTTGCGCCGATGATCATCTGTGTACTCTGTCCTGCAGGTACAAAGGGAGCTGGTTTGTTCCCGGTATGGTGAACCGGCCGCACGCCCGCGGGCAGGGATACCGAGGGAGGGACGGCTGTTTCAAGTCTTGGGGAAGGTCCGGACTGAAAGATAGTATTGCTCAGATACCGGTTGGAGAAGCTTCGTTCCATGCGGGGATCTTTTCCTATCTGCAGGCGGTAGCCGGTGATGCCGGATTGTATCTGCTCCATTGGCTTTAGAATTCCGGAAAAGGATTTGTTGGGGGCCAGTGCCTTCAGGCTCTCCCGGGTAGGAAGCTCCATATTGACACTCATGCGGTCTGCCAGGTATCCGGTTTGGAGAAGCAGTTCCGGGGAGGCGCCGGGGATGGCTTTTACATGCACATAACCGTTAAAGTGATAACTGGTGCGGAGAAGCAGAAGTGTGCGGTACATCAGCTCCATGGTATAGGTTGGGTTCTTGCATACACCGGAACTCAGAAATAAGCCCTCAATATAGTTCCTTTTATAAAATTCTATGGTTAAGGTACAGAGTTCCTCCGGCGTAAAGGTGGCACGCACTTTGTCATTAGACGCCCGGTTGGGGCAGTATTTGCAGTCATATATACACTCATTGCTTTGAAGAACCTTTAGAAGGGAAATGCATCTTCCGTCCGACGCAAAGCTATGGCAGATTCCTGCCGCGCAGGAGTTCCCAAGACTTCCCTTCTGTCCCCGGCGGTCAACTCCGCTGGAGGTGCAGGCCACATCATACTTGGCGGCATCTGCCAAAACAGTTAATTTATCCTGAAGTGTAAGTTGATTTGCTGTATTCATAATGGCTCTCCTGTAAGATAATAGATACAAACGTATGTTCTTATAAAATTATACCATAATATACACAAAGAAGCAATATAAATTCGAACAAATGTTTGCGATGAAAAAATTGCATGTAATAAAGAACAAGCTGAAAGGTTGATTTTGCATACTTCCTATACTATAGTATAAGCGAATGATATCGTATACCCGGGGCACCTATGTCCCCTGGCGAAAACACGGCTGCATCAGAGGAGGACTATTATGAGAGGACTGGAAACACCTGTAACAAAGCTGAGAAGAAAAGTATTTACTGAGATTGCAAGGCTGGGATTTGAATCCAGCGCGGAGTCATTGAACGATGACATTGAGGCTATTCCTTATAAAATTGTGACAGAGAAACCCCAGTACCGGGAAAGTATTTACCGGGAAAGGGCGGTTGTCAGTGAGAGAATCCGGCTGGCTATGGGGATGGCGCTGCGCCCGGAGAATCGATGGGTACATCTGACCCAGGGGATTGAAGAGAGCAATATAGATGAGAAATATTATGAACCGCCGCTAATGCAGGTGATACCATCTGCCTGTGATGCCTGCGAGCCGAAAAAATATGAGGTAAGCAATATGTGCAGAGGCTGTATTGCCCATCCCTGTATGGAGGTGTGCCCCAAAGATGCCATAAGCAGAGTAAATCAAAAAGCGTATATCGATCAGGAAAAGTGTATTAAATGCGGGAAATGCAAAGCGAAATGCCCCTATGATGCCATATCCAGGAAGGAGCGTCCCTGCGCACGTGCCTGTGGGGTGAATGCCATCGGAAGCGACGAACAGGGGAGAGCCAGCATCCAGACAGATAAATGCGTCTCCTGCGGTATGTGCATGGTCAGCTGCCCCTTTGGGGCTATCTCAGACAAATCTCAGATTTATCAGCTGGCCAAGGCCTTAAGAGAGAATGAGGAGATCATTGCGGAGCTTGCCCCTGCGTTTATCGGACAGTTTGGTCCGGATGTTACCCCGGGGATGCTGAAACAGGCCTTAAAGGATCTGGGATTCCAGGAAGTATACGAGGTGGCTGCAGGGGCTGACATAGGGGCAGCCAGTGAAGCCCACCACTATGCGGAAAAGGTATCAACAGGAGAGCTTCCCTTCCTGCTGACTTCCTGCTGTCCGTCCTGGTCCGTTCTGGCAAAGAAATATTTTCCTGATATGATAGACAAAATTTCCCAGGAGCTGACTCCTATGGTAGCTACTGCAAGAAGCATAAAAAAGGAACATCCCAATGCCAGGGTTGTATTTATCGGACCCTGCGCATCGAAAAAGCTGGAAGCATCCAGAAAAGCGGTGAGAAGTGATGTGGATTTTGTGATCACCTTTGAGGAACTGGCCGGTATGTTTTTGGCCAGGGATATTCAGGTGGAAGACTATCCGCAGGACGCCTCCTCTTTTGAAGACGGCGATGCAACGGGCGCCGGACGGGGATATGCAGTGGCCGGTGGCGTGGCACAGGCGATTGAAAAGTGTCTGGAAGCTTATTATCCGGATATTCAGGTGAATATTAAGCATGCGGAGGGACTGGCTGAGTGCAGAAAGATTCTGAACCTGGCCAAAGCGGGAAAGCTTGACGGCTGTCTGATAGAGGGGATGGGATGTCCCGGCGGATGTGTGGCAGGTGCAGGTACCAATATCCAGGTGGAAAAGGCGGCCAGGCAGGTAGAAGAGTTTGTGAAGGCTTCTCCCAGGGAGATACCGGAAAAGGATTTGTTTGAAATTGAACTAAAATAAAGTCATAAAAAAAAGAGGACTGTACTGTTTCAACCGAGGCAGAACAGTCCTTTTTGGTGTCTGCCCACATGCCGGGGGGTGCACAAAAATGCGATAAAAACTTTGCACAGACCATGACTGGTTCAGGTTGCTGCTGCAAAAAACGGTTCCGGGGATAAGCGCGTGTGAACAGCAGCCGGAGGGGACAAATTGTTAATAAAATTTATCAAAATTCGTTGTGAAAAAGTTGGCAATAAGGTATAATACTTTTTAGGGCATGTGCAATTTATACATAATTTTTAGGGGTGCGGCAGCACATAGCTCTTTTATTATTGGGCAGAACACCAAATTTAAGGAGGAAAACAAATGCTAGATCAGTCTTATTACACCAAGACAGATGAGTTCATCGAACATTATGGACGAAAAGCCAGTTCGCTCATTCCTATTATGCAGGACATCCAGGGGGAATACCGGTACCTGCCAGGGGAATTACTTACTTACGTGGCAAAAGAGATTGGAGTGAAGGAAGCAAAGGCATACAGTGTAGCGACCTTCTATGAGAATTTTTCCTTTGAGCCGAAAGGCAGGTACATAATCAAAGTATGTGACGGAACTGCATGCCATGTCCGCAAATCCACACCTATTTTGGAAGCTTTGTTTAAAGAATTGGGTTTAAGCCAGAAGAAGCACACCACAGATGATATGCTTTTTACTGTTGAAACAGTATCCTGTCTGGGTGCCTGCGGACTGGCTCCTACCTTGACTGTGAATGATGAAGTGCATCCTAATATGACTCCTGAAAAAGCATTGGCTTTAGTGGAAGAACTGAGAGGTGAAGGCTTATGATTATCAATAGCAGAAAAGAATTGGAAAAGCAGAGAAAAGCTGCATCTGAAGAGATCAAATCCTACAACTGCAGAATTTTAGTATGTGCCGGAACCGGATGTATTGCCACTGGTTCTCAGAAGATTTACGATGAGATGAAAAAGCTCTGCGCAGATCTGGAGGGTGTAACTGTTGAGATGGAAAAGGATGTTCCTCACATTGGTGTTGTAAAGACCGGATGTCAGGGCATTTGTGAGTTAGGTCCCCTGCTCAGGATTGAACCTTATCACTATCAGTATGTGAAGGTACAGCTTGAGGACTGCCGGGAGATCTTTGAACGCACCGTACTAAAGGGTGAACCGGTTGAACGTTTGTTCTATCACAAGGGTGAAAAGGCTTTTGCAAAACCCAAGGAGATCCCCTTTATTGCAAAACAGACAAGAGTTGTATTGGAGAACTGCGGAAATATAGACGCAGAATCTATAGATGAATACATTGCCTCCGGCGGTTTCAAAGCGCTGGCGAAGGCTATTTTTGATATGAAACCGGATGAAGTGGTGGAGGTTGTGGACCAGTCAGGTCTCCGCGGACGGGGCGGCGGCGGATTTCCTGCGGGCAGAAAGTGGAAGCAGGTAGCCAGGCAGCCGGAAAAAGTACGCTACGTAGTCTGCAACGGCGACGAGGGAGACCCCGGAGCATTTATGGACGGAAGTGTAATGGAAGGCGATCCCTTCAAGATGATTGAGGGTATGATCATTGCAGCGTATGCAGTAAGTGCCCAGGAAGGTTACATATATGTACGTGCGGAGTATCCTCTTTCCGTAGCCCGTCTGAAGATGGCCATCGCTCAGGCGGAAGAGTATCATCTGCTTGGGGATAAAATTATGGGAAGTGATTTCTCTTTCCATCTTCATATTAACCGGGGCGCCGGGGCTTTTGTATGCGGCGAGGGAAGTGCGCTGACGGCGTCTATTGAAGGAAACAGGGGAATGCCCCGTGTGAAGCCTCCGAGAACCGTGGAGAAGGGACTGTGGGAAAAGCCTACCGTACTGAATAATGTGGAGACATTTGCCAATGTTCCGAACATTATACTCAAAGGGGTTGAGTGGTTCCGCAGCATTGGCTCCGAAGGCAGCCCGGGAACCAAGACATTCTCTATTACAGGAGCTATTGAGAATACCGGACTGCTGGAAGTTCCTATGGGAACTACTCTCCGGGAGATTATCTACGATATCGGCGGCGGAATCAAAGGCGGCGGAGAGTTCAAGGCTGTACAGATCGGCGGACCTTCCGGCGGATGTCTGATCACCCCGCACCTGGATGTTGGCCTGGACTTTGACTCTGTAAAGAAATATGATGCAATTGTAGGATCCGGCGGTCTTGTTGTTATGGATGAGCATACCTGTATGGTAGAGGTCGCCAGGTTCTTTATGAGCTTTACTCAGAGAGAATCCTGCGGTAAGTGTGTTCCCTGCCGTGAGGGAACCAAGCGAATGCTGGAGATTCTGGAACGGATTGTAAAGGGAGAAGGAAAACTGGAAGATCTGGATCAGCTGGAGGAGCTGGCTGAGATGGTGCGGAGCATGGCTCTCTGCGGTCTGGGCAAGAGCGCGCCTCTGCCGGTATTAAGTACCCTGCGGACCTTCCGTGACGAATACGTGGAGCATATTGTGGAAAAGAAATGTGTATCCAAAACCTGTGAGGCTCTCCGCTCTTTTAAAATCAATCCTGAATTCTGCAAGGGATGCAGCAAATGTGCGAAGAACTGTCCGGTTGGGGCAATTACAGGTAAGTTAAAGGAAGCGTATACCATCAACAACGATCTCTGTATTAAGTGTGGTGCCTGCAAGGATAACTGTGCATTTGATGCAGTATATATTGAAGCATAGGAGGATTTGACATGGGATATATGATGATTGACGGTAGAAAAGTGGAATTTACCGATGAAAGGAATGTTCTTTCTGTAATCAGGAAAGCGGGTATCTCCCTGCCAACCCTGTGCTACCATTCAGAAGTATCTACTTTTGGTGCCTGTCGCTTATGCACAGTAGAGGATGACCGGGGCAGAACCTTTGCATCCTGTTCCGAAGAGCCAAGGGATGGAATGGTAATCTATACGAATACAGGAAAGATCAAAAAATATAGAAAGTTAATTGTGGAACTCCTGCTGGCAGCACACTGCAGAGACTGTACGACCTGTGTGAAGAGCGGGGAGTGTGTACTCCAGGAACTGGCTCACAGAATGGGCGTTACCAACGTCCGGTTTGAGAATACCAGGGAGATTCGTCCTCTGGATACCAGTTCTCCATCTATCGTAAGAGACCCCAACAAATGTATTCTCTGCGGAGACTGTGTGAGAGCTTGTGAGGAGATTCAGGGAATCGGCGCACTCGGATTTGCCTTCCGGGGCACGGAGGCTATGGTTATGCCGGCCTTTGACAAACCACTGGCGGAAACGGACTGTGTAAACTGCGGACAGTGCCGCGTATATTGTCCTACCGGTGCCATCTCCATTAAAACGCATATGGATGAGGTGTGGGACGCCCTGGCGGATAAGGATACAAGGGTAGTTGCCCAGATTGCTCCGGCGGTCAGAGTGGCAGTGGGAGATTCCTTCGGTCTTACAAAAGGCAGAAGCGTGATGGGCAAAATTGTGAATGTTCTCCACAGAATGGGATTTGATGAGGTATACGACACTGCCTTCAGTGCCGACCTTACTGTGATGGAGGAATCAGAAGAATTCCTGGAGAGACTGGAGCAGAATGAGAATCTGCCGCTTCTTACCTCCTGCTGCCCGGCGTGGGTAAAGTTTGTGCATGACCAGTATCCGGAATTTGTTGAAAATATATCAAGCTGCCGCTCCCCCCAGGGAATGTTTTCAGCTGTAATCAAAGAATATTACCGGAGTCCTAAAAATTCCGGCGGAAAGAAAACAATTGTAGTCTCTGTTATGCCGTGTACTGCGAAAAAGATGGAGGCAATCCGTCCCAACAGCTTTACAAGAGGCAAACAGGATACTGATATAGTGATCACTACCACAGAATTAATCCGTATGATCCGCAATTCCGGCATTGAATTTGAGACGCTGGATCCCGAAGCCTGTGATATGCCGTTTGGCTTCAGCTCAGGCGGAGGCATGATATTCGGTGTGACCGGCGGTGTTACAGAGGCGGTTCTGCGCCGAATGACAGAGGGACACAGCAAAGTAGAGCTGGATGCCATCTCTGAATGCGGGGTAAGAGGCAGTGAGGGAATCAAAGAGGTTACATTGCCCTACAATGATACACAGCTTAATATCTGCATCGTCAGCGGGCTGGCCAATGCCAGGACCGTAATGGAGCGGGTTAGAAATGGGGAGGCCAACTACCATTTGATAGAAGTAATGGCCTGCCGCAGGGGCTGTATCATGGGAGGCGGACAGCCGCCAAGAGCCGGCGACCGCACAAAAGCGGCCAGAGAAAAAGGGCTGTATAATGCGGACAATGTAACAATTATAAAGAAATCAGACGAGAATCCTTTGATTGCTCCTCTGTATGATGGATTATTAAAAGGCAAAGTACATCAGTTATTACATAACCAGGAATCATAGACACCAGTGTAGACGTATAAAGATGGGGCTCGCCTGCTTCGGCTGGCCCTGTTTTTACAAAATATATGTCAAAAAATTAACATTCCGGAAACAGCAGGCTGGTGAAATGGGAAGTCACTGAGCAACTGTTTTAATAAAGGGAACTAGTTTCCCAAAGCGTTAAAAAAAGCAGAAAGAGATTGGAAAGGAGGTACTCATGAGTAGACTGAGTATAATTACACAAAACAAAGCTCAGACAACAGTAGAAGAACTCTACAAAGATCTGGAGCGAAGAATTGTAGCCAGTCCTCCGGGACTTTGTCCTGTCGATTTAGCGGTATCTTTTCTAAAGGTCTGTCACGCGCAAACCTGTGGAAAATGTGTTCCCTGCCGTGTAGGATTAGGACAGTTGCAATGTTTAATGGAGGATGTATTGGAGGGAAATGCTACCCTGGAAACCATTGATTTAATCGAAAAGACGGCCAGAGGCATTTATTACTCCGCTGACTGTGCCATCGGATACGAGGCAGCCAATATGGTGCTGAAAAGTATTAATGGATTCAGAGAAGATTTTGAAGAGCACGTATTAAGGGGCAGGTGTACCTGCGAGCTGAATCAGCCGGTACCCTGTGTAGCACTGTGTCCCGCAGGCGTTGATATTCCCGGTTATGTTGCTCTGGTTGCAGAAGGAAGGTATGCAGATGCAGTTTCCCTGATCCGCAAAGACAATCCTATGCCCTCTGTATGTGCCCTGATCTGTGAACACCCCTGTGAGGCAAGATGCCGCCGCAACATGATTGACGACGCCATCAATATCCGGGGACTCAAGAGATATGCGGTAGATCATGCAGGAGATGTTCCGCTTCCCGCACCTGCGCCTAAGACGGGCAAAAGAGTTGCCGTGATCGGCGGCGGGCCTGGCGGCATCAGTGCTGCCTATTACCTGGCGCTGATGGGGCATGAGGTTACAATCTTTGAACAGAGAAAGCAGCTGGGAGGCATGCTCCGGTATGGAATTCCCAATTACCGGCTGCCCAGAACTGTACTGGATAAGGAGATTGAGACCCTGCTGTCTATCGGGGTGAAGGTAGAGACAGAGGTAACCATTGGTGAGAACCCCAATATTGTTGATATCCGCAACCAGTTCCATGCCGTTTACATAGCGATCGGTGCCCATATTGATAAAAAGATTGGGATTGAGGGAGAAGACGCGGACGGGGTAATCTCCGCGGTAGAGCTTCTGAGAAGCATTGGAGACAATGAGGTTCCAGACTTTACTGGAAAGGATATTGTTGTAATCGGCGGAGGCAATGTGGCAATGGATGTGGCCCGCTCAGCGGTGCGTCTGGGGGCTGACAGGGTCCGTATTGTATACAGGAGAAGGATTCCTGATATGACGGCTATGCCCGAGGAAGTACAGGGTGCCATTGCGGAGGGCTGTGAAGTGATGGAACTTATGGCGCCTACGCATATTGAGAAGGATGAGGAAGGAAAGGTGGCCGCACTCTGGGCACAGCCTCAGATTATCGGTGAGGTGAGGGGCGGACGTCCCACTCCAAAAGCGGCAGATGCTCCGAAAGTGCGTCTGGAATGTGATACCGTTATGGTGGCCATAGGCCAGGGTATTGAATCTAAATCCTTTGAGGCTTACGGAATCCCCGTGAAGCGGGGCGTAATTGAGGCCCTCAGCTGGAGCGGTATCAAGGATATCCCCGGTGTCTTTGCCGGCGGAGACTGTGTAACCGGGCCGGCAACGGTGATCCGGGCAATCGCAGCGGGCAAGGTGGCTGCCGCCAACATTGACGAGTATCTGGGCTACAACCATAAGATTACCACCGATGTGGAGATTCCGAAGATCCGCCTGGATGACAGACCCGCCTGCGGCCGGGTAAATATGAAGGAAAGAGATGCCGCTGAACGGAAGGATGATTTTGAACTCATTGAGTGCGGTATGACCCATGAGGAGGCCTGTCAGGAATCCAAGCGGTGTCTGCGCTGTGATCACTTTGGATTCGGCGTATTTAAAGGAGGGAGGATTGACAAATGGTAAAACTGACGATAGACCATCAGGTAGTAGAAGTGCCGGAAGGCACTACCATTCTTGACGCAGCAGCGGCTGCCGGCATTCCTGTCCCCACCCTTTGTTATCTGAAGGAAATCAATGAAATTGGTGCCTGCCGTGTCTGTGTGGTAGAAATAGAAGGAAAAGAAAAGCTGGTTACTTCCTGCAATAATGTTGTGGAAGAGGGGATGGCAGTATATACAAACAGCCCTAAGGTAAGGGAGACAAGAAAGACAAATGTGAAGTTGATTCTGTCCCAGCATGAAGGAAACTGTCCCACCTGTGTGAGAAGCGGAAACTGCAACCTTCAGAAAATATCCAATGACCTGGGAATTCTGGATGTTCCCTATGAAACACAGCTTCCCCACAGCAAATCTACAAAAGATTTTCCGCTGTACCGCAATTATAAGAAATGTATTAAGTGTATGCGATGCATTCAGATCTGCGATAAGGTGCAGAGCCTTGGCATCTGGGACCTGGCAAATACAGGTTCGCGCACAACCGTAGATGTTTCCGGAAACCGCAAGCTGGAAGCTTCTGACTGTGCACTCTGCGGTCAGTGTATCACTCACTGCCCGGTAGGCGCTCTTAGAGAACGGGATGATACAGATGTTGTATTTGATGCGCTGGCTGATCCGGATAAAATAACAGTAGTACAGATTGCACCTGCAGTCCGTGCCGCCTGGGGAGAAAGTCTGGGGCTGGAACGGGAATTCGCCACGGTGAAACGCCTGGTTTCCGCTCTGAGAAGGATGGGATTTGACTATATATTTGACACGAACTTTTCGGCTGACCTTACGATAATGGAAGAAGGCAGTGAATTCCTGAAACGTCTGGAAAATAAAGAGAAAGAAAAATTCCCAATGTTTACTTCCTGTTGTCCCGGATGGGTGCGCTTTGCAAAATCCCAGTTTCCGGATATGGTAGATCAGCTGTCCTCCGCAAAGTCACCTCAGCAAATGTTCGGCGCAATGGCCAAGAGCTATTATGCAGATCTTTTGGGCGTTGATCCGGAAAAGATCTTCTCCGTATCTATCATGCCCTGCCTGGCCAAGAAGCATGAATGTGCTCTGCCTAATATGAATGATGCGGGAGCAGGCCAGGATGTCGACGTTGTATTAACCACAAGAGAGGTAGACCGTCTTATCCGTGCGGAACATATCGTTGCGGCAAACCTGGAGGAGGAAGAGTTTGACATGCCTCTGGGCGTGGGCTCAGGTGCGGGTGTAATCTTCGGGGCTACCGGAGGCGTTATGGAGGCTGCTCTTAGGAGCGCTTATTACCTTGTGACAAAGACGAATCCCGATCCCGATGCCTTTAAAGAGGTGAGAGGAATGGACGGCTGGAAGGAAGCCACCTTTGACCTGGCCGGAACTCCGCTTAAGGTTGCTGTGGCCAGCGGTCTGGGCAATACCAGAAAGCTGCTCCGTGCTCTGCAGAAAGGCAAAGTACAGTATGATTTTGTGGAAATCATGGCATGTCCCGGCGGCTGCTCCGGCGGAGGCGGCCAGCCAATTAAAGATGGAGAAGAATTGGCCGGCGTCCGTGCCGATAATCTCTACGGCCTGGATAAGGTGAGTGATCTTAGATTTTCACACGAAAATCCATCGGTTCAGAAGTGCTACGAATGTTATCTGCAGAGACCTTTGTCACACCGTTCCCATGAACTGCTGCACACAGACCACCACGCCTGGAAGATGCCTGGAGAGAAGTAAACTCAGCCCGGCGGGCAATTTGGTTTAAAATAGTGTCATAGAAAGAGTACCCCCTTGCATATACTGTATCAGTATAACAAGGGGGTATTTTGAATGGATACATATAATGTGTATAAAGATATACAAGCCCGCACAAAAGGGGAGATCTACATCGGCGTAGTAGGCCCGGTGCGTACCGGGAAATCTACTTTCATCCGCCGCTTTATGGAACTGGTTGCCCTGCCGAATATGCCGGAGGATCAGCAGGCAGAGGTAAGAGATCAGCTGCCCTTGAGCGGTTCAGGAAAGCTGATCACCACCGTAGAGCCGAAATTCATTCCCAAAGAGGCAACAGAAGTCACACTGAGTGATGATGTGAAAGCAAAGATACGACTGATAGACTGTGTGGGCTATATGGTTCCGGAAGCAACCGGAAATATGGAAGAGGAAAAAGAACGCATGGTCAAAACACCCTGGTTCAGCTATGAGATTCCCTTCCACCAGGCGGCAGAGGTAGGGACCCAAAAGGTGATTCAGGAACATTCCAGCATAGGTCTTGTGGTTACCTGTGACGGTTCCTTCGGTGAAATCCCCAGAAACAATTACATAGACAGTGAAGAAAAGACAATCCAGGAGTTAAAAAAACAGGGGAAACCATTTCTGGTGCTGGTAAACTCTCAAAAGCCATATAAAGAAGAGACCGTGCAGCTGGTACAGTCTCTGCAGAAAAAATACAATGCCTCGGTGATTAGTGTCAACTGCGAACAATTAAGAAAAGATGATATTGTAAGGATTCTGGAAAAGGTACTCTATGAATTTCCGGTGGTACAGCTGGAATTCTACATACCTAAATGGGTGGAGATGCTGCCTCCCAGCCACTATCTGAAGTCTGACCTGATTGCTAATATTAAGGAATTGCTGGGAAAGGTGAAGTATGTCAGAGATATCTCGAAGGATAATCTCCAGATGGCTTCTTCCTACATTAATAAAGCTGTTATTGATCAGGTAGATCTTGCCACAGGCAAGGTAAAGGTACATCTGGAAATGGATGAAAAATACTATTACGAGATATTGAGCGAAATGACTGGGGTAAACATTTCTGACGAATACCAGCTGATTCACACCATGAAAGAGCTTTCCAAAATGCACGAAGAGTACATTAAAGTTCAGGATGCCATCTCTTCTGTGAGGGGGAAAGGGTACGGCGTGGTGACTCCGGATCGCAGTGAAATTGTACTGGAAGAACCCGTTGTCATTAAGCAGGGCAATAAATACGGAGTTAAAATAAAATCTTCGAGTCCGTCCATTCATATGATAAAAGCAAACATTGAAACGGAGATTGCTCCTATTGTGGGAAGCGAGGAACAGGCAAAAGATCTGATTGCTTATATCAAAGCCGGGGAACAGCGCCAGGAAAGCATCTGGCAGACAAATATCTTTGGAAAATCCATTGAGCAGCTGGTAGAAGACGGAATCCACACAAAGCTCGTACAGATCAGCGACGAAAGTCAGGTAAAACTCCAGGATACTATGCAGAAAATTGTAAATGACAGCAAAGGCGGCATGGTTTGCATTATTATCTGACCAGGCAGTAACAAGTCCTGGCTTACAGAGCTGAATCATTGATTTTAGAAAAATGGGTGGCTGTATGCAATACATAAATTATGTATTGCATACAGCCATCATTTTTTGCGTTTTCGGGGCACTGGCCTCCAGTTCCTTCCGATGTCAATAACTTTAGAAAATGTCACTTTTTATAGGCTATATTAACTTTAGAAAATGTCACTTTTTAAACAGGCTCTT